>CAVXKP010000017.1:0-208798 GCA_963762375.1 uncultured Acidobacteriaceae bacterium
CCGATGGAGTAGTCGACAAACTCAAGCTCGGATACGTTGCGGAAATCGGTGATGGGGAAGACGGAGGTAAAGACCGACTGCAGGCCGTTGTCCTCGCGCTCGCGGGGCAGCTTGTCCATCTGCAGGAAGCGCTCATAGCTGCGGCGCTGGACCTCAATCAGGTTGGGGATCTGGATGCTGGTGGGAATCTTGGAAAAATCCAGCCGGGTGCGGATCGCGCGCATTTCGTTGGGGGTTGTTTTCGACATGCTCTCTCCTGTTGCTGCGGCCAGCCTCTTGGGGCTGACCTTCTGCTTGGCTCGAGGCCCTCCGGAGTGGGCCGCCTGGGACGGTCACGCTCGGAAGGGAGAAACCACCGCACAAATGCGGCGCTTCTCATTGGACTTGATGTGCGCCTGTTCCGGTGCAGTCTCTCCTCGCAGAGGCCACACCTGAAGCGCGTACAGAAACCCCAGCGAAGCATTCTGCGGGGTGAAAACCTGGGTCGTGCCGCCGCCTTACGTACACAAGGCAAACTCTGATACAAAGGCCATACCCCAAGGAACCGGGTCAGAACCTGAACTTGCGACTCTCTGCTGCGTGCCGCTAAACTTCAAACCACTCGGCGCCGATGAAGCAGGTAGCGCCGCAAAAACGCCGGCTTTGGCACTATAAGGCGCCAAACAGTGCCTAATCGCCAGAGACGGCGAAAGCGCCCTGCGGGACAAGCTGCCCGGAGAGCGCGCATACGCTATTCGTAAGTGAGTTGATACAGAAACGGTGGATAATCGCCGCCCTTTGAACCCGCACGCCATACGGGTGTCAATGTTTGCCGCTTGTCGCACGTTTGCACCTTGCGGACCCGCCGCTCGAACCACAAGGTGGCCGGCTCCATAACCTGCTTCGCAGTGCCAGGATGAACCGGATAAAACCACTGAATCGAACTACGCTAGATTAAGTTTTCGAGCTCCGCAGAAAAACGTTGCGCCGAGGCAGCTGCGGCAGTCTCCCATTAGAGAGGATACCGCAGATCCGCCCCGGCTGCAACCGGGGGATTTCAACAGGCCTGAACCTGCCTCCCCCGCAAACTGCGTCGGTCTCGATTACTTGATCTCGACGGTGGCAACGCCATCGAACTTCTTCGCGATAGCGGCTGCATCTTCCTTCGAAACGTTCTCCTTCAAGGGCTTGGGAGCTCCGTCGACCAGGTCCTTGGCTTCCTTGAGGCCAAGAGCGGTGACTTCGCGTACAGCCTTGATGGTGTTGATCTTGTTCGCGCCCGCATCCTTGAGGATGACGGTGAACTCGGTCTTCTCTTCGACCGGAGCCGCAGCAGCCGCGCCGCCGCCCGCAGGAGCCGCAGCCACTGCAGCCGCTGCCGAAACGCCGAGGCGCTCCTCAAGCTTCTTCACCAACTCCGCAGCCTCAAGCAGGCTGAGGCTAACGATCTGATCTTCCAACTGCTGAATGTCCGCCATGATTCTCTCTCCGTGTACTGCAAATTTCAAAACTTGATGTTGCTATGTTGCTGATTCAACGCACCTAAGGCCATCTTCTGCCCCAGGCTGCCGCAGCTTCAGCGGGTTTCCGTTGCGCCCAGACTGCGCACCCGTTGAAGGTTGCGACGAAACTTGGTTACCCTTCGGCCGGCTCGGAGGCAGCAGCTTCGCCAGCCTGCGTCGCCGTGCCATTCTCCGGCTGGGCCGCGCCCGAAGGCTGCTCGCCCGCGGCCGCCTCTTCGACGTGCGCTGCTCGCAGCTTCCGCTGCCGGAGCCGCCTCTGCCGCTGGAGCTTCTACTGCCGGTGCAGCCGAAGCTGCCGGCGCGCCGAACTTGCCCTTCTCCACGGCCTGGTTGATCACCACCGCGAGATCGCGTCCCGTGGCGTTGATCACCGTCGCCAGGCGCTGGGCCGGGGACTGAATGAGGAAGAGGAGCTTCGAGAAGAGCTCTTCCTTGCCCGGCAGCTTGGCCAGGGAGTCGATCTCGGCGACGGTGATGACGCGGCCGTCGACGATGCCCAGCTTGAAGGTGAACTCAGAGTTATCCTTCACCCAGGTCGAGAGGGCCTTGGCCAGGGCGACCGGGTCGCCCGAGGTGTAGGCTACCGAGTTCACACCCTTGAGGCCCTGGAGGGCTGCCTCAACCTTGGTGCCCTGCGACGACTTGGCCGCCAGCTTGTTCTTGACGACGTGGTACGCGCCGCCCGCGTCGCGGATTACCTTGCGCAGCTCAAAGTCCTTGGAGGCGGTGAGCCCCTTGAACGTGCCGATGATGGCCGAGGTCGAGCTTTCCAGCTCGCTCGCCAGCATTTTTACCTTTTCGTTCTTCTTCGCCTTGGTCAATGCCATAAAAAATCAGCCTCTAGCTTCTAGCTCTTAGCTTCTAGCTCTATTTGTGCTGCTCGAACGCTCTGCGCTCAAGCGAAAATCTCAATTCGTCGGAGTCTCTAGCGAAAAGCTAAAGGCCGTCGTTATGCCTTGGTCGCCACATCCGCCACAGCGGCTTCGAGCTCAATGCCGGGGCCCATCGTGGAGCTGAGCACAATGCGCTTGATGTACTTGCCCTTGGCCGCGGAAGGCTTCGCCTTGACGACCGAGGAGATCACCGTGAGCGCATTCTCCTGCAGCTTCTCCACGCTGAACGAGAGCTTGCCGACCGGGACGTGCACCAGGGCGGTCTTGTCGGCGCGGAACTCGACCTTACCGGCCTTGATCTCGCGGATGGCCGAGGCCACGTCGGTGGTGACGGTGCCGGTCTTGGGGTTCGGCATCAGGCCGCGGGGTCCGAGGACCTTGCCGAGACGGCCGACCGAACGCATCATGTCCGGGGTGGCGATGAGGGCGTCGAAGGCGGTCCAGTTCTCTTTCTGGATCTTCTCGACCAGCTCCTCGCCGCCGAAGAACTCGGCGCCGGCAGCCTCAGCCTCTTTGACCTTGTCGCCCGAGGCGATGACGGCCACAATCTTGGACTTGCCGCCGAGGCCGTGGGGAAGGACCACCGTTCCGCGGACCATCTGGTCGGCGTGGCGGGTGTCGACGCCCAGGCGCATGGTCAGGTCGACGGTCTCGTCGAACTTGGCGTACTTGGCCTTCTGCAGCAGGGGAATCGCATCGCCGATGGCGTAGGGACGCGGCTCGACGAGCGCGCGCGCCTTCGTAATATTCTTGGACAGCTTCTTTGCCATGATTTCCTCGTCTCCCACCCCGGCATGCGGTGTTTTGCAAGGGCGTGGTCTCGACTAGCCTGCATAGGAGTGCAGACAACCTTCTAAGTATGCCGGAAATTTGAGATTGAGTCAATAGGGCACGTTCTAGATGGTGGCACGTAATATACGCCTAAATATGGCCAAGATACTTGACATGCACCCTATCGTCAGTATGTTCCTTATCGACTATTAGGTAGGGATATAGCGTGCTCGGTGAGGATTTGAAAACTGTCACTTCGTCAGTTGTGAGCCACACCGAAACTTTGTAATTGTCCACCGGATTTACAGCCCAAACCGAATCGTCTTCAAGAACAATCACTGATCCGTTTTCGCCCTTGTCCTCAATCCGATGGTTGTAATCGATTTCGTCTTGAGCGAAGACTGACGAAGCAAAGAGCAGAACGAGTATCGCAGCGAAGCTCTTTTTCATAGGGCCAACAATATACGCTTTATGGACATCCTGACCATTCGATATTCCATGAACCTTTGATTGAATGGCGGTATTCCTCGGCTGACATTGGCACAGAATCATTGGCGTCCAGCGATGTTAGAAGCGCCGTTACGCCATCCACGCCACCGACAAATACTAGGGGAATTTCACGCAGCTTAAATCCCGCATCGTCATACATTAGTAGGTCGAACATGCAACTACGCAATTGTTGAAGATAGAGCGGTATCCCATCGTTGTAGATGGTTCCAGAGTCGGATTCCACGAAATTTCCATGTCCGTCCGCTACTGCTTCTGTTTGAGTATGGGGCCGTTCCTCAACCCATCCGTGCACCTTGAACCTTAGTATGCCTTTGTTTGTCGGCCCCGGTATCCATGAGGTCATCAGCGTAAAGTTCGCAGCATGTATATCGTGCGGAATTGCGTTAATTGTTATCTTTCCCTGAAAGATGGGGGAATATAATGATGCATCTGGATTTGATGCCTTCGGACTTGACTGGCTCCAAACATTGGCAGACGAAGCGCAGAGCAGCACTACAGCGCAGAACTTGAAGGTTTTCATAGACGTTCTCCGAACAAAAGAAAAAGGCCTGCCTGCCTGCGAAGCTCTCAAGCGAATCTTCGCACCGGGAAACTTCAAATGCAAGAGATTATCTTTTCAGTAAATGGTCATACAGTGCGTGAATCAGATCAGAATCTTGAATTTCGCTGCCAGTTGCAGATTGTAAGCTGTGAAGCCGCACGTCGAATGATTGCTGAGCGCCAAGCTCAAGAGCGATCCTTTTCACAGCACATCAGCTGAACTTCATCCCCGCCAAGGAACTACGCATCGGCTACATATCCGTAGACCGAGTGAATCCCAACACCTACCCCACCTCCAGCACAAACCCCGCCACCGGCCCATCCCCCTCGACCGCGCTGCCACCCTCCAGCACCTCCGCCTCGCGCCCCGGCCGATACACTTCCACCGTCTTCCGCAACGGATCGACCAGCCAGGCGAGCTCGGCGCCGTTCGCGGTCCAGAGGCGCATCTTGGCTTGCAGGTCGGGGAGGCTGTCGGTGGGGGAGCGGAGTTCGATGACGAACTCCGGGCAGATGGGCGCGAATCCGTCCTGCTCCTGCTTGCTCAGAGCGTTCCAGCGCGGCCAGGCGATCCAGGCGGCGGCGGGACTGCGCATCGAGCCGTCGGGAAGGGTGAAGCCGGTGTTGGAGTTGAAGGTCGCACCGGAGTTGGTCTCGCGCGCCCAGGCCGTCACCGGATAGATCAACTCGGAGTTCTTCTGGCCTGTTCCGCTGCCACTGGGCGTCATCACGACCAGCTCTCCATTCGCATCGCGCTCTACGCGAAGAGCGTCGTTTTCTGCGCAGAATCGCATCAACTGCTCGTCCGTCATGGGGCGCGCAAAGCGCAGGCGAACGGGTTGGTCGATCTTGGGCAGGGTGACGTTCATGGCAACAGCTTACGCCCGAAGGGCTTTGAGCGATGACCTTTGTTCAAGCTCCACGGGCGCTGCCGCGGTGTTGATGCTGGGGGAGGGCGGCGGATGGAAGGACATTGAGGGCGCGCGCTTCATTGCACGCTCGCCGCCTACTTCGCCTCCGGCCATTGCGCCGTCACCTTCCCCGACGCATCCAGAAACTGCATCTGCGGGGTGCCATCCGCGGCCACGCGCAGGAGGATGCGGTTGTGCCCTGCAGCATCGGCCAGCCGCAGCGACGAGCCCTTGTCCGGGTCGCGCCCCAGGTAGGCGCGGGGATGCTCCTGGATGGGATATCGCGCCAGCACCTGCGCGAGCGCCTGCTTCCGCGCCGCGATATGCTCGGGCGTGTCCGTGGGCATGGACTTCGCTCGCTCGAACGCCGCCAGCACCTCCGGCGTGATGCGCGCCGATCCGTTATCGAAGAACTGCATGCCGGCGTTGCGGTCCATGCCATCCTGCCGCATATCCAGGCTCATGGTCTGATCCTGCTCATACTCGTCGAAGCTGAGATGCCCCCAGGCATGCGGCACACCGTCGCTGCCGGTGTAGCCGCCGAAGATCAGGCCGCCATTCTCGGTTCCCTCGTCGTTCATGAAGAGCATCCCGGCCTCGCCGGCGCGATCCTGCCGCGAGCCCTCTTTACCCTTGAAGAAGGAGCCGGGAAAGTTGCCCTTGCTCGCGATGACCAGGCGCGGCGTTCCATCGGGCTCGACGACGTTGATGCGCTGCACGGTGATCTGGTCGAACGTCGCATTGCGGGCGTCCGCTGCCTGCACCGGGCGCAGGATCGACGCGCCATTTCTCAGGCCCAGCGCGACCGTCGCCGCAAAGACCAACGTCAGCACGCCCGAGTACACCGCCAGAAAACGCGGATGCGATAGCCATCTCATCACGTCACTCTCCTCATTTCGATTGAACTGCGTGTTGCCCACTGCGGGTGACTGCGAGATAGGGTAAACGACTTGCGCCCACATTGCTCGCGGCACGATCTTTTCCCGGCCCGGATTCTTCCCGCTGGCAGCCAGTTGCCATCCCCAAGCTCCTCCATTTGGTGGATACTGGTACACACCCCTCATGCGCGCAGAGTTGAATCAGCAGCCAAGTCTACCGGGCTATTCCTACGCCGGCGTGAAACCATCCGCGCCGCCTCGCGGAGTTGCGCACTGGGTGGAACTGGCGATTACGTTCCTGGTGCTGCTGCTCTTCTCGTGGCTGGGCATCAAGCTCTCGAACAGCTCCGAGGGCGTGGCCACCATCTGGTTTACCAACGGCATGCTGTTTGCGCTGGTGATCCTGCGGCCGCGCCATCTCTGGCTGGAGTACTTCGCGGTTGGCCTGCTGGCCGATACGCTGGCCGACGTGCTCTACGGCGATCGTTTTGCCCTGGCGTTCGGCGTCTCGCTGGCGAACTCGGTCGAGGTGATCCTGTCGGCGTACGTGCTGACGTACATCTTCGGCAACCCCTTCAATCTCTCGCGGCGGCGGCCGCTGGTGGGCTTCCTGGTGATTGCGGTGATCGGGGCCACGGCCATCACCAGCGCGCTGGGAGCGTCGTGGACACTGGTGTTCGTGAAGGCCGGCCCGTGGCTTACGCTCTTCCGCACCTGGTATCTCGGCGACATCCTGGGGATGTCCATCATGGCGCCGCTGGTCTTCATCCTGCTGCGGCCCGGCTTCTTCCACATGCTGCACCGCAAGCGGCTGCTGAAGACACTCGGGCTGCTGCTGGTGCCCGCGGTCGCCACGCTGTTTGTCTTCACGCACAGCCAGGATCCGCTGATCTTTCTGATCTTCCCGGCGCTGCTGCTGGTGGTGTTTCGGCTGGGATTTCCGGGCACGGTGCTGGCGGTCGGCGTGATCGCGTTCATCTCCATCAGCCTGACGGTCAAAGGCTATGGACCGCTGATGCTGGTGGCGGACCATCGCATGCTGCATCGCATTGTGGTGGTGCAGGTGTTCCTGGCGGTCGCGTTGTTTACGTCCTTCTCGGTGGCGGCGCTGCTGGAAGAGCGAAAGGAGCTGGAGGCATCGCTGCAGAGGAGCGAGGCGCGCTACCGGCTGCTTGCGACCCAGGACGGGCTGACCGGCCTGAGCAACCGCCGCAGCTTCGACGACCACCTGGAGGAACAGTGGGAGCACGCGCTGGTCAACCGCCAGCCGCTCTCGCTGCTGATGATCGACGTGGATCTGTTCAAGAAGTACAACGACCTGTTCGGCCACATCAGCGGCGACACCTGCCTGCGCCTGATCGCGAACGTGATCGCCGACGGCATTCCGGAGAGCCTGGGCGAAGCTTCGCGCTTTGGCGGCGAGGAGTTTGCGGTGATCCTGCCGAACACCGACAGCACCCGCGCGATGGCCATCGCCGAGAGCCTGCGCGCGGCCGTGGCGGCGATCCGCCTGCCGCACTCGGGCAGCCCGTGGCACATCCAGACCATCAGCATCGGGGTGGCGGTAGCCGTGCCGGAGCCGGACCAGATGGCGCTCTCGCTGCTGAACGCCTCGGACAGCGCTCTGTATGTCGCCAAGCTGCTGGGCCGCAACCGCGTGGAGTCGAACCTCTCGCACGCGGCCGTTCCGATGGATGTGCAGGAGCCGGAGCTCGCGTCGGTTCCTCCGGGGATCGCGTGAACCCGGAAGCTTCTGACGAGCGAGGCACCGGCTGAAAGATCCCCCTTGACACGCCCGCGATTCCCGCCTAACCTCATCTCCACTGAGGCGAAGAAATGGCGAAAACAAAACTTACTCCCAGCACCCTCTTTCCCATCCTCAACACGCACCCCGGACCGCGCCTGCTGGGCATGGCGCGGCTGGCCGCCGAGGCCGCGCACGCCGACGATGGACACCTGATCGACTTTCGCGCCATCCAGTCGCGAACGATTCTGAACAAGTCGGTCTCCAAGCGGCAGCTCAAGCAGTACTGGACGATCAATCCCTTTCGCGGCTGCGAGTTCGGCTGCAAGTACTGCTTTGCGCGCTACACCCACGAGTTTCTGCAGCCGGAGCCGATCCACACGCCTCCGCCCGGCGCTCTGGAGATTCCGCAGCAGCCGTGGGCGCTGGCGTTCGAGCACGAGATTTACCTGAAAGAAAATGCGGCGTGGCTGCTGGAGCAGGAGCTGCGCAGCTTCGATCGCGAGCGAGGAGATTGTGATTGGAACGGCGACCGATCCGTATCAGCCGATCGAGCGGCGGGTGGGGATCACGCGCAGCCTGCTGGAGGTCTTCGCGCGGCAGAAGGGTCTGCGGATCGGCATCATCACCAAGTCGTCGCTGATCGCGCGGGACATCGACCTGCTGCTGGAGATTGCGAAGCACAACGCGGTGGTGGTGCACATCACGATCACCACCACCGACGCTGCGCTGGCGCGCAAGCTCGAACCGCGCGCGCCGCGGCCGGATCTGCGCTTCGCCGCGCTGCGCAAGCTGTGCATCGCCGGGGTGAACGCGGGCGTGCTGTGCTCGCCGCTGCTGCCCGGCATCAACGACAGCGTGGAGTCGATCGACGCGGTGGCAGCGCGCGCCGCGGCTGCCGGGGCGTGCTTCCTCGGCGCCAACCCGCTGTTTCTCAAGTCGTGTTCGCGGCCCACGTGGCTGGGCTTTGTGCGCGAGCATCTTCCCCACCTGGCCGACGAGTACAACCGCCGGTTTGCCACCGCGGACTTCGTCGACGCCCCCTATCGCAACCGCATGGCCACCATCGTTCGCCAGATCTGCCGCAAGCACCACCTGGGCGAGCGCATCTTCGAGGCGCACCTGCCGCGCGACGTCTCCGCGCCGCAGCCAGCCGCGCGCAAACCGCCGGCCACGGTGAGCGCGGAGAGTCCCCAGACCAGCCTCCAGCCGAGCCTGCAGCCGAGCCTCTTCGCGGCGCGCTAGCCTCGCCGCAGCAGCGCGTCGATCTCGCTGCGCCGCGGCATCGACGGCGCTGTCCCGGCGCGGGTCACCGAGATGCCGGCGGTCGCGCAGCCGAACCTCGCTGCGTCGAGCACGGTGCGGCCTTCGCTGAGCGCAGCCGCAAAGCCTCCGCAGAAGCCGTCGCCGGCGCCCGTCGTGTCCAGCACGGGACCGACGCTGAACGAGCTCACCAGCTCTGCGCCGGCATCCTTCGCGCACACCAGCGCTCCCTGCGCGCCGAGGGTCACGATCACGCAGCGAGCGCCGCGCTCCAGCAACGCGCGTGCCGCGGCCTCTGCCTGCGCCACGCTCTCGACCGGAAGCCCGGTCAGCAGCGCCGCCTCGCTCTCATTCGGAATCAGGAAGTCGGCGAGCGCGAGCAGCGTGTCGCTCAACGGCTGCGCGGGCGCGGGATTCAGGATGGTCTGCACGCCGGCCTCGCGTGCGATGCGCAGGCCGCGCTCCACGGTGTCGAGCGGCAGCTCCAGCTGCGTGAGCAAGACGCCTGCGGAGCGAATCGCGGCGGCGGCCGCTTCGACATCCTTTGGCGCGAGCGTGAAGCAGGCGCCGGGAACGACGATGATCGCGTTCTCGCCCTTCACCTCGTCGATCAGGATCACCGCCGAGCCGGTCGGCGTCGCGCAGTTCTCCACCAGCGACGCGTCGATTCCATCGGCTGCCCAGGTATCGCGCGCCAGCCTGCCGAAGGCGTCGTCGCCCAGCCGCGAGAGCATCTGCACGTTGGCTCCGGCGCGCGCCGCGGCGACGGCCTGGTTCGATCCCTTGCCGCCCGGACCCAGCGCAAAGCCGCTGCCCATCAGGGTCTCGCCCCATGCCGGCAGCCGCGCCGCGCGAAACGCAACGTCCGCCACAAAACTTCCCAGCACAACAATCTTCTTCGCCATCCTGCTCGTCTCTCCCCGCGATCCACTAACCAGCATACGCACGCGCAATCAGCACCAGCGCGAGCAGATACGACGCCACCATCGCGGCCAGGTATCCCTTGGCCTTGTTGTTCGCTCCCTTGAACTCTTTCCACGCGAAGACGCCCCACAGGCACGCGACCATCGGCGACGCCTGGCCGATCGCGTAGGAGATGGCCACGCCGACGAGGCTGGCGGCGACGAAATTCAACACCGTGCCCAGGCCCCAGATCGCTCCGCCCAGCAGCCCCAGCGCATGATAGCCAGCCGGCGCGCGAAGGTAATCTGCCGCCGCCACCGGGCTGCCGACAATGGGCTTGCGCATCAGGATCGTGTTGAAGAAGAAGCAGCAGACGAAGGCGCCGAAGGTCAGAAACACTGCTGTCGTATACGGAGTGAGCGTGTTGCCGTGGGTCATCGCGCGGGTGACGAAGGGCGCGAAGATCCCCATCAGGAATCCCGAGATCACGCAGACGACCACGCCCTTCTTCGACACCTGCTCCGTGCCCGAGCGCAGCGCGCCGTAGGACTTGCCGACCAGCACCACCGCGACCACCGCCATCAGCACGCCGGCTCCGAGCAGGACGGGATTGCCGCGCGGCTGCAGCGCATAGCTGAGGACGACGCCCTCCACCAGCGCAATGCCGATCGAGATGGGAAACGCGACGGCCAGGCCGACGATTTCGATGCCGGCGATCAGCAGCACATTCGCGATGTTGAAGATGAAGCCGCCGAAGGCCGCGTACAGCAGGTTCAGATCGTCGGCCGCGTGCAGGTTGGCGAGAAACGCCGTCGGCCCGCCCGCATGGCTGCCCATCGTGAAGGCGAGCACGACCGCGATGAGGAAGATGCCGAGGCCATAGTCCCAGTAGTAGAGCTCGAAACGATAATTTTTCGTGAACTTAAACGTGTTCGCAAACGAGCCCCAGCAGATGGTGCTCAGGATGGTCATCAGCAGCGCCACAGCAAACGTGGACGGAACAAACATCGGCAGCCTCCGCGCGAATCGCCGCGCGTGATCTTGCCCGCAAAGAATGTGGCCCATACCGCGGCCAGGCGGGAGCCACCATTATGCAGGACGCGCCGCCTCCCTGGCCGGGCCGCAGCGCGAAATCTTGCCGCGCGGGAGATCCACCACCGCCGCCGACGCGATAATAGAAGCGTGACCTCGACCACCGAACCCTCGCCCGCCGCGCCCTCTGGCACCGACCGTCTCGCCGCCATCGAAGCCCGCATCGCACCGCTGCGCGCGCAGCTCCATGCGCATCCGCTCTACGCCAGCATCCGCACACCCCAGCACCTGCGCATCTTCATGCAGTCGCACGTCTTCGCCGTGTGGGACTTCATGTCCCTGCTCAAGGCGCTGCAGTTACAGCTCACCTGCACGACCGTTCCGTGGTCGCCGACACCCTTCCCTGCCAGCCGCCGCTTCATCAACGAGATCGTCCTCGGCGAAGAGTCCGACCTCTTCGAAGGCCGCGCCATCAGCCACTTCGAGCTCTATCTGGAGGCCATGGAGCAGGCCCAGGCCGACACCACGCCCATCCGCTCGCTGCTCTCGAGCGTCGTCCACGGCAGCTTTGTCCCCAACATGTTCGCGGGCCCGGCGGCGCCGCGTGCCTTCGTGGCTTCCACCTTCCGGGTGATCTACTCGTGCAACCTCGCCGCCATGGCCGCCGCCTTCACCTTCGGCCGCGAAGACGTGATCCCCGACATCTTCCGCAACCTGGTGCGCGACCTCAACGGGAGACACGCGGGCGAGCTGAGCAAATTCGCGTGGTATCTCGAACGTCACATCGAAGTGGACGGCGAAGACCACGGCCCGCTCTCGCTGCGCATGGTTGCCGACCTCTGCGGCGACGACGACGCGCGCTGGTACCAGGCCTCCGTCGCCGCGGAGTCCGCGATCCTTGCCCGGCTGGCGCTGTGGGACGGCATCCTCGCCGAGATCCACGCAGCAGCCTGAGGCGCAGAGGCTCTCTTACGTTGTGAACTGGTTGGAATAGGAATTTTCAAATGGCAGGCAGATCCGAAACTTCGTTCCATGCGACGCGGTGCCGGTGCGGCTCTCGACCTCGATCGTTCCCGAGTGGCCCGCGATAAATTGCTTCGCCACCCAGAGGCCAATGCCGGTGCCGATCGATCCGCGCGTGGTAAAGAAGGGCTCGAAGACCCGCTCGAGATTCTCGGCGGGAATGCCTCGACCGTCATCCTCGATCGAAAGGACGAGCGCCTCGCGCCCCTCGCACGTCCCCTCGTCGATGGCGACACCAAGGGTTCCTCCGGGAGCCATCGCATACATCGCATTGGTGACGAGGTTGGAGATGACCTGCATCATCTCTCCCTTCCTCACCACGACCTGCCGCGCCGAGTCGAAGCGTGTCTCCACCCGGACACCCGCCTCCTTCAGCTTCGTGCTGTAGATCCTCAGAACGTCGCCGACCAGCTCGGTGAGCGAAACCACGGCGGCCGAATTCTGCTCGCGATAAAAACCCAGCGTCTGCTTGGCAATATGCGACAGCCGCACAAGCTCGCTCTCCGCGGTGTTCAGATACGCCTTGACCTCCGGGTCGGAGGAGTTGGAGCGCGCCAGGTAGATCAGGTTCAGCACCGCCTCGAGCGGATTGTTAATCTCGTGCGCGATCGACGCCGCCATCCTGCCGCTGGCGGAGAGCTTCTCCGCCTGGATGAGCGATTGCTCCATCTGCTTGCGCTGCGTGATGTCGCGCAAGACCTTGGACGCGCCCACCACCGTGCCGGAGATATCCCGCAATGGCGAGATCGACAGCGAGACGTTCAGGCGTCGTCCATCCTTGGTCACGCGAATGGTCTCGTAGTGCTCGATTCGCTCCCCTTCGCGAATCTTGCGCAGGATCCCCGCCTCTTCCGGGCGCAGCTCCTCCGGCACCAGCGTCAGGATCGAAGCCCCGACCATCTCCTCTTCGGTGTATCCGAAGGTGCGCTCCGCCGCGCGAGTTCCAGCTCGTGATGATGCCGTTCAGGTCCTTGCTCAAGATGGCATCGTCGGCCGATTCCACGATCGCCGCCAGGCGAGACCGCGCAATATCCATCTGCCGCTGAGCCGTGATGTCCCGCGCAATCTTCGAGACGCCGATCACCTTTCCGCTGGCATCGCGCACCGGCGAGATGGTGAGCGACACAAAGATCGGCCGGCCGTCCTTCGCATCCGCTCGGTCTCAAAGTGCGCAAGCTGCTCGCCGACTCGCAGCTTGCCAAGGATGAAGGGTTCCTGGTGATGCAGATGCGGAGGAATCAGCTTGAGGATCGACTGCCCGATCATCTCCTCCGGTTGATAGCCGAAGATGCGGGTGGCGGCGGGATTCCAGCTGGTGACAATCCCGTCGAGGTTCTTCGTGATGATCGCGTCTTCCGAGGAATGCACGATCGCCGCCAGCAAGGACGCCGGCCCCTCGACCCCGAGGTCGCTGGGAGGGGAAACCCGTTGGATCGTGTTGGGAATGTTCATGGGCCTCTGGACGATTCTTCGAATCCTCGCATAACGCGTGGTGCCTGCACAATGCGCGTCGCCGCACACTGTAGGATGCGTCCAGGCCGACGAAGAGCTAGCTGGCACGGACCTTGGGGCTACCCGGCCGGAATTCCGCGGACAACGAAAAAGGCGCGGACGGAGTGCGAGGGAGACCTCGACAACCCATCCGCGCCTTCTTCTCTGGCGAAACTTCGCTTAGGCGACGACTTCGATGCCCATGGAGCGAGCGGTGCCGCGAATGCTCTTGGCCGCCGACTCGACCGAGGCTGCGTTCATGTCCGGCATCTTCTGCTTGGCGATCTCGAGGATCTGCTTCTCGGTCACCTTGCCCACCTTGTCCTTGTTCGGCGTGCCCGAGCCCTTCGGAATGCCGGCCGCCTTGAGCAGCAGCACCGGCGCCGGAGGCGTCTTGGTGATGAACGTGAACGTGCGGTCGGCGTAGACGGTGATGACGACCGGAATCGTCAGGCCGGCCATCGCCGGATCCTTGCTGGTGCGCTCGTTGAACTGCTTGCAGAACTCCATGATGTTGACCTGCGCCTGTCCGAGCGCGGGTCCGACCGGCGGTGCCGGCGTTGCCTTGGCGGCGATGATCTGGAGCTTGACGTATCCCTGAACCTTCTTCGGTGCCATGTTCGTAATCCTTCTCTATGGTAGCGGGCGGTGCTGGGTCGCAGGGCCTCGCATGAATTTTGTACTGCCCGTGGTGCTGGAGGAGTTAGAAGGTCCGGTGAAGCGGCCGGGCTGTGACTCCCAAACTTGTGCTGCGTGCTACAAACTCTGCTGTGTTCGCGTCCTGCGGGGCCGGGGCGATTACGCCTCGACCTTCTCCACATTCGCGAAGGAGACCTCGGTGGGCGTCGGCCGGCCGAAGATCGAGACCATGACCTTGAGGGTCTGCTTGTCTTCGTTGACGTCGTCGACCGCGCCATTGAAGTTGTTGAACGGCCCATCGGTGATGCGGACCTGCTCGCCCTTGGCGAACTTGAGCTTGAGCTTGGGCTTCTCCTTGGTCACGTCGCTGCGATTCAGCATCGCGTTGACTTCGGCCTCGGAGAGCGCATTGGGCTGGTCGCCGGTCTGCAGGAATCCGGTGACGCGCGGCGTGTTCTTCACCACGTGCCACATATCGTTGTCGAGCGCCATCTCCACGAAGACGTAGCCGGGCAGGAAGACGCGATCGATGGTGTACTTCTTGCCGTTGCGCAGCTCGGTGGTGGGCTCGGTCGGAATCTCGATGCGGCCGACTTTGTCCTCGAGATGGTAGGCGGCGACGCGGCTCTGCAGCGACTCCTTCACCTTGCGCTCGAAGCCCGAGTAGGCGTGAATGATGTACCACTTGAAGTTCTCGTTGACCGGAGCGGCCGCGGCTGCGTCGCCAGCGGGCATGTCGCCGCCCACCAGCTCGCCTTCGGTCGCGACCTCGGGGTCCACCGCAACGTCGCTCTCGAGCGCCTCATCGGCTCCCGTCGGTACGACCTGCTCTTCGTCTTGCTTCAACTCATCTGCCATGGTTTAGCCTTCTTCGCGCGTCCATCGCAATGCTGGACGCTGCGGGATTCTGCTTTGTCGTGCGCGCTCGCTCTAGTGCTTGGTCAGATGCAGGAACATCTTGTCGATGCCCGAGCCCAGGACCAGGTCCACGGCCTCGAAGTACGCGGCAAACAGGAACACCGCGACGATCACCACGATGGTCGTCGACTGCACCTCGGCGCGCGACGGCGTGTGCACCTTGCTCATCTCCTGCCGCGTGTCCTTGAGGAACTGGATGAGTCGCTGGGGGCCTGCGGTTGCCCGCTGCAGAGCTCCCTGTTCGTTGGTTTCAACTACGGCGGCCTTCGCCATGGATGTACTCCTGAAGCTGCTGCGTTCTGTTACCGTTCTTCCATCAATCTGGCAGGGGCGCTCGGATTCGAACCGAGAAGTTCGGTTTTGGAGACCGACAGTTTAACCGTTGAGCTTACTCCCCTGTACGTTCTCCGTTGTCAGTGATCAGTTCTCAGTTGAAACGCTCTTACTGAAAACTGGCAACGGAGAACTGAAAACTACTTCGTCTCTTTATGTGCCGTGTGCTTGCGGCAGGTGTTGCAAAACTTGGAGAACTCGAGACGGCCGGTGGTGGTCTTCTTGTTCTTGGTGGTGGAGTAGTTCCGGTTCTTGCAATCCGGGCACTGCAGGGTAATGATCTCGCGCATGATACTTCCTTTCCAGAGTGGCCAGCCACCTCGGCTGGCAAGCAGCGTATTCGGAGATTGGGAGTTTTTCCCCCGCCCACCGGACACGCCGCGACGCAGGGCTTATGGGCCCCTGCTGCCCTATTCCTGAGGTTTTGAAACGGGATAGCCCAAACGGGATAGAAAAGCGGTCAGGCACACGCTCGTCCTCCTCTATTATCCACGAAAACGCTCTAAAGCGGAAGTCGAAACCCGGGGTTGTCTCCCCGCAGCGCCTGTGGGAGCATTCTCCCATCCCAAAATGGCCGAAATCGTCTCTCGGCCAGTTCCTCGTCTGCGTCGCGATCTCGTTGGTCAGCGCGATCGCAGCCTTCTATGGGGAAGAACACCGCTCTTCGCACCGTACGCACATGAGACCCCCTATCATCCATTCGACGGGTTCGGGGCCTTCATGGGAGGGCTCCGAGCAGCCTGCGTCACTTTCTTCTGCGTGCTCCTCTTCTCGTGGATCCTCCAGCTCGTACTGACGAGCTATCTATCACGCAAAAAGGATTAGCTCCGTCCTCTCTGTCGCCAACGTTGTCGTTCAGATCAAACCGCGCGCAAGCAAAAGCGGCGAGCCGAAGCCCGCCGCTTGAATTGCTCTACGCTTCGGAAAGAACACGCGCAAAGCGCGTCTCCCGCCTCCGCGCAGTGGTTACTTGATGATCTCGGAGATCGTACCGGCGCCCACGGTCCGGCCGCCTTCGCGAATCGCGAAGCGCAGACCCTTCTCCATGGCCACCGGCGTGTGCAGCGTGATCTCGAGTGCGATGTTGTCGCCCGGCATCACCATCTCGGTGCCCTCCGGCAGCTTCGCCGATCCCGTCACGTCCGTGGTGCGGAAGTAGAACTGCGGACGATAGCCGTTGAAGAACGGCGTGTGACGCCCGCCTTCTTCCTTGCTCAGACACATAAATCTCGCCCTTGAACTGGGTGTGCGGCGTGATCGATCCCGGCTTCGCCAGCACCATGCCGCGCTCCACATCTTCCTTCGCGATGCCGCGCAGCAGCAGACCAGCGTTGTCGCCCGCCAGACCTTCGTCCAGCTGCTTCTTGAACATCTCGACGCCCGTGACCACCGTCTGCCGCGTCTCGCGGAAGCCGACGATCTCGCAAGCCTCGCCAACCTTCACCTTGCCGCGCTCGATACGGCCCGTCACCACGGTACCGCGGCCCGAGATCGAGAAGATGTCTTCGATCGGCATCAGGAACGGCAGGTCGACCAGGCGGTCCGGCTGCGGAACATTCTTGTCCACCGCCTCCATCAGCTCGTCGATCTTGGCCTCCCACTGGGCTTCGCCATTGAGCGCGCCCAGAGCCGATCCACGAATCACCGGAACGTCGTCGCCGGGGAAGTCGTACTTCGACAGCAGCTCGCGCACTTCCATCTCGACCAGGTCGACCAGCTCTTCGTCCTCCACCGCATCGCACTTGTTCAGGAAGACCACGATGTACGGAACGCCAACCTGGCGAGCCAGCAGCACGTGCTCCTTGGTCTGCGGCATCGGGCCGTCGGTGGCCGCGACCACGAGAATCGCGCCGTCCATCTGCGCCGCGCCGGTGATCATGTTCTTGATGTAATCCGCGTGGCCCGGGCAGTCGACGTGCGCGTAGTGACGGTTCGCCGTCTCATACTCCACGTGCGAGGTCGAGATCGTGATACCGCGCTCGCGCTCTTCCGGAGCGTTATCGATCGTGTCGAACGAGCGGAAGCTGTTCTTCGGATTATGCTTCGACAGCACCTTCGTGATCGCCGCCGTCAGCGTCGTCTTGCCGTGATCGATATGCCCGATCGTCCCTACGTTCACATGCGGTTTGCTGCGATCAAATTTTTCCTTCGCCATGACTACTCACTTTCCTCTCGATATCGAAACTGTCCTGCTGCACAACTCATCGCCGGCTCCGTCGCAGAGTACCGCGACGACGCGCATCCGGCCAAACGCGTTTCAGCTATTCCTAGTAATACGCGTAGATCTTGAAATGTTTGTCACGAAGCTTAAGTTCGACCTTCTCCACCGAGGCCAGGTAGAACTCGCGAATCTGGCCCTGGTCGCCATTGGACAGCTTGGCGTACTGCGCCGCCGTCGCTTTACCCAGCTTGCCGCCGTTGAGCACCGTCTCAAAGTTGCGGATCCGGACGCTGGAGCGCTCCACCGACGTCAGAAATTTTTCTACATTGGCGGGCGCAAACGCACCGGCAATCGCCTGCTTCACCTCGGCAAACGTGGTTGCGTCCACAATATCCATTGCCGGGCGCTCATAGAGAGCGGTGGTGCGGTCGACCTGAAACTGGGATTGCGCCATGGCTGTACATCCGTCCTTCGAAGCTTCAATCTTTGGAGCGGGAGACGGGAATCGAACCCGCGACCAACAGCTTGGAAGGCTGTGACTCTACCACTGAGTTACTCCCGCCCGTAAATGAGATTCGAGATTCAAGATGCGAGATCCGCTGATTCGCATCTCGTACTCTCGCCTTTCGGATCTCTACAAAATCTGGAGCTGATGATGGGGCTTGAACCCATGACCTCTCCCTTACCAAGGGAGTGCTCTACCACTGAGCTACATCAGCCTTCCTGTTGCCTTCGCTCTCCTGCTCTTCGCTCCTCGATCCGTGCCCGCATATTCGCGATCACGACCCGAAAGGCAAACAGACTGAGAAACAGGATCGGAAGCCATCGCACTTCAACATCCCGATCCGCAATGCCCACATACCTGGAAGAGTACCCATGCATGTGGATCACTGCCGCTGGATCAATGGTGAACCAGGACAGCAAGCCTAAGACTACCAAAACTCCGAGGGCGATGAACATCCGACCTCGATCTGCTGCCGGGTTGAGTGACCGTTCCCTCTCACTCACTCCAGTTCCCCGCTTCCCGCAAAAAATGGTGCACAGGGGAGGATTCGAACCTCCGTAGCGCAAAGCGCGGCAGATTTACAGTCTGCTGCCATTAACCACTCGGCCACCTGTGCCCTTTTCATCTCCAACTGCTTTCCTGCAACCCATTGCCGCGTCCTGCAGATCGCTTGCGCGTTCCAAACCCGCACGAGCCAGCCCGCACGAGGTCCTTCTGCCGGAGTTGTCGATGGCGAACGCTGCAAGAGTGGAACAACCGGCAGGTACAACCAACTGCTTCTTCATTCACTGCTGCCCCAGATGATCTGGAGCTGGCGAAGGGATTTGAACCCCCGACCGCCTGATTACAAATCAGGTGCTCTACCAGCTGAGCTACGCCAGCCCGATGAGCCGGGCCCCCTTTGAATCGTTTCGCTTGCAACGCTTCTCCGGGCGGTACGCCAAAACCCCCTTGAGACACTCTCTGCCCAACTGGGTTCTAACAGTAAACGGCGCTCGTCAAAACACCCGAGCGCAGCTTTCACTTTACCATAGCCCGCACCGGCGCGAAACCCGCGCGGACGGCGGCTGGCTAGTGGATAATTTGGGGCGACTCCGGCTTCACCGATCCGCAGCTCGCTCCCACGTACTTGCCGTCCCAGCGGGTATCGATGGTCATCGTCTGGCCTCCTTCGGTGACCACCATGTGCGTGGTCCCGTGCCCGGAGGTCGCATCCGCAAAGTTCATCTCGCTGTGTCCCTTCGCATTCGGGCAGGTCAGATCGAAGCTGTAGTGCGTCGCGGTCCGGCTCTCGTTGGTCAGCTTGCACTGGTTATTCTGCCGCGTCTGGCCGAACGATTTGGCCCACGAACTGGCCGTCGCGCAGCTGCGTATCTTCACCGACCGCGGCGGCGGCGACTGCTTCCCCGGCATCTGGATCGCCGTCGACGTGGCCACCTCCCACAGCCCGGACCTCATCGGGGGCGCCCAGGGCGTCTGAAACAGTCCCGCCAGGAACCCTCCCGTCACCACTGCCTTCACCAGCATCTGATTGAGCACAAAGCACCTCCGCGCCAGCAGGTACGGAGCATCCTAGTCACTCCCGATCTCCCCACGCAACCACAAAAATCCCCTCCTCGCCCGCAGTGATCCCAGTCATATCGTGCCCCCGCGATTCCGCCTACAGTCGAAAGGAGAAGGAAGCCCACGCGCACCGTTCTCCCATTCCGCGCTCCCGAAATCGCAGGCGCCGCCACAGGACAGCGCGACGAGGCAACCAAGCGCATGCAGCCTTCTCATGCGAATCTCGTGGATCCGAACATCCTGCAACCGAGGTATGGATCAGGATCATAGGACGGACGCGCTCCCCGGCGCGATAGCCGCGCCGCGAAATTAAACGCTCGTCGTTCGCGCAGGACTCGGCGTAGGACTCTTGGCAGGACTCCGGGCGGAACCCAGCATGGCCGCCAGGTCCTTCTCCGGCGTCGTCATCGTCTTCAGGTTGTACTGCTCCTGCAGCAGAGCGAAGACGCCCGGCGACAAGAACGCCGGCAGCGTCGGCCCAATGCGCATGTTCTTCACGCCCAGGTACAGCAGCGTCAGCACCACCGCAATCGCCTTCTGCTCATACCACGACAGCACAAACGACAGCGGCAGGTCATTCACCTCGCACTCCAGCGCCTTGCCCAGCGCCAGCGCCACCTGCAGTGCCGAGTAGGCATCGTTGCACTGCCCCATATCCAGCAGCCGCGGCAGCCCGGCGAGCTCGCCGAACGCCAGCTTGTTGAACCGGTACTTCCCGCACGCCAGCGTCAGGATCATGCAGTCATCCGGAACCCTCTGCGCGAGCTCCGTGTAGTAGCTTCGTTGCGACCGCGCGCCATCGCAGCCGCCGATCAGGAAGAAGTGGCGGATCGCTCCCGACTTCACCGCCTCCACCAGCTTGTCCGCAACGCTCAGCACGGCATGGTGCCCGAAGCCGACCGTGATCTCCTGGTCGGTCCCGTCCTCGGCGGTCCCGTCCTTGGCAAATCCCGGCGCGCGCAACGCCGCCTCAATCACCGCCGTGAAGTCCAGCCCTCCGCGATCGGTCGCGATGTGTTCCACCCCCGGCCAGTTCACCGTGCCGGTGGTAAAGATGCGCTCCTTGTACGAGACCTTCGGCGGCTGCATGCAGTTCGAGGTCATCAGGATCGCTCCCGGAAACTCCTCGAACTCCCGCCGCCTGGTCCATCCACGCGCCGCCATAGTTTCCCGCCAGGTGCTCAAACGCCTTCAGCTTCGGATAGCCGTGCGCCGGCAGCATCTCGCCATGGGTATACACCTCGATCCCGAGCCCCTCGGTCTGCTCGAGCAGCATATACAGCGTGTGCAGATCGTGGCCGGAGACCAGGATGGCCTTGCCCTTGCGCGCGCCCAGGTGCACCTTCGCCGGCTGCGGATCGCCGAACGTCTCGGTGTGCGCCTTGTCCAGCATCGCCATCACCCGGTAGTTCAGCTCGCCCACGCTCAGCGCCATCGCCAGCAGCTCGGCGACACTCGGTCCCGGACGGGTGAGGAAGCACAACACCTCGTGAATCTTCGCAAACGTCTGCGCATCGCCCTCGCCCAGCGCCAGCGCATGCACCGCATACGACGCCACGCCCTTGAGACCGTACAGCACCAGCTCCTGCAGGTTGGCAATCTCCTTGCTCTCGAAGAGAATCCTGGCCGGCAGCATCACCGTCTTGCCCTGCGCGAGCAGACCCTCCAGGGTCGGCGCCGGCGTCCAGGCGGCGGGTCCGCCAAACTCCACCGGCTTGATCCCGCTCTCCACCGCCGCGCGCTCGTACAGGCAGCGCGCTCCCTCGCGCATCGCCACCGCATCCTGGATCAGCTCGCGCAGCCGCTCCGGGTTGAAGTTCACGTTGCTCAACGTGGCCGACAGCGCCTCGATCGTAAACGCATCGACCTCGGGATCGCACACCCGCAGCCTGGAATCGGCCGCGCCCAGCTGGCGCGTATGGTGCGCGTAGACGGCAATCCCCTTGACCGCGTGGAGCAGCAGATCCTGCAGCGTCGACGGTCGTCTCATCCTTGCCGCAGACCCCCACGGCCTGGCAGCCTACCCCCATGGAACTTTGTTCGCACTGATAGCAAAACATCATGTCGATCCCCTCTCGACCCTCACCCTACCGGCTCTGCGGCCTGCTCCGCTGCGACGCCGGTCACACATCGGCTGTTTGCCATCCGACGCCCCGCTGTGTACTACCCGACACTCACCCAAGCCCCCAAAAATAAATTTTGTTCGTGTGATTTCAATCGCAGCCGGACCCCTCGCGCCCGCTCTAGAGTTCGTTGCAAGGGAGCCAACCATGACCTCCACGTACGAAACCACAACCCACATCGCCGCTGAGTACCGACCCGCCAGCCAGACCGTCCGCAACATCGCCCTCCGCCAACCCACCGCCATCCCGCGTCTTCGAGCATCTGGGGATCGATTACTGCTGCGGCGGCAACCAGGCCCTCGCCGACGCCTGCGCCGCCAATCAGCTCGACGTCAACGCCGTCCTGGTCGCGCTGGAGTTCGCCGCCGGCCGTCCCAGCCTGCCCATGCCCGACTGGTCGGTGGCCTCGCTCGAGCTGCTCTGCGCCCACATCATCGTCAAGCACCACGCCTTCGCCCGCCGCGAGCTTCCCCGGCTGCTCGATCTCGCCGCCAACGTCTTTGCCCGCCACGGCGCCGCCCATCCTGAGCTCGCTGCCATCCAAACCACCCTCGGCGCAACTGCAGATCGAGCTCAACGACCACTTCGCCAAGGAGGAGTCCGTCCTGTTCCCCTACATCGTCGGCCTGGAGCGCTCGCTGACCGACCCTGATGAGGAGCCCATCAGCTGCTTCGGCTTTCTGCCCGAACCGGTCGCCGTCCTCTCGCACGATCACGAGCAGGCCGTCCACCCTGCTCGCGCAGCTCCGCCAGCTCAGCCATCACTTCACGCCGCCCGCTGGGCGTCTGCCTCACCTACCGCATCTTCTATACCGGGCTGCAGGAGCTGGAGCAGCGACCTGCGCCAGCACATGCACCTGGAGAACAACATCCTCTTCCCGCGCGCGGTGCAGCTGGAAGACGCCACGGCCTTCGCCACCCCCTAGCCGACCCACGCAGCGCACGCCTCCCCCTCGCGCGCGGCACGGCCGCCGCGCGCAGCGCCTCCCTCCCCGACGCGCCGTGGGTGGTAGCATGGGGGCCATGGACACGGCTGTCTCTGTAAGCATGCGTTCGCCCGCCCCTTCCTCCAGCGGCTCGCCTCCCTCTCCGCAACTCCCTCGCACAATCCGACAGGCACATGCGCAAACGCACGCTGATCCCGCTGCTGATCGCCGTCATCCTGCTCTGCGCCCTGGGAGCCATGCTGTATCTGCGCGCCAAGGCGCCTCCCGAAGCCGCGCGGCTGCTGCCCGAGTCCGACGCCATCGTCTACATCAATCTCAAGGCCGTCCGCTCGGTCACCCACTTCGACCAGTCGCCCATCGAGCGCAGCCCGGACTTCCAGCAGTTCATCGACGCCACCGGCATCGTTCCCGAGCGCGACCTCGACTCCGTCGCCCTCGCCCTCCACCGCATGCCCGACCCCAACGGCCCCAACGGCCCGGTCGCCTACTCCGAGGTCTTCATCGGCCGCTTCGACGGCGTCCGCCTCGCCCGCTACCTGGCCTCCATCGCCACCGCCCAGGAGACCTACACCGGCCGCACCATCTACACCATCCCGGTGGCCGGCCGGCACCTGCGCATCGCCCAGCTCGGCTACGACGTCCTGGCCGCCTCCAACATGCCGACCCCCGAGCAGATCCACTCCATGCTGGACCGCTCCCGCGCCGGAGCCCTCTCCACCCCCGGCTCCTCGCTGCTCGCCGCCCGCTATCACGAGGTCCCCCTGCTCTCCGAGGCCTGGGGCATCGGCCACATCGGCCTGCCCTTCGCCGCCGACCCGGAGGAGGACCGCGACGAGTTCAAGCCCCACCCCGCGGCCCACCCCAACGCCCAGGCGGCATCCCAGCCCCAAGCCCAGCCCGCCTTCATCTCCATCCTCGGCCTCCAGCTCCCCCTCCGCACCGACACCGACTTCGTCGCCAGCCTGCGCTACACCGCCGCCGCGCACGTCCTCTCCGGCGGCGCCGTCCACCTCCGCATCGAGGAGATCGCCCCCGACCCCGCGGCCGCCGCCAACACCACCGAAGCCCTCTCGGCGCTGCTCAACGTGCTGCGCGCCATCAGCCTGGAACAGGCGAGCCGCCCAGGCCGGCGCCCAGCCCGCCCCCCAGACCGCCGCGCCAGCAACGCCATCCAGGCCATCCTGAACTCCGTCACCCTCTCCCACCACGACAGCCGCGCCGAGCTCAACGCCAGCGCCAGCCTCGACCAACTGAAGGCCCTGACCGCCGCCCACAACCCTGCTGCCTCCCCGCTCGAAGCCTCGCCGGACAATTCTCCAGCACCCCCTGCGACTCCAAACGCACCGGCTGCGTCCAAATAAGCGAACCCTGTATTTCAGCTGCTGTCCTCGTTCTCGCTTTTGCGAAAAGCTAGAAGCTAAACGCTCAACACCGCTGCGATCGCCACCGCCGAACCCGGCCTCGCATCCACACTCGCCACCAAGGACTCCCAATGAATTCGCGGACCACCCTCCTCGCTCTCGCCGTCTTCGCCTCCTCTGCCGCCTTCGCCCAGAAACCCGCCGACACTCCCCAGCAGCCTCTGCTCACCGGCCAGGCTGCCTTCACCGACTGGGCCCAGCAGCGCCCCGGCGTTCGCCACAAGATCACCCTCGGCGACCTGCCCGCCCCCAACCCCGCCGAGGCCGTCGACAACGGCCCGAACGTCGTCCCCCGCCCCATCACCGCGTGGCCCATCGCTCCCGCGGGCTTCAGCGTCACGCTCTACGCCGGCGGCGACTCCAAGCCGCTCGAGCGCGCCGCCGCCACCGAGCACATGAAGCTGAGCAACGGCACCTTCACCCAGCCGCGCTTCATCGCCACCGCTCCCAACGGCGACCTCTTCCTGGCCGACTCCGGCGCCGGCACCATCTTCGTCCTGCGCGGCGTCGCTCCCAGCGGCAAGGCGGCCACCATCGAGAAGTTCGCCACCGGCCTCGACCATCCCTTCGGCATCGCCTTCTATCCCTCCGGCCCGAATCCCCAGTATGTCTACGTCGGCAACGCCACCACCATCCAGCGCTTCGCCTATCACAACGGCGACCTGCAGGCGACCGGTAAGCCCGAGACCATCGTCCCCGACATCCCCGGCTACGCGCAGCTGCGCGGCGGCGGCCACTGGACCCGCGACGTGGTCTTCACCAAGGACGACAAGTACATGCTGGTCTCGGTCGGTTCCGGCTCCAACGTGGACGACGCCGACACCCATCCCCGCGAGTTCCACCGCGCCGACATCCTCGAGTACACCCCCGAGGGCAAGTTCATCGAGGTCTACGCCAACGGCCTGCGCAACTGCGTCGGCGAGGCCATCAACCCGGTCACCGGCTCGCTGTGGTGCTCCACCAACGAGCGCGATAACCTGGGCAACCACCTCGTCCCGGACTATGTGACCAGCGTGCCCCAGGGCAGCTTCTTCGGCTGGCCGTGGTACTACATGGGAGGCCACCAGGATCCGCGCCTGCCGCAGCCCTGCGCCAACGGCACCGGCCCCAACCCCGGCCTCTCCAAGCCGCTCACCGACGCCGAGGCCAAGGACTGCAAGCGCGTCGACATGTCCAGCAAGGTGCAGCACGCCGGACGTCCTCGTCCAGCCGCACATGGCCTCGCTGGAGATGAACTTCTATCCCGACTACCCCGCCAAGACCAAGCCGCACGGAGCCTTCCCCGCGTCGTACTTCGGCGGAGCCTTCGCGGCCGAGCACGGCAGCTGGAACCGCGCCAACCGCGCCGGCTACGAGGTCATCTACATCCCGATGAAGGACGGCCACGCCACCGGCGAGTACGACGACTTCCTCACCGGCTTCGTCACCCCCGACGGCCAGGTCTGGGGCCGCCCCGTCGGCGTCACGGTCGGCAAGGACGGCAGCCTCTACGTCACCGACGACGGCAGCCGCTCGGTCTGGCACATCACCCACCTCAGCAAGTAACCCGCAACGCAGCAAGAACAACGGCGACAGCATGATGCTGTCGCCGTTCTGCTTGCGCCTGCCGTCGTCTCTGCCGTTGCCCTTGCCTCTCTGGCGGTCATCCCGCAGGGATCTGCTTCTCTGCACACACCCCGGCGAGCAGCCCCGACGCCAAGCAAGCGCCACCGCCGATACGTCGACGTCATCCATTCCAGTTTTGCGTCTGATAGCCCGAGCCATCGTGAGAGGACGCAATGCGATTACATGTCCGGATCCTGCTGACGATTCGTTGGTCCACCAGCCCCCTTCGGCACCTCCGGTTCATATAACCATGTCGACAACGTATGCGAACGTCCAGTCCTTCCAGCTCCCCTCCACCGTGCGTTTCGAGGGAGTGAACGTCGGGACCTTCGTCCTGCACCTCTCCGCGTGTACCGTTCAGACTTCCAGCAAGTCGGCTATGAAGCCTTGACCGCTCGAGGGCGCGGGCGCCGCGCGATGCTACCGGCTATCTCGTCTCCGCTCGCGCTTGCGCTTCAAAGAATTTCAGGAGTATAACTTGCGCGTCGGACCGCGCCGTAAAGGTCTGTATGTGTCCTCTACTCTTCCTGACCGCGCGCGGCCTTGTGCAAGGCGCTCAAGGAGGGTCTGTGACCATGCCCATGCTGAAATCGCAGTTTGTCCTCTTCTCCATTGCCCTCTTGTTTGTGGCGACCGGATGCCAGTCTCATCCCACCTACGTTCTGGTCGCCAATAACCTCAAGCTTCCCTACTGGCAGACGGTCGACGCCGGATTCGAAAAGGCTGCAGCCGACTATCACGCCACCGCCGTCCTGAACGGTCCCGACGGCCTCGATCCGCAGGCCGAGCTCCAGGCCTTTCGCCAGGCCGTCGCGCGCAAGCCCTCCGGCATTCTCATTTCGGTGGCCGATGCGGCGATGTTTCGCGAAGACATCAATGCGGCCGTCGCCGCCGGCATTCCCGTCATCACCGTCGATTCCGATGCGCCCACCAGCTCGCGCCTGTACTTCATCGGAACCAACAACGTCGCTGCAGGGCGGCTGGGCGGCAAGCGCCTCGTGGAAAAGCTCGGCGACAAAGGCAATGTCGTCTTCTTCACCTATCCCGACCAGCCCAATCTCGAAGACCGCATGGAAGGCTACGAAGATGAGATCTCCGGCCATCCCGGCATCAAAATCATCGATGTCGTCGATATCAAGGGCGATGCCGGCAACGCCTTCGATGCCACGGAAGGCTATGTGAACGAAGACCGGCGCGGACAAGATCGATGCGTTCGTCTGCCTGGAATCCTCCGCCGGCAAGGCCGTGGCGGAGGTCCTCAAACGAGCCAACGCAACCGACCGCACCTTGATTGCGATGGATGTCGATAAGGAGACGCTGCAGCTCATTCAGGACGGCAAGATCGAAGCCACCGTCTCGCAGAAGCCCTACACCATGGGGTACGTCGGCCTGGAGGCGCTCGACCAGATCCACCGCATCTGCGCCTGCCCTTCAAGAGCAACTACACCGTCGACACCTTCGCGCCCTATCCGGTCTTCGTGGATACCGGAACCGCCCTGGTCGACAAGGAGAACGTCGATCTCTACCTGGCCAACGCGAAGGCGGCGGGCGTTAATTGAGCCCAATCCGCACCATGTCATACAACGCGGCATCATGCCATCGATTTGCAACGCGAAACGAGGCAGAGGCTTACCTGAAATTCGCCGAAGAACGTGCCGTGTTGGCTAGCGCCCGCCGCCGGCCGCGCCGCCCAACTGCGCCATCGTGGTGCGCAGATACTTGTGCGGATTCACCGGAACCCCCCGCACCCGCACCTCGTAGTGGAGGTTCGGCCCGGTCACGCGGCTTCCGCTATGTCCAAGATAACCAATCACTTCGCCCTTCACCACGGTCTGCGCCCGCGACCACGTTGAAGCCCGAAAGATGGGCGTACACGGTCACAATGCCGTTGCCGTGGTCGATCTCGATCTCGCGCCCATAGCCCGTTCCCCAGGCCGGCCTTGATCACCCGTCCACCCGCCGGAGCATGCACCGGCGTCCCATCGGGCCCACCAATGTCCACGCCCTCGTGAAACTCCCCTTCGCCATTGCCTAAAACGGGATCTTCGCGCTCGCCAAAGCCGCTGGTAATCGGCCCCATGACCGGCCACATATCCGGCACATTCACTGCCGACGCTCGCATCGAACGAGGCAAAATTGCTCAGCGCGCTGCGTACGCCAAGGTTCGGATTTACCGGCTGCTCCTCCGTAAGTCCTTCACTTCGCAGTATCTTTCAGGGCGTAGAACGTATCCAGCGACTTGTAATAGCTGTCGTCGGTAAAGGTGGGGGCATCGTCCTTCAACGAAGCCTTGGCGGCCTCGGTCGCGGCCGACTTGGAGAGGATGGTGGACCGTGGATATGCGTGAGCCGGCCGGCCGTGAGACCGTAGATGGCCGAAACTTCCACCGCCAGCGAGCCCAGGCTGGCCGCCTGCACATCCTTCTCGTGGGCCTTCTGCTCGAGGCCGGCGTAGTCCTTGCGCGTCATCGCCAGCTCGTCGCGCATATGGTTGATGGACTCGGCCTTCACCAGCATGCGCGAGTACGATCCCGCCATGCCGGCGATCGAAAACATGCCCACCACAGCGGCGGCAACGAACATGTAAACGTACCGCATGGGGATGCCCACGCGATCGACCGCGCCATCCTCACCCTGCGTGACATAAACAATGTAGCGTTTCCGCAATGCCTTCTCCTGCTCAAACTGAATTCGCGCCAACCTTGCGCGTTTTCCTTACCCGCTGAACACGATACTCCCGAATCCAGCGCAAGGCTGTGTATTTCGCCACTTCTTTCGGCTTCTGCGATCGACATCGGCAGGCGAACCCTGGGAGAGCTCGGCCCCCTCACCCGATGAACATCCCTCGATCTTAATGGACGGGGCGGCCCAGAGCAAGCGTTTCGCGGCGTTCTGCGCGGTTCCCTTCGGGCGCATGCCTCTCTGGATTTACTCTGGAATCTATGCCTTACCCCACCCACGATCGCGCGCTCGAAAAAAGGCATGGGGGAGCTGCGGATCATCGAACGAATTCGCGCCCGCGCCTCCGGCTCCGCCGCGGTTCCGCTGGGCATCGGCGACGACTGCGCCATCCTGAGGCCAATCCCGGGCCACGAGCTTTTGGTGACCACGGATTTCTCGCTCGAAGGCCGCCACTTTCGCCGCGAGTGGCACAGCGCCCGCTCGGTGGGCCATCGAACGCTGGCGCGCGGGCTCAGCGATCTCGCCGCCATGGGTGCCAGGCCGCTGGCAGCGTTCCTCTCGCTTGCCCTGCCGAAGTCGGCGGCTCGCGACGCAGCTCTGGCTGGACGGCTTTCTGGACGGTCTGCTCGGCGCTGGCTGCGGACACACCACGTTCCGCTGGCCGGCGGGGACACCGCGCAGTCTCCCTCCGAGCACATCCTCGCCGACATCGTTCTGCTGGGCTCCGCGCCGGTGGGGCGGGCGCTGCGGCGCTCAGGAGCGCGCGCGGGCGACATCCTCTACTGCACCGGAGCCCTGGGCGGAGCCGCAGCCGAACTCTCTGCCCTGTCCGCCGCTCCGCGCAGATTTCGCAGCGCACGCTGCCGCGGAGGACCACCCTCACCTCTTCCCGCAGCCGCGGCTTGCTGTGGGGCAGGCACTGCTGCGGCGCCGGCTCGCCACGGCGTGCATCGATCTGAGCGACGGCCTCTCGACCGACCTCGCCCATCTCTGCACGGCTTCGGGCGTGGCTCGCCGGAGCTCGACCTCGCGCGGCTCCCGCTGCATCCTCTGGCGGCCACACTCGACGACCGCGAGCAGATCACGGCGCTGCTCCACGGCGGCGAAGACTACGAGCTGCTCTTCACGGCTGCGCCGTCGACGAAGATGCCGCGGTCGATCGCCAACGTTCCGATCACGCGCATCGGCCGCATGCTCGAAGCCGCAAAAGAACAGGCCGCAGATGGCCATCGTCAGCGACGGCGCACGCTTCGAGCTCCAGCCGCACGGGTGGGAGCACCTGACGTGAGCGGCTTCCCTGACGTGAGGACTTTGCCCAGAGCTGGACCGCACGCATTCTCACCGCGCCTCCGCTCATCGCGCCGGCGCGGCAGTTCGTGTACCCGCAGTTCGTTCCCGGCGAAGAAGACGCGATGGGACGCGGCGCTCTGCTGCTCGACGTAAAGCCCGCGGCCGGCGCCAACTTTCTCGCCACCTGCGCGCTGGGCTTCCGCGACCCCTCGCTGCCCACCGGCGTCTTCGCCTGCCCGCGCGCCGGACGATCTGCTCGCCCTCGCCGGAGGCTACGCCTACCTGGTCGACACCCTCGCGCCCGAGCGCTGCGTGCATCTGCCGATGCGCCCGGTGACGCAGGTGCTCGCTGCGCCCGCCGCGGGACTCCTCCTGCTGGCGGGCTTCCACCACGTCGCTCGCTGTCGACGCCAATGGCCTCCGCTGGCAGACCGCGCGGCTTAGCTGGGAGGGCGTCACCCTGACCCACGTCGACGCGCAGTCAGCTGCACGGCACCGGCTGGGATATGCGCACCGACCGCGAAGTTCCGTTCGCCGTCGACCTCGCCACGGGAGCGCACACCGGCGGCGGCTTCATCCCCTAGCGCGACTTCACACGCTGACGGAATAAAAGCTCAGCGCGGCGTCTCCCTGCTGCAGCACGCGCGTTTGCTCCAGCACGGAATAGCGTTCGGCCAGCGGCTGTTTGCGCGCATGCTCGGCGACCACCACCGCTCCATCCGCAAGCACGGCCGCATGATGCCGCGCCAGGAACTTCAGCGTCGCCTCATACTCGTCGGCCTCGCCCGTAGGGCGGATCCAGAAACACAATGTCGGCAGCGCGCTCCTTCGCCAGCAGCGACTGCAGCAGCTTGGCCACGCCGCGATCTTCCAGCGCGAAGCCGCCAGCGATCTTCGAGCGCGGAGAGATTCGCGCGGATCGCCGCCGCCGCCGGCTTGGCACTCTCGGCAAACCACACAAAGTCGGCGCCGCGGCTGATCGCCTCAATCCCCACTGCCCCCGAACCCGCATACAAATCAACGAATCGTGAACCCTCGACCCGCGGCCCCAGCACATTGAACAGCGTCTCGCGAAGGCGGTCGCTGGTGGGCCGGGTGGTCATGCCGCGTGGCGCCTCCAGCAATCTCGATCGAAACTCTCCTGCAATCACCCTCATGTTCTTGCGATCAACCTCATGTTCTGAGGATATCGTGCGCCAGCGCGCCTACCTCGAACTCTTGTCCTCCGTACGACTCGCCGTCCGCGCAGGACCGCCTACAATAGAGCCATGCTGCGTTCGTCCATCTCCATCGGCAGGTTCATGAATGTTGACCTGCGCGTGCATCTCTCGTTCGTGCTGCTGCTGATCATCTCGGTGGGCTTCTCGTTCTTCGAGAATGGCGGCGCCCTGCGCGGCGTGGCGTTGTGGCTGGCGATGTGCTCCGCGGTGCTGGTGCGCGAGGTCGCACGCTCCATCGCCGCAACCTATGTCGGTCTTCGCCTGCGCGCGCTGTTCCTGCTGCCCATCGGCGGCCTCATGGCCTTTTCGACCTCCAGCCAGAGTGGAAGCACGCCGGAGGCCAACACCCGCCTGCTGATGCTGACCGGGCCCGATCGCGAACTTCACGCGTCGGCCTGCTGCTGCTGGGCACCAGCTATGGTCTGGAGCCGCACGTCTCGCTGCTGGCGCAGCCCTGGATCTCCACCAGCCACATCCTGCGCAGCCTGGTGTGGATGCAGATCATTCTCGGCATGGTGAGCCTGTCTGCCCATGCCGGTCATTCCCCAGGGCGTGGCGAAGACGGAAGCCTCCGCCGGAGGGCAAGCCTGCGAAGTCCGGCGTCGCCGGCATGCTGCCCTTCCCCTCCTTCGGCCTGGGCACCGGGCTGGCACTCGCGATGATCGTCGCCGGCTTCGTGCTGATGAGCCTTTGGCTGGTGATTCTCGGCGGCTTCATGATGCTCGGCGCGCAACTCTCGAGCGCCCACACGGTCTCGAGCACCGACGCCGAAACCATCCTGGTGCGCGAAGTCATGCTCACGGAGTACACGCTGCTCTCCAGCTCCGACACGCTGCAGGGCGCGCTCGATCGCTCCGTGCACAGCTCGCAGGATGTCTTCCCGGTACTGCGCGGCGACCGCCTGGTGGGATCGATTGCGCGCCAGACCATCGCCGAGCGGCTGGTCGTCCGAAGGCGACAGCTACCTGCAGGGCATCATGACGCGCAGCCTGCAACTGGCCAGCCCCAGCGACAAGCTGGTGGAAGCGCTGCGCCGCGCGGCGCTGCTGGGCGCCAGCGAGTTCATCCCGGTCGTCGAGGACGGCGCCATGATCGGGATCCTTACGCCGCAGAGCCTCTCCCGCGCGGTGCAGCAGATCAAGCTCATGCGCCCCACCGTTGCGCGGGTGCGAGAGAACAGCCGTGATTGATCCGACGGCCTCCGCATGGGCGCGACGTCGCGCGAGCGCTCGAGTCAGCGGATGGTCTCGCACGACAAGCCCCTCGCGCCGGGACTCTATCTCGTCGCCACGCCGATCGGCAACCTCGAAGACATTACGCTGCGAGCTCTGCGGGTGCTGCGCTCGGTCGACCGCATCGCCTGCGAGGACACGCGCCAGACCGCCAAGCTGCTCGGCCACTTTGGCATTCGCACGCCGACGGTCAGCTATCACACGCACAACGAAAACACCCGCGCGAGTGAGCTGATCGAAGCCCTCAAGGCCGGCGGGCGCATTGCCGTTGTCTCCGACGCAGGCATGCCCGGCATCGCCGACCCCGGCGCCACCATCGCCGCCGAAGCCATCGCGGCCGGCGTGGCGGTCTATCCGATTCCGGGAGCCAACGCCGCGCTCAGCGCCCTGATCGCCAGCGGCCTCAACGCCGAGCGCTTCGCCTTCCACGGCTTTCTGCCGTCGAAGGAAGGCCAGCGCCGCACCTCGCTCGAGGCGCTGCGCGACACGCATCGCGCAGGCCGCCGAACCCGCCACCCACATCGTCTACGAGACACCGCACCGCATCGTCGACGCACTCGCCGACATCGTCTCGATCTTCGGCCCGGAGCAGCGCATCGTGCTGGCCCGCGAGCTCACCAAGCTGCACGAAGAGTTCCTGCGCGGCACGGCGGCGGAGTTGCTGGCCACGCTGCGCGCCCGCCCGTCGGTGCGCGGCGAGATGGTCCTGCTGATCGACGGAGCCCCCGCTGCAACCGCATCCGCCGCCAGCGCAGACACGCACACTGCCAGCCTCGCCGACGAAGTCGCAAGCCTGATGAAGTCCGAAGACTCTGTCCGAAAAAGATGCGCTCAAGCGCGTGGCGAAGTCCCGCGGCATCGGCAAGAGCGAGGCCTACCGCGAGCTCCAGCGGTCGCAATCCCGCAAGCGCTAGCGGCCCTTCAGGCGATCGTAGTCGTACTGGTCGCTGGTCGTTCCCAGGGCTTCGTTGTAGAGCACCATGGAGCCGACGGCCTCTTTCAACTGCTCCTCGAAGCTGTGCAGCGCGCGCAGGTGATCGGCGGTCGCCGGAATCTCCAGCTTGCTGGTCTTGAAAAATTTCTGATAGCCGCGATCCACCAGCCGCGCAATCTCCCCGCCCAGCACCCAGCCACTCTTGGTGAGCAGACGCACGGGAGCATTCTTCTCGCGAGCTCGGCGCGATCTCCGCCGCGCAGCCGTTCTTGCTGACCCGGTAGGCCCCAGCGGCCCGGTTTGCACCTTCCGTCGCCGGAGAGACATCAAACTTTTCGCCACCCAGCGTGGCCAGCACTTCATCAAACGTAGGGATCGCTTTTGTCTTTGCCATGATCGATAGTTCAACTTTCTCTGCCTCAGCGCGTCCCCGGCAACCTGCCGGTCCACGGCTGAATCTCTTCTAACTGTCGCACATCCGCCTGCGCGGGTTCAATCAAGGATCACACGCGGGGCACTTACACTCAAGAGCTATCGAGAACCGTCACGCACCTCTCATGACCACGACTTCCAAAAACCATCTCGGCATCAGCCTCGCTCGAACGCATCGGCAACACGCCGCTGCTGCGGCTGGACCGCTCTCACCGCCGCATCTGCCCGGCATCCAGCTGCTGGGCAAAGCGGAGTGGGCGAACCCGGGCGGCAGCGTGAAGGACCGCGCCGCCTCGGCCATCGTCCTCGACGCCCAGCGCAAGGGCCAGCTCACCGCCGGGCAAGGCGCTGCTCGACGCGACCAGCGGCAACACCGGCATCGCCTACGCCATGCTGGGCTCGGCGCATGGGCTTCCCGGTCGTGCTCTGCATGCCCTCGAACGTCTCGCCCGAGCGCAAGAATATTCTCGCCGCCTACGGCGCCCAGATCGTCTGGACCGATCCGGCCGACGGCTCGGACGGCGCCATCCGCATGGCCCGCAAGCTCGCCGCCGAGGAGCCGGAAAGATACTTCTACGCCGACCAGTACGGCAACGACAACAACTGGCTCGCCCACTACCACGGCACGGCCAACGAGATCTGGGAGCAGACCGAGGGCCGCATCACGCACTTCGTCGCCGGCCTCGGCACCAGCGGCACGTTCATGGGCACCACCCGCCGCCTGCGCGAGCTGAACCCGGCCATCCAGTGCATCTCGATGCAACCCGACAGTCCGTTCAACGGCCTCGAAGGCCTGAAGCACATGGCCACCGCCATCGTGCCGCCCATCTACGACGCCGCGCTCGCCGACCGCAACCTCGAGATGCCGACCGAGCGCGCCTACCTCATGGCCAAGCGCCTGGGCAGGACCCAGGGCCTGCTGGTCGGCGTCTCCGCGGCCGCAGCCGTCGCCGCCTCGCTCGACATCGCCGAAGAAGAGGCCCGCGCCGGCCGCGAGGCGGTCATCGTGACCATCCTCTGCGACTCCGCCGACAAGTACCTCAGCGAGCGCTTCTGGACCGAAAAAACCGAGGGCGAGGAGAACGCAAAACCATGAGCCTGACACTCTCGCAGCAGCTCTACGACGAACTCCGCGCCCACGGCGAAGAGACGTACCCGCACGAGTGCTGCGGCATCCTGCTGGGCAAATCCGATGCTGAGAACCTTACGGTCCACCAGCTGCTGCGCGCCGGCAACACCCGCACCGACAGCGCGCACAACCGCTACCACATTGCGCCGCAGGAGCTGATCCAAGCGCAGCGCGAAGGCCGCAAGGCCGGCCTCGACATCGTCGGCTTCTACCACTCGCACCCCGACCACCCCGCGCAGTGGTCGCCTACCGATTTCGCCGAGGCCCACTGGCTCGGCTGCGCCTACATCATCACCGCCGTCGAGAAGGGCCACGCGCAGATCACCAACAGCTTCCTGCTCACCGGCACCACCGAGGACGACAAGGCCTTCATCCACCAGACCATCACGGTCTGCTAACCATGCGCGACGCATCACGAACCACTGCACTTCAGAGATAATCAACCATGGAAATACACATCCCCACCCCGCTGCGCGCCTACACCGACAAGCAGGAGACCGTGTCGGTGGAGGGAGCCACCGTGGCCGAAGGGCTCGCCGCGCTGGTCGCCGCGCACCCCGACCTGCAGCAGCACCTCTTCACCAACGAGGGCAAGCTGCGCTCCTTCGTCAACGTCTACCTCAACGACGACGACGTCCGCTACCTTCCTGCGAAGGAAGAAACCGCCGTCGCCCCCAGCGACGAGCTCACCATTATTCCGTCGCATCGCCGGCGGAGCCTCCAGCATCGCCAGCCGCTGTTGTAGCCGCTAACACCCAGAGCGCGAGCCCTCGCCCGCTCCTACTCCGACAAAATCAGCAGCTCGACCGAGTGCCCCGGGAAGTGCCGGTTCACGACGCCGTGCAGGCGTCCAAGATCCTTGCCCGCCCAGACGTCGCGCGCCTTCGCGCCTTGCGGAAAGCCAATCGTCGCGAGGTCGATCGGCACATCCCGGCCTCCCAGCGACGCGTTCACGATGGCCACGGCTGTGCGTCCACCGCTGAGCGGCCGCTCCCAGATGCTGAGGTCGCCGATCTGGCGCAGGCGGTCGCCGCCCTTGCCCAGCGCATCCTGGTCAATCGCGATGACGTCGCGGTTGGTCAGGATCGCCTTGTCCGCCGCGGACATCCTGCTGAGATCGTTGCCCGCCAGCAGGGGCGCTCCCAGCACGGCCCACAGGCTCATGTGCACCTTGTACTCGCTGGTGTTCATGCCGCCGTTGCCGACCTCCAGCATGTCGGGATCGTTCCACCGGCCGGGCGCCGTATATTTGCCGAGGCCCACCTGCGCGTAGGCAATGTTCATCATGCGCTGGAAGGTGTCGTTGATGTCGTCGGTGGTGCGCCACATCGTCGCGCCGACTCCCGGGCCAAACTTCCACGGCTCGTCGAGACCGTACTGGCAGAGGCTGTACACGATCGGGCGGCCGGTCGCGCGCAGGGCGTCGCCCATTTTCTTATAGGCCGCGATCATCAGCTTGTACTCGGCCATCGGATCGTCGGGGTGCGCATCCCGCTCGGCGCGCATGTTGTCCTGGAAGGAGCAGAGGTCGTACTTCAGGTAATCGACGCCCCAGGCCGCATACATCTTCGCGTCCTGCGCCTCATGGCCAAAGCTGCCCGCATAGCCGCCGCAGGTCTTCGGTCCGGGCGAGGAGTAGATGCCGAACTTCAGCCCCCTGGAGTGCACATAGTCGGCCAGCGCCTTCATGTCCGGGAATTTGCTGTTGGTGTGGAGCACGCCGTTGGCATCGCGCTCGCCCTCCCAGGTGTCGTCCACGTTCACGTAGATGTAGCCGGCGTCGCGCATGCCGGAGCTCACCAGCTGGTCAGCGGCCGAGCGCGACGTCGGCGTCCGTCACGTGGTCGGCAAAGTGGTTCCAACTGTTCCAACCCATCGGCGGCCGCGGGGAAACTGTTTGTGCTGCAGCAGATACACCGACCATGGCAACGAAAAGCGCTGAGGCGAGAAAACGCAAGGCAAGCTCCTCCTGAAGAACGTGAAAACACGATGCAACCTGTCATCCGATTCACGAAGCAATCTATCACCCGCCCCTCCCTTTTGCCCAACGCAGGTAAACTGGAAGGACGGCAGCCGCGCGCTGGAGTAGAATCTTTCCTCCCGCGCGGCGCATCTCCATTGAGTCGGAATATTTCGTCAGAAAATCACCAGGAACCCTATGCCAGCCACTCTCGAACAGCCCGCCCTCCCCAAGCTCACCAACGAGGAGATCGCCCGCTACTCCCGCCACCTGATCCTGCCCGAAGTCGGTATGGAAGGCCAGCAGAAGCTCAAGGCAGCGAAGGTCCTGTGCGTCGGCACCGGCGGCCTCGGCGCACCGATGGCGCTGTACCTCGCCGCGGCGGGCGTCGGCACCATCGGTCTGCTCGACTTCGACGTCGTCGACGAATCGAACCTGCAGCGCCAGATCATCCACACGCAGGCCACCGTCGGCAAGCTCAAGGTCGACTCGGCGGAGATCATGCTCAACGGGCTCAACAAGAATACGAAGATCGTCAAGCACAACACCATGCTGACCAGCGCCAACGCGCTCGAGATCTTCAAGGATTACGACATCATCGCCGACGGCACCGACAACTTCCAGACCCGCTACCTGGTGAACGACGCCTGCGTACTGACGGGCAAGCCGAATGTGTATGGCAGCATCTTCCGCTTTGAGGGGCAGGCATCGGTCTTCGCGACCGAAGAGGGGCCGTGCTATCGCTGCCTGTATCCGGAGCCGCCACCGCCGGGCCTGGTGCCGTCGTGCGCGGAGGGTGGCGTACTCGGCATTCTGCCGGGCCTGGTCGGCGTGATCCAGGCCACCGAGGTCATCAAGCTGATTCTCGGTATCGGCGAGCCGCTGGCGGGGCGCCTGCTGCTGGTCGACGCGCTCGGCATGGGCTTCCGCACCATGAAGCTGCGCAAAAATCCCGAGTGCCCGATGTGCGGGACGCACGAGATCAAGGAGCTCATCGACTACGACCAGTTCTGCGGGATTCCCAAGCCCACCGAGAACGGTCCGCTCGAGGTCAGCGCGCACGGAGCGGTCGCCGAACTTCCGGTGGTCGACGGCATCCCGCAGATGACCGTCGAGCAGCTCAAGGCCCGCATCGACAACAACACCGCGCCTTTTATCCTCGACGTGCGCGAGCCCCACGAATATCAGATCGTCGACATCGGCGCACCGCTGATTCCGGTCGGCGATCTCCCCAACCAGCTCCACCGCCTCACCTTCCCCAAGAGTACGGAGATCGTCGTCCACTGCAAGTCCGGAGCCCGCTCGCAACGCGCTGCTCTCTTCCTCAAGGAACAGGGCTACACCAACGTCTCGAACCTCTCGGGCGGGATTCTGGCGTGGGCCGATCGCATCGACAAGTCGCTGCCCAAGTACTAAGTCTGTCCAAAGCAAACAACGGCCCTCATCGCGAGGGCCGTTGCTGTGCTGGTTGTCATCCCGCAGGGATCTGCGTCTGTGGCTGCCCTCACGTTTCGCGCGGGACCTGCTACAACAAATTCATGCACCCCGACCCCACCCAGGACGAAGCCACGATCCGCGCCGCCCGCGCCCACTCCAACCGCTCCATCGCCCGCCGCAACCTTCTCGGCGTCGGCGACTCGCTTGCCGAGGATTTCGTTGCTGTCATCGGCGACGGCAGCTTCGTCCCCTCGCGCGCGGAGTACCTCAAGCTCTTCAAGCAAGGCTTCGACGCTCCCAAGACGTCCCTCAGCTACGAGCGCGTTACGGACACGGTGCAGGTCTCCGCAAGCAAACCGCTCGCCGCCGAACAGGGCCATTGGATCGCGACTGACGCCCACGGCAACGTCGCCTACACCGGCACCTACATGGCCATGTGGGAGCACAACAGCGATGGCTGGAAGATCCGCTCCGAGCTCTACGTCACGCTCGCAGGCCACTGAGTCGGTCCGCCTGCCTGAGCGCTAGTCCGTATCCTTGTCATCCACCACCAAAATCTGCAGACAGAGCGGCGGCTCGAGCATGAAGTCGAACGTCGCCATCTCGCCGACCGCCTCATCCAGCTTCGAGCTCAGCGAAGGCTCGGTCGTTACCACGAACGGCAAGCGGTCGCCGCCGAACCCGCGGTGCTGCAGGATCGAATCGATGTTCGCTCCGACCTTCGCCAGCGCACCGGCAATCGCCGCGACAATCCCCGGCCGGTCGGCCACGATGAAGCGCAGGTAGTGCGGCGACACCACATCGCCGACCACCTGCATCGTCTTCGCCGGCAGACGCACCTGCACACTGTTCTCGGCAATCGCGCGTACGTCGCTCATCACGGCGACAGCCGTCGGATGCCCGCCCGCACCGTGCCCGCTGAACACCACATCGCCGCCGAAACGGCCGCTCGTCACCACCATGTTCTGCGTCCCGTGCGACCACGCAATCGGCGAGGTTCGCGGCACCAGCATCGGCCCGACGCTCGCACTCACCACGCCGTCTACCAGCTCGGCGCGCGATACCTGCCGCACCGTGCAGCCCAGCTCCTTCGCATACGCAAAGTCCACCGCGCTGATGGTCGAGATGGTCTGCGCCGGAACCTGCTCGGGATCGATCTCCGCATGCAGCGCGAGCCGCGCCAGGATGCACAACTTCGCGCGCGCATCGAACCCGTCGACGTCCGCGGACGGATCTGCCTCCGCGTACCCCGCGGCCTGCGCCTTCGCCAGCACCTCTCCGTAGTCCGCGCCGCTCTCCATCGAGCTCAAAATAAAGTTGCATGTCCCATTCACGATCCCGCTGATGCGCGTGATCTGATCGCCACTAAGCCCCTGCGCGATGCCGGGAATCACCGGCACGCCGCCCGCAACCGCAGCGCCGTACAGCAGCTGCACACCCTTCTCCGCGGCCAGCGCAAACAACTCCGCTCCGCGATACGCGATCAACTGCTTGTTCGCCGTCACCACGTGCTTGCCCGCGCTCAGCGCCGCGCGCAGCCAGCCCTCGGCCGGATCGAGCCCACCCATCAGCTCGACCACGACATCGACATCCGCGGCCTCGAGCACATCTTCGACGCGCTCGGTCCACACCGCTTCCTTCGCCACAAACTTCGCCCGCGCGTGCGTCCGCTTGCGCTCCACGCCGCGGTTGAAGACGCGCGTGATCCGCACGCTCTCGTCGCCCTGCGCGGCCAGCACCTCGGCAAACGAACTTCCCACCGTCCCAAATCCCAGCAACCCAATCCGCAACACGTCTCTCCTCATTTCCTTGGTCATCAGTACAGCACTTTCTTTGGAGCATCGCGCCAGGCCGCAAAGCTCGCCCACGCCTCATCGGGCAGCAACCGCAGCATTGGAATCCTGCGCTCTGCCAGCGGCCTCTTCATCTCGTCATACAGAAACGAATCGTCGAACCCGATCTTCGCCGCATCGGCCGCGGTGTTCCCGTAGTAGATTGCGCGGCACCTCGCCCAGTAGATCGCCGCCAGGCACATGGGGCAGGGCTCGCAGCTGGTGTAGACGTCGCAGCCATCCAGCTGAAACGTCGCCAGCGCCTGGCACGCGCTGCGAATCGCCGTCACCTCGGCGTGGGCGGTGGGGTCATTGGTCGCCGTCACGCGGTTCACTCCTGTCGCAAGCACCTGGCCATCCTTCACAATCACCGCACCAAACGGACCGCCGCGCCCGCTGGTCACGTTCTCCAGTGCCAACGCAATCGCCTGTTGCATGAAGGTCTCATGTTCCTGCATCAATCGCGCTTCCTGCCTATGCTCGAGGGGGGTATCCCTCCCTCTTCCGCAAAAGGGAGATAATCAGCAACATGGTACACGCTCTCCGCTCGCGCCGCGTCATCACGCCCCATGGCGAACGCGAGGCAGCGGTCGTCATCGAGGGCGAGCACATCGCCGCCGTCAAGCCGATCGCGGAGCTGGCTGCCAACATTCCCGTCGAAGATCTTGGCGACCTCGCCCTGCTCCCCGGGCTCATCGACGTCCACACTCACATCAACGAGCCTGGCCGCACCGAGTGGGAGGGCTTCGCCACGGCCACGCGAGCCGCCGCTGCCGGAGGCTTCACTACGGTCGTCGACATGCCGCTGAACTGCCTGCCCGAGACCACCACCGTCGGCGCGCTGGAGCTCAAGCGCGAAGCTGCGGCGGAGGGTGGGCCCGATGGCACGAACCAGTGCATGATCGATTACGCCTTCTGGGGCGGCGCGGTCGACGGCAACCAGCATCACCTCGAGCCGCTCGCACTCGCCGGTGTCGCCGGCTTCAAGAGCTTCCTCATCTATCCGGGCTGCGACGGCTTCACCGCGATCGATCGCGCCAACCTGGAGCGCGCCATCCCGCACATCGCGCGCTCCGGGCTGCCGCTGCTGGTGCACGCGGAGCTCGAGCCCGCGATCAGTGCCGCCGTCGCGCACCTCAACGCCACCGGCGCCGACTGGCGAACGTATGCAACCTACCTTGCGGCACGGCCCGACGAGGCCGAGCTCGACGCCATCGAGCTGCTGCTCGAGCTGTGCCGCGAGCACCGCTTCCGGCTGCACATCGTGCATCTCTCGACGGCCAAAGCGCTCCCGCTGATCGTCGCAGCCAGGCGCGAAGGACTTCCGGTCAGCGTCGAAACCTGCCCCCACTTTCTGCACTTCACCGCCGAGACCATCGACGCCAATCCCAACGGGCCAACGCTCTGCAAGTCCGCGCCTGCCATCCGCAGCGCCGCCAACCGTGAGCAACTGTGGCAAGCCCTCATCGACGGCACCATCGACCTCATCGCCACGGACCACTCGCCGTGCCCGCCGCACATGAAGCGTCTCGAGCCCACGCAACTCGGGGAAGCGCCCGCGGCCCATGGACATCAGCCCGGCCGCTTCGACCTCGCCTGGGGAGGCATCCCGTCGCTCTCCGCCGCGCTCTCCGTGCTGTGGACCGAGTGCACGCGCCGCGAGCTCACGCTGTCGCAACTTGCGCAGTGGACCTCCGCGGCACCCGCGCGCCTGGCTGGGCTCGCCACCCAGGTTGGGTCTATCGAACCCGGCAAGCATGCCAACCTCGTTGCCTTCGACACCGATGCCCGCTTCATCCTCAGCCGCGGAGATGCTCCACTACCGTCACAGGATCTCTCCCTACCTGGGCGAGAGTCTGCGCGGCCTGGTGCGCTCCACCTGGCTGCGCGGCCAGCGCGTCTTCAACCGGGGCGCTGCAGGGACCCGCACCGAAATCACCGGCGAATTTCCCGCCGCACCTCGAGGCCGCGAGTATGCATTATCCTCGTCGCCCACCCACCAGGAATTCCTCTCACGATGAACTCGACCACCCTCGCTGCCTGGAACGCTCTCGATGCCCGTGCAGCCGCCGCGGCCATCCTTCCCTGCAACGGCTCGCAGGCATGGGCCGAAAAGCTCGCCGCGCTTCGCCCCTTCGAGACCGTCTTCGACCTCACCTGCACGGCCGACATCGTCTGGCGCTCGCTCGACGAACCAGCCCAGCAACAGGCCTTCGACTCGCACCCCCGCATCGGCGAACAGCACGCCAAAGCAGCCACAGCCATGAGCCCGCAAGCCCAGGCAGCGAGCCTCGCGCTCTCGGCCGCCGAACAAGCCGCCGCGCATCTCACCGTCGAAACCGAGGCCGCGCTGGCCGCCGCCAATCGCGCCTACGAAGCAAAGTTCGGACACATCTTCATCATCTGCGCGACTGGCAAATCCGCCGCCCACATCCTGGCGCTGCTGCATGAGCGCCTGGCCAACGACTCCGCCACCGAACGTCGCGAGGCCGCCGAGCAGCAGCGCCAGATCACGCAAATCCGGCTTCGGAAATGGCTGGCCTCCTGATAGGCTTTCTCTACCTCTACCTCGGTCCTGCGCCCTATGAGTCTTTCGACACACATCCTCGACACAGCTCTCGGCCGCCCCGCCGCCAATGTCGCGCTGACGCTCTCGCAGCTCAAGGGCGAGACCTGGAGCACGATCGGCAGCGGCCACACCGACGCCGATGGCCGCTGCAAGACGCCTGCTCGGCGAGCACTCCCTCGCCGCCGCCACCTACAAGCTCCGCTTCCACACCGCGCCTTACTTCCACGCGCTGAACCTGCCCAGCCTCTATCCCTACGTCGAGATCGTCTTCACCATCGCGGACCCTGCCCAGCACTATCACATCCCTCTCCTGCTCACCGCCAACGGCTACACCACCTATCGAGGCTCTTAGGCCATTCGCATTTCGTCTCTCGCATCCCGCTATCGCATCCCGGAGCTCACCATGACCGCAACCCTTCACTCCAATCGCTACGGCAAATCGCGCGTTCGGCTCATGCGCCTTACCAAGCACTTCGATCATCACGATCTCGACGAGTGGACCGTGCAGATCCTGCTCACCGGCGACTTCGACACCGCGCACACCCACGGCGACAACAGCAAGATCCTTCCCACCGACACGATGAAGAACACGGTCTACTTCGTCGCGCGGCAGTCCAAGGCGACGAGCATGGAGGCCTACGCGCAGGAGCTTATCGACTACATCCTCACGCGCAACGCCCAGGTCTGGTCCGCCGAAGTCGTCATCGAGTCGACGCTGTGGAAGCGCCTCACCGTCGAGGGCAAGCCCTTCCCTACCGCCTTCATGCGCGGCTCGGACGAGCGGCAGACGACCACGGTTGCGCGCGAGCAGAAGACGCCCTTCACGATCACCTCCGGACTCGACCGGCTGACGATTCTCAAGACGTCGAACTCCGCGTTCACCGGCTACATCAAGGACGCGCTCACCACGCTCCCCGAGACCACCGACCGCCTCTTCGGCACGGCGCTGAAGGCTGAGTGGCCGTACACTGCCGAGGCCATTGCATGCAGGCATCGACTTCAACAAGGTCCGCACCCACCTCCGCGAAGTGATGATCTCCACCTTCGCCAAGCATGACTCGCTCTCCGTGCAGCAGACCCTGTTCGCCATGGGCGAGGCCGCGCTGCACCACACCCGCCTCATCGACGAGATCTACCTGCTGATGCCCAACAAGCACAACCTGCTGGTCGACCTCAGCCGCTTCGGCCAGGAGAACCCCAACCACATCTTCGTCCCCACCGACGAACCCCACGGCACCATCGAAGCCACGGTCCGCCGCGTGTGAGGCGAGAGACGAGATGCGAGATGCGAGAAATACGAGGTGCGAGAGGCCCGAGGATTCATCGTCTCGATCGAGCAGCGAAGCGAAGCAGCGTTCGCAGGTTGGCCGACATCTCCCCGCGCATGCCTACGGTCTCGGTTACCGCCTCTCGCCTCTCGCCCTTCGCCCTTCGTATCTCGCCTCTCGTCTCTCGCATCTCGCATCTCGCATCTCGCATCTCGCATCTCGCATCTCGCATCTCGATCGTAGAATGATCTCTGCATGAGCCACACGCCCTCCACCACGGAATCTCTCGCCACCCGCGCCGCCACCATCATCGCGCGCTGCCGCGAGCTCGCCGGCATCACCGACATCCCCGGCGAGACCACGCGCCTCTTCCTCTCGCCCGCCACGCGCGACGCCCACACCCTGCTTACCTGGTGGATCCGCCAGGCCGGGCTCGAAGCCCGCACCGACGACGCCGGCAACCTGCGGGCTGTGCGTCGCTCTGCGCGCCGCGGACGCACCCACCTTCGTCCTCTTCTCGCACATCGACACCGTCCTCAACGCCGGAGCCTTCGACGGCCCGCTGGGCGTTCTGCTCGGCCTCGCTGCCATCGAGCAACTCGGCGCCACACCGCTGCCCTTCCACATCGAGCTCATCGCCTTCTCGGAAGAAGAGGGCGTTCGCTTCGGCTTTCCCTTTCTCTCCTCGCTGGCCACCACCGGCCAGCTCACGCCCGAGCATCTCGCCCGCACCGACGCCGAAGGCGTTTCCGTCGCCGACGCCATCCGCAACTTCGGCCTCGACCCCGACCGCATCCCCATCACCTGCCCCCTCCCGCCCAACACCTTCGCGGCTGTCGAGGTCCACATCGAGCAGGGTCCGGTCCTCGAAAAGGGCGATGCCTCGCTCGCCGTCGTCGAAGCCATCGTCGGCCAGTCGCGCCTCGAGCTCACCTTCACCGGCCAGGCCAACCACGCCGGCACCACCCCCATGTCGCTGCGCCGCGACGCGCTCGCCGCCGCCGCGCAGTGGATCGTCGAAGTGGAGCGCTACGCCGCCAACTACACGCAACTGGTCGCGACGGTCGGCCGCATTACCACGCATCCCGGCGCGGTCAACATCGTGCCCGGCACCGTCCGCACCTCGCTCGACGTCCGCCACCCCAAGGACGAGTCCCGCCACGCGGCCATCGCGCACTTGCTCACGAAGGCCGAGGCGGCGGCCACCCTGCGCGGCGTGCAGGTCCACGCCGTGGTGCAGTCCGAGCAGCGCGCCGTGCTCATGGACCGCAACCTCACCCACCATCTGCACCAGGCCGCCGCCCGCGCCGGCTTCGACGCCGAGCCCATCTTCTCCGGCGCCGGCCACGACGCCATGATCCTCGCCGCCGCCGTCCCCACCTCCATGCTCTTCCTCCGCTCGCCTGGCGGCCTCTCCCACCAGCCCGGCGAAGACGTTCGCCTGGAAGACGTGGAGGCCGCGCTGGCCACGGTCGTCAACCTGCTGCTCCACCTGCATCCCCACAACATAGCTCGCGCCGTTGCGCTTTGCTCCTTTCTACGTCCTCTGCACGCTACTATCCTCTACACTCTGTCCTATGCACAACCTCGGCCAAACGCGCAGCGTGAACCGTCGCGACCACTGCCTCTTCACGCCGGACACCTTCGTCCGCACGCCACTCCCCGGCCTCACCGGCGGCATGGCCATCGTCCACGTCGCGCCGCCACAGCGGCGCAGCGTTCACGGAGATGACGCTCGAGCTCGACCCCAAGGGCGCGCTCATCCAGGGCCCGTCGCAGCGGTTTCTCTACGTCCTCGAAGGCGAGCTACAAGCTGGAGGAGCCCGGCAAGTCCATCCCCCACGACCTCGCCGCCGGCGGCTACGCGTACTTCCCGACGGGCTATCCGCATACGCTCACCGCCGTCACGGCATCGCGCGTCGTGGTGATCGATAAGCCCTTTCTCCCGCTCGACCCTCTCTACCTGAACGACTCCTCCGCTATTCCGGAGCCATGGTTTCTCATCGGCAGCGAGCCCGAGGTCGCGCCTGTCGCGCTCAACGGCGACTCCGGCCTGCAAGTCCGCTCCCTGCTGCCCGACTCCCACGTCTTCGACTTCGCCGTGAACACCATGAGCTACGCCCCCGGCGCAGCGCTCTCGCAGGTAGAGATCCACTACATGGAGCATGGCCTGCTGATGCTCGAAGGCGGAGGCATCTACCGATTCGGCGAGAGCTGGTACCCCACCACTGCCGGCGACTTCATCTGGATGGCCCCCTTCTGCCCGCAGTGGTTCGGCGCCATCGGCAAAGTGCCCGCAAAATATCTGATCTACAAAGACTTCAATCGCCATACGCTCGGGTGAGCCCATGACCCTTCAACCATCATTCGGCGCGCCTGCTCCGCGAGCTCCACCATCTCGCCACGCTCACCGACTGCCCGCCCACCGACGACGCCACCCTCCCTGCGCCCGACCACCGCGGTCACCCGCATCGTCTTCACGCCGCGCGATCTCGAAGCGCGCGCGTATGTGCGCTCGCTCGCCGAGGCCGCGGGGTTCAGCGTGCGCGTCGACGCCATCGGCAACACCTTCCTCCGCTTCGAAGGCACCGAGCCCGGCTTGCCCGCCGTCGGCACCGGCTCCCACACCGACGCCATCCCCCACGCCGGCATGTACGACGGGACGGTCGGCGTGCTTGGGCGGCCTCGAGGCCATGCGCTCGCTCAAGGAGTCCGGCTTCCTCCCGCGCCGCTCCATCGAAACCCTCATGTTCACCAGCGAGGAGCCCACCCGCTTCGGCATCGGCTGCATCGGCTCGCGGCTGCTCGGCGGCTCCATCGACCCCGCCACCGCCGACGCACTGCCCGACCGCCTGCCCGAGACCGAACCGCACCGCGCCGCAGGGCCTGACCCTCCACGACGTCCGCACCGCCGCCGGCTTTACCGGCTCGCTCGACACCGTGCGCCTCCCCGCCCACTACTACCACGCCTGGGTGGAGCTGCACATCGAGCAGGGCCCGCTGCTCGAGCGCGAAGGGATCCAGCTCGGCATCGTCACCCACATCGCCGCGCCCGGCCAGCTACCGCTTCGAGATCACCGGCTTCGGCGGCCACGCCGGCGCGCTGCTGATGCCCGACCGCCGCGACGCCCTGTGCGCCGCCGCCGAACTCATCCTGTCCGTCGAGCGCCACACGCTAGCCGCAAACGCAACGCCAAGCTCCGGCACGGCGTCGACTCCGTCGCCACCGTCGGCACCGTCGCCGTCCATCCCGGCGCGGTCAACTCCGTCCCCTCCCGCGTCACCCTCATGCTCGACATCCGCGACACCGACGTCGCCCGCCGCGACCGCATCCTGGCCGCCCTCCACGCCGACATCCGCGAACTCGAATCCCGCCGCGGCGTCAAGATCTCAGACCAGCGCATCAACGCCGACCTCCCCGCCCATCAGCGACCCCCACATCGTCGCCACGCTCGAAGCCATCTGCGCACGCCGAATCGCATCTCCTACAAAAAAATGGTCGCGCGCGCCTACCACGACACCAACTTCATCGCCCCCATCGCGCCCGTCGCCATGCTCTTCATCCCCTGCCGCAACGGCGTCTCCCACCGCCCCGACGAGTACGCCACGCCCGAATCCATCGCCCTCGGCACCCGCGTCCTCGCCCTGGCCCTGGCCAAACTCGCCAGCAGAGTCGCAACCGACGCCAGCCTCCAGCCAGCGAGCAGCCACCGCTCGCATGACCGCGAGTACGCCAACGTCTAGCCGTAGCGCCCCGCTGCAGCTACACTACTCACACCTACTGACGCAATTTCTCTGAATCGCTTCTACCTTCATCAACTACCCGCTACCACGATATCTCTGCCTTATGATCCAATCCCTGAATCCGGCCAATGGAAAGCTACTGCGCAGCTTTGATCCACTCACCCCTGATGCTCTCAACGCCAAGTTAGCCATCGCGGCGAGCGCTGCCAAGACCTACCCCAACGAGTCGCTCGACCTGCGCATCTTCTGGATGCGGCGCCTCGCCGCGCTGCTCGAAGCCGACCTCGAAGAGCTCGCCGCCACCATGACCGCCGAGATGGGCAAGACGATCGTCTCCGCGCGCGCCGAGGTCGCCAAGTGCGCCGCCGCCTGCCGCTACTACGCCGACAACGCCGCCCGCATCCTCGCCCCCGAGCGCATCGCCACCGAGCACGCCGAGAGCTACGTTCGCTACGATCCCCTCGGCGTCATCCTCGCCGTCATGCCCTGGAACTTTCCGCTCTGGCAGGTCTTCCGCTTCCTCGCTCCCGCGCTGATGGCCGGCAACGTCGGCCTGCTCAAGCACGCCTCCAACGTGCCGCAGTGCGCGCTCGCCATTGAAGCCCTGGTGCGCCGCGCCGGCTTTCCCCGCGGCGTCTTCCAGACCCTGCTCATCGAGGCTCGCCAGGTCGAAAACGTCCTCTCCGACAGCCGCGTCGCCGCCGTCACCGTCACCGGCTCCGAGGCCGCCGGCCGCGCCATCGCCGCACAGGCTGGCTGGCTCATCAAGAAGACCGTCCTCGAGCTGGGCGGCTCCGACCCCTTCATCGTTCTTCCCTCCGCCGACCTCGACGCCGCCATCGAGAACGCCATCAAGGCCCGCTGCATCAACAACGGCCAGAGCTGCATCGCCGCCAAGCGCTTCATCGTCCACGAGAGCATCTATCCCGAGTTCGAGAAGCGCTTCGTCGCCGGCATGGCCGCGCTTACGCGTCGGCGACCCCATGCTCGAGACCACCGACATCGGCCCACTCGCCACGCCGCAGATCCTCGAAGACCTGCTCGACCAGGTCACCCACGCGCGCGAGTCCGGCGGCCGCGTCCTGACCGGAGGCTCGCCGCGCCGTGAACGTCGAAGGCGGCCGCTTCGGCAACTACTTCCAGCCCACGGTCATCGCGGGCGTCATGCGCAACTCGCCCGTCTGCCCAGGAGGAGACCTTCGGCCCCGTCGCTCTGCTCTTCCGCATCGGCTCGCTCGGCGAAGCCATCGCCCTGGCCAACGACACACCCTTCGGCCTGGCCGCCAGCGCCTGGACCACCGACGACGCCGAAAAGCAGCGCCTCGCCGTCGAGCTGCAGTGCGGCAGCGTCTTCTTCAACACTCCCGGTCGCCAGCGATCCGCGCCTTCCCTTCGGCGGCATCAAGCGCTCCGGCTACGGCCGCGAGCTCTCGGCCGCCGGCATGCGCGAGTTCCTCAACGCCAAGACCATCGTCGTTGCGGAGCACGCCAGCCACACCCAGCCCTCGCTCTTCGATCAGCACAAGGTCCGAGCCGCGCTCCGACAAGCCCAGCGAGTTTCTGCAGATCGCCGACCAGCTGCGCAGGTTCGAGCCGCGCAAGGCCTCTCCGCTGACCGTCGAGAACCACGGCAAGAGCGTAGGAGCCGCCAGGACCGCCGAGCTCCGCCGAGACGGAAGAGCCACGCGCAGATGGCAACCGCCGAGCCAGTAGAACCCGCACGGCCAAACCAGAACCCCAACGCCCTGCGAGCGAGAGAGGACGACGCTACGCCCTCCGCGCGGCGGCTCCATCCTCGGCCTGCGCTAACCCATCCGCATTCGTCGAGCATCGTCCCAGCACGAGCAACGAGGCGCAGCCACCCGGCTGCGCCTCTTCTCATACTCGTTCTGCAGGTCAGAAGTAGAACGAGGTTTGCAGCGTGATGCGCCGCAACGCGCTGGTGGTCGTATACGGCCCGCCATAGATCTGGGTCGATTGCCCAAAGTTCGACGAAGCCAGGACTCCTTGCGGCATCGATCAGATCCTCGTTGTTGAACAGGTTCTGCACCTGCACACCGAAGGCCAGGTTGTAGCGCCTGCCAGTGTTGACGCTGGCCGCCAGGACCGTTACCGCCGCCGTGGCCATGGTCGTGGCCGCCGGGGCCGCCATGGCCGCCGTTATCGCCGCCGGCAGCGTTGGTCGGCCGCGTCGACGCACCAAAGCCAAACGTCTTGGTCACCCGCAGGTTGAACGTGAACTCCGAGGGCCCGGTGCAGTAGTTGATCGGCACAACCGACGCGCCGGCCACCAGGCCCGGCTGAGCAAACGTTCCGCATCCCGGCGATAGTCTTGATCGTGCTCCCGTTCGCGGTCGCCACTCCTGTCACCAGGTCAGGCCGCGAGTTGAAGAACGTGTCGTAGTTGTTATCGCTGCCGGTCGTGATGTTATACGGAGTGCCGCTCTGTTGAATCATGAACGGGCTGAGCTGAATGAACTTCGGCAGCGTGATCGATCCGGCCAGAAAGATCCGGCTCTTCACATCGAAGGTCGTGCGGCCGTAATCCGCCTTGATGTTGCCGGGTGTCGTAATATCCGCACCTGCGCCCGACGTATCGCCGTGCGCCGAGTTCAGCGAGTAGTACCCGAACAGCGAGATCGCCCTCGTCGTCTGCACCCGTCCATGGATGATCAGTTGATTCTGGTTGAAGTCTCCCTCGCTGAAGTACTGGTACTGCGCTGGTGCTCAAGCTCGGATCGGCAAAGTTATATCCAATATTCTGCGTCGCCAGCTGGTGCTGGCCGTCGGAGTGCACATAGTTGATCGGAGAGCGTTCCATTGCGGCCTACCTGCTGATCGGCGCCGATGGCAAACTCCTCGATGTACGGCGTGCGAAGGTTGCTGGCCGCGGTATAGGTCGTCTGTGCCGTCGAGGTCGCACCGCAGGCGGCAATCAATTCGGTGGCGCTTGGATTGCAGGCCGCCGACGGATTCTCCACCGTGTACATCGTCGTGTTCACGCCATTCTCCTGCTCCAGCGTCAGCACGTTGCCCTGCCCAAACCGGCGTGTAGAACATGCCAAAGCCGCCGCGCAGCACCGTCTTGGGCGCGCCCTTGCCGCTGAAGAGTCCATAGCTGAAGGCCACACGCGGTGCAATGTCATGGTGGTCGGAAGATGGTTCTGCGTCTCGTAGCGGAAGCCATAGCTGATGGTCAGGTTCTTCCGGGCCTTCCAGTCGGTCTCGGCATACATCCCCAGATCCGCGTCCGTATCCCCGATCTTGTGGTTGTTCACGGTGGTGTAGGTAAACTGCTCGGCGTTCCCGCCAGGTAATCCGCGGTCGTCGCGTAGGTAAAGGAACCGTTGGTGTTGGCGCCCGTATTCTCGGCCTCGCGCGTCGCGCGCAGGCGTCCGCCAAAGCGGATGAAGTTCTTCTTCAACTGGATCGAGTTGTAACTCTGAAACTCGAAGTGGTCCTGGTGATCGCTAAGGCTCTGCTGCGTTGTAGCCGCCGCCGGTAAACAGTCCCGACACACCCACCGCCGGCGCCGTGCTGACCGGCGTGTTCGTCAAATGCTCGCGCTCATACTCGAAGCGCGTCTCGCTGATCACATGCGAGTTCCACGTCTCCGTATCGCTCATCTGCACAATGTTGCTGAGGTTGCTCGTGTTGTACGCGGTCGACGGCAGGTTGTAGATTGTTGATGCCATCGTTGGTCGACGAGTTATTCACGTAGTGATACCGCGTGGTCAGAACATTCTTCTGTCCCAGCGCCAGATCCAGCCGCGGATTGATGTCCGCGCGGGTCTGCGGGAAATACGTCGACACCTGGTACGGCGTCTCGACGCAGGTCGCATCCCCGGGAGCGCAAAGCGTCGTCGAGCCCGGCCGTCGGCGCCAGGATCGACGCGTTCGTGAACTCATCGGTTTGAATCTGGCGATAGCGTTCCACCGACGTTGAACGAAGCCATCTTGCTCAACGGTCCGGTCAGGTTTCCGAACATGAAGATGCGTGTGATACGGCGGCTGATAGCCGGTCGCCAGCGGGTTGCCCGAGTTGAACTGCGATGCATTTCCATTGATCTGGAAGTTGCCATGCATCTTGTCCGTACCGGGCTTGGTGAAGATCTCCACGCGCCCATAGCCCAGCTGGTCATACTCCGCCGAAAACGGATTCTGGTTGATGCGAATCTCGCGGATCGACGACTTCGGCGGAAGCTGTCCGCCCGTGAATCCGTCCACATAGATCTGTCCGCCATTGGGTCCCGCCGCCGGTCCGGCCAGCGCCGTCAACTCGTCGGACAATTCATCGGGATCATCCGACAGCGCATCCAGATCCTTGCCCTGCAACACCACCGCGCTCTGGTTCGAGTCCGGATCCGTGCTCAACTGCACCGAGTTCGCCTGCACCGTCACCACCTGCGACTGCACGCCGATCTGCAGCTTCGCGTTGAGCGTCATGCCCCCGGTCGCGGCAATCGCAACGTTCGGCGCGGTAAACGTAGCAAAGCCAGGCATCGTCACCACCACCGTATAGGTTCCCGGCCGTCACCGCCGCGCTATACGATCCATCCGAGCCCGACTTCACCGTGACCGGCGGTCCGCCGCTCGGCGTCAGCGTCACGGTCGCGCCCGGGATCAGCGCTCCATCCGGATCCGTAACCACGCCATGCACGCGCGTCATGCCCGCCTGCACGCCCGCAGCTCCAGCCGGCGCCGGCGCCGTTGCCTGGGCCTACTCGCCGCACCGGGCGTCAGCGCTATCCCCATCACCAACAGGCCCGCCAACCCTGATCCCATCCATCGAGACCTCGTTCTCTTGCGCAATCTCTTCTCCAGCATGCTTCACTCCTGAACTCATCAACGGTCGCCTCTCCCATGTCGCTTTGTCTCGCGATCTTCAAAACCCAATCGTCATCTTCTTGTGCTTAGGACGACCTACACTTCGCCCTGGCCTACACATTCAGGCCGTGCCTGCATTGCTTCCCGATCGCAACCGCCTTTATTGCGGACTCGCCGCATGCTGCTGCGCGCCACCTTCCGGCCCGCCTCCCCCTTCGCCGCCACCCTCGCCACCGCCCAGGCTCCACGGCGACAGCGTCATCGTCTGCCCGTTCGGCGATGCCCGCAGAACAGCATCCACACCCGCCAGCAGCGTCACCGCCATCGGCGTCTCCGTATCCGACGCCGGCGATGTCGCAACGATCATCACCGCATCCCCGACCTTCAACCCGGCCAGCGTCTCGGTCGGCAGCCGCGACAGCATCTGCGACAGGTCCATGCCCGCGCTCCGCTCGCGCTGCGCTCCGTCCTCAGCCGGCGCCGCGTGCGCGTCGGCCGCAGCTCCGTTGCGCTCCGGCCGCTCCTTTTCCTCCCTTCATCCGCGCCGCAACCCGCTCCGCCAGCATCGGGGGAATCCGCCGCACGTCGCTGTTCGGCTCCCACCGCAATCGTCACGGACTTCTTCGTCGCCAGGTCCTTCAGCGTGACCGTTCCTTGCCGACAGCATCGATCGACGGTAATCAAGCCCGAGAAATTCCGGAAGCTCCCCGTCACCAGCTCATCCGCGGTAATCGTGCTTCCATCCGCCGACCGCGTTCCCCGCACCCGCAGCTGATCGCCCTTGTGAATCTCGCCGATCGTGCTGACCTTCGCATCCGCGAACCGCACCGACTCGCCCGAGTACCGCCGCACAATCGTCTGCGGCGTCACCGTCACCGTCACCGTCTTCAGGCCGCTGGCAATCACAATCGTGCCCGCCGCCGGGTCCACCGACTTCACAATCCCGCCGCCGCCCTTGGCCCACGCCGCTTCGTCCGCCGCATGGTTCGCCGCAATCGCCTGCGCCTTCATCAGGATCACGCGCGCCGCCGTCACCGGTGCCGACGCGTCCCCGCCCGGCGTCAGCGTCACCAGCACCTTATCCCCCGGCGCCACATCGCTCAGCGTTCCCGCGCGTCGCCGACTTCAAATCCCTGCTGCCCGGCGCCACCACCAGCACCTTCGCCGCGTCCGGAACCGTCACCGTCACATCCTGCCCGGCCGCCGTGGTCAGCGTCAGCCCGGTCGCGCTGGTCGACTTCACCGTCCCTGCCTGGCGCTGATGCTGGAGTCGCCCTGCGGCCGCGCCCGCACCCTGCGCCATCATCGGCAGCGTGGTCAGACCCACTGCCAGCGCGGCCATCATCACCCACTCTCTTGCTACCTTCATGATTCGCATCTCTCTCGATTCCGTCGCATCCCAGATCCCGCTCCTCCTCGTACGGCGGAGAAGCGCGAAGCGCGGAAGCGGAACGTTCCAGCTCGGCCAGCTTGTAATTTCCAAACCTCCGTTAGCGGATACAGTTCCCGAAGCTCAGTCAGCGATCAAAAGACTGCGAATCAAAACAATCTCTGGCTGCGGACGATCACAATCTCTGACTAGGGTCCCGGGCTACTGTTGAAGATACGAATGGACGCCGCAAAAGTTTCTGCGGAATACGTTTTCCTAATCATATCGTAACCAGATGCTAATCCATCAACTCATGCATTATCTATCACTTAGCACGCAATCTACGGCAGTGTTGAGCCATCCGCCACCGGCAGATCCAGGTGCGACGGATACTTCGCCGAGCCGAAGATCGACACCGTCTCCGCCTTGTACGCCGACGCCGGCGCCGTCATGATGTTCTCCACATAGGTCTGCGGATTGCGGTCATAGAGCGGAAACCAGCTCGACTGCACCTCCACCATCATGCGGTGGCCCTTGCAGGAAGGTGTGGTCCACCCCATGCAGGCTCCACTTGTACTCCGCCACCTCGCCCGGCTTCACCGGCTCCGGCGTGCGTGAAGCTGTTGCGATAGCGTCCGCGCAGAATCTCCTCGGCCACCATCAGCTCATACCCGCCCTTCGCTCCCTCAGCCGTGGAAGCCTCGCCCATCTCCGGCGACGTCACGTCCGCCGCTCCCTCCGGATACACATCGATCAGCTTCACAATCCAGTCCGCATCCGTGCCGGTCGTCGCTGCGAAGAGATCCGCCACCACATCGCCGGTCACCGTCACATCGCTCGGTCAGCACCGGCGTCTCAAAGTTGGCGAGATCCTTGCGTCCGCTCACAAACCGCTGGTCTTCCACCAGCCACGTCCGCCACGTCGAGCCCTCCCCATACGTCGACTGGATCGGCCGATGGCGATACGGAATCGGGTCCGCCGGATCGGCCACATACGCCGCCGCCTTCACGTCATACAGCCCCTTCGGCGCCACAAAGCTCAGCGTCTCGTCCGGCTGCAGGTACGCACGCTCCTCGTGGAAGCCCACCTTCGGCGGCCAGATGGCGTACGTGTGCCACTGGTTCTCGCCCGTGCGGAAGCTCGCCGTATCCTTCAGATCGAAGCCCGGCTTGCCCTTCAGATAGAACTCGAAGAACGGAGCCTCGAAGTGCGCGCGGTAATACGCTCCCGTCTTCTCTCCGCCAAACGTGATCGTGCCAAACTTCCCGCCCAGCTTGTCGCCCGGGCCACACGACCATCCGCCATGGTTCCACGGCCCCAGCACCATGAAGACCTTGTGCAGCGGCTCATTGGGCTTCTCATGCGCGCGCAGCGCCGCATACTCCGCCTGCGTTCCCCACATATCTTCCTGGTCCCAGTACCCACCCACCTCGAGCGTCGGAACCTCCGGCCGCGTCAGGTGCGGCTCCACCGCCATATCCTGCCAGAACTTCGTATACGTCGGCTGGGTCAGAAACTTCTCGCGCCGTCGGCAGATCGCTCATCCCCGCCGCCTTCGCCGCTCCCGCAAAGTCCACATGGTCCAGGAAGAAGTTGTACTGGTCTTCCTTGGAGTCGGCGCGCACGTCGGTCTTCTGCGCCTCCATCTCCTGCACATAGTCGAAGCCGTAGCTCTCGCGGAACGCTCCGTTATGGAAGAAGTCGTCGCCCATCCAGATGTCGGTCATCGGAGCCTGCGGGCTGATCGCCTTCACCGCCGGGTTGGCATCGATGCCCGCCATCATCGCCAGGAATCCCGGATAGCTGATGCCCAGCACGCCCACCCTGCCATCGTTGTTCGGAACATTCTTCAGCAGCCAGTCGATGGTGTCGTTGGTGTCGGTCGTCTCGTCCACATCGTGCTTGGTTCTGTGCGCGACGATCGGCCGGTTCATCACAAACTGTCCGCCCGACTCATAGCGTCCGCGAATGTCCTGGAACACGAAGATGTACCCGCTGGCGGCCAGCTCCGGCTTGTTCAGCTTCACCGCCACGTCCGTAGTACTCCTCCACCCCATAGGGCGTGCGCGCCATCAGAAACGGCAGCGGCGCTCCCTCTTGCTCGCTGCCCGCCGGCCGCAGGATCACGGTATGCAGCGTGCACGCCATCGCGCATCGGAATCATCACCTCGGAGCGCACATACTCCGGCCCGTGATACTCCTTCAGCGCCGCGGCCAGCCAGGTCTTGCGCGCCGCCGCTTCATCGTCAGGCTTCGCCGGCGCAGGCACCTGCGTCGTTACTGTCGGAATCGTTGTAGGAGCAGGTTGCGTCTGCGCCCAGCTCATCCCACCCAGCATCCCCACCACACCCAGACACACTGCCAGCTTCGCTCGGCGCATTCGCTCTCTCCTTATTCGTTCCAATACCAACAGTCCTCCGGCAAGCACGATGCTTACCGGAGGACCGAATCACTGACCACTGAACCACGGCTCTTACGTAAGATTTACCGGAGGAGCCGTCTCGCACAACCAGTTATTGCGCGAGTGCGCTCCATCGCAGAACGGCCGCTTCTCGCTCATCCCGCAGCGGCACAGGCTGATCGCCGGCTTGCCGGTCAGGTCCCACTCCCGCCCATCGGCGTCCTTCAGCACAATGTGCCCTTCCACCCGCAGCGGGCCATTGGGCCGCACCGTAATATGAACTGTTTCTTCTGCCATTGCAAACTCCTTAATCAAAGCTCCAGCATAGCAGCGCCCACCCCGAAGAGCCCGCCACACCCCTGCCGCCCGCTCACCGCGCACCTCTAAAAGTCCACCATCACCTCATCCACAAAGCACCATCCCCACGCCTCGCCCGGCTCCACCGACCGCATCACCGGATGCTTGGTCGCATGAAAGTGCTTGGTCGCATGCTTGTTCTTGGACGAGTCGCAGCACCCCACATTCCCGCAGATCAGGCACTCCCGCAGATGCACCCACGTATCGCCCATCTTGATGCACTCCTCGCAGCCCTTGGCATAACTCGCCTTCGCACTCGGCACCGGCTTCAGATGTTCAAAATGATGACACGCCATAAGCATCCCTCCTCTTGACTCGCTGACTTGCTAACTCGCTGACTTGCTAACTCGCTCCCAAACACCTCTTCTGCGCCGCCAGCAGCTCCCGAATCCCCGCCTCGGCGACGTCCAGCATCTCGTTCAACTGCGCCCGCGAGTACGTTCCCTTCTCCGCGGTCGCCTGCGTCTCCACCAGCCCGCCGCCCGAGGTCATCACCACATTCATGTCCACCTCGGCGCGCGAGTCCTCCTCGTAGGCCAGATCCAGCAGCACGCGCCCATCCACAATCCCCACGCTGGTCGCCGCCACCATCTCCCGCAGCGGAGACTCCTTGAGCGTTCCTGCCTCCACCAGCTTTCCCAGCGCCAGCGCCAGGGCCGTGCAGGCTCCGGTAATCGCCGCCGTGCGCGTCCCTCCATCGGCCTGCAGCACATCGCAGTCCAGGATCACCGTCCGCTCGCCCAGCAGCCGCATATCCACCACGCTGCGCAGGCTGCGCCCAATCAGCCGCTGAATCTCATGCGTCCGGCCGCCGATCTTGCCCTTCTCCGCCTCGCGCGGCGAACGCGTCAGCGTCGCCCGCGGCAGCATCCCATACTCCGCCGTCACCCATCCGCGTCCCGAGTTCCGCATCCATCCGGGCACCCCATTCTCCACCGTCGCGTTGCACAACACCCGCGTATACCCCACCTCAATCAGCACCGACCCCTCCGCCGTCGCCACAAACTCCGGCGTCAGCTTCAGCTCGCGCGCCACATGCGCCCCTCGTCCACCACTCCGAAACAGCTCAACCTCTGCCATCATGCTCATCTGCACATTATAGAAATCTCTTCCGGCTCCCGCGCGCAAATCGCCGCCTCCCGGGACCGCCTTCCCCCGTTTCCACAGGCCAGGGCTAAAACCAATCCTTCGCGGTCTTTAGAACACTGCATTTGTGCCGGTCATGTGTTACTGTGCTTCGCAGACACCCTTTTGTTCCATCTCGGGAAGTTAATTTGGGAATGCCTATTCCCGTTTCCCAAATTGTCGATAGAGGTTAAAGCAAAACGGTCCAATCGCCCTGCAATTGTTCCACTTTGGCACGCGATCGGCTCCTTGAACACCGAGCAGTATCGTTCCGCTAGAACCCGGAGATCACCATGCAGGCTCAACCGCAGAGCAATCTGGCCGCACGGACAACCTCACCGCTTCCCTCGACGCCGTCCCCCTCCCCGCCTCCGGCGCCAGGCTCCCCGCCTCCGGCGCCAGCCTCGCTCGCGCCGTCCGCAGACCTCGACCCCATGCAGCCGGCAGCCGTCGAGCCCCCTCGCTCGCCGACTCCACCGGCCTCGCCCACGATGCCGGCAACCTGCTCGCCGCGCTCGCCCTCTACTGCGATCTCCTCAACGTCCCGGGCGTGCTTCGCCCCGAGCACCAGCACTACGCCACCGAGCTCCGCCTCATCTCCGATCGCAGCTCCGCCCTCATCCACCGGCTGCTGGCCGCGCCCGTCGCCACCTCGCCCGATCCGGCCCAGACCAGCAGCGCGACCCCGCTCTCGCTGCCTCCCAAGCTGCTGCGCCGCCGCAACGCGCGGGCTTCCGACAGCGTCCCGCCCACGCCCAACCACGCCGCCATCCTGCGCAGCCTGGCTCCGGTGCTCGAGCGCATTGCCGCCGGAGCCGCCCGCGTCACCGTCACCAGCCCGGTTTCGCTTCCACCGCTGGACTTTCCCTCCGAGACCATCGAGCGCATCACGGTCAACCTGGTGCGCAATGCGGCCGAGGCCATCCGCCTGCAACACGCCCGCGCGTCGAGCTCCACGCTCTCTCCCGCGGAGGAGATTCCGGCGTCCGGAGACATTCGGGTCACCCTCGCCGCCGTCGCCGACCAGGCCCAGCTCACCGTCGAGGACAACGGCCCCGGCATGCCGCCGGCCATCGCCGCCGCCTACCTGCGACCGCTGCCGCTGCCGCTCGGCGCCATCCGCGGCCTCGGCCACCGCATCGTCCACGAGCTCGTCACGGCCAGCTCCGGCAAGCTCTCCATCCAGGTTCGCCCCGGCAACGGAACCGTCTTTTGCATCAAATGGCCCCTCGCCCCTCCACCTCCTGCCACCTCCACCTCCCTCCTCCCCCGCTGAGATCTATTGGAAGGAACCTGTTCATGATCACGCAAAAACCCCACAGCCTGGACGTGAGAACCGCCTTTCCCTCCGCTCCAATCCACCCGCCAGTCCACCCGCCGCAGACTCCAGCCCGCCAGCCGCAGTTTCCCGCCGCTCAGCATGCACCGGTCTCCTGGCCGCAGTATGACTCCGCCGCCGCCATCGCGCGCAGCGTCGATCCCGACCACGTTCCGCCGCTCCGCGTGCTGGTCGTCGACGACGACGCCCCGGTCCGCAACGCCTGCTCCGAGATCGCCAAGAGCCTCGGCTTCGCCACCCAGTCCGCCGACTCCGTCTCCACCGCGCGCCTCGCCCTGGCCAACAGCTCCATCGATATCCTGCTGCTCGATCTCAAGCTCCCCGGAGGCGGAGGTCTGTCTCTGCTCGAAGACATTCGCGCCCGCCATCCCCAGACCATCGTCGTCATCATGACGGCCTTCGCCAGCGTCACCTCCGCGGTCGAATCCATGCGCATCGGCGCCGGCGACTACCTCACCAAGCCCTTCACGCTCGAAGAGCTCTCCACCACGCTCGATCGCGCCGCCCAGCGCCGGTCGTTCGATGTGGAGTCCCGCATCCTCCGCGACCGCCTCCGCGCCGGAGCCGCCATGGGCAACCTCGTCGGCAACTCTCCCGCCATGGAGAAGCTCTATCGCATCCTCTCCAAGGTCGCCGGCACCAGCCATCCCGTCCTCATCGCCGGCGAGTCCGGCACCGGCAAGGAGCTGGTCGCGCGCACCATCCACGCCAACGGCCCCAACGCCACCAAGCCCTTTGTCCCGGTCGACTGCGGCTCGCTGGCTCCCGCCATGATCGAAGGAGAGCTCTTCGGCTACGCCCGCGGCGCCGGTCCCGGGACCTACCCGCGCCAAGGCCGGCCTGCTCGCCGGCATCGACGGAGGAACGCTCTTCCTCGACGAGATCGGCGAGCTTCCCCTCGATCTGCAGAGCCGCCTCCTGCGCGCCCTCCAGGACCGGGAAGTCCGCCCCATCGGCTCCGAGCAATCCGTTCCCCTGACCGCGCGCATCCTCGCCTCCACGACCCGCGATCTCACCCACCTGGTCGAGACCGGCCGCTTCCGCAAGGACCTCTACTTCCGCCTCAACGTCGTCAGCCTCCGCATCCCCGCCCTGCGCGAGCGCCGCGCCGACATTCCGCTGCTGGCCGCGCACACCCTCGAGCGCATGAAGAGCGAGCACGAGCCTCAACTACACCTTCGCCGACGAAGCCCTGCACCTGCTCATGGAGTACGACTGGCCCGGCAACGTCCGCGAGCTCGAACACGCCATCGAGCGCGCCTGCTCGCTCTCCAGCGGCCCCATCCTGCACCTCGGCGACTTCCCCACCCAGATGCAGGACTACCAGTTCCACGCCCAGCAATCCCTGCAGCAGTACAACCAGGCAGCCGGCGGCAATCTCGCCGCATCTCTCCGCGTCCTCCGAGCACCATCGCCGTCCAGTCCATCGCCGACCTCGAAAAGCAGGCCATCCTCAGCACCATCACCCAGCTCAACGGCGACAAGCTCATGGCCGCCCGCCTGCTCGGCATCGGCAAAACCACCCTCTATCGCAAGCTCAAGGAGTACGGCCTCGGCGAAGAGCTCGCCTGACCCCTCCCGGCCCCTCACGTCCACCATCGCCCGGAGCACCTATGCAGCCGCCGAACCAACGCCACCCGCCACCACCACGCCACCTGCACCGCCGCCCTCCTTCTGCTGATCGCCCCTGAATCCGCCTCCCAGCCCATCGCGGAGGCGCTGCGCCAACGACCTTCGCGCCGAGGTCGAAACCACTGCCAACCGCCGCGCCGCGCTCACCTCGCTGCGCCGCAACGAGTTCGCCCTCATCCTCATCGACGAGAGCCTCGCCACCGCCGACTCCGCCTCCATCGATCTGCTCTACCAGAACGCGGGCAGCGCCCTCATCCTCGAGCTCAACCTCGCTCTCTCCAGCGCCGCGCGCATCGTGCGGCAGGCCCGCAGCGCGCTCTCCCGCCGCACCCAGGACCTCGCCACCGGCGCACACCGCCGCCGCCGCCGCCCTGCACAGCGAGCTCAACGCCGCGCTTGCCGGCATCCTGCTCGAGTCCCAACTCGCCCTCCGCGAAGCCTCCTCCCGCGCAGGCTCCCCGACTGCGCCAGCTCGTCCAGCTGGCCAGCGATCTGCGCGACCGCCTGCGCGCTTAACGCCCGCTCTCACTCACCCGCGCGAACAACGCACACCGCGTGCGATCCTCCCCGTGCGGGTATGTACAATTTCATCTGATAGCGACATCGATTGCACGTGTCCGCAACGATTCGTTCAGGCATCGATAAGCCGTATCAGTTCGAGGAGAATCATGAAGATCACGCCCGGAAAACTTGCTGGCCTCAAGTCCGTCTCCAACGAGCGCAACGTCATCGCCGCCGCGGCCATGGATCAGCGCGGATCCCTGCAGAAGTCGCTCGCCAAGGAGCGCGGCGCCGCAGCCGACGGCCACGACCTCGAGGTCTTCAAGACCCTGGTCACCGAGGTCCTCACCCGCTACGCCTCGGCCATCCTGCTCGATCCCGAGTACGGCCTTCCCGCCGCCCAGCATCGCAACGGCAAGGGCCTTCTGCTCGCCTACGAGAAGACCGGCTACGACGCCACCACCCACGGCCGCCTGCCCGACCTGCTCGACCTCTGGAGCGTTCGCCGCCTGGCCGAAGCCGGCGCCGACTGCATCAAGATCCTGCTCTACTACACCCCCTTCGACCAGCCCCACATCAACGAGATCAAGCACGCCTGGATCGAGCGCATCGGCGACGAGTGCCGCGCCCACGACATTCCCTTCTTCCTCGAGTTCGTCGGCTACGACGAGCACGGCAACGACGAGAAGGCGATCGAGTACGCGCGCAAGAAGCCGTCCGTCGTCGCCGGCGCCATGAAGGAGTTCTCCAAGCCGCGCTACGGCGTCGACGTGCTCAAGGTCGAAGTGCCCATCAACATGGAGTACGTCGCCGGCACCAAGGCCAACAAGGGCGAGTCCGCCTACACCCGCGCCGAGGCGCTCGACCTCTTCCGCGCCGCCGCCGCCGAGACCACCCTGCCCTTCATCTATCTCTCGGCCGGCGTCTCCAACCCCGTCTTCATCGAGACCCTCGAGCTCGCCGCCGAATCCGGCGTCGCCTTCAACGGCGTCCTCTGCGGCCGCGCCACCTGGAAGGACGGCATCGCCGTCTACGCCAAGCAGGGCGCCGACGCCTTCCGCAAGTGGCTCGAAACCACCGGCGTCGAAAACATCCAGAACGTCAACAAGGCCCTCGAAGCCGCCAGCCCCTGGTCCCTCAAGGTCAGCCCCGTCTAAAGGCCTCGCGGTCAACCCGCCGTCATCCCGAGGGCGAGTACACTGAGCGCAACATGCTCCGTGCTCTCGCCCTCTTTCTCTGTGTACTCGCCGCCTCGGCTCCGGCCCAAACCACCCGGCTCGACGCGGACGCCGCGCAGCTTCGCTACGACGATCTTGCCCTCGACCTCGCCTCCACCCCGCCCGGCCCCGAGCGCGATCTCTTCGCCGGCGTCCTCGCCGACCGCACCAGCCGCTTCGACGACGCGCTCCGCCTGCTGACCCCGCTCGCCTCGGACCGAACGCTCTCCCCCTCCCGCCTCGCCCTGGTCCTCGGCTCTCTCGCCGACGTCAACATCAAGCTCTTCCGCTACGCCCAGGCCTCCGCCCTCTACACCCGCCTGCTCACCGAAGACCCCGCCGGCCTCTCGCCCACCCTCCTCAAAGACGATCAGGACGACGCCGACACCCTCAAGCTCCTCCTCACCGCCCCGCCCCAGACGATCCGCATCGACTCCCCCATCGACCTCGCCACCCACTCCGATCCCCTCGGCTCCATCACCGCCGACCTCACCGCCCACAACGTCACCTCCCCCTGGATCCTCGACACCGGCGCCAACTTCTCCGTCGTCTCCGAGACCTTCGCCCGCCAGCTCGGCCTCACCCTCAGCGCCGGCGTCGCCCACACCCAGGGAGCCACCGGCGCCGAAAACCCCTTCCACGCCGCCATCCTCGACACCCTCACCATCGGCTCCGCCACCGTCCACAACGTCGTCCTGCTCGTCCTCCCCGACGCCAACCTCACCATCCGGACTGGCAGGAAAAAGTCCTACGTGCTCCCCGCCATCCTCGGTGAGCCCGTCTTCCAGGCCCTCGGCATCATCCGCTTCACCCACAACCACCGCTTCCAGGCGGGGCCCATGCTTCCGCTAGCGGCGACTCGCCTCGCCCATCTACATGGAGAAACTCAACATCCTCTTCTCCGTCCGCACCCACGACCGCGCGCGCCCCTTCCTCTTCGACTCCGGAGCCAACGCCACCACCTTCTTCGTCCCCTACGCCCGCGAGTTCGCCGCCGACCTTCTCCACGAGAAGCAGGGTACGCGCAACGGCTACGGAGCCGGCGGCACCTCCACCGACCCGGTCTACATCCTCGACCACGCCGACCTCGAACTGGCCAACCGCATCGTCGACCTCGAGCACATCGCCGTCTTCAAGAACCCGCAGAACACCCTCTCGGACGAGTACGAAGGAGCCCTCGGCCGCGACTTCATCCACTCCCTCGACTCGCTCACCCTGGACCTCACCCACGACCGCGTCTACGCCGGCAAGGCGCGCGATTAGCCGCAGCAGGGCTCGCCTCTACAGCCATGGGCGAGCGATGCCTCCCTACTGCTTAGAACCCCTTGGGCCTCTCCCCCGCCACGCCAAACGCTGCCTCCAGCGCCATCCCCGCCTGCCCGATCGTTCCCTCATCGAACAGCCGTCCCACCAGCGACACCCCATGCGGCACCCGCCGCGGCGTCGCAAACTTCATCACCGGATGCTGCGGGTCGGGAGCCCAATCACTGCGCGCCTCGCTCACCTCCACAAACCCCGCCCTCAGGGTCAACGACGGGTGCCCCGTGAAGTTCGTGATCACCAGGAACTCATCGCGCAGGCTCGGCACCAGCAGCAGATCCACGCTCGCCATCACGCGCTCCATCTCCACCGCGACCATCCTCCGCAGCCGGTCCGCCTGCACAAAGTCCACCGCACTCAAAAAGCGCGACTGCCGAAACGTATTCGGCCACGCATCGGGCGTCTGCATCTTCAGTTCGTCGACCTGGTGATTGAGCGTGATCTCCTCAAACGCCGCCGCACTCTCGGCAAACAAAATAATGTTCAGCGAGTCATACGGCCAATCCGGCAGGCTCACCTCCACCGGCATCATCCCCAGCTTCTTCACCGTCTCGAGCGCCGCGCGATCAACATCGGTCGCTGGAGCGGTCTTCATCCACTCCGGGAAATATCCCACCCGCAGCCCCGCCACAGGCTTGTTGCCCGCGTCGAAGGTCAACCCCGCCGGGATGCACGCCACATCCTTCTCGTCGGGTCCCTTGATGGCGTTCAGCACAAACAGCGTGTCCTCGACGCCGCTCGCCATCGCGCCCAGCTTGTCGCACGTCCAGCTCAGCGTCATCGCGCCGGTCCGCGGCACGCGCCCAAACGTCGGGCGTAATCCGGTGACACCATCGCGCATACTCGGCGACACAATCGACCCCTGCGTCTCCGACCCAATCGCAAACCCCACCAGCCCCGCCGCCACCGCCGCACCCGGCCCCGCGCTCGATCCCGACGCGCCCTCATCCAGGTTCCAGGGATTCTTCGTCTGCCCGCCAAACCACACATCGTTCAACGCCAGCGCACCGAGACTCAGCTTCGCCACCAGCACCGCTCCCGCCTCATTCAGCCGCGCCGTCACGGTCGCGTCTTCGTTCGGCACGCGATCTCGAAACGGCTCCGCCCCCCAGGTGGTCTTGATCCCCGCAGTATCCAACAGATCTTTGGCGCCCCACGGAATTCCATGCAGCGGCCCGCGGTACTTCCCCGCCGCAATCTCCCGATCCGCCGCCCGCGCTTGCTCGAGCGCATGTTCGCGCGTCAGCGTAATCACGCAGTTCAACTGCTTGTTGAAGCGCTCCAGCCGCTCCAGATAAATCTTCGTCAACCGCTCCGACGTAATCTGCTTGCTCTCAATCCACCGCGATAGCTGCGACACCGGAGCATACGCAATGGCCTCGTCGCTCGACGGCAGCGGAAGGTCCTTCCCCACGCCGCGCACAAACGAGCTCTCCCCCACCACGGCCGCCACGCCCTGCGTCTTCGGCATCTGCGGATTCCAAACCGTCGCCGGCACCACGTCATACCCGATGGCCAGCTTGCGCGGCCCCACGCGCCGCTCGTACACCGCCGCCATACTCTGCCGCCAGTTCCCCGCAGCCTCCGCCAGATCCTTCGGCGTCATCTCCACCTGCACCAGCTTTTCGGCCTGCACAAACGTCTCCACCGACACCTCCGGCCCCGTCGCCGCCGACGTCCCAAACGCCCCCGGAGCTCCCGGCGTACTCGGAATCTGCGGCCCCGCCGGAACCTCGGCGCCGGCTCCGGAGTCTGCCCATCCGCCGTCTTCCCCACCATCGCCGCTGCTACCAACCCCATCGAACCCTTCGCCAGAAACTCCCTGCGTGAACGCGCCATCCCGATCCTCCCAACCTCATCGTCAGTGAAAAAGCTGTGCTGCCAGATCTATCATCCCCGCGCACCCCAGTGGCGGGTTGTCCGTGGCGCTGTTGCCAGCGAAGCACGGGCACTTCTCGGCTGCGCGATCTCTCAGGCGAGCAGACTACCGTCGCGCGAAGCATAGAGAAACATGGCATCCTTGAAGTCGCAGGCACGGCCAAACTGATCCGTGGCGAGCGTCTGAAACCCGCTCCGCTCAATAGCGCGCAGCACCGGCGCGACGTCGACAAAGTGGGGATGCAGCTCCATGGCGATGTTCTGCGTAATCGACAGCCAGCCTGATTCAGAGAAGACTTCGGCCTCCGAACCTTCGATGTCGACCTTGGCAAAATCGATCGTCTGCAAATTGTTTTCGCGTATCAGCGTATCGATCGAGACGAAGGCCGGATCCGCCTTTTCCTGCGCGACGCTTCCTACCAGCTTCCAGTAGGCTTTCGGTGGTTCGACGCCATTTTGCTCCGCCAGCAGGTCATGAACCGCAGCGTACTTTGCGTTCGGCTCCACAGCAAGGACGGTTTTCGCTCCGAGGACGGTACGGCCGATCAGCGCAAAGATGCCGCGGTTGCTGCCTAAATCCAGAACCGAAGAACAGCGAAGGCTGCGCCGAAAGGCACGCAGATAGACATCGTTGCCCAGCATCTCCCGAATCGTGCCGAAGGTGTAGCTGTCTTTGCTGCCGGCCATGACGGTGCGATCAATGGTCCGGACCGGAATCTTCAATTTATGTTCATGGAACGAGACCGCCAGATCACGGCTCATGGCAGCGTCAAGAACCTTCAGCTTTCTGGTTCGTGCGATGCCCGGAGCCTGGGCGATGGTCATCCCCGCCATGCGCAACCGATCCTTGCCATTCAGAACGCCAAGCACGTTTCCATATTCATAGACGATCCGCTCGAAAAGACGCATATCCCTCTTTCTTTGGAGACCAGAGTATACACGGGAGCGGATCCATCCATCGCGAAATTCGCTATCTTCCGAATTGAAAGCGCTCGTTCGTTTCAAGGCAAAAACAAGGAGGGCCGGGATCCCTCCCGGCCCTCCTTGCAGCTCTCCAGCCCTAGACGTTCGCGGCTTCCTTGGCGGTGTCCGCCTCGGCGCGAGCCACTTCGTTCTCGGCATCCTTGGCCGCCTTCAGAGCCGCAACATCGCGCTCCTTCTTGGCCTCGGCGGAGTTCTGACCCAGCTCGGCGGCCATCTTCTCGGTGGTGAAGGCCTCGATGATGTCGCCTGCCTTGATGTCCTTGAAGCCGGCGAGATCGATACCGCACTCGACGCCCTGAGCGGACCTCGGACACATCGTCCTTGACGCGCTTGAGGACGGAGATCTTGCCCTTCCAGACCTCTTCGCCGTCGCGCAGCACGCGGACCTGGTTGTCGCGCTTGATGAGGCCGTCGCGGACCATGGCAGCCGGCGATCTGGCCGACCTTGGTGATCTTGAAGACTTGCAGCACTTCGGCGCGGCCGGCGTAGTTCTCCTTGTAGACCGGCATCGAGCAGGCCGAACATGGCCTTGGTGATCTCGTCCTGCAGCTCGTAGATGATGGAGTGCAGGCGGATCTCGACGTTCTCGCGATCGGCGACCTCCTGGTCGCCTTGCGGTCGGGCCGAACGTTGAAGCCGATGACGACAGCGTTCGAGGCCGAGGCGAGCAGGATGTCGGACTCGGTGATGGCGCCGACGCCGGAGTGCAGGACCTTGACGCGGACCTTTTCGGTGGACATGCGCTGGAGCGAGTCGGCCAGAACTTCGACCGAACCCTGCACGTCGCCCTTGAGGATGAGGTTGAGGTCCTTGACGCCAGCCTGCTTGATCTGCTCGGCGAGGCCTTCGAGCGAGACGCGCGAGCTCTTGGCGAGCTGGGCTTCGCGCTCCTTCATCTTGCGGTACTGCGCGATGCCCTTGGCCTTGTCGCGGTCCGCCATGACGAGGAAGGTGTCGCCCGCGTCCGGAATGGACTCGAGGCCGAGGATCTCGACCGGGGTCGAGGGACCGGCTTCCTTGATCTCGCGGCCGCGATCGTCGAACATGGCGCGGACCTTGCCGAAGGTGTTGCCGACGATGTAGCTGTCGCCGGCGCGGAGCGTTCCGTTCTGCACGAGGATGGAGGCGACGGCACCGCGGCCGCGATCGAGCTTGGCTTCGATGACCGTGCCGACGGCGGGACGCTCGGGAGTGGCCTTCTGCTCGTTGGTGTCGGCGACGAGGCAGATCATCTCTTCGAGGCCGTCGAGGTTGAGGCGCTTCTTGGCCGAGACCTCGACGAACTCGGTGTCGCCGCCCATGGAGGTGGCCTGCACGCCGCGGGCGGCGAGCTGGTTCATGACCCGGGTGGGATCGGCTTCGGGCTTGTCGATCTTGTTGACGGCGACGATGATCGGCACCTTGGCGGCGCGGGCGTGGTCGATGGCTTCGAGGGTCTGCGGCATCACGCCGTCATCGGCTGCGACGACGACCACGACGATGTCGGTGATCTTGGCGCCGCGGGCACGCATGCGGGTGAAGGCCTCGTGGCCCGGGGTATCGAGGAAGACGATCTCGCGGCCAAAGGCGGGCGAGTCCGGCTTGGTGATCGTGGACCTTGTAGGCGCCGATGTGCTGGGTGATGCCGCCGGCTTCGCCCGCCGCGACGTCGGTGGAGCGGATGGCGTCGAGCAGCGAGGTCTTACCGTGATCGACGTGGCCCATGATGGTGACGACCGGCGCGCGCACGACCTCGACGAGGCTGGAGGTGTCTTCCAGCAGGCCTTCGATGGCCTCGTTCTCCAGCTGCTCTTCGACGGAGATGACCGTGGCGTCGGCGCCGAACTGGCGGGCAGACATCCTTGACCAGCTCGCCGTCGAGCGACTGGTTGACGGTGACCATGACGCCGCGCATGAGCAGCGTGGCGATCAGGTCCTTACCGCGAACGTCCAGCTTCTCGGCGAGGTCCTTGACCGAGATGCCTTCGGTGACGGTGATCGTCTTGGTGATCGGCACATCGCCCTGCGGGATCTGCGGCCCGCCAAAGCGCGGCACGCGTAGCCCTTGAGCGCGACTTCCTTGTTCTTCTCGTAGCGCGGGGCGCCGCGGCCACGCTGGCCGGGACGTACCGGACGGCCGGGTGCCGGTGCCTCGCCCGGAGCCGGCATCAGCCCGCCCGGAGCAGCTCCGGCCGATTGCCAAACCCAGGGCGTCCCGGGCCGCCACCAAAGCCCGGCCGCGGAGCGAAGCCGGGACCTCCGGGACCTCCGCCCGGGCCGCCCGGGAAGGTCCTGGTGGGGTGCATGGGCCGGCGTGCGCCGGGAGCCATCGGCGGACGCGATCCCGGGGCTCCCGGTATTCTGGTTGCCCTGGTAACCCGGGCGCGGACGCTGGAAGATGGGCGTCCGCGGTCCACCCGGAGGAGGAGGCGGCGCGCTGTAGGTCGGTCGCGGTCCGGTCTGCGGCATGACCACGCGACGAACCGGAGCTGCCGGGGCAGCCGGAGGCGCCGGAGCTGCCGCAACTGGTTCCGGAGCCGGAGCAGCCACAGGCTCGGCCACCGGCGCTGCAGGAGCGGCAACAGGAGCCGCGGCGCGGGAGCCGTAGGGGCCGACGCAGCGGGAACTGGCGCTGCCGAGCAGGAGCAGCCGCGGGCTTCACCACCACAGCTTCCGCCGGTGGTGCTGCCACGACAGGCGCAGGCGCGCTGCCCGCTGGCGGCCGCGCCACCACGGGACCGGTGACAGGACGGCTGGCAATCGCCGGCGGCGGCGTCACGAAGTTCGGCGTAGCCGGGCGTGGAATGGGAACGATGCGCCGCGGCGCTGGAGGTGCCGGAGGCGCCGCCGCCACGGGAGCAGACGGAGCAGCCGCAGGGGCCTGCGCTGCAGCATGCACTACCGGAGCCTGCGCTGCCGGAGCCTGGGCCACCGGAGCCTGCACTGCCGGGGCCTGGGCCACCGGGGCCTGGGCGGCGGGTGCTGCCACCACGGGCCGTGTCGTCACGACCGGGGGACGGTTTGCCGGCGGGGCCACCGTGACCGCTGGCCGAGGGGGTGGCGCCATCCGCGCCGCCGTCTCCGCCTGCTTGCGCTCCAGGATCGCCTTCAGCGCATCGCCAGGCTTTGAGACGTGCGATAGATCAAACTTTGGCCTGGTATCGACAGGAGCTGGGCGGGTCGCGCTGGAGCGGCCTCCGCGGCTGAAATAGCCGCGCACCTTCTCGGCTTCATCCTCTTCGATGGAGCTGGAATGCGTCTTCTTCTCGGTGACGCCAACCGCCGTCAGAGCATCCAGAATGGACTTGCTCTTGACCTCTAACTCACGTGCAAGATCGTTGATGCGAACTTTGCTCATCTATCCCTTTTGTTGGGGCCGGCGTTTATCCGCTCGGCCCGTTTCAGTTCCACTGCGCACTTAGCTGTTCATATCAGCCTCAATCGAAGTAGGAGTTCGTCCAAGGTTATTATCCCTTGAAACTGTTAAACTTTTCAGCCGTTTGGCTGTCGTTCCAGCGATTTTCGAAATACCAGCCCAAAACCCTGTCGAACGCGGCCGCACTAATCACGGTCGCGCTCGCCATCGTCGATCCCTTCATCGGAGACTTCCTGGGCCTGATCGACCAGTTCGTCCACGGTGTCGTTATCCAGTTCAATGCCCGCTTCGCGAGCGTCGTTGTCGTCATTTGCGTCGATATCCGAAGATTCATCCTCGGCTTCGGCGATATCCTCGGTCGAAAATTCGTTGACTTCTTCCGCTGATCCGGCGTCGGCAGCCTGCCCGGCGAGGATCTCTTCCGGCGTATTGGTCATGGAATGCACCTCGTCTCCCGCCTCATCGGATGCGGCAGCGGCGGCAATCGCTTCTTCGCCGACCACCAGGGCCGGCTCGGACGGCACGGGCACCGGACGCTCCTCGCCTTCTTCGTACTGCCCGAAGTAGTGCCGGACCGCGACGGCGATCTTCTCGACCGTCTTCTCGCCGATGCCCGGAATCTCGCTGAGCTCCTCGGCGGTCATATCGGCGAGCGCCTCGACGGTCGTGATGCCGGCCGCAATCAGCTTCTCCATCACGGAGTCGCCGAGCTCGGTGACCTGCTCGATGGGCGTCGAGGGTCCGCCGCCCATGGCCTGCATCTGCTGCTCGACCTCCTGGCGCTTCTCCTCTTCGCTCTTGATGTCGATCTTCCACTGCAGCAGCTTGGCGGCGAGGCGGACATTCTGCCCCTTCTTGCCGATCGCCAGCGACAGCTGCGTGTCGTCCACGATCACCTCGAGCTGCTTTTCGGCAAGGTCGGTAATGGAGACGCGCGACACCTTGGCCGGTTGCAGCGCTTTTTCGGCAAACGTGGTGATCTCGTCGGAGTACTCGATGATGTCGATCTTCTCGCCGCGCAGCTCGCGGATGATGGACTGCACGCGCATGCCCTTCATCCCGACGCAGGCGCCGACCGGGTCGACGTCCTTGTCGCGGCTCATCACGGCAATCTTGCTGCGCTCGCCGGCCTCGCGGGCGATGGCGCGAATGGTCACCGTGCCGTCGTAGATCTCCGGGACTTCGGACTGGAAGAGCGACTGCACCAGTGCCGGAGCCGCGCGCGACACGATCACCTGCGGTCCCTTGGCGGCGCGATCCACGCGCAGCAGCACCACGCGGACGCGCTCGCCCACGGCAAACTGCTCCAGCCGCGACTGCTCGCGCTTGGGCATCCGCGCCTCGGTCTTGCCCAGGTCGAAGATCACATCCATCGGCTCCAGGCGCTTGACGGTCGCGGTCAGAATCTCGCCCGCACGGTGCGCGTACTCGTTGAACACGGTGTCGCGCTCGGCCTCGCGGACCTTCTGGAAGATGACCTGCTTGGCCATCTGGGCGGCAATGCGGCCCAGCGGCGTGGTGTCCTTGTAGAAGCGCAGCTCTCCGCCGACCTCCACCTCGGGAGCCAGCTCGCGAGCCTGGTCGAGCGTCAGCTGGTTGTCGGGGTCCTCGACCAGCTCCGGCGTCTCCACCACGGTCTTGTACACGTAGGCGCGAATCTCGCCGGTCTCGCGGTCCATCTCGCCGCGCATGTTCTCGACCGTCTTGTAATACTTGCGGGTCGCGAGCGCAATGGCGTCTTCCACCGCGTTCACCACGATCTCGGGGTCGATCCCCTTCTCGCGTCCCAAAATCTCAATCGACTGATACAAAGGACTTGCCATGTCGTCTCTCACTTCTCTCGGCGATCTTCACCGCCGATGGTTCAATTTCTCTTCCGTCTAAATCCGTGCCGTTCAATTCTTACTGCTCAATCCCTGCCGCTAGATCTCCGCCACCAGATTCGCCTTCTCGACATTGGCCAGCGGAATCTCCACCGTCTGCACCGTCAGCGTCTTCTTCGCCTTGCCCTTCTGCTTCACCGCAGCGAGGTCGAGCGTCATCGTCTTTCCGTCAAAGGCGGTCAATCTGCCCGTGAAATGGCGGTTGTTGTCAATCGCCGTAAACGTCTGCACCTTCGCCAGGCTGCCGCGAAAGCGTTCATAGTCGGCTGGCTTCAGGAGCTTGCGTTCCAGCCCCGGAGAACTGACCTCCAGCGTGTACTCTGCGCCCGGGATGAGGTCTTCGACGTCCAGCACGGTCCCGAAGTCGCGAGCGAAGTTCGCGCAATCCTCATGGGTGACGCCGGAGAGCGTTTCGACCGGAACACCCTTGGGGAAGGCCTGCTTCCTCGTTGGATGCCGCTTCGGCCGCAAACTTGGCTCGGGCCTCCGCATTCTTCTCCAGAAACACCCGCAGCGTGCGATGCTTCGCTCCGCCGGTGAACTCCAGGTCCACCAGGTCGAGCTGGTGCGAGGCCGCGACGCGGTCGGCGGTGGCGCGAATTGTCTCCATCTGCAAGGCCATAGTGCTTACGGCAACTTCCCGTCTTGTGGTGCTTGGGTTCTGGCGGCTGCTGTCACCGTCCGCCCATCTCGATTTAGAGCAAACAAAAAGTGGGCTCTCGCCCACTCCTCTCTTCCGCCACTTTCCGGTTTGTTCACGGATACCGGCCGTTTGCCAGACGGCTGCTTTCAGCGGCAGAACAAATTCGTCTGCTGCGAGAGAATTTTAGGCCAACTGCAGCGAAAGTTCAACTCCCGCCTCTCCAATGCAACAATAGAGAAGTATGATCCCTACTCAAATTCCCGAAGCGCTCACATTCGACGACGTGCTGCTGGTTCCCGCATACTCTGACGTCGTCCCCTCCCAGGTCAGCACCCAGGTGCGGCTCACCAAGAAGATGAGCCTGGCGATTCCCCTGATGTCGGCTGCCATGGACACCGTCACCGAGTCGCGCCTGGCCATCGCCATCGCCCAGCAGGGCGGCCTCGGCGTCGTGCACCGCAACCTCACCATCGAGCAGCAGGCCGGCGAGATCGACAAGGTCAAGCGCTCCGAGAGCGGCATGATCGTCGACCCGGTCACCATCGAGCCCGAGCGCCCCATCTCCGACGCGCTCGAGGTCATGCGCCGCTTCAAGATCTCCGGCGTTCCCGTCACCAAGAGCGGCAAGCTCGTCGGCATCCTCACCAACCGCGATCTGCGCTTCGTCTCCCGCACCGACATCCCCATCGGCGATGTGATGACCAAGACCAACCTCATCACCGTTCCCGTCGGCACCACGCTCGAGCAGGCGGAGCAGATCCTCCACCAGCACCGCGTGGAAAAGCTGCTCGTCGTCAACGACGCCTATGAGCTCAAGGGCCTGATCACCGTCAAGGACATCCAGAAGAAGCTGAAGTACCCCAACGCCAGCAAGGATGAGCAGGGCCGCCTGCGCGTCGCCGGAGCCATCGGAGCCACGGGCGACTTCCTGGAGCGCGCCGCCGAGCTGGTCAAGTACCGCGTCGACGCCCTCGCCATCGACTCCGCCCACGGCCACTCCTCGCGCGTCCTCGAAGCCGTTGCCGAGGTCAAGAAGGCCTTCCCCGAGGTCGACCTCTTCGCCGGCAACGTCGCGACCTACGAAGGCACCCTGGCCCTGATCGACGCTGGCGCCGACGCCGTCAAGGTGGGCATCGGGCCGGGATCGATCTGCACCACGCGCATGGTTACCGGCGCCGGCATGCCGCAGATCACCGCCATCGCCGAGTCCTACCGCGCCGCCAAGGAGCGCGGCGTCTCCGATCATCGCCGACGGCGGCATCAAGTATTCAGGCGACATCAGCAAGGCCATCGCCGCGGGCGCCAGCGTCTGCATGCTCGGCTCCCTCTTCGCCGGCGTCGACGAAAGCCCCGGCGAGACCATCCTCTACCAGGGCCGCAGCTTCAAGGCCTATCGCGGCATGGGCTCGCTCAGCGCCATGGCCCAGGGCTCCGGCGAGCGCTACTTCCAGAGCAAGAGCGACATCGATGACTTCTCCAGCAGCGAGCGTCCCTCCATCACCGCCCGCGAAGAGAGCGGCAACCGCCTGGCCAAGTTCGTGCCCGAGGGCATCGAAGGCCGCGTGCCGCACCGCGGACCGCTCGAGGCGATGATCTACCAGCTGGTCGGCGGCCTCCGCTCCGGCATGGGCTACCTCGGCTGCTCCACCATCGAAGAGCTGCAGGAGCGCGCCCGCTTCATTCGCATCTCCGGCGCCGGCCTGCGCGAGAGCCACGTTCACGACGTGGTCATCACCCGCGAGGCTCCCAACTACCACGTAGAGTAAGCAGCCACCACCTACCACAGCGCCCGTCGACTACGCTCGACTCCTGAGCCCCGGATACCACGCGAAGATGCTGCGCTGGTCTTCGGGGCTCAGCTGCGAAAGCCGAACAGGTTTGTCCTGCGGCCGGCTGCCCTTCTGATTCAGCACGTTCATCAAGCTCCACTCGCGCTGCAGGCCCTTCGGCTCTTCGGCCTTCAGGTCGTAGCGGGTGAAGTCGATCGCCATCGACGGCGTATTGCGCACCCAGTCATGCAGCAGCGCCAGACGGAACTCGCGGTTCATGAACCACTCGATCTCCAGGTTCTTCTCCGAGCCCGGAGCGCCCGTGCCCTTCTCGTCGAAGCGGTAGTTGATCGAGGCGTTCGTAGCATTGTGCCTGCGCCACAGCAGACCGAACTCGCCTTCGGGGATCACCCTGGTATCCGGCCAGCGCTCGCGCACCGCCTGCAGCCAGTACGTGAGGTCCTCATCGTGGCCGATGGATACCTCCCAGATTCCCGTCACCCACCCAAACCCGTTCAGCGCATGCCCGCCATCGAAGTGCACCGCCGTGGTGTCGAGCATCTCCTTCCGCCCCACCGCCTGGCCGAGATCGCCCACCGTCTCGATCGGCCCAACCCCCATGCGGCTGTTGAAGCCTCCCGTGAACCCCTCGCGGCGCGCGGAGAGAAAGTCGCACGTCCATCCGTCGAGGCAGACGCAGTCGATAAAATCCGCAGGCCCCTGCGCCGGTTTCAGATAGTGCTCGCGGCTGGGATAGTACGGGTACGAGATGCCGCCATCGCCATCCCCGTGGTCGATGCCATGCTGGCTCCAGATCTGCCCCTGGCACACATGTATTCCCTGGTCCGTAGCCAGCAGCCGCTGATTCTCTGCATCCATGAAGCCCGCCACCAGGCACTGCGGCCGATACCCTCCGCCCACCATCGCAGAGATCATCGCCAGCGCCTTGTCAATCGTCACGCGGTTCTGCTCGCGCGTGTTGTACATCGGCGCAAAGTAGCCGCCCGGGATGAACGTAATCTCATCGCCGTAGCGATCATGGAACGAAGCCAGCAGCCGCCGCGCCTCCCGGTACTCCGCACGCGTATCCTTGAGCGCCAGCCAGCTGATCGCCCAGGTCATCCGCCCGTCCGGACAGCCGCGCGCAAAGGCATCACGGCGTGCTTGAATCTTCGCCGGAGTATTATCGGCAGACTCGTCGAGCCCAATGTTGCGCGTCGGCGTGACCTCTACCTGGTTCACCCGCACCACGGACACATGCGTGATGAATCGCCCGCGCAGGGGCGATGGGTTCGCCACGATCTGCGCAGCGCCAGCGCGGCCGGTCAACGCCAGCGCCGCCGCAGCGCCGCCCAGAAACTGGCGTCGATTCCATTGAGATGTGGAGGCGGCTTCTACGCCGCGAAGTTCAATTGGCAGCATGCGCGTCACGGACCATGGCCTCGAATCGATGCAGGGTGTTGAACCCGTTGCGCTCATACAGATGGCGCGCATGCAGGTTGGCTTCGGTAACGGTGAGCGAAAGCTGCCGCACCCCGCGCTTTGCTCCTTCGCGCGCGCAGTGCTCGAGCAGCATCTGCCCCAGCCCCTGTCCGCGCAGCGACGGGCGTAATGCAGATCTGGGTAATGTGGTCGACGTCCGCCCGCACCCTCGAACACAGCAGCACCGCCTCGATCGCAGCGGCTGCGTACCTATCGCCGTTGCCATGCGCCGGAGCGTCGGCGTCGCGCAGCACCCAGGAGTTCTCCGGGTGAAAGACGCCGCAGCCAGGAAACCGGATGATGTTGTGCAGAAAACGCTGCGCCCCGTGCAGCGTCCGGTACTGATCGTTGATGCCGGCGTCCATGTGGTTCGCGTAGCAGCGATGAATCAACTGCGCCGTGCCCTCGTAGAACTCCGGCTGCCACGCCTGCAGGATCAGGCTCCTGCCCGGATGCATCGATGCCGAGATCCGCATCCATGCCCGAGGGATGCGCTTCGAGATCGCGCAGCATGAAGCAGCGCGGGAAGCTGACAAACCCGCGACGCGCGAAACGTCTCGCCGAGAGCGCCGTCGGGAAACATCAGCAGCTGCGACTCGACGCGATCGACGCCCGGCGTCGCCTGCACCAGCTCCAGCAGATGATGCAGCAGCGTGTCGCAGATCGGGTTGATCGTGGACTCGGTCTCGCCGAAGGCGTAGACATCCCCAATCACCGCCTTGGCTCCCTCACACACGCAGAAGGCGTAGCCCACAATGTGCCCGGCCTGCAGAGCCACGATAGCCGGGAAGAATCCGGCTGTCCAGGTAATCCAGCAGCATGGTCGAAGCGCGGGTATAGTCCCAATGCAGACGGCGTTGCCAGCGCTCCGCCTCATCGCGCAACAGAGGCCTGAGCTGCGCCGCCGCTGAAGTGGCGAAGGTCCAGGATCTCGAGTTGCGCGAAGTGACTCAATGTTTGGCTCAACGGCGGCACGACCTCTAACGTCCGTTCCGAACTTCCTGCTCTTCCTAACTTCAAGGATAGACCTTGTACACCGACAGCCCCTGCGCCGGGTACAGCAGCAGCGGCTGCGTGAGCCTGCCCTTCAGATAGTTCTCCAACAGCGGCTCATCGCGCGTGGGGAATACGACCAGGTGCTCGCCGGCAGGAACCCCGTCCCCGGAGTAGCTCACCACCTTGTGGTCGCGATAGAAAGCCAGGCCATACACCAGGTCGCGACGCACATCGAACTCCGCAACCACCGTTGCGTTCGGGTCGGCGTGCTGAATCTCCCGCGCCAGCGGCCGCGCCGAGTAGTTGAGATCCAGCAGGTGGCCATGTCTACCCAGCAGGAAGTACAGCAGGCCACCAGCGGGATCATCGTCACCAGGCGAAGATGGCGCACGCCGATAACGGCGGGTCACGAGGATGACCAGCAGGGCAGCCGCCGTGCCCAGCACGATCGCCCACGTAAGAATCCCGGCCGCCGGAATCAGGCGCTGGTAGACCATGTACTGCGGGCACAGGATGAGCACAAACGTAAGAAATCCTGTGAGGACCGCATGCGTATACGAGCAGCCAGTTGGAGATGCCCGGGCGCCGGATCCGGAAGAGGTAATCGCCCGTAAGGATGGCCAGCGGAGGAATCGAAGGAAGAATGTAGCCGGGAAGTTTGGACCCGGCGAAGGAGAAGAAGAGGATGGGGAAGAGCGTCCAGAGAACCAGGAACTCGGGGAAGGCGTCGCCTGCGCGGACGTGGCCCACATAGCGCTGCGGCTTCAGCCGGACCTTCCACTCGGCAATCGAGGTATCGAGGCCGTCGATCAGCGCGCGGACCGAGATCGCCGTCCACGGCATCAGCCCCAGAACCAGCACGATCAGGTAGTAGTAGACGGGCTGGTGATGATGGTAGAGGTTGGTGGTGTAGCGCTCGATGTTGTGCTGCCAGAAGAACTCGTTGAAGAACGTAGGATTGCGGCGCTGCACGGCGATGTACCAGGGCAGCACCATCGCGAGATACAGCAGGATGCCAGGAATCCAGATGGTGCGGCGCAGCGCCGACCACTCGCGGCGCAGACCAAGAAAAAGACAGATGATCGCCAGCGCAAGAAACGGCGCGACCGGACCTTTGGCCAGCGTCGCCGCAGCGCCGAAGAAGTACAGATCGAAGAGCCAGAATTTCTTGCCCGTCTCATACCACGCATACCACCCCAGCATGCCAATACAGAAGGGCGCGGCGAGCTGCATATCCGTAGAGCGCTCCGCGCGAGAACGCAAACATCGCCACCGCGGAGACCATGATCAGCGCCGCATCGAGATGCCCGCCCGGTCGAAAGCGCTTCAGATGCAGGAAGGCCAGGATGATCAGCGCCAGCGCTCCGGTAGCCGAAGCCAGACGCGCCGTCCAGTCGTACACGCCCAGCTCGCGGTAGTAGCCCATCGCACGCCAGTAGTAGAGCGCCGGCTTCTCCAGCCACGGCTTGCCATACAGGATCGGGCGTAACCGTGCCGCCCATCAGGCACTGGTACGAGGCGTGCAGCGCCGCAGGCCGCAGGCTGTTCGGCATGATGCTGGCATGCACGGCGTCGCAGTCGGCCGTATGCGCGGCCAGCATCTCGCGGGCAATCTGCGCGTAGCGCGGCTCGTCGGCGCCCACCAGCCCAAGCTGGTCTCCACCAAAGATCGGGATCAGGCCATAGAAGAGAAAGAACCCGACGAAGACCAGCAGAATGACGAACTCGGTCGCGGTATAGCCAAGATGATTGTGACGCAGCCAGATAGACAACGCGGTTCCAGCCGCCAGAGGGCGTCGACACGGCCGCTGCGGCGTTTGATTCCGAAGGCGGCGCGGGCACGGTTTGGGAAGAGTCCGTCAATGGAGTACCAGAGAGCTCAACTACTCCTCGCGAATCGATTCAGGCCAGCGGCCGTTGCAGGTCTACTTTCATCCGCCTGCTGCATATTCGCGAAGCGAGACTTAGGCTATCAGAATCGAAGGCAGTGTTGGAGGCTCAACCGCCGCCGTATCCGTCGTGCAAGGTCGAACACGCTTCCTTTAATTGCGCGACGATGCGGCCAGTCACGTCGGCAAGCGGTCCCTTCGATGCTGCAACCACTGGCATTGCGATGACCGCCTCCGCCGAACTTCTCGGCGACAGCGGACACGTCGAGCGCTTTGCGGCTGCGCAGACTCAGCCGGAAATGATCCTGCTCCGGGAGCTCGCGCAGAAACGCCGCAGCCTCCACCCCGGCAATGCCGATCAGGTGGTTGGCAACCCCCTCGCAGTCCTCCACGCTCGCGCCCACGCGCTCCATCTCTTCCACCGTCACGTGGCTCCACGAGACCGCGCCGTCAATCTGGATATTGCTCAGCGCAATGCCCAGCAGCCGAACCTTGCTTGCGGGGTTCGAGAAATAGACGTCAGCGGCAATGCGGTTGGGATTCGCGCCGCATTGCACCAGGTGCTGCGCCATCGCAAAGGTGGCGGCGGTGGTGCTCGGATAGTTGAACGAGCCCGTGTCGGTGAGGATCGCCGCATACAGGCACTCCGCCATCGCGCGGCTGATCGGAACGCCCGCGGCGATCGCGAGATCGTAGATCATGCAACCAACCGCTGCCGCCTCCGGATCGATCCAGTTGAAGTCGGCAAACTCCCGGCCGCTGCGATGATGATCGATGTTGATCGTCAGAGCCGGGGAGCGTCGCGTCAAACTGCGCCGCGATCGATGCTGCTGCGCTCAATCGAGTCGCACTCCAGAAAGATCGCCGCATCGGCCTCCGGGAAGGTCGCACGCGACCCGATCCCGTCCTGAAAGAAACTGGAAGTTGGCCGGAATCGGATCGATGAAGACCACCGTGGCCTGCTTCCCCATCGCCTCGAGAAGATGCATCAAACCAAGCGCGGAGCCGATCGCATCCCCATCGGGACGGAGATGCGAGCTGATCACGAAGCTGTTGCGTTCGCGGATGAGCTCAAGCAGCGCGGAGATCGAGACCTGATTTTTCATAGACAGATAAAGAAGCTTCCGGAGTCAGATCAGTGACGCTGGCCCGGTTGGCTTCGACGCCTCCTTCGCAACCTTCTCGGCAAGTTTGTTGCGGCGCTTCTCCATGCGGCCAAGCAGCTCGTCCATCCGCGAGTTGATCTTGTCGGAACGGTCAATCGCAAACGTGATCTCGGGAACATGGCGCACATTCATCCGCTGACGAATCTCGGTGCGGATATAGCCGCGCGCCGCCATCAGTCCCTCCAGCGTCGACAGCTCTTCCTGCTCTGTCCCCACCACCGCGATAAAGACCCGGCAGCTCTTCCCACCCGGCGCCAGAACGACCTCCGTCACATGGCACGGAGCAATGCGTGGGTCGGAGAGTTCGCCCTCCAGCATGGCGGTAATCTCTTCGGCAAAGGTGTTGACGACGCGACCGCGGTGATACGTTCTGGCTCGTTGCTCAGGCATAGTTGACTCTACAGGTTAGCATCCTTGAGGCGACAGAAACACACAACCTCTTCATTTATCCTCATCTCCTTCATTCTCAAGCGAGCACATCGCTTTCGATATAGCTGTCCACAATCTCGCACCCCAGCCCCACCGCCAGCCGCCGCGCCGCCGCTTCCACCTCGCGCAACTGCCCGCTCAGGTACGCCGTAGAACTCGAGATCGCCACCACCCCCAACGTCGCCCGGTTCCACAGCAGCGCATCGTCCAGCTCGGCGATGGAGATGTTGAATCCGTGGCGCAGCTTGTCCTTGAGCGAGCGCACCACCTGGCGCCGGTCCTTGAGCGACTGGGCATGTTCGATCGCGAGTTCGAGAGTAAGCGTCGCAATGGGCATCAAGCAGCAATTCAGAAGCGCTTAGCGCGGCGCCGGCGCCGTGGACTTGCGCTCCACAAAGGTTGGCAGCACCAGCATCGACTCCGCCGCGTGGGCCAGCGGCTCGGCGCCCTTCGGATGGCGTATCCGCTGCAACAGAACCGTCGCCGCGGCCCTGCCCATCTCCTGCAGCGGCTGGCGCACGGTGGTCAGCGGAGGATTATTCGTCGCGGCTCCCACCACATCGTCGAAGCCCAGCACCGACACCTGCCCCGGCACGTCGATGCCCGCCTCGCGCAGCGCCACAATCGCTCCCATCGCCGATAGATCATTGAAGGCAAAGATGGCGCTGAATGGCAACGCCCGCCGCCAGCAGCTTGTGCGTCGCCACCCGGCCAGGCTCCGGCGTCGGATCATCGCCCTCCAGCGCGACCACCAGGTGCGGATCGATCGGAATCTTCAACTCCGCCGCGACCTTCACAATCGCCTGCCACCGAATCTCCGTGTCCGAGCTGAAGCTCTGCCCCTTGATGAACGCGATCTGCCGGTGCCCAAGCCGCTGCAGATGCTCCAGCGCATAGCCGCGCAGCAAGATTATGATCCAGCTCGATGTTCAGGATGGACGGCGTCCGCAGGTGGCCCGAAACCGCCACAATCGGTACCGGCAATTCCACGTCCAGCGCCGAGTCGACCGCAATGATTCCCTCGACCGCGCGCGACAGCAGCAGCGCCGGATAATCGCGCAGCAGCTCCTCGCGATGATGGTGACTCACCACAAAGTAAAAGAAGCCGCTGATCAACAGCACATCTTCGATCCCGCTCAGCACCGCGGCCGAGTACCCGCCGCTGATCTCCGGCACCATCACCCCGATGGTCTGCGACCGCCGGCTGCGCAATCCGCGCGCCAGCGGACTGGCCTTGTAGTTCATCTCCGCCGCCGCCGCCAGCACCCGCTGCTGCGTCGCCGCCGAGATCCGGTGCGTGTTTCCGGAGTTGTTGATCACCCGCGAAACCGTGGTCTGCGACAGACCCAGATGCGTCGCCAGCTCCTTCAAGCTGCGGCCGGAGCTCATGTGCTTGACTGCGTTGATTTTGCGTTCTTCTGACATAAGAGCGAATCGACCATGCCTAACGAAGCGTATCCAACATCCCAAGATCCACTGTATATGGCATCGAGCGTGAGATGGCATCGAGACCGGAGGGTAAGGCAAAGGGCGCGCCGCAGCGCGCCCTTTGCGGTGGATGCGTTCATCGCTTAGAACGAGAAGCGCGCCTGGAAGCTCACCGTGCGCGATCCAAGCAATACGTTCCCATCGCCCAGGTTGACACTCCCGAAGTTCGAAGAATTGATGTTGTTCGAGATATCGGCAGAGTTGAGGTTGGTCTTGTTGAACAGGTTATACGCGTCGGCGCGAATTTCGATCTTCGCGTCATCGCCCAGCACCCGCGCCTTCGGCAGACCAAACGCCTTGGTCAGCGATGCATCCACGTCCTCGTATCCAGGACCATTGAACGAGTTACGTGCAAGGCCCGGAGGCGGAGGCAGCGCAGCATTGACTCCCGGGAAGGTTCCGGTCATCGCCGCCTGGAAGTTCGGCACGTTGAAGTACTTGTTGGAATACGCTACAACCGTGCCCGTGCTGCCGTTGACCGTTGCCGTTTGCGTCACTTGGTTGGTCAGAACGCCGGGGAAGTTGCTGCCCGTTTCGAACGCCGCATTGCTGGTCGAATGACCACCGCCGCCAAGATACTGAGGACGCAGATTGTAGTAGCCGCAATAGTTGTTGCAGTAGAGGGATTGCCCAGCGCCAAAATTCGGCGTCCACGGAAATCCGGTGTGCACGTTGTAGATTCCGCTAAGCGTCCATCCGCCCGCGATCTTCTCCAGCCAGCCATTCTTGCCGTGGAAGATGACCGGCTGCCACAGACCGAACGCCTTGAAGCTCTTGCCGACGTTGAAGTCCGAACGTCCCCACGAGAGCGACGGGTTTTCCGGATAGTACGGGTCCTCTTCGTACGGTCCGGAAGCGTTGTCCATGCTCTTGGCCCACATGAACTGCGCATCCAGCTGGATGTGATGGGCCATCGGGTGCTTCAGTTCGGCCAGGAAGGCGTTGTTGTTGGATGAAGCGTCGTTCGGATAGTAGTCCAGGCTGGTGATCAGCGGGTTCAGCGCAACCCCCCGAGCCAGCGCGGTTGCCATCTCGTTGGCCTGCGTATTCAGGTGGTGCGACGAACTGCCCTGGTACCCGACCGTCGCCACCAGCTGCAGCGGAAGCTGGTACTCCACATCCAGCGAGTAGTGTTGGGTATACGGCGTCGGCAGACCTCCCGTTGTATTGCCAAAGGCATACACGTTCGCACTTCCCCCGGTGGGAAGATTGCTCGAGTTGTACGTCGTGATGGTGTGGGGGTTCGACGCGAAGCCGTTCAAGCTCGTCGCGCTGCTCGAGATCCCATAGATGATGTCCGGGTTGATCGCGCTGGGCGAAGCGCTGGTGAAGTTGTAGTAACCCTGGGCCGGCGGGTTACCGTTTGCGTTCGCTGTAATCGCAATCTCCTGCTGGTTGAAGTTCAGGCCATAGCCGCCGCGAACCACCAGCTTGTCATGGAAGATCTCCGGGCTCCAGTCAATCGCCAGCTGCGGCCCGAAGTTGCCCTTCTCCGGCGTGTACAGGCTGCCGCCTTCCCGAATGTGGAGTCCGGTAAAGATGTCCGCACCGGAGCCGAACACCACCACACCCAGATTGTTCTGCTTGGTGTAGAGCGCTCCAAAGTACGAGTACCGAATGCCCGCATGCAGCGTGAGGTTCGGCCGGATCTTCCAGTCATCCTGAACGAACGCGCCAAACAGGTTCTCACGAAAATCCTGGCGGGTTCCGCCCGGGAATCCCGTTGCCGTGTTGAAATTTCCCTGCTCGTCTTCCGGAGCGTCGTTCAGGAAATCCCATACGTTGTAGAAGTTATAGATCGGGCGTCCGATCGGATCGTTGAGGTAATGCAGGCTGGTGTAGTCTCCGCCAAACTTGATCGTCTGGTTGCCAAACACCTTGGTCGCGACGTCCTTGTAGCCAAACGTCCACTGGTTGAGAATGCTGCCCAGCGCGGAGCCGAACTGATTCAGCGTGATCGATCCAATCTGGTTGATGTTGTCCTGCGGCAACCCGACCGGAGCCTGCGGATTGTCTGCGATTTCATTCCAGCGCCAGCCGGCTGCGTTGGCACGCGCCTCGTTCAGGAAGGTCGGATTGAAGGTGTGATTCCAGATCACCGAAAATGCATCGTTGATCTGGTTGTGATGGAAGAGGTTGTACTTCCGGTCATTCGGGTTGTAGGACGTATTGCCCTGCGGCACCCAGTAGATCGCGAAGGACGCGTGATCCTTCTTCGTCACATCCGCATCCATGCGGCCGTTGTACTGCTTGTAGTACGAGGAGTACGGGCTGGACACAGCGTAGTCCGCAATATCCGCCACATTGCTCAACCCGCCACCCACGCCCGGATTGACCGAGGTGCCGGTTGCCGTCGGATCCTGTGTGCCCCTCGGTGTAGTCAGCGGAGATCCGATATTCAAGCCCTGCCCTGCGATCGTATTGCAGTTCACACCTTCCACCAGCCCAATGCCCGCGCAGGTTGCCGGGATCAGCGCCGTCGAAGTAACGCCCGCTCCCGGAAACGTCAGATACGTGTTGGAGATGGAGCCGCTGGGTCCGAGTGCATCGAACGCCGACGTGTCATACCAGCCCGTTCCCGTGCTGGTCGAGTTATCCGGCGAGCTCTCATAGTCGAAGAACGCAAACACCCGGTTCTTCCAGATCGGGCCGCCGACGCTGCCGCCATACTGATTGAACCGTGCCGTGTCCCGCAGCGGGTTATTCGAATTGCCATTGAACGTAATCTTGTGCTGGTACGCATTCAAGCCCGGCCGATGCACATCGATGAACAAGCTGCCGTGAATCTGGTTGGTACCGCTCTTGGAGGTCACCATGGTCTGCGCGCCGCTGTAGCGGCCCACCTCGGCGTCGTAGTCGTTGCTCACTACGCGTACGTTCGCAATCGAATCTTCATCGGGAGTGATGACCGTGCTTCCGCCCCACACCGCGCTCGACGTGCTGATACCGTCGATCGAGATGCCGTTGGTCTCCATGTGGCCGCCGTTGGAGTTGACCTGCGGCCCGTTCTCGGTCGGCGCCTGTCCACCCGAACCCGTTCCCTGCGCACCGCTCTGCGTGCCTGGCGTGGTGTACACACCGCCGCCGCCCGACTGCGAACCGTCGCTGATCACGCCTGGGATGAGCTGCGTCAACGTGAAGGGATCGCGATTCCACGAAGGCATGTGCTGAATCTGGTTGTCCGTGACCGTTCCGCCGATGTTCGCCGTCTCGGTATCCATCGCCGACACCGTCGATGCATTGACCGTCACCTCCTGCGTCGTTCCCCCCAGCGAGAGCTGCACCGTGAGCGAGTTGGCCTGCTCAGGAATGAACGTCAGGTTGTCGAGCACCTTCTCCTGGAAGCCCGTGTGATCGACCGTCAGCGTGAACGTATCCGCCGGCAGCGCGTTGAAGTTAAATACACCGGTGGCATCGCTGGTCCGCACCACCGTCTCGTTGGTGGCGTTGTTCTTCAGCGTGAGCGTTGCGCCGGGAATGACCGCTCCCGTGGGGTCGGTGACGACGCCCTGCACGGAGGTACGGAACTGGGCATGAGCGAAGCTCGCCGTGAACATCGTGATGAGTAGAACCATGGCCGAGATCGCTGAGCGACGCAGCCACTGGCGAAGCGCATCGGCTCCACAAAGGGCTGCTCCCGGACTGGGGAAAGATTGGCGTGCGTACCGCATAGTGCCTCCAAGAAGTGGTGCTGTAAGTTTCTATGAACAGGGCCGTGCACAAACGATTGCTCACATTGCGCAAACGATTGTGCAACGGTCGAATTTTTAGCAGCCTCGAAGTACGCCTGTCAAGCGCTCCCGTTATCCCGGTGTCACGATGCTTGCTCCGGAACGGCTCCCGCACGGCCCCTGCCGCGCGCACAGATCGCCGCGCCTCCAGGACTTCCCGGCCGCTACGCTCCCGCCTTGCCGGCCGCTCCCAGCAACTGGATCACCGCGCTGCCCACAGGGCTTCCCTGCCCCGTGCAGGCGTCCCAGCCAGGCCCCGCCGCAAACGCCCCGTTGTTGCCCTGCGTGATGTCGTGGAAGGCCTTCTGCTGCGCCCCGGCCGCGTACAGCGTCGGGTTCACGAACCCCGCCGCCACCCCATTCTGTTGATTCGCAAGGGCAATCAGCCCCGCCCACAAGGGCGCCACCGCGCTGGTCCCCCCAATCACCATCGACTGCCCATCCACCCGCACCTCGTACCCCGTGGAAGGGTCCGCATCCCCGGCAACATCCGGCACGCCGCGTCCTCCGCCCGAGCCCGCCGGCGCCGGCACGTTGGAGTTCTGCTGCCACGACGGCAGCGGAAACAGCGTGCTCACACCGCCGCCCGTGGCGCCTTCGCTGCTGGCCAGCTCATTCCACACCACCTCGCTGGTAATCGTCGTGCCCGAGCCCTCCAGCGTGGTTCCGCCGCACCCCAGCACATACGGGCTCGACGCCGGAAAGTCCACGTTGTTCCCCGTCGCGCCATCAGTCGAGCCATCATCTCCCGCGGCTACGGTAATCGTCACACCCACCGCTGCTGCCGCCTGGCACGCCGCGTTCAGCGCAGTCGAAGCCTGCGCCGTCCAGCTCGACTCCGGTCCACCCCAGCTGATCGAAATCACGCTCGGCTTGTTGGTCGTATCGTGTACCGCCGTCGATACGGCATCGATGAATCCCTGGTCGGTATTCGGAGCAAAGTACACCGCGATCTTGGCTCCCGTCGCCACCGCCGCGCTCACTTCGATATCCAGCATCACCTCGCCATCGGAACCGCTCGCCGTCCCCGGAGTGTTCTTCCCCCCGTCCACCGAGACCGCCGTAATCGCCGGAGCCGGCAGGCCCAGCGTCTGGAAGTACGCCGTCACATCGGCTTCCCGATAGCCGCCGCCCAGCTCGATCAGCCCGATCGTCTGCCCGCTCGCCGTCGCCCCTGCCGGAAACCCATACAGCGCCGCTACCTGCACCGGCGTGTACGAGACGTTCACCGCGTTCGGCTGCGCGATCCGAAAGTGCGCCCTCGCTTGCGGCCGGTTGTCCAATCCAAGCACGGCGAGAATATGCCCTTGCAGCTCTTCCGGCAGATAGATCGCACCTTCGCGCACGCGATACGTCCCGGCATCGGTCGTCTGCGTCTTGAGGGTGACCCCGAACGCCTTCTCCATGTCCGCGACACTGCCGCTCACGTGCACCGTGCAGCGGCCCACCGGCGCAGGCTCCACCGTCAAGCCAAACTCCTGCGCAAACGCCTTCACCAGGTCCACGGATGCAGGATTCGCTCCATGGCGGTTCGCGAACTCCTCGCGCGTCAGACGCTCCGGCTGTCCGCCCTCCGGCACGGTGAACGGCGTCTTCGGCGCGACGATCAACGTCACCGTAATCTTCCCTGTGTCCGTCGGAGCCGGCGCGACGGCAGGCTGGAGCGGCACGGCTTGCGGGGTAAAGGGCGCTCTCTCGCTGCCCTCCAGGAGCACTCGATGCTGGGCTGCAAAGCGGGACGAAGTTGTCATGAAACTCTCCTTGGGGTGAACCTCTTCCGGTAGGATGCCGTCTGCCGCGCTCGCGCCAGGAGCGCCCGCATGATTCACAAAAGACTCACACAAGCGCGTTCCGATCCCGAACGCTAAGATACTACTCATGGATCTAACCGCGATTCAAACCGCGCTGCGCGAACACCAGATGGACGGCTGGCTCTTCTACGATCACCACCATCGCGACCCCATCGCCTACCGCGTCCTCGGTCTCGACGAGAACAGCTTCGTCTCCCGGCGCTGGTATCTACTTCATCCCCGCCGAGGGCGAACCGCGCAAACTCGTTCATCGCATTGAGCCCGGCAAGCTCGACACCCTCCCCGGCAGCAAGGACGCCTACTCCTCCTGGCAGGAGCTCGAGCAGAAGCTCGAAGCCATCCTCGACGGAGCCGCCACCGTCGCCATGCAGTACTCGCCCCGCAACGCCATCATGTACGTCTCCATGGTCGACGCCGGCACTGTCGACCTGGTCCGCTCCCTGGGCAAGCAGGTCGTCAGCTCCGCCGACCTCGTCAGCGTCTTCGAGGCGGTCCTCACCGAGCACCAGATTGCCACCCACTTTGAAGCCCAGCGGCGACTCGACGCCGTCCTCGCCTCGGGCTGGAAGTTCATCGGCGAAAGCGTTCGCAACAACAAAGCCATCACCGAGTTCGACGTCGTCGAGTTCCTCAACGCGGAGATCGTGAAGGCCGGCCTCTGGACCGACCACGGCCCCAACTGCAGCGCCGGCCCCAACTCCGCCGACTCCCACTACGATCCCACCAGCGCCACCGCCCGCGTCATCCGCAGCGGCGACTTCCTTCTCATCGACATCTGGGCCAAGCTCGCCGACACGGACGATCCGCAGCAGCCCGATCCCACCGCCATCTGGTACGACATCACCTGGACCGGCGTCATCGGCCGCGAGCCCACCGCCCGCGAGCAGCTCATCTTCAACACCGTCCGCGACGCCCGCGATGCCGCCATCGACACCATCCAGCGCGCCTACGCCGAAGGCCGCCCCATCGCCGGCTGGGAGGCCGACGACGCCGCCCGCGCCGTCATCCGCGACGCCGGCTTCGGCGACTTCTTCACCCATCGCACCGGCCACAACATCGAAGTCTCCCTCCACGGCAACGGCGCCCACCTCGACAACCTCGAGACCCACGACGAGCGCCTCCTGCTGCCCAACACCTGCTTCTCCGTCGAGCCCGGCATCTACTTCCCCGGCGAGTTCGGCATCCGCAGCGAGGTCAACATGATCACCCGCCCGCGCAGCCCGGAGCAGGCCGGCAGCGCCGTCGTGACCGGCCCTCTGCAGCGCGAGCTGCTGCGGATCTGACCCGCCCCGCGCCTCCGCCCGCAGACGCTGATAGAATCGACCCTGGAACGATAACGATGGCCTCCTCCACGCAGCAACCCCAAGTCGCGCAACAAGTCTCCGGCGAGAAGTCCATGTTCCCTGCCCTGGTTCTGCTCGCAGGCTGGCTGATCCCCGGCGCCGGACACTTTCTCGTGGGCAAGTGGGTGCGGGCTCTTCTGATCCTCGCCGCCGTCGTCACCATGTACGCGACCGGCCTCGCCCTCTCCGGCAAGATCTACCAGCCCAACACCGGCGACCTGCTCGACATGCTCGGCTTTGTCGGCCAGCTCGGCACCGGCCTGCTCTACCTGCTCGCCCGCCTCTTCGGCTGGGGAGCTCCCTCGGTGCTGAACGCGCTCGCCGACTACGGCACCAAGTTCCTGGTCGTCGGAGGCCTGCTGAACATCATCGCCGCCGTCGACGCGCACAACCTGGCCAACGGCAGAAAGGCCTCGCTCTGATGCTCACCCACTTCTCGGCCATGCTGATCTTCGCGCTCTGCATCTCGGTGGTCTTCGGCATCACCCAGCGCGCCGCTCCCAAAATGATGATCCGCTTCGGAGCCCTCTGCTTCGTCCTCTTCATCGGAGCCGTCATCGTCGCCAGCTGGGCGATGTGGCTCATCAAGCACTAACCGCGCTCCCCCCACCTCTAGAACGGATTCGGCACCGAGCTATTCGGATTCGCCGACGTCCCATTGCTCCCCGACGTCCCATTGCTGCCGGTCGTGCCGGCCGTGCTGTTCGCCGGAGAGTTCGACGCTCCTGTCACCGCATTCTGCCCAAAGCTGGTCGCCGACTGCGAGCCCATGCTGCTGCCCATCGTGCCGTTACCCGTCATCCCCCCACCCGTCACATTCACGCCCTGCTTCAGCATCTCGATGCGCGGGTCGTACCAGAACTCCCAGCTCTCATACGTCGTCTGCCCGTTCGGCTGCGTAATCGACGTGCCGCTCTTCGACGTCCCCACCCCCACAATCACGCCCAGGCTGTCCAACGACGAGTCCGAGCTCGACGAACTGCTGCCCGTCCCGGAACCACTGCCCGTCCCCGAGGTACTGCCCGTCCCCGCGCCGCCGGTGCCGGACCCTCCGCTGCCATCCGAACTGCCTGTCGTCGCTGTCCCCAGCCCACCCGCGCCGCCGCCCGAGCCGATCGTCGCGCCCTGGAAGCCCGAGCTGAGCGCGCTGGTGGAGGTAATGCTGGTGGCTCCGCCCGCCATCCCTCCCCCCACATTCGACTGCATTCCCCCCGCCGACCCCAGGTTCGCCGCCAGGCCATCCAGCTCCTGCCCAAAGAACACGTGGATCTTCGTCTTCTGCTCGCCCAAATGGATCAGCTTGTAGTCAGCCTTGCCCGTCAGCGGGTCGACATACACGTGGCGCAGGAACCGTATGTTGTTGGTATTCTCCAGCACCTTGATCGACGCCGGATACTGCCCCTGGAACCGCCGCTGATACAACTGGATCGCGCGCACATACTCGTTCATGCGGTGCTGGCTCTCGATCTCCTTCTCGCGCCGCAGCTGCCGCGCCACCACCGGCGCCGCCACCGACAGCGCAATCAACAGCAGCGCCACCATCACCACCACCGCCAGCAGCATGAACCCCTCTTCGCCCGCCCGCGGCTCCCGCGCACCGGAGCTCTCCGGCAGCGTGCGGTCGAGTTGGCGGATGGAGTGCATACAGTTTGGACGAAGCAACCGAGATTAATTCTGCGACGAATTCTGGAAGGAGTTCTGGAAGGAGTTCCTGAACCCACCCCTCGGCGGTCGATTCGGCATCGTTCCGGGTGAGTTATTGGAAAAATCCCTGGATGGCCGGCTCGGCGGATTGTTGTTGGCCGGGCTGGGAGGAGCGGCCTCTACCCTCGAGTGCATTCGCGGCGCTCCCAGTTCGAGATTGCCACCGCCGACCAGCGGCAGCGTCTGCGTATCGTTGTTCACCAGGTCTTCCACCCGAATATTGTTCGGACTGATGCTGACGATCCTGTACTTGCGCGCCACGATATCCCCCTCCGACGCCAGGTACACATCCTCGCCGTCCAGCAGGAACGCCTGCCGGCGCCCATTCAGCCGCACCGCGATTCCAAAGTACTTGAGATTGATCGGCGGAGGCGGTGGAGGTCCGGTCGGCACCGCCGCTGCTGCAGCCGCTGCTGCAGCACCCGGCCGCGCACTCGGCACGTTCTTCGGCATCACCATCGGCGGAGGCGCCGAGATCGCCGAGAAGATATTCCTCCCCGTCCCCGTGTACACCAGGCTCTCGGTCCTCAACATCGCCGACTCATCCAGCGTCGGATCCAGGCTCGACGACGTGCTCGCCATCCTCTTCGCCGCGATCCCCGGCGCCGTTGCCTGGCCCCTCGTGTTGCTCACCGGCGCCGAGCTCTCCGTCTCCGCGCTGCGACTGCTCGATCGCGTCGCCGCAGACTCACTCACCGGCGCCGGTATCGCCGCGGGATTCGGAGCGCCCCCGAAGAAACTGTTGTAGGCGTACAGCACAAACACCACCAGCAGCACCCCGAAGATGGAGACCACCACGATCTGCTTCTTGTCCCTCACCGGAGCGGCGCTCATGGCTGGCCTCCTGCCCCGCCGTCACTATTTCCAGCGTCATTGGCTGCAGCCGCGGACACCTGCTCGGACAACTCATCCGGATTCGCCGGCCGCAGATACGTCGTCAACCGGATGCGCAGATTCACCTGCCCCGTCTGTTGTCCCGTCAGGTTGATGCCGTTGATCACGAAGAAAAGCTTGTCGCGCTCGACCGCGTTGATGAACTCCACGATCGGCCGATAATCCCCGGATACGCTCGCGTCGATACTGATCCCGGTGAGCCCGTAGTTGCCGCTCAGTGCGGGATTGTAGGCATACTGCGCATGCGTCCAGCGCACGCCCGCCTTCTTCGTCAGCGCGCCAATCTCCGCCGCCACCTGCGAGTCCGCATACGGCAGCCGCGTCTCATAGAACCCGTTCGCATCGTGCGTCGACGCCACCAGCTTCTTGTCCAGCCCGCGCAACGGCTTCGCCGCCAGCTGCGCCGCAATCAACTGCACATGCTGTTGATCGAGTGCCTCCGCATTGTTGGCGCTCAATCCCTGCCACAGCAACACCAGGTGAATCGCCAGGTACAGCACCACCAGCGCCAGCACCGCAACCCCTGCCAGGTGCAGGTTCAACGCCGTCATCAGCGCCTTCGCGCGCGCCGTCAAACCCGGCACGCGGCGCTCCGGAACCGAGCTCTCCGGAGGAGAAACCATGGCGGTCAGACTCATCGCGCCACCTCCTTCCCGGGCTTCGGCTTCCTGAGTTTCGAAGGCATCCCAGCCGGTTTCGCGCCCGGCGTTTTCAGCCGCGCAGCATGATGCCGGCCGCTCGGGACCGCCGCGGGTGCGCCCGCCGGCTTCGCCTTCTTCTCCGCTCGCCCGGCCCCATACGGCTCGCCCGGAGGCAGCGGATTGTAGTTCGCCAGAATCTCAAACTCCACGCCTGGAGGAGGTCCGTTCACCGCGGCAAAATTATTATTCTGCGCGCCGCCCTCCTTGGCCTGCGTCGCTTCGCCGGTCAGCCGCGGCGCCAGGAATCGCTTGGAACGCTCCAGGTTCCGCACCAGCTGCACCGCGCGATCGCGATCGCCCGACACCCGCAGCCGGATGATCACATCGCCTTCGCTGGTCGGCTCCGGCTCAATCGACGTCACCTGCACCCCCGCCGGCAGTACCGTCTCCAGGTCCATCATGATGGCCGTCCACGAAAAGCTCTTGCGCAGAAACAGCGCATTCAAAAAGTGCGCCCGCGCCAGCACGGCCGCATTGTCCGGCTCGCGCATCCGCTGTTCGTTCTTGCGCTTCTCGTCCTGCGCCGCCACCACCTTGGTATGCACCGCATTGATCTGCGCCGCGGCCACATCCAGCTTCTTCTGCAGAATGTGGCTCGCCACCAGCGCTGCCACCGCCAGCACCGCCAGCACCGCCATAAAGATCCGCAGCCGCAGAAAGATCGGCCGAAGCTCAACGAACGGCCGCGTCGCGAGATTGACAGTAATCTTCATCAGCTTCGCAGCGCTCCCACCACGCCTGAAAGCCATGCCCGCGGCGCCGACGCACTCACCGCGTCCGGCAGCAGCGCCGACGTCTCCACCAGCTCCCGCACCCGCAACCCGTCTTCCTCACCCACGCCCGACGTCTTCAGAATCCGTGCCAGCCTCTCCGCGCCCAGCGAACCCGCGCTCAGCACCTCGGTCGGCGCCACCGCCAGCGTGTCCTCAAAGTACGCCGCCGCCACACTCACCGCCTGCGCAATCTCACCGCTCAACGGCACCGGCTGCAGATCCGACGTACCCACGTTCCCCTGGCCCTCCAGGTAAACCTCCGGCACCTTCATGCCCGTGATGCTCTTGGAACCCTGCACCGCCGCCTCATCCTCCAGCTGGTCCGCATAGGGATTCCGTCCGTGCTCGGGCAGCGGCTCCTGCGCAGCCCATTCGGCGGCCGTGTCGTGCGCATCCACCAGCGGCAGGCTGGGCGCGGCCTGGCCCGCCAGCGGCGTCGCCGTGGTCACCGAGCGCTCCTGCAGATCCACGCTGCGATGCAGCAGCAGAATCCCTCCGCGCGCAATCGCCGCGGTCACCCCAATCGAATTCGCATTGATCAGCAGCGACGGCTCCGCATCGTCCACCGCTGCCAGGCAGGCCAGCGTACTCGGCAGCACCGCGCCCGGCTCAAATCCAGCCTCCCGCGCCGCCGTCTCGTACTCGCTCAGAACGTCTCGCGGGATCGCCACCGCCAGCACCCGCACCACGCTCTTGCTGGTGCTCATCATCTGGTACGACACCATCGCCTCATCGGCATCGAACGGCAGCAGCTTCTTCAGCCGAAAGCGCACCAGCGGCAGCGCCTCCGCAGCGCGGCTGGGCAGAGCCTCAAAGTCCAGCAGCAGTACCCGCACCGCCGAGTCGGGAATCACCAGCGTCAGATTCGCATCCCGCGCATGCGCCCGCTCGCCAATCTGCTCCAGCGCTCCACGGATCGCCGCCACCACCGCCACCCGGTCCACAAGATTGCCCGGCTTCAGGCTGGGAACCAACGCCCCCTCGGCCAGCAGCACCCGCGCCGCCGCAGCCAGTGGCGACACAGCGTCCACCGAGCGCGCCGCCACCACGCCTTGCGGCATGATCTCGCACGCCACACGTGGGCGAATTCCCGAAGCTTGAGGAAGCAGATTCATGAAGCTCTAACTAGAGTACCCTGTGACAGCGTAGGAAGGCATTGCTCAGACGTTGGACGTTTCATCCACCGGGCCGTTTCGCGAAATTGGTTCATTCTTTTACCGAATTCGACCCAATCTTCTTTACCGCCCCTGCTCAATAAACGTCACCTTGTTGATCTCGCGCAATGTCGTGATCCCCGCCCGCACCCTCTCCAAAGCCGAGTCCCGCAGGAACGACATCCCCTTCTCCTTCGCCTTCTTCCGTATCTCCGATCCCGGCCGCTTCTCCAGCAGCATCTCACGAATCTCGTCATCCAGCTCCAACAACTCGTGAATCGCCGACCGGCCGCGATACCCCGTCCCGCCGCACTCAATGCACCCCGGCCCCTCCTTGAACACCACGTCCCGCCACTCCGCCGGCGCCAGCCCATTCAACTCCAGCTCATCGTCGGAGTAGTGCACATCCTTCACGCAGAACTCGCACACCTGCCGCACCAGCCGCTGCGCCAGGATGCAGTTCAGCGCGCTCACGAAGTTGTACGGCTCCACGCCCATGTTCAGAAAGCGCCCCAGCACGTCCACCACGTTGTTCGCGTGCACCGTCGTGAACACCAGATGCCCCGTCAGCGCGGAGTTGATCGCAATCTGTGCCGTCTCCGCATCGCGGATCTCGCCGACCAGGATCTTGTCCGGATCATGGCGCAGAATCGAACGCAGGCCGCGCGCAAACGTCAGCCCCTTCTTCTCGTTCACCGGGATCTGCGTGATGCCCCGGATCTGGTACTCCACCGGGTCCTCGATCGTGATGATCTTGTCCTCTTCGCTCTTGATCTCGTTGAGCGCCGCATACAGCGTGGTCGTCTTTCCCGAACCCGTCGGCCCGGTCACCAGCACCATCCCGTACGGCTCCTTAATATACGCGGCGGAAGCGCGTCAGGTCCTTCTCCGCAAATCCCACCACATCGAGCGACAGCTGCTTGAACTTCTCCGACATCGATTCCTTGTCGAGCACGCGCAGCACGGCATTCTCGCCATGCACGGTCGGCATGATACTGACGCGGAAGTCGATCAGCCGCCCCTTGTAGCGAACCCGGAAGCGTCCGTCCTGCGGCACGCGCCGCTCCGCAATATCCAGCTCGCTCATGACCTTGATGCGCGAAAGAATCGTCTGGTGATGCTCGCGCGCAATCGGCGCCATCGCCTGCTGCAGCACACCGTCGATGCGGTACTTCACCAGCAGCGAATCGTCGTACGTCTCCAGATGGATATCCGAAGCCCTCCGCTCGAGCGCCGTAAAGATCGTCGTGTCCACCAGCCGGATGATCGGCGAAATATCGTCGTCCGCCGTCAGCTTCTCGATCGAGATATTCTCGTCCGTGTTCTCCTCGTTCGAGAGCACATCGAACGCCAGCCCCTCGCTCGCTTCATCGAGCACGCGCTGCGACTGCTCGTTCTTCTTCAGCAGGTCGGTGATCTGGCTCAGCGTGGCCACGCGCGTCACAATCCGCGCCCCCAGCAGCCCCGCAATCTCGTCGATCACCATCAGCTTCGACGGGTCCGCCACCGCAATCGCCAGCCGCCCCTCGCTCTGCTCCAGCGGCACAAAGTTGTAGCGGAACATCATGTCCACCGGCACCGACTTGAACAACTCCACCTGGATCTTGAAGTTCTTCAAGTCAACGAACTCAGCGTGATAGCGCCGCGCCAGCATCTGCGCCCGCTCCACCTCACTCAACGCCTCATTGCTATACGGAATCGCGACTGGAATTGTGCTGGCCATACTATTTGGACTCCTCAAAAACCTAACGGTCTACCAGACGCAATGAACTTCGGCAGACTTGCGAATCTGGGCATCCGCCGTCACCAGCCTCAGCCCATAGACGATCGCGGTCGCCGCAATGATTCTATCCGCAGGATCCGCCGGAAACGATGGAAGGAACTGCACACTTCGCTCGGCAATCGCGGCATTCACCGGCAGCACCACGAAAGCCCGTTCCGTTGCCTCCAGCAGGTCCCGCAACGACAGATCGTTCCCGATACGTCCCTTCGCAAAAACCATCGCCAACTCCCAAAGCGTCTTGTCCGAGATCCCAACCCCATCGCCTCTTCGCGCCTCTCGTATCGCTTCAGCGGCCCTGCGGGAGATCTTCTCCGGTTCCAGGGCCAGCCAGATCACAATCTGCGTATCGACAAGAATCATCGAGCTACAGGCTTTCCTGTCGTTCCATACATAGCAGCCTTGCGTTGGTAAAACTCCTCGTACTCATCGTCGGTGTAGATGGGGGCCGTCATGTCACCGATAATCCTCCCCTTCCCACGCATGAACCCGAAGATGGGGTCAGGCTCCTCTTTGTCGACGATCGGCACCAGCTGCGCCACCGGCTTGCCGTTCTTGGTAATCGTCACGGGCGTGCGCTTGGCCTGCACCTCATCCATCACCGCCAGGCACTTGGCCTTGAACTCCCCGGCAGCCATCGTCTTCGCACCCGCCTTCACGCTCATCGCATCCTCCCATAGTCACGCGACCATGGTCATACCATACGCCTACCCGCCCACCCCATTCAAGCTGAAGATCGGCAGATACAGCGCAATCAGCACAAACACCACCACCACGCCCATCCCGATCAAAATCACCGGCTCAATCAAGCTCATAATGGCGGTCAGCGACGTCTGCACGTCCTCCTCGAAAAACTCCGCCACCGAGTTCAGCATCTGCGGCAGCGCGCCCGTGCTCTCCCCTACCTCGATCATCTCCACCGACAACTCCGGAAACACCCCCGTCCGCTCCAGGCTCGTCGCCAGCCCCTTACCCTCGCGCACCGTCTCCACCGACACCCGTACTGCCTTCGCAATCGAGCGCGACTCAATCGACCGCGCCGCCGTCTCCAGGCTCGGCACCAGCGGCAGACCTCCCGTCAGCAGCGTCGCCAGCGTCCGCGAGAATAGCCCCACCTGGTACTTCAGCCACACATTCCCCAGGATCGGCGTCTTCACCCGCACCCGGTCGATCATGTCCGCCCCGGCCTCGCTCCGGCTCCACCGCACCGCCAGCCAGCCCACCAGCACCAGCACCGGCGCCACATACAGCCCATAGTGCTGCGCATCCTGCCCCACCGACAGCAGCCACAGCGTCAGCGTCGGCAGCTTCGTCCCCAGCTGCTCATAGAGCGACGCAAACCGCGGCACCACAAACGTAATCAGGAAGGTAAACAGCCCGATCACCATCACAATCAAAAACGCCGGATAGATCAGCGACGCCCTTAGCTTCTTGCGGAACGTCAGCGCCACCCGCTGGAAGTCCAGATACCGCTGCAGCACCTCTTCCAGGTTGCCCGACCGCTCGCCCGCCAGCAGCGTCGTCGTATACACCAGCGGCACCGTCCCCTGCGCCTCAAACGCCGCCGAGATCGACTCGCCGGTCTTCACCCGGCTGCCCACATCCTCCAGCTGCGCCCGAAACCCAAGATCCTTCTGCCGCTTCGCCAGCAGATCCAGCGAGCTCAAAATCGGCAAACCCGCCCGGATCAGCGTCAGAAACTGCTGGTTGAAGATCAGAAACACATCCAGCTTGATCTTCTTCTTCGCCGACCGCCCGATCGTCGACCGCGGCTTGACCGAATACACCAGGTAGCCCGCCTGCGTAAACCTCGACCGCAGCTCCTCCGCCGTCGCTGCCGCGTGCGTCTGCTCCTGCACACGGCCACGCTCATCGGCGAGTTTGACAATAAATTCGTTCATCTAAGCGTTATCCAGGCGATTCCTATCGAAGATGGAGGGCTCTCCACCATCTTAGACGTTCCCACCCCACTTTCGCCTCCGCGAACCTTCGGTGCAGCGTTCTTGCCTTCAAAACCTTCCGCCTCTACTGGACGCCCCTACTGGACCAGACTGCTCGGCTTCTCCTCTTTCCCGCGTCCCATCGGTCGTTTGCGCCTCGCCCCGTCTGCCTTCGCAGCCCGCGCACCCTCCCCCGCCCCCGGCGCAGAGAGGGCCTCGATCGTCTCGACCGCCTCCGGCACCGCGTGGCGATACAGGCTCACGTACAGCTCCTTGGCAATCCGGTAGCAATCGCACGAGGCTGCCTCGAGATTCGCCCGGTCCAGGATCTTCACCTTGCCGCGCTGATACCGAATCAGCCCCTGCCGCTGCAGGGTGCCGGCAATCAGCGTCACCGTCGTGCGCCGCGCCCCCAGCATCATCGCCAGGAACTCCTGCGTAAAGTTCAGCGTGTCCGAGTGCGTCCGGTCCTGCGCCATCAGCAGCCACCGCGCCAGCCGCTCCTCGTTCCCATGCAGCCGGTTGCACCCCGCCAGCTGCCCCAGGCTAACCGCCTGCTCCTGCACAAACTCCAGCACCCGGTCCCGAATCTCTTCGTTCGTCCGAAACACATGCACCAGGTCGGTAAACCGGATCCGCAGCGCCGTCGCGTCCAGTTGGATGAAGCAGCGCGTCGACACCTTCGCCGGCCCCAGCAGCTGAAAGCTCCCCACCACCCCCTCCCTTCCGATCAGCCCCACCTCGGCCATGCCCCCGTCCTCCATCATCGCCACCACCGAAGCAATCCCGCTGGTCATGAAGTAGGCATACGGCGGCGTATCCCCCGGCTCATACAGCGACTTCCGCAGCGGGAGGTCCACCTCCACGCATAGCCGCACCAGCGCGTTCCGGCTCTCCGGCGACAGCGAATCAAGAAATAGGTTGCTAGGTTTCACGCCTGTGCGCACTCCTTCACATCCGTTCGCAAGGAGTCCGCAATTGGGTTCAGCGGCTGTCACGTGCCGGGGTCATCACCGCCGCCAAGATCTCGTCGGATCTTGTGACCATACTCTTTATTTCCGTCCCTGGTCGGTTCGATAATTAACACAGAAGTGTTTGATAACGAGCAGACAAGCCAGCCGCGAAGGTTTACCCTGACAACTTCGCTGCTGCTTCAGCGCCGGATGCCCCCTATGCCCACTCCTGCCTCCGTGCTCGTCTTTGGACGTGACTTCCAACTCGTTCACACCCGCAGCCTGATCCTGGAGAAAGCCGGCTTCCACGTCCGCACCGCGTCCAGCCTTCCCGAAATCAGCCAGCTGCTCTCCGAACCCACCATGGACGTCATGCTGCTCTGCCACTCCCTCTCCACCGAGGAGTGCGACGAAGCGCTCGCCATGACCCAGCAACGCTGGCCCCGGATCCAGACCATCTCCATGCTCTCCGGCTCCTCCGGCTGCGCCTCCCAGCCCACCGACGCCGTCATGAACGCCGCCGACGGCCCCGCCAAACTGATTCGCGAGGTCTGCAAACACATCCACTAAGCGTCCCGCCCTATCGCACCTCGTCCGTGAACTGGCGCTTCCACTCGCTTCCCTTCACCACGAACGCAGACTTCGCAGGCGGTGTCGAAAGCGCCTCCACACTCCCCACCGAGATCTTCATCACCACGCCACCACCGGCCGCGCGCACCAGGACAGTTCGCGCAACCTGCACACGCTCAAACGCCTCAAAGTCAGACCGCCGCAGGTCGACCCCTTGCGTGACAGCACGGACCAGCCGGCCGTCGCCGTCGAACCAGAATCCCCTGGCCTGCCCCGGCTCCAGCTCCCCGGCCGCATTCTCCGGTCCCGCCGCAACCCGGACCGTCCCCACCCCATCCACCCTCTCCCGCCGCATCCGCCAGTCCGACTCCTCGAAGGTGTCCAGCGCCGGAATCGGCTCCATCAGGTGCAGCACCATCTGCAGCACGCGCTGTTCATCGCCATCCATTTCGAAGTATCGCTTGTCCTCATTCCTCGTCCGCACCAGGTGGCTTTTATCCACCCACGCCTCGCGCCTCCAATGCGTCGCGTCCACAAAGGTGTCCTCGTACCTTCCCTCCACCACGGCCCCGCTCGCCGACCGGAAGACAAAGCTCGCCTTCAGCAAGTACGGTCCATGATTCGTGGCTGCCGGAAATCCCACCGCTCGCCCGCGTTCAAAGAAATCCTTCGCCGGACCAAACTCCTCCATCCCCGCCGGCCGCTTCGCGTCAAACGCCAGCGTCATCCGCGCCACCACCTGCATCGGACGCCCATTCACCAGGTACGGCTGAAATTTCATCGACAAGAACGCTGCTCGCGCCGCATCGTTCACCCCGGGATTGTCCGCGTTGACAAGATCGACGCTCCGCACCATACCTCCGCGATCCACCATCACTTCGGCAGTGACGGCTCCCTGCAAAGGACCCGCAGGCAAATCCGGCCACACCACCGATTGCATAGGCAGCAGGTTTCTTCGCATCGCTTCCTCATCCACGACAACCGTCTCAATCGGAGTCGCATCTCCACCCGCAGCATTGGCGTCGAACCACCCCGCAGGCGCGCTCCCAAGATCTTCGAGGACCGCAATCTTGGCCGTCACGCTGCCAGATTCCACGCTGCGCGCAATCAAAAGCTTATGAAAGCCCGTGAAGTTCTTGAGATAAGCGTTCCACCCCGTCCCATTGGCCCCTTCCAGCAGCCCGCTGGACTCCGTGATCGTCAGGTTGCCATACAACGCGATTCGCCGCTCCCCCGCCGACGTTTCAATCCCCCACGACGCATGCGTCTGCCCGAACGCCTGCTTCACATCTGCCGTCTTCAGATGCTCGAAGACCTCCGTCGGCTCCGCCACCGGATCGATCAGCGCAACCGCAACCTCGCGCAGCCACTCCGGGAAATAATCGCCCTCATTCTTCTGCCATACCTTCGCTCCATCCACGATCTCCACCTGGCTGAACACCGGCGAATGCACCTCCCGTCGCCAACGCTCCGGCGACTCCCACCAGATCTCCACCGTCCCCGTCTGCCCCGAATCTTTGTTCCGCGCATAGGTCGGAGCGATCTCCGCCTTCAGATGAAACGGAGGCGTACCCACCTGGTCCAGCGTGCTCTTCGCTATTATTTTCTTCACCCGCGTGGACAGATCTTCCGCCCACAAGCCAAGGCCGGCCGAAGCCAGCAGACAAACTACCAGAACGTACCGTGCGCGCATGCCACCCAATCTAACCCATCGTCCCCGAAACGCAAGAAGGCCCTGCCACCATCGGCAGGGCCTTCTCCCTATTCCTTCGCAGCGCGCTTACACGCTGAAGCTGGATCCGCAACCGCAGGTCGACTTCACCTGGGGGTTATCGAACTTGAATCCCGCAGCCTCGAGCGTCTCCACGTAGTCCACCGTGCAGCCGTTCAGGTACATCGCGCTGGTCGCGTCCACAAACACCTTCAGGTCGTCGAACCGCGCAATCTTGTCCATCATGCCCGCGGCGTTCTCAAACGACATCGAGTACTGGAAGCCGGAACATCCGCCGCCAGCCACACCGATCCGCAGACCTGCGGGGACCGGGTCCTGCGTCGCCATGATCTCTTTCACCTTCGCGATCGCGGCCGGCGTAAGCACTACGGGCGACGACGGGGTTGCAGGAGCGTTCACAACTTCTACGGATGGATTGATGGCAGTGGCCATGGGATGTATCTCCTCAGAAAGCTCAGGCTCGTCGAACCGTGCGTCCAGACGAACAATCGTCTTCAGTCTATAGTCTATGCGCCGGCGTCGGTTGCAGCAAGCCGCAACCAGCCTGTCCCATTGGATGTTCGACCTCCGCCCAGGATTCGGACAGATTCGGTCCCAGATGGGGGACCAGATGCGGGACCGTATTCGAACTCATCCCCGGCACCGTTTCGGGAATCGCGCCCCACCCTGCCAACCGGAGGCATCCTCCGCCGCGGCCACCGCATCCCACCCGTCCAGCGCACGCCCGGCCCCGACCGCGTATCCTCGTGGCATGCGATTCTTCGAGGCTCTCGCGACCGCCTTTTTTCGGACCTTCGGCATCACCCAGCCCAGCGACCAGATGCTCCGCAGGGCCGTTTGGTTTTTATTCGCCCTCTTCGCTTTAATCTTCGTCGCCATCGGAACCGCAACCGTCATAATTTTCCACAGTTTGTAAACTTAAGTTTATAAACCCGATGAACCAAGGTAAGTTACCATTTAAAGTTCGCACGGAGTTCCCTTTAAGCGTATTCTCTGCTTGCCGGCCCCGCCTACCCGACGGGCTCACACAACCGTGATCCTGTTGAGTATTTCGGACCAGGACATCACTTTTTTCTGGGGAACACCATGAATACACTTCATATCGTGGCTATCGTCTGGGGCATTTGTGTGACTGCATTTACTGGCTTGATGGTTTACCGTGCCACTCTTACGCAACATGAGACCGATCAGCTTTTTCTCAGCGAGACCGCTCTTCCGATCGCCCAGGAAGAGAACGAAGAGATCATCCGCCGCGTTAATTTCATCCAGCCGTTCTGCGCTGGAACCGGTGGCGTCGCAGCCCTCGTCAGCGTCCTGTTATTTGGCGTCTGGGTTGCCCAATTGATCGCACAGTCGCGTTCTTAGCCCTCGGATCTTCGTGAACGCCCGGCCAGGAACCGCTTGCCAGGTTTCAGCCGCGCCCTTGCCTGTAAAACCCACCAGCCTGCTCCCCGTGGAGCGGGCTTTTTCATAGCCGCAATCGCTCCTTTCTCACGGCCGTCTTCGATATTCGCTCCAAACATGCGGTACAGTGTTCTCAGCTCCTGACCCCAAAATCTCAATCTGCAGGTGACCGCCATGTCGTCGTCCCCTCACTCTCCGTCTCGTGGAAGCACCACGCATCCGTCGCTCGGCTCCTCCCGCCGCTCCTTCCTGCGCCTGGCCGGCCTCGCCGCCACGCTTCCCCTCCTCTCCGAAGGCCACCTCGCCCGCGCCGCCCAGCAGGCCGTCGCCCCCAAAACGTCCGTCGGCTTCCCCCACCCCACCAATCCCAACGCGGTCATGATCAACGCCAACGAGAACCCTCTTGGCCCCTGCGACGCCGCGCTCGCCGCCATCACCTCCATCGCCCGCACCGGCGGACGCTATGACGCCACCGGCTGCGAAGACGAGCTCACCGCCCAGCTCGCCGCCCAGTTCGCCCTCCCCGCCGACCACATCTCCATCTACGCCGGCTCCAGCGAGCCCCTGCAGTTCGCCACCCTCGCCTTCACCTCGCCCACCCGCAGCTACGTCACCGCCGACCCCAGCTACGAGGCCGGTGCCGTCGCCGCCGCCGCCGGAGGCGCCCGCGTCCTCAAGGTGCCGCTTACCGCCACCTACGCCCACGACATCCGTGCGATGATCGCCGCCGACCCCAACGCCGGCGTCCTCTACATCTGTAGTCCCAACAATCCCACCGGCACGTTGACACCAAAGGATGACATCCTTTGGGCACTCGACCACAAGCCCGCCGGCTCCATCCTCCTCGTCGACGAAGCCTACATCCACATCAGCAACTCCCCCTCCGTCCTCGACCAGGTCGCCCTCGGCAAGGACCTCATCGTCCTCCGCACCTTCTCCAAGGTCTACGGCATGGCCGGCATCCGCTGCGGCGTCGCCTTCGGCCGCCCCGACCTCCTCCAGAGGCTCGACCTCTACGGCCGCAACGCCCTCCCCGTCACCGCCCTGGCCGCCGCCTGCGCCTCGCTCCGGCAGCCCGACCTCGTCGCCACCCGCCGCAAGATCATCGCCGACACCCGCACCTCCACCTTCGCGTGGCTCGACCGCAAGGGCTACAAGTACATCCCCTCCCTCTCCAACTGCTTCATGATCGACACCGGCCGCCCCGGCCGCCAGGTCATCGCCGCCATGCAGCAATACGACGTCTACATCGGCCGCACCTGGCCCATCTGGCCCAACCACGTCCGCATCACCGTCGGCACCCCCCACGAGATGGAGGTCTTCCAAACCGCCTTCGACAAAGTCATGACCACCCCCACCTCCGCCTGAGGCGCTGCAGGCCGTTGCCTGCATTGGCCTTCTTGCTGTCATTCCCTCTGCGAATCTGCTCTTCACTTGCCGTCGACGTGTTGGACGTCATGGCTTGAGCTGGCGGTGCTTAAGCCGAATCGGTGGAGGAGCATGAAGCCAGCTCCACCGATTGCCTTTCCAACCTCTTCTCCCGAGTTGCGAAGACCATATTCCATTGGCAGCAGAGTCGATGAGCCATCTCTTTCGCCGCTGCCAAATTCCAAGTCCAGTGAGACCGCCAGATGCCAGAAGGCACTCGCTCTCCTCCTTCGCGCCTGCGATGGCATGAATCCGCCCTGGTCAGGATCATCGAGACGAGTCATCACGACGTACAGACCTACTGAATGTCCGCCTGAATCTCGAACGTTTGCTCGCGCCGACTTGCAGCGCTTACCCCGGTCCAGACGAACAGACCCCTTATGCGCTGCAGTCGCCTGAAGCCGACGCGCTCCTCACGAATGATCAATGCAACCTGTCCATAGGATGGTCCGTGACATACACGCGACCCCTGCCGTCGGTGAGTGAAATGTCTGAAATGACGCCCGGAGAATTTCGAGATCGCATCTGTGTCGCTTGCCCTCATGACCGCGTCGATCCTTGGCAGCCTTGATCCTTAAGCCGTGATGCTTATCAATGCGACGCTTTGCTGTTGCTTATTCTGAACAGCTCATCGCAGAAAGTTCCAGCGAGCATTGATCGCATCTGCATCGTCATCCTGCCGAGTGGATTGTCTGAACGCTGTTGGCGGCGGATACTAGCGGGTCGTCCAGGCTCTGTGCAAAGCAGACGACAGAACACAGGCTAAAGGGCAGGACACAATCGTGGCTTTCATCATGGGACTTCCAGATTCGGAATGGGAGTAACGTATAGGACGATTGCCGGCGTCAGAGAGAAGCAAGGAAAATCCAGAGCAGCCCGCTACAACTCTTCTTCACGCCGCAGCGTACCGCCCCAACTCCTTCACCATCCCGCAGTACGGCGCCAGCGACCGCACCGCCCGATCCGCCATCCCCTCCTCCGCATACCGCAGCTCCACGTAAAACACGTACTCCCACGGCCTTCCCGGCACCGGCCGCGACTCAATCTTGGTCAAATCCACGCCCGCATCGCGCAGCTGCTCCAACGCCGCCACCAGCGTTCCCGGCCGATGCTCCACCGCAAACGCCAGCGTCAACTTGTTCGCCGCCGCCAGCCCCGCCGGCCGGGCATCCGCACTCCGCCGCAGCAGGTGAAACCGCGTGTAGTTCTGCGCGTGGTCTTCAATCCCCGCGACCACCACCTCCGCCCCATACACCTCCGCCGCCAGCGCCGGAGCCACGCCCGCCGTATCCCGCAGCCCCGCCTCCATCACATGCTTCACGCTGCCCGCGGTGTCATAGAACGGCACCGCCTTCGCCTGCGTAAACTCCGCCAGAAACTTCCGGCACTGCGACAGCGCGACCGGGTGTGAGAGTACCGTGCGAATCATCCTCCACCCTCACCCCTGGCGCCGCAATCAGATTGTGCCGAATCCGCAGCAGGCTCTCCGCGTCGATCCGCACCGCGTGCGCCAGCAGCAGATCGTAGTGCTCCGCCACCGACCCATGCAGGCTGTTCTCAATCGGCAGCACCGCCGCATCCACGCGCCCCGTCAGCACCGCCTCCATCACCTCGGCCGAAACGCCGCACGGCACCACCTCCACCTCGCCCAGCATCTCCAGCGCCGCCATGTGGCTGTTCGACCCGCGCTCTCCCTGAATCGCAATCCGACCCAGCCCCGCAGAAGGTTGTCCGATCCCTCGTAATAATTCCGTCGCTCCGCATCGATCTCCTGTGCCGTCATAAAGATTCTCCCACGCACAGGACAACCTCGCCTCTCTGCCCGGCAACTTACCATAACGAACGCTGCGATGCTGTCGGCGGGACTCTCGCGTGGCTGAACCTATAGCTACCCGATATTCAGGGAGCGCCTCTCTTATGCTTTGGACCATCACCATCATTCTTGTTGTTCTTTGGCTTCTCGGCCTGGTCAGCGGTTATACGCTGGGCGGTTGGGTTCATCTGCTGCTGGTTCTCGCTGTCATTGTTCTCATCTTCAACCTGCTGTCGGGCCGACGAGCCATCTAGCATCCCCCGCCGCAACGCACGTCCTCCACTGCGGACAGGGCATGCAGCTATGCCCCCTCTGCACAACCTACAACCAGCAGGACCACATCGCGTCCTGCTCGAGAAGGGAAATTGGGCTATGAGCACTGCAACCGGAAACAAAGTGAAGGGTAAGTTTGACGAAGTCGCCGGCAAGGTCAAGCAGTCCGTCGGCGAAGCGACCCACAACGATCGGCTCGCGAACAAAGGGGCCGCTCAGCAGATCAAAGGCCACGCCGAGCAAGCCTGGGGATCGGTGAAATCCGCGGCGAACGAGACCGCGGCCGAGGCCCGCGCGCGCGCCAATGAGTCTCGCGCGATGCATGAGAACGAGCGCGAAACCAAGGCCCACGACGTTCGCCAGTCCGTCACCTCGACCGCGCAAAACGTCAAGAACCACATCCAGAACAGCGTGGACGACTTCCGCGCCAAGCACTAAATCCGGCTGAACCCAAACCGAGGTTAAGCGAAGAGGCCCGCATCCAGCGGGCCTCTTTGCTTACCACCCGCGAAGCCCTATCGCCGGTGCAGCACATCCGCCGCTACCGACACAAAGAACACCACCGAGATAATTCCGTTCAGCGTAAAGAACGCCGCATTCATCCGCGTCAGATCCCTCGGGCTGATGATCCTGTGCTCATACGCCAGCAGCGCCACCACCACGCACATCCCCGCCAGCGCAATCGCTCCCAGCCCGAACACATGCAGCATCACGAACAGCAGCGCCACCACGCCCAGGTGCATCGTCCGCGCAATCCAGAACGCGCCCTCCAGCCCGAACGCCGCCGGCACGCTGAACAGCCCCACCTTGCGGTCGTGCTCGAAATCCTGGCACGCATACAGCACATCGAAGCCGCCCACCCACAGGATCACGATCGCCGTCAGCAGCGCCGCGCGCGGAGCGAACGTTCCGCGCACCGCAATCCACGCCGCCGCCGGAGCAATCCCCAGCGCCAGTCCCAGCACCAGGTGCGACCACCGCGTCACCCGCTTCATGTAGCTATACGCCAGCACCACCGCCAGCGCGAACGGCGCGCACTCCAGCGTCAGCCGGTTCAGCAGAGCCGCTCCCACCAGGAACACGCACGACGCCACGATCGTAAACGCCAGCACAAATCCCGACGACAGCTGCCCCGCCGGAATCGCCCGCATCGCCGTCCGCGGATTCGCCGCGTCCAGCTTCGCATCCGCCAGCCGGTTGAACGCCATCGCCGCCGACCGCGCGCTCACCATGCACAACACAATCAATCCCAGCACCCGCAGCGTCGGCCATCCATTGGCCGCCAGCAGAGCTCCCGTCAGCGCAAACGGCAGCGCGAAGATCGAGTGCTCCCACTTGATCATCTCCAGCGTTACGCGCGTACTACGCAGTACATTTTCCATCACTCCCCATGGTAAATCGCCGCGCCCCCCGCCGCCAACGGCCTCGACAACCTCCGCCTACTTGTACCGCTTCCGAATCTTGAACACCACCGAGAACACGTCGTTCTCATCGCGCGTCGCCACCAGCGAGTACTCGTCATTCAACTGGTACTGCACCTGGATCAACTGCTGCGCCGTCTCATTCACGTTGGTCGCAAAGACCAGCGTCACCTGCTTGGACAGCGGCTCCGTCACCGTAATCCGCGCCGAAGAGTTACCCAGCGTCCCGATAAATGCCGGATCGATCTTCACCGAGCCCGCGCCAAACAGCTTGCCCACCCGGCTCGCCACCGTCGCATTCAGCGCTCCGCCCAGCAGCGCATTCGTCGTCGGGTCCGCGCCAATCTGCTCCTCTTGCTGCTGGTACAACTGCGCCTCTTCCTGCGTCCGTCCCAGCGCCAGCAGGTTGAAGATATCCGCCTCGGTCAGCGGAGGCTCCGACCGGTACGTCGGCTTCAAATTCGCAATCGTCCCATGCACCCCAATCGTGATGTCGTAGTTCTCCACCCGCGCCGTCGCATCCAGGTCGATCGTCGGATCGATGCGCACCGGGTTGCTGAAATAGACCGACCCTCGCTCCAGCTCATACTTGGTCCCCAGGTACGTCGCGCTGCCATCCGTAATCTGGATCCGTCCCAGCACGCTCGGCACCGCCAGCGTTCCACCCACGGTCAAATTCACCGAGCCCGCCAGCTTCGCAAACGAGTTCTGAAAGTCCAGCTGCGGCGAGCTCGTAATGTGCACGTCCAGTCGAATTTTGTTCATCGCCGAGTTCGGATCCGGCGGCGCCTGCACCCCTCCCGCCGACGACAGCGCCGCAAAGTCCACATCCGCCCCCACCCCGAACCGCGTCACCAGCACGTTCCCCGAGAGCAGCAGCCCCTGCGGTTGTCCCTGCAGCCGCAGGCTCGCATTCGCCGTCGCGCTCAGCCCGTTGTAGCGCACCCGCACCACATCGCCGGTCGCCGTAAGGTCCGCGAACAACCCTCGCTGATAGGCCAGGTAGCCGCCAATCTTCAGCTGCCCGCCGCCCGTCATCGCCGTCATGTTCTTCACGTCCAGGCGGTCTTCGTTGAACACCAGCGTCCCATTCAGATTGCTCAGCCCGTTCGCAATGCCCTCCATCGCGAGATTCACATTCTGGAACTGCACATTGCCCGTCAGCGCCGGCTTCTTCATCCGCCCTTCCGCCGCCACCTTGAACGTCACCTTGCCCGACGTGATCAGATCCGGATTGAAGGATGCTCGCCAGCGCCATGCTCACACTGCCATTCGCACTCAGGTCGATCCGTCCGCCCCGCGGGTCCGGATCGCCGAACACCACCGCCGTCCCCGCCGCGCGAAGGTCCGTATCCTGGCCCGTCACATGGATCTGATCGAGCGTCACCATGCCGTCCTTCAGACTCGCGCGCATCGGCTGCGCCGCCTTCAGCTCGATCCCCTGCAGCTTCAGATCCACGTTGTTGAACTCGGCCGACCCTTGCATCTTCTTCGGCGTCTTCGCCGGCCCCGACACGCTCACCGTCCCCGCAATCGACGAGCTTCCCTTGAACGATCCCGGCGCCGTCAGCTCAATCACGTTCGCAAGATCCAGCCCCGTCACCGTCAGCTTCGCCTGCGTCTGGAAGTCGCCTACCAGCGACGTCTGCCCACTCGCCTGCAACTGCGCTCCCACCATCGTCGACTGCAGCTCATACGCCAGGTTCGACCCCGTACTATCCGCCTTCAGCTCCAGCCCGCCCAGCTGCTTGCCCTGCACCGAGATCTTGTCCAGCGTCACCCGCGCATGCAGGTCCGGCTGCTGCAGCGTTCCATTCGCAATCGCCGTGAACGAGAGCACCCCATCCGCATCCGGCTCCACCCTGCGCATCGTGTCGAACTTCGATAGCTGCAGATTCTTTCCGGCCACCTGCCCGCGCATCTGTTTCGTCGTCAGGTTGTATCCCGCGCTGCCCGTGATCGAAACTCCATGCGCCTCCACCAGCACCTTCGTCAGGCTCACCTGCTGGCCCTCGGCCGCAACATCCACCGCGATCTTCTGATAGTTCTCGCCGTACGCGACACCATTGGTCAGCGTCACCATCCCTCCGCCAATGATGTTGTGCACCGTCCCGCTCGCGCTCAAATCCAGGTTCACCGTTCCCGTCACCGGAACCTTCTGCTGCACGCCCGCCATCTCCAGCAAGTCCGTCGCCTGCGCATCCGCCAGCTTCGCCGACGCATCAATCGCCAGGTCCCTGTCCCACACATACGTCGCCGCCCCATGCACCATCGTGCGCTGCGGCTTGAACGTTCCCGTCAGGTTCAGCACCGCCGTCCCGCGCTTGATCGTCGACGTCACCACCGACACGCCACCGTTCGGCGAGTAATCCGCACTCCCCACCACCGAGTCGATATGCACGTCCGGCACGCTGCGCCCGAAGTCGCTCGCCTGCAGCGTCAGATCGCTCGCCGTCACGTGCCCCTTCACATCCAGGTCGCGGATCGCTCCCTTCGTCGTTCCCACAAAGTTCGCATTGCCATGCAGCAGCAATGGAATCGCCGCCGCACCCTTCTTCCCGTTGGCTTCAAACGCCAGCGTATGCAGCAGCTGATCGAACTCGCCCAGGTCCCGCGTCTGCAGATTCACCTGCAGGTTCGTCAGCGGATCGCCCAGGTTCACCCCCAGCACGCCGCTGGTCACCAGCGAGCTCGCAGGCGACTGCAGCGCCAGGTGCGCAATATTCACCACCTCCAGCCTGCCGTCGTAGTGCCCCTCCACCTCGCCCGTCAACGGCACATTCGACTGCACGCCTCTCCGCTTCATGCCCACCGGAGCGAACATCAGATGCGACTGCACCTGCACCGTATCCGCCACCGTCGGCGACGACGGATCGCCCCACTCCACCGTCGCCGGCCCCGTGATCGACGTGTCGAAGCCCAGGTCCCCGTAGTTCTCCACCGCCACAATATCCATCACCGTGCGCAGCGGAATATGGTCCACCGTCGCCGTCAGGTACGCATGCGATCCCTTCGCCGCCGGCTGCACCGTCACCAGCGGCTTCACCGGCTTCCTCGCTCCAATGCTCTGCGCCGTCGAGTTCGCGGTCGTCGCCGCCGCCATGCTCGTCGCAGACGTCGCCGCCGCAGCCGCCGGCACACCACCGCCCAGCCAATTCTCGATCCGCAGATCGCCCTTCGCCCCGCCGCCTCCCGGCAACACCGCGCTGATCTCCGACACCTGCAGCTCCGTCGGCGTGATGTGCACCAGCGCGCCGCCATCCACATCCCGCACCCGCACATTCACGTCGCGATACCCGACCTGGTGCATCTTCATCGATCCCGCAATCACGTACCCCTGGCTTCCGGACGTCGGCGTGCAGCTCGCATCGGGCGTCTTCGCAGCGGGCGCGGGAACCGGCTTCTTTCCCCTCCGCTGCCAGAAGCGCCCCCTCGGCTGCGGAGCCGCCGCCGCCTGCGCCACGCAGTTGTGCCCCTTCAGATTCACATCGATCGTTCCCGCCACCAATCCGTCCACGTCCACAAGATCACCCAGCTGCTTCAACCCCACGCTGCCCGCAGCCGATCCCTCCCACTGCGGATGCGCGAAGTTCTGCAGCGACGCCTGCGCCACCAGATGCGCCGAGCTCGTCCCAGCCTCTGCCCCGCTCCAGAACTCCAGCTGCGTCACCGCCATCATGTCCCGCCCCAGCTCCGCCGCCACATGCATCCGCGACTCCACCACCGGCCGCGCCACCATCTTCGTCTGCAGATCCGCCAGGTCGATCGTCGCCTCATAGCGGTCCGTGCGCCGTACCCAATGCACCGCCGCATTCACATCCTTCGCTGCAAGATTAAACGGAATCGCCCGGTCGTTCAGCACCGCCAGCCCATCCGCCAGCTCCACCTTCCGCGCCTGCAGATCCAGCAGCGTATCTTCCATCGACACGTTCGAGGGGCTCCGATGTTTCGGCGTCGGCTGATTCGTGTGTCCGTCCTTGTAGACAATCAAATGCACCCGCGGCTGCTCCACCCGCAGGTACCGCAGGCTGATCCGCGTCTGCGGCCCCAGCCCCCGTATATGCGTCAGGAGCACGTTCAGATGCAGCCGCAAAAAAATCTTCGACGCCGAAAGATACGGCATCTGCCCCGGCTCTTCGGTCCCATGAATCACCAGCCCATCCGCCTCGATCGCCAGGTGCCACAAGCTGAACGAAATGTGCCGCAACTCCACCCGCCCGCCCGTCGCAGTCTCGAGCGTGCTCACCACCTCCGCGCCCACCCGCCGCTGAAAGTCCGCCGTCCCGGTGTACCACGTCGCTCCCACCGCCAGCAGCAGGATCAACCCCACCACCAACAGCACACTCCACCCAAACACCCGCAGCACCACACTCTTCGGCTTCGGCGCCGGGGTCTTGGTCGCCTGGCTCTGCGGCGGCACGCTCATCGGCTCCTGCGGAGGACGTCCAGCCTCTTCGCTCATCGCCCCTCCTCTTCCGGATGCAGCACCACCACATTGCCCTCGGCCCGCAGGCTGTCCAGCCAATCATCCAGCAGCTTCGACACCCTCTGCTGCAGCAGCACCTCCTGGATCCGGCTTGCGATCGCGCTCTCGGGCGGCGCCTTCGCATGCTGCGCCGCATACTCCGGCAGCAGCGTCTTCGTGTAGTACGCGTGGATGTCCGCGCTGGTCACCCGCACGCCCATGCGGAAGCGCAGCTCGATGAACGCCAGCACCTCCATCCGCTGCCGCCACAGCTCCGTCAGCCGTTCATCGGTAAATCCTTCCGTCGCGAGAAACTGATGCCACCCCTCCTCGGTCTCGCAGTGATACCGCTCGCACGCCGGTATCGACTTCCGCAGCGCATCCAGATCCTTCCGCGCCGCCTGCACCGTAATCACATCGCCCGGCTGCAGCTCCACCTGCTGCAAGATCAAATCGCGATTGATCAGCCGCTCAATCGCAGCCTCGCGGTTATACGGTCCGCTCGCCTCGCCATACGGCAGCAGCGCCGCGAACCTCCGCTCGCGGTCCACATCGCTGTCCAGGATCAGCTGGCCGTTCACGATCGCCACCACGCGATCCACCTCGTCCCCCTGCGCCGCCGGCATCGCAGGCAGCGCCGGCGCCACCACCTTCGTCGCCGGCGATTGCGACTGCGCCACCGAAGGCGTCGCCCCGGCAGGCAGCGCCGGCACCTCGGGCGCTGCCGTCCCCGCAGGCGTCTGCGCCGTCTGCGCGCGCGCCGCCACACCCCACACCAGCAGCATCGACAGCACCAGCAACCTCCTGCCGCCTGCGCCTGCTCCCGGGATGTGTCGCGCCTCGCCTCATCGCTTAGAAACTCTGTCCAATGCTGAAGAAGAAGTTGAAGTGGCTGCCCTGCCCAACGTACGGCGCGGCGCCCGTGTAGTCGTCAAACACCGGATAAATCGGTGGATTCAGGTTATAGCTGAAGTCCAGCCGAATCGGCCCCACCGGCGTCCCATACCGCAATCCCACATCCCACCGCATGCGAGTAGTAGTTGAAGTTGCAGCTCCCCACCGCATTCGCCGCCACGCCGCCCGCCGCCGCCAGCGGTCCCGCCAGGTTGCGGCACTCCGCCTTGTCCGGCTGATGAAAGTGCGTGATGCTCTTGAACATATCGCCCGGATATTCAAACGCGTTCCCCATATCGTGGAAGATCACAAACGAGATGCTATCGCCCACCAGCGGCAGCGTCGGCGGAGGCATTCGCAGCTCGAACGTATTCACCACCGCGCCCGATCCTCCCACCGGATACCCCGTCGTGAAATCCCGCGGCCCGCCATCATTGATCCCGAACCCGCGATGCGACGTCGCTCCGCCCACGTACAACCGCTCCGGCAGCGGCACCGCATTGCACGTCGGATTCGTAAACAGCAGCACGCCCGAGCACGCCGTCGACGCCACCCCGATCTGGCCTCCCGCGTTAAACGCATTCGGATTCGGCCCCCACGACCGCTCAAACCCCACTCTCAAATTCCGCGCAAACACATACTTCCGCTTCCCAAACGTGTAGTACGTCGACTCCTGCGCGTCCACCTTGTTGAAGTCCGCCTCCGACCCGAACTGCGATGCCGCAACAAACTCCGTCAACGAAAAGAACTGCCCCTTGCCTGCATTCAGCGGGCTCGGATCCCGCGTGTCGTGGATGTACGTCACCTGCGGCCCACCCACAATCACCGGCTCCGACAACTGCGGAATCAGGTTCGGCGTAATCTCCAGCGAGTTCGGATTCACGGACACCCGCCGATATTCAAAGTCGTAAATAAACGTGTCCGCCCGCTTCACCTTCTGCGTCACCCGCAGGTCCCCCTGCAGCGTCGACGACGCAAACGTCGTAATGTCCTGCACATTCGAGTAGCCGCCCGACACCGACCCCGTCAGCCGGCGATTCCCAAACAGCTGCGGCACATTGAAGCTCAGCGTCGCCACCTCTTCCAGCAACCCGTACTCCGAGTGCAGTGTCAGCGAGTTCTGCGTGCCTCTCAGATTAATTCGCGACACATCCAGCTGCACCCTCGGGCTCACTCCCGCCTGCCCATTCTGCGCCGCCGTCGTTCCCCGCGACAGCCCCGTCGTAATGCCCGGCGTGCCTGTCTGCGCCTCAAACCCAAATCCGTACGTCACATCCCAGCGCTTGGCTTCGGTCAACTGCACCAGCACATTCTTCTCCGGAGAGTTCCCCATCGGATCCTGCACCGCCGCATTCACCTCGCTGAACAGCGCCAGGTTGTACAGGTTCCTCTGCGTCTGCAACAGCGCTGCCTGGTCCAGCGGATCGCCCGCATGCACCAGGATCTGGCTCTGCACAATCTTCGGCCGCGTGTGCACAATCCCCGACAGCAGCACCTTGTCCACGTTCACCCGCTGCCCCTCGGTCACCAGCAGCGCCACATCCGTGCGCGACTTGTCGCCACCCTCCGCATGCTGCGTGATCGCCACCCGCGCATGATCGAACCCATGCGCCAGGTAGTAGCCCAGGATCGCGTCGCGATCGCCCGACAGCGTGATCAGCGAGAACGGCTGTCCCGTCTGCGAGCTCAGCAGCGACCTGCACCGCCTTCCTCCGCTCCTCTGCCACCCCCGTCAGCTCCACGCTGCCGAACTTCTGCTGCGGCCCTTCCACGATCGTGAACGTGACCCGGATCTGCGCCTCCTTCAGCGCCGCTCCATTCGGCCCCTTATCCTCGTCCGTCACCGTCGACGTCACCTTCACCGCGCTGAATCCGTTGGCCCGATACAGCGACTCGATCGAGTTCACATCCTCCGCCAGCAGCTGCGCGCTGTACCGTCCGCTGCGCTGATACGAGTCCGCCTTCTTCACCCGCAGCACATCCTCCAGCGTGCTCCGGTCAAAGTACTTGTTCCCCTGCAGCTTCACCTCCGTCACCTTGTGCTTCTTGCCTGGATCGACCGTGTACTCCACCTGCACATGGCCCGTTCCCTTGCCCACCAGCTGCACCTTGTCGGTCACATTGAAGTACCCCCTCTGCTGCAGGTAGTCCTTGATGTTGAACGCTCCCTCGTTCAGCAGATCGATATCCACCGCTCCCTCTTCATACACCGGAACCAGCAGCTTGGTGCGCGACGTCGAGAGCTTCACACCGTTCACCACCACCTGCACCACCGGCCCCTGGTTGGCAGAGAAGTCATAGTCCACCTGCCGCCGCGGCGCCGCATAGTTCGACTTCTGCAGGCTGATCGTTCCCTCCAGCCGATCCTCCTTCTGGTAGTACGACCGCACCCCCGAGAGCGCATTGCTCGTCGTCTCGCGCGTCACCTTCAAAATGCACGTCCTGCCAAACGTCTTATCGAACGTCGTCGTCACCCACCCGCAATCCAGGTGGCCCTTCTTGCGAAACAGCGGCACATCGATCCCCGCATCCGCTCCCTCCACCGCGACCGAACCCACCCGCGCCTGCGGCCCCGTATTCACCGTGAAGGTCGCATTCACCTGCCGCGCCGCGTCGTCCACCGTCGTCGCCAGCGCCACCGTCGGAATAAAAAATCCGTTCTCCGCCAGCGACTCCTTCACCGCCTCCACCGCCGTCGGCAGCGCGTCATCCGTAAACGGCACGCCCGGATCCAGCCGCGTCGCAAACTCCAGCAGCGACGCCAGCCGATCGTTCTTCACGCCCTCAATCGTCACCCGCCCCACAAAGTATTGCGGCTTGCCCACATACTCCACCGCCACCCCGTTCCCCGACGCCACCACATCCACGCTGATATCGACATACAACCCCGTCGCAAACAGCCGCCGCTCATCCGCGCGCACCTTCTCCGGATCCAGCGGCTCGCCGACCTTCTGCTTCATCTCCGCGAGGATCGCCGTTCTTCTCCCCAAACGTCACGCCCGTAAACCGCACCGCCGTCACCGTCGTTCCAGCCTTCGACCACAAGCTCTGCCTGCAACGCCGGAAGCGCATTCGTGACGGCCTGCGCCCCTGCAGCCGCCGTCCCGCCGTTCTCCGCGCCGGCATCCTGTGCGCCCACACTCCGCGTTGTCGCATTCTGCGCCGCGGCCGTCTGCGCTGCGGCGACCACCGTCTGCGCGCTCTGTGCACCCGCCACGCCCATCGCGCACCCCAGCAGCATCACGATCGCCCACCGCATCCACAGCCACCTGGCGGCGCAGCAGCATCCCGACGGCGCAGCAGCCCACACCCTCCAGCAGGCGCGCGGGGAGTCGCTTCATCTCGCGCTCGCTCCAACCCTCGCTCCGCGCCAACGCCGCTTTCCTCTCAACCTTCAAATTCGAAAGCCGCCATCTCTCTCATCAACCCATCACGCTGCGGCGGCCCGACACCGCGGCGACCGCGGAACCCAGCCCGCAAACCTTCCAAACCACGGCTTTCTGCGTTCCCGTATGGCTTTCATTTTACAGATGCATTCCACTCCCGCCGGGTTCGCCGCACGCTTCCGCGACCCCCTCCAGATTCCCCTTTCTTCCCTTGCACAAACCGTATACTCGTTCCTATGGCTGCGTTCCTCACGCCCGATGCCCTCGCCCCGCACGCAGCCAGCCACGCATCCCTCGCCGATCCCATCTCGGATGCCGACCGCTACTCCCGCCAGGTCCTCTTCGCCCCCATCGGCGAAGCCGGCCAGCAACTTCTTAGCACGGGCCCACGTCGCCGTCGTCGGCGTCGGCGCCACCGGAGCCGCCACCGCCAGCCTCCTCGCCCGCGCCGGCGTCGGGCATCTTACCCTCATCGACCGCGACTTCGTCGAGCCCTCCAACCTCCAGCGCCAGATGCTCTTCGACGAAGACGACGCCCGCGCCTCCCTCCCCAAGGCCGAAGCCGCCCGCCGCCACCTCGCCCGCATCAACTCCTGCATCCACGTCGACGCGCACATCGCCGACCTCGTCCCCGCCAACGCCCCCGAGCTCCTCTCCGCCGACATCGTCCTCGACTGCACCGACAACTTCGAGACCCGCTACCTCATCAACGACCTCTGCGTCCGCGACCACCGCCCCTGGATCTACGCCGCCGCCGTCGGCTCCTACGCCGCCACCATGAACATCCTCCCCCGCGCCCTCGACGTAGCGGCAACCCAACCGGGTGCCCCACATCTCGCCTCTGAGATGTGGGCCGGCGACCCCACCACCACCCCGCCCTCTCTACCTCTACCCTCTACCCTCTACCCTCTGCCTGCCTCGCCTGCATCTTCCCCTCCGCCCCCTCGGGCAACGTCGAAACCTGCGACACCGCCGGCATCCTCTCCACCGCCGTCAACCTCGCCGCCTCCATCCAGGTGACCGAAGCCCTCAAGTTCCTCACCCACCAGCCCCACCGCATGCGCCGCTCCCTGCTCTCCTTCGACCTCTGGCACCGAGCGACCGCGCTCCGAGATCTCCACCACCACACCCCGCGCCGACTGCGAAGTCTGCGGCCAGCGCCTCTTCCGCGCCCTCGCCGGCGAGCAGCGCCCGCACATCACCCTCTGCGGCCGCAACTCCGTCCAGATCCACCAGCACCACCACCCCCTCGACCTCGCCGAGCTGAAGACCCGCCTGCGAGCGCCTCGGCCAGATTCAAGACGCACAAGCCAACGGCCTCCTCCTCCGCTTCCGCTACCCTCCCTACACCCTCACCGTCTTCCCCGACGGCCGCGCCCTCATCCAGGGCACCACCGACACCGGCCTCGCCCGCTCCCTCTACGCCCGCTTCCTCGGCAGCTAGGCGTACACTTACGCAGACCCTCCCGCGGGAATGGTCCATAGCCGCACTCCACCAGAAGCCGTAACCGTCTCACGCCAAACGCCTTACCCCGCAGACCTTTTCCACCGGACAACCCTCGGGCCCTTTCGCCAGTCCAAGCTCTTGAAACCTTAACTCGATCGCGCAGCGTTCAAGACCTGAGTACGTTGAGCACGCTGCGCCGTTCGATTTAAGAAGCCAACAGCGGACAAATCTATCTATGGATCTTCAAGGCCTACCAAGAATGCAGACGAAACCGAACCCCGGCTTTTTCAAGCGGAACGCTCCAATCGCCGGCGAAGCAGACGCCATCGAGCGCGCCAAGAACGGCGACCCCGATGCCTTTGCCAAGCTCTACGCCCTCCACAAGCGTCGCGTCTACACCCTCTGCCTGCGCATGCTCGGCAACGTCTCCGAAGCCGAGGACATGACCCAGGAGGCCTTCCTCCATCTCTTCCGCAAGCTCGGCAGCTTCCGCGGCGAGAGCGCCTTCTCCACCTGGCTGCACCGCCTCACCGTCAACCTCGTCCTCATGCACCTGCGCAAGAAGGGCCTTCAGCTCGTCTCGCTCGAGGAGACCATCAACCCAGCCGAGGAGGACGCGCCCAAGCGCGACTTCGGCTCCCGCGACACCATGCTCTCGGGTTCTGTCGACCGCGTCACGCTCGAGCGCGCCGTCGCCCTGCTTCCTCCCGGCTATCGCATGGTCTTCGTCCTCCACGACGTCGAAGGTTTCGAGCATAATGAGATTGCAACCATGCTCGAATGTTCCACTGGCAACAGTAAATCCCAGCTGCACAAGGCCCGCCTCAAGCTCCGCGAGCTCCTTCGCGAACCACAGGCGCTGCAACCCGCCACCGCCCTCTCGGAGCCCGCAGGCCAGAAGGGGTTGGCACGATGAAAGACCTCGGCTCCGCCAACTTCGACAACATGACCACCTCGGAATTTGAAGAGTATCTTCCCGAGCTCTTCGAGTCCGGAGGAGGCTCCATCAGCGCCGACCCGCGCTTCGCCACCTTCTTCCAGGCCCATCCCGACTGCGCCGCCCTGGTCCGCGATCTCGAAACCATCGCCGAACAAGCCAGGAGCCTCTTCGAGCCCAGCCCCGACGGCACCGGCCCCGAACCCTCGGACGCCGTCTGGTCCAACATCGCCAGCAAGCTCAAGGAAGAGCCTCCCACCCACGAAGAAAATTAGCCGCTGAAAACCAACCGCTGAAAACCAAGACCGACCGCAGAAAACCAGCGGCCCCCTCTCACCCGATTCCCTTCGCACTCCCAGGGCCCCCGCCCGCCGAGTACGAAGGGAATCCGCTTTTAACCTCCCTCCACCCCCAACCCATCGCATCCCTCGAATCCCTCGATAGCGCCTCAACCAGCGCTTCGGCCCCATTCTGCCCCCATCCTCGAAGTTTCCCAAAACCATGACTTTGCCGGAGTTTGAGTTCGAAGCACCGGGTAACGCCCAAACTTTTATCCTCACGTAGCAGTTGGCCACTCTCTTGTTGGGATTACTCTTGGGCGGAGGGACTCTCTTTGCGCAGCGCCGGCCGTTTGTAAAGCACGAGTGAGTAGGCAGCCGAGAGGAGCATTGCGGACACGAAGGGAACCAGAAACCACCGGGGGCGTCCGGCTAGGACGAGGGCTAACCCACAGATGCCGCTAAGCACGGTGATCCATGATGCGAATCGATGAGTTGCGATCCAAACGCGTTCGCTGGCGAGCGTCCAGGGGGTTCGAATGCCGAGGAAGAAGTTAGGCCGCACCTTGCTCAGCAGATTTCCGAAGAGAATAACGAAGAGACAGAAAACTCCTGCCAACACGCGGCCTGCATCGAAGGACTGACCCAGGGCTGACCAGAGCATGACGCCGAATAGCGCTGCAATTAGGCAAAACACCAAGAGCATGAGGCGCTGCCATGTCGGGTCGAAGTTTGACACGTTGTAGCGGGCGGGCGAGAGCCACGGGCCGAACCGTGTGAATAGACCGATAGCGGTCAGCAGACCGGGCCCAAGTAAGAAAACGGCGCTGCGACCGCTATATCCATTGGGCTGCATGTCCGTACCCCAATGCGTGGCGATCTCCGATGGCAGGTGAGGGTATGCAACGATCGCCGCTACGAGAGAGGCGGCGATGACGAACAGTTCGAACGCAAGAATGCGGCGACTCATTTTTTACTCCTTCGGGGTTTCTCTTTGCTCAATAGGTCCAGGGCCCAACCCATGACTTCTTCGACAACGCTGGTGTTCAACGCGTACCAGATCTGCTGGCTTTCACGCCGGCTGGTGACAAGATCTGCCTCCTTCAGCACCGCGAAGTGGTGGGACATGGAGGGCTTGGTCATGTCGAACGATTCCGCCAACTCGCCGGCAGTCTTCTCACCATGTCGAAGCATGGCAAGAATGGATCGGCGGGTGGGGTCGGCAAGCGCCTTGAACGCAGCATTCGTGCTCATGGTTATTAGGCTATCGCCTAATTAGTCATTTGTCTAAATAGAAGCGGAGATACACCCAGCTAATTTGTCCGTGATCAGCCCTTGATGATCGACCTCGATTTGGACGGCTTGGTAGATCCCGAGAAACGGTGTTTTGGGAAACCACGAACACCAGCCCCGCTCCAACCTCTTGCCCCTTGCCCCCAACCAACGCTGAACCCACCTCCTTCCCCCCACCACGTCCCATTCCGGCACTTCCCCCTCCCGCCCGCACCCATTCCTCTCCCCTGTGCGCTCGGACACAGCACATGCCCGTCAATCGGCCCACCATCAGCCGGAGCAGGTGCTTATGCGCGTCAGCAGAGAATCGTGGTTCCAACATGCAGCCGGTATCGCCATCGTTGTCTCACTCGTACGAACCTTCGCGCCCGTAGTTCACGCCCAGGCCCTCGGCTGGGAGGCGCGCGCCTTCGCAACCTTCGTCTTCACCGCCCCCGCAAGAGCACCATCCCCTTCGGCGCCGAGGCCGCCCGGCAGCCGCATCATCGCCGTCCGCGCAGGACCTTGCCATGCGCTCCGGCTGGCGTTACTATCGAATGCGATGAACCTGCGCCCCACCACCGGCCGATTTAGCGATTGCTACTGGTATCCCCAGCGGCCCGGCGGCGTTGTGCGCTTCTCTGATCACCCCTAATAGAGAATCCAAGCCATCCACCGAGCCGCAGCCCACAGGGTCTGCGGTTTTTCTTTTGCCCCCAACAAACTTTCCCACCGCACCACGAACGGAGACGACAATGAGTACAGCCACGCTGCCTTTACCCACTCAGGAAATGCCCACCAACCCTATCCCCGCCAACGCAGTACCTCCCGCCCCACGCGACGTCCCCGCCGGCATTCACCGCATCATCCTCACCGGCTTCATGGGCTCCGGCAAAACCTCCACCGGCGCTCTCCTCGCCGAGCGCCTCGGCTGGACCTTCCTGGACCTCGACCGCGAGATCGAGCGCCGCGACGGCCGCACCGTCCCCCAGATCTTCGCCGCCGCCGGCGAGAAGGGTGGCGAAGCCCACTTCCGCCGCCTCGAGTCCGCCGCCCTCGCCTCCCTCCTCGGCCGCCGCCACCTCGTCCTCGCCCTCGGCGGAGGAGCCCCCGAAACCCTCGGCAACCGCCTGCTCCTCGAGCAGACCCCCCACACCGCCGTCGTCTACCTCTCCGCCAACCTCCCCACCCTCCTCGCCCGCTGCTCCGCCCAGGCCGCCGACCCCGCCGCCACCGCCCGCCCCAACCTCGCCGACCCCGCCGCCGCCGAGCGCCGCTTCCACCTCCGCCGCCCCCTCTACGAGCGCATCGCCGCCCACACCATCGACACCGCCGACGCTCTCCCTCGCCGAAACCACCGACGCCATCCTCACCGCCCTCCCCCAAGCCGAAGCCCCCGCTAACCCGGGCTTCGGCTTTGCCTTTGCTTTTGCCCTTGCCTTTGCCTCTCTCTCTACGCTCTACGCTCTACCCTCTACCCTCTACCCCCTACCCCCCGCCTTTCCGATATCCTGAGCTTCATGCGCCGCGCCCTGCTCCTCGCCCTCGCCTGCTTCTTCCCCTTCCCCGCGGCCTCCGCCCAAACCACTCCCGTCTACGGGTACAAGGTCGTCGCCACCTTCCCCCACGCGACCTCCTCCTACACCGAGGGCTTCTTCTACCTCAACGGCCACTTCTACGAGGGCACCGGCCTCAAAGGCCACTCCCAGCTCCTGGTCACCGACCCCGCCACCGGCCGCGTCCTCCAGCACCTCGACCTCGCCCCGCAGTACTTCGGCGAAGGCATCGTCGACTGGGGCCCCAACCTCTACGAGTGGACCTGGCAATCCCACGTCGGCTTCGTCTACGACCGCGCCACCCTCCGCCCCCTCGCCCAGTTCACCTACACCGGCGAAGGCTGGGGCATGACCCACGATGCTGCGCACATCATCACCGACGACGGCACCGCCATCATCCGCTTCCGCGACCCCAAAGACTTCCACGAAGTCCGCAACATCACCGTCACCGACCAGGGCTCTCCCGTCACCGAGCTCAACGAGCTCGAATACATCCACGGAGAGATCTACGCCAACGTCTGGCACACCAACCGCATCGCCAGAATCTCTCCCCGCGACGGCCACGTCCTCGCCTGGATCGACCTCACCGGCCTGCTTCCCGACGTGATGCAACTGGACAGCGAAGCCGTCCTCAACGGCATCGCCTACGACGCCCAGCACGACCGCCTCTTCGTCACCGGCAAGGAGTGGCCCACCATCTTCCAGATCAAGCTCATCCCGCCTCCCGCCGCCCACCACTAACCCCCCTCACCTCAGAATCCCGCACCCCGCCTCTCGCCTCTCGCCCCTCGGCCCTCGTATCTCGCCTCCTCGCCTCTCGTATCTCGCCTCTCGTATCTCGGATCTCGCATCTCGTATCTCACAGCAACCACCGATTTGCGCCGCACCGCATCCAAGTGAGAGCATCCGAAGAACCTCCCAGGAGCGTGTCCGCTGTCGCTAGAGCCTTACCACACCAACGGTGTTGACGACCGCTCGCAGCAAGTCTCCGCCGTGCGCGGCTACATCCTCTTCGCCTTCGCGGTCGCCCTCGCCCTCGCCCTCGCCTGGCGCCTGCGCGCCGTGCTGGAGCTGGTCTACGTCAGCGCCCTCTTCGCCGTCGTTCTCATGCCGCTGGTGCAGAACATCATGCGCCTGCGCATCGGCAAGTGGTCCCCCTCGCGGCCGCTCGCCATCGTCACGCTGGTCTTCTCGGTCTTCCTCGCGCTCGCGCTCTTCCTCATCTTCGCGCTTCCGCCGGTCATGCACGACATCCAGCACTTTGCCGCGGACCTTCCCCGCCGCATCCCCGACCTCATCGCCCACATCCAGCGCCTTCCCCTCGCCGACAAGTTCGGCTTCGACTCCATCGCCCAGAAGAGCGAAGGCGCCATCGCCTCCACCGCGCAATATCTTCTCGCCACCGCGCCGCTCTGGCTCGGCCGCATCTTCGACCTCTTCACCGCCTTCATCCTCTGCATCTACTTCATGATCGAAGGAGAGTTCGTCTACTTCTACTTCCTCTCCTTCTTCTCCGCCGAATCCCGCGAGCGCCTCGCCAAGACCCTGGTCGTCGCCGAAGTCCGCATGAGCAGCTGGTTCATCGGCCAGGTCGCCCTCATGCTCATCCTCGGCCTGTGCAGCACCATCACCTTCGCCGCCCTGCACGTCCGCTACTTCTTCCTGCTCGGCGTCCTCATGGGTCTGCTCAACATCATCCCGGTCGTCGGCGGCATCATCACCATCGTCCTCGCCGCCTGCGTCGCCGCCACCGACTCCTGGGCCAAGATGGCCGGCGTCCTCATCTTCTATGCGATCTATGTGCAGGTAGAAAACGGCTTCCTCACCCCCCGCATCATGCGCAGCCGCGTCAACCTCATGGGCCTCTCCGTGCTCGTCGCCCTGCTCGCCGGCACCGCCCTCGCCGGCGTCGTCGGAGCCCTGGTCGCCATCCCCACCGCCGCCCTCGTCGCCGTCCTCATCGACGAGTACTTCATCCAGAAGGACGCCGCCGAAGCTGCCCAGGCCGCCGCCGAGGCCGCCACCCTCGCCTACAACGACTCCCTCGCCGCCGAAGCCGCTGCCCACGCCGCCGAAGCCGCCCAAACCGCCGCCGCCGAAGCCCCCGCCGCCACCCCCGCCTCCCTCCCCCAACCCGCTGACAAGGCATCCAGTTAGCTCCCTCCAGGCACCCCCCGCGCCTCAGCTTTTGCAACTTTGCGGCGCAATCCGTCATCCTGTATGTAACCTGATACGGAGGGGACGCACGTCTCCATCTATATGCAGTTAGCACTCGATGCATCGATCGCGAACCTTCCCGCCGCCGAGCGCACCGCCTCGGAGCTGGACGACATGGACACCCTGGTCCGGACCTACCGGCCTCGCCTCCTCCGCTTCGTCGACCTTCTCCCTCGGCGACGCGGACCTCGCCGAGTCCCTCACCCAGGACTGCTTCCTCAAGGCCTACAACGCCCGCGACCGCTTCCGCGGCGACTGCTCCATCAGCACCTGGCTCACCAGCATCGCCGTCAACCTCATCCGCGATCAGCAGCGCCTGCAGAAGTTCCGCTTCTGGCGTCAGGCCCGCGCCACGGCCATCGATATCACCGACGCCGCCAACTTCCTCCCCAGCCACGAGAGCTCCCCGAGTCCCGCCTCCTCGCCAAGGAGAAGGCCTCCCAGGTCTACGCCGCCCTGCAGACGCTCTCCCCCAACCAGCGCACCGTCTTCCTCATGCGCTTCGCCGAGGAGCTCGAGCTCTCGGAGATCGCCGCCATCACCCACATTCCCGTCAACACGGTCAAGACCCATCTCCACCGCGCCCTCAAGTCCGTGCGCACCCAGGTCCGCGCCGCGCAGTCGGCCACCCCGGAAGACGCTCCCGCCCCGCAACGCCGCCGGCGGGCCCGCACCCCGCAGCGCGCGGCTGCCGTTGCGACATCCCAACCTGCCGGAGAAACCTCATGAACGCATATCCGGACCTGGACATCTCCAGCGCCAATGCTCTCGCAGCCGGTCACCTGACCGATGACCAGATCGACGATCAGCTCATCGGCGACCTCGCCGCCGCGCCCGCCGCCCATCTCGCCGCCTGCTCTCTCTGCGCCGAGCGCGTCGCCACCGCTGCGTCCCCCCTCTCCGACTTCCAGAACGTCTCCACCGCCTGGAGCGAGCGCCGCTCCGCTACCCTGCCCATCCCCGTTCTCTCCCAGCCGCGCCCGCTCTGGCAGCGCTACACCGCCTGGGCCACCGCCAGCCTCACCCTGGCCTTCGGCATGGCGTTCCTCAACGCCAACCACCAGTTCTCTCTCCGGACCGCTGCTCCGCTGCCCGCGCCCGTCGCCCAGCCGCCTCCCCAGGCGTCGCTCCCAGACCGTCGCTGCCCAGACCGTCGCCTTCCTGGCCACGCCCCGCAGCCTCGCGCCGCAGTCGCCCGCTCCGCACGCCACCCAGCTCTCTGCCGACAACCACATGCTGCGGGCCATCGACGCTTCCTTCGACCCCTCCGCAGATTCGCCCGCAGCCCTCGGCCTCATGCCCGCCGCCGCTCGCGGCGCCCGGCCACCCGCTTCCGTTCAGGACTAACGTAGAGGACGCTTGACCCAGAACCTCACATCTCGACGCATCGTCGCCGGGCGATTTCCCCTGCTGGCCGCCGCGGCCGCGTGCCTTCTGCTCTCCCTCCCCTCCGCGTCCGCTCGTGCGCAACACGGAGGCGGCGGCCGTCCCATGGCGAGGGATCCCGGCGGCATGATGGGGGAGCGCGGCCCCGGCATAGCGACGCCAACGGCTCCCGGTGGCTTCGGCCGCTCCAACCCCGACGCGCGCGGCCAGGCCCGCATGGGCCTGCAGCTCGGCCTCAGCGGCCGCTGGTGGGACGACCACGGCACCGCCCGCAAGCTCAGCCTCAACTCCGATCAGCAGCACCGCATGGACAGTATCTTCGAGGCCAACCGGCCCGCTCTGACCACCCCTACACCAACCTGCAGCACGAAGAGGTCAACCTCGCCGGCCTCTCCCACGCCGATCTCCAGGATGAGAGCAAGGTCTTCGCCGCCATCGACCGCGTCTCCCACGCCCGCAGCGACCTCGAGAAGCAGTACGCCCACATGCTCCTCCAGATGCGCCAGCAGCTCGATCCCCAGCAGCTCGACGCCCTCGATCACCAGATCGCCAGCGCCCACTAACCCGCCAGTATCGCCCTTCCACGGCTCTTCCGCTCCCATGCCTTCCTTTGCCTTGGCTAGAAGCTAGAAGCTCTGCAGTCGCCCTCCGCGCACGGACAACGTCCACGTCGTCACACTCGAGTACACCTCCCCCGGCTTCAACTCCGTGCTCGGGAAATTGGCATGATTCGGCGCATCCGGAAACGCCTGCGTCTCCAGGCACAACCCGCTCCGCTGCCCATACGCCACGCCCGACTTCCCCACCAGCGTTCCATCCAGAAAGTTCCCCGAGTAGAACTGAATCCCCGGCTCGCGTCGTCTCCACCGTCAACACCCGTCCACTCTTCGGCGCAACCACCCTCGCCGCCGGCCGAAGCTCTCCAGCCTTCCCCCGCACCACCCAGTTATGGTCATACCCGCGCCCATACGTCAGCTGGTCATTCTCCTCGCCAATCCGCGCCCCAATCTTCGTCCCCTTGCGGAAATCAAACGGCGTCCCCTCCACCGTCGCAATCTCCCCCGTAGGAATCGCCGCCGCATCCCCCACCGGCGTAAACGCATCCGCCTCCAGCGTCAGCTCCTCCTCCAGAATCGTCCCCGAAGCCTCGCCATCCAGGTTGAAGTACGCATGGTTGGTCAGGTTCACCACCGTCGCCTTGTCACTGGTAGCCGAGTACTCAATCCGCACCACACTCCCCCGCAGCGTATACCGCACCCGCACCGTCAGCGTGCCCGGAAATCCCTGGTCGCCATCCGGACTCACCAGCGTAAACTCCACGCCATCCGGCAACGATCTCTCGCCTCCCAGTTCCGCTTGTCAAAACCCTCCACGCCCCCATGCAGCATATTCACGCCATCATTGATCGTCGTCTGCACCGTCTTGCCTTCGAGCTCAAACCGCCCCTTCGCAATGCGATTCGCATACCGTCCCGCAATCACCCCAAAGTACGCATTCGTGTTCTCGACATACGGCTTCAGCTCGCCATACCCCAGCGTCACATCGCCCCACACCCCATCGCGATCCTTCGTCTTCAGCACCACCACGCGCGCGCCATAGGTGATCAGCCGCAGCTCCACCTCGGCACTCGTCAGCGTGTACTGCTCCACAACGCCGCCATCCGCCAGCGTCCCAAACATCTCAGCCTTACCTGTGTCCCCAAACCATCGCTTGCCATAGACTCCCAGCATAAACCCACCCCCGGCGAGCCTCTCTCCCCACGCGCAGTACCCCCCACAGCAGCGCAGCAGCCCCCGCAATCGCGCCGTCCCCTGCGCGACCCAGCCCCGTGGCCCAAAGCAGCGGGCACAGCCGGAGCCCGCCACTCCGGCCCCGGCTCCCTCTACCCTACGCAACCCTCTACAGCAGGTGCATGCACAGCGTCTCGTATATACATCCCGAGGATTCCCACGGTCAGCAGCGCCAATCATCCACACCGTGACCACCAGGAACGGCCGGATCTTCAGCAGCTTCCGCTGAATATCGCTCTGCTGCTGCGCCTCGATACTGACAGCCTCATTCAGAAAGATCTGGTCCTCTTCATACCGTGTCAGCGTTCCACGATACCCAAGCAGCACCAGCAGCACGGCGGCTACAGCTCCCCACACGACCCATAAAACAGGAAGTACGTCCATACAACACCTCAAGACTCAGAATTGAGCCGTCCAGATACCGAGCAAGTCAGGTCTCCCCGGGCTCGGAGGGTAGGAGAGGCGGTTCGACAGCATAATAGTCCTGTCCGCTAACCCTTGGCAGTGCGTTTATCACATTGCCGCACTCTTTTTTTCGATTACCGCCAGAACCCGTACCGCCCTCCTACGCCGTCGGCGCCGGCCCCCATCCCGAAGCCTCCGGCCCGGCCCGGCGTTCCCCCGCCGCTCACCGGCCCCGGCGCTCCCGCACCACGAGCAGAATCGCTGGTCCAGCGTCACCGGCTGGCCGCACTTCATGCACCGCGGCGTCATCGGCTGGCGCAGCGCAAAGTACAGCAGGAACCCGAACAGGTGCGGAAACAGCGCCGCAATCAGCGTCCACAGCACCGGCCGCATCGCCCGCCGCTTCGCATCCGCATACACATACCCCAGGCACAGCACCCACACCGCCAGGAACACGCCCATCGCCAACCCGCCGACCGCGCCAATCGCCATGCTTCCAGACCACGGCATATGCCACGTCCGGCAGCTGTCCGCCCGCGTCGCGGAAACATACAGCCAGCCACCGCCCCAGCACCACAATCGCTGCCCATCCAAATCACCGCAACAACCTTCACGCCCTTCGGCACCACTTCCATAAATTTGTTCATATCGTCCTTCCTTCCCTCGACCGCTTCGCCGCCAGCAGCGGCAACAGCGGAAACAACAGCAGCAACCCAAACGACGGCAGAATCCAGAGCGCCATCAATCCCTGCCGCACCTCCCCGCCCGCAGGTCCAACAGCCCCGCCGCCCAATGGCCCAACCCGCAGATCCACCACCGATCCCCAGCACGCGTCAGCACCACCGCCACGACGCTCAGCCCCACCCATCGCCGCACACTCGCCCGCCGCGCCTCCATCTGCCTCCGCGCGCGCCCGCAGCGCCGCCACCACCCGCGCATTCAGCCCCGGCCCCGCCTCAAACGAGAACCCCTTCAGCCCCGCAATCGCCCTCCGGCTCGCGCTCAGATACTCCGCGCACGCCGCGCACGACGCCCACATGCTCCTCCAGCAACCGCGCCGTTCCTCCTCCCGCGTCCGTCGCAGCCCCCGCCAGCCTGCGGTCGATCCTCTGCTCGAAATCCCTGTGCCTCTCAGCGCTCATGCCTCTCCTCCATCTGCGACCGCAACGCCGCCAACCCGCGATAAATCCTCGCCGCCACCGTAGCCACCGGAGCTCCCACCACCGCCGCGATCTCCTGCAGCGACATATCCTCCAGAAACCGCAGCACCAGCGCCTCCCGAGTACATCGGCTGCAATCCCTCCAACGCCTCCGCCAGCCGCTCCGCATCTTCGGTCCGCGCCGCCTGCGCAAACGGCGACAGCTCCGCTCTCCCCGAGCCCAGCCCACCGGAGCCTCCACCACCGGCCGCCCGTCCTCCTCCGCGTCCAGGCTCACCTCGCGCCGCCGCCGCAGAGCATCGATCGCCAGGTGCCGCGCCACCGTAAACAGCCACGGCTCAAACCGCGACCGCCCATCGTAGCTCCGCCCCCGCTCCATCACCCGCATCCACGTCTCCTGCACCAGGTCGTCGACCCCATCCCGCCGCCCCGTCACATACACCAGATACCGCACCAGCCGGTCCTGGTACTCCTCCACCAGCATCTGCAGGAGCGCGACATCCCCATCGCGAAGGCCGCGTGCAATCTCTCGCGTATCCCCCGTATCTCGGTTCACCGTGCCCGCCAATGCCATATCGTATCCGTACATACGCGGTGTATACGCACCAGCCCCCCGGAATTACGCATCCCCGACCCAAATTCCCGCGTCCCCCCATCTCCGGGTGCGCGTGCCCAGGTCTCGCTCTTGAGACCTGGGTTCGCAGGATGCCCAACGCAGCAAGGAACCTGCTGCCGCCCGAACTCGCCCACCCTCCGCGCAGGTCGTATGCTGGATGCGACGCAAATCCATCCCCTCCAGGAGTCTCCTGCCGTGCGCTTCTCCCCCACCTCCCTGCGCCTCACCCTGCTCGCCGCCACCCTCTCCCTCATCACCCTCCCCGCCCTCGCCCAAACAGCTACCCAGACGCAACCCCACTGGGTCGCCACCTGGGGCACCGCTCCCGTCGCCCAGGCCAACGCCCACCACGCCTTCACCATGCCCACCACCCTCCGCCAGATCGTCCACGTCTCCCTCGGCGGCTCCACCCTCCGCGTCGTCCTCACCAACGAGCTCGGCACCAGCTCCCTCATCATCGACGAAGCCGCCGCCGCCCTCCCCGCCCCCTGCCCAGCCGCCGGCGCCATCCAGCCCGGCTCCTCCGCCCCCTCACCTTCAACGGCCACCCCGCCATCACCATCCCTCCCGGCGCCATCGCCGTCAGCGACCCCATCCCCTTCACCCTCGCCCCCCTCTCCGACCTCGCCATCTAGCCTCTCCATCGCCGGCCAGGAGATCCCCACCCTCACCCAGCACGACCTCTCCCTCGAGACCAACTACGTCGCCAGCGGCGACCAGGTCTCCGCCACCACCCTCACCAACCCCGCCACCACCGCAGCCTGGGACTTCCTCAAAGGCGTCGAAGTCGAAGCTCCCGCCATCCGGGCCCCAAGGCGCGTCCGCCACCGTCGTAGCCTTCGGCGACTCCATCACCGACGGCTGGCACAGCACCTCCGGCTCCAACAACACCTGGCCCGACCTGCTCGCCGACCGCCTCCACGCCAACCCCGCCACCCGCAACCTCGCCGTCATCAACGAAGGCATCGGCGGCAATCGCGTCCTCCACGACGGCTGGGGCCCCAGCGCCCTCTCCCGCTTCGACTCCGACGTCCTCGCCCCCTCCGGCGTCAACTACGTCATCCTCTTCGAAAGCATCAACGACATCGGCCACGCCTACGACCCCGTCAAGCCCTACGACATCGTCTCCGCCGACGACCTCATCACCGGCCTCTCCCAGCTCGCCGCCCGCGCCCACGCCCACGGCATCAAGGTCATCGGCGCCACCCTCACCCCCTACATCGGCGCCGGCTACGCCTCCCCCGCCGGCGACGCCGTCCGCAACGCCGTCAACCAGTGGATCCGCACCACCCACCAGCTCGACGGCGTCATCGACTTCGACAAGGCCGCCCGCGACCCCTCCAACCCCTCCGTCTTCGCCCCCGCCGTCGACTCCGGCGACCACCTCCACCCCGGCGACGCCGGCTTCCACATCATGGCCAACGCCATCGACCTCAGCCTCTTCACCAGATAGTCCTAAAGCTCGCTGCGAACCTTCCGATAAAGAAGTTGTATCCCCCAGGAAGAAATAGGGGCGGACCGAATACCTCCTCGGCCCGCCCCTGATTTTTTCCGCTCTGTTTCGCTGCGCTTACTTCAACTCGAGCCCTGCGAAGAAGTACCCAATCTCGAACGCCGCGGTATCCTCCGCGTCCGATCCATGAATCGCGTTCTCGCCAATCGATGCCGCAAACTTCTTGCGGATCGTTCCCTCTTCGGCCTTGGCCGGATCGGTCGCGCCCATCAGCTTGCGCAGATCGGCAATCGCGTTCTCCTTCTCCAGCACCATCGGAACAATCGGCCCCGAGCTCATGAACTCCGTCAGCTCGCCAAAGAACGGCCGCGCCGCATGCACGTGATAGAACCCCTCGGCCTGCGCCTTCGAGATCGAAATCTTCTTGATCGAAACAATCTTGAATCCCGCCTTCACAATCTCCGCGAGAATAGCGCCGGTATCGCCCTTCTTCACGGCGTCCGGCTTGATGATGCTGAATGTGCGCTCTGACACGTAAATCTCCTTAGTTAGACTGCTCTACCAGTGTACCCGCCCTTGAAGCGCTTGGCCTCGCCACTCATTTTGACCTTTGTCTTTATCGCTAGGCCACCCTAAAATCGCATCAGCCCGACCCCTGTAGTTGCCGAAAGCTTGCCCTTGCTTTTGCCGTCTGCCTTTAGCTAAAAGCTAGTAGCTAGAAGCTAGTGGCTAAAAGCCACCGCCCACCGGAGCCTCCCATGCCCCACCACCAACTCCCCCACCCCCGAAGCTCTCCTCCACCACGCCATCCCCATCTTCCGCGTCGCCCACCTCGCCGCCAGCCTCGACTACTACACCCGCATCCTCGGCTTCTCCATCCCCTGGCAGATGCCCTACTACGCCTCCGTTCGCCGCGGCGCCTGCTCCCTCATGCTCTGCGAAGGTGGCCAGGGAAATCCCGGCACCTGGATCTGGGCACCCGTCTCCGACGTCGACGCCCTCTACGAAGAGTTCAAAGCCGCCGGCGCCAACATCCTCCAGGGCCCCACCAACTTCCCCTGGGGCTCCCGCGAGATCCAGATCCTCGACCCCGACCACCACCGCCTCCGCTTCGCCGCCGACCTCAAACCCGGCGAACCCATGGGCCAGTTCATCGACTAACCCCGCGCGAAGCGCACTCCCTCACTCCTCACCAGACCTCAGGAGCGCCAGTTACTGAGGTCCGCCCCCTTCGGCGCCAGAAATCGCACGCTCACCGTCTGCGCACCCGCAGACACACCCACTCCCAACGCAACCAAACTCATCCGCAATCAACGCATACCGGAGTATCGACCGGCTACGTCCCCACGCATTCAAAGCTCCCCGCATCCTTCGGATCCCCCTTCGCATACCGCGCCACCTGCGGATACGCACACACCGGCCGCGTCAGCACCACGCCCTTCCGCTCGCTGTCATCCACAAACTTCGTCGCCGTCAGCGTTCCCGGAGCCTTCCCCGCCTCCACCCACTCCTCCAGCGCCGCGAACACATTATGCTGCGCATCCCGGTTGATCGACGGATACTGCCCAAAGTCCGTCGCCCCCGGACCTCCGCTGCAGTGCAGCATCCCCGGCACCATGTACAGCCGCACCGCCGCCTCCGTCGCGCTCCTGCCCATCGACCGCACCACCCCGTCGTAGTACTCCACCGAGCTCAGCGCCGGAATCGCCGGATCATTCCACCCGTGATACATCACCAGCTTCCCTCCCCGCTCCGCAAACGGCCTCAGATTCGTGTCCGTCGCATCCAGCGCCGCTCCCGTCTTCGCCACCGCCGCCTTCAGATCCCGATCGAAATCAAACCCCGCCAGCCCCCACGCCGGCTGCTCAAACACAAACTCCCGGAAGTATCCCAGCCCGAAGAACAGCAGCAGCGTCGGGTCCCCCTGCTTCTTCCCCACAATCCATGTGCCCCAACTCTCCGGCGCGCTCTCCGCCCCCGGCGAATACCCAGGAAACACCTCCCTCCCCTGCGCATCCCTCTTCGCCGCATAGATCTCCTGCAGCGTCGCCACCTGCGGCGCCGTCAGGCACCCATCGTTCTCCTCCCCCGCACACGCCAGCACTGCCGGATCGAACCTGCACGTCGCCGGATCCCCCACCACCCCATCCTTCAACCCATCCATCCCATCGCACGCCGCCAGCACCGCCGCCGTAATCGCCGGCAGCTTGCTCGCCGGAAGATACGCCCCCGCGCTCGCCATCAGCGTCTGATCATCCTTGGTCCCGGCCGACACCAGCGCCGTCCAGTGATACGCCGGAGCTCCCGCCAGGATTCCATCGAAGTCCTCCGGGAATCGCTGCGCCTCCATCAGCGCCTCCCTCCCGCCATCCGAGCACGACGCAAAATAACTATGCTCCGCGGGCCTCCCATACAACGCCTTCACCAGCACCTTCGTCTCGACCGTCATGTCGTGCACCGCGCGCCAGCCAAAGTCCTTCACCTTCTCCGGATGCCCCAGCGCAAACCCCGCCGTCGGCTCCGCATGCCCCGTATCGGTCCCCGACGTCGCAAATCCCTCGGTCACCGCCGCCGCCATATCCCCAAAATAAATCTCACCCGCAAACCCGCCATTCCCGGTCGCGCGATACCGCCCATTCCATCCCGCCACCGGCAGCCAGACCTCCGTCTTAATATCCGAGTCGCTCGTCGGCGTGTCCGTCACCCTCACCCGGCAGAACCCCGGCACCTTCCACGTCACCCACGCCGGCAGCTTCACATCCGCAATCGCCCCGCCCGCCGGCACCATCACCGCCGACGTCACCTTCGCCCCCTCCAGCGCAACCCCCGTCATCCCCGCACACCGCACGGCCATATCCCGCCCCGCCAGATCCTGCACGGCCGGCGCAGCCTGTTGCCCCCGCGCATGCACCCCAAACAACATCCCCAAACCCACCGCAAAAACCATGAATGGACGCATAAAATGCACTATACGCTCCCCCCGAGCGCGTCCCCGCAGCGCTTCCTGCGTCCAAGGAGAGATGATGCGTCGTTCCGCATGGATATGGGCCGTCGGCTCCGCTGCCTGGACCTTCGACGCCATCGTCAACCTCTACTACCGCAACCGCCCCCACGCGGAGCTGGCCTTCATGGTCGCCGTCATGTTCGCCATCGCCTGGGCCTTCTACTCCCGCCAGCAAACCCGCTAGCCCCACGCCCCCCAACCGACAGCAAACAGGCCCGAGCCATCGCCCGAGGCCCGCGCCTTACTTCACCCTCTACCTTCACTACTCACTACTCACTGTCTGCCTCTTTACTTCCCCATCACCCGCTGCATGGTCGCGCCAATCTCCGCCGGCGACTCCACCACGTGAATCCCCGCAGCCGCCATCGCCTCCATCTTGCTCTCGGCCGTTCCTTCGCCGCCAGAGATGATCGCGCCCGCATGGCCCATCCGTCGTCCCGGAGGAGCCGTCTGCCCGGCAATAAAACCCACCACCGGCTTCTTCACATTCTCCTTGATGAACTCCGCCGCAGCCTCCTCGGCCGTTCCGCCAATCTCGCCAATCATGATGATCGCCTCGGTATCGGGATCGTCATTCAGCAGCCGCAGCGCGTCGATATGCGACGTCCCCACAATCGGATCGCCGCCAATCCCAATCGCGGTCGACTGCCCAATCCCGCGCTGCGTCAGCTGGTACACCGCCTCATACGTCAGCGTCCCCGACCGCGACACAATCCCCACCGAGCCCTCTTTATGAATCAGCCCCGGCATAATCCCGATCTTCGCCTTCCCCGGCGAGATCACTCCCGGGCAGTTCGGCCCGATCAGCCGCGACTTCGAGTTCTTCACGACCTCCCACACCTTCACCATGTCCAGCACCGGAATCCCCTCGGTGATGCACACGATCAGCGGAATCCCCGCCGCCGCCGCCTCCAGAATCCCATCCGCCGCCGCCGGCGGCGGCACAAAGATCACGGTCGCATTCGCGCCCGTCTCCCGCACCGCATCTTCGACGGTATTGAACACCGGCCAACCTTCAAACGTGGTCCCGCCCTTACCCGGCGTCACGCCGCCCACCACCTTCGTCCCGTACTCCGCGCAGCCCTTGGCATGAAACGATCCTTCACGCCCGGTAATTCCCTGCACAATGAGCCGCGTTCCCTTACCTACGAGTACTGACATCGCTTCTAACTCCTATCTCTCTCGCTCTCAGACTTTGGCGATGAACGAACTAAGCATCTTGCCAACATTCCACACTCAATCTTCTCTGCCACATCCAATACAAGCTGTCTTCCCGAAACTTCAATCTTCTTGCGATGACGAGTTGCGTCTGCACCTCATAGTTCGATCCTTGCGCCATCCCACAGAAATTGCTTGAACTCTCCCGGCGTACACGCGGCCACTGTCCTTCCGCAATATTGCTCGCAATTGAAACCGACGCTCTGCCGCAATTGCGAACTTAATCCATCCATCTCTTTCGACGGAAACTCCTCCGAATAGCTTATACACCGCCAAGCTCATCTCAATCGCCCGCTGCCACACCTTCAAATCCTGAAATGCCTGCGCCATGGAAACCTCTCATGATGGCCGAAACAACAAAACTCGAACTCGAATACAACCCTTAGCACCCCCTCAATCCCTCAACTAGAAGCTAGAAGCTAGAAGCTAGAAGCTCAGAAGCTAGAACTAGAAGCTAGAAGCTAAAGCTAGAAGCTAGAAGCTAGAAGCTGAGAAGCTAGAAGCTAGAAGCTAGAAGCTTGAGAAGCTAGAAGCTAATCTTCTCTCCGCAAACTATTCTTCGCCGCCGCAACCGCCAGGTCCGCAGCCTCCTTCATCGTCGAGCCCAACCTCGAACTTCAAGCCCGACTCGGCAAGAATCTTGCGTCCCTCTTGCACATTCGTTCCTTCCAGCCGAAGAATAATCGGCAGCGTCACATTCAACTTCTTCGCCGCAGCCACCACCGCCGTCGCCAGCACATCCACGCGCAAAATCCCGCCGAAGATATTGATGAAGATCGCCTTCACGTTCGAATCGCTCAAGCAAAATCCCAAACGCATTCTCAATCTGCTCCTGGTTCGCGCCGCCGCCCACATCCAGAAAGTTCGCAGCCGATCCGCCCGCATACTTGATGATGTCCATCGTCGCCATCGCCAGTCCCGCGCCATTCACCATGCACGCAATCGACCCATCCAGCTTGATGTAGTTCAGCGCAAACTTGCTCGCCTCCACCTCCAGCGGGTCTTCCTCCGAGATATCGCGCAGCTCCTTCAAATCCCTGTGCCTGAACATCGCGTTATCGTCGAAGTTCATCTTGCAGTCCAGCGCCAGCAGCTTCCCATCCTTCGTCGTGATGAACGGATTGATCTCCATCAGCGTCGAGTCGGTATCCATGAACGCCTTGTACATCCCCAGCATGAACCGCGTCGCCTCGGCAATCTGCGCCGGCGCCAGCCCCAGCTTGAACGCCAGCTTCCTCGCCTGGTACGGCTGAAACCCAATCGCCGGATCCACATACTCCTTGAAGATCTTCTCCGGCGTATCGTGCGCCACCTCTTCAATCTCCATGCCGCCCGCCTGCGACGCCATGAACACCACCTGCGCCGACGCACGGTCCAGCACCAATCCCAGATACAGCTCGCGATCGATCGCCGACCCGGCCTCAATCAGCAGCCGCTGCACCTTCTGTCCCTGCGGCCCCGTCTGGTGCGTCACCAGCTGCATGCCCAAAATCGCCTTCGACGCCGCAGCCGCCTCCGCCAGCGACTTCGCCAGCTTCACCCCGCCACCCTTGCCGCGTCCGCCCGCATGAATCTGCGCCTTCACCACCACCACGGCGTTCCCCTCGGAGAACAGCTGCTTGGCCGCCGTGTCTGCCTCCTCCAGCGTGGTCGCCATCTCACCATTGGGAACAGCTACCCCATACTTGCGAAGAATCTCTTTCCCTTGGTACTCGTGGATCTTCATTCCGGCTCCAGCCTTGCGGTTTTGATTGTGACGGTTTGTGATCCCACCATCGGGTTCATCCTAGCGAGTCGAGTAAGGCACTCGCAACTGGAAATGGCGATAATCGGTGACGCTGCGCGATTTCACCCACCCCCAACCTCCCGCCACCGCAGCCGTCCCTTCAGCCACCCTGAAAGGGGGTTGAGGCTGTCGGTTTGCAACGCCAAACGGGGCAGAGGCTGCACTCTTTGGTACGCTCAGAGAGGCTATGCCCATCCAGCAACCAGCTTCGCCGCATCCTCGAACAGCGCGAAACCCTCTCCCGCGAAGACGCCTCCGCGCTCATGGAAAGCATCCTCGCCGGCCAGGCCAGCGACATCGAACTCGCCGCCCTGCTCGGCGCCCTGGCCGCCCGCGGCGAAACCTCCGCCGAGATCGCCGGCTTCGCCCACACCCTCCGCAACGCCGCCAACCTCCTTCCCCTCAGCGACATAGAGCAGCACGACCTGGTCGACACCTGCGGCACCGGAGGCGACGCCAGCGGCAGCTTCAACATCTCCACCGCCGCCGCCCTGGTCGCAGCGGCAGCCGGAGTCAAAGTCGCCAAGCACGGCAACCGCGCCGTCACCTCCCTCTGCGGCTCCGCCGACGTCCTCGAAGCCCTCGGCATCCCCATCCACCTCTCCCCCACCGAAGCCGCCCAGGCCCTCCGCACCCACGGCTTCGCCTTCCTCCTCGCCCCCGCGCATCATCCTCAATTGAAAGCAGTGATGCCGGTCCGCAAAGCCCTCGGCGTGCGCTCCATCCTGCACATCCTCGGCCCCCTGCTCAACCCCGCCGGAGCCCGCCGCCAGGTCATGGGCGTCTACCAGTCCCGCCTCGTCCCCCTCGTCGCCAACGCCATGATTCTGCTGGACATCGAGCACGCCATGGTCGTCCACGGCGACGGCAATCTGGACGAAATCGCCCTCTCCGGCCCCACCCAGATCGCCGAACTCCGCAACGGCAGCGTCACGGAATACACCGTTACCCCCGAGGAGTTCGATCTCCCCCGCGCTCCCCTCTCCTCCCTGGCCGGCGGCAACGCCTCGGATAATGCATTGATTCTAAAGAGCATCTTCGCCGGAAAACCGGGCCCCCCTCGCGACGTTGTCCTGCTCAACGCCGCCGCCGTGCTGGTCGTCGGCGGCCTTGCCAACAGACCTTCGCGACGGCATCGCCCTCGCCGCCCACACCATCGACAGCGGAGCCGTCACCCATCTCCTCAACGCTCTCCAACAAACCTAAGAGGTTCCTATGGCACGAGTTACCGGCATTGGCGGAGTCTTCCTCCGCTCCACCGACCCCAAAGCCACCGCCAAGTGGTACGCCGAACACCTCGGCATCACCCTCAGCGACTTCAACGGCACCGCCTTCCAATGGTCCGACGAAGTCCCCGCCGGCACCGGCATGACCGCCTGGTCGGCCTTCCCCCAGGACACCAGCTACTTCGGCGACGGTCCGCAGCCATTCATGATCAACTACCGCGTGGACGATCTAGACGCTTTGCTTGCCTCACTTGCAGCAGCCGGCGTATGGATCGATCCCAAGCGCGAAGACGCCTCCTACGGCCGTTTCGCCTGGATCAAGGACGGCGACGGCAACCGCGTCGAGCTCTGGCAGCCCCTCAAAACCGACGACTAACCGCCACTGCCGTACACTGTGGCGATGCCCCCCACCCATCCGCGACGACGAGCCCCCGTGTGGCTGATGGGCCTCTCCAACGCCACCATTGGCCTGGTGGGCGGCTTCATCGTGCTGCCCTTACCCCAGATGCTCGCCGCCCAGGGCATCCCTGAGATCAGGATCGCCGCCGTCAGCGCCGCCTGCCTCTCTCCCGGATTCTGGGTCTTCCTGCTCGGCCCCATGCTCGATATCCGCTTCACCCGGCGCTGGTATGCTGCTGCGTTTGCACTACTTGCGGGAGCCGGCCTCACCTTTGCCGTCTGCATGCGCGCCCATCTGCGGACCCTCGAAGTCACGCTCATGCTGGCCTACGCCGCCTCCGTCCTCAGCTCCAACGCCCTCGGCGGCTGGCTCGCCGGCGTCATCCCCGACGTCGCCGCATCCGAGCGCGACACGCCCCATCACGAGGGCGCCCGCCTCAGCGCCTGGACCCAGGTCGGCCTCTTTCTCGGCAACGGCCTGATGGCCGCCATCGCCGCCGAAGGCCTGCGGCGCCTGCCGCTCTGGGCCATCGCCCCCTTGCTCGGCGCGCTCGTCGTCCTCCCCGCCGCGGTCTTCCCCTGGATCCCTGTCCCCGAACTGATCTCTGCCGACAGCGCGAAGTCCACCCTCAACCTCGCCCGCGACGGCTTCCGCCAGCTCTTCATCGAACTCCGCGCGCTGCTCAAGCGCCGCGAAGTACTCCTTACGCTGCTATTGTTTACAGCCCCCACCGGATCCTTCGCCCTGACCAACCAGCTAGGCGGCGTCGCGCAGGACTTCCACGCCTCTCCCGCCTTCGTTGGCCGCATGGGAGGAGCCGTCCTCTCGCTCGCCGGCGCCGCCGCCTGCCTGCTCCTGCCCCTTCTCGCCCGCTGGATCAAGTCGCTTCCGCTTTATTTACTGATCGGTACAGTCGGCAGCCTCTTCACCCTGGCCCTCCTCCTGCTCCCGCGCACCCCCGCCACCTTTGCGGTCGCCTTCCTCGGCGAAAACGTCGTCCAGGCCCTCAGCTTCACGGCCGCCGTGGCCATCTGCTTTGCCACCATCGGCCGCAATAACCCGCTGGCCGCCACCCAGTTCAGCCTGCTCACCTCCGCGACCGTCATCCCGATCCTCTACATGGGCGTCCTGGACGGCCGCGTCTACGGAGGCCACGGCCTGGCCCGCATGTACCTCATCGACGGCAGCCTGAGCCTTGCGGCCTGTGCCCTGATGGCCGCCGTCCTGTGGCTATTGGCTCGACGACCCGCAGCGGAACCATCCTGAGCGGGAAAGATCTAGCCCTTCTCCTGCTCCCCGAGTACCGACGTCAGCTCCAGTTGCTCGGAGGCATTCTCATCCATGTACGGATGGAAATGCGCGCGGCAACGGGCCTCATACAGGCCGGCAGCGCCTACCACCACCAGCTCCTGGCTCTGCCCCAGCCGCTGCGTATGAATCGCCGCCGCCCCGCAGACCATGCACACCGCGGAGAGCTTGGTGACCGTATCGGCAATCGCCATCAGGTTCGGCACCGGCCCAAACGGCTCGGCTGCAAATGTCGTATCAAGACCAGCCATGATCACCCGCTTGCCCAGCGCGATCAGCTCCACCGCCAGCGGAATGATGGCCATATCGAAGAACTGCACCTCGTCGACGCCCACCACTTCGATCGATTCGAGCTGCGGATACAGCGCCTCGCGCAGGTATTCGACGTTCGCCACCGTGGTCGCCTCGTGGGTCTGCGCGCTGTGGCTGGCGATCGAGCTGCGGTGATAGCGCAGATCGATGTCCGGCTTGAAGCACGACGACCCGCTGGCGAGCGATGCGCGCGCGCTTGAGCCGACGGATCAGCTCCTCGCTCTTGCCCGAAAACATCGGGCCGGTAATAACTTCGAGAACCCCGGGGGTCGCATGGAATGACATACTTGGCTATCCTAAATCGACGCGATGCAGTGGATAACTGGGGTATCCTGTCGGTGTCCCACGGAGGCTTTCGGATGCGTTTGAGATGGTTGGCGATCGGCGCAGTTCTTACCAGCATGACGGCCGCAGTAGCCGCGGTTGCCCAGCAGCCTGTAGCTCCCAAACAGATCAAAGTGAAGCTCCTGAACGGCGCTGGGCAGGATGCCGGCTTCGCGACCTTCAAGACCGTCAAGAAGGGCGTCAAGGTGAAGATCGAGCTCAAAAACCTGCCCTTCGGCGAGCACGCCGTCCACATTCATCAGAACCCGGTCTGCGATGCTCCCGACTTCAAGGGCGCCGGCGGTCACTTCAACCCCGACGGCAAGCACCACGGCTTCCTCAACCCCATGGGACACCACAATGGAGACTTCCCCGCGAGCATCTCCGTCGGGGAAGACCACACCGGCGAGGCGACCTTCGTCCTGTCTTCCATCTCGCTCGACCCGGCAGCTCCTAACTCGTTGTTTCTGAACGGTGGAACCTCCATTGTCGTGCACCAGAAGGCGGACGACCAGAAGACCGACCCCAGCGGAGATTCAGGGAACCGGATCGCCTGCGGAGTGATCAAGCCATAAGCGCAGAGCGTTTGGCCCTCAGCAGGCAGCAAAGCCGGTAGGATTGGGCAGATCTCCATTGGCAACCAGGGGCTTCCATGGAACTGCTGAGGCAGGGTTTGCGTATGACCTTCTATGGCAACGGCGACCATTCCGGCGGTTTGTGGAAGAAGCGCACGAGCGCCGCTGATCGTCTCGACGCCGCCCCCGACGGCGCAGCGTGGTGTCCCCCGCTGACCCGGGACAAAACGACCACTCCGCACCAACCGCTTTCCAAGGAGATACGCCTCGCAGGAGGCGCACATGTCGCCTGAAGAGCCAAAGTCGCAGCCGCAGCTGCAGGGCGATCGGAGCGTGCTTCTGGCCGAGCAACGAGCGCTCGCCGATCTGGCCGCACGCTGCCTCGCCGGCGATGCGCAGGCCTGGGAGCAACTTGCCCGGACGCAGCATCGCAGGATCTATGGGATCTGCTATCGGTTCACCGGGTCGCAGAGCGACGCCGAAGACCTCGCTCAGGAAGCGTTCCTGAAGATGTATCGTAATCTTGCGAGCTTTGACCCGGAAAAGGGCAGTTTTACGACCTGGCTGACCACCTTGACCCGCAATCTGCTGGTAGATAACTATCGCCGGTCGCGGCTGGAGCGCGCCAGCGATTCGCTCGACGAGGGCTACGAAGGCGAGGAAGACGGGCCAACCAAGGCCGAGCGGCTCACCGATGGCGGCAAGAGTCAGGAACAGCACGTCTCCGGCCTCGAACTGCGAGCGCAGATCCAGGAGGCGCTCAAACAGGTTTCGCCCGATCTCCGGGAGGCAGTCATTTTGCGCGATCTCGAAGATATGGATTACAAAGAGATTGCCGAGATTTTAGGAGTTCCGCAGGGCACCGTGAAGAGCCGGATCAGCCGCGGAAGAAGTGAACTTGCAAGGCTTTTGAAACGTATAGAAGGGCAGGTGATGTAAGTGGCAAACATGAGCCAATTCGAAGAGTTCGAGCAGCGGCCGACAGCCTGCGCCGTCTGTGAGACGATGCTTCCCGAGGCTGTCGATGGCATGCTGAGCGAGGCCGAGCAGCGCGCGTTCGATCGGCACGTTGCAGGTTGCGTGGAGTGTGCGCGCGAACTGGCCGAGGCGCGACGCGGTGCGGCGTGGCTGAGCATGTTGAAGAGCCAGGCACCGGAACCCCCTGCCGGCTTGCTGGCAAAGATCCTGGCCGAGACGACAGGCGCCGCTGCAGCACGATGCCCTCGCCACGCCAGCCCCTGCCACTCCCGCCCCTGGCAACCCGTTCCGGCATGGCAGCCTGCGTTTGCGCCAGTCGGCCGATCCGCGCCCCGGATCCACCGGCCAGTGGGCCGCGTTTCGCAAGTTTTTGAGCAATCTACTCCCAGCCGAAACCACCCGGGTCATCTTTCAGCCGCGTTTCGCGATGACCGCAGCGATGGCGTTCTTCTCCATCGCTCTGACCTTGAACCTGACCGGCGTCCGCCTGCGCGATCTGCGTGCGTCGAACTTTACCCCATCTGCCCTGAAGCGAACGGTAGCCGATCTGGATGCCTCCGCTACCCGGACGTTCCAGAACAACCGTGAGGTCTACCAGGTGGAATCGCGGCTGAGCGAAATGCGCAACGATGATGAGAACAATGCGTCCCCGGCCGGGCAGCGGTAAAGAAAGACGTGACCACAATGAACGACGACACAGGCAGAGCAGATGACTGGAGTGCGGCAGGTACGTCGAGCGGCAATGCCCAGGGCGAATCCCAGGGCGACGCCCCCCGCGTGGGATTCTGCCAGGACTGCGGGCAGCCCCCTCACCCAGGCAACCCTGCGGACCGTAGGGACTGGCGTCTTCTGCGAGCCATGCCTCGCCGCCCGCGTGGGCTCCACCTGCTCCTGCATCGGGATACACAACCGTTCCCCCGTACTCCGCCATTCCTCCCCAGCCACTCCCCACCGGCAATCCCAGCCCGGTGCTCGCAGCGATGCTCGGCGTCATTCCCGGCGTAGGGGCCATGTACAACGGCCAGTTTGCCAAGGGCATTGTGCATCTCGCCATCTTCGCCGTGCTCGTGTCGCTCTCCGATAACCACGGCATCTTTGGCCTCTTTGCGGTGGGCTGGGTGTTCTACATGGCATTCGAGGCCTATCACACCGCGGTCGCACGCCGCGATGGCCTTCCCTTGCCCAATGCCTTCGGCCTCAACGATATTGGCGAGCGGATGGGCTTCGGCAAGTCCTGGGGCACCGTGAAGCCCGTCGCAGGCGGTGCGCCGCAGACGCCCTACACCGCACCCCCAACGGCAAACCCGGCGGCAGGCCCCGTCGCAGCTCCGGCCTATACGCCCGTAAATCCCGTCCCCGTGGGAACCGCCCCGGACTGGGTTGGCTATGTCCCGCCCACGGCCTTTGGCGGGTACGCAGCTCCCACGCCAGGCACGGCCTCCGTGTCCGCGCAGGTTCAAGCCCAGGCGGTCAAGGATGCCGGCTACCGTCATGCTCCCTACGCCGAGACCTACACCGGCGTCCCGCCCGCCTATGGCACCAGCGTCCCGCCCGCGTACGGCACCGCCGTCCCGCCTGTAGCCACCTCGACCCCCGAGATCCCCGCGCGACGGTTTCCCTCCGGAGCCATCTGGCTCATCGCGCTCGGCGTTCTCATCCTGTTGGCCAACTTACTGCCCGACTGGAAGCTGACCGCGCAGTGGTGGGCTCCCGTCTTCCTGGCCGGACTCTCCGTCTGGCTCTTCACGCGCAGGTTGCGGACGGGAGCAAAGCTGGTGTGCATCATCCGCTGGCCGGTGATCCTGATGGTGCTCGCCGTGCTCCTCGCCCTGCACGCGGCCTATGTGCCCGTCACCATCGGTCTCACCGCCTCCGTATTGTTGATCGTCTTCGGTGCGTTGCTCCTCTTGGAGCGCACGGCCGGGGCCAGCCCCGCCTATGAGCGCTCCGATCGCAGCCCGCCAACATGATCCCGACTGCCTCCCCGTACGCCGGCAGCTGCCAGCGTAGCCGACGTACCCCCTGGCGAGACTCCGCAGCGCGCCGCCTGGACCGCGCCCGAGAGCGAAGGCCAGCGAACCCTCCCGACGACACGAAGGGTGGGCAGTGACATGAGCTCCTATCCGCCACCGCCGCCGCCTCCGGGACAATATCCACCCGTCTACGATCGCAACGCCATGCGCGCGCAGCGACAGATGCTGCGCGCCCAGGCCCGTGCGCAGCAGGCACAGCAGCGTGCCCTTCGCTATCAACTGCGTGCCCAGCGCCGCAGCCTCCGGCGCGGATCCATCGTCGGTCCGCTGATCATTCTCGCCGTCGGCGTCAGCGTTTCTCCTCGCCAGATGGGCAGAATCTCCTGGGGGCAGTCGCTCGAGTGGTACGGCCGATGGTGGCCCGCCGTCCTGATCGCCGCAGGCATTGTTCTGCTCCTGGAATGGTTCGTCGATCAGGAGCGCGGCAGCGCCACCGGCCACGTGCGCGTACTGGGTGGCGGCGTGATCTTTCTGCTGATTCTGCTCGTGCTCGCCGGCCTGGCCTCGCGCACGGTGGGCTATGGGCTCGCCTGGCGAGATCACACCTTCGGCAACGGCTACACCAAGCTGGACTATCTCTTCGGCGACCGCCACGATGCGGACAGTTCCATGACCTCGTCGATTCCAGACGCAACCACCACTCGTCATCAGCAATCCCCATGGAGACGTAACCGTCACCGGGTCGAGCAGCGACGGCCAGGTGCACGTGGACGTGCACACGCAGACCTACGCGTGGAAGGAATCGGACGTCGAGCGGAAGACGAGAGAGCTTCAACCGACCTTCTCCAGCGACGGCGGCGTCCTGAATCTCAACGTCAACTCCGTGGAGGGTGGCGAGGTCGATCTCACCATCACCGTTCCGCATGCCTCTCCAGTGACGGTGCAGGCGGATCACGGCGACGTAACGTCAGCGAGATGGCAGCGCCCGCTCACGATCTCCGCCAACCACGGGGATGTGGATGTCAGCGGCATCGACAACAGCGTGACCCTGCACATGAACGATGACGACGCCAGCGTCACCCTCCACAGCATCCACGGCGCCGTATCCGTCGAAGGACATAGCGGCGACATCGATATCTCCGACGTAACCGGCGCCCTCACCCTGCAAGGAGATTTCTTCGGGTCGACCGACCTGGAGCACATCAACGGCCCCATCCACTTCGATACCACGCGCACCCAGTTCAGCGCCGCCCGTTTGGATGATGAGTTCAACGTCGACAGGGACAGCCTGGATGCCAACGAGTTGCTGGGCCCCGTCGTGCTCAAGACCCAGGACAAGAACATCACCCTGGATCGCGTTCAGGGGAGCGCGGACGTCTCCAATCGCAATGGCTCGGTGGAACTGACCAACGCTGCGCCGCTCGAGGCCATCTCCATTCAAAACCAGCACGGGTCCGTCGACCTGGGATTGCCCGGCAACGCCGGATTCACTCTGAATGCGCAGACCCGCAACGGAGACATGGAGAACGATTTTGGCCTTACTCCCACCGGAACCGATGACGTGCACACCCTGCAGGGGCGCATCGCCGGAGGAGGCCCGACCGTGACCATCGCAACCACCGATGGCGATGTCACCGTACGACGAAGCACCGTCGCCCCGCTGCCCCCGACGCCTCCAGCGTCGCCGCGCATCACCTTGACGCCCCCCGCACCCAAGGCGCCACGCGTTCATCGGGCACCGCCCGCGCCCGCAGCGCCCAAGGTCTCAAACTAAGCGCCACCCAGGCCGTCTGCGCTCATGTGTGAAAATAGGCGAGATGGCCACGGTCGATGTCATTATTCCGGCGTTCAATGCTGCAAAGTATCTGCCGGCGGCGCTGGAGAGCGTGGGGTCGCAGACATTCGAAGACTGGCAGATCGTCCTCGTCGACGACGGCAGCACCGATAACACCGCTGCGGTGGTCGCTCCGTTCCTCGCTCGCTTTGGTCCCAAACTCAGATACATCCGGCAGGAAAATCATGGAATGTCCGCCGCTCGCAACACGGCCATTCGAGCGTCCACCTCTGAACTGATTGCCTTGCTCGATGCCGATGATGTGTGGCTCCCCAACCGCCTGGCTGACTCCCTCCAGGCCTTCGCCGCACGCCCCGCGGCCGGCATCGCCTACGGCCTCATCACCTACATGGATCAGGCAGGCCGTCCCCTGGGAACCTTCGAGGGCAACGTGGGACACGTCGAGGGAAGGATCGCGCCGTACATCTATATGCGCATCGTCGAGCTACCGTGCGTGACCGTTACCATCCGCAGAGCCTGCATCGAGGAGGTGGGCCTGTTCGACGAGACCATGCGTTCGACCGAAGATCGCGACCTCTGGCTCCGCATCGCCTTGCGCCACGAAGTCGCCTTCATCCCCAAAGTCCTTGCCTACTACCGAACGTCTCCAGGCTCGGTCTCCACCAACACCCAACGCATGCTGCAGGCGCAGCTGCAATTCATTCGCAAACATTACGGCGCCGAGGGCTGCGGCCTGCTGCCCCGCCAGATATCCTGGGCACGCGCGTACAAGCAACGCGCCGATGCGCTCAAGGCACAAGGTCAACCCCGGGCCGCGCTGATGAGCGCTTTGCAGGCCTGGATGATCTACCCTCTGGACCTCAACAACACGCGAGCCGCGGGGTCGCTGTTCGTGCATTGGGTTCGCAGTCGCATGAGACGCTAAACCTCGATCGCGCGTCCGCGCAGACTGCGGTCCGTTGAATGCCACGCAGGTAGTAATCAACTCATCACTACGAGCGAATCAATCGTTTCTACAGCTTCTTTTCCCCAGGCCCGGCGAAAGAAAATCTTTGCTTTCAACATCCTTCGCCGACTCCGCCTCGGCCGGGATCGTTTGTCCCGCGATTTTTCCCTCCTTTTACACATCGACTGCAAACAAGTGGCAATTTATTGCACACTTGTCCATTAAATTTCCCTCATCGGCATCCATGGCAACGGCACAAAGCGCATTGCGTGAACTTCCTGCAGACCGTATGAACATCCTGCAAACCGTATCCGCGGATCTCAATCCGTTGGACACCACGGAGTTCGGATTGTGCATCCAAATCCTTCTGCGTCCCAAAATAGAATTGGCCCTCCGATTGCTCTCACAAAAGTATGTCGAGATGCAAAAAAATGCGAAAAGGTAGTCGCCAACCTATTACCTTTAGCGGTAAGCTATGCTCAAACCGTTCGTTCGATGCGGAAGCAAGACTGACGGGGCCGACAGAGTCCACGGTCAACGATGTGCTTCCAAACTGCAGTTCTTGGTTGTTTCTTCTCCCAGTGCCCGGATCGGTTGTGGCCACCACACCGGATCTGACGTTTGTATGCGGATGCCGTCCCTCGCATGGCTAGCTGCCACTCAATTCGTTTCAGCGCAAGTTTGAGGTAATTGGTAATGCGACCTGACGTCCCCCAGGAACAAGACGAACTCACCTCTGAGTCTCCTATCTCAGCAGTCAGCATCCTGTTCAATGGCAATCCTCTGGCGATCTGGATATACGACGCCACGACCTTCCAGTTTCTCGATGCAAACGAGAGTGCACTCTCGCAATACGGCTATACCCGCGAGGCCTTTCTCCAGCTCACCCTCACCGATATCGTTCTTTCGAACCAGCAGCCCTCCGACGCCAGTGATGCCTACTCCCGCGCGAGCGCACAGTCCAACGTCGTGCACCGGCACCTGCGCAGCGACGGCACCCAGATCGATGTCGCGATCCGCTCCAATGACGTGCTGTACGGTGGCAAGGCCTGCAAGCTGGTCATTGCCGAGGACGTCACCGAACGGCGCCACGTGGATGCCGAGCTGATCCAGATGGCGCATCACGATGCGCTGACAGGTCTGCCGAACCGCATGCTGTTGAGCGATCGCATGGCCCAGGCGCTGTCGACCGCGCAGCGACTCAAGCATAAAACCGCCGTCGTCTCCATCGACCTGGACCACTTCAAGAAGGTGAATGACTGGTACGGTCACGCCATCGGCGACGCCTATCTGAAGCATGTGGCTGGACTGCTTACCAGCCGCCTGCGCGGCATGGACACCGTGGCCCGCATGGGCGGAGACGAGTTCGCGATTGTGCTCGGAGAGATCAGCTCGGTCGAGTCCGCCGGCCTGGTCGGGAAGATGCTCCTCCAGGCACTCAATAAGCCCACGGTGATTGGCGGCTACACCATTCAGCCGCGCGGCAGCCTCGGCATTGCAATCTATCCCGATCACGGCTCCGACATGGACGAGGTCTGGCGCTGCGCCGATGCAGCCATGTATCGCGCCAAGCGCGCCGGAGGCAATCGTTATATTGTGGCCGGCCCCGATGCCTCCAGCTCCGCGGACGATAGCGCCGTGCTCGACCAGCGGCTGCGCGAGATGCTGGAGAAGGAGAGACTGCTGCTGCACTATCAGCTGCAGTACTCGCCCACCAACGCCCTGCGCGGCATGGAAGCCTTCCTTCGGCTGCCGGACATGGGGCACGGCTACGTGAGCCCCGATCGCATCATCGCGCGCGCCGAAGACAATGGCATGATCTATCCCGTCGGCCGCTGCGTGGTGGAAGAGGTTTGCCGGCAGATGGACGCGTGGAAGGCAGTCTCTGCCGCCCCCACGCGGGTCGCCGTCAACGTCTCACCCTCCCAGCTCATGCGCAAGGAGTTCGCGTCCGAGGTTGCAGACTCCCTGGCCAAGTGGAAGATCGATCCCGCCTGCCTGGAGATGGAGATTACCGAGCGCGCCATCCTGAACTTCGACGAGATCAGCACGGAGATGCACGAGCTCTCCTCCCTGGGCGTCCGCTTCGCGGTGGACGACTTCGGCACCGGCTACTCCTCGCTGCAACATCTGCACCGGCTTCCCATCTCGGCCGTCAAGATTGATCGCTCCTTCGTGCAGCGCCTGTGCGACTCCTCGAGCAGCTACCCCATCGTGAAGGCGATCATTGCCGTCGGCCACAGCATGAAGATGGAAGTGATCGCCGAAGGCGTGGAGCAGGAAGAGCAGAAGGTGATTCTCGACCGGCTGGGATGCGATGGCATGCAGGGATATCTTATTCGCAAAGCCTGTCTCGCCGGAGGAGATTGCCAAGGCCCTGGTGTCCGCCAATCCAGGCGCCGATGCCAGCCACAAGATCTCCCCGCCGTCTCTCCGCCAGACCATCTCCCGGCAACCCCGCTCGCTCAGCGCATAAGCCTTGATCGACCCCGCCAATCAAGGCCATTCCAACTAGCCCACCCCGCATGCGCACAGCTTTGCCTGATCACGGGCAGAGCTGCGCGTGCTCCGTGTGCTGTGCTTTGAAGAACAAAGCACAGCACGCGGCTGCACGCTCGATTCGGTTCGTTGAAGATGCCGTACCGGCTGCGAGAGGATCGCATGCCCTCTCAGGCACGAATGATATGCAGCGGTGTACAGCAGAAGACTGGCGGAGATGCCCAGAACCATGCAGCAGATAAACAGAAATGGACCATTGTCGGAGACGAAGTTCGTTAGCGGTTTCATAAGTCACCTTTCTTAGTGAGCTGCTCGAGTGCCGCTCGCGGAAGCTGTCCTCGTGGATCGCAAGTGGATCTCTGGCAAAGGACAAATCTTCAGCGGCTGGATCTCGGCTCTACCCTGTAGAAAGCAACTCCGTGGCCAATCGCAGTGTCTTATAATGAGACACTTCCTAAGACTTTCCAATGCGACAGTGTGCAGAAGTTTGCGCACGCAGCGGCATTCCCTACCACTCTGCGCGATGCACCGGAGATGCGCGGAGACCGGCGATGCGCGGGCCATGCAAAGCTGCCGTTAAACGCAGCTGGCCGCTGAAAGACTTCGCGAGCAGTCCATGACTCTGCGAGGTCTTTCAGCGGCCAGGCTGATCTGCCCTTCGCTGCGTGCGCCCGTTCTAGCCGAGCGTGTGCAGTGCCTGGTCGGCGTCCTTCTGTGTCTTGGTGTTGGGCGCCAGCGTCGAAGCTCTCTTCAGATGAGTGATCGCATCCGGCTTGTCGCCCAGCTTGCTGTAGATCATCCCCAGGTGGTACTCGATGGACGCGTCGTTCGGGGTGGTCTTCTCCACATCTCTCGAGCAGATCGCGCGCCGATCCATACGTGCCCTTGTGGTAGTAGGCCCACGCCAGCGTGTCCGCGGTGCTGGGAGAGTTGGGCATGCCGCGATGCGCGGTCTCGGCAAGCGAGAGCGCGACGTCGATGTCCTGCCCATGCTCCATCATCAGGTAGGCAAGGTTGTTGGCGGCCATCGGCTGGTCGGGTTGATTGGCGAGAGCTTTCTTGTAGTAGTCCTCGGCTGCGTTGGGATCGCCCTGGGCTTCTTCCAGCGCTCCCAGGATCGAATCGGCACGTGCATCGGTAGGATGAGCGTTGATCCAGTTCTTCCAGGTCGTGATCGCAGCGGCTGTATTTCCCTCCATCACCTGCGCGCGCGTATAGCTCATGACGGCATTGCCATCCGGACGGGTTGACCTGCATGGACTTCTGTGCTGCCGCGAGCGCCGCGGGTGCATTCTTCGAGCGAAGCTCCAGCTCCGACAGGAGGTCGTACATATCATTGTTCGACGGCGACTTCGTGATCTGCTGCTGCACCACGCGTGATCGCCTGCGGAAGCTGGTTCTCATGCAGGTAATAGGCTGCGAGGATGCGCAGCGCGCGCGCGTCATTCGGGTTCGCGGTGAGCGCCTCCTCCAAGCAGCTGCTTGCCTTGCGGCATCTTGTTCTGGGAGAGACGCAGGGCGCCGAGCTCTTCCATGGCGGCCGCGTTGGTTGGGCTCTTGTCAATCGCCGTCTGGAAGTCCGCGGCGGCAGCGTCGGTCTGCTGCTGATGTAGCTCAGCCAGCCCCTTCCACAGATAGCCATCGGATGAATCGGGGAAGTGGGCAAGGGTGCTGGTGGCGACCTGCATCAGCAGGTTGTAGTCGCCGAGCTGATTGGCCACGCTGGCCAAGCCTCTCGACGCTTCCATGTTGGTTGGGATCCTTGCGCGAGGCAGCCTGGAAGTTCTGCTCCGCGTCACTCAGATCGCCCTTGGCCTGGGCCGCCTGCGCGAGCCAGCAGCTTGAGCGGAAGATTGTCAGGCGAGTTCTTCTCCGCCTTCTGCAGAGCGAGGAAGGCGTCGTTGGCCTTGCCCGCGTGCAGCAGCAACATGCCGTTGAGCACCGCCACCTGCGGATCGCTGCTGTTGGTCTTCATGAGCTCGTCGGAGACGCTGGTGGCCTGCGCAAAATTCTTCTGCTGGATGAGAATGTGCGCATACGTGACCTTCAGCGGAACGCTCTTCGGGTGCTTCGCTACCAGGCTCGCGTAGGCGGAAGCAGCCTGATCGACCTGGCCGGTGCGGGCATAGTAGTCCCAGAGAAGGTCGGCGCCCTGCGGAGTGTCGGAGAGAAGTTCCGTGCCCTGCAGGAGCGTGGCTTCCGCGGCCGCCTTGTCGCCGGCATGCAGCTCAAGCCCAACCAGCGCGACGCGGCTGCGGAGATTCTTGGGATCGAGATCGACCGCCGTCGAGGCCTGCTGCCGCGCACCTTGCATGTCGCCCTTCTTCTGCAGCAGGCCCGAGAGTACAAGGTGCGCCATCACGTTCTTCGGGTCCAGCGAGATGGCCTTCTGCAGCTCCGCTTCTGAAGACTGACTCCTGCGCCGGGATCTCCGCTCTGGATCAGCGCCAGAGCCGTGTGGAAGTTGGAGCGGTTGGGATCGATGGCAAGCGCCTTCTGAATCTGCGCGAGCGCTTCGGCGCGATCTCCCGTGCGCGAGAGCGATGCTCGAGAGCAGTGCGAACGCGTCCGCATTGTTCGGCTGCTGCGCGAGCACCGCGTTGGCCTGATCCTTGCTCTTGGGATACTGGTGGGCCGCCAGCAGCAGAGCGCCGAGATCGAGCTTGGCCTGGACGTTCTGCGGGTCGAGCTCCACGGTCCGCTGCAACTCCTGGTAGCCGCCGGCAAACGCGCCGAGCTTCATGATAGGACTTGGCCAGGTCATAATGCGCGGCAGCGTAGTTCTTATCGATCTTGATGGCGTTGGAGAACTGGATGATGGCCTCCTGCTGCTTGCCTTCGGCAGCATAGTGCTCACCACTCTTCAGATACTTCGCCTTCCTCACGTTCGGATCGCGCGTGCAACCCTGCAGCAGACCCGCAGTCGATCGTCACGATCAACAGCGCTGAACACCGAATCGTTCCCTGACTCCGTAGCATTTTCATCGTACTTCCCTTCCATTCTGGTAATGAGCTTCGCGCGTCTCCGCGCACCTCAATCGCTGTGGCTCTCGTATCTGTTCAGCCAGAAACCATGCAATCCAACGACCACTCCTGCGCTCACCTGCTGGGGCTGGTTAGTTGGGAATAAATCGCGGCAACATGGGGACAAGATGATTCGGCAAACTGGAGAACCCGCGTCTGCGCCGTCGCCAGCGACTCAGTTGGGCTCGAGCGGAGTGACCAGGCGAATCAATGCGCCGTCCGTGCGGTTCCAGCGAATCGCGTCGGCCATCATGTAGGCCTTCGCAACGTAATCATTGGCAATGCTCCGGCCATGCGCCAGGTACCAGTAAAGAACCACCTGCTTCTCCGATCCATTCGTGATCACATACTCGCCGACCGCGTAGTTCTTCAGGCCCGGACCCTCCAGGTAGATCTGCTTCGATGAAGCGAAGGTCCAGCCCGCGCCCGGCAGGCAGTTCTGCGGAGAGTGAATCGATTGGCCCGTTCGCTGCGTTGGAAAGTATCCGATGAACAGCGATACGGGAGCATTCAACACCTGGCCCGACGGCGCCGCATCGCTATACACACGGTTGAGGAAACGGCCATCGCCCAGGATGTCCAGCGTCTCCTGACTGATCGGTATGTCCTGGCTGGTCCATTGATCGATGGTCTGCGGCAGAAGGCTGAGCGGCTCGCTCGGCGGGACACGGTCCACGCTCGCACGCAGATGCAGCGTCGTCAGCGCCGCCAGCAGTAGAAGAAAGATGACCCAGAAACGAGGTGACTTCATTTGACCCTCCGGCTTGCAGGGATTCCGAGCCGCATCAGGTTGTGCACCAGGTACAGGCAGCAGAGCGAGATGATGAACATCAGCCATCCTGAAAACTCATGAAAGAAGCCAACCGCCTTGTCTGGATTCCAGTACTGCACACACAGTCCCGTCCCCACGATGCGGGCAGCGTTCGCAAAGACCGCGATAGGAATACTGGCCAGCGCCAGCACCACACGCCGCCACGTGCTGCGCTCCAGAAAATAGCCGTAGAAGATCGCCACCGCAAACAGGCTCATCAACGATCGAATGCCGCTGCAGGCTTCAGCGACCTCCAGTTGCATCGACGGCAGTTGAATGACGTTGCCATCGCGCAGAACCGGAACACCGAACAGCGGCAGTAAGGCGCTTGCCATCCTCGACGCCAGCAGCTGCAGCGGAAACGTGATCTGATTGAAGAGAACGGCGGGAATCGGAATCGCCAGCAACAGAACCAGGATGGCGAAGCGAACCTCCCGCAGCATGGCTCTTCCAAACAGAGTCCACACGATCCCTCCGAGCAGCATCACCAGCGAGAGCCGCGAGAGAAAGAGCTCCGCGCCATAGACCCCCATGAACAGAACGAAGATCGCCGCCAGGATGAGCCAGATCCCGGACCACGTCTGCCGGATGGGCGTGTCGCGCAGAACCTTGCGCTTGTCCCAGATCACAAAGGCCGCAAACGGAGCCACAAGAAATCCGTGAGAGAAGTCAGGATTGTCGTACCAATCCGTAACTAGCTTGCCAATGACTTTGTAGTAAATGGCCGTAATCACGAGGCCGATGAGAATATACGGCAGCCACTCCAACCAGGACGTTGTAGCTTGCTGTATTGCGGGTACCCTGTCGGATTTCAACGACGGTACGGGATAGGGTGCGGATTGAGTTTCCGGCATGCTGAAAGATTTCCTTCGCTGACACCTGAAGCAATTGCACTGCCACAATGAAAGCACGGAGAGCGTTATCTCCTCGACAGCCACGATTCGAGCTGCACCGTTGGTCTCCCGCTCTGGCCTCACGCTCCCGATGCTTCGAGATTCTGCCGTTCGACACGCGATGGCACACTGCCAATCGGCCCTTGCGACGACGTCGCAACTACCAGCCCGCCGCAAGCAAGAAAACGACGCCGCACCTATCTACAACAAACATCAATACATATGCAACTCAAGCAGCCCAAGCACACGGCACGCAACGATTTGCATGGCAGCAGACCATGGTTGCGTCGACACACTCCAGGCCGCCATCGCCAGCGTACCCTTATTCAGAGCGGACCCATCCTCCAGCCATTCCTGCCTGCCGAACTTCCCCTTCCAAAGATCTTTTGGCTCGATCCAGCAGCGTTCCACGCATCGAAAAGGACTCGCGAGGAACAACCAGAGCCTCCCGTCTTCCCGGAAAAGGAATTCCTATATGCAAAAAGAAGCGGAAGTTCCTAGCCAATGTGGAATTGATTTTCCACTTTTCACATCGTCCTGCATCACTTTCTGCGCAATGTGCCAGAATGAACATGTCTCTTCCAGACCCAACGCTCGTGATTCAAACTTCAAATCACACAAAACAGGACATTTGAAGAAAATATGGCACTCTCGCAGTAAAGCTGCATGCAAAGTTTTGCGTTTGGCCCACGCGGTGCTAAAGGTATTTACCTAAGGAGTTCTCATGAGTGTTGTGCGACACAAAGAGAGATCGAGTCTCTCGACCTCTTCCTCTGCTCTGGTCTGGAGCATGGTGTTGATGCTGGCGCCGGCCGGGTTGGCCCAAACGCTGGCCAGGCCCGTTATCACGCCGGCCACACCGTCGCCGGCCGCAGCCGCCCCCCAGGTAAGTCCCTCGGTCTCCGATACCGACGCGTCCCGGTACATCATCGGTGCCGACGATTCGCTGCAGATTACGGTATGGCAGGAACCAAGCCTCTCCGGAACCTTCCCGGTACGTCCCGATGGCATGATCTCGCTGGTGCTGGTCGGCGATATCCCCGCCGCCGGACTTACGCCGATGCACCTGGCCCACGACATTACGCTGAAGTTGAAGAAGTTCATCCAGGATCCCGTCGTCTCGGTCGTCGTCGCGGCCGTCAAGAGCCAACGCGTCTACCTGGTCGGAGAGATCGGGCATGCGGGTCCGATTGAGTTGTCCCCTGGCATGACGCCGCTGCAGGCCATTGCTGCCGCCGGCGGCCTCACACCCTACACCAACGGAAAGCATATCTATATCCTGCGCGGCCCCCAGGGCAAGCAGACCAAGATCCCCTTCAACTACAGGCTCGCTCTGAAAGGCGATAACCGTCAGGACGTACCCCTGCTCGCAGGCGATACGATCGTGGTCCCATGAGGCTAACCATGAAGACATACCTTGTGGCACCCGTCATCTTGCTCGCATTCGGCTCTCTGGCCCACGCCCAGGATGTGCCGGCCGTCGTCGTCAGCACACCGACCTTCGGTTTCTCGCTTCCCTCTGTCGAGGGAACCTTGACCTACTCGCTGAATGCTGCAGAGTCGGTTGATACCGGGTACGGCACCGGTGGCGTCGACACGACGACCTCTCTCAGCGGAAGCCTCGGCTATCTCTCCTCGAGCCCCGACAAACCCTTCAGCCTGGTGTACTCGGGTGGCTATCTCTATTCGACGATGCCGGGATATCCCGGTTCCTCGACCTTCCAGAACCTCGCAGCCTCCCAGGTGCTGACCACCAGGAACTGGAACTTTGTGGTGGACGATGCGGTAAGCTATCTTCCCGAATCGCCCACCACGGGGCTCTCCGGAATTCCAGGTGTCGGCGATATCGGCGTTGAACCCGTTCAGATCGGAGACGTCCCCGCCCAGAACATCTTCACGAATTATGCGACTCGCCTGGGCAATGGACTCAGCGGAAGCGCCACCCGCAAGATCTCCGCGGATCTATCGATGAACGCCTCCGGCTCGTGGCAGATTCTTCACTTCTTCGGAAATGACGGAATCGACTCTTCCACAGAGACCGGCAGTGCTGGACCGTCCTTCCGGATCGATGCGCGCAGCTCGGTGGGTGCGAATGTCAATTACACGTATACCAACGATACCTATCTGGGCAACAGCTACCCCTTTGAATCCGAGGGCATCAGCGTCTCAGTATCAACGCCAGCTATCGCGCTTCTTCAGCGTGAACGTCGCGGCGGGCCCGCAGAGGACTTCTGGATCCGGATCGACGGCCTCCCTGATTCCCTCCCAGATCACCGTCGTGGGCAGCGCAGCCCTCAGCTACGCCCGCAGAAGTACGAGTGCCAGCGTCGTCCTTCGTCCGTGCCACCAACGCCGGTTCCGGCGTGCTGTATGGTGCGCTTTCGGACACGGTCGTGGGCGCCGTTCGCAAGCAGTTCAGCCGCAACTGGCAGGGGGCCCTCACGGCCTCCTACTCGAAGAGCACCTCGCTGGCGCAGATCGCGGGATTTGAACAGAAGCTATCAGAGCATCTACGGCGGAGGTCAACTCTCTCGCAGACTCAGCCGCTCGTTCTCCGCGTATTTCAGTTACACCGCTGTCACTCAATCCGAAAATATCGCCGGCATCCACACAGTGCACCTTCAGCGGCCTCAGCCAGGTATTCGCGGTTGGAATTACCTATGCACCCGGCGCACAACATCTCGGGCACTTCTAAGGAACTCGCATGCTTGGTCATCGTCCATTAGTTCTTGAAGACTATTTCGCTATCCTGAAACGCCGCGGCTGGATGGTCATCATCCCCGCGATCTTGGCTCCGATCCTTGCGGTCGCGATCACCTATCGCCTGACTCCGGTCTACACCTCGCAGACGCTGGTGCTGATTGAGCCGCAGACCGTTCCCGACACCTATGTGAAGCCCATCATCGCGGAAGATCTCGATAGCCGCCTCGCGTCCATGAAGGAGCAGATCCTGAGCCGGTCGCGTCTGGAGCCCATCATCGAGCGCTTCAACCTGGGCGCGCCCGGCATGGATATGGACGACAAGGTCGCCAAGACGCGGAAGGACATCGGCATCACGCCCATTCACTCCGAGATTGCGGGATCCGGCGGTCTGCCCGGCTTCTTCATCTCTTTCACGGCGTCTGATCCCCACACCGCGCAGCTCGTCTGCCGCGAGATCACCTCGCTGTTTGTGAGTGCGAACCTGCAGGAGCGCGAGCAGTCGGCCGAAGGAACCACTCAGTTCCTCAAGGGGCAGCTCGATCAGGCCAAGGCGAACCTGGACTCGCAGGATGAGAAGCTGGCCGAGTTCCAGCGCCAGTACATGGGTACGCTGCCCGAGCAGCAGGCCCCCAACATGGAGATGCTGAACAGCCTGAATCGCAGCTGGATGCGACCACGCAAACGCTCACGCGCATGGAGAACGACAAGTCGCTCGAAGAGGCTCTGCTCGCGCAGGATGCGCGCGCAGATCGCAGGTGCTCCCCGGGCAGAAGTCGTCTCCGCAGGCCGACCAGCTTCAACTGCAGAAGCTGGAGGCCCAGGAGGCCGACCTGAAGACGCGGTACACCGCGGACTATCCCGATGTGATCGCGGTCCAGCGCGAGATCAGCGACTTGAAGAAGGAGATGGCGGCAGCTCCCGCAACTCCGGCGGCGGCTCCACCACGACTCCCCCCGCGCCCCATTACGATTCCCCAGGCACCATGCAACTGCGCGCCCAGATGACCGCGCTGAACCAGGCGATCACCCAGAAGAGGCAGCAACAGGCGGAGCTTCAGGCCCAGATACGCATCTATCAGGACCGCATTCAGTCCACGCCGCTGGTGGAGGCGAAGATGAAAGACCTGACCCGCGATCATCAGACAGCCCAGGACTTCTACGATAGCCTTCTCAGCAAGATGAACAACTCACAGATGGCAACCGACCTGGAGCGCCGCCAGGAGGGAGAGAACTTCAAGATCATGGACGACGCAAATCTTCCCGATGCTCCGACCTTCCCGAAGCGCGGCATGTTCGCTGCCGGCGGCTTCGTGCTCGGTCTCGGCCTCGGCGTGCTGTTCATCGCCTTCCTCGAGTACAAGGACAAGTCCTTGCGCACCGAGCGCGATGTCTGGACCTTCACCAAGCTTCCCACCCTGGCCACCATCGCCTTCATCCACGACGCCAAGGGCAAGACGAAGAGTTCCTTCAGGCGGCACTGCCTCAAGAAGGACGTGCACGTCCCACAAACAAATCGCTCGCGAATGTTGGTGGCTAGACCATGTATAGAAAGTTCTTCAATCTGCAAACCAGTCCCTTCGGCACCAGCCCCGACCCGCGTTTTCTGTACATGATGCCGCACACCCGCGAGGCGCTTGCCGGGCTCGAGTATGGCATCTCGGAGCGCAAGGGATTCACCGTGCTCACCGGCGAGGTGGGGACAGGCAAGACCACGCTGCTGCGCTGCGCGCTTGGATCGCCTCGGGCAACGCCGCGTCCATACGTCGTTCGTCTTCAATCCCCTGCTCGACCCGCTGGATTTTCTCGAGTTCGTCCTTACCGACTTCGGCCTCACGCCCAACTCCCGCACCAAGTCCGGCATGCTGCTCCAGCTCAATCGCTGGCTCATCGAGCGCTTTCGCATGCAGGAGACCTGCGTGGTCGTCGTCGACGAGGCACAGAATCTTTCCTGGGAGCTGCTGGAGGAGATTCGTCTGCTCACCAACCTCGAGTCCTCCTCCGAAAAGCTGCTGCAGATCGTCCTCTCCGGGCAGCCGGAGCTGGATGAGAAGCTGCGCCATCCCAGCGTCCGGCAACTGCGGCAACGGATCTTCCTCTGGTGCCGCACCCAGCCACTCACCGCCGAACAGACAGGCGAATATATTGTGGAGCGGTTGCGCATCGCCGGCACCTCCGAGATGATCTTCTCGCCCGAGGCAACCCAGCTGATCTATACCTACAGCCGCGGAATCCCTCGCACCATCAACTTGATCTGCGAGCATTCCCTGATTCTTGGCTACGTTGAGCAGATCCGGTTGATACCCGGCATCGCTGATCGCTCACGTTGCCGCCGACCTGGAGCTGGACATGCAGTCCTTTCTGATGGCCCCTTCGCAACCCGGTGCGGGCGGTCTGCACAATCCACTCCATCCTTTTGAGACGAGTGCAAGCAAACTTATGAACTCCTTTAATAGAGAGCCTGGGGGGAGCGGTCAATGAGCCACATCTACGAAGCACTACAACGAGCAGAGGCTGAACGGAAGTCTGGCGCCCAGACCCTGGAGACTCCCATCGGAGCCGGAGCACCAGAGCCTGGCGTTTTCGCATCCGCTGCCGCCGCTCGCGCCGTATGGTTGCGCCTCTCCCGGACGTCCTGCCGCCTGCCACCACGCTCGATCCATCCATTCTGGATCCATCCTTTCTGGATACCGTGCAGCGGAAGCCATGGGCGCCGGCCCTCGATCGCCTGCCTGCGTTGGAAAGAGGAGGCGCCGGCGTGGAACAGTTCCGCAGTCTGCGCTCCCGCATCCAGGAGTTTCGCGACCTTCGTCCGCCTGAAGACGATCCTGATCAGCAGCGGCCTGCCGCAGGAGGGCAAGAGCTTCATCGCGGTGAATCTCGCGATCAATCTTGCCCGCCACAAGAGCAGCAAGGTCTTGCTCATCGATGGAGATATGCGCTGCTCCAGCCTGCATCATTATCTGGGCAGCGAGTTCAATCCCGGACTTTCGGATTATCTTTCCGGAAAGGCCAGCCTCCCGGAGGTCATGCAACTTCCCGCAGAGAACAGGGATCGCGATCCGTCGATGGCCGCGGTGCTGAACAATATCACGTTCATTCCCGGTGGCGACGGTGGAGACCAGGCAGCCGATCTCTCCGCAAGCAAGCGGTTCGATGAACTGCTGACCGCCGTGGCGCCGCTACTTCGACTGGATCATCATCGACTCTCCTCCCGTTCTGCTGGTGTCCGATGCCGTGAACCTGGCCAGGGCCTGCGATGCGGTGCTGCTGGTCGCGCGCTCCGGCATCACCACCTTCCCCGTCGCGCAGCGCGCGCAACAGGAGCTGAAGGCTTCCAACATCATCGGGTTTGTATTGAATGCCGTCGACAAGCCGCCCATGAGCGGCAACTACTACTACCGCTACGAGAGCAAGAAAGAATAAGGCCGGAGCACGGTGCACGAATGATAAAGCTACTGAATGTGTACTATCCGACGCGAACGGTCGTCCTGATCCTGTGCGAGGCCCTGATTGTCGGGGGCTCCTTCGTTCTGGCATCAGCGATCGTGCTGGGTGCGGATACATTCAACGTGCTCGGACACGATCACGGCGATCCTCAAGATTGCGGCGCTGACCGTGTGCACCATTCTGTGCGCGTACTACTTCGATCTCTATGAGCCCCAGCATATCTCTGCGCGCTGGGAGATTTACTTCCGCCTCCTCCTCGTCATTGGCTGCCTCGCGTTCGCTCTGTCCGCGATCGTCTACGTGTTTCCCCGGCGCTGCGATTGCCCGCTTCGTCTTTCTGCTTGGCCTGATCCTCGTGGTCGCGTGCCCTGATCGCCTGGCGCAGCGCGTTCGAATGGATCAGTGGCCATGCCGTCTTTCAGGAACGCGTGTACGTGCTCGGCGAAGGCGAACGCGCGAGCTCCATCATCGAAACCATCCGCGAGCACCGCGAGTCCGGCATGGTCGTGGTCGGATGGGACACGCCCGCCGCCGACAAGGCGGAGCGCAGGAAGACCTTCGCCGCAGCCATTGAGCACATGGCTTCCATGAAGACCTCGATCGATCGCATCGTGATCGCGCTCGACGACCGCCGCGGCGAGTTGCCCGTCGACGGCCTGCTGTCCATGCGCTTTCGCGGAGTGACGATCGAAGAGGTCGGCAGCGTGCTCGAACGCCTCACCGGCAAGCTGCAGCTCGATGGGCTTCGCCCCAGCGATCTGCTCTTCTGCGAAGGCTTCCGCATGAAGCCTTCGCAACAGTTCCTGCTCCGCATTGCTTCCACCCTGGTGGCGGCCATCGGTCTGATTCTTTTTCTCCCGCTCTTCCCGTTTGTGGTCCTGCTCGTAGGCTCTCGTCCCCCGGGCCCGTCTTCTTTCGGCAGGAACGCGTTGGGCTTGAATGGCAAGGTCTTCAAGGTCTACAAGTTCCGCACCATGGTCGTGAACGCCGAGGCCGAGGGAGCCCAGTGGGCGCAGAAGAACGATCCCCGCGTCACGCGCGTCGGACAGTTCATGCGCAAGACCCGCCTCGATGAAGTCCCGCAGCTGTGGAATGTGCTGCGCGGCGATATGAGCTTCGTGGGACCGCGTCCCGAGCGCCCGGAGTTTGTCTCCTGGCTGTCGCAAGGAGCTGCCCTTCTACGAGGTCCGCAACATGATCCGCCCCGGCCTCACCGGTTGGGCGCAGATTCGCTACGGCTATGGAGCCACGCTGGCCGAGAGCCGCGAGAAGCTTGCGTATGACCTCTACTACGTGAAGCATCAAACGCTCGGCCTCGATCTGCTCATCATGTTCGAGACCATCAAGACCATCATCCGCCGCCGCGGCGCGCAGTAGCGGCAGCTTCCCCCTTCCTCTTCGCCACGCAACGCCTCTGCAGAGCCATCGTTCCGGCTCCGCCTGTGCCGCGTACAACAATCCCCTGGACGCATCCCGCTTGATCCCGCCACGGGATCCTCCAGCCGACAGACCCTTTCCCGCGCCCCACGCGCCAGCATCACCGACACCCCGCACGCCAGCACTCCATCCATCGAGTTCTTCGGGCTCTGGGCGCTCCGCATCCCCAGCGCGTCAGCCAACCGAACCCACCGCCTCTGAAAAGCTCTCCGCCCCATGACAGTGGCTGCACGGAACGCCGGCAGTGTCCCGCGTCGGCATTGATCCTTCGCCTGAGGAGCGCCCAGGCGCCGGATCCAGACAGCCCATCCGTGCCGACGCATCGGCGCGATCCACGCCGCGGCCGCAAATGAGAAGAGCCGCCTCGGTGAGAGGCGGCTCTTGAAGAATGTTGACTCCAGCCTTTCCTGCCTGCGGCCCTCACCTTTCTCACGGTGCAGCCGCCGCATGGATATTCAACCCGCGATCTTCCTCATCGGGAGGAGGCTGGCAAGATCGTACAAGCTGGAGCCTCCCCGGTCCATGCAGGAGCCTCAGAGTGGCATCCTGCATGAACCTGGAAACAACACCTAGACCAGCTTTGAAGCAAACTTCCGGCGCGCGATGCCTGCCGCACTCAGCAGTCCGGTACCGAGCAGACAGAAGGCTGCCGGGCTCGGGGGTTGGGGAGATGCCGGTGCTTCCCTCATACGCGGTAATGGAAAGTCCATTGCCACCAGAGGTGCTGAAGTCGAGGGTTGCGGGTGTGTCACCAGGCGAAGCGCTGTCGGTGAAGTAGCCGCTGCCGATGATGTCGAGGATACCTGACACGTCCGTCGTCGTGATGGAGTTCAAGAAAAAGTCCAGAACCGTGCTCGTCCCGTCGGTGGAGGTCGTGGAGAAAAACAATGTGCCTGGCGTGAGCGCGCTGAACGATGGAGATGTTCACCGCATCGACGATGCCCGTGAAGATGCTCAGGCTGCCCGTGGAGATACCCTGCACATCTTGCGATCCCCAGAACGTCATGGAGTTGCTGCTGTAGGTAACACCGCTTCCATAGCCGTCCGGACCAAAGCTGAGCGTGCCGGCGCCGAGTGGAGTTGGCGTACGCCATCGACGTTGACACGGCCAATGCTGCGCCGAGAACAAGTAACTTCGAAAGTATCCTCATACTTCCTCCTGGAAAATGAACCGCTCGTCGCGGGTCGAACTGGATGCATTGCGGCATGCTGCAAAGAACCCTTCTCTTCGGAAGTCGCGGCCCGCGTGCATGCCGTACAAACCGATACCCTAGATTCCTTACACCACTACCTAATGCACCTGAGTAGCCAAACATTAAGCCCTTATAATCAATGACTTATTTCGACTCACGCGGGATGGGTGCGCAATTGTTTGCACACTCCGAGCCCCCCACTTTCTCTCAGGAAAACACTCGATTCTTAGGACCGCTTAACCATCTCTTCACGCTGAAGCCATCGCTCGATGCGCTTCGTCTCACCCGTCGCCGCAGCGCAATTCGGCCCGTGGGCACCATGCGCTCGACCCCGACGCACATCGCAAAAAAATCAGGAAGCCCCATGAAGAGGCTTCCTGAAGCATCAACCGAAGGTGATCTGAGTCTTGACCTAAGCAGCAAGCCGTCTGCGTGCTACTCCAACCATGCCAGCCAGGCCGCTGCCCAGCAGCAACAGCGTGCCAGGCTCAGGAGTAGCCGTCAGGCTGGCATTGAAATCAACGCCCGAGGGATCGCTCCCCGGAGATCCGGCGACCGTGCCCGCCTGCTCCACGATGAAGTCGAGCGTGTTGCTCGCATCCAGCGTCACATCGGTCAGCAGGAGCGAGGCCTCGGTCGACGTCAGGCAGCCAGGCGCATACTGCGCGCAGGTTGAGTCGTTTCCAAGCGCTCCGAACGGAACGAGCACCTCGCCATTCAGCAGGACCTCGACCGTATCGTCTGCGAGCACATTCAGTGTTCCGTTGTAGGTGCCGGCCGTCGCGTCGAACGTCGTTTGAAACTCATAGTAGCCATACGCCGGGTTCACGTAGCCCGAGCCCGAACCGGGACCTGCAGTGGAAGCTTCACCAACCCACGTCGAGTCGGTAGAGAGCCGATGCCCATACGCCGTTAGGATTGAGCGCATACGTGGTGCTCGATCCAGGAGCGTGCAGCGTGCCCAGCCCCGTGGGTGTTCCACTGGTCAGGTCAACTCCGGTCAGGCTCAAGGAGGTGTTCGCGTTTCCCTGGTTCGAGGCACCGGTTGCATAGCTGCCAAGTTGAATGGGAGTTGCGTAGGCTAAGGGCGCAGACGCGGCGAGTACCGCGCTAAGGATAGTGAGCGTGCCGAGATACTTCATATCGTTCTCCTGAGATGCCGCGCTTGAGAACCCATTCACACCGCACTGGACGCAGCTTTCCCATCACCTGCGCACAGGTGAGCTTTGCCTGAAACCAGTTCCGGTTGAGAGGGTGAGCTCTCAGCGGGCAGAATCTCCGTGATGATTCCTTATAAAGAGCATGTGGGTGGCCAAAGTTTCACAATTAGAATCAGCGGCTTACCCAAGAGCTTCCATCCAAAGCAAGCGAACTCCTGCATAGAATGTGAAGCCGTTCGGTACAGTGCCCCTTCCAGTGTCTCGATCTGCAACACGCTTCGAGTGGCCGAACCCGCCAAAGATAAATTTGCCCTCTCCGCGTGCGCCAGCCGTGCCGGATGCGTCGCGGGTTGCGACGCATGACCAGACCTTCCAACCTCACCCACATGAACTTTCTTTCCTTCGAAGTGGATTTATTTACCACCCGTTCTCACTTAGTAATACAACTGGTTCGAATACCAAAATCCCGCCGCCGGGCAAGATGCAATAATTCTTCTTATGACGAAAAACGAATCGCTCACCCTGCCTGATATCGCTCGGGAACGCCTGGAGCGCCTGCAGGCTCACACCGCCAAGATCGGTGTCATTGGTCTTGGCTATGTAGGTCTGCCGCTCTCGCTTCTGCTGTGCGGCGCCGGCTTCAAGGTGACAGGCTTTGATATCGACGAGAAGAAGGTAGCCGATCTGGAAGCGGGTCGGTCCTACATCTTTCGCATTGCGCAGGAAGAGATTCAAACCGCGCGCCAGCAGGGATTCAGCGCCACCACCGACTTCTCGCATCTCGTCGGAGCAGGACGTCGTCATCCTGTGCGTCCCCACCCCGCTCACCGAACACCGCGAGCCCGATCTAAGCTTCATCGAGAAGACAACGAAGTCCGTCGCTCCCTGGCTTCGCGAAGGTCAACTGATTGTGCTCGAAAGCAGCACCTATCCCGGCACCACCGAAGACCTGATGATTCCCATCCTCGAAGGCGAGAACACCCGCGGCCTCGAGGTCCAGGGCAAAGGTCCCGTCTTCGATCAGGGCGTGTTCTACGTCGCCTTCTCGCCAGAGCGCGAAGATCCAGGCAACACCACCACCGCTCGCCACGACATTCCCAAGGTCGTCGGCGGACACGATCCCATTGCCACCGAACTCGCCGCCGTCCTCTACGAGGGGATCTTCACCAAGTCGGTGCGCGTGACCTCCACCAAGGCAGCCGAGATGACCAAGCTGCTCGAGAACATCTATCGTTGCGTGAACATCGCCCTCGTCAATGAACTCAAGGTGCTTTCGCTGCGCATGGGAGTCGATATCTGGGAGGTCATCGACGCGGCCGCGACCAAGCCGTTCGGCTTCCATCCCTTCTATCCAGGCCCCGGCCTCGGTGGTCATTGCATCCCCATCGATCCCTTTTATCTGAGCTGGAAGGCCAAGGAGTACGACTTCAACACGCGCTTCATCGAGCTCGCCGGAGAAGTCAATGGAGCCATGCCGGAGTTTGTCGCTCAGACCGTTGGCAAAGCCCTGAATCAGCGCAAGAAGGCTCTCAACGGATCGAAGATCCTGATGCTCGGCATGGCCTACAAGAAGGACATCGATGATCTGCGCGAATCTCCTTCGCTCACCATCATCGAACTCCTCCGCCACGAGGGAGCCGAGGTTCTCTATAACGACCCCTACTTCCCCACCGTTGGCCGAGGCCGGCATTACAACCTCAACATGACCTGCACGCCGCTCGAGAAGCTCGAGCAGTATGACTGCGTGCTCATCGTCACCGACCACTCCGACTATGACTACGCAGGAGATCGTCCGTACGCTCGCAGCTCGTGGTGGATTCACGCAATGCCACCAAGGGAATTACCTCCGACAAGATTGTTCGGTGTTAGTTTTTTGGTGTAATGCGATTCATCCTGGCCGCATCGTTCGAAATCATATCCAAAGAAGATGGGCTGCTCCTGGCAGCCCATTCTTGTTGCAACCTATCCGGTATCATCCTGCCTATCGAACGAATTCAAGCCTAGCCGCGCTTGCTGCGACAACAGAGCGTCCTGTTGCCGATGCCGAAACACCAGTCCCGCCAACAGCCCCAGCGCCGTGGTCATCAACACCAGGCTTGCCGGTTCTGGTGTCGGCGAAATCGGCGGAGTCGGCGCAGTGTTCCCGCCGAAGATCGACGGAGGCCCCGGATAATACACCGGCCCAAACTCCGGATCCGCCGTGGTGGGCTGCAGCGGATTATCCGGAGGAACCACGCTGCTCACCACAACATTTGGCGGCGGACTGATAACGGTGTCCGTCATCGCTGGAAGCATCGGAGGCAGCTCCACGGGGGGCAGATCCTGCGCAATGCCCTCATCGTCCATTGGAACCTCGCAGACAAAGTTGATCTTGTCCAACGTTTCCTTCTTCGTCGGCCGATAGTGGGGATGCGCCTTGTTCCATGCAGCCCAGCGCGCCAGCGTCTCCGGACTCACCTTGTGGTGCAGGTGCTTCGCAAGCTGCTTCTGGTAAGCGCGAAAAAGATGTTGGCAGTCCGTGGATGCATGGACGCCTACCGTACCAATACCAACACTGGCAATGACCAATAGTGATGAAAAGCGGTATTCGAAGATTGAGTCTCATCGGGGGGTCCCTTGTGATCCGTCTTGGCCGATCCTGTAAATTTTGTTCGTAGCGCCTTTGAATCTTTGCTATCCAATATGCGTCGGCACGCTCAGCTTGCGACGCATTGTGTCGTCCATGGTCGCTTTCGCTGAGGCTTGCTTTTGTGACGACGGCATCAGAAGCACAGGCGCACTCTCTTCGCTGAGCTTGTACAACAGGGATCGATAACTGATGTGAAGCCATTTTGCTGTCTTTTGGCGATTCCAGCTATTGGCCTGGAGAGCCTTCAAGATAATGTGCCGCTCCAGATCCAGGGTCGCCTTCTTCGTAATGTGCCGCAGGGATATCGGCTCACTGAGATCGATGTCCGCCATAATTCTGTCGCTGGTGTGCTGCTGCGGCAGGAGCTCGTCCGCCAGAAGATCTTCATTCCCAATCAGGACATAACTGCGGATAATATTTTCCAGCTGCCGAATATTTCCCGGCCACTCGTAACGCTGCATCAGTTCAATCGCGTTCCGGGAGAGCGGCTTGGGCGAAAGGCTGAACGTCCTGGCATGCTGCTCCAGAAAGTAGTCCACCAGTTGCGGGATATCTTCTTTCCGCGAGCGCAGCGGCGGCAGATTGATCGTCACCGCATTGATGCGATACAGAAAGTCGAGGCGGAAGGAGCCATCCTCCACCTGCGTGCGCAGATCCTGGTTCGCCACCGAGACCAGGCGCGTCTCAATGGTCTGCGTGGTGTGGCCTCCCACGCGAACGAACGTCCCATCCTGCAGCACCTGCAGCAGCTTGGACTGCACCATCAGATCGAGGCTGCCGACCTCATCCAGAAACAGCGTTCCTATATGGGCCTGTTCCACGCGGCCCCGCTTGGTGGAGTGCGCGCCGGTAAACGCACCTTTCTCATACCCGAAGAGCTCCGTCTCCAGCAGCGTCTGCGGAATCGAAGGACAGCTCACCTTCACCAGCGAGTCCTTCGAGCGCCGCGAGAACGCGTGCAGCAGACGAGCGCAGATCTCCTTGCCCGTGCCGGTCTCTCCCTGCAGAAGGACGGGCACGTCCGTCGTGGCAACGCGCTCCAGCTTCTGCCGGATAGCCTGCATGGTCGCCGTGCGCCCAAAGACGATGTCTAAAGGAGGCAGATCCAGAAAAGCGGCCGAATTTACGTAATGGTCCAAGGGATGTCCTACCAACTGTGCTTGATTTAGCAAACCTAGCTATGGGTTAGCACGTTAGAGGCCATACGAATCGATGATAGATTTCTCCTTTAATTGACCTCGTTTGTAAGCGGATGTCCCTATTCGTTGCATCTTAGAGTTATGCCCGAATTCCCTTTGTTTACTTAGCTGATTAACTCTACCAATGTGGAACTTTTTTTCTCTTTTTGACTGCAAAGTTCTTCCTTTTACGACAGGCGTTCGGCTAGACTAAATCCACCTTGAGGCGTCTGGACCGAGAGGACGTATGTCCTCATTGCCTGCAGTTGGCGCCCAGCACGTGAACAGCGGTGCCCTCGTAGACCAGTCGGCCGTGGTCGAGTGTTGGAGTTCTTCGATGTCGAACGCATTGCCCTTTGGTGTACCTAAACTCGCGCAGCCACCAAAGCCTCGTCTGTTCGTCCTGGACTCGAATCTCGCAGTCCTCGAGTATCTTCGTCAGGTTCTGAGCAGCGACTATAGCCTCAGCCTCTTCTCCGATGAAACGTCCCTGCTCCACCAGTGCGCCAATGGCCCGGAACCGCACCTCGTCCTGCTGGCCTGGGAGAGCATTGAGCAGTCCCTTCCCATCCTCTCGCATATACGCGCCTCCATTCCGGATGTCCCCATCATCATCCTTTCCACCTCCGCCGAGGTGAAGAATCTCGAGATTGTGACCCGCATCGGCTCCCGCGGTGTCGTTTTGAAGCCCTTCGTCGATGGAAACCTCGAAATCGCCATCGAGGAGCACCTCGCCTGCGTGGACCGCGCCACCTCGGCTGAGCCGCAGGAGATTCGGCTGGATGATAGCCACTCCTTCGTCTGGTCCAATAAGCGGATGCGCGAACTGCAGGCCCAGGCGTCCCTGGTCGCAAAATCCGATATTCCCGTGCTGATCATGGGCGAAAGTGGGACAGGCAAAGAGATCCTGGCGATGTATACCCACAAGATGTCCATGCGCAGCGAACGCATGTTCCTGAAGGTCAATTGCGCCGCCATGCCGGCGGATCTTCTGGAAAGCGAACTCTTTGGCTACGAGCAGGGTGCCTTTACCGGAGCCATCAAGGCCAAGCCGGGCAAGTTTGAGATCTGCACGCGGTGGAACGATTTTTCTCGACGAGATCGGGGAGATGCCCGCGATCCTGCAGGCCAAGCTGCTGCAGGTTCTGCAGGATGGAACCTTCTCCCGCCTGGGAAGCCGCGCTCCCATGAAGGTGGATGTGCGCGTGATTGCCGCGACCAACATCAATATGAAGGCGGCGATCGCACAGAAGAGCTTCCGCGAAGACCTGTATTATCGCCTCAATGGTTTCTCCCTGGTCATTCCTCCGTTGCGCGACCGCCGCGACGAGATTCCCATTCTGGCGCAGCACTTTGTTCGCAAGGGTGCCGCCAAGTACGGAAGCAAGCCGCTCACCCTCTCGCATAATCTGCTGGATGCGTTGACCCGCTACTCCTGGCCCGGCAATAGCCGCGAGCTGGAGCACGTCGATTAACCGCTTCCTGATCCTGGGCGACGAGATGGCCATCCTGGCGGACCTCAGTCCATTCTCGAACCTGCATGCGGAGGCAAGTTCGTCCCAGGATCAGATGAAGGGCGCTGGACTCAAGCAGCTCGTCCGTAGTCTGAAGGGTGATGCCGAGGCGGCGGCAATTGAACGGATTCTGGAGGCAAATGGATGGAACCGGAAAGCGGCAGCAAACGAACTGCAGATCAGCTACAAAGCATTGCTGTACAAGATCAAGCAGTACGACCTCGCTCCAAGACGGAGAGCTTGAACCACTTTCCCCCCCAGGAAGCCTCAGACGATCCGTACCTGATTGTGATTCGAGGCGAAGATTACACCATCAAGGGATACGCTGATCGCAGCGCAATGGCCCTCCGATATGGATGGCGTCCACGAACAGGGTTTGACCTCTATTCGCCTCAAACACCTGCAGACTGGCGAGGTCGAGGATATCCCTTTGACGAACGTCAAAGCCGTCTTCTTCGTCAAGGACTTCTCCGGCCAGACAAGCCACGTCGACCTGCTCTTCCACGATCGCGTCCCGCCGATGGAGTGCCTCTGGATCCGCATTCGTTTTGACGACGGCGAAACCGTCGAAGGAATCATCCACAACACCCTGGAGTACATCGTCGGGCCCGGCTTCTTCATGGCGCCGGCAGATCCCATCGGCAACAACTGGTTGATCTACGTCTCCAAGAGCAAGCTCATCGGCTTTGAGATCCTCGGTCTGCGCCCCAGGGTCAAGAGCCTGCACCGCTCCCGCAGCGCCTCCTAAACCAACCTCCTCCGCCTCGCCCGAGCCCAACCATCGGCCGCAAAGACCCTGTGTCTTCGCGGCCGCGAGCTGTTACCGGGACGCCTGCGAGAGATACCAGGCGACCGTCTTCTCCAGGCCTTCGTAAAAGTCATCCTTCGGCGTGTATCCCAACTCCTTGCGGGCGCGATCGATACTCGCAAGCGAGTGCTGGATATCCCCCGAACGGGGCGGTCCATACAGCGGCTTACCCGTAAATCCGAGGATCTTTGCAATCCCCGCGTACACGTCATTGAGCGTCTGGCTCTTTCCCGTTCCGACGTTGAACACCCGGCCCGTCGCTACTTCGTCCGGAGCCACACACGCCAGCAGGTTCGCATTCACCGCATTGTCGACGTAGGTGAAGTCCCTGCTCGTGCTTCCATCGCCAAAGATCGTCGGCGTCTCGCCGGCCATCATCTTGTAGATGAACTGTGCGATCACCCCGGAATACGGCGAGTCCGCAGCCTGCCGCGGCCCAAAGATATTGAAGTAACGCGTACAAACCCCCTGCAATCCATACACGCGATAAAACGCCTGGATGTAATACTCGCAGGTCAGCTTCTGCACCGCATACGGAGAGAGCGGCATCGGCGACATCTCCTCGTGCTTGGGCTGCGTCGGCTGGTCCCCGTACGCGGAGGAAGAGGCAGCGTACACAATCCTCCGCACACCCGCATCCCTTGCGGCGATCAGCAAATTCAGCGTTCCATTGATATTCGACTCGTGCGACGTCAGTGGATCTTTGACCGACCGCGGAACCGACGCCAGCGCCGCCTGGTGGAGTACATAATCAATGCCCTTGCAGGCATCTCTCACGCCATCCTTATCCTGCAGGTCCATCTCCTGAAATTGAATCGAGGAGCGAATCGCGGCCAGGTTCTCCAGATTTCCCGTGGACAAATTATCGAAGCCGCTGACTTCATGCCCTTGTTTGACCAGCTCGTGCGCTAAAGAAGAGCCAATAAATCCAGCAATACCAGTGACCAGATAACGTGCCATGAGTTCCTCGCCCATCGATTATAGGGCCCAGCTCATCACTGCAAGCGAAAGCGAGGAGAGATTCTGCCGTCCAGCATCCCAAAAGGAAATCGCCGCCGGCCGAGCCCACAAGAGGTCAGCGCCCCACCATCACACCACCACGTTAAAACGAAAAGCCCACCGCAAGGGTGGGCTCTTCTTGAATTATGCCGGCGATCACCTAATCTCCCACACACTTACGCGTGCAGTACCATCGGCCCAACGAGGCTTAACTTCCGTGTTCGGGATGGGAACGGGTGGAACCCTCGTAGTAAACTCACCGGCAAATTGTCGAACGTGCGCCGCAGCGCGATCGTTCACAACTGAATAGATTGAGCAGACTATATACCTAAAATATTTGCGTATTAGTTATTGTCTGAAAGCCATTGCTGGCAATCATTTTATAACTACAAAGCTTGTATTGAATGACTCTAGAACAATGAACGAAACATTGCGCAGAGTAAATTCTATGGACAAGCCGAACGGGCGATTAGTACTGGTAAGCTACACGCATTACTGCGCTTCAACCTCCAGCCTATCAACCAGGTGGTCTTCCTGGGCCCTTCATTTCCCTTACGGGTTGGGAGATCTCATCTTAGAGCGTGCTTCCCGCTTATATGCATTCAGCGGTTATCACAACCGAACTTCGCTACCCAGCCGTGCCATTGGCATGACAACTGGAACACAAGAGGTTCGTCCATCCCGGTCCTCTCGTACTAAGGACAGCCCTCTTCAAATCTCCTACGCCCACAGCAGATAGAGACCGAACTGTCTCGCGACGTTCTGAACCCAGCTCACGTACCGCTTTAATAGGCGAACAGCCTAACCCTTGGAACCTTCTACAGCTCCAGGATGCGATGAGCCGACATCGAGGTGCCAAACCGAAGCGTCGATATGAACTCTTGGCTTCGATCAGCCTGTTATCCCCGGCGTACCTTTTATCCGTTGAGCGATGGCCATTCCATACAGAACCACCGGATCACTAAGGCCTGCTTTCGCATCTGCTCGACTTGTAGGTCTTGCAGTTAACCACACTTATGCCTTTGCACTCGACGGTCGATTTCCAAACGACCTGAGTGTAGCTTCGCGCGCCTCCGTTACAATTTAGGAGGCGACCGCCCCAGTCAAACTACCCGTCTTACTATGTCCCTCACCCCGATAAGGGGTGGAGGTTAGAATCACAACAATCGCAGGGTGGTATCTCACCGTTGGCTCCTCCGAACCCAAAAGTCCGGTATCAAAGCCTCCCACCTATCCTGCGCAGCAAGTGCCGTAACTCATAGTAAAAGTATAGTAAAGGTGCACGGGGTCTTTTCGTCTAGCTGCGGGTAACCGGCATCTTCACCGGTACTACAAGTTCGCCGAGCAACTCGTTAAGACAGTCGAACGATCGTTACTCCATTCGTGCAGGTCGGAACTTACCCGACAAGGAATTTCGCTACCTTAGGACCGTTATAGTTACGGCCGCCGTTCACCGGGGCTTCAGTTCAAAGCTTCGCCTTGCGGCTAACCTCTCTCTTTAACCTTCCGGCACCGGGCAGGAGTCAGCCCCTATACGTCGTTTTTGACTTTGCAGAGACCTGTGTTTTTGTTAAACAGTCGCCGTTCGCGTTTCACTGCGGCCCCCCTAGGCTTGCACCCACGGGGGCGACCCTTCTCCCGAAGTTACGGGTCTAATTTGCCGAGTTCCTTAACAAGCTTTCACTCGAGCGCCTTTGGATATTCTCCTCGTCTACCTGTGTCGGTTTGTGGTACGGTTCCCAATCTCTCTCCTTAGAGGTTTTTCTTGGCACCATGAAATCAGCAGCTTTCAGCCCTACGGCTTACTGTTTTACGCCTCACTGTTAAGTCTCTCCGGATTTGCCTAGAGAAACCAGCTTACGCGTATCAAACCCCATAGCCATATGAGGTCCTGCTTATCCTTATGCGTCACCCCATCGTAATAACGAGATATTGGGAGGTCCGGAATATTAACCGGATATCCATCGCTTACGCCTTTCGGCCTCAGCTTAGGGACCGCCTAACCCTGAGCGGATTAACCTTCCTCAGGAAACCTTAGACTTTCGGCGTGAAGGGTTCTCACCTTCATTATCGCTACTTATGCCGGCAGGGTCTCTTCTCTAATGTCCACGTATCTTCACAGTTACGCTTCATTCACGAGAGAATGCTCTCCTACCACGCACACATATGTGTGCATCCGCTGCTTCGGTATATAGTTTTAGCCCCGTTGTATTGTCGGCACCGGACCGCTTGACCAGTGAGCTATTACGCTTTCTTTAAAGGATGGCTGCTTCTAAGCCAACCTCCTGGCTGTCTGAGCGTTCCGACTTCCTTTCCCACTTAACTATAATTTTGGGACCTTAGCAGGCGGTCTGGACTGTTTTCCTCTCGACTGTGAAGCTTAGCCCCCACAGTCTGACTGCCGTGCTGGTTGTGATCGGCATTCGAAGTTTGGTTGGATTCAGTAAGCCGGAAAGCCCCCTAGTCCATCCATGTCTCTACCACCGATCCAAATCACACGACGCTAGCCCTAAAGCTATTTCGGAGAGAACGAGCTATCACGGAATTTGATTAGCCTTTCACCCCTACCCTCAGCTCATCCGAGCTTTTTTCAACAAACACCGGTTCGGTCCTCCATTGGGTGTTACCCCAACTTCAACCTGGCCAAGGGTAGATCATCCCGCTTCGCGTCTATTCCTGCCAACTGAACGCCCTATTCAGACTCGCTTTCGCTGCGGCTCGCTCACGCTTAACCTTGCTGACAAGAATAACTAGCCGGCTCATTATGCAATAGGCACGCGGTCAGACATTCCCTTACGGGCATAGTCCTCCCACTGCTTGTAGGCACACGGTTTCAGGTACTATTTCACTCCCCTCTCGGGGTTCTTTTCGCCTTTCCCTCACGGTACTGGTTCACTATCGGTCAGAAACGAGTATTTAGCCTTACGGGATGGTCCCCGTGGATTCAAGCAGGGTTTCTCGTGCCCCGCCTTACTCAGGTACCTGCTTCGAGTCTGGATCAATTTCGTCTACGCGCCTGTCACGCTGTATCGGGTGGCTTTCCAACCACTTCGACTATCGACCAGATTGGTAACTCTACTGTTGCAGGCCCTACAACCCCCGAACTACCGAAATAGTACGGGTTTGGGCTGTTCCGAGTTCGCTCGCCACTACTATCGGAATCGAGGTTTCTTTCTTCTCCTGGAGGTACTGAGATGGTTCACTTCCCTCCGTTCGCCTGCTCCTACCTATGTATTCAGTAGGGCATACATGAGGTTTGCTCATGTGGGTTTCCCCATTCGGAAATCTCCGGATCAACGCCTGTGTGCGGCTCCCCGAAGCTTATCGCAGCTTGCCACGTCCTTCATCGCCTGTTTCTGCCAAGGCATCCACCGTGCGCCCTTAGTAGCTTGACCATAGAATTTACTCGCACGCATCAGAGTGAAAACCTCTGACCTGTAGAGCAATCTACATAGTTTCGTCCGCCTTCTGGTACTTGTCCTCACTGGATTAGGGTGAGGGGTACCGAGAATATTCTAAAGACACTCAATACTGATAATCAGCTTGCACTTATAGAAACTACCTATAAGCCAAAGCTGCTCAGCCTTGTAGTTATATTTACCCAATCTATTCAGTTGTCAAAAATCGTCTGCGGCAACGGTTAGTTGCTGCTACGCGCTACTGAAGCGCGCTAGAGACAAGGGCTTTCGCCACAAGCTCAAGGATCAGTGTCTGGCTGCATCATTCACAGCGACAGAGACTCAACCTCGAGCAGGTTTGCTTCGATGACCTTCAGAGAAATGGTGGAGCTGACCGGGATCGAACCGATGACATCCTGCTTGCAAAGCAGGCGCTCTCCCAACTGAGCTACAGCCCCGTCTGATCAGTATAACCGATACAGAGAAAAGTGGTGGGCCTGGGTAGATTCGAACTACCGACCTCACCCTTATCAGGGGTGCGCTCTAGCCAACTGAGCTACAGGCCCGGCATCGCCGATTGGCCGTAGCCGCTCTGGCTTGCTTGCTCTGTCGCCCGCGCTGTCCGGTTCCGAAGAACAGGGGCGCGAGCTTGTGAGCTCTCTCGAAGGTTTTCGAGGACACAGTTGAACGTGCGAAACGGCTACGCCGAATCTGACCATCGTTGTTGATGGATCGTAAAGAAAAGAAGGTTGTGTTCAGATTCTCCCTCTCTTGCCTCCCCGACCAAGATCGGTTCAGCGCAATCAGGAGTTGTCTGGCACATCGCACCCTCAGCGTTCGGACGATGTCCTTGGCTGCTCGCAATCGCAGAGGCGGATGAGATTGCCAGAGCGTTCTCTTTTAGAAAGGAGGTGATCCAGCCGCAGGTTCTCCTACGGCTACCTTGTTACGACTTCACCCCAATCATGAATTACACCTTGGGCGGCTGCTCCCTTGCGGTTAGCGCACCGACTTCTAGTGCAACCCACTTTCGTGATGTGACGGGCGGTGTGTACAAGGCCCGGGAACGTATTCACCGTGGCATGCTGATCCACGATTACTAGCGATTCCAGCTTCATGGAGTCGAGTTGCAGACTCCAATCCGAACTGAGGCCGGCTTTTTCCGATTAGCTCACCCTCGCGGGGTTGCAGCGGTTTGTACCGGCCATTGTAGCACGTGTGTAGCCCTGGACATAAAGGCCATGAGGACTTGACGTCATCCCCACCTTCCTCCCCGTTATCCGAGGCGGTTTCGCCAGAGTGCTCAACTAAATGGTAGCAACTGGAGATAAGGGTTGCGCTCGTTGCGGGACTTAACCCAACATCTCACGACACGAGCTGACGACAGCCATGCAGCACCTATATACAGACCCATTGCTGGGAGACGATATTTCTACCGCTGTCCTGTACATTTCGAGCCCAGGTAAGGTTCTTCGCGTTGCGTCGAATTAAACCACATGCTCCACCGCTTGTGCGGGCCCCCGTCAATTCCTTTGAGTTTCAGCCTTGCGACCGTACTCCCCAGGCGGATTGTTTATCGCGTTAGCTTCGACACGGGAGGATTGGGTACCCCCCACATCAAACAATCATCGTTTAGGGCTAGGACTACCAGGGTATCTAATCCTGTTTGCTCCCCTAGCTTTCGTGCATCAGCGTCAGTTATGGTCCAGTGAGCCGCTTTCGCCACAGGTGTTCCTTCCGATATCTACGCATTTCACCGCTACACCGGAAATTCCACTCACCTCTCCCATACTCAAGCCCGACAGTTTCCCATGCAGACTTCGGGTTGAGCCCGAAGATTTCACATAAGACTTGTCAAACCGCCTACGCACCCTTTACGCCCAATAATTCCGAACAACGCTTGCCCCCCTCGTATTACCGCGGCTGCTGGCACGAAGTTAGCCGGGGCTTCTTCTATAGGTACCGTCATAATCTTCCCTATCGAAAGGAGTTTACATCCCAAGGGATTTCATCCTCCACGCGGCGTTGCTGCGTCAGGGTTTCCCCCATTGCGCAAAATTCCCCACTGCTGCCTCCCGTAGGAGTCTGGACCGTGTTTCAGTTCCAGTGTGTCCGTGCGCCCTCTCAGGCCGGATACAGATCATCGTCTTGGTGGGCCATTACCCCGCCAACTAACTAATCTGCCGCGAACTCCTCTTCAAGCGCATTGCTGCTTTGACCCGTAGGTATTATGCGGTATTAGCTAAGATTTCTCTCAGTTATTCCCCACTCGAAGGTAGATGATTCACGTGTTACTCACCCGTGCGCCACTGTACTCAGGACCGAAGTCCCTTTCTCGTGCGACTTGCATGTGTTAGGCACGCCGCCAGCGTTGATTCTGAGCCAGGATCAAACTCTCGTTTAATCTTGGTTTGGCTGCTCTTGTAGGACAGGGGTCCCAAGAGTCAACCGCCTCCGCTCGCTCGAAAAGCAGCGGAGGTTTATTACTAGTGAGAATGACACAACCAAACTTCACGTCATCTCACGACTGGCACGTTCAACTATGTTGTCAAAGATCCTGACTGTTCTCGCCTAAGCGGACAGTTTTGGATCAAGGACCAACGCTGGGCAAAGCCTCAGGTTTGTGTCCTCGAACTTGATTGCGCTGTTTGTACTGGGGAGTGTCCGGAGCCGCTTCTCAACCTCTAAGCTTTACTCGCCGGCCTCGCTGCAGTGTTTTGCGCGAACTTTCCTATTCTATCGAAGTTCGCGGCGGCTGTCAACATCAATTTTTCGATACCGTTTCGAGAATCTTTCTCGAAGATCGAAACCTTTGACGCAAGGCAGCAACAGCGCAAAATGTCAAAACATCGAAACGACTCGAAATCGAGGCGCGAAGCTCTAAGCTTCTATTCCCTAAGACTTTCGTCCCGGGTTGTAATGCAGTGGCTTGGGCTTGGTTGCGGTCGGCTTTAGAAGCTCTTACACCGCGTTCAAACGCTTGGACTGCGCTCCGGCTTGCCATCATCACCCACTCGAAACTTCCAAGCAGGCTCCGGCGCGAAGCTTTGTGCAACTCACTTAGAGTATCGCAACCTAATGCATTGCGCAAGCTCTTCGTGTTTTTGTCGGCCGCTACTGTTTTGCGACTTCCTGAGAGTATCGCAACTCAACTCGTTGCGCAACCTTCAGGCTTTTTGCTACCGTCGCGCTCACTTGCGACTTCCTGAGAGTATCAACGGACCGCCCTCGCGCAACCCCTCCCCCTGTGGACAGCAGTGGAAAAGCAGTTCATCCCCTTGTAACCACTGGCTCACGTAGAATGCTTCCCTATGGAAGCCACGGAAATGAATGAGTTTTCGAACGAGATGAAAGAGGCAGGCGAAAGTGGAATGCGCCACGTCTCTCTCGCCATCAGCGTCCTCGCCGTCCTGGTCGCCATGGTCACCGTCCTCGGCCATCGCACCCATACCGAAGCCGTGCTCATGCAGACCCGCGCAGCCGATCAATGGAATCTCTACCAGGCCAAGAAGATTCGCCAGGAGCAAGTCAGCACCACCACCGATCTGCTCTCCCTCCTGCCCAGCGCCAACGACGCAGCCGTGCAGAAGAAGCTCGCCGAGTATCGCGCCCACCTGCAGAAATGGAACGCCGAAATCACCGACGAGCAGGAGAAAGCCCAGGATCTCGAACGCGAAGTCGCCATGTCCGAACGCCGCGCCAATCGCTACGATCTCGGCGAAGCTCTGCTCGAGATCGCGGTCGTGATGTCGTCCATCACGCTGCTCACCCGCCAGCACGCCTACTTCCTCTTCGGCCTTCTGCTCGGCCTCGCCGGCCTGCTCGCCGCCGCCTCGGCGCTCCTCATCCACTAGCGCCACCACGCCTCAGCTCACGCCGGATTCGGCCGGTTCAGCACGCCCAGATCCACAAAGCCGTTCACGAAGTACTGCACCGCCAGCGCCACCAGCAGCAACCCCATCACGCGGATCAGGATGCGAATCCCCGTCTCTCCCAGCATGTTCGCAACCCGCGACGCGCTCGCCCAGCACCAGGTAGCAGATCGCCGCCGTCACCGCGATCGCCCCAAAGATCGCCGCCATCTGCCAATACCCCTCCGACTGGTGCGCCTGCCCCACCAGCACCATCACCGACGTAATCGCTCCCGGCCCCGCCAGCATCGGAATCCCCATCGGCACAATGCCCACGTCATCCTTGGTCGCCGCCGCGACCGTCTCGTCGCTCGACTCCTGCGTGGGCGAGCGCTTCGCCTCCAGCATGTCCAGCCCGATGAGCAACAGAATCACGCCGCCCGCAATCTCGAACGCCGGCAGCGTAATCCCGAACAGCCGAAAGATGTAGGTGCCCGCAATCGCGAACGCGCTCAGAATCACAAACGCCGTCAGCGACGCCTTGCGGGCCGTGCGGGCGCGCTTGGCGCTGTCCTGCCCTTGGGTCACGGCGAGAAAGGTGGGGAGCGCAGCAAAGGGGTCAACCAGAAAGAAGATCGAGCTCAGTGCCAGCAACGAGAATCGAACGTAGACCGATCCCTCCAGGTGCGTCAGCGCAGCGGCGTTGGGAACAAACATAATCATTAGATTGTTTCACGCTGCCCCGGATGCCGCGAAGCGCCGTATTTCATGCTTAAATCAACACTCTGCGCATTCCTCCGCAACGTATAATTTTCTAAAGCGAGGAGAACGTATGCCGATCGAATCAACCAAAAATATCTGGCACAATGGCCAATTAATCCCCTGGGAGAAGGCCAACATCCACGTGATGAGTCACGTCGTCCACTACGGATCATCGGTCTTTGAGGGCATTCGCTGTTATACCCAGCCCGGCGGCGCCAGCATCTTCCGGCTCACCGAGCACATGCAGCGCCTCATCCACTCCGCCAAGATCTACCGCATGCCCCTGCCCTACACCGTCGAGCAGCTCAACACCGCCGTCATCGACGTCGTCGAGGCCAACGGTGTCGCCCCCTGCTACATCCGCCCCATCGCCTTCCGCGGCTACGGCGAGGTCGGCGTCAATCCCCTGCGTTCGCCCATCGAGATCTACATCGCCAACTACCCCTGGGGCAAGTATGTCGCCGGCAACGACGGCGCCGACGTCTGCATCTCCAGCTGGAACCGCCTCGCGCCCAACACCATGCCCTCGCTCGCCAAGGCCGGCGCCAACTACATGAACTCGCAGCTCATCCGCATGGAGGCCGAAGTCAACGGCTACGTCGAAGGCATCGCGCTCGACACCAACGGCTATCTCTCCGAAGGCTCCGGCGAGAATCTCTTCATCATCCGCGGAGGCACCCTCTACACCGCGCCGCTGGCCAACTCCGTGCTCAACGGCATCACCCGCGACTCCATCCTCGTGCTGGCCCGTCAGCTCGGTATTCCCGTCGTCGAGCAGGCGCTTCCCCGCGAGCTGCTCTACATCTGCGACGAAGCCTTCTTCACCGGCACCGCAGCCGAGGTCACCCACCTGCGCTCCGTCGATCGCATCCTCATCGGCGATGGCTCCATGGGTCCCGTCACCACCGCCCTGCACGATGCCTTCTTCAACATCGTGAATGGCTTGGCAGACGACCGCTATAACTGGCTTACGCCCGTATCCGTGCGCGAGCCCGCAACCGTCTAGTCCCCATCGGCCCGATCGCAACCAGGCGGCAGCTCCGGCTGCCGCTTTTGCGTCCCCCCACCTCGCGCAGCACCCGATTTTATGCCTCCCGATTAGGCCGTACCCGCAATATGCAACTAGACTGGTAGCTGTGCTTGCTTCCGGGCAGAGCTCCAGGTTTATCTCTTGAGGATTGTTACTCGATGAAATTGCGGTTTCTTGTTCCAACGCTCGCCTTGGCCTTCACGACCATCGCTGCCCATGCCCAGATCGGCCTCTACTTCAACCCCGTCGTCAGCCGCATCAGCAACAGCGTCGCCGATACCGGTCCCTATGCCTTTCTCGGCGACGGCCAGACATCGCAGATCTTCGGCGGAGTCGACTTCGGTGGCTACTACGAGTTCGCGCACTACTCCAAGTTCGATGTCAGCGCCGACGTGCGCGACGCCATTCAGCATGGCAACAATGCTTCCATCAACAGCTTCCTCGTCGGTCTCCGCGTCTCTGCCCATCCGATGGCCTTCGGCCTCAAGCCCTATGGACAATTCTCCGTCGGCGAAGGCCGCACCCGCCCGCCGCTCAGCGACGCGCACATCACCCGCCTGCAGTACGGCATCTTCGGTGGCCTCGATCGACCTCTCAACCGCCACGTCGACTGGCGCGTCGTTGAAGTAAGCTACGGCTCCGTCGGCACCATCAGCAGTCAGACCTTTGAAGGTCCCACCCCGATTCCCTCCGCGAAGATCCTCGGCTTCAGCACCGGCTTCGTCTTCCGCTTCAAATAAAGCCGCTCCTCGCCATCCGCTAGTCCGACTGAAACACCGAGCGCCCAGGCTTCGTCCACCTGGGCGCTTCGTGTTGAATCGCTGAATCGATGCAGCCGTTACAGCGGCAGGATCACAGCTTCCTTCTTCGGGATATTCTTCAGGAAGTCTTCCCCTGTGTGCAGATGCTCGTTCACCAGCCGCAGCGGCGTGTGAGCCAGCCATTCCGCGGCCGAGATATCCTGGTACGTTCCCGTCGGAAACACCTCAAGGAACACCAGGTCTTCGTCGCCCGTGTTCTCGATGTAGTGGGGCCGCGATTGCTCGATGTACCCTACGTCTCCCTCCTGGAAGTCCATCGTCCGCGCCTTGCTGGCCGAGTCAAACACCGTCATCCGGCCCTTGCCCGACACATAGTACTGCCACTCATCCGACAGCGGATGCCAGTGCAGCTCGCGCAGCCCGCCCGGCTTCAGCGTCACAATCGCCGCAGCAATATTCGTCACCGGGAAGTTCTTGTTGTCGACGATCTTTACCTCGCCGCCCGCCGTTACCTTCGTCGGCTGCATCTCGCTCGGACGGAACAGGAAGTCCTGATCGATCGTTCCCGTCACCGCGCCGGCCTGCTGCTGCTCTTCCGCCAGCGCCCTCGGCGCGTCGCTCTGGAAGATATACAGCTTCTCCTGCGGAAGCTGGTCGAACGTGGACTCCGCCACACCGAAGTTCTTCGCCAGCACTTCCTTCGGCGTGTGCTTGAACCAGTCGCTCAGCAGGAACGTGCTGAACTCATCGAAGTCGCCCTGGTTGAACACCAGCAGGAACTTCGCGCCGTCCGGTCCCAGTCCCTGGATCGAGTGCGGTACGCCGCCCGGAAACAGCCACAGGTCGCCCTTCTTCACATCGTTGACGAAGCTCTTGCCGTCGGCGTCCACCGCCGTGATGCGCGCCGATCCGTAGATCATGTACGCCCACTCGCCCGACACGTGCCAGTGCAGTTCGCGTACACCGCCCGCCGTCAACCGCATCTCCACGCCCGCCATCGTCTTCGAGATCGCGAGATCGCGCACCGTCACCTGGCGCGTCCAGCCGCCCGAGTCAATCTCCTTGTGCGAAAGATCGAACGAGTACTTGAACGGCAGCATCGTCCCGTTGTCGGTTACCGGAGGCCACACCGAATCCGGATTCAGGGAATCGTTGACCGTGTTGTTAGGCCCCACCTGCTGTTCATTCGGCAGATGGTGGTCGCTCGAGTGGATCTGCTGCACCGTCTGCGCTGCCAACGGAACTGCTGTTGCTGCGGCCAACGCCGCTCCACTCACGGATAGAAAATGCCGCCGCGTTACCGGGGACGAGTCATTTTTGGGTTCGGACATTTGATGCTCTCCTAACTATTCTTGGATGTTTGCCCGAAATTTCCGGTTGCGATTATCTTCCGCCGCCCATCCTCCCCTCAGTCCCTGCGGGTGTTATCGGTCGCCGCCAGCATCTCCCATCCCGGCAGATTCTGCGACCCCACAATCAGCCTTACTCCATCCCGCTCACTGATATACGTGAACGCCCAGCTCAGAAACACCGAGTAGCGATTCCGGAAGCCGATCAGGAAAAAAATGTGCACCAGCATCCACGTAATCCACGCCATGAACCCGCTCCAGTCCGCATGGAACGGCCACACAATCCGAGCCACCGCCGCCTTGCGCCCGATCGTCGCCATGTCCCCCTTGTCGAAGTACCGAAACGGCTTCTGATACGCCGCCTTCTCCGGTGCCGCCACCAGCAGCCCGATCCGCCTCGCCGCATAGTCCCCCATCTGCATCGCCGGCTGCGCCACCCCCGGAACCTGCTTCCCGTCCTGCTCAAAGTGCGCCAGGTCGCCGCACACAAAAACCTCTGGCCGATTCCTCGGGTTCAGCCGCTCGTTCACCAGCACGCACCCCTTGTTGTCCAGCTCTACCCCCAGCATCTTTCCCAGCGGCGAGGCCTGCACACCCGCCGCCCACAGCGTGCACACGCTCTCAATCCGCTCGTTCCCCACCATCACATAGCCCGGCTGGATATCGGTGACCCGCGCCCCGCAGCGAACCTTCACCCCCAGCGCATGCAGCTGCTCCCTCGCCTTCTTCTGCAGATGCGGCGGATACATCCCCAGGATCTCTCCCGCGCCCTCCACAATCACCACCTCCGCGGTCTTCGTGTCGATATGCCGAAAATCCTTCGTCATATACAGCCTCGAGATGTCCGAGATCGCTCCCGCCAGCTCCACCCCCGTAGGCCCTCCTCCCACCACCACAAACCGCAGCGGCGGATGAAACCCCGTCTCCAGCATCTGCCGCTCCGCATACTCGAACGCCAGCAGCACCCTCCGCCGGATGTTGGTCGCGTCCTCCACCGTCTTCAAACCCGGCGCCACCTTCTCCCATTGATCGTTCCCAAAGTAGCTGTGCGTCGAGCCCGTCGCAACGATCAGGTAGTCATACGCCATCGTCGCCCCGCTCGCAATCCTTACCTCCCGCGCCGTCGTGTCGATGCTGCACACCTCGTCCATCACCACTTCGATATTGCGGTGCTTGCTCAAGATCGAGCGGATCGGCTGCGCGATATCCCCCGGCGACAGCACCGCCAGCGCCACTTGATACAGCAGCGGCTGAAACGTGTGATGGTTCTTGCGATCGATGATCGTGACGTCGACGGGCACGTTCCCCAGCCGCTGTGCAGCGTTGATACCGGCAAATCCCGCCCCGATAATAACGACGCGCGATCTCTCCCGGTTTGGATTAGCAGCCGGCATGTTCCTCTAGCCTCCCGAAATTCTCTCGTTGAATTCTCTACTTGATTCAATCTTCACTAGTTGGATGCGTCTCGGAAACCAATCGATATCGCTAAATTCTCCCCTGCGCCTCCGCCTCGCCCTCGATCCACTGCACCCGCCTCCAACCCGCCCGCATCCAACTACCCATGAGCTCTTCACCAACGACAGCAAACAGCACCTCCGTCCTCGGCGCCACGCGCCAGCTCGGCAACTCCGACATGAACCTCACCACCATCGGCTTTGGCGCCTGGGCCATCGGCGGCGGCGACTGGCAATATGCCTGGGGTCCCCAGGAAGACCAGAAGTCCATCGAAGCCATCCACCGCGCGCTCGACGCCGGCATCAACTGGATCGATACCGCCGCCGTCTACGGCCTCGGCCACTCCGAAGAGATCGTCGGCGCCGCCCTCAAGTCCACCAGCGCCAAGCCCTACATCTTCACCAAGTCCACCATGACCTGGGGCGAGGACCGCAAGATCGTCCAGACCATGAAGAAGATTCGCGAGGAAGTCGAAGCCAGCCTTCGCCGCCTCCGCGTCGACGTCATCGACCTCTACCAGATCCACTGGCCCGTTCCCGACGAGGAGATCGAAGCAGGCTGGACCACCATGGCCGAGCTCCAGCGCGAAGGCAAGGTCCGCTACATCGGCGTCTCCAACTTCAACATCGCCCAGATGGAGCGCGCCCTCAAGATCGCTCCCATCACCTCGCAGCAGCCGCCCTACTCCATGATCAACCGCACCTACGAAGCGGAGATCCTTCCCTTCTGCCAGAAGCACAACATCGGCGTCATCAACTACTCGCCCATGCAGTCCGGCCTGCTCACCGGCTACATGACCGCCGAGCGCATCGCCAAGATGCCGCAGGATGACTTCCGCCGCAACACCAAACAGTTCCAGGAACCGCTGCTCTCGCGCAACCTCGAGCTCGTCGAGCTGCTGCGCGCCATCGGCAAGCGCCACAACGTCGAGCCCGGCGTCGTCGCCATCGCCTGGACCCTGCACAACCCCGCCATCACCGCAGCCATCGTCGGCGGCCGCAGCGCCGAGCAGGTCGACGGCGTCCTCCCCGCAGCCACCTTCCGCCTCTCCGAAGCCGAGTTCCAGGAGATCGGCAAGTTCCTCACCGAGCGCTTCTAGCAACCGCCTGCCGCTTCAAACGCTCTGCACAAGCTTGCGCGTTTGAAGGGGCGGTATTGTTTCGCGTTCTGAAGTGCGGGACTGTTTCGTGTCTGAGGGGCCGGCCCACGTCTCGCTTCGAAACCCTGCAACGAATGGATGCCCCAAGTCTCGCTTCTGAGACCTGGGTGTCTACCGCGGCTAATCGAGCCACGGCTCGAGTTCACGCTCACCGACCCGGCGCAGGTTCGAGCATGTACTGCAGAAACACGAGATCCAGGAACCGTCCCAAACTTGTTCCCCACCTCTCGCAACTGCCCCACACGCTCGAACCCATTGCCTTCCAGAAACTTCAGCGACGCCACATTCGCCGAGTCCACCCCCGCCACCATCACATGCTTCCCCGCCGCCCTGGCGCGCTCCTTCAGCACCTCCAGCAGAGCGACCCCGACGCCCTTCCGCCGCGCCGACGCATCGATGTGAATCGTTCCCTCGACCGTAAATCGATACCCCGGCCACGCCCGGAAATCTCCGAACGTCGCAAACCCCGCAACCCCGTGCTCGTCCTTCGCCACCAGCACCGGATACCCCTGCGCCACCCGCGCCGTCCACCACGCCACCCGATCGTCCACCGTCACCGGATCATCGCTGAACACCGCCGTCGACGTCCGGATCACCTCGTTATAAATCTCCGTGATCTTCGTCAGATCTGCCTCGACCGCATCCAGAATTTCCATCGCAACCCCACGATCGAAACGAACGCGCCAAACTACCGCGTGAGAATGACCGGCCCATCCTTGGTGATCGCCACCGTGTGCTCGAAGTGCGCACTCACGCTGCCATCCACCGTGATCGCCGTCCACCCATCCTCCAGCACCTTCACCTCGGGAGTGCCGATATTGATCATCGGCTCGATCGCCAGCACCATGCCCGCCTTCAGCCGCGGCCCCTTGCCGGCATCGCCATAGTTCGGCACCTGCGGATCCTCGTGCATGTTCTTGCCGATCCCGTGGCCCACAAACTCCCGCACCACGCCATACCCCTCGGCCTCGCACACCGTCTGCACCGCGTGCGAGATATCGAACAGCCGCCCACCCACCTGCGCCTTATCAATCGCCGCGTACAGCGACGCCTCGGTCACCCGCAGCAGCTTCTCCACCGCCGGCGCAATCTTCCCCACCGGATGCGTCACCGCCGCATCGGAGTAATACCCATCCACAATCACGCCGCAGTCCACCGACACCACATCGCCCTCCTGCAGCACCCGCTTGTCATTCGGAATCCCGTGGATGACCTCGTTGTTCACCGACGTGCACAGCACCGCCGGATACCCGTGATACCCCAGGAACGCCGCCTTCACGCCCAGCTCTTTCACCTTCGCCGCCGCCGCGCGCTCCAGGTCCATCGTCGTCGCGCCCACGCGCACGGCACCCTTCACCGCCTCGTGTACCTTGCGCAGCGCCATGCCCGAGATCCGCATCTTCTCAATCTCAGCGCCGGATTTAATCAGAATCGCCATAGCTTAAAACTCAAACCATTCGATGACCGAAGCCGCTCTACGACTCCGTGTAGTGGCGCAACCGGAACAGCGTCGCGCGGATGGACTGCATCACCTCATCGACCGGAAGATCTCCATCGACCTCGGCAAAGCGGCTGTCTTGGGCCCGATAATACTCGATCACTGCCGCGGTCTTGGCCTCAAACGCCTTCATGCGCTCGTAGAACACCGGCTCCGTATCGTCCGCGCGCTGCACCAGCTTCGCTCCCTCGCGATCGCAGAGGCCCTCCTGCTTCGGAGGATTCGAATACCGATTGTAGATCGTTCCGCACACCGGGCACGTCAGCCGCCCCGTGATGCGCTCCAGCAGAACCCGCTCCGGCACCACAATACTCACCGCCACCACCGGCAGCGTCGAGCCCGCCAGCTGCCCCGCCAGCTGCGCATCCAGCCACTCCGCCTGGTTCAGCGTGCGGGGAAATCCATCCAGAATATATCCGCGCTCCGTGTCGGGCTCGGTCAGCCGCGTCGCTACCATCTCATTGACCAGGTCGTCCGGAACCAGCTGCCCCTTGGCCATCAACTCATCCGCCATCATGCCCAGCGGCGTATGGTTCCTGCGATGCTCGCGCAGCAGATCGCCCGTCGAGATCTGCGGAATACGAAACTCATCCATCAGCCGCTTGGCCTGCGTTCCCTTGCCCACACCCGGCGCGCCCAGCAACAGCACAGGTCCCGGCAGGAACACATTCGTCTTGGCCAAAGGCTCCGTCATGTTCGTCATCAATACTTCCATTGCTATTTCCTAAACTGCGCCCCTCAGCAAAAACCCAGGCCCGAAACTCCAGACCTGGGTACCTGCGTACTGCAAGAGGCTGAGAGCGTTACCAGCTGCGGCGGCCGCGAATGCGACCCGACTTCGGCGAGAAGCCGTCGTAGTGGCGCATGATCAACTGCGCCTCCACCTGCTGCACCGTGTCCATCGCCACGCCAACCACGATCAGCAGCGACGTGCCGCCAAAGTAGAAGTTGAGTCCCAGGCCGTTGGTCACCCACGTCGGCATCCGGTCAAAGATTCCGCCGACCAGCCACAGGTGATTGAAGTGGATACCCGAGATCAAAAACATCGGAATGATCGAGATCGCCACCAGGTACAGCGCACCCACCAGCGTAATCCGCGTCAGCACATCGTTGATGAAGTCCGACGTCCGCTTGCCCGGACGAATCCCCGGAATGAAGCTGCCATACTTCCGCATGTTGTCCGCAATATCATCGGGACGGAAGATGATCGAAATATAAAAGTACGCGAAGAAGATAATCGCCAGGATGTACAGCACCACGTACCACGGCTCAGCCGGTCCCAGCGCACGGAAGATCGGTCCCAGGAAGCTCGTGTCCCGCAGCGGCCCCGAACCAAACAGGCTCACGTTCTCCAGCAGCATCGGCGCCGACAGAATCGAAGCCGCAAAGATTACCGGCATCACGCCGCCCGAGTTCACCTTCAGCGGAAGGAAGCTGTTGGAAGCCTGCGTCATCCGCCGCCCCACCATCCGCTTCGCCGACTGAATCGGAATCCGCCGCTCCGACCGCTCCACATACACGATGAACGCAACCACCGCGACCATCATCACCACCAGCAGCGCGATCGCAATCGGCGTGAATCCACCCCACGCCTGCGTCGCCGCCTTCTGGTACAGATCCGCAATGCCGCGCGGCAGTCCGACCACGATGCCCGTGAAGATCAGCAGCGACATGCCATTGCCAATGCCGCGCTCCGTGATCTGCTCGCCCAGCCACATGATGAACGCCGTGCCGGCCGTCAGCGTGATCACGCACAGCGGCAGAAACTCGCCCTTGGGCAGCGTCACCATCGTCTCGCCCGTCGCCGTGCTCGTCAGCGTCAAGCCAATGAAGAAGCTCTGCACCACCGCCAGCAGCACCGTCACGTAGCGCGTCCACTGCGTAATCTTGCGCCGTCCCAGCTCGCCTTCCTTCTGCAGCTTCGCCAGCGGCTCATAGATCACCGTCAGCAGCTGGAAGATGATGGACGCTGTAATGTACGGCATGATACCCAGCGCAAAGACCGTCAGCTTGCGCAGGTTGCCGCCGTTGAACAGATCCAGCAGGCCGAGCGCTCCGCCCGCGTTCTGATTGAAGTACTGCGAGAGCCTTGCGGCATCGATGCCGGGCGTCGGAATATGTGCGCCCAGACGATAGACAGCGAGCAGCGCCAGCGTGAACCCGATGCGCTTGCGCAGATCCGGAATGCGGAAGATGTTGAGGAATTTCTCGAGCATCGAAGTTTGAGGCCTTGAACCAAAATTTGAATTTTGAAGCTGAGCGCCGATTGCGGGACTTGCCGGCTCCGAACGCTTTGCCTGTAGTTCTTGAACAATATTCTACGCGCAATCTGCTGCATCCTGGCGTAGAAGCAAAATAGGCCGAGGCGCTTGGCCCCGGCCCGATTCCTTACGCTGCGGGAGCAGTCTCGCCGATAGCGCCTGCGGCCTCTCCGATGATGACCGCTTTACCGCCGGCCGCCTCGATCGCCTTCTGCGCCGCCTTCGAGAACTTGTGCGCATGCACCGTCACCGCCGACTTCAGCTCGCCGTTCGCCAGCACCTTCACCAGGCCGTTGCGCTTCTTCAGGATGCCGCGCTCGGTCAGCTTCTCGAGCGTCAACTCGCTCTCGTTCAGCTCGGCAATCGTGTCCAAGCCCAGCACCGCATACTCCACGCGGAAGATGTTCGTAAACCCGCGCTTCGGCAGCCGCCGGTGCAGCGGCATCTGGCCGCCTTCAAACCCGCGCATCAGGCTCGATCCCGACCGCGATCCCTGGCCCTTGTGGCCACGCGTCGAGGTCTTACCCATGCCCGAGCCCATACCGCGGCCTACGCGCTTCTTGTTTTCATTCGCCTTCTTCGGCGCCTTCAGATTGCTGAGATTCAGTGCCATGATGTCCTCGCTCACGCCGGGTGCCTCGCCAGAGGCATCCGACTCGCATGTGTTGGCCTCGCATTCGAGGCGAAAAATAACTAGTCGAGAATCCGAACAAGGTGAGGAATCTTCTTCACCATGCCGCGAATCGACGGTGTGTCCTCGCGCTCCACAATCTGATGCAGGCGCGTAAAGCCCAGGCCCTTCACAACGAGCTTGTGCTTCACAGGCGTGCAGATCTGCGAGCGGAAGTACTGGATCTTGATCTTGTTTTCGCTTGCCATTGTTCTTCTCCGTTTGAATACCGGCGATCAACGACCAGGACGCTGTAATCCCTAATCCCTAATCCCTAATCCCTGTTCTTACAGCTCTTCGACCGACTTGCCGCGCAGCGCCGCAACCTCTGCCTTATCGCGCAGCTGCGACAGCGCATCGAACGTCGCCTTGATCACGTTGTGCGGGTTCGCCGAGCCAAGGCTCTTGGTCAGCACATTCTGCACGCCACACGCGGTCATCACGGCGCGAACCGTCTTGCCCGCAATCACGCCCGTACCTTCAGGAGCTGGCTTCAGCAACACTTCGCCAGCGCCGTAGTGACCCAGCACCACGTGCGGAATCGTGTAGTGCGTCAGGTTCACCTTCAGCAGATTCTTCTTCGCCGCTTCAATGCCCTTGCGGATCGCCTGCGGAACTTCCTTCGCCTTGCCGGAGCCGTAGCCAACCACGCCCTCCGCAGGATCGCCCACAATGACCAGCGCCGCGAACGACATGTTCTTGCCGCCCTTCACCACCTTGGTCACGCGATTGATGGACACAACCTCATCCTTCAGGTTCATCCGGTTTCCGTCGAGTCTCTTCTTCAATGCCATCGTTGTTTCCTCTTTATTTCTCCCCGGCACACCGGTCCGGAGGTTGCAGTCGTCGCTGCTGTTCTATGGAACGTCTCAAGCGTCCTTCGTATCTTTACTTCCAACTGGAAAACGTCACACTAGAAATCCAGACCAGCTTCACGCGCAGCATCGGCCAGCGCCTTGATGCGACCGTGATACAGATAGCCGCCGCGATCGAAGACCACCTTCTTGATGCCCTTCTCCTGCGCGCGCTCGGCAATCAACTTGCCCACAGCCTTGGCCGCTTCCACGTTTCCGCCAGCCTTGCGCTCCACACCCTTCGGCGTCACCGTCGATGCCGAAGCGAGCGTGACGCCATTCGCGTCGTCGATCAGCTGCGTGTAGATGTGGTTGAGCGAGCGGTACACATTGAGCCGCGGACGCTCGGCCGTGCCCGACATCTTGGCGCGAATGCGCGAGTGCACGCGCTGCCGAATGTTATTGCGTTGACGAAGATTGATCATCGGTTTACTTCCTTCCTAAAGGCGTCGCCATCACTTGACGACGTTCGGTGAATCGAGATTCGAGTTGCGAGATTCGAGATTCGGCAGGCACGTTCGTGTCTCGAATCTCGCCTCTCGCCTCTGGATTACTTAGCGCCCGTCTTGACGGCTACCGCCCGTCGAACCGGCACGCTCAATTCTTACTTAGCGCCCGTCTTGCCGACCTTCTTCTTCAGCTTCTCGTCGGAGTAGCGAACACCCTTGTTCTTGTACGGGTCCGGCTTGCGCAGCGAGCGCATATCCGCCGCCACCTGGCCAACCTTCTGCCGGTCGATGCCCGAGACCGTCAGATGCGTCTGCTTCGGATCGATCGCCACGTCAATGCCCGTCGGCAGATGGAACTCAATCGGGTGCGAGTAGCCGAGCGTGAACACGACCACATCCTTGCCCTTCATCTCCACGCGGTATCCAATACCCACCACGTCGAGCTCCTTCTTCCAGCCGTTGGTCACGCCTTCAATCGCGTTGAACACCAGAGCGCGCGCCAGGCCATGCACCGCCGCATGCGCGTCATCCGGACGCTCCACGGTCAGCACGCCGTCCTTCTCCGAGAACGTGATGCCCTGGGGAATCAGCGCGTTCACCTTGCCCTTGGGTCCTTCGACGACAACAATGTTGCTCTGCACGGTGTACTTCACACCCTTGGGCAGCGTGATAGGCTTCTTGCCGATACGTGACATAACTTCAATCCTTGATGGCTTGCGAGTCCCTCACATCTCATGAGTTCCACTGCAGCCTGGCGTTCACCCGCCGGTTCGGAAGCGAAAGCAGCACGCGCTACTTCCCACTTCCTGTTTGCTACTTCCTGCTCTTACCAGACTTCGCAGAGAATCTCGCCGCCAACGCCTTCGCGCCGCGCCTGCCGGCCCGTCATCACACCCTTCGGGGTGGTCATGATCGAAATACCCAGGCCGCCCTGCACGCGCTTGATCTCGTCCTTGCCGATGTACACCCGGCAGCCAGGACGCGACACGCGCTTCAGGTCGCGAATGACCGCCTCGTTGTTCGGGCCGTACTTCAGGTACACGCGCAACACCTTCTGGCCGTCTTCCTCGGCAGCCTTGTAGTTGGCAATGTAGCCCTCTTCCTTCAGGATGCGGGCAATCTCCGTCTTCAGCTTCGAGGCCGGAGCATCCAGCTTCTGGTGACGGGAACGGTGCGCGTTGCGGATACGTGTAAGAAAATCTGCTACCGGATCGGTGAGGTTCATCGTTTTCCTTTCATCCCCCGTTCGCTCCTTCCGGCCTTGCAGCCGACCCGGAGAACCTGCGGGAATGTCTGTGGCGCCGTAGCGCCGATCTTGACTACGCGCATCTGCCGCTCACAAGCGGCGTGCAGCGTTTCTTCAACAGCCCAACTACCAGCTGGACTTGACGACGCCCGGAATCTCGCCCTTCAGCGCGAGCCCGCGGAAGCACAGACGGCAGACGCCGAACTTGCGCAGAAACGCGCGCGGACGGCCGCACAGCTGGCAGCGGTTGTGCTGACGAGACTTGAACTTCGGCTTGCGTGCGTCTTTGACGCGTTTTGCTGTGGTTGCCATTCTTTACTCTCTCAATCTTGGTGAAGCCTTGTTTTACCGGGCCCTGAACCCTGGACCCTGAACCCTCGTCCTTACGCGCCCTGGCGGAACGGCATGCCGAAGCTCTTCAGCAGCTCGCGAGCACCGTTGTCATCCTTCGCCGTGGTCACGATCGTCACGTTCATACCCTTGATCTTGTCGACCTTCGCGTAGTCGATCTCCGGAAAGATCAGCTGGTCGCGCAGACCGAGCGTGTAGTTGCCGCGCCCGTCAAAGCTCTTCGAGCTCACGCCGCGGAAGTCGCGCACGCGCGGCAGCGCCACCGAGATCAGACGGTCGAGGAACTCGTACATCTTGTCGCCGCGCAGCGTCACCATCGCGCCAATCGGCATGCCCTCGCGCAGCTTGAACGCCGCGATCGACTTCTTCGCCTTCGTGATCACCGGCTTCTGCCCGGCAATCGATCCCAGGTCGGCAAGCAGCGGATCCATGATCTTCACGTTCTGGGTCGCTTCGCCCAGACCCATGTTGATCACAATCTTCTCCAGCTTCGGAACCGCCATCGCGTTCTCGAGCCCAAGCTCCTTCTGAAGCGCCTGCTTGATCTCGCCGTGATACTTCTCTTTCAAACGTGCTGCCATGATCTCTCGTCTCTTTCTCCACGGCTCCGGAGTAGCTTGCGCTGTATACCGTTTCGTGGGGTGCTCAATTTACTTCCGGCCGAACCTTCGACCCAACTGCTGCTTCCATTCCAGCCCTGCCGCTTCTTGCTCAACGCCGGCCCAGCTCTACTTCCCTCTCAACTCCAGCCCGGTTACTTCTTGAACTTCTTCTCGGCGATCGCGCCGCCGTTCGAGCGGGCGATGCGCGTCTTCTTCTCACCCTCAACCTGGTAGCCGATGCGCGTCGGCTTGCCTTCGGAGTCGACCAGCATCACATTCGAGATGTGAATCGGCGCCTCCTGCTCCAGGATGCCGCCCGCCACATTCTTCTGCGGATTCGGCTTCATGTGCTTCTTGATCATCCCAACGCCCTCCACCAGCACGCGCTGCTTGTCGACGATCACCCGCAACACGCGGTGAGCCTTCGGCCCTTTATCCTTGCCCGCAATCACCACAACCATATCGTTGCGCTTGATCCGGATCTTCGACTTGCTGCCCGCAGTGGGCTTGAACTTGTTCGGCATCTCTTCCTCTTATCCCCCGCCATGCGGGCTCGGCGATACGGAGCCGGAATCCGATTTATCCTTCTACTCCCTAATCCCTGTTCCCTCATCCCTGCCTTTAGATAACTTCAGGCGCGAGCGAAACGATCTTCAGGAACTTCTTGTCGCGCAGCTCGCGAGCCACCGGCCCAAAGACGCGCGTGCCAACCGGCTCCATCGCATCGTTGATCACGACCGCGGCATTCTCGTCGAAGCGGATGTACGTTCCATCCCGGCGGCGATACTCCTTGTGCGTGCGGACGATCACGGCCTTGACGACCTTGCCCTTCTTGACCGTGCCATCCGGCGACGCTTCCTTCACCGCTGCCGTTACCACATCGCCAAGGCCGGCCTTCTTGCCGAGACCGCCGCCGAGCGGCAGGATGACCTGGAGCTTGCGCGCGCCCGAGTTATCGGCGACGGCAAGGATTGTGCGCATTTGAACTGCCATGATGATTCTCCTGGATCAAGCTCTCGCCGAATACTGGTTCGAGAGGTGAAACTTGCCCGAGAGCTTGGCGGCGGGAAGCCGTTGCTATCTCGTGCCGCGCGGCCAAAACCTCAGCCGCAAAGCGTACATCCACTACCCAACAAACACTCCGCCCAACTACTTGGCTGCAGCGACCGGCTTCTCATCCGGCAGCGCCGACAGCGACGACCGGCGAATGATCTCTTCCAACGACCAGCGCTTCAGCTTCGACAGCGGACGCGTCTCGCGGATGCGAACCATATCGCCCACGCGCGCCGAGTTCTGCTCGTCGTGCGCATAAAACTTCTTGTTCGACTTCAACACCCGCTTGTACTTCGGGTGAGCCTTGCGCATCTCGATCTCGACAACGATGGTCTTCTCCATCTTGGTCGAAACAACCAGGCCAACCTTCTCGGTGCGGCGCGGTGCAGCCTGCTCGGCGACGGGGGTAGTGACAGTGGTCTCAGCCATGATTATTCCTTCCCTGCCTTGGCAGTCGCTAGATTGCGCTCTTTGGCAATGGTCTTGAAGCGTGCGATATCGAGCTTGAGGGAGCGGATCTTGCCAATCCCCTCCTGCTTGCCGAGGCTCTTCGCGAAGCGAATGCGGAAGAGCTGCTCAGCGGCCTTGGCCTCTTCGTTCTTCAACTCGTCATCGCTCAAGTTGCGGATCTTGTCGATTTCCATAAATAACTTCTTTCTCGCCTGAACGGCTATTACTTACGCAGCCACTTCGACCTTGAGGCCGGGGCGCACAACGAACGTGGTCTTGAGCGGAAGCTTGTGGGCCGCCAGGCGCATGGCTTCCTTCGCCAGCTCGACCGGAACGCCTTCCATCTCGAACAGGATCTTGCCCGGGCGAACCACCGCAACCCAGTGATCCGGAGCTCCCTTGCCCTTACCCATACGGGTTTCGGCCGGCTTCTTGGTGATCGGCTTGTCCGGGAACAGGCGCAGCCAAACCTTGCCGCCGCGCTTGATGAACCGCGTCATCGCGATACGGCTGGCTTCGATCTGGCGGTCGGTAATATAGCCGCACTCCATGACCTTCAGACCGAAGTCGCCGAACGAGATGTCGGAGCCGCGCCACGCCTTGCCGCACATGCGACCGCGCTGCTGCTTGCGATACTTAACCTTCTTGGGTAAAAGCATGAGGAATTCCTTTGAACAAAACCTGTCGACTTCTCAGGGGAACGGCTTAGGTGCTGACCGGGGTCTCTGCCACTGATTCTCGAGCGGTACACGCCGTCGATACGGGCAGACTCGGGGCCAAACCTGTTAAGTTTAGCAAAGATTGGCGGCTATGCCAACCAGTAAGACTGGATTTCGGGCCCCGGGCGAAGGATTCGTCTTTCTGAACCCGAAACCCTGGACCCGGAACCCTCGTCTTTAGAACGCGCCCGACGTCACCGGTGCCGGCTCGCGACGCTTCTTCTGCTCGTAGATATCGCCACGATAGACCCAGGTCTTCACGCCGATGATCCCGTACGTCGTGTGCGCCTCGGAGAATCCATAGTCGATATCGGCGCGCAGCGTGTGCAGCGGCAGACGTCCCTGCAGATACCACTCCGACCGTGCGATCTCGTTGCCGTTCAGGCGGCCCGACACGCGGACCTTGATGCCCTTGCAGCCAAACCGCAGTGCCGAGTCCACGCTCTTGCGCATCGCGCGGCGGAAGCTGACGCGCTTCTCCAGCTGCAGCGCGATGTTCTCGCTCACCAGCTGAGCGTCCAGCTCCGGCTTGTTCACCTCGAGGATGTCGATGAACACCTCGCGGCTGGTGCGCTTCTGGATATCGGCCTTCAGCTTGTCGATCTCCGCGCCCTTGCGCCCGATGATGATGCCCGGACGCGCGGTGCGGATGATCAGCCGCAGCTTGTTGCCCGGCCGCTCAACCTCTACCGAGCTCACGCCGGCTGCCTTGAGCTTCTCGCGGAGCTCTGCCTTCAACTTCACGTCCTCGACCAGCAGCTTGTCGTAGCCGCGCTCGATAAACCAGCGTGACTTCCAGGGCTTGTTGATGCCGAGGCGGAATCCGTACGGATGGACTTTCTGTCCCATAGCTTCCCTATTCCTGAACCATAGCCGGTTGAGCCGGCGCGGTTATGTTGCGAAGTACCTACTGCACAAATCGTTATAATCTTAAGACCTGTTAACTACCGACCAATTACTTGGCGGCAGCCTTCTTCTTCGCCGGAGCCTTCTTCGCTGCGGCCTTCTTCGCGGGCGACTTCTTCGCTGCCGTCTTCTTGGCTGCGGGCTTGCCTGCCGTCTTCTTCACCGGCTCCGGCGTCGTCTCCACCTCAGCACCGGCAGCCTTCTTCTCTGCCACCGTGATGATGATGTGCGCGATGCGGCGCTGGTAACGGAACGCACGGCCCATCGGTGCAGGGCGGATGCGCTTCATCCGCGGACCTTCGTTCGCGACCGCGGTCTTGACGTACAGGTTGTCGATATCGATGTCGAGTCCCCGCTCGTCCGAGAGATGCTGCGCATTCTGGACGGCCGAGCGCAGCATGTGGGCCCTTGGCCAGTACGACGCAGCCCGGGCTGCGTCGAAGAGTGCCAGGAACTTCGCCTTCTGGGCAACTATCGCGTGGGCTGTGGTCTGGGGCGGCTCCTTCTTCCTCTTCGTCGTGTTACCTCTATTCGCGATCGGAACATCCACTAGTCCATGACGGCGAGTTCTCGCGCTGCGGTGGCGTGCCGGCTATTTGAACCAGCGGGTGTTGCCGCGCTAGCGGCCTGCGGGTGCGCGGCTGTCTGGCTGGGCGATCCCACCGTCCCGGGAGGGCCGTTTCCGGTGTGCCCCATCAAAGCGCTGTTGGGCATCGATTGCCCCGGTTGCGGCAGCCTGCGGATGCTGTACTGCCTGCTGCACGGCGATCTGTCTGCGGCGGTGAGGTTCAACGCTCTTGGACTGGTCGCGGTGGTCCTGTTGGTGTGGGCCAACGTGGCGTGGACCTACGGGCGGCTTGCCGGTCGACGGATCTGGAGTTGGCAGCATTGGCGGCGGTCGGCGCCGATCGCATTGGTACTCGTGCTGGTGTGGTTTGTGGTGCGCAACTTGGGTTTTGGACCGTTCCCCGCGCTTTACGTGTGATCACTCGAGCGCCCGTGGTCGCCGCAGCCGATCGGCCACGAGCCGGGTCCGGTGCTTAACGGCACATATCGCTTTGACTTTGATATGGGAAACCATACAGAGAACGGGGAATCTGGGACGCTTTGGTGGCATGAGGCGTCCAGCTGACTCGGCGATTCCGCCACCGCCACGGCCGCCCAGAACGCCATTGCATCCAGCTGACCGAAACGGTGAGCTAATGAACACACTGGTGGTTGTAGGGGTGGTCGCGGTAGCGGCCATTGCTCGGGCTCCGGTGGGGCACGCGGATACCCCGTGAACGATCCCACCCGGTGTGCCAACACAGCGTCTCGGGGGAAGTTTCCGGCTTCGCAGCGAGTGGCCGTCCAGTTTCCCGCCTGACACAACCCCGGGTCTGTTCCACAGAAAGAATGCCCAACGGCGCAGATCCGTTGGGCATTCGCCAATTCGATGCCCGCGTCGTTGATCCCGACCAACATCCACAGGCTCCCTACCCGTGGTGGTTCAACGACGCCGAGCCACGGTGCCGGTGTACTGCCCGGCACTACCAAGCGCCGCAAGAATTCGCCAACAATCCGTTGAGAATCCTCCAAGGCGTCAGCCGCACCCTACCTATGAGAGCGGGCCCCGCGCCGCCAACCACACAACGGTAAAAAGCGCGTCTGCCCGCCCGAGTGCCTCTAAAGAATGAAAGGAACGGGACAATGAGGAAAACAACATGATTCGTACAACCATCGCCGCGATCGGTCTCGGGGCAGCGGCAGCGCTGACGGGGGGCGTGGCGGCTTGTTCGTCAGCCAGCAGTGGTTCTCACTCGCCGTCCAGTGGTTCCCACTCCCCGTCTTAACAGGCGGGCTATACGAGTGGCGCTTCTGGCGCTGCCCACAACTTCCTAATCGAAACTGGCACGGGCACGAATGGCCCTGATGTTGCGGCTGAGTCCGCGTGCGGCGTCGCCTGGACCGGCGACCCGTCCATCGATGACACGGACTGGCAGCAGGGCTGCCACGACGGCCTTCGTGACCATCCGGTGACGAACGGCGGCTTCGGAACCAACGGCCGATAAGGCGGCGCCAATTCGCCGGGGCAGGGGCCGACGGCAAGCTGTAGCGGCACGGCCCGTTCGTGACCTACACAAAAGGAACCACCTTGAGGAGAATTGCACTAGCGGGACTGGGCGTCGCCGCGCTGACCTTCGCACCACTGGCCAGCGCCGATCCCACCGCAGGGCACGACGCGAAGGTGAACACCCAGACACCACCGATGCTCTGCGAGATCGGCTCCGATGATGCCGATCCGGGGATCGGGCCAAATGTCATCTGTCAGCGGGGGAATGTTTAGTCGAAGCCTCGACGGGCGACGATCAGGCCTTCATCACCGCGTCAGGCCAATTCAGCTATCGGAGTGCGAACATCGGTGTCGGCTACAGCCATGCCTCTTTTGACACCCTCGTGCCTGGCCAGACCTACGATATCCAAGGCTGGACGGTCGTGGCGGGCAACGACGGCATTCGCTTCACCAACGGCGGCACTGGGCACGGCATGTTCATCGGCAGCGATACCACCGTCAATCCGTTCTGATTCGTAGAAATGGAAAAAAAATGAACAAGATCGCACTGGCAGGATTGGCAACCGCTGCACTGGTTTTCGCGCCATCGGCTGCCGCCGACGTACCGGGGCTGGCCCCGTTCGTCGGTTCCTGGCACGCCCACGAGGAGGGTCTGGACATCCAGCCCAATGGCAACGGTCGCGAGACCTATGCCGACAAATCGACCTGTCCCGATGCACCGGCGGCTGGCTGCGGCAAAACAGGCACCGTGGACTTCACGCTGACGTCGGTATCCGGCGACACCGCTACCGGTGCCATCACCGCCGCCTCCAATGCTAAACATCCCATCGGCGGGCCGGTGACCATCAAGCTCGTCGGCGACGGTCAGGGGCTTCAGCTATGGACGGCGGGCGGGGATCAGGGCTTCCCATTCTGCAACAGCAACGACAACCCCGACGCCAGTCACTACTACTGCGGTGCCTGAGATGGAGTCTCCGCGTGACAGAATGCCTCCCGGCGTCCGTACCTATCTTTTAGTCAGTTTTTGCTTGGACCAGGATGAAATACACCGCCTCATGCGGGGTCAGCGAAAACAATAGATTCTTCGGAGAGATATCCCCCACGCACACCCCGTGCTTGTGCAAAAACGCCAGCCCCGAAGCACCTCACGCGGCAGCGAAAAGCGCTGCACGTCATTGATATCGATGCCGCGCGCAGCCAAAACCGACGCACGATTCAGCAGGTGCTGAAATTCCGCGCTGGTCGACGACACCCCCTTGACCGCGGTCAGCGAGATAAGGAAACCTGCGGAATAGCCGGCATCACGAATCCCGTTGGTGTGCCACCGTCTTCGACGATCGCACACGGCCAGGCCGCAATCGAGATCAGCCGTTCAGCTTCGGCGTAGGACAGTGAGTCCTCCACCAAAGCCGGCATCGCGGCCAACGCGCTGAAATCAATCTCGGCCGGCGCCTGGGCCTTGTACTCCTTGTAGACCATCGACGACGCGAACTTCGTCTTCAATTGGGCAAAAACCACGCCCTGGCCGCCCTGACCGATCTTGGTCAACACACCCAACCTGTCGCGTTGGATCAACTGCCGCGTCACCGCAGATCCCCTACCCCACTAGGTGAACCGGGCGCGCGCGAGTGCCTACCGGTCTTGCAAGGTACCTGTTTTCGCGGCCACATCGCGACCAAAGTCCGGTCATCATCAAAAGCTTCCCGGCTGAAATCGACCGCATGGGCAAACTCAATCAGCGACTGAGCCCCAGGGCCGGTCAACACCTCATCAAACAGATTGCCGACCCCGTCGTGCCCAGCAGCCAGCGGATCACCGATCCCATCGGGGCCTATCACCAGCAGACCCTCGTGCTGCGAAAGATCAACCAGCGACGTCAACTACAGCACCTCGCAGCCAACACAACTCAAAAAGAGCGCACCACTCCGTAGCGCCCGATTGTCGAAAAACGCTAACACCGAGGTAGTGGCCGCGGATCGCTATCACAGACAAAAGTCGATATCGCTGACAATGACCGGCAAAATGCCACGGATATTGGTGGCTCCCACGCTATGCTCCCCTCGACGGATACAGTCCAGCCGACGCAGAGGACCTTGCGATGACGACACCCCTTGAGCCGGGCTGGTACGACGATCCGCAGAGCCCGAACGCGCAGCGTTACTGGGATGGTCAAGATTGGACGCCGCACCGTCAGCGAAAGTCGGTGTCGGGGCCCACACCCCCGCCCCGCGGGTACGAGCCTTCCCCTCCCGGTTACGGTGCACCTCCTTCCCCTCCCGGTTACGGAGCACCCCCGTCGCCTCCCGGCTACGGCACACCCCCGCCCGGCGGGTACGAGCCTTCCCCTCCCGGTTACGGAGCACCCCCGCCCCCTCCCAGCTACGGCACACCCCCGCCTCCTCCCGGCTACGGGCAACCCCCCGCCGGCTACCCCCAATATCCCGGCACCGGCGTCCCGTTCTTCAGCGCGGGTGATGCGTTCAACTGGGCGTGGAACAAATTCACCAAGAACGCGCCAGCGCTCATTGTCCCGATGCTGATTTACGGCGTGGCGATGGCAATCCTCGGCCTTGTGTTATGGGCGATTTCAACGGCAATCGGCCTAGCGTGGATCACCGGAGAAGCAGCAACTACTACCAGCACCAGCGGCGGGTATACCGACTCCACTTCGGCGGGCGACGGTGCGGCGGCTGCGGGAGCGGGGATCGGCTTCTTCGGGACCATAGTCGTGACGGCGCTGTTGGCGTTCGTCTTCCTGGTAGCGGCGATCTACGTTCAGGCCGCGTTTGTCTCCGGAAGCCTTGACATCGCCGACGGAAAGCCGGTAGACATCGGTTCGTTCCTCCGGCCTCCACGCAACTTCGGCTCGGTAATCCTTGCCGCGCTGCTCGTCGGCATTGGAACCGTCGTCGGTTCTGTCCTCTGCGTCCTCCCCGGCCTTATTTTCGCTTTCTTCGCCGCGTACACCATCCCGTACGTCATCGACCGATCCCTGTCGCCGGTTGACGCGTTGAAGGCCAGCTTCAGCACGATCAAACAGAACTTTGGAAGCGCTCTGCTGGCCTACCTCATAGTGGTCGCGGTGGGACTGGTCGGTCAAGCTGTGTGTGTCGGCGGGCTCATCTCGATCCCCGTCTCCCTGCTCATCCTGACCTACACCTTCCGGCGCCTCTCCGGGGGGCAGCTCGCTCCGATAACGCCATAGTCACAGCGCGGCAAGGCTTTACGCCGTCGTCACCACCTCATAAGTCCGCGCGGCATCCAACGCCGCGGCTGGAAGGGTACCGCGCCGATCATCACGGCTAATCCTCAATGCCCTCAAGCATTGTCGAGTGCTTAGGGTGTCGTGTTGCAAGTCTGAGTGCAGCCACGCTACTGAACTCCGGCCAAAGGCAATCGGCGACAAGCACGCCGACGCGGGGTCGAATTGCGATCCCGGATGCCGGCCTGGCTGACCGGGATACGGGACGGCAGGCTCGCCCGTTAACGGATAGGCGCATCGCGGTCTTTGTTTCCGCCAAGAATCCTCCAAGGCGTCCGCCGCACCCTTTATTGACTGGCCACAACGACCAGTAGCAACGACCAACGTGTACCAATACGGCGCCCCAGACCCCGGACATCTTTCGGAGAAAAGAAAATGACCGCTGAGACCTACTTCGGAAGAGTCAAAGCCGTGCCCCGGAGTTACATCGGCCTCGACCAGCACAACGCCGAAGCCGGAGGGTCGGGCAGGTGAGGGCGCGGCGGGTTCTGGTCACCTTGTTCACGGTGGCAATGTGGCTGGTCGTCTTCCCGGTGCCGAGCGCATCGGCAGGTGCTGAGCTAGACGTGGGGATGCCGATCGACATCGGTCAGCATCGTTGCTCGCTCGGATTTTTCGGATTCAACAGCCGCGGTGATCGGCTTGCCGTGACAGCCGGGCATTGCTCCGATCAGATACCCGATCAGCCTGTGCAGGCCGACAACGGCGTACAGATCGGCCAAGTCGTCGCCTGGAAGCAGGATGCAGAGAATGGCGACGGCAAGCTGGTCGGCTCACGTGGTTACACGGTTTTCCTTGTCTACGATAGGTTTCCGCTGGACCCGTTCTTCACCGACGTCAACACTTCTCTCAAAAACGGCGACTATGTGTCGAAATACGGTGGACGAACTGCCAAAACGAACGGTCGCGTGACAGATGTCACGGCGGTGCCGAATCGCCCGGACCTCGACCTGATCAAATCAGACATGGTCCAGCTACCGGGCGACTCCGGATGTCCTTGGTACATAAACGGTCCCGCCATCGTTGGGATAGGTTCCAGTGGAGATCAGGAGAGCGACGGCGGCGACGCGGGAAGCCAGGCTCAACCCATACAGGCGGTTATCGACATGATTCGAATGAACTCCACCACATGGGATAACGACTTCGAGGTGTGGACCAAGGACTGAACTGCGACACCCCGGGGGTCGGGTCTGCGGGTGCCGACATGCTGTGATCTCAATTACCTTCTCGTTCCGCGACGGCCGGTGTCGCGACGTCGTCGTCGGGGCCGGCCGGGGCTGTCCCGCAGGTCTCGCGCGCGATAACTGGGAATACCGTCTCCATCCCACTGCGGCCCTTGATCTCGACGCGTTCGGCTGTGCCCCAAGTGAAGTGCGCCGCAGCGACACTGTGTACCCCGCTGGTCACCATCACCGCTGCCCGCCCATGGCGGCCAGCGAGCCCGGCCAACCGGAACGCCACATTGGTCGCATCCCCGATCACCGCGTCGGCCGATCTTGTCATCGCGGCCAGTGCGGCCATGCCCCGCACTACACCCCAGCCCATGTGGATGGGCGAGCCGTCCGGGTCGCGCAGCGGCAGTTCGGGTGCGAGCTCCTCGACAAGCCCGTTCGCGACGAGCGCGAAGTCGATCGCCCGCTCGGCCGCATCCGGGAACGTGCGTTGCTCCCAGACCGCAAACAACGCATCACCGGCGTAATGGCTGAGCGTGCCGCGGTGGGCGCTCAGGACAGCACCCAGCCGATGCCACAGTGTGTGCAGGCTGCGCGCCATGACGCCTTCGTCTGTCACCTGCGAGATCGTCGAGTAGTTGACGATGTCGCCGACCACCATCACCATGGCGGCCTGGCCGATCCGGATCCGCGTACGCCGTGGGGCGATCCCGGTGGCGGTCGTGAATCGCTGCGAACGGAAAGTCAGCGCCACCTCACCGATCCGGATCTCGTCGCCGGGCCTGAGTGGCAACGGAACCGCGCGTTCTAGCCGCGCACCGTTCAGCAAGGTTCCGTTGGAACTGGTGTCGATGACGAAAGCCTGATCGGTTGCGGGGTCCAGTCGGATCTCGAGGTGGGTGCGGGAGACCTCCGGGTCGTTGAGCACCAGTCGGCGTGCCTCGTTGATCCCTGCACATTCACGACCGACAAAGAGCTGATCAAAAATCGGCATACTGCGCTCCGAGCCGCCATCACCCACCACAACGAGGTAGCCCAGCGGCTCGCCGGGCTCACCGCCCGGGACATTGACAACGGCCGCCACCATCGCCTCGCTATTAGCCCTCGCCGGCACACCGCCGGCCGTGCAATGGTGGCCCACTGCTCAATCGCCACCAACTCGAACTCGGTGGACGCAAATGGTACTCCCCGGTCACGCACCGTCTACGCCGACTGAGCGCCGTGAGGCGCTGCGCCCTAAGGGGGATGGCAGCCGGGCCGCCGAATACTTGCTAAGTTCGCGGAGGCGCACGCCTGCACTACCCCCCGACGACGAGGCAGGAGCGGCTATGAGCCAACCTCCGGAGCACCCTGGCAGTCCGAGCGATCCTTGGGGCGGTAACCCCAACCCGGGCGACTATCCGCCACCAGGCTACGGCCCTCCTCCCGGACCTCCGCCGGGTTACGGCCCACCCCCGGGGTATGGCGCGCCCCCGCCGCCTCCCGGCTACGGACCCCCTCAGCCCGGCTACGGGCCGCCTCCCGGCTATCCCCCGCCGCCTCCCGGCTACGGACCCCCTCAGCCCGGCTACGGGCCGCCTCCGGGCTACCCACCGCCGCCTCGGGCGCCGTTCAACATCGGCGACGCGTTCAGCTGGGCTTGGAATAAGTTCAGTAAGAATCTTGGGCCGCTGATTCTTTCGATCCTTCTGTACAACGTGATCGCCTTTGTCCTGTTTTTCGTTGTCGGGTCTCTGTTTGGCATAAACGCCCACGTGACCGATACCGGTGCAAACTCGAGCGAGCTTGTGACGGGCGTGGGTGTCGTTGCCACGCTCGTGTTAGAGGCCCTCGTGTTCTTGGTCATAATCTTCGTGCAGGCCGGATTCTTGTCCGGGGTCCTCGACATCGCCGACAGCAGACCGGTAACCATCGGTTCATTTTTCAGGCCGCGACACTTCGGCACGGTAATACTCGCTGCTGCATTACTAGCCGTGGTCAGCACCGTCGTCTTGGCTCTGCAGTCTGTAGTTCCCGGCTTACTCTTTCGGTTGCTTGCGCACGTAGTGCTGGCTATCTTCGGCTTCTTCGCGCTGTTCACGATCGCGTTTGCGACGGACCGCGGCTTGCCCCCATTCGCCGCGCTGACTGCCAGCTTCACCACGGTCAGGTCCAATATCGGCGGCGCGCTGTTGTCCGCCTTGGCGCAATTCGTGCTTATTGCGCTGGCGCTGCTGCCCTGCTTCTTCGGCCTGTTAACGCTACCGCTGGCGCTGCTGATCCAGGTCTACACCTACCGTCGGCTGTCCGGCGGCCAGGTCGCGCCGCTGACGCCCTGAGAGACGGCGTCACAGCTGGGTGACGAAGTCGATCAGCTCCTCCACCCGGCCGATCAGCGCGGCGTCGAGATCCGCCCAGTCGCGAACGCGGCCGCGGATCCGACGCCAGGCGGCGGCGATGTCGGCCTGGTCGGCGTGCGGCCAGCCCATGGCCTGGCAGACGCCGTGTTTCCAGTCCGTCCCGCGCAGGATGACCGGCCACTGCGCAAGACCCAACCGGGACGGCTTGACGGCTTGCCAGATGTCGACGAACGGATGCCCGACCACCAGCGTGTGTGCGCCGCCTGGGCCCCGGTGTACCGCTTCGGCCAGCCGCGATTCCTTCGAGCCGGGCACCAGATGGTCGACCAGCACGCCCAGCCGTCGCTGCGGGCCCGGCCGGAACCGCTCGGCGACGCCGACGAGATCGTCGACGCCGCCGAGGTATTCGACCACCACGCCCTCGACCCGGAGATCATCGCCCCACACCTGCTCGACAAGCTCGGCGTCGTGGCGGCCTTCGACGTAGATCCGGCCGGTCCGGGCTACCCGAGCCCGGCCGCCCGCCACCGCCACCGAGCCCGACGCCGTCCGAGTGGCGGCTTTGGGTGATGGGTGCCGCGGCGCGGTCAGGATGACCGGTTTGCCGTCGACGAGATATCCCGGGCCGACCGGGAACGGCTTGGTTCGCCCCTGCCGGTCCTCGAGCTCCATCCGGCCGTACTCGACGCGCACCACCGCGCCGACGTAGCCGGTCTGCGCGTCCTCCACGACCATGCCGAGTTCTATTGGCAATTCAACTGATCGGGGCCTGCGTGAGCTGTGCGCGTCGCCCGCGAGGACGTCTGAACCGTAACGGTCATCCACCCGAGCGATCCTAAGTACAGGCGGCGGCTAATCCCGGTAACGCCACTCCGTCGGCGCCGCGCTGTTTGTAAAGTTAGCTGGGCAGCGCCGATCTGGCTGTCGTGATGAGATGGGCAGTTATGACCATCAAAGTTGCGCTGGAGCATCGCACCAGCTACACCTTTGACCGGCCGGTCCGGGTCTTCCCGCACGTCGTGCGGCTGCGCCCGGCACCTCACTCACGGACGCCGATCGAGGCCTACTCCCTGCGCGTCGAGCCGGCCGACCACTTCGTCAACTGGCAACAGGACGCGGTGGGCAACTTCGTCTGCCGGCTGACCTTTCCCAATCCGACGCGCCAGCTGACCATCACGGTCGGGCTCATCGCCGACCTCAAGGTGATCAACCCGTTCGACTTCTTTATCGAGGATTGGGCGGAGACTTGGCCGTCGGCCGGCTTCTTCACCTATCCCGAACAGTTGGCCGATGAGCTCAAGCCATATCTGCGACCCGTCGACGACGACGGCCCCGGGTCGGGTCCGGGCGAGCTGGTGCAGGCGTGGGTGCGCAACTTCGGAGTGCCGCAGGGGACTCGCACGATCAACTTCTTGGTGGAGCTCAACCGACGGGTCAACTCCGACCTCGGTTACAGCGTGCGCATGGAACCCGGTGTGCAGACGCCGGATGTCACCCTGCGAACCGGGGTCGGCTCTTGCCGCGACTTCGCCTGGCTGCTGGTCTCGATCATGCGCCAGCAGGGTCTGGCCGCCCGGTTCGTGTCCGGCTACCTGGTCCAGCTGACCTCGGACGTCGAGGCGCTCGACGGGCCGTCCGGGCCCGCCGCCGACTTCACCGACCTGCACGCCTGGGCCGAGGTGTACATCCCCGGCGCGGGCTGGATCGGGCTGGACCCGACGTCGGGGCTGTTCGCCGGCGAGGGACACATCCCACTGGCGGCCACCCCGCACCCGGCGAGCGCGGCCCCGATCACCGGCGACATCGGGCCGTGCGAGTCGGTGCTGGAATTCTCCAACACCGTCACGCGCATCCACGAGGACCCGCGCGTCACGCTCCCTTACACCGACGACGCGTGGGCAACGGTCCAGGACATCGCCCGCGGCGTCGACGAGCGGCTGACCGCCGGCGACGTCCGGCTCACCGTCGGTGGCGAGCCCACATTCGTCTCGGTCGACAACCAGGTCGACGAGGAGTGGACCACCGCCGCGGACGGCCCGCACAAGCGCCAACTCGCGTCGGATCTGGCCGCGCGGCTGAAAGCACAGTGGGCTCCGCAGGGGCTGGTCCACCGCGGGCAGGGCCGCTGGTATCCCGGTGAACCGTTGCCGCGCTGGCAGATTGGGTTGTACTGGCGGGCCGACGGGCAACCGCTGTGGCCCGACGACGCGCTACTGGCCGACCCTTGGGCCGCCGACGCGGCCGGCCCGCCGGCGGAGGACGCGGCGGCCTACGAGCTGCTGGCCGCCATCGCCGACGACCTGGGACTGCCACTGTCGCAGGTACGACCGGCCTACGAAGACCCGTTGTCGCGGCTGGCGGCCAAGGCGCGTCTGCCCGACGGTGATGCGGTTGAACCGGATGCCGATCTCGACCCCGAGACCGGCCAGGACACCGCCGCCAGCCGTGCCGGGCTGTTGGCGAGTCTCGACGAATCCACCACCACCCCAGCAGCATTCGTGTTACCGCTGCATCGCCGTGAGGACGATCTCGGCTGGGCCAGCCTGAATTGGCGGCTGCGCCGCGGCCGCGTCGTGCTGGTGGACGGGGACTCGCCGGCGGGTCTGCGGCTGCCGCTGGACTCGATCAGCTGGAAGCCACCGCGGGACTCCTTCGTGACCGACCCGACCACCGTCGGCGATGATCTCAACCCGTCGGCCGCCGAGGCGAAGGTGGACGACGACGAAGAAGACACCGCGCCCACCACCGCGATGGTCGCCGAGGTTCGCGGTGGACTGCTCTACGTCTTCATGCCGCCCACCGAAGCACTGGAACACTTCGTCGACCTCATCGGCCGGGTGCACGCCGCGGCGGCAAAGATCGGCTGCCCGCTGGTGATCGAAGGCTATGAACCACCGCCGGACCCGCGGTTGAAGTCGACGACGATCACCCCCGACCCCGGGGTCATCGAGGTCAACATCGCGCCGACCGCCAGCTTCGCCGAGCAGAGCCGCCAACTGGAAACCCTCTACGAGCAAGCCAGACTGGCCCGGTTGTCCACCGAATCGTTCGAGTTCGACGGCAGCCACGGCGGCACCGGCGGAGGTAACCACATCACCCTGGGCGGCATCACCCCCAAGGACTCGCCGCTGCTGCGCCGCCCCGACCTGCTGGTCTCGCTGCTGACGTATTGGCAGCGCCACCCGTCGCTGTCGTACCTGTTCGCCGGGCGATTCGTCGGCACCACGTCGCAGGCGCCGCGGGTGGACGAGGGCCGCCCCGAGGCACTCTACGAACTCGAGATCGCGTTCGCCGAAATCGCCCGTCTCACTTCGAGTTCCGAGTCTTCTGACAAAAGCCCGCCCGAACCGTGGGTGACCGACCGGGCGCTGCGTCACCTGCTCACCGACATCACCGGAAACACTCATCGCGCCGAATTCTGTATCGACAAGCTCTACAGCCCGGACAGCCCGCGCGGCAGGTTGGGCCTTCTGGAGCTGCGCGGCTTCGAGATGCCGCCACATCTGCGGATGGCGATGGTGCAGTCGCTGCTGGTGCGTTCACTGGTGGCCTGGTTCTGGGAAGAACCGCTACGGGCTCCCCTGATCCGGCACGGCCCCAACTTGCACGGGCGATACCTGTTGCCGCACTTCCTGATTCACGATATCGCCGATGTCGCCGCCGACCTGCGCGCACACGGCATCCCGTTCGAGACCAACTGGCTGGACCCGTTCACCGAATTCCGCTTCCCGAGGATCGGCACCGCGGTGTTCGACGGGGTCGAGATCGAGTTGCGCGGGGCGATCGAGCCGTGGAACACCCTGGGCGAACAGTCCACCGCCACCGGCACCGCCCGTTACGTCGACTCGTCGGTCGAGCGCGTCCAGGTGCGCATCATCGGCGCCGACCGGCACCGCTACTTGGTGACGTGCAACGGGTATCCGGTCCCGTTGCTGGCCACCGACAACCCCGACGTGCATGTGGGAGGTGTGCGGTACCGGGCCTGGCAGCCGCCGAGCGCGCTGCACCCGAGTATCACCGTTGACGGTCCGCTGCAGTTCGAGCTCGTCGACCTCACCACGTCGACGTCGCGCGGCGGCTGCACCTATCACGTCGCCCATCCCGGCGGGCGGGCCTACGACGAGCCTCCCGTCAACGCCGTCGAGGCCGAGTCTCGCCGTGCCCGCCGGTTCGAGGCCAGCGGATTCACCCCGGGCAAGCTCGACATGTCCGACATCCGGGAAAAGCAGGCGCGAATTTCCACAGACATCGGCGCGCCGGGCATCCTCGATCTGCGACGCGTGCGTACCGTCCTGCGGTAATGGCTTCGGCAGAAATGACAGTGCACTCCAGCGAGTCGTCGGCAGCGTTTTACCACCGCACCGACGTCGACCGGTTGCTGGCCGGGTATCGCGCAGCGCGCGCCCAGGAAGCCCTGTTCGACCTGCGCCCGCCCGGCTCGCAAGGCCCGGTGATCGGCTACGACGAATTCGTCGACGAAGCCGGAAACGTGCGGCCCGCATGGACCGAGCTGGCCGACGCGGTCGGCGATCGTGGACGGGCCGGGCTGAATCGGCTGAGCTCGGCTGTGCACCGGCTGGTGGACAACGATGACATCACTTACACCGTTGTCGATCCTGGCAGGGAGCCGGTCGCCGGTGCCCCCAACGTCGAGTCCCGGCCCTGGCACCTGGACCCGTTGCCACTGGTGGTGTCCGCCGCCGATTGGGACATACTCGAAGCCGGGCTGGTGCAGCGGTCGCGGGTGCTCAACGTCGTGCTCGCCGACCTGTACGGGGACCGTCGCTCGCTCACCGAGGGTGTGCTGCCGCCGGAGCTGCTGTTCGCCCACCCCGGATACGTCCGCGCCGCCAGCGGAATCGAGGT
>CAVXKP010000018.1:0-338024 GCA_963762375.1 uncultured Acidobacteriaceae bacterium
CCAGCGCCTCGGTCTGGCCTACGAGGACATACGCGCTAGCCACCCCGAGGTGGTCTACCTCTACGCCCCCGGCTGGGGTTCCGGCGGTCCCGACATGCTCCGGCAGAGCTTCGCCCCGATGATGTCCGGCTATGTCGGCGTCACGTTCGAAGCCGCCGGGCGGTTCAACGAACCCCTCCCCACGCCGTGCAACGAAGACCCGGGCAACGGGATGCTGGGCGCCGCCTGCATCCTCATGGGATTGCTGCACCGGCGCCGGACCGCAGAGGGGATGTACATCGAGAATCCGCAATTGAACGCCACGATGTCCCATGTGGCGCACATCGTGCGTCGGATGCCCGACGACGGCACCGGTGGCGAGGTGTTGGGTGCCGGGCGGCTCGACACGCTGCAGTACGGATTCGGCCCGTTCGAACGGCTGTACCGGACGGCGGACGGGTGGGTCTGCCTCTCCACGCTCGAGGAGAGCGAAAGAGCCGCCCTGGGCGAGGTGCTCGACCTGGAGCCGGCCGACCTGGCGGAGACGGCCGACCTCGCCGAGATCGCCGATCGCATCGAGCAGCGGGACACGGCCACCTGGCTCGCCAAGTTCGGCGCAGCCGGGGTGCCCGCGGTCGAGCCCGTCGGGCGCAACACGCACGCCTTCTTGAACGATCCGGAGAATCGGCGCACCGGCCGGGTGGCGGAGTGTCGGCACCCGGGCAAGGGGAACATCCGGGAGCTGGCCCGGCTCGTCCGGGTCAGCGGGTGCACCGACCCTCCCCATCGGCTGGCCCCCGAGCTCGGCGCCCACACCGACAGCATCCTTCGCTCCGTAGGGCTCGAACCGGAGCAGATCGACAACCTGCGCACGGACGGGGCCATCCGCTCCGCGCCGTGACCCGGGCGTGACCCCGGGAGTGACCGGGCGTTCAGTCGATGGCTTGGCGGAGCGAGCCGACGAAGTCCGCCGCCGCCTCGGGCCCGCCGTCGGCCAGGAGGCGGCGCACCAGGGCCGACCCGACCACGACGCCGTCGGCCACCTCGCAGACCTCGGCGGCCTGCTCGGGTGTCGAGACGCCGACGCCCACGCAGACGGGCATATCGGTGTGGCGACGGATCCGCTCGACCACCTGTCGCGCCTCGTCGCCCAGATCGGCCCGCTCGCCGGTGACACCCATGCGGGCCACCGCATAGACGAACCCCCGGGCCCGGGCACAGAGGCGGGCCACCCTGTCCTCGGGACTCGACGGCGCCACCAGGAGCACCGTCTCGATCCCGGCCGCATCGGCCTCCTCGGCCCACGGGGCGATCTCCTCGAGCGAGAGGTCGGGGATGATCGCCGCGCTCACGCCCGCCGTCATCAGGGAGTTGGCCATGCGCTTGTGGCCGGCCCGGTAGACGATGTTGTAGTACGTCATGACAGCGATGGGGACCGGGGCCTCGGCCCGGGCGATGCCGTCGAGCACCTGATCGGGCACGGTCCCCCGCCCCAATGCCTTGAGCGCAGCCTCCTGGATCACCGGCCCGTCCATCATGGGGTCCGAGAAGGGGATGCCGACCTCGACCGCATCGGCGCCGGCCGCCACCACGGCGGCGAGGGACTGCTCCCAGTCGTCCGTCATACCCCCCATGAGGTAGGGGATCAGGAGCTTGCGGCCGCTCCCCCGCTTCGTCCGCAGGGATGCCTCGAGCTCATGCACGGGCGCGTCCCGAGGACTCGCGCACCTGGGCCACGTCCTTGTCACCCCGGCCCGACAGGGTGATCAGGACGGTCGAACCGGCGGGCAGGGCGGGGGTGCCGGCGGCCCGGGCCACCCACGCCACCGCATGCGCCGACTCGAGCGCCGGGATGATGCCCTCGGTGTGGGACAGCAACTTGAACGCCTCGAGCACCTCGGCGTCGTTGGCCGTGTTGTACTCGGCCCGGCCGATGGCGGCCAGATGGGCGTGCTCGGGCCCCAGTCCGGGGTAGTCGAGCCCGGCCGAGATCGACTCCGCCTCGAGAATCTGACCGGCCTCGTCCTGCAGGAGCTTCGAGTGCATGCCGTGCAGCACGCCCGGGATCCCGTTGGTGATCGCCGCGCCTCCGGCCGCCTCGATACCCACCAGCCGCGCCGCCGTATCGACGAAGCCGGCGAACGTCCCGGCCGCATTCGATCCCCCACCGACGCAGGCCACCACGACGTCGGGGTCGGCGCCGTCGAGAATCGTCCGGCACTGCCCACGCGCCTCGTCGCCGACGACACGCTGGAACTCGCGCACCATGTACGGGAAGGGGTGCGGGCCCATGACCGAGCCCAGGCAGTAGTGCGTGTGCTCGACCGAGGCCACCCACTCGCGCATGGCATCGTTCACCGCATCCTTCAACGTGCGGCTGCCCGAGGTCACCGGGCGCACCTCGGCGCCCAACAGCTCCATGCGGAAGACGTTGAGCTCCTGGCGCTTGGTGTCCACCTCGCCCATGAACACGGTGCATTCGAGACCGAACAGCGCCGCCGCCGTGGCCGACGCCACCCCGTGCTGCCCGGCGCCGGTCTCGGCGATGATGCGCGTCTTGCCCATGCGCCGGGTGAGCAGCGCCTGACCGACGACGTTGTTGATCTTGTGCGAGCCGGTGTGCGCCAGGTCCTCGCGCTTGAGGAGGACCCGCACGCCCAGCTTCTCGGAGAGGCGCGGGCATTGGGTGACCGGCGTGGGTCGCCCGCCGTAGTGGGCCAGCAGGTCATCGAGCTCCCGGTGGAACGCGGGATCGGCCCAGGCCTCCTTGAAGGCCTGCTCGAGATCGAGGCAGGCCGGCATCAACGACTCGGGAACGAAGCGTCCGCCGAAGTCGCCGAAGCGCCCGTCGGAACCGGGCTCGCTCATCAGACTCGTCATCACGCATCCCGCCAGTCGTAGGGCTCGCCGTCACCGGGTGCGGCGTCGAGAGGGTCACGGGTGTCGACTTCGCGCGCTGCGGCCCGGGCGTTGACGATGAAATCACGCACCTTCAGCGGGTCCTTGCGCCCCGGGGACACCTCGACCCCGGTCGAGACGTCGACGCCGAAGGGATGCAGATGGGCCACGGCCTGGGCGACGTTGTCCGGGCGCAGGCCGCCGGAGACGATCATCCGGGTCGGATCGGCCACGCCCTCGGCCAGGCGCCAGTCGAAGACCTCGCCCGAGCCGGGGTTGGCGCCGTCGATCAGCAGGTAGTCGGCCCCGAACTCGGCGAAGCGGCTGATGGTGCGGTCGCCGGCGGGAAACGCCTTGATGACGAGCGGCAGCCGGGCGCGGACCCAGGCCGTCTCCTGCGCCGACTCGTGCCCGTGGAGCTGTGCCGCACCCAGACCGGCGCGCTGCACCTTCTCCACCACACGCTGCGGTGCCTCGTCCCGGAAGACCCCGACGGTCAGGATTTCCGGCGGCAGGCGTTTGGCGATGTCGCCGGCCAGCTGCACCGAGATCTGCCGCGACGAGGGGGCGAAGATGAACCCGACCGCGTCGGCGCCCAGGCTCACGCTCAGCAGCGCGTCCGCCTCGGACGTGACGCCGCAGATCTTGACGAAGAGCTGGCGGCCGCGTCGCACCGCACCGGCGCTGGGCCGACGCTCATCGGGCCGCGACCGGGTGGCCCGACGAGGGCCCGCAGCGCGGCGGCGCGATCCCGCGCCCGCACCAGGGTCTCGCCCACGAGAATGGCGTCGTAGCCGGCGTCGGCCAGCCGGCGGGCGTCGTCCCCGTCCCGGATGCCCGACTCCGCCACCGCCACCACGTCCGCCGGAATGCGGGCGGCCAGGGACACGGCCCGGTCCTGGTCGACCGCGAACGTGCGCAGGTCCCGCTGGTTGACCCCGACCAGGCGCGCGCCGGCCTCGAGGGCCCGCTCCAGCTCGGCCTCGTCGTGCACCTCCACCAACGCCGCCAGTCCCAGCGCGGTCGCCCTGTGGTGGAACCGCCCGAGCTCCCCGTCACTCAGCGCGGCGGCGATCAGCAGTACGGCATCGGCCCCCATGAGCGCGGCGTCGACGACGTCGAGCTCGGACACGGTGAAGTCCTTGCGCAGGACCGGGAGGTCGCACGCCGCCCGGGCGGCGCGCAGGTCGTCGACCGAGCCGCCGAAGTACCGCGCATCGGTCAGCACCGAGAGGCAGGATGCACCGCCGACGACATAGTCCTTGGCCACCAGGTCGGGCTGCAGATCGGGATTGAGATCACCCTTGGACGGCGAACGGCGCTTGATCTCGGCGATGCACGAGAGCCCCTCCCCCCGCAGTGCCGCGGTGAAGTCGCGGGGCGGCTTGCCGCAACGAGGCGGCCTGCGCGGCCAACTCGTCGACGTCACGGCCATCGCCGCGAGCGTCGGCTCGATGCGTGGCGAGGATGTCCGCCAGGTAGGAGGGCATGACAGCCCAGCGTAGCGGGGCAGCATCGAATGACCGGACCTGCGGTTACGCTCGATCCCATGACCGATACGACCAACTTCAACCAGACCATCATCGACGAGTTCCGGGCCAACGGCGGCAAGGTCGGGGGCGGATTCGCCGGCATGCCGATGGTCATCATCACCACGAAGGGCGCCAAGTCGGGCCAGCCCCGGGTGAACCCTTTGGCGGCCCTGGTCGAGGATGACGGGACGCTCTACATCTTCGCCTCCAAGGGCGGCGCGCCGACCAATCCGGACTGGTACCACAACATCGTGGCCAACCCCGAGGTCCAGGTCGAGTTCGGGGACGACACGTTCACCGCCGACGCCACGGTCCTCACCGGCGCCAAGCGCACCGAGATCTACGACCGCCAGAAGACGCTCGTGCCCGGCTTCGCCGACTACGAGGCCAGCACGACCCGGGTCATCCCCGTCGTGGCCCTCACCCGCAAGAGCTGACCTCCGACGCGGGCCACGGCGGGACGCGCCGCCGGTCGGCGCGGCCCTCGGCACGGTGTCAGGCGGAGCATCCAGGCGGGCGCCACACACATGCTTCAGGTGGTGCGTGCACCCCTCAGCGGGCGAAGAGGTGCCAGCCCAGCCACATGAAGCCCACGACGAGGACGACCCGTCCGACGGGATGGGTCGCGATTTTGCCGACCACGTCGGAAGGGTGCGCCACCGCCGAGGGCCGCACGTACGACAGCCACCAGAGCAGCAGTGCCAGCGCCCCGATCACACCCCACACCACGTAGGACGCCGTGCTGACGCTCATCATTCCCCGGGCGCCGGCGGGCGCGACCCTCGCCGCACGATGACCAGCGCCGCCGCCATCCACCCGAAGAACAGCAGTGCCTTGAGGACGTAGAAGCGGTCGTTGGCGTCGGTGATGGAACTGAAGGTCGGATGGTCGGCCCGGCTCCCGTGGACCAGGTAGTTGAAGAGCTCCCAGGCCGTGAAGACGACGAGGAGGAAGACCCAGGGCAGGTAGGGGTGGTCGGAGTGCGGCCGGTCGGCGGTACCGGAGGGTCGCGGCCGGGCTGGCGGAGGCGGCGGAGACCCCGGGAGTTCGGGGAGCTCGGGTATGGAGCGGCCAGCACACGATCACCAGCACCGCCATGGCCACGATGGCCAGCCCGGTGAGCACGTCGGCCGGAAGCGTGAACGGCGTCGTCGACGCCGCGACGAGCGCGTAGCGGCGCCCCCTCCGACCAGCAGCACGGTGGGAGGGGAACGCACGGGGGCTATCCGGGCGCCGTGATCGGCAGGAGCGTCACCCGGGCCGGGTGGGAACCGCCGAGGCCGTCGCCCGAGCGCACCCGTATCGGACCGGGAGCGTCCACGGTCCGGTGCAGGTAGGCCAAGGCGACCCACGCCTCGAGCTCGGGGCTCCAGGCGGCGGACGTGATCGTCCCGACCACCTTGTCCCGCCCCGCCGGCGTCGGGCGCCGGAGCGGCCCCGGCGTGGAGCGTCATCCCGAAGGCCAACCGCAGTCACCGTGAGCGTCCCGGACGGAGCGGGCCGCCGACCACACCCACGAGCCGGCGCGGCACGTTGTTGCCCCGCGCATCGAGGCGGGCCACGAGCTCCTGCCCGGTGTAACACCCCTTGGTGAAGCTCACCGAGCGATCCACGAGACCGGCCTCGGCCGCGATGGTCTTGTCCGTGAGCTCACTCCCCATGGCGGGATGCCCGACACGATCCGGCAGGCCTCGACGGCGTCGCGGTCGCAGGGGATGATCCCCTCGGGCAGGCCCGGCGGCCGGGTCGAGGAGCACATCTTTCGGGCCGAGCAGGTCGATCCCACTCCAGCCGTTCCACTCGAACGGAAGGCGCAGCACGCCGCCCTCCTCGAGCACGGTCAGCAGGCCGGCCGCCGCAGCGTCCACACCGCGCCGCGCAGAGCCAGGCAGCGCCACGGGAGGCGCTCGATCTCCACCTTGGAGCGCAGGAGGAACTTCTTGAGCCGGGCCACCATGGCGTCGCCGAACCCGGCATCCGTATCGAGCACGAAACCTTGCGCATCGACCCGGGTGACCCGCAGGAGGGCGGTCAACTTCCCGTCGGGTTGGAGGAGGAGCGAGTCGGCGGTCGCGCCGATGCCCAGCGCCAGGACGTCCTGACTCAGTTGCCCCTGAAGATACGACCCGGCGTCGTCGCCGCGGACCGAGAAGACATCCCGGCCGAGCAGGAAGGCCCCGGCGCCGTGCCGCAGCGCGGCGACCTGGGCCTCGAGGTCGAGTCGAGCGGGGGCGCGCTCATCCGTTCGCCGCGGTCGCCACCTCGCCGGACCGGGCCGCCGTCATCACCCGCGCCGCCGTCACCGCCACCAGCAGGGCCCGCACCTTCTGGCCGCACTCCTCGTCCTCGCGCGCCGGATCGCTGTCGGCCACGATCCCGGCCCCGGCCTGCACGTGGGCCCGGCCGTCGGGGGAGACGACCATGGTGCGGATGGCGATGGCGGTGTCGATGTTGCCCGAGAAGTCGATGTAGCCCACGACACCGCCGTAGACCCCCCGCTTGGTCAGCTCGAGCTCGTCGATGATCTCCATGGCGCGCACCTTGGGCGCACCCGACAGCGTCCCGGCCGGCAGGGTGGCCCGGAGCACGTCGATGGGCCCCTTGTCCTCGGCCAGCTCGCCCGAGACCTGCGACGTGATGTGCATGATGTGGCTGTAGCGCTCGATGGTCATCAGCTCGTCGACTTTCTCGGTGCCGAAGCGGACGACACGGCCGACATCGTTGCGGGCCAGATCGACCAGCATGATGTGCTCCGCCAGTTCCTTGGGGTCCTCGGCCAGCTCGCCCTCGAGCAGGCGGTCGTGCTGCTCGTTCTCGCCCCGGGGCCGCGAGCCGGCAATGGGCCGGGAGGTCACGATCCCGTCGCGCAGGCGCACCATCGGCTCGGGCGAGGCGCCGACGACGGTCACCTCGGGAAAGCGCAGGAAGTACAGGTAGGGGCTGGGGTTGAGCAGGCGCAGGGCCCGGTAGACGTCGAAGGGGTCGGCATCGAGCTGGAGGTCGAAACGCTGGGAGAGCACGACCTGGAAGATGTCGCCCGCGGTGATGTAGTCCTTGGCGATGGCGATGGCCGCCCGGTACTCCTCCGAGCTCATGGTGCGGCTGGCCTCGGCCGATGCGATGCCCTGGCGTGGCGCCGGCACCAGCTCGCCCGACCGTGTCTGGGCGCAGTCGTGGGCGAGCTCCTCCAGGCGGGCGCACGCCGCCTCGTAGGCGACCGTCAGTTCCTCGGCGGTGGCGTCGCCCGTGTCCCTCGCTCCGGCCGAGCTTCGGGGACGACCACGTTGTCGATGAGCGAGATGCGCTGGCGCCAGTGGTCGAACGCGGCGAACTGCCCGATGACCACGAGCGCCGCATCGGGGTGGCCCAGGTCGTCCCCGGGGGTGTCCGGCAGGCGCTCGATCTCGCGGACCACGTCGTAACCGAGATACCCCACCAGCCCTCCGTGCAGCGGCGGCAGCCCGTCGAGCGTCGGCGATTGGAAGCGGTCCAGGAGTGTCTCGACGGCGTGGAGGATCCCCTCGTCCGACGAGCCGAGACCGAGTCGCCCGGCGGCGTGACCGCCTTGCCCCGGGCGGTGAGGGTGGCCAGCGGGCGCCGGCCGACGAACGAGTAGCGACCCCAGCGCTCCCCGCCCTCGACCGATTCGAAGAGGAAGCCCTCGCCGTCGCCGACCAGGTTGGCGAAGGCGCTCACCGGCGTGAGCGTGTCGGCCACGACCTCGCACCACACCGGCACGATGGCGTGCTCCTTGGCCAGGGCGGCGAACTCGACCACGTCCGGCCGGAAGCTCAGCACGCCGGGCTCGCCTGCGGCGCCCGACTCACCTGCGTCGCCGACTCACGACGGCTCGGCGGGGCACTCCGGGCCCCTGGCCGACCGTGCGGTAGAAGCAGGTGCGCTCGCCGGTGTGGCAGGCCCCCCTGCCGTGTTGGTCCACCAGGACCACGAGTGCATCGCCGTCACAGTCGATGCGCACCTCGCGGACGTACTGGCGGTCCCCCGACGTCTCGCCCTTCTGCCAGTACTCCTGACGGCTGCGGCTGTAGAACCAGGACCGGCCGCTCTCGAGCGTGCGCCGCAGAGCTTCGGCGTCCATGTAGGCCAGAGTGAGCACGGTGCCGTCCGTCGCATCCTGGACGATGGCCGGCACCAGGCCGTCACCCTTCGCGAAGTCGACGGCGCCGACGAGCCCGTCGTCGACCTTCAGGGCGACCCCTTCCGCCGGCGTCGGACCGGGCGCGCTCACAGGTACAGCCCCGTCCCGCTGTCGTTGCGCTTCGATGCGATGGCGTGGATGTCCCGCTCGCGCAAGATCACGTACTCCTCGCCGTGCACCTCGACCTCGAAGCGGTCCTCGGGATTGAACAGGACGGTGTCGCCCACCTTGACCGTGCGCACGTGCGGGCCGACGGCCACCGCCTCGGCCCAACTGAGCCGGCGCGAGATCTGGGCCGTGGCCGGGATCAGGATCCCGGCCCGGGAACGGCGCTCGCCGTCGCTCTGCCCCATCTGCACCAGGACCCGGTCGAAGAGGACCGAAATCGGCTGCATCTCGTCGATGACGGTCGGTTCGGCCGTCTTTTTTGTCGTCGTTGCCACCCTGGCACGGTACCGCACGCACGCCCATCCGCAGGTCAGGGGGGCGGACCAGCACCCCGTGTTCGGCCATGTAGGCCTTGGCCTGGCCCAGGGTGAACTCCCGGCGATGGAAGATGGACGCCGCCAGCACGGCATCGGCCCCGCCCACCGTGGCCCCCTCCACCAGATGCTGCAGCGTCCCCACGCCCCCCGACGCCACCACGGGGATCCCCACGGCGTCGACCACGGTGGCGATGAGCTCCAGGTCGAAACCATCCTTGGTGCCGTCGCGGTCCATGGAGGTGAGCAGAATTTCCCCGGCACCGTTGGCGGCGCACTCGATGGCCCAGGCGACCACGTCGAGCCCGGTCGGGCGCCGGCCCCCGTGCGTGAAGACCTGCCACCCGCCCCCGGCGCCCCCGGCGCCGGCGGGCCCGGGCGTCGATGGCGACCACGGCGCACTGCGTGCCGAACTCGTCCGCGATGTCGCGGACCAGGGCCGGCCGTTCGACCGGCGGTGTTCACCGCCACCTTGTCCGCCCCGCCCGGAGGAGCCGGCGCGCATCCTCGGTCTCGCGCACCCCGCCGCCGACCGTGAGGGGGATGAACACCTGCTCGGCCGTGCGCGCCACGACCGAGACCATGGTGTCGCGGCCGTCGGACGAGGCGGTGATGTCGAGGAACGTGAGCTCGTCGGCCCCCTCGGCGTCATAGCGGGCCGCCAATTCGACCGGGTCGCCCTCATCGGTGAGGTCGACGAACCGGACACCCTTGACCACCCGGCCATCCGTCACGTCGAGGCACGGGATCAGCCGGACGCTGCGCACGCGGCCATCGCCTCCTTCACGCTGAAACGCCCTTCGACCAGAGCCTTGCCGACGATGACGCCCTCCAGCTGCGCGAGCTGGTCGGGGGCGACGAGTGCAAGGTCCCGCAGGTCGTCGAGCGTCCCCACGCCGCCCGATGCGATGACCGCCAGCGCGCCGGGCGCGGCCTGGTCCAGCAATGCGCCCAAGCCCACGAGGTCACTGCCCCCGAGCATCCCGTCGTGGGCGATCGCGGTGGCCACCACGGCGCCGAGCGGCTCGTCGCCCACAGCGCCAGGAGCTCGGGCAGGGTCCGCCCCGAGCCCTCTTCCACCCGTGCGCCCGGGCCTCGGCGACACCGTCGGGTCGCACGACGTAGTCCAGCCCGACCGCGACCTGCCCGGCCAACGCCGGGCGCACCGTGCGGCAAGCGCCGGATCCTCCAGGGCGGCCGTTCCCATCACGACCCGGGCCACGCCCACATCGAGCACGGCCGCCACGTCGTCCTCACGGCGGATCCCCCCGCCGGTCTGCACCTTCACGCCCGCCCCGCCCGCCCCGCCCGCCCCGGAGGCCAGCTCGACGATGCGGGCCAGGGTCTTGCGCTCGTGCGGCACACCGGTGCGGGCCGCATCGAGGTCCACCACGTGGATCCAGGAGGCGCCGCCCTCGATGTAGGTGGCGGCCAGCTCCAACGGGTCACCGTACCGCTGCTCCCGGTCGAAGTCGCCCTGGGTCGCGGAAGTCCATCTCCGCCACCGAGTCATAGTCGCCGGAGGAGACGAAGACATTCCCGCGGCCGTCCACCGCCACGCCCGTGGGAGCGCTGAAGCTACCCACAACCTTCACCGCCGAGCCGGAAGACACCACGCCATTGACCGCAACGAGCTCATACACCCTGCTGGCGTCCACGTCGGCGATGAAAACATCCCCATTGCCGTCTACCGCCAGGCTCTGTGGATAAGAGAAGCCGCTGCCCACTGCGTTCACCGCGGAAGTCGAAGATACAACACCCCCGACCGCGACAATCTTCTTCACGGCACCATTGTCGGCGACAAAAACATTCCCATTTTCATCCACCGTGACGCCTACCGGATCGGTGAAGCCGCTGCCGATGGCTTTCACCGTGGAACTGGAGGACACTGCGCCATTGACCGCAACGATCTGATATACCGCGCCGCGCCCTTGATCGGCGACGAACACATTCCCGCTGCTGTCTACTGCCACGGCATAGGGCCAGCTGAAGCCGCTGCCCACGACGTTCACCGTGGAAGTAGCGGACACTGTGCCGTTGACCGCAACAATCTCATACACCTGGCCATTCCCACGGGAGGCGACGAAGACATCCCCGCTGCCGTCCACCGCAACGCCCTCGGGGAAGTTAAAGCCGCTGCCCACTGGCTGCGTCAGGGAGCCGGACGACACCACGCCACTGCCCGCAACAATCTCCTTCACCGCACCACTGGTGACGTCGGCAACGAAGACATCGCCGTTGCCGTCCACAGCCATTCCACCGGGCTGAAAGAAGCCGTTGCCCACCGCGTTGACCGCCGTGCTACTGGGGAACGTCACCAGCGGCCCGTTGCCTGTGCCCTGGAGTGTGGCTGTCGCGACCACCGCACCGGTGGAGCTCATCAACTGCACAGCGCCCAGCCGCTGGCCAGGCAATGTCGGCGTGAATGTCACGTTCACCGTGCAGGTGCTCCCTGCCGTAACCGCTCCGCTGCAGGTGCTGCCGCTGCCCACGATGAAGTCCTTGCCGACCGCCCCCTGGGTCAGAACCAGCGGCGAACCGAGGGTACCCGAGGAATCGATGGTGAAGTTGAACGGCAGCGTGGTCGGTGCCGTCGTCGCCACCGCTGCAGCGCCAAAGTTCACGCCCGCGCGCTGAATCTCGGTCACCACATGGTTGCCGTAATTGCTGGTGTAGAGATTGCCCTGGCCGTCGAGCGCCATGCTAACGGGTTCGGTGATGCTGTCCAGCGTCGTTACGCAGCTCGAGCTGGTGCAGTTCGGAGGCATCTCATACAACCCATTGCCGTAGAAAGCGGCCACGTAGACATTGCCGCTACCGTCAACGGCCACGCCATAGGGACCATCAAAGCTGCCGCCGCCCAGCGACGTCATGCAGGAGGAGCTGGCACAACCCGGGGGCATCTCAAAGACGTAATTCGTGCTGGAGCTGGCAATATAGACGTTCCCGTTCCCGTCCACCGCCACACTGGTGGGAACGGAGTAGCCTTGGCCGCCCAGCGGCTTCACGCAGCTGGAGCTCGTACACGTCGAAGGCATCTCCTCCACCTGAAGGTTATCCTCATCCGCCACATACACGTTCCCGTTCTTGTCCACCGCCACGCCAGTCGGATTGCTAAAGCCGCCCCCGAGCGAGGTCACACACGTGGAGCTGGCGCAGCCCGCAGGCATCTTGTCCACCTTACTGTTTTCAGCATCGGCCACGTAGACATTGCCGCTGCTGTCCACCGCCACGCCATCCGGCTGGCCGAAGCCGCCGCCCAGCGTCGTCACGCAACTGGCGCTGGCGCAGCCCGCAGGCATCTCATACACCACCGTCGCGTACTGATCGGCCACGTAGACGTTCCCGCTGCCGTCAATGGCCACGCCGAAGGGCTGGCTAAAGCCGCCCCCCAGCGTGCTCAACACCCCGGCGAAGTTGGCCGTCTGCGCCTGCGCCGCCGGAGATCCACCCAGCACCAGCGCCGCGGCCACCGCCGCCACTCCCAGCAACCAGATAGCCCGGCGGCCGGCAGAACGACCCCGTGCCCTTCCCTTACCCTCGGTGGACACTTCAGCCTCAGCAAACCCGGCAAAAACGGCAGAACGAATCGAAACCAACGAAGAGAGCAAAGAGACACGTGCCATGAAAAGTAAAGCTCCTGACCAGCAAGATCCAGCGGGATAAACATCGGCGAGAGCTGCTCCAGGCAGAGCAACGCCTTGGCGCCATTCCCTGCTGAGCTCTCACTTCTTATCTGTTTGGAGTGAAGCACGTGGGAGCTGGTTTCCTGTGTTACAAGGGGTGACATGATCCGTGTAACGCACTTAATAAGCCTGTTATGTGTATGTTGGGAATAGATGCGTTCCCGAGCCTAATGCCAGCGGAGGTCGATGATTTGCGATCCCGCAGCCTCGGTCCACTCGGAATAAATCAGGAGATGGGCTTTCGCAAGGTACGAAATCGTGCCATCGTTGAACGCCACCCGCGGTATCGGCTCCGTGATCTCGGTGATCGTCCCGCTAGCAGGATCGAACTGGTGAAAGCGCCGCAGCGGATCGTGGACATCGAAGTAGTCGATCTTACCCTCCGTGACCGTCCACGCTCGAGCCGGGAGAACATCGCTCAGTTGCGGGATCGGTTGCGGTCGTGGATCGCTTCCATCCAGGGCGATCCGGTAGATGCCGCGTCCATAGTTCGGCTCGAAGTAAAGAGCGCGGCTGCCGTCCATGCGAATCTCCCGTACCCTCCCGTTCATGACCTGTTCCACCGAAGGAATCGGCCCGGTCGACGCTCGGAAGATCCCGTTCTTCTCTCCCCAGGCGGAGAGATAGATCCACCGCCCGTCCGAGGACCATACCGGGTTCCAGGTGTCGCAATGCTCCAGCCCCGGCAGGCGCAAAAGCGAGATCGCCCCGCTCCGCGCATCCACGATATCGATCTGGTTGGTATTCGAGATCCCGACCGCCAGCATGCGTCCGTCTGGAGACCAGCTCACCGATGACGGGTACCACCCCAGTCCGCGCGTCAGTTGCCGCGGCTGCAGAAAGCTCGTCCCCTGTCGCACCGACGTCCAAAGCTCGAACGTCCCGGAGCGATCGGAGAGAAAGGCCAGACGGCTCGCATCCGGAGAGAGTGCATTAAAGGTGTTGCGCTGCTTGGACTGAAACACCGGCGTCGCTTCGTGTGCCCCATCGGTCATCTCCGCCAGATTCCTGCTGCGGTTCACCTGCAGCACCATCAGGCTCTTGCCGTCGCGCGAGAAGACAGGGTTCATGACGATCGGCATCTTGACGTCCAGTTGCTTCGGCTGCCCATGTAACGGAATCCAGCGCAGCGCATAAATCCCCCGGTGCGCGATTCCCACCACCACGCCGCTGCCGTCCGGCGACCACGTCAGCCCGGAGGTGTTGGCGTCCGGCTCGGTCTCAAGCACCTGCTCCTTGCGCGTCTTCAGATCGACGCTCATCACTTCGGTCTGGGAGAGATGCCGCCGCAGGAACGCAACGCTTCGGCCATCCGGCGAGAGCGCAGGCGCACCATCCTCGTCGGACACTTCACCCGAAGTCAGTTGTACCGTCGCCCCGGTCGCCAGATTCTGCAGCACCAGCCGCTCCGCATTGTCCTCAAGACCGCGATACGGATAAATGATGCCCTTGCCATCCGCGGTCCACACCGGGTTCAGCTGGCGAAACTGGTAGTACGGCTGGTCATCCGGCAGCGTATAGGTTGGCAGGTTCCGCACCACGGAGACCGGCCCGCCGTTGACTGGCACCGTAGCAATGTCGCATGGCCCCATTCCGCAGCGCAGGAAGGCCATCTGTTTTCCGTCCGGCGACCAGGCCGGGTACAACGCGTTCTCCGCGCCAGTCGACAGAACCCGCTCCCCCTTCCCGTCCGGCACGAAGGAGCGCACAAAAATATGGAATGGCCCGGACCTCGCGCTGCGGCTCACATACGCGAGTCTTTGCCCGTTGCGCGAGGTCGACGGCTCAAACTCCAGATCGCGCCCCATGGTGAGCGGGACTTCCTCAAAATTACCCGCAACAAAGCCTGGCTCTACACGATGCCCCGGCATCCGAAGGAAAAACGCGACCACGAACCCAACCACAATCTCCACGGCCAGCGCCAACACGATGACCTTGCGCCGCGCGAAACGGGGCGCTGCCGTGTTCACCCGATTGGCCTGATCGAGTGACGCATCCAGAAAGTCGAGAGCAGCGGCGACCTCCTCCTCCGCAGGGTCGGGCTCCGGTAAGGATCTCCGCAGAATGACAGGCGCATACGACCCTATAGGGACCGAAACTTGCAGAGGGTCATCCGCTCCCTCTTCCGCGTAATATCGTGCGAGCCGCTCCCGCAAGCGCTTGGTATTGACGCGGACAATCGAATCGTAGCGCGGGTCGTAGGTGGCATCGCGGTTGTAGAATGTCGTGCCAATGTAGGTTTCTTTGAGTCCCTGCCCATTGGTTTCCGCGTTTTCGACCAGAAACCGAAGCAGCCGCAGAAGTCCCACAGAACGTTCAAACGTCGCACTCGCCTCCATCCGTTGGAGGACTTCATCAAGTTCTGTTGGGCCCACTTCCTTCAGCACGTTCAACTTCCTTGGATCTCAGCGCGATGTGCTCCGCTCCCGCCGTAGACGCCTGCCACTCCTTGAGCGATCGGCGAGGACATAGCGGGCAATCTTGCAGAGCTTCGTATCGAGCATACACTGAGCCCAGGATTGCTGACTCCCAAGCGTGTCCTGTGGACCACCGCAAGCGCTCCGGCAAGCCTTACGCCGGCGGTTAACGCTGAATGCGTCGCTCCGAGCGGCAGCACGTTACGCGATCGCCGCTGGAGCGGGTCCTCTCCGGGCACGGCCTGGCGCATCAACTTCAGGATTCCATTCAAGCCAATACCAGCCGCCCATATGCTCAGGGGCGGCTGGTAGTTTCATCTGTTGAACTCCGTAGCTAGAACTCGTAGTGCATGGAAAGCGTAACGAGGTTCGCGTGGAAGTTCCGCGGTGCCGATGGCCCCGAGGGTGGATTGACGGGGCAGGCGAAGGGAGCCGCGGCAGCAGCGGCCGACGTGGCGTTGCTGCAGAAGGGGAGCTCCGGACGGACCACCCTCCCCGTATCCGTAGTAGTCGTAATTTGCCGACCATACCCACCCAGGATGAACAGTCCAGGCAACGTGCACATAGGGAGTCTGGTATGCAGATTGCAATGAGCCGTTGACCTGGAGAGCATCGGTGAAGAACTGGTTGCCGCTCACCGCACTGATCCGGTAGCCAATCTGGCATGAATGGCTTTGACGGGTGACAGCGCGAGTCCAATCGATGCCGACTGTGTCGGTGCATCCATGAAGTCTCTGCCGTACCAGCTCGTCGTGCTTGTCGGGACAGAGGACACCGGTGTCAACCCCGGGGTACGCTGCGGTCGCACCCGGAAAGGAAGCAGATGTTCGTCGCCGTGTAGACGTCGGATAGGCGTAATTGAAGTCAAGGCCATAGTGTGCACTGGGGGCGAGCACGCTGCCGATGCTGACGCTCCGGCTATGATCAACGTGGTCCAGTGGACCATCTGCTGAGGGCGTGCCGGTGTTGTTGGTGTTGTTGTGGCGTTCGAGGTCATTGAAGGCTCCGGTGAACGTCGCCCAGTGTTTCGGCTTATAGATGGTGTGAAACCTGTAGTGCTTGGTCTGCCGCGGACTGACGGGCGTAAAGGCGTTATCGTCGTAGAACACCTCCACCGTGCCGTTGAGATCAAGATGGTCGGTAGGCCGCACCGCTGCGTTGAAGATGCCGCCGTTTTCGTTGATGGTGATGATCGTCGCGTTCATGCCGCTGGCCGCGCCCTGTACAATGGTATGCGTACGATAGCGATACGTAAGCGCGAAGGTAGCGCGAGAGGTCGCATCCCAGCTTGCCGTCGCGTGGTTCGTGACAAACTTCTGACCGAAGTAGTTGTACGCCGGAATGCCCACGCCACCGGTGCCCGTGGTGATCCCTGAGGTCGAGAGGTTCGTTCCTGCTACCAGCGGACCCGCGTAGTTGATCGTGTCACTGCCAACCGTCGCAGGCGTGTTCGCGCCGATGCCGGCCGAGATATCCGCCACTCCGGGTTGGTGAACGTTCGAGAAGTCCACCTGGTCGGAGATAGCTGACTTCTTTGTCGCCTGCCAGGTGATACCGAAGTCAGCTCCGACATCCTGCCGCTGCGCAGTCGCGTAACCCGTAAAGGTTGCGCTGCGCACCGTGCCGTCCAGCCCCTGGAAGTTCTCGTAATAGTTCGGAAGATTGGAGTTGGCCTTGGTGAAGCGGAAGTCTCCGTTCATTGCGATGTTCTTGATGCTGGAGCTCTGGAAGCGGAAGATCTCGGTCGGATACAGGATGCGCGTAGGTTGCGAGCGAAGGTAGCTGGAGTAGACATCGCATGCAGGATCGACCACCGGCAGCCCGCCGAGCCTGAAGCATTCACGAGCACGACACCGGCTGTCTTGATGCTGGAGGTGCAGTCGGTGGAGGGGTAGGCGGTGTACTGATCCCAGTTCCCAAGCGCGACCCGCGTGCCGTCGGCTTCCTGCACAGTCTGACTGTTCGGAGCGAGAATGAAGTACGAGCCTTCCTTGTAGTGGGTGACTTCCTCTTCGAAGGTGAACTTGGTCTGCTGCAGCGGCTTCCAGTCGATCGCGCCGAGGAAGTCATCGGTGCTATTGCGCTGATATTCCTCGGTCAGGAACTGCGTCTTGCCGACGCTGCGACTGGGGATCGGCTCGGACCCTGGAAGACGTTCTGCGCATAGCCCACGCGGAACGTGATCTTGGACAGAGGAAGAGCGTGAGATTCGTGTCGGTCATCCGGCGCACGGTGTTGAACAGCACCGGCGAGTCCTGCACCTGCGGAATGCGGTAGACTCTCCGAGCGAACCCGCCGGCCCGATCGGGATCGTACAGGCCCGTAGGAATCGATGGGTTGTTCAGCAGGTCGTAGTCGAAGTACTGACGGTCGCGACGGAACATCCCGTTGAACTCGTAGAGCTTGCCCTTGGAGACGTCCAGGTTCGCGAAGTTGTATGGGATCGCCGCCGAAGCCGTTGCTGAAAGCGGTGAGCGAGTCGAGCAGGCGCGTGCTTGGAACCGGGTACCGCATGCATCGTGAAGGTCTCTCCCAGCACCCGAGGTCCGGAGTGAATGTTGACCAGCGTGTCATACATCGCGCCGCTGCCGACGACTCCGGCAATGTGTCCGCCGAGGTCGGCCGTCTGATGGATCACAAATCCATCTCTGAACAGCGGGTTGCGGTGCCTGGGGCACGGCGGCGAGGTTGCAGGCGCTGCGCTCTGCGCTGCTGCAATGCCGGTCATCAGCAGCAGAATGGCGACTCCCATGCCCGCGGCGGCCCGATGGGTCATTATGCGCGCAGGTGTGCTCGTTGGTCAGCCGAGAAAGCATTCGTCTTTGGTCATCTCAAGCCTCATTCGAAGGAAACAGTTGCTAACGTTGTACCCATGTGTCTGGGTGGGTACAGTTCGCTGCCTGGTCTGGTCCGCGCCGCCCGTTCTGGCGGAACAGCGTGGCATCGCGGTCGTTACTTGATAAACGCGACGTTCAGGTTGGAACCGTGAATCATGGTGTGGCAGTCGGTGCAGGGCTGAAGATCCGCCGATCCGGCACTGATGCCGTGAACGGTGTCGGCTCCGACAGGGCTGTGGCACTGGTTGCACAGCGTGTTGATGTTGGGCACATTCAGCAGCCGAGCGTTCTGCGATCCATGCGGCGTGTGGCAAGCCATGCAACCTTCGCCCTTGACCGCTGCGTGCTCATACACAAACGGTCCACGCGTCTCCATGTGGCACTTGGTGCAGATCGCATTCTGGTCGGCAGTGATCTTCAGGTTGTTGTTCTGGAAGGTGCCGTGCACATTGTGGCAGTCGCTGCACTTGATCAGTCCTTCGTTCACCCGATGATGGAACGGCATGTCGAAGTCAGGCTGGATGTCGGTGTGGCACTGGTAGCAGAGCTTGGGTTGCGCCGCGACCAGCAGCTTCGTCTCCGGCGCTGGCTGATGAATGCTGTGGCAGCTCAGGCAATCCACACCCGCCTTCGCATGCGGCGAGCGCAGGAAGTTCGGATGCGTATTCGCATGGCAGCCCAGGCAGGTCTTATCCACCTCTCCAGGCGTCAGTTTGTCGAAGCGCACGATCTTGGTGACATCGCCGCCGCCATCTACATGCGCCTTGCCGGCTCCATGGCAGCTCTCGCAGGTCGCGCCCGTTGCCGCCGTGCTGCAGCGCCAGCTTGGCATGCGGATTGTTCGCCAGCCCATCGGCCTTGTCCTGGTGGCAGGTCGCGCAGGTGTCGTTGCCGACATACCGGTCGTCAGTCTGCACCGTCGCCTTCGACGTCTGCAGTGTCTGTGTCCGCGTCTGCGCAGCCGCCATACCGGCGCCGCACGTGGTCAGCACTCCGACCATCGCAACCAGAAGAAAATTCATTGTGATCCTGCGGGGCATTTGCCACATACCGTTACACCTCTGTTGGCGCGTTTTCGCGTGTTGCCTTCTGCTTGAGATCGGCCTTAACCTCAACACGTGCAAACATACGTTGCGGGCCTGTCCTCCACCTGTGACATGCATCACGAGTGCCGCGTGGGGAGCTCATTCGGTGCCGATTAGGAACTCGTGCACGATGCGCGCAATCCACGCGAAACACAAGGCTCAGCAGGCATTTCGTGCCCCAAAGAGGCGATTGCGCTATTCGCATGCATGTGCGATAACCGCCGTATGGCCGCAATTGCGAGATTGCTGCCATGCCTCACAGCCCCCGCAGCCGACGCATCCTCGGGATCAACCGGTCGACTGCAGGCAAAGCCTTCGGGACTCGTCTCCTGTGCGCCCGGCTGAAAGGCATGGTAAAAATACCCATGCGCGCCAGTCTTCTCCTTCCCCTGCTCCTCGCGTCTGCCGCCTCGTACGCACAAGCTCCCGAAACCCCGCCGCCCGCCATCGCCGCAAAGACGGCTGGCATGCAGCACATCGACGGCTATCTACCGCTCGACTGGGATGCCGCCACCGGCAAGCTCTACCTCGAGATCCCCCATCTCGACACCGACCTTCTCTACACCAACTCCCTTCCCTACGGCACCGGCTCCAACGACCTCGGCCTCGATCGCGGCCAGATCTCCGAAGGCCGCATCGTCCGCTTCGAGCGCGTCCGGCCCCAAGGTCCTCCTTGTCGAACCCAACCAGATGTTCCGCACCTCCTCCGACGACCCCGCCGAGCAGCTCGCCGTCACGCAGTCCTTCCCCGAGTCCATCCTCTGCCGGCTTCACGGTCGCGGCCGAAGATCCCTCAACGGCCAAGGCCGTCCTCGTCGACGCCACCGACTTCTTCCTCCACGACGCCCACGACGTCAGCCGAAACCCTCGCCCGCACTCAAGCAGGGCACCTACAAGGTCGACCCCACCCGCTCCACCATCGCGCTCGACGACACCAGGGCCTTCCCCAAGAACACCGAGGTCGAAGCCATCCTCACCTTCACCACCGACGCCGCTCGCCCACGGCGAGTTCGTCCGCGACGTCACCCCCGACCCGCACGCCATGACCCTCCGCGAGCATCACTCCTTCATCGAGCTGCCGCCGCCCGGCTTCACCCCGCGCCGCTTCAATCCCCGCGCCGGCTACTTCCCTGCCACCTATCGCGACTACACCGCCCCGCTCGGCGAGACGCTCGACCAGCGCTTCATCCTCCGCCATCGCCTCATCAAGAAGGATCCCAACTGCATCGACCGCCTGCGAAGCCGTCACAGCCCATCCAGTACTACGTCGATCGCGGCGCACCCGAACCCATCCGCTCCGCTCTGCTCGAAGGCGCGCGCTGGTGGGACCAGGCCTTCCAGGCCGCAGGCTGGGCTCCCGGACACCTTCAGCGTCGACATCCTCCCCGCCGGCGCCGACCCCATGGACGTCCGCTACAACATCATCCAGTGGGTCCACCGCTACACCCGCGGCTGGAGCTACGGCGCCGCCGTCGCCGATCCTCGCACCGGCGAGATCATCAAGGGCAACGTCACCCTCGGCTCCCTCCGCGGCCGCCAGGACTACCTCATCGCCGAAGGCCTGCTCGCTCCCTACGTCAGCCGGCAAGTCAGCCCAACCCCGCCAACAGACCCCATGCTGCAGATGGTCCTCGCCCGCATCCGCCAGCTCGCCGCGCACGAGACCGGCCACACCCTCGGCCTCGCCCACAACTTCGCCGCCAGCTCCTTCCCACTCTCCCGACAGTCCGTCTCCGTCATGGACTACCCGCACCCCTGGGTCACCCTCGACGCCAACGGCGTCACCCCGACCTCTCCCACGCCTACGCCGTCAACATCGGCGTCTGGGACAAGGTCGCCATCGACTACGGCTACCGCGAGTTCGACAAAGATCACCACCCCGTCGAAGACCCCGCAGCCCTCAACCAAGATCCTCACCGACTCCGACAAAGCCGGCCAGCTCTACATCACCGACGAAGACGCCCGCCCCTTCGGCTCCGCCCAACCCCACGCCCATCTCTGGGACAACGGCACCGATCCCGCCGCCGAGCTGCAACGCGTCCTGACCATCCGCGCCGCCGCCCTCAACAACTTCGGCCCCGACGCCATCAAGCCCGGCACGCCCATGGCGCAGCTTGAGGACACCCTCGTCCCCCTCTATCTCTTCCACCGCTATCAGACCGAAGCCGCCATCAAGGAGATCGGCGGCCTCGACTACCGCTACAACGTCCGCGGCGACGGCCAGCCCGATCCCGCAATCGTCTCCCCCGCCGAGCAGAAGAAGGCCCTCGCCGCCGTCCTCAAGACCCTCACGCCCGAGACCCTCACCCTGCCCGAATCGCTGCTCAAGATCCTTCCCCCCGCGTCCTCCCGGCTACCCTCGCACCGACGAGTCCTTCCCCTCCGACACCGGCCTCACCTTCGATCCCATCGCCGCCGCCGAGTCCGCCGCCGACCTCACCCTGCAGGTCCTCTTCGACCCCGCCCGCGCCTCACGCCTGGTCGAGTACCACATGCGCGATCCCGGCAGCCCCTCGCTGCGCTCCGTCCTCGAAGCCGTCTCCACAACCGTCGCCGAGCGCCCCGAAGCCGGCCACTCCATGTCCTCCGAAGTCGAGCGCGCCGTCGAGTTCCGCGCCCTCGAAGCCATGCTCGCCCTCGCCGTCAACCCAGCCAGCTTCCACGCAGGCCCGCGCCATCGTTCGCTCGCACATCAACGACCTGCTCAAGCAATGGACCTCAGCCCCGCCCCTCCAGGACACCGCCGAAGCCATCCACCGCGCCGCCCTCATCGACCGCATCCAGGACTTCAACCGCGATCCCGAAAAGTTCATCCCCTCCAAGCCCATCGAAGCCCCACCCGGCATGCCCATCGGCGACGACGGCATCCTTTAAGTCCTCAACGCACCGTACGGCATAGGGATCACGCTGGTATCCGTCACAGCGTGATCCCCTCGCCCCTAATGTCCTCCCAGCCCATCATGCTCGTGATAGTTCGGATATGCGGGTATCGGAATCGCCGGCTCCGGATGCTCCTTCAGCTGCTGCATCACAATCTCCACCGAGCGCTCCAGTTGCAGATCATGTCCAGCGGCCACATCCTTCGGCAGCTCCTCCACCTCAACATCCGGAGCAATGCCATGCCCCTCGACCTCCCACTCACCATGCAGTCCATAGATGGCATAGCGCGGAGCGGTCACGCGGCCGCCGTCGATCAGCGTCGGATACCCGCCGATGCCCACCAGCCCTCCCCACGTCTTCACGCCAACCAGCGTCCCCAGCCCGGCCTTGCGGAAGTACCACGGCATCGCATCGCCGCCCGAGCCCGCCGACTGATTGATGATCATCACCTTCGGCCCGAAGATTGCACCCTCCGGATCATGCACCGGCTCGCCATCGCGCTCAATCGCTCCACTCAACGGCTTCTGCCCCAGCACGTTCACCACGTAGTCGGCAATAAACCCGCCCTCGTTATACCGCTCATCCAGCACAACGCCCTTCTTGTCCAGCTGCGAATAGAAGTAACGGTTGAAGTTGTCATAGCCCGCGCCGCCAGTATTCGGCATGTAAATGTAGGCCACCTTCCCGCCCGAAAGCTCGTCCACCTTGCGCCGGTTCGACTCGATCCAGTCCAGGTTCCGCAGCCCATGTTCCGAGTCCGACGGCACCACCGTCACATCCCGCCCATCACTGCCATCCGCCTTCTGCCCAACCCGCAGCACGGTTTGTCTTCCAGCAGTCCCATCGAAGAAGCTGTTCAGGTTATCCGGCGCATGCAACTCCCGCCCATTCACCGCCAGCAGATACTCACCCACCGTGATATTGATGCCCGGCAGCGTCAGCGGCGCGGTCAGCGACGGCGTCCAGTTCTGGCCGTTATAGATCTTCGCAAACTTGTACCGGTTGTTCTCCACCACATAATCCGCTCCGAGCAATCCCGGCTTCGGCGAATGATCCTCCGCATGCGGTCCACGCACAAACATGTGCCCAACCTCAATCTCGCCCAGCATCTCGTTGCACAAATACGTGAACTCCGCCCGCGATGCCAGCCCATCCAGATAGGGCTCATACTTCGCATACACCTTGTCTAAATCCAGGCCGTGAAGATGTGGATCGTAAAAGAAATCGCGCTCGATATGCCATGTCTCGCGATACTCCTGCTTCCACTCCGCCCGCGGATCCAGCGTCGCAAACATGCCGCTGTTGTTCACCGGCTTGCCCTGCGGCGCCTCGGGTGATCCCGTCTTCAGCTCCGCAATCGGCACCATGAACCAGGTATCTCCGCGCATCGCAAATAGCTTTTCGCCATTCGCCGTCGTCGCGAATCCAGTCAGGTTGCTCAGCACCTCCTCCGTCTTCCGCTTCTCGGTCGTAAACTGCCACAGCGACCGAATCGGCGAGCCCCCCCATCGGACGAACGTCCCACCGCGCTGCCCTCCGCCAGGAACAGCACCCCCGTCTTACCCACCTGCAGATCCACATAATTCCGCGACGGAATCGGCAGCGCCAGAATCCGATTCCCGATCCCCGGCAGATCGATGACTGTCGGCTTTACCTCCTCCTTCTTTGCCGCGTCCTTCTTCTCATCGCCCTTCGCGGTCTCCTTGTCCTGGCTCTTGTCGGCGTCTGTATCCTTCGCCGGCTTGGTGTCATCGGCCTTCTTGTCTGCTGCGTCCGCAGACTTCTCTTCGTCGCTCTCTGGAGGCACGGGTGAGATTCCATCCTTTGCCAGCACGATCACATACGCCCCACTGCTCGTAGCTCGATCGAGCGACGACAGATCAATCCCCGCATCCGAAGGCCCATTATTCGTCGACGCCGTAAAGTACAAAAACTTCCCGCTCGCATCGAACACCGGATGCGCCGCGTTGCTCATCCCATCCGTAATCTGCGTGGAGGTATGCGTCGCCAGCGAGTAGAAAAACACAGCATGCAGCTGATTCTCCAGATCGCGCGTATACGCAATCCACCGCGAGTCCGGCGACCAGCTCAGCTCCGTCGATGACCCAAAGCTTCCCCGCAAACCTGTCGCCACCAGCACCGGCTTGCCCGTCGCCACCTCCACGTACCAAAGATGCAGATGCTTATCGGAATAAGCAATGTACTTGGAATCCGGGGACCAGCGCGGCCCGTAGAAGAACGACGGCTTCGGTCCCAGGTCAATCACCTTCGGCGCATGCAGCCCATCCTGATCGCGTATAAATAGCTGATACTCTCCCGATGCATCGCTGAAATACGCAATCGACTTCCCATCTGGAGACCACGCCGGATCCCGCTCCGCCGACCCCGGCGTCTTCGTCAGGTTGCGCGTATCGCCCTTCTCCACCGGCAGCGTAAAGATCTCTCCATGCGCCTCCGCCACCACCCGCATACCCGTCGGCGACACCGCGATATTCTGCATCTCGTTCGCCGGAATATTCGCGATGTGCGGCGTCAGCTCCGGCAGCTCCCCGTGGATCGTTACCTCCACCGTGTGCTCCTGTTTCGTCGCCAGGTCATACAGGTGCAGCGACCCGAACTGCTCATACACCAGCGCACCCGGCCCTGCAGCCACCGTCTTCAAATCGTAGCCATGATTCTCCAACACCTGCGCTACCGTCTTGCTCTCGGTGTCGTAGCTGAATAACGACACAGCTCCGTTCCTGTCGGATAGGAAATAAACCGTCTTCCCCTCCCACACCGGGCTGAAGTCGTTGGAGTTCTCCCGTGGCACCTTTACCAGGTCCAGCGTCTTCATATTCACCAGCCAGACCTTCTTCGTCTGCCCGCCGCGATAATGCTTCCACGCATCCTCCCACTGCACGATCGGCTCATAGGCCAGCGTCTCTCCATCGCCGGAAAAGCTCCCCTCCTCCGCCGACGGCACCGGCAACACCGTCGGTGTCCCCGTTCCATCCGCATGCGCTTCGAACAGCCTCAAGTAATCCGAATAGCTCGCATGCCCCGACGCGAACAACACGTCCTTGCCGTCCGGCGTCCAGCCCACCGCGTGGTTCCCCTCCGGGTCCCAGGTGATCCGCTTCGGCACGCCACCCTCGGCGCTCACCACATAGACGTCGGTCACTCCATGTTCGTTGGTGGAGTACGCAATCTGCCTTCCGTCCGGAGAAAAATACGGCCCCTCCGTCACCGCGCCACCCGACGTCAAACGCTCCGCGTCACCACCCGCGCGCGAGACCGTCCAGATATCTGCCGCGTACAGAAACGCAATCTTGTCCTTGCTCAGCGAAGGATTGCGCAACAGCACCGGCTCCGCACCCCACGCCGCGCCACACACGCCCATGCCGCCTGGAACCACAAGGCAGGCAACCAGAAATACACGACTCAAATGGAACCGTAACGAAGCCATAAGGGAAGAATCCTCGCAAAGAATCGGTGGTGAGAGCTACTACTCTACCGCGCGGCCCCGAGAAGATACCACCCCTTAATCGCCCCAATCGCGATTTTTCTTACCCCACCAGCACCACATCCAGAAAACGCGGTCCGTGCACCCCTTTGATCCGCGTCATCTCAATGTCCGCCGTCGCCGAAGGACCGGAGAAGAACGTCGTCGGCAAAGAGGATGTGCCCTCCAACTGCGCAAATGCTTCCGGCACGGTCTCCACCACCTGCTCCGCAAACACCACGCACAGGTGGTAGTCCGGCACCAGCGACAGAACCCTCGGCCCCTGCGCCGGAGCGTTCTGCAGCACAATCGACCCCGTCTCCGCGATGGCCACCGTGCATCCCGTCAGGACCCCATCCACGCCATCCAGCTGATAGTGATCCCAGCCCGCAGCCGATTCAAACCGGAATCCCTCCGGCAGCCAGTCCGCCGGCACACCCTCCGGAATCACCACCCGCCTGCACCCCCGCGCGCTCAGAACCCTCACAATCTCTTCGCCGACCCCACCGTTCGCGACGCGCGTAACCCCCGCGTCATATTCCCTCAGCCGATGCACGAACAGCTCCAGCAGCTCCTCGCGCCCCAGCGTCCCTGCGCGCTTATACATTCGCGGAATCGCCGCATACTCCGCCGCAATGCGCGCAGCATCACTCGAGCTTCCCAGCGCCGATCGGATACCTCCCAAAATCGCCGCACGTGCGTCGACATTATTTGCCATGCGAGTCTTCCTCCGCGGTGGTCCCACGCTTCGCCCACCACTCCCGGAAACTCTGGTCAGGCAGCGGCATCATATCCCGTGTCTGCGTCCACCCCGACAGCATTCCCGGCAGATGTTCGATCGTCCCATCCTTCGACTCGAAGAGCTTCTGTCCAATCCTGCCCAGCTTCTGCGCCAGCGACAGCCGGCTCGCACGTGCAAACAGAAACGCAGCCGCCCCCATCCCCATGTTCCACATCCCCAGCCGCCCGCTCAGCGTCTCCTGGTCTTGCTCAACGATCTTCCCCCGCAGATGAATCAGCACCTCAGGAATATTGATCTTCACCGGGCAAACCTCATAACACGCTCCACACAACGAAGACGCATACGGAAGCGACCGCCCCTCGTTCATCGAGTGAAGCTGCGGCGTCAAAATCGCCCCGATCGGCCCCGCGTACACCGACTCATACGCATGCCCACCCGTCTGGTGATAGACCGGGCACACATTCAAACACGCCGCGCAACGAATGCACTGCAGCGTCTGCCGCGACTCCGCATCGCCAAGAATCGGGCTCCGCCGATTGTCCAGCAGCACCACGTGAAACTCCTTCGGCCCATCGCCCTCCCGCACCCCCGTCCAGATCGAGTTGTACGGATTCATCCGTTCCCCCGTCGCCGACCTCGGCAGCGTCTGCAGAAAAATCTCCAGGTCCTGGTACCGCGGCAGCACCTTTTCAATCCCCACCACCGAGATCAGCACCTCCGGCAGCGTCAGGCACATCCGTCCGTTGCCCTCCGATTCCACGATGCACACCGCCCCATTCTCTGCGATCAGAAAGTTCGCCCCCGAGATCGCCACCTTGATCCGCAGATACTTCTCTCTCAAGATAACTCGCGCGCCGCCGACGCCAGATCCTCTGGCCGCTCGCCCAGCTCCGGCAGATTCATCTCCCGCTGAAAGATCTCCCGCACCTGCATCCGATTCTTGTGCAGCGCCGGCACCACAAAGTGCGACGGCCGATCCTTCCCCAACTGGATAATCAGCTCCGCCAGATCCGTCTCATGCGGCCGGACACCATTCGCCTCGAGATGCCGATTCAAGCCAATCTCTTCCGAGGTCATTGTCTTGATCTTGAGCACTTCCTCCGCACCATGCCGCTGCACCAGACCCAGGATGATCTGATTCGCTTCGGCCGTATCGCGTGCCCAATGAACCTGTCCGCCGGCCTTGGTACACTCCCGCTCAAACTGCTCCAGGTAGGCATCCAGATGCGCCAGCGAATGCGCCCGCACCGCCGCACCCGCATCCCGCAACTGCTCCCAGTCACCAAGCTCCCCGACCACAGCATTCCGCTTCGCCTGGATCACATTCGTAGCATGCCGAACGTTGCTGCGTGTCTGCGAGTCCTGCAGCAACTCCCTCGCCGCCTCCGGAAAATCACGCTCCAACCAGTGCGACTCCGTCTTCGTCGTCATGCCCTGTCTCCCGCCGTCGACGCAAGGATCTCGGCAATATGCGCCGTGCGCACAAACGTTCTCTGCCGGTGCAACGATCCATAGAGATGCATCAGGCACGAGTTATCGACCGCCGTGCACACCTCGGCCTCCGTATTCAGCACCGACCGCACCTTATCCGCCAGCATCGCCGACGACACATCCGCATTCTTAATCGAGAACGTCCCGCCGAACCCGCAGCACTCCTGCGGATTCTCCAGGTTCTTCAACTGCAGTCCACGCACCTGCTTCAGCAAGCGGATCGGAATATCTCCCAGGTGCAAGCTCCGCTCCGAGTGGCAACTCCTGTGCAGCGTGACCTTGTGCGGATAGCTGGCGCCCACATCTTCCACGCCCAGCTTCTTTACCAGGAACTCCGTGAACTCGTAGATCCTCGGCAGCAGCGCCTGCACGTCCGCGATCAACCGGCCATCTCCCACACCCTCCGCCGCTTTCAAGTAATGATCCCGCATCATGGACACGCAGGAGCTGGACGGAACGACCACCGTCTCAGCATCCCGGTACACCTTCACAAAGTGGCGAAGAATCGGAATCGCTTCCTTCAAATAGCCCGTGTTCCAATGCATCTGGCCGCAGCAGGTCTGCTCCGGACGAAATTCAACCGAGTGCCCCAGCCGCTCCAGCACGCGCACCACGGACTTGCCTGTCTCGGGAAATAAGGTGTCGTTGTAGCAGGTAATAAAAAGCGAAACGAGCAAAGAAACGCCTCCCGAAGTGCGGTCTGCCGTGACCTGGCAATTCCTATGCGGAACGCTTGCCACTGAGAAACACTACGAGGTCCATAGTACAGTTCTTCTTCGCCAACTTCCTGCGGAATCACGACAGGCTTCACCCCCACCCGTCACGCCCGCAGCCTGAAGTTCATCGATCCCATCGGCTCATCGCAAACCATGCGGAACTCCGCACACGCTCTTCCCGCGCAAGCGCTGGAGCGTCTGCGGCTCGCGAAACTCTCAGTGCGATCCGGTCCGGTAGTGATGCTTCCGACGAATATCCCAATACACACAGTTCAGGACAGCCATCAGAAAGGCAATCAGGACCACGAGCGGAAATACGACGACCATGCCGACGATGGCCCTGAACAAGATGTGACTCATGACGCGATCCTAAGACAGGAGATAAGAAGCCATTCGTGACGAACAGTCACGACGTCAGGCAACCATTTACAGAGATCGGTTGCAGAGCCCGATTCCGCTGCGGTCCGGCAGCACACCTGGGGGAGATCCAGTAGCTGCCAACTCGGCCCAGCCGATTCTACGTCACTTTGGATGAATTGCGGAAGCCACAATCCATCCTTACGATGAGCCCAATGCCATTTTGGGAAGATGAAAATTCTACCGCCCCGCCAACCGGCCGTCGGACGATGGACCTGCCAGGATCAAGACCGCCCCGATCTACACCGTATTTTCAATACGATCCAGCTCGTCTGGAAGCCCCGCAGCGCCCGCAGCCTCCGGCTCATACGGCAGCAGGCAAGCCCCCAGCAAACCGGCTCCGGAGCCAAGCTGCGCCCGCAGAATATACGTCTTATGCCGCTCCAGGGTCTCCGGCCTCTGCTCGCGCGCTTCCGTAAGCCGGTACACGTAACTCCGCACGTGCAGCTCGCGAAACATCGTCGGAGCAAACATCTCCCACGCCTCGCACACTCCGCCGCCCAGAAGATACAGCGGCAGATTCAGCGTGTTCACCAACCCGGTAACGCGATGGCCAGCGATGCCCGACGGTCTCGAAGACCGAGCGGGCTCGTGGCTCTCCATCCTGTGCCATCGCAAAGAGCGCACTCGCGCTGGCCGGCGCCTCCGCCCCCATCCGCTCTCGTGCCATCCGCTGAATCGCCGTCGCCGAAGCATACTGCTCCAGGCAGCCGAATCCCCCGCAACCGCACGGCGCCCCGTCCTCATCCTTCACGATGCAGTGCCCGGCCTCTCCTGCCATGCCCGTCGAGCCATGCCAGATTCGGCCGTTCAAGACCAGCCCGTTGCCCACGCCCGTCCCCAACGTCAGGATGCTCAACGAGTCCACCTTCTGCTCCCGGCCAGCACCCAGTCGAGCCTCCGCCAGCGCCGCTGCGTTGCCGTCCTTCACAATCTCGACCGCATGCCCCAGGCAGGTCTCCACCTCCTTGCGCAGCTCGAAGCCGTCCCAGCCCTGCAGATTCGGTGGGTTCCGAAGAATCCCTTCGGGCAGCTCCAGCGGCCCCGGCGCTCCAATGCCAACCCCGGCCAGCGCCGGCCGCGTAGCTCTTCTGCTTCAGACTGACGACCGCCTCGCAGAGGTCGCGCACCACACGCTCGCGCCCCTCCGCCAGCCGTGTAGGAAGAGAGATCGTCTCCATCAACCCAGCCGCCTTCCGCGTACGAGGCGATGCGGAGATTCGTTCCCCCCAGATCAACGCCGATGGAATATGTCTCTGCCATAGCCCTTCCCGTGGAACTCCTTCGACGTTGCTCTCAGGATGAAGCAACGTCCCTTCGGTCGACCCGCTCCACCGACTACGGTGAACAACGGGCAATACTGGTCAGAGGTTCGCTTTGATCATCGTCGGAGTCATCGAGGGAGGAGCCGCATCCACCGCACTTCCCCACTCCTTGTTCGGTACCGGCCCCATCGTCAGCAACAGCGTCCCTCCATCGGCTATATCGGAGTGGCTGAACCACGGCTTGTTCCATGGCTTGCCATTCAGCGTCGCCGACTGGATATACATATTCTTCGCCGAGTTGTTGCGCGCCACGATCGTGAAGTCATGCCCATTGCCCAGATGGATGGTCGCCTTGTCGAAGATCGGGCTGCCCAGAATGTAGTCCGGGCTCGACGGATCCACGGGATAGAATCCCAACGCGCTCATCACATACCACGACGAAGTCGAACCCTGATCGTCCATGCCCGGGAACGCCAGCCCATACTTGTCGCTCCCGTACATCTCTGCAAGAATCTTCCGCGTCAGCTCCTGGGTCTTCCACGGCTGGCCGCCCCAGTCATAGAAGTACGCAGCCTGTTGATCGGGTTGATTGCCCTGCACATATTGCCCGATCACTCCCGTGCAATCGCGGCAGATACCCTTTGCGGTATACGGCGTGCTGAAGAACTCATCCAGCTTGGCGTCGAACTTCTCCCGCCCGCCCAGCAGATCGATCAATCCCTGCACATCATGCGGCACCAGCCACAGCGTCGACCAGCCCGACGCCTTCCTTCATCATGAAGTTGTAGTACGGCTCGCGCGGATCGAACGGGGAGATCCATTGCCCATCCGCCGTCTTCCCGCGCATGAAGTCCACGCTCGGATCAAAGACGTTTCTGATAGTTGTGCGCGCGCTTCAGGAACAGCTCGTAGTCGTCGTCCTTGCCAAGCTTCTTCGCATACAGCGCCAGCGCGTGGTCGTCCCAGCTATATTCCAGCGTCGTCGCAACGCCGGCATTCCCGCCGGCATACGGCGGGCTGGGATTGCCCGGTGGAATCACATCCGGAATCCAACCCTTCTGCATATAGTCCGCGAGATGGCCCCTCGGCCCATTGGGATCCATCGCATTCTTGCGCAGATACTCGATAGACGCTGGCCCAATCGAACTTCAGACCGCGCTCCCAATCCCCCAGGTACATCAGCGCCGCATTGTCGCCATGGAACGACGTCTCCATGTATCCCGGATTCGCGCGCCGCATCCAACTCCGACTGCAGGATATTCACCTTCACCTCCGGCTCGAGCAGCGTCAGCAACACAATCTGGTTTCGTCCCGTATCCCACAGCGGAACGGGACCGTAGCGATCGTATGCCGCCTGCTGAACCACTCCCTCGGCGATCGGTAAACTGCTCGCCCTTCCGCGCCAGCAGCTGCGGGCTGTAGAAGGAGTGATAGAGGCACGAATAGAACAGCATCTTCTGCTTTTCGCGTTCCGCCCTGCACCTCGATCTGATCCAGCTTCTTCGCCCACGCCTGCTCCGCCTGCTGCTGAATCGCATCGAAGTTCCATCCCGGCTCCTCCGTCTTCAGCCGTCTCTTCGGCCTCGGCATAGCTCACTCCGGATGCGACCTTCACCAGCACCTGTTCGCCCTGCGTCGTCGCAAACCGCAGATACGCTCCTGCGAAATCGCCCTGAGATCGTCCGCGCCTCCGGGATCGACCTCATCATCCATCCCAGCAGCGAATACTCCGGATGCTCCGCCGGATGCTGCTTGAACGTTCCAAAGCTCACAAACGGCCGCGAAAACTCCGCCACGAAATACGTGCGCCCATCTCGCGATACTCCACGCACCGTGCGATCATCCACCACTTCGATGTCTCCGCCGCCTCGGCCCAGGTCCATCAGGATGTGCGCCTTCTCCGTCTGCGGAAACGTGAACCGGAACATCCCCGCCCATGTCGTCGCGGTCATCTCGGCGAGCGTCTGATAGTCGTCCAGATACACGCTGTAATATCCCGGCGAAGCCTTCTCGCGCGCCTTGTCATACACCGAAGCACTGCGCTCCGGAGGCACCGTCCAGTTGCCGACCATCGGCATCACCGTCGGGCTCCCATCCGCGCCACTCGTGAAATCCATACATCATCCGATTCGGATAGAAGTAGGTCGCCCGCACGCCCGCCGGATAGTTCACATCCAGATTGGCATTGATCGGCCCCAACTCCGTCGAACTATGCGGCAGCATCGCCGCCGGCGACGTAAACCCCGAGTAAAGCTGCTCCCCCGGCGGCGGAGCATTGCCGATCAGCTTCTGCTGATCCAGCGGCGCCGTGCCCACCAGCCCATTGGCATAATCAACCGGCCGTTCGCCGTGAGCCGCAGCCTTTTGCGCTCGCGTCGATGGAAGCAGGAAGCCTCCGCAGACGAAGAGAAGACCTACGCATCGAATGGAACTCCGAGCAGCAATCATGCATATCCCCCTGGTGTATCAAAATCTCGCAACAATCCTTCACGTAGTCATAGAGGTGCGAACCGCCCTCGAGCACGTCCCTGCTCTTCTAGGGACGGCTCCAGGGGCTGCCGAACTTCCGTGTCCTTCCTGCATCCGATCTATTTGCCCGGAGGCACCAGCGTGATGGCGAAGACCGCCACGTTCCGGTTCTCCGGTAACGTCACACTGCGAACCTGCTTGGTCTGGATCGAGCGAAAGGAGTAGGCATACAGATGGAACGGATTGGCATCCTGCGATCCATCCCCCGCCAGACGATACGGGACCCGCACAGCTACCGATCTCGCCGCGGACATCTCCCCCTCCCGACCAGTCACTGAGCGTCTGTGTGAAGGACGCCGACGTTCCATCCGTGTAGTTGACGGTAAAGATCTGGCGGGCCTGGGCCTCCTCCGCTCGCTGTCGCAAGAATCCTGATGCTCGCGAACTTGTCTGCTTGGCAGCTCAACCGTCTTGCTCGTGACGGCATCGGCCACATTCGGCGGTCCGAGCTTGAACACCACCTCGTCGCCCACCTGCTCTCGCTCCCAGTGTCTCTTCGGAGAACGCATAACCGCCAGCATCCAGACTCGCCGAGGAATCGAACGTAGAGCCCTTCCTGTAGATGCCCGACACGTTGTAGTCCGACGACAGATTCACCGGCACCGTTCCCGTCAGCACCGGAGTTACCGACAACGCCTCCGTCGCGCTGTGCGAAACGCCGCCCGCCTCGCCGCTAACCGTGATCGTCGCGGTGCTCGCTGCCGCCGACTTCGCCGCCGTCAGTGTCAACGTGCTGCGTCCCCGTCGTCACGGCAGGATCGAAGCTCGCGCTCACCCCCTCCGGAAGCCCCGAAACCGCTCAGCTTGACCTTGCCATCGAAGCTGCCTCTCGGCAACACCAGGACGCGACTCGTGCTCGTCATCCCTTGAGATACCGAAGCCGTCGTAGGGTGCCGAGAGCGAAAAGTCCGGCGCTCCCGCATGCGGCGATGGAAGCACGTCATACAGCGGCTGGACCGGCTCCGTCTCCGGATTCTCCTCCGCAACCGAGACAGCCAGAATACGAATATTCGCATTCCTCGGCAGCGTCAGCGTCTTCAGCACCCGCCGGCAGATCGATCCCATACCCAAACAGATACGAGTAGCTGTACGCAACATTCTTGCCCGCTGCATCGTGGTGATGCGTGCATACCACGCCAGATCAGCCCGCTTGATGAAGCCCGGCTTCAAGCCGACCATCTCGCCATAGTTATCATTCGCGCCCGCTCGAGCTCCACTGCGCGATCGTCCCACTGGCCAATAAACCCGCCCCAGTCCTCGACATTCAGCTCAGCCTTCTTGCCGCCTGCCTCAAACTCCGCCTTCTGATCTCCATTCGCCGCTGCCGCCAGCACATACACCCGGTTGTAGTGGCCCGTCGGCAGCTCGATCTTCTGCCCCTTCGCAACCACCGCATTCAGCGATCCACGTCTTCGCCGGCGCCAGATGGAAGACAACACCGTTGAACGCAATCTGCTCCGGCAGCATCTCCGCCGGCAGCGCATCGCCCTTGCCGTCAAAGCCAACCTTCGTCGCATCGCCATCGTTGCTCGCCGTCGCCAGATCATAGTGCAGCATCACCGGCGCCGACTGCACCTCCGCAACCGTCGTGCGTCGGAGCCGCCAGCTTGATCGCAAATGCCCGCGGCTGATACGCCCCGAACGAAGTCACCAGCGCTCCGTCCTCAACCTTCGCATCGCCCAGCGGTTGTTCCTGCCCGTTCACCTCGCGTGCGCTGGTGATCGGCGCAGCAAAGGAGACGCGCACATCCGTCTGTCCGGTTTGCCATCCATCTCCACCAGCCGCACCACATACTCGTCGCTCGCCTCCGCCTTCTTCAGCGCCATGATCCGTATGCGAGGATTGCTCACCTTCACCAGCGAAAACGTCTTGCCCAGCTCGCCTGCATGCTTGGGCGTCTCGAAGCGCAATCAGCGGATCGTTCAACCGCTCGGCCTGCCAGTCCGTCTCCGCCTTGCGCCAGCCGTCGACGTGTCCGGCGATCCCATACGTGAACTCATGGTGCCCAATGTCCTGTGTGCCCTGGTCGGCATAACCTCCCGCCGTTCCCGGCGTGCGGATCAAGGTCAGACGAATCGTGTGGTCGTTTGGCTTGTCCGAACCGTTCTTGCAATCGGTCAGAATCGTCGCTCCGAACTTCCCGCTCATATCCGTCAAATCGATCCACTGATGCGACGGCACCTCAAACTTCTTCGGCTGCGCTGTGGGCCGCTGAATCGTGCCAATGTCCCAGTTGTACGTTGCCATCTCGTTCGAAGCCGTGAGCGGGAACGTTGCCTTCAGATTTCTCTCGCGCGTATTCCAGTCGATGACGTTTCCAAACTCAACCCGCTTCCCTGCATCGCCGGCCGCCAGCTGAATCGTCTGCACAAACCTCGACCCATCCGTCTCGCGGGTCACCTCAATCGCGACCCGCACCGGCCCGTCTTCCACCACGCGAATCTTCGCCGGCCCTGACACATACTCCCTTGGCTTGGCCTGCTCCTGCATCCCAATCCATGTTCCACGCCGGCCATTGCGTATGGGTTGTCATACGAGAGCGCCAGCCGCGCCGGCGCCGCCAGCAGCTCACGGTTCGCCTGCTTGTCGAAGATGCTCGCCACATCGCCATCTGCATTCAGCGTGACCCGGTAGTACGCATTCTCCAGCTCATTGTCGCTCACGCTGCAGCTCCGACGAGCTCGCCTCAGCAGCTCCCGGCACCACGTGGTACACGGCATAACCCACCGAAGGCACCTTCGCTTCAAACAGCACCTTGCCATCGGAGATCTGCGCCGCTACCGAGCTTCCATCCGGAGCAACCACGTGCACCGCCTTCGGCAATACCGCCGGGGAAATCGACCGCAGCCTCTACAACATCTTCTCTCGCGATATTCAGCGGGTTGAAGACGACCACCGGCACGCCCTCGCCCTCGGTATCCAATGCCGCGGACACCGCTTCGGTTCCGCTCTTGAGCACATCGGCGAACTGGTTCATCGCGATCACATCATCGTTCCAGCGCAAACTCATAGGCTCTCGGCGTCGCCGTGCCCGCAGCCAGATCGTGGAAGTGCGCTCCCATCGCCAGCGTCCATGCATCATTCAGCCGAGGCATCGGATAGCTCCGTCCCCCCAGCCAAGCCGCCGCCACCGACGACTTCTCCGCCGCATCCGCCAGCAACTTCTTCCTTCCGGATCCAACGCTTCTGATACGCCTGCGACGTCAGCGAGCCCGCCGAATGATTCGTCAACTCCATCTCCCCGGTATACCGAGGCAGCTCCGCCTCCTCCGCCGGCGTGATGTCCTTGAACATCTGGTCAGCAGTCGCCGAGATCACATGCACCGGCCCCTCGCCCACCTGCACCTCCGGCTATCGCTGCATGGTCCTGGCCCCGCGATGTAGAAGCTCCATCCTGCGGCGGCAGATCCACCATGCCCTTGGTCACGATCGCCTCCAGCCGCTTCACCGACTCTTCATTCGGCGCTCCACCAATGTCGCCCGTGCCGAAGTAGTGGTAGTCCGTAAACACCCCGGTAACCTTGCCGTTGTTCAGCACCCGCGCAGCCCAGTCGCCCTGAAACCGCCGCTCCGCATTCTCCTGCTGCTCCCGTCTCAATCCCGGCCAACTCCGTGCGCAGCGCAAAGAACTCCTGTAGCATCCTTCGGATCCGGCGAGTGACTCGTCTCCGTCAGCCTGCATCCTCTGCTGCACCTCGGCCAGCTTCTTGCGCACATCCTCCAGCGCAGGATTCGGCGGCAGCGCCGGCAGCGGTGTGCTGAGATCGGTCGAGATCCCGCCGCTATACGCCCCGGGATTCAGTCCCGCCAGCAACGCTCTCTCCATCCGGCCCAACCCACACGCCCACATTGAACGGCGTCCCCTCTGGAGTCTTCTCCAGCGAATCCGGCCCGCCCGCGTCAGCCGACGAACCCCACGTCAGCTTCTGCGTCGAGAATCCTTTCACCCCCGCATGCGCCAGGATCGTTGGCAGCGACGCCGGAAATCCAAAGCAGTCCGGCAGCATATACTCCTCGCTGCTCTTGCCGAACTCTTTCTGAAACCACTCGTTGCCATACAGAATCTGCCGGATGATCGCCTCCGCGCTCGGCGCATTCACGTCGCCCTCTTCCATCGACGATCCCGCCGGAACCACCGCCCCGCCGCAACCTCCTGCTGCACCTTCGCAAAATCCGCCGGGTAGTACTCCTTCATCAGCCGATAGCGATTCGCTCCGCTGAAGTTGAAGATGTAGTGCGGATACTTATCGAACAGCTTGAAGTTGTCCTCCATCGTTCTTGCGCAGGTATTCGTCGATGACCTGCGGATACTCCCATCGCCATTCCGTATCCAGATGCGCATAGCCCACGACGTACAGCGTCGGTTCTTTGCTGAGGTCTGGCTTCTGCGGCGTCTGTGCCGCAGACAGCGTGATCAAACTTACGGAAGCCAGCAGCCCCGAAACGAAACGCGTGCGCAAGAGTAGCATTCGATCTCCAAGTTCATCGTCTACGTACACTATCGAATTAAAGCCAGACCACGCGACACCGTGGGTGCGCGCGTGGCCTGGCCAAGACACAGCGGTTAGAAACGTAACCTTGCCTTGGATCTGCAACACCCTCGGCGTGTTCTGCTGGTCGGGGCCCACTGTTCCGAAACCGCTCCAGCCAGAGCTCACGTTGTACGACGCAGCTCCATCTCCAGGGTTCGTATCCGGGCCGCCGAACAGCACCGAGTTGGTTGCATTGAACGCATCCAGCCGCAGCGTGAAGTTCAAGTGATCCCATATCCCATCGTCTTCTCCAGCGAAAGATCCAGGTCGGGAATCGTAGGATTGCGCACCTGCTCCGTTCTACCCGTCAGGTTCATCAGGCCATACGGTGGAATGCCCTGCCAGCATGCACTTGGATCGCTTGCCGTCGAGAACCAGTGTCCCAGCGTCGATCCTCCTGTTGGCCGATAGCTGTGGTTGCAGGTGTAGTACCAGCCCGTATTCAGCCCCACCGGCGTTCCACTCTCCGCGATAGAACACGCCGCCAAGCATCCAGCCGCCGATCAGCGCATCCACCGGCTTCGAGGGATGCGTCCACACCAGTCCCCCTCGTCCGAACGGCAGATTATAGACCGACGTCACTGCCAGCACGTGCGTGCGGTCGTTAGTCGGCAAGCTGATGGATGCGGACCAGGTCCTGGTATGGCCAGCCGTTCAGATACCCGTCTTCATTGATCGTCTTGGAATAGGTGTAGGCGATCTGGAAGCTCAGGCCGCGCGCCGCTCCTCCGCTTACGCGCTTATTCAGCTTCACTTCCAGGCCGTTGTAGAAGTTGCCTCCGATCGGGGCGTTGTACTCTCCCACCAGGCCTGTTCCGCCCGGGCTGCAATACTGCGGCAGGATTGTGCGCAGGTCGATCGCGGGAATCGTCTCGACGTGCCGCACTGTCCCGGCCCGGAGATGCCCGGAACGCCATAGAACGGATTCGGCACCTGCTGGTTGAAGTAGTTCGGATTGGCGATCGCCTCCTGCTCCTGCGCCAGGCTGGCCGTTCCGTTCGTCCACAGGAACGTGCGCAGACGCTTCGTGAAGTTCCCCGCATACCGGACATCGAGAACCAGGCCAGGCGCCAGCTCGCGCTGGAAGCCCAGGGACATAATCTGCTCGATGGGAATCTTGCGTTGCGGGAAGTCCACCTGCACGCCGCCGTTGCCCAGATCGGTCTCAGGCCCAGGCTGTTGCCCGTCGGTGCCAGCAAGCCACTGGCAAATGGATTTCCGCTTTGAAGTTGGTGGTTGGCGTGTTGCCGCCGTTGAGCGATGCCGTGTAGTTCGTGCTCTGGGTCTCCCCTACGCTCGAGCCGCCCTCCAGGCCATAGGAGTACATGATCCCATAACCACCGCGGATCACGGTCTTGGAATCGATCTGATAGGCAAAGCCAAAGCGTGGACCGACGTCGGAATAATCCGTGTCATAGGCATCGCGCGACTGCCCATCCACGCCCGGGAACTGAATGCCGCCCATGACCGTCGACAGCGAAGCCGTGTCAATACCGGCTGCGGCCCACGCAGCGTTATTCGCTGTGTTCGCCACGTTGGCCTGGTACGACGCCTCGTTGCCGATTGGATTGACGCACGTCAGGCAGAGGCCGCGGTTCAGGTTGTTGTGCCGCTCCCGCAGCCCTCGCTGCACGTCATAGCGAATGCCCAGGTTGAGCGTCATGCGCCGCGTTACGCGCCAGTTGTCCTGGAAGTAGCGCCGCATACACCGGGTACCCTTCCATGATCGATCCAATCCAGTCCACGCCGCCGCCCTGCGGGATAGCCCAGGTAGAAAGTGGCCAGCGCGGATCCATTCTGGTTGTTCGGCACGGTGTCGCAATTGTGAATTCGGCACCCCGTTGGGGCTGTAGCAGTTTGCGTTTTGCGGGTCGTATTGCGTGAACGCGGAGTTGTAGTTGAAGTGGCCATTCGGGTTGCCACCACCGTCGGGATAGCCTCCGAATTGGAACTCATCGATCTCCCCGCCGAACTCAAGCGTATGCGCACCATGAGTCTTCGTGAAGTCCACGTTCAGCGTGTAGTTATTCGTGATGCTCGGGTTCGTGCTATTGCCGAAGATGGTTGTGTCGCCATTATGGCCCTAAAAATCCCCTGCTCCAGTCCGTCCACGATCGAGAACTGCGGAAGATACTCTGTGCTGGTCGTGCCGGGCAGCGGCATCGCCAAACCGATCGTCGAAGGATTTGTCGGCTGGTAAAGATCGCCATCCGGGGAAGTCTCGTAGAAACGGTCGAACGAGACTTTGAAGTCGCCGGTCAGCGTCGGTGAAAATACATGCGTCACATCCTGCGTCGCCACCCAGGTCTGATGCACCGCGTTGATGCTGCCATTCTCCGCCAGCCCTGGGAGGCCGTTATTGTTCTGGAAGCGGCGCCGTTGGAGTAGATGAAATAGCTGTACAGCTTCGTCCGGTCGCTAAGGTTGTAATCCACCCGAATCTGCGGCTGGTTGTAATGCAGTAGCCCCGGATTCTGCGCGAAGTAGTTGTTGCCGCTCACCAAATTCTGGGCGTTCGCAACATTCGGCAGCGGAAGAAACTTCAGGATGGCCGACGCCGTCGGGTTGATCATCGATGCCGGAATCGTGTCATTCGGAAACTCCGTTTGCGCGATCTCGTTGCTGTTGCAGGAACCACCGGGCCGCCCGCGAGGCAAACACCCGATCCCGGCTCGATAGATCGGAAATCCGTTGGGAAAGTCAGTCGGATCCATCACCTGCGCCAGAGCCGAAATTTACGCCCGGATTGCCGTTATATCCCGGCCGCAAAAACGCAGGGGCAACATTTTCGAACAGAGAGGATGCCAGCGACTGGTGGAATCCTTCAAAGCCGAAGAATACGAACAGCCGGTTCTTGATGATCGGACCACCCGCCGTAATCCAGAACTGATTCTGCACCTCACCATTCCGCGGGCTCCCGTTGAGGTTGTTCTGGTAGGAATTCGCATTCATCGTCGTGCCTTCAAAGGCATACCGCGCCGTCGCATGATACTGATTGGTGCCGCTCTTGCTCACCGAGTTCACCGTGCCGCCAGCCGTGCGGCCGTAGCGCGCATCATAGGTGGTCGTCATCACGTTCAACTCCTGGATGCTGTCCAGGTTCGGAGAGACGTCCACTCGCCGGCGCCTTGGTTGTCATAGGTAAACTGGCTCGTGATGTTCGATCCGTTCAGCGTGAACTGGTTGTTGCCCACAATACCGCCGCCGATGGTGTACGAGTTCTGCGCGTTGTACCCATTCATCTGCGTGTTGGCCGCATACGTCGGTTGGCTCCCCGGCGTCGTCCCGATCAGCGAGTAGATCTGCCCGCCGTCCAGCGGAACGTTCTCCATCTCGCGCGACCCGATCGTGTTGTTCCCCGAAGCATCCTCGGTCTCCAGTTGCGGCGGAGCCGAACTCACCACCACATGATCGCTGACTGCGCCCACCTCCAGCGAAAAGTTCTGATTGAACACCTGCGAGGCAAGCATCAGGACCTTCTCCTGTACCGCCGTCTTGAAGTTCCCCAGCCGTCACCGTCACGGTATACGTTCCCGGCAGCACATAGGGGATGTAGTAATCGCCCTTCGCCGTCGTCGTCGCGGTATACGTCGTCTTTGTATCGTTGTTCACCGCCGAGACCTTGGCGCCCTTGATCACCGCTCCCGTCGTGTCTGATCACCTGCCCGTCAGCGTTGCGCGAAACTCCTGCGCATTGCCCTGCAGTGCCCCGAAAATGATTGCGAGTGCGAAGAACCCTCGCACCGCAAAATTTAAAGTTCCAGCCCATCCTAAGGCCTCCCAGAAGTCCCTCGTTGAGTCCAGCAACGAAGCCACCCGCAACCCGCGTCATGCACGGATCATCGGAATGGTAACGTTTCCATCGCTCATGGTAGCGTTTCCACGAACGACCGAATTCTTATCCCTGCGACTATCGACTGTCAAGAAATTTTTACGGGAAACTCTTTTGCCCCAATTTCTCTCCAAACATTCCCGCCCGCGCCTGCCCTCCACCCAGCCCTCTCGGTGCGACAGCTCACTCCCACCGCGACCGTCGCTCACGGATGATCATGCCGCGCCGGCGAGCAGCCACACGATCCCCTCAGGATCAGCCGCGTCTTGAGCTGAACCTGCTGCGGCGGCAAAACCACCGCAGCCCCGCCCTCTCCAGACGAGTTCAAGCACCCGCTCAAACAGCAGCTGCGCCGCCACATGCCCCAGCTCATAGATCGGCTGTTGCACCACCGTGATCGCTGGACGCACCGTGCCCGCAAGTTGGAAGTCGTCATACCCCAGCAACGCAACCTTCTTCGGAATAGCGATGCCCAGTCCGTTGCAGCGCTTCAAACGTGTCCATCGTCGTGCTGTTCTTCAGCGTAAAGATCGCGTCCGGTGGATTCCGGCTGTGGAACATCTTCTTGATCACATGCTCTGCCGACTCATAATCGTGAATCGACGTGTCGAGCAGAATCTCCAGCCCCGCCGATTCAATCGCATCGCAGTAACCGCGCACCCGCTCCCGAATCGTGTAAAGATTCAGCTCGCCCGTCAGGCATGCAATACGCTTGTATCCATGCTTGATCAGGTGCCGTGTCGCATGCTGCGCGCCATCAAAGTTATTCGCCACCACCGACGGAACCGCCGCGCCGGCCACCGGACGGTCCAGCGCCACAATCGGTACAGGAAGCCGGGCCAGAAGATGACGCAGATTCTCGCTCTCCGAATCGGCCGGCGCAATCACAAACCCATCCACGCGGTGCTGCGTCAGGATATTTACCGCGTCCCGCTCGGTCGTCACATCATTCTGCGTCGTCAGCACAATCACCAGATACTCATGGCTCCGCGCAATGGACTGCAGCACCTCTGCGCAATTCGCAGAAGAACGAATCAGCGATGCTGGGGATCACAAATCCGATCGTGCGCGCGCTGATGTCCCTTCAGCACCCGCGCAGCTTGGTTCGGCAGATACCCAAGCTCCTGGATCGCTCGCTCGACGCGGGCAAGCGTTGCGGGTTCAACATGCTCGACCCCATTGATCACGCGCGAGACCGTCGTCGTGCCGACGCCGGCTCTCTTGGCCACTTCGCTGAGCGTCGGATGCTTGCTCTTCCTTCTCATGATCTCTCTCTTCACGTCGCCTCTCCGCACTTACCGACGCTCCGCGATGCCATGAATTTGCCGAGCCTCCATCCATCTCTCCCAACACAAAAAATCATCTGCGCTTCAGTGGAGGTATCTTACGCCATCCGATCAATCCCTTTGATCATTTCGCCGGGCCCGCCCCCGGCGAAATGATGCATCCGGCTCACTTGGCCGCGCTCCGCTCCCTCCACTTGGCCGCCAGTGCTTCGTCGCTGAGCGCCTTGATGAACACGCCGCCCACCACGCTGCGCGCCTGAAAACCCACCTGTTTGCCTGTCTTCGTGTCATACCAGTCGGTCAGACGGAACCCGGCTGCTCGTCTCGTTCGTCCAGCGGTAGATGGGGTCCAGCAGCCGCTGAAAATCCTCCGGCTTATCCGCCAGCGTCGCCGTCCACAGCTCCCAATCGAGCTTCGTGTAATCCGCGCGGCTATCCAGCGGCAATCCATACGCATTCAGCTTCGTCAGGTAGAAAGCGATCTCCGCCTGGTGAACCTTCGCAGGAAACAGTTTGAAGTCCAGCAGCTTGTCCCACGCCAGGTTGTACTTCTCGCTCCACGTGTTCGGGCTGTTGAAGGCCAGCTTGTAGTGGTCGCCCTCCTGCGCCATCGTCACCCACTGCTGCGCCATCGCATGCGCAGCCGAGGCATTCTCCGCGCCACCCGGCCGATGCAGCCGCTCCGCCAGGTCCGCATACGCAGCAATTCCCTCAATCGCCTTGATCGAAAGGTTCGCGTTGTGCGCGACATGACCCGCAAAGTCATCGGTCGTCAACTGGTTCTTCGGATCCAAGCCATTGGCCTTCAGATACTCCGCCCATTGCGTCAGTTGCGGCCAGAACCGCGTCGCCAGCGCGCTGCCGCCGCCCATGCGCTCCAACGCGTCCACCAGGATCAGCAGATTGCCGCTCTCTTCAATCGGCATCTGATCGTCTTCCGTCTTCTCACCGCCGCCATACTCCTGCCCATTCGCCAGCGGATACTGTCCCAGGTCATGCGGAGCAAACGGAAAATGCCAGCGATCCTTCATCGCCGCGTACTCCAGCACCGGCAGAATCTGTGCCTCCAGCAGCTTCGGATTGAAGAACAGAAACAGCGGAGACGAAGGATACAGCACGTCCACCGTGGCGATGTCGCCGTTGGAAAAGTTCTCCTTGGCGAAGATCATCGGATTCCCTTCCGCATCCGCAACCAGCATGTGCGCCGCAATGCTCTGCCGATAGCTCAACGTGCACAGCCACGCATAGTGCTCGCCGCCCACACGGGTCAGATCCGCCGTAAGCTCGCTGTCAAACGCCGTTCCGCGCTGCTCCAGACCGGCATAATCGTGCTCCGCCTCATCCAGCATCGCCGCGACAGGTTCATTATTCCGCTCCCAATACGGCCGCAGATTCTGATGCATCAACTGGATCGCATACTCCTGCGTGTAGGCCACCAGCAGGTGCCGCGACACCGGCGCAGACCCAACGCTGCCCAGGTTCAACACCACCGCGAGCCGCGGCGCTCCGCGATCCGACGTCACCACGCCCTCCATCGCATCCGCAGCCGGCAGCGTGCCATCCTGCTCGAACGAATCCCACGGCCGATCCGAGATGCTGGTCTCCGCGGTCTCGCTCTTCGGAACAGCGATATCGAAGTACCCCCAGTCGATTCGCAGATCATCGCCCGAACGATTCAGCACCGCCTGATCGCGCGTCCCCACACTCAGCACCTCGGTCGTCGCCGTCCGATGCCGCGAGAACACCACCGGCTGCCCCGCATAGCTCGTCGCCATCTCCGCGCCCGCGCCCAGCAGCACGCTCACCTCGTGCGCCCCGCCATCCAATGCATGCGCAGTCCACGTAAGGTACGTCACCGGCCGCGACAGCAAGTCGAGATCGTTCAGAAACGCCGGCGTAAAGAAGCTCAGCTCAATCGCCACACCCTGCCCCTGAAACGTGTACCGCGTGTGCATCGGCGTGAGCTTTAGCGACGTCTGTTCGAGCGCTGGCACGTTGCCCGGCTGATCTCCCATGATCCGGAAACACTTGCCGTCGATACGAACCAGCCCTTCCAGCGGCTGCGGATGTCCCGTCCAGTGCCGCGTTGGCGAGTCGGTCAGCTTGTCGGTATTGGACCAGACACTGAAGTACGGATTATGCGCGATGAGCGGTGTAGCCGGTGGACGATTCTGCGCAACCAGCCGCGGCAAACAGACGACGGCTGCAACGAAAAAACAGGTGACCCCAAGAAAACGTTTCATGGGCGTTGATTATCTCGCGCTCGGGTGTGACCGTCAAAATCGACGGCCACACACCAACGCTCCATGCGCGATTCGGATTCGCTTCCTCTTCACCAATCGTCTTCGTACTGCACACAGTTACGCGCCGGCAGCGGGAGCGCCAAAGCTCTCTCCCACCAGCTCTTCACTCTTCTTCCAAAGCGCCTCTGCATTCGCTCGATCGAGCGCATACCCGCGCACGCCTTCGCTGATCGGGCTGATCGTCACATCATCCGCGACCACACGTCCAACATGGCAGTTCTCGCAGTATCGTCCGCCGATCTCCTCCGCTGCTCCCACCACGCCGGCCCATACCGAAGTCGCTGCTCCCTGCGGAACGGTCTTCCACTGGAACGGCCCCTTCCCTTCCGCCGCTAGTTGCTGATTGATCCGATCGATCATTCCAAGCAGCGCCTCCATCTCCATGTGCCGCCCAAGCTCCGTCTGAATCCCTCCCGGATGCACCGCCGCCGCCCGCACGCCACGTGCCTTGTGCCGCTCATCGAACGCGACCGCGAACAGAATATTCGCTGTCTTCGATCGCCCATACGCCACGAACGGATCATACGGCGTCCGCTCAAAGTTCGGATCATCCAAATCAACATTCGAAAACCGATGTCCCGACGACGCAAGATTGATCAGCCTCGATCCCGGCCGCAGCAACGGCGCCATCCGGTTCACCAGCACAAAATGTCCCAGGTGGTTGGTCCCAAACTGCGTCTCGAAGCCATCCACCGTGTGTCCGAACGGCGTGGCCATCACTCCCGCATTCGCGATCACCAGGTCAAAGAACTTGCCCTTGTCCAGCAGTTCGACTGCACAGGCCCGCACACTCGCCAGGCTGGCAAGATCCAGCGTGACCAGCTCGAAACTCCCGCCGTTGGCCGCCGCATCCGCGCTCACCTGCGCAGTTCCCCCCTTCGCCTTCTCCACATCACGGACAGCACCCACAACGCGCGCCCCATGCGCAGCCAGAGCGCGCGCCGTCTCCACGCCAAGTCCCGCCGATACGCCCGTCACCAGCACCCGCTTGCCGCGTAAATCCACTCCCTCAAGCACCTCGTCTGTCGTCGATGTCGCCCCATATACATTGGTCAATACATTTGTCATTTCCTGTGTTCTCCTTAAGACGTGGTATTCCAGTCGCGGCGTGCCGAAACGGCCGCCTGTTCTGCGATCACGAGCAAAACGGAGAATGTCTCCGTAATACAATAGATATCCGGAGGGTGACTCCGGTTGCAAATTCTTCGTATGCCCAGAAAAACTCTCCAACCCGCCCCACCCCCCCGCAAGCCGCGCGCCGACGCCCTCCGCAATCGCGAACGCATCCTCGAGATCGCCAAGAAGGCCTTCACTCAATTCGGTGCCAACGTCAGCCTCGACGACGTCGCCCGTCAAGCCGCCATCGGCCCCGGAACCCTCTACCGCCACTTCCCCACCCGCGAAGCGCTACTCGAGGCCGTCTATCGCACCGAAGTAGAAAAGCTCGCAGCCGCCGAGCGCAACTTTGCCGCAGAGATGTCCCCCGTCGAAGCCCTGCGCGCCTGGATGCTTCTCTTCGTCGACTACATCGCGACCAAGCAGATCATCGCGCCCGCCCTCAACACCCTCATCGCAGATCCCTCCAGGCTCTTCGCGTCTTCCAGCACCCAGATCAAAGGAGCCATCGAGGCCCTCGTTCACCGAGCCATCCAGAGCGGAGACGTGCGCTCCGACCTTGATCCCATCGACCTCCTCCGCGCCCTCGTCGGCGTCTCCAACGTAGCCTTCGGCCCCGACTGGGCTCAAAGCGCCCGTCGTCTCGTCGAGATCCTGATCCTCGGCTCCCGCCCCACCCCCTGAAGCCCCGCGCGGCGGTCGCACATGCGTATTCATCTTCACAACTCCTGCCGCCGATACATCTCCTGATCGCGTCCAGTCCTCAGGAGGCAAGAATGAAGCTCGAAGACCGCTATACGTTAGGAGCCGCACTCTTCCTGGTGCTCATGTCGGCCGCATATCTATTGCTGGCAGGAAGATAATCTCAAGGAACTCGGTGATCCACAACGCATTACGCAGCCCACGGCACAGTGCCGCACATCGTCCATAGCAACGCCGCTGATAGTATCGAGAACTGGCCAAGCGAGTTACTCACCCCAGCGATAGACGAGTCCAGCTCCCAGCAAGAGGTTGTTTTGGTGGTTGTTGGTGGAGTTCTGGAAGTCGGTGAGGTCATAGTCGACCTGAAGCGCGCGAATCGCGAAGTGCGAGGTCAGAGGCACATCCAGACCGCCTCCCACGCGAGCGGCGAAGGCCATGGTTCCATCGCCGGCACCGGCGATTCCGCCGCCGGCATGGGCAGCACCCGCGAGCACCTGAGCGAAGGGCTGCGGACGATGGCTTCCATGCCGCCATACCTGCGGAAGCGTGTAGCGCACGCCCGCAAGATAGGAGACCAGCGTCAGCGAATTTCCTGTGGAGGGACCACTGTCCGCATGCTCTCCACTCACCTCGGCGACCGCCGCCCACTTCTCTGCGAAGTGCCAGGAGGCAGAGATCCCGCCGCCGTTCAGATCGAAGCAGCCGCAATCCGCGGGTTGCGTGTTGCTCCGCACCCAGTGGTACGTCAAGGCCACATCCCCACCGGAAGTGGGCGAGGTGACGGCCTGTCCCATGGCCGCGGTGGCAGCTGCCCCGAGTAGCAGCCCTGTCAATAATGCAATCGATCTCATCTTCTTTATCTCTCCTCATCCACCCTTGGTCGATGCGACGGGGCCCGATACGCTCTCCGTCTGTCTTCATTCCCCTCCTGGAACGAGCCAAGTAGCTCGCTGTTCCAGGAGGAATCTTGTGTTGTTTGCAGTCGCAGCGTCTTCCCGCAGGATTACGGTGCGCTGACCGTGGCAGTGAGATTGGAGAAGGTCACCGATTCTTCGGCTCCTCCCGTAGAGGCGGTGAAGCCAAGGTACGCAGACGGTGGCAACGATACGGTGCCACTGAACAGCTCATAACCATCCATGGTCACGGTCATGACGCCGTTGACGACCGTCACCACATAGCTATGAGTTGAGTTTGCGTAAGTGGCAACTGCGTAGTCGGTGCTGGCCTGAGTATCGAGGTCGCCGTTCACAAAGGTCCAGGGTTTCTCCCACAGAGCGGTCGCACCCTGACCCACCGCCATGTACGGAACGGGTACCGGATCGCAGCCGGAACAGCTGGGATTCGTTTGCAGATCGCCGTTCTGATAGGTATCGAATCCTAGAACGAACCCAGGAATTCCTTCCGCGCCTAATCCCGAGCCAACCGCGCCTAGGGACGCTGTCGTGGCTCCCTGGGATGGATCGGCAAGAACCATCGTAAAGCCATCCGCCGGCGTGCTGGTTGCCGCGAGCTGCACCGTGAACGACACCGAGAAGTTCGCCGTAGAGATCAGCGTCGGCCAGTAGACCGCCGAGTGCTCGCTTCCGGCATCGTTGGTCAGCTCCATCGTGCAAGCGGTGGTGTTCTGATATGGCACATCGCCGCTGGCAGTTCCGGGAGTATTCCCATTCAGCACCCAGTTGGCTGTGGAACTATTGCAGAGACCACCTCCCGCAATGGACGTATTTCCGATCGTACCCAGGCCGCCTACAAACAACCCGGCCGTGCCGCTGGTAAGCGGGTTGGTACCGGCAATCACCGTTCCGTCGCTGGTGCTGGTGACGACAACATAGAAGATACCGCCGGTAGCCGTAGAGGGAGTATTTTGCAGGGTAAGCGAAGAGGTTGCCGACCCTGCTACCGTTGCTCCCGAGAGAGATCCACTCGATACGGCACCGTCAGTGAGCGCAACCGCGGTGGTCGTTCCGGGGGCATACCAGTACCACTGATACGCCGGGTTGCATCCCGTGCAGGTAGCGGTGGTGCTGAAGCTGGCCAGCGTGTTGTCCGCCACATACTGCGGCTGTGGCTCTCCGGTGATCTGGAGCACGATACCCGCGCCGACTGCCAGGACGACGCGGTTGGACACGGCCGAGCCGTAGTCGTTGGTGACGACGACGAAGTAGTCATCCCCGTCATTGCTCTGCGCCGTCGCGCTGGTAGGCACGGTATAGCTTGCGCCGGTAGCACCGCTGATAGCTACGCCGGCAGTGGGCGTGGAGAGTTCGGTGCTGGAATAGGCGACGCGATACCACTGATAGGTAAGCGTGCCTCCGCCTGAAGCGACCACTGTGAAGGTGGGAGTCCCTCCCACCGATGTGGTCGTTCCGACCGGTTGGACGTCAATGGTGGGAGGCACTGCCGTATCGGTACCCGAAACGGTAAGCTCCGCCGTGCTGCTCGTTACCGTGGTTCCGGTGCAGTCTGGATCGCTTACCTCGACGTAGTAGTAGGTTCCGGTGTTCGCCGCGGTCAAGGACGGTGTCGTATAGCTGCTGGAAGTTGCGCCAGGGATCAGCGTCCCACCTGTCGTAGAGGCAGTCGTATTGGAATACCACTGATACGTGAGTGTGCCGGTACCGGTGGCGCCGACAGAGAAGGTCGCTGTCTGTGTCGCGTAGACGGTCTTGGCTGTGGGTTGGGTGGTGATGGTTAGCGTTGTCGGAGTCACGACGTTGAGGGTGACCGTATTCGTGCTCACCGAGCCCGCTAGATTGGTCACCGAGCAATAGTAGGTTCCGTTGTTGGTTGAATTGCTAATATCGCTGAGGCTGAGTGTGGGAGAGTTGCCCGACAGCGCACCCCCGTCGAAGTACCACTGGTAGCTGGTCGCATAGTTGGCAGCCATCGAGAGCGAAGTGTTGTAACCGGTGCAGGCATTTTTACTGATCGGCTGCAGCGTGATGACGGGCTTGGTGACCGTCACGGTCGTGGAGGCATAGACGCTCGACTCATCGACGCTGGTGGCCGTGATGGTATAGGTGCCGGCCGTGTCGGGAGCGGTCCATGCACCGCCCGACGTAATCGTCCCGCCAGTGGCAGTCCATGTCACGCCATTCGTAGTACCCCCCGTGGCCGTAGCGCTAAACGTCTGAGGTCCTGGCGCCATGGTCTGGTTGGCGGGCGTCACGGGTGTGATCGTAACGCTCCCGGTTGGACTTGCGGTGTAGGTCGTCGAGACACTGTTCCCTCCCGTACCCGTTACCGTCAGGGTATAGGTGGTCGCGGCGGTCACTGGAGGCGCCGGATACGAAGTCCCTGTCACGGCCGACGCGGTGATGTTCGAACTGCCAACACCCGCTGTACCAATCACCGCCGTCCCGCCCGAGAAGACTGGAACCAGGGACAGGCTGCCACCATACAGCAGAGTGGTTGGACTGCCCGTGAGACTGGTGGCCACGGGAACCGAATTCACCGTAACGGTGGTAGTCGCCGTTGCCGCGGTATAGTTGCCATTCGCTGCCTGACTGGCGGTGAGTACCAGCGTGCCCGCTGCCGTGGGCGAAACCGTGCTGCCAGCAATCGTTGCCGTACCCGTACCGCCGGTCACGGTATACGTTACGGTTCCGGTGGAAGCCGAGATCACACTCACCGTAAACGGGGTACCAACTGTCTGCGCTGCGTAGGATCCGAAGGTCAGGGTTGGCACCTCGGCCGCCACCGTAAAGGTGGTCGTCGTGGTGGCCGCAGCATAGTTGCCATTGGCGGCCTGGCTGGCGCTCAACTCGACCGTGCCCGCTCCCGTAATCGTGACGGTGCTGCCCGCAATCGTTGCCGGACCACTCACGACGGAATAGGTCACAGCTCCACTCGAGGCCGAGGTCGCACTCACCGTAAACGCCGCGGCTCCATAGGTCTTCGACCCGATGCTCGCGAAGGTCAGGGTTGGCACCTCGGCTGCCACCGTGAAGGTGGTCGTCGCGGTGGCCGCAGCATAGTTGCCATTGGCGGCCTGGCTGGCACTCAACTCCACCGCGCCTGCGCCGGTAATGGTGACGGTGCTGCCCGCGATCGTTGCCGGACCACTCACGACGGAATAGGTTACAGCTCCACTCGAGGCCGAGGTCGCACTCACCGTAAACGCCGCAGCTCCATAGGTCTTCGACCCGATGCTCGCGAAGGTCAGGGTTGGCACCTCCGCTGCCACCGTGAAGGTGGTCGTCGCGGTGGCCGCAGCATAGTTGCCATTGGCGGCCTGGCTGGCACTCAACTCCACCGTGCCAGTTCCGGTCAGCGTCACCATGTCGCCCGCGATGGTTGCTGGCCCACTCACCACGGAATAGGTGACGGTTCCGCTCGAAGCCGAGGTCGCATTCACTGCGAACGCTGCACCACCGTACGTCTGCGGGGCAATCGTTGCGAAGGCCAAGGTTGGCACCTCCGCCGCCACCGTAAAGGTGGTCGTCGCGGTGGCCGCAGCATAGTTGCCATTGGCGGCCTGGCTGGCGCTCAGTACTACCGGGCCCGCTCCCGTCATCGTCACCAGGTTGCCTGCGACGGTTGCCGGGCCGCTCACTACCGAGTACGTAACAGTCCCACCCGAAACAGAGGTCGCGCTTACCGCAAAGGGTGCGCCGCCATAGGTCTCTGATCCAATGGCGGCGAAGGTCAGCGTCGGCACCTCGGGCGCCACGGTGAAGCTCGTGGTCGCTGACCCTGCAGCATAGTTGCCGTTGGCTGCCTGGCTGGCGCTCAGTACCACCGGGCCCGCTCCCGTAATCGTCACCGTGTTGCCCACAACGGTCGCCGGTCCGCTCGCCACCGAATACGTTACGCCCCCACTCGAAGGCGAGGTCGCGCTCACCGCAAACGGAGCACCCCCATAGGTTTGAGGTGGAATGGTCCCAAAGGTCAGGGTCGGCACTTCGGGTGCGACGGTGAAGGTGGTCGCCGCCGTGGCCGAGGTATAGTTACCGTCTGCTACCTGGCTGGCGTTCAGCACCACGGTGCCTGCGCCCGTGATCGTGACCGTGTTGCCCGCGACGGTCGCCGGTCCGCTCGCCACCGAATACGTTACGCCCCCGCTCGAAGCCGAGGTCGCACTCACCACGAACGCCGGAGTTCCATAGGTCTTAGACCCGATGGCTGCAAAGGTCAGGGTTGGCGCCTCCGCTACTACGGTGAAGGTAGTGATCGTCGAAGCGGCGGCGTAGTTGCCGCTGGCCACCTGGCTGGCACTGAGCACGACCGTGCCCACGCCGTTCACCGTCACCATGTTGCCGGCGACCGTAGCCGGGCCGCCCAGCACGGTATAGGTCACAGCTCCGCTCGAAGCCGAGGTTGCACTTACCGCGAACGCCGGGGCACCGTAGGTCTGTGAGCTGACGGGCGTGAAGGTCAGGGTCGGCACCTCGGGCGCAACGGTGAAGGTAGTGCTCGCGGTGGCTGCGGCATAGTTACCGCTGGCCGCCTGGCTGGCGCTCAGCACCACCGTGCCGGCTCCGGTGATCGTCACCACGTTGCCGACGATGGTTGCCGGACCGCTCACCACCGTATAGGTGACGGTCCCATTCGAAGCCGAGGTTGCGCTTACACCAAAGGGCGAGCCGCCAAAGGTCTCCGATCCGATCGGCTCGAAGGTCAGGGTCGGTACCTCCTGCGCGACCGTGATGGAGGTCGTGGCTGTGCCTGCAGCATAGTTGCCGTTGGCCGCCTGGCTGGCGCTCAGCACCACGGTGCCTGCACCGGTCGCCGTCACCATGTTGCCCACGATGGTTGCCGGTCCACTCACGATCGAATACGTCAGCGTTCCAGTGGAAGCCGAAGTCGCACTCACCGCGAACGCTGCCCCGCCATAGGTCTGCGGTGCAATGGTCCCGAACGTTAGGGTCGGCACCTCTGGTGAAATCGTGAAGGTGGTCGTGGCCGTACCGATAGCGTAGTTGCCGTTGGCGGCCTGGCTGGCGCTCAACACCACCGGACCCGCCCCGGTCATCGTCACCATATCGCCTGCGACCGTTGCCGGTCCGCTCACCACCGAGTAGGTCACCGCTCCACTCGAAGCCGAAGTCGCACTCACCGCGAACGCCGCCCCACCGTAGGTCTCTGTTCCGATGGCGCCGAAGGTCAGGGTCGGCACCTCGGGTGAAATCGTGAAGGTGGTCGTGGCCGAACCCGCGGCATAGTTGCCGTCGGCCGCCTGGCTGGCGCTCAACACCACGGCGCCTGCGCCGGTCATCGTCACCAGGTTGCCTGCGACTGTTGCCGGGCCGCTCACTACCGTGTAGGTCACCGCTCCACTCGAAGCCGAGGTCGCACTCACCGTAAACGCTGCCCCGCCATAGGTCTTCGATCCGATGGCACCGAAGGTGAGCGTCGGCACCTCGGTGGCTACGGTAAAGGTGGTCGTGGCCGTGGCCGCTGCGTAGTTGCCGTTGGCTGCCTGGCTGGCGCTCAATACCACTGCGCCGGCCCCGGTGATCGTCACCAGGTTGCCTGCGACCGTTGCCGGGCCGCTGACCACCGAGTACGTCACCGCTCCACTCGAGGCCGAGGTCGCGATCACCGGGAACGCTGCGCCGCCATAGGTCTCCGGTGCAATCGTCCCGAAGGTCAGGGTCGGCACCTCGGTGGCCACATTAATCGTGGTCGTCGCGCTGCCCGCAGCGTAGTTGCCGCTGGCCGCCTGGCTGGCGCTCAACACCACCGGGCCCGCTCCCGTAATCGTCACCGTGTTGCCCACCACGGTTGCCGGTCCACTGACCACCGAATAGGTGATCGCTCCGCTCGAAGCCGAGCTTGCACTGACCGTGAACGGAGCTCCGCCGTAGGTCTCTGGTCCGATCGCTCCGAACTTCAGGGTCGGGACTTCGGTCGACACCGTGAAGGTGGTCGTCGCCGTCGCCGCGGCATAGTTGCCGTTCGCCGCCTGGCTGGCGCTCAACACCACCGCGCCTGCTCCGGTCACCGTCACCATGTTGCCTGCGATGGTCGCCGGTCCGCTCACCACCGAATACGTCACCGCTCCACTCGAAGCCGAGGTCGCACTCACCGGAAACGCTGCTCCGCCATAGGACTCCGCTCCGATCGCTCCGAACGACAGGACCGGCGCGATCGGGTTCACGGTCAACGTTCCCGCCGCACTGGTCACCGTTCCCGGCAACGTTGGTCACCTGCACCGTGTACGCCGAAGTCCCCAGTGCCGTGGTGGCCGGCGTCGTGTACGAGCTTGCCGTGGCTCCGCTAATCGGAGTTCCGTTCAGATACCACTGATAACTGAACGGTGCCGTACCCGCAGGGGACACCGTGAACGTCGTGGCCTGTCCCACGATCACCGTCTGGCTCGCCGGAGGAGCTGCGATCGAAGGAGGCGTATTCACCGTCAGCACAAACGGAGCACTGGTCGTCGATCCCCCCGCATCGCTCACCACCACCGTATACACCGATCCATTTTGACTGCCGGTCGTGGCCCCCGTCGTGTACGCGCTTGCCGTCGCTCCCGGGATCGCCACCCCATTGACGTACCACTGGTAGGTAAATGGCCCCGTCCCTGTGGGCGTCACCGAAAACGTCGCGCTCCCCCCAACCGTCACCGCCGGCGTCGACGTGCCCTTACTAATGGTTACCGCTGGCTTCGCATCCCCCCAGCCTCCGCTGCACCCAGTCAGGAGTCCCAAGCCGACCGTTGAGACCAGAAACAGCAGAACAACACGAAAACGCACGGAGACAGACGCCATCATTTCAAAACTCCAAGCCGAACGGCACGGTTGATTTACAGAAAAAGACACACGGAGCCCGTCACGCTCAGCATGGTTTGACCACGCGAAGCACGATTGATTTACTTATTTGCAACGAACTACATGAAATGGCTCTTTTTCTAGGTTCGCATGACTAACTTAGGTCCTACCCATACGCTGGAAGCGCGAAAGCTTCCTATTAACGCGATTGATAACAAAGGATTAACCTGACGAGAACATGTGGACACAGGTAGTTCCAAAGCAATTCGATTGAACTCTGAGCCGTGTAATGTAATGAAGGTAACACATAGAAGTGATGTTAGTAATAATTATTTTTGATTACTAATATTTCAATACATCCTTTTGGCGGAAGATGGCATCAAGCAACGACCCGGGCACACAGCATCGTCTGGGAACTGCCGATGGGTCTGTAGCCTCCGGCGGGGTTCCCGGCTCGGTTGGCGGTGCGGCTCTAGCGTCAAGTGGAAGGCCGGCGAGTTCAGCAAGCACAAATGCCGACTCGGAGGATGGTTCATGGGATGAAATCGTGGCGCTCAAGGCGAGGCGACGTACCGACGTCGAGATTGAGTTTTTGCGGACCCCGAGCCGAGCGCCTATTGCAGTCCCCGAGCCGGTACGTCCGGTGATCGAAGCCTGGCGCAGGATTTGCCCAGACTCCTCGCCGGAGGCGCTGATGTTTCCCACGTTCGGGCGTGGGAAGCGCAAGGGCCAAGCGGTGCCGCGACACGCGAAGAACTTCCTTACGTGGAGGGTTCGTCCGATCGCGGAGAAGCTGGGAATTCCCAAACACCTCATCACCTTTCAGGTAATGCGGCGTTCTCTGGGAACCCATCTGTCCGTTCACGGGACGCTCAAGGACACACAGGGCGCCCTACGCCATGCCAGCATCACGACAACCGGCAACGTTGTAGGTGCAGGTCGTCGAAGAGAACGTGATGCGGGCGGTCAACTCGCACGCAACAACCGTTCTTGAGGGCTGGACGCCAGCGGTCGAAACGATGGGCTTGACGGGTCGCAATGTGAAGCGCCTGCCGCAGCCGTCGCAAACTGCGGAGCCAGTTTGACGAAGTTTGATGAAGTTTAGGAGAGGAGGTCTTGCAAGTGCTTGATAAGGATGGCTCCTGAGGTAGGACTCGAACCTACAACCCTTCGGTTAACAGCCGAATGCTCTGCCATTGAGCTACTCAGGATCGCGTGGAGAACGCAGGCAACCGGGCGGCTGCTCTTCAACCTTTATAGCAAATGCGCGAGCATGGGTCAAAGAGCTGCTCCCACATTGTGCGTTCAGTTATCCTGTTCTCCAATCACACCCCGTGGAGAACAGCCATGCCTGACCCCACCACCCCGCCCAACGCCGGCATCATCGACCGGCCCAGCCCCCACTCCGTCGATCAAACCGTAGACGCCCTCACCAAGCTTCTCGCCGCCAAAGGTGTCACCCTCTTCGCCCTCGTCGACCACAGCGGCGAAGCCGCCAAAAGTCGGCATGACCATGCCTCCCACCAGGCTCTTGATCTTCGGAAGCCCCCGCGCCGGCACTCCCCTCATGCTCGCCGCACCCAGCTCCGCCATCGATCTTCCCCTCAAGATCCTGGTCCGCGAAGACACCGAAGGCAACGTCTGGGTCTCCTACAACAGCCCTGCCTATCTCCAGCAGCGGCACCATCTCCCGCAGGAGCTTCTGCCCAACATTGCCGTCATCGAAACTTTCGTCGCTGCCGCCATCGCGTAGCTCCCGCATCCCACCGCGTGAGCTTACTTGTAGAGCATCACGGCAATGCTGTAGACACTGAAGTTCTGCACGCCCTCAGCCGAGCACGCACCCACCGCGGCCTCGCGATATCTCCCGCTGGCCAGCTTCTCCTGCAGCATCTCCGGAATCTTCCCCAGGTCGTACGCCGTGTACCGCATCACGAACCATGGCCGGCGATCGCCCGCGTAGCCCGAGTTCATCGCGCAGGTAGTGCGCGCATCTCCCGACCCCGGCATCACCTGCACATCCGCCACCGTCCGCAGCACCTGCCCCACCGCGCTCTCCTGCTGCTCCAGCGAAAGCTGCCTCACCGAGCGGTCAAGGTCTTCCACCGCATACAGCCGTCCCTCCCGGCTCACCACCCGAATCCCAATCGAATCCACCCGCGGGTCCAGCAGGTTCTCCCGATGTTTCGGCGAGTTCATCCACGCCTCCTGGATCATGATCGCGCTGGGAGCTGTCGCCACATTCTCGGCAATCACGCTGAACCGCGCGCCCGCCTCCTGCCCGCGCGCCGCCAGCTCCGGCTCCCCCTCATACTGATGCGAGATCGATTCGCGCTCCGCCATCTGTTGGGCGTGATAATTCGCCGCCGCATACAGTGCGCCATCCCAGCGCAGCGGCTGCAGACCCCTTTGCACCCTCTCCGCGTTCGCCGCAGACAATAGATACTGCTCGGCCACCGTCGGCCCGCCACCCGGTCTGGGCATGGCCGCGCCCCACGCCACTGTGGACGAAAGTGCCAGCGCTATTGCGATCCATCGAACGTTCATAGGACACAATCCAGGTAACCGCCTCGAAGTTACCACTAGAGGTTACCACGGCAGTCTACGCCCCGGCCACCCGTCTAAGCAGGAGGTACCGGTAATCGGTCCCGATAACGAATCAAGAGATACAACAGCTTCCGGGCATTCCAATATCGCGGAACATACCGCCTCGGCTCCGAAATCGACCGGTACAGCCACCCCAGGTAGTTCTTATCCGCCCACACCGGGATCCGTACCTGGTCCCCGCTCAAAAACGCGATCGCCGCCCCAATACAATGAATTGCCGGCCGATAGCTCAAGTTCCGCTTCAAATAGAGGCCCAGCCGTTCCTGCGTTCCCCCTCCCAGCGTCAGAATCACATGCTGCGGTCGAATCCGCTCGATCCGTTCCAGCAACCCCGCATCCGCAATATCATCCTCCGGGTACATTGGCGCCAGGTACACGCACTCCTCCGGCACCTCAATTCCCTCTCCGCGCAGCCAGCCAAGATTCCGTTCCGCACTCGCCGGCCCCGCCATCACCCACAGCACGTTCCCCGCCCGGCGAACCTCCGGCTGCTTCAGCAACTCCCGCAAATACTCCAGCCCCGACAGCCGCGGAATCGAATCCCCCTGCAGCCGGTTCCACAGCATCACCATGTACGCCGAGTCGGTAATCGCCATATCGGCGTTCACCAGCGCCTCCCGATACGACGCCTTCGTCTCCAGATCCTTCAACGCCGGAGCCGCCGGCACCACCAGCAGACCGCCCGCGCGCATCCGCTCGACCGCCTCTGCCGCCGTTCCAATGAAAAATCTCACGCCAAGTATCGTTCGTTCATCGCCCGCTGCTGCCGGCATCGATCACTTCCCCTTGGCTCCGCTCGCAATCTCCTGCTCAATCCACCGGTACGTCCGCTCCAGCCCATCCCGCAACCGGATCGACGGCTCCCAGTCCAGCTTCTCCAGGATCAGCGTGTTATCGCTGTTGCGCCCATTCACGCCCTTCGGCGCATGCAGATCATACGTCCGCTTCAGCTTAATCCCCGCAATCTCCTCCGCCAGGTCCACCAGCTGATTGATCGTCACCAGCTCGCTCGAGCCCAGGTTGATCGGCTCGTCGATCTCGCTCTCCATAATCATCTCGGTGCCCTTCACGCAGTCGTCGATATACATGAAGCTCCGCGTCTGCTTGCCATCGCCCCAGATATTGATCTCATGCACGCCCGAGTTCTTCGCCTCGATTACCTTCCTGCAGATCGCCGCCGGAGCCTTCTCGCGCCCGCCCGTCCACGTCCCATGCGGCCCATAGACATTGTGATACCGCGCCACCCGGCACACCAGCCCGTAGTCTTCCTCAAAGTGCCGGCACATCCGCTCCGAGAACAGCTTCTCCCACCCATAGCCGTCTTCCGGCAGCGCCGGGTACGCGTCCGATTCCTTCAGCGCCACCACATCCGGACTCGTCTGCTTCTCGCCGTTATACACGCACGCCGACGACGAATAAAAGAACCGCTTCGCCCCCTTCGCCTGCGCCGCCATCAGCATGTGCGTATTGGTCAGCACGCTCAGCATGCACAGCGCTTTATTGTTCTCGATAAAGCCCATCCCGCCCATATCGGCCGCCAGCTGGTACACCAGCGACACCCCATCGGCCGCCACCAGGCAGTTGTCCTTATCTTTCAAATCCAACGACAGGCTCTCGACCCCATCCGTGATCTGGTACCAGTCCTCCAGCGGCTTCACATCCACAGCCCGAACCACGTTGACCCCACTTGCTCTCAGGCTCTTGACGAGATGTCCGCCAATAAAGCCACCTGCACCGCACACAACCGCGGTCTCCCCTTGAAGGTTCATCCCAACAGCTCCAATCTAACCTGGCTACAAAAAATTCAGCGTGGCGGTGATGCGTAGCTCACCACTCCTCTGTGTCTTCACTTGGAGCCATGAAACGCGCATTTCGTTGTAAGGTCTCTGGCTCAAGTTTATGGGAGAGAGCCGCGCTGTCAAGATTCTCCCGGACTCAGCCGCGGTCCCCCCCGTCTTCCATCCACCCCTTCGCGCGATCATCAACACACCGCCGAGCTATCATCAACACACCGGCATGGACCATCCCCTCCACAACCCCTCCCGCCTCCACGCCCTCCTCCGCCACGCCGCCCACCAACGCCTCGCCTCCGCCGGCCTCTGCGTCCTCGCCCTCTTCCTGTTCTGCGCGATATTCGCCCCCTGGCTCGCCCCCCACGACCCCACCGCCCTCAACCTCTCCGCCCGCCTCCTTCCCCCCTCCTCCGCCCACTGGTTCGGCACCGACGAGCTCGGCCGCGACGTCCTCTCCCGCACCCTCTACGGAGCCCGCGTCTCCCTCCTCGTCGCCGTCGCCGTCGTCGGCATCTCGCTCGCCGCCGGCACCCTCCTCGGCATGCTCGCCGGCTTCTACGGCGGCTTCACCGACACCCTCGTCAACATCTACCTCACCAACGCCTTCCTCGCCCTTCCCGGCATCCTTCTCGCCGTCGCCATCGTCGCCTTCCTCGGCCCGTCCCTCGCCAACCTCATCCTCGCCCTCGCCCTCGCCGGATGGGTCAACTACGCCCGCCTGGTCCGCGCCCAGGTCCTCACCGTCAAGCAGCGCGAGTACGTGCAGGCCGCCCGCTCCATGGGAGCCTCCGACCTCCACCTCATGCTCCGCCACATCCTCCCCAACATCCTCCAGCCGCTCCTCGTCCAGGCCGCCATCGGCATGGCCGCGGCCGTTCTCTCCGAAGCCACCCTCAGCTTCCTCGGCCTCGGCGTCCAGCCGCCCACCCCCACTTGGGGAGCCATGCTCAACGACGCCCGCTCTCACCTCTTCGAATCCCCCTACCTCATGGTCTTCCCCGCCATCGCCCTCGCCCTCTGCGTCTTCTCCTTCAACCTCATCGGCGACGGCCTCCGCGACTACCTCGACCCCCGCACCCGCCTCCGCCAGGGCCTCTAACCACCGCAGTTGCCCTCCCTTCTTTCCGTAGTTTCCCAAAACGCCGTTCTTCTCCAACTACCGTTTTGTCTGGTAGCTTCAAATGTTGCGTACAATCCAAATCGCGGGTTAGGAGATGCACGGAACAATGCAAGAGGGCTCGTTTGTTTGCTCATCCTGCGGACAAGAACATTCAGGCGTCCCGCTAAGTTTTGCTGCCGACTACCCCGATCCGTACGCGAACCTTAGCTCCGATGACAGGGACGCACGTGCTGTCGTCAGTTCAGATCAATGCGTCATTGATCAACGGGAGTTCTACATACGCGGCTGCCTTGAGATTCCGATCCTTGGGACTGATGAAGTATTTCTCTGGGGACTGTGGGCCAGGATCAACGAAGACGTGTTCGATGAGATCGATGCTCACTGGGAGTCGAACGGGAGAGAGAATGCCATCGGCCCATACAAAGGCCGTCTAGCAAATGCCTTGTCGATCTATCCCGATACGTTGAATCAGCGCATAGAGATACAAATCAGACCTGTGGGGAGCAGACCCCTATTCACTCTGGAGGAAGCTGAGAATCCTTTGAGCGTTGAGCAACGCCAGGGTCTTACTCCACAAAAGGCCGGTGAATATGGCTGCTTATTGTTGCGCATGGCCGGAGCTTGAAAGTATCCCCAGCGATGCGCCCGAAAAGTCGGGTTTTGAGAAACTTCGAATTGCGCCAGCCACTGGCAAACTAGACCTGAGCGAACGAGTAGCGACCGAACACCGCACCCATCACGCGGGCTTTACCGTCAACCCGCTACACTGTCTCTTGGCAAGCCATGTCCCCCACCCTCATCGGCGTACTCTCCGACACCCACGGCCTCCTCCGCCCCGAGCTCCTCACCGCCCTCGCCGGCGTCTCGCACATCCTCCACGCCGGCGACGTCGGCGATCCCGCCATCCTCACCGCCCTCGCCCGCATCGCCCCCGTCACCGCCATCCGCGGCAATATCGACACCCACGGCCCCACCTCCCTCCTCCCCGCCACCGAGGCCATCGAGCTGGCCGGCTGCCTCCTCTACCTGCTCCACGCCCGCGACGACCTCGACCTCAACCCCCACGCCGCCGGCATCGCTGCCGTCATCTACGGGCACTCCCACAAGCCCTCCATCGAGCACCACCGCGGCGTCCTCTACCTCAACCCCGGCTCTGCCGGCCCCCGCCGCTTCAACCTCCCCATCACCTGCGCCCTCCTCCGCATCACCGACGGCAAGCCCCAAGCCGAGATCCTCCCTCTCCTCCCCTAGCTCCCACGCATCCGGGTGCCCCTATCGCGATGCTGAGATGTGGGCATCGCGCGAGTAGCGCGACCGCTCCCGCCGTGCCGTCACGGCTGCCACCTTTGTCCTTCCCTCGCTTTCTGTAGCCTCGCCCTGCCCTCTCGATCAAAGCATCTCGCTCTTGTTCTGTGATCCGCCGTGGAGAGCCCCGCAGCCGTCTTCGCCGTTCCGCGAATGCCCAGAAGCCCAAGTGCCATCTCCGCCCACCCCACAAAAATAATTCCCTCGAAAACAGCCCAAAATCCGCATGTCAACCCCCCAAGCACCCCGAAACCTCACAAAACCCTTATCCCCACTGCCGATTTCTCTCTTCCCAGCTTGGCATAGTACCTCCCACGCAAGGCCTACAATCGAACTAGACCCGCTACCCCACCCAGGACCCGCCACCCGGCATCTTTCTAATCTCCAAAGCGAGGAGTCAGACTGCCACAAGTCAGACCACAACCCGCCTGACAAGAATATCTTAGGACCAAAAGTACCCCCGGGGGGGAGGGGGGTACCCCCGACTCACCGCCGCATCCGCGGATCCGCCAGCGCATACACCGAGTCCGTCAGCAGATTCACCAGCACATACGACAGCCCAATCGCCAGAATGCATCCCTGCACCAGCGCATAATCGCGATTCGAGATCGCCGACAGCGTCAGCCGCCCCAGTCCCGGCCAGCCAAAGATCGTCTCCGTCACAATCGCCCCGGCCAGCAGCGACCCGAACTGCAACCCAATCACCGTCAGCACCGGGTTCAGCGCATTGCGCAGCGCATGCCGATACACCACAGCATCCTCGCTCAGCCCCTTGGCCCGCGCCGTCCGTATGTAATCCTGCCCCAGCTCCTCCAGCATCGACGTCCGCACCATCCGCGTCAGGATCGCCGCCAACCCCGGACCCGAGCGTGATCGCCGGAAGCACCAGGTGCCGCACAAAGTCGCCCGCGCCAACGCCAGCGCCCGACACCGGCAGCATCGCACAATCAATCGCGAACACCACGATCAGAATCGGCCCCAGCGCAAAGTTCGGAAAGGAAAGCCCGACCAGACTCGCAAACCCAATCGAGCGATCCGGCCAGCGATTGGCCCTGCGCGCCGACGCCACCCCCGCCGGTATCGCCAGCCCCACGCCAATCAGCGTCGCCGCCAGCGTCAGCGCCAGCGTATACGGATACCGCTGCAGAATCAGGTGCAGCACCGAATCATGCAGCCGCAGCGACTGCCCCAGGTTCCCATGCAGCAACCCGCTCCAGTACCGCACATACTGCGTCCCCAGCGGCACATCCAGGCCATACGCATGGCGCAACCCGGCAATGTCGCCAGCCGTCGCTCCATCGCCCAGCATCTGCACAATCGGATCGCCCGGCACGAGGTGAATCATCAGAAACACCACCGTCACCACCACCCACAGCACCGGCAGCGTCGTCACCACCCGCCACAGAATCCGTCCCACCGCAGAGCGTCCTGCGGACCTCTTTCCCCTCACCGCTTCATCTCCTCATGCAGTGCATGCTTCTCTTCCGCAGGCTCCGCAAGCGGGTCCACCCGCACCTGCGCAATCCGTTTCCCATCCATCTTCACAATCTCGAATCGCCGGCCAATGAACTCCACCGACTCTCCCTCCACCGGAATATGTCCCAGCTGCACCAGCAGAAATCCCGCCAGCGTCTCCACACCATACGACCGTGGAAACTTCCAATGCAGCTGCGTCACCAGGTCCCGCAAACTCGCGCTCCCATCCAGCAGCAATCCCCCACCCGCGGCCGGCAGCGGCAGATTCCTCCCCGTATCGAACTCGTCCTCCAGCTCGCCCACGATCTGTTCCAGCACATCCTCGGCCGTGATCAACCCCAGCGTCGATCCAAACTCGTCCACCACGATCGCAATCTGCCTTCGCCGGTCCTTGAACTCCTGCAGCAGCTCCACCGCCAGCTTCGTCTCAGGAACCACCAGCACATCGCGCATCACCTGCCGCATCGTGATCCCCGACGCACCCCGATTCCCCAGCCCCTGCGCCACGCTGCGAAAGTGAATCAGCCGCGACACGTCCTTCGAGTACGCCACACCAATAATGTGGTCCCGGCCCTTCGCCGGGTCATACACCGGAATCCGCGAGTGCTGCTCCTCCACAATCCGCGCGCTCGCCTGCTCCAGCGTCATGTCCGCCGACAGCGAGAAGATCTTCCCCCGCGGCGTCATGATCTCGCTCACCACCACCTGGTTCAGCTCGATCGCCCGATGAATCATCTCCTCCTGGAACGGCGGCAGCAGCCCCATCCGCCGCGTCGCCGTCGCCAGCATCTTCAGCTCCTCGGGCGAGTGCGCCGAGCTCTCCCCACTCAACGGCGCATGAAACATCCGCAGCACCACCGTGGCCGACACATTCATCAGCTGCACCGCCGGCCGCGTCATCCGTATGAACACGTCCACCGGCCCCGCCACCGCCAGCGCAATCCGCTCCGCCCGCTGCAGCGCCAGCGACTTCGGCACCAGCTCGCCCAGCAGCACCTCGAAGTACGTGATGATCGCAAACGCCAGCACCACCGCCACCGAGTGCGCATACAGCAGCGCATGCGCCTGCACCCCCGGCAGGTGCGCCAGAAAGGGAATGTGCGTCAGTCCACCGAGCACCGCATCGGCCAGCGCCGGCTCCCCCAGCCCACCCAGCGCCAGGCTCGCCAGCGTCACCCCAAACTGCACCGCCGGCAAAAACTCATTGAGATTGTGCTTGAGTCGAAGCGCCGTTCGCGCTCCCGGACGATTCTGCGCGATCAGCTGCTCGATCCGCGTCTCCCGCACGCTGACCAGCGCAAACTCCGCAGCCACAAAGAAGCTGTTCGCCAAAATAAAGAAGGCGATCAGGCTCCCGTGAACAAGACTCCACTCCAGCATGGCTGGCCTAAAGTCTACACCGGACGAAGTTACGGCACCGGACGCAGTAAGGGCACCGGACGCAGCAACGGCCCGCGGAGTCTACTCGCTCAGCGGGCCGTACACTCTGCAACCTTTGCAACCTCTTAGACAAGCACGCGCTTCAGCGTGTCGTCGATCGTGTCCTTGGGGACGAATCCAACGATCTGTTCGGCGACCTTTCCGCCCTTGAAGATCAGCAGCGCCGGAATCCCGCGAATGCCATACCGGCCAGGTGTCATATTGTTCTTATCGACGTCCATCTTCATGACCTTCAGCTTGCCGTCATACTGCTCGGCAACCGCGTCCACGACGGGCGCCAATGCACGGCAGGGTCCGCACCACGCCGCCCAGAAATCAACCAGAACCGGTGTATCCGACTGCAAGACCTTCTGCTCGAACTCCGCGTCGTTTACCTCAGACACAAACTGACCTGCCATATCACTCATCTCCCTCAGGGTTTGGCTGCAGTTTCGGCTGTCCACACAATTTGCCGCCTGTCAAACCCACTCCATCATAGATGCCCGACAGTGGAAAACGATGCGACCAGCCTAAAGCAGGGTTCTTTCCACGCCACTGCCCATCCGCAATGGCGTCAAATCCACATCCGGCCCCACCATCTTTTGAATCCGCGTCTCCGCCTCCAGCATCGTCGTCTCCCCGCCCAGAAACACCAGCACCGACGGCCCTGCCCCGCTCAGCGCCACTCCCGCAATCTCCCGCTCCTCCATCAGCGGCAGCAGCGTCTTCAGCAGCGGACACGCCTCCGCCCGATACGGCTGGTGCATCCTGTCCTGCATCGCCGTCCGCAGCAGATCCAGCCGTCCCTGCGCAAACGCCGCCACCAGCAGCGCCGCCCGCTGCACATTGAAGATCGCATCGGCCTTCGAATAGCTCTCCGGCAACAGCGCCCTCGCCTTCTCCGTCGCAAGGCTCGTCGGCTGCATGGCCAGCAACATCTCCCAACTTCCTGCCCCGCCCGGATCGGTCCCAAACGTCGCCACCCGGATCGCCTCGCCATCCTGCGCCGAGACCGTAAACCCTCCATACCAGCACGCCGCCACGTTGTCCGGATGCCCCTCCAGCCGGCTCGCCTCCGCCACAATCGCAGCGTCCCCCAACCGCAGCCCGCCAAAGTGATCCGCCAGCGCCACGCCCGCCAGCAGCGCCGCCGCACTCGATCCGCAGCCCATCCCCAGCGGAATCTCGTTGTGCAGCTTCACATGCAGCGGCACCACCGCCGCACCCGCCCGCGTCAGCACCTCACGGTACGTGTCCAGGATGAGGTTGATGCTCCAGCGCCCCGCACAGCGCCGCATCGCGTCCCGTCGCCTCCATCTGGAAGCCAGCCGCAGCCTGCGCCTCCACCGTCAAGCGCATCGACAGCGCCAGCCCCACCGCGTCGAAACCCGGCCCCAGGTTCGCCGACGTCGCCGGCAGGCTCAGCCGCAACCCTCGCATCTCGTTCGCCGCGCTCACGCTGGCGTCGCCGATCGTGCCTGCGCCTCAATCGCCCGCAGCACCGCATCCGCGTCCGCATCCAGAACGATCGGCCCATGCCGCAACGCCGCATGCCGCGCGCGCTCGTCCGCATCCGCGCCCGCCATCTCCGCCTCCGTCAACAGCTCGCCCAGGTGGTACTTGATCGTGTACTCCGAATCCTTCAGCGTGTGTCCCGTCAGCAGCAGCACGGCCGTCTCTTCCTTCCCCACCCGCCCATCGCGCCACCAGCTTCTTCAGCCCCGCCAGCGTCACCGCCGACGCCGGCTCGCACCCAATGCCCTCCGCCCCAATCTCCGCCTTCGCCAGCGCAATCTCCCGCTCCGACACCTGCTCGCACCATCCGCCCGTCGACACCAGCACCCGCACCGCCTTCTTCCACGACGCAGGATTGCCAATCTGAATCGCCGAGGCCCGCGTATTCGCCTTCACCGCCTCCAGCGACACGCCGCCATTCGCCCGCATGCTCTGGTACAGCGGATTCGCTCCCTCCGCCTGGATCACGCTGATCTTCGGCACCCTGTGAATGAATCCCAGGTGCTTCATCTCCGCAAACCCCTTGCCCAGCGCCGAGCAGTTCGCCAGGTTCCCTCCCGGCACAATCACATGATGCGGCACCTGCCACTCGCACTGCTCCAGCAATCTCGAACGCCGGCGTCTTCTGCCCCTCCAGCCGGTACGGGTTCACCGAGTTCAGCAGGTACACCGGCGCCCGCTGCACAATCTCCCCCAGCACCCGCACGCAGCCATCAAAGTCCGTCCGCAGCTGCACCGTCGTCGACCCATAATCCATCGCCTGCGACAGCTTGCCCCACGCAATCTTTCCCTCCGGGATCAGCACCATGCTGCGCAGCCCCGCCCGCGCCGCATACGCCGCCATCGCCGCCGACGTATTCCCCGTCGAAGCACACGCCACCCACTCGAACCCGCTCGCCACCGCCACCGACAGCGCCGCCGTCATCCCCGTATCCTTGAACGACCCCGTCGGATTCATCCCCTGGTGCTTGGCCAGCAGCCAGTTCAGCCCCAGCGCCGCCGCCGACTTCGGCATCTCGTACAGCGGCGTATTCCCCTCCCGCAGCGTCACCACCCGGTCGTACGGCAACAATCGGCAGCAGGTCCCGAAACCTCCACACGCCGCTCTGGTCAATGCCCATCGTCGACGTCCGCCGCTCCTGCCACAGATACCGCAGCGCACTCGGATTCGGCCGATTCTTCGGCACCGGCCGGCTCGCCGAGTAGCGTATCCGCCACGCCCCCGCTCTCCGGCGAACCCTCGCTCCACGGGTACTCCACCTCAAACAGATCTCCGCACGCGCGGCATCGAAAGTTGCTCTGAGCGTCCTTGGCGGCGATCCTTTCGCCGCATCCCGTGCATCGAAGTACATGTGATGAAGAATTCATGCTTTTCTCTAGGGTACCGTAAAGCGCTCTCGCCCTGCGCTGTGTCTGCCCTGTGCTCGCTATTTCTTATCTGCGATATTCGCAGGGTCGCCCGCCGCGCATGCGCAATCCCCCAAAGAGCTCCATATCGCCGCCGCCGCCGATCTCCAGCCCGTCCTTCCCACCCTCGCCGCCCAATACGAGCAGGCTACCGGCGTCAAGATCATCCCGTCCTTCGGCTCCTCGGCCACCCTCGCCCAGCAGATCACCAACGGCGATCCCCAGGATCTCTTTCTCTCCGCCGACTACATGCACGCCGAACAACTCGTCGCCGCCGGCCTCACCGACGCCCACGCTCCAACCCCCTACGCCCGCGGAGTCCTCGTCCTCTGGGCCCGCAAAGATTCCCCCGCCCAGCCCATCACCCTCGACGTCCTCACCAGCCCCAAGGTGAAGAAGATCGCCATCGCCAACGGCCTGCACGCTCCCTACGGCCTCGCCGCCGACAAGGCCCTCGCGAGCCTCGGCCTCACCGCCAAGGTCGCCGGCAAGCTCGTCGTCGCTGAAAACATCGGCCAGACCGCCCAGTTCGCCGAGTCCGGCAACGCCGAAGTCGGCCTCATCTCCCTCACCATCGCCAGCTCGCCCCACTTCCGCGACATCGGCACCTTCGTCCGCTTCCCGCCGCAAAGCTATCCCGAGATCCGCCAGAGCGGCGTCGTCCTCAAGGCCTCGAAGAACAAACAGGAAGCTCAGAAGTTCCTCGACTGGCTCACCAGCAGCGCCGTTCAGCAGAGCCTTCCCAAGTTCGGCCTCGATCCCGCCAACTAGCCTCCGCTACACCCAGCCTCATCCCACACGCTAGACTGGCACCACCATGGACTTCGCCGCCCTCGGCCTCACGCTTCGCCTCGCCAGCCTGACGACGATCTGTCTGCTGCTGCTGGCAACACCCCTCGCCGCCTGGATCGCCGCAGGAAGCAGTGTGCCCCGCCGCATCGTCCAGGCCGCCGTCGCCCTCCCTCTCGTCCTGCCGCCAACGGTCCTCGGCTTCTATCTCCTCGTCGGCCTCGGCCCCACCACCGCCCTCGGCCGCACCCTCATCGCCCTCCTCGGCCACCCCCTGGCCTTCACCTTCTCCGGCCTCCTCCTCGGCTCCATGATCTACAGCCTTCCCTTCGCCGTGCAGCCGCTGGTCGTCGCCTTTGCCTCTGTCGATCGCTCCACCGTCGACGTCGCCCGCGTTCTCGGCGCCTCTCCCTGGACCGTCTTCCGGCGCATCACCCTCCCCCTCTCGCGCATGTCCTTCGTCACCGCCGCGGTCCTCGCCTTCGCCCACACCGTCGGCGAGTTCGGCGTCGTCCTCATGGTCGGAGGCGACATCCCCGGCGTTACCCGCACCCTCTCCATCTCCATCTTCGACGACGTCCAGGAGCTCCGCTACACCGACGCCAATCTCATCGCCGCCGCCCTCGTCGCCATCTCCTTCCTGGCCCTGCTCCTCGTCTATGGACGAGGCCGCTGGAGGTCCGAGCTTGCCTGAGCCCCATCACCATCTCCGCGTCGACGCGAAACTCGGCCCCCTCCGCGTCTCCGCAAGCCTGACGCTCACCGCACCCTGGACCATCCTCTTCGGCCCCTCCGGCAGCGGCAAGAGCTCCATCCTCCGCGCCGCCTGCGGTCTCATCCCCTCCGCCGACGTGACCTTCACCCAGACCTTCCCCGGCCCCCGCACCGATCTCCACCGCCTCCCGCCCCACCGCCGCAACCTCGCCTACGCTCCCCAGGGCGCCATCCTCTTCCCCCACCTCACCGTCCGCCAGAACATCGCCTTCGCTACCGACGTCCGCCACCAGCCTCCATCCTCCCTCATCGACGCAGCCACCGACCTCTTCCAGCTCGCCCCCCTCGCCCACCGCCTCCCTCGCGATCTCTCCGGCGGCGAGCGTCAACGCGTCAACCTCGCCCGCGCCTTCGCCGTTCCCGCGCCGCACCTCATCCTGCTCGACGAACCCTTCACCGGCATCGATCGCTCCCTGCGCGACCTCCTGCTACCGCAGATGCAGCAGCACGCCGCGCAGCAAACCATCCCGGTCCTCTCCGTCACCCACGACATCGAAGAAGCCCTCCTGCTCAACGCCGAAGTCTTTCGCGTCGAACAGGGCTCCATCATCGACCAGGGTCCCGCCTCCCGCGTCCTCGCCGACGAGCGCTCCAGCATGCTCAAAATCCTGCAGCCCTGACCCCTACCCCAGCAGCACCGGCTCGCGCTCCAGCGTAATCCCGAACCGCTCCCCCACCCCGCGCACAATCTCATCCTGCAGCCGCTCCACATCCGCGCACGTCGCCCCACCCCGATTGGTCAGCGCCAGCGTATGCCGCGTCGAGATCCCCGCCGCCCCCATCCGATACCCCTTCACAAATCCCGCCTTCTCCAGCAGCCACGCCGCCGGCACCTTCGTCCGGCCCTCCCCCGCCGGCCAATGCGGCACCGTGTCCTCCTCTACCCCCGCCGCCGCCGCAATCCCTGCCAGCCTCTCCAACGCCACCACCGGGTTCTTGAAGAACGACCCCGCGCTGCGCGTATCCGCATCTCCCTCCACCAGCACCATGCCCTTCTCCCGCCGAATCTCCCGCACCGCCCTCGCCACCTCCATCAGCGTCACGCCTTCCCTGCCCGCAAACCGCCGCTGCAGATCCGCATAGCGCAGATTCGGCTTCCCCATCGGCCGCAGCCGAAACCGCACCCGCGTCACAATGTACCGTCCCGGCTCATCGGTATTGAACAAGCTCTCCCGATACCGAAACCGGCATGCCGCCTTATCCAGCTCCACCCACTCCAGGCTCTTGCGATCGAACGCCCGCACCGACTCGATCGTCTCCGCCACCTCCTGCCCGTACGCCCCCACATTCTGCACCGGCGTTCCACCCACCGATCCCGGAATCCCCGCCAGGCACTCCACGCCCGCCATCCCCACCCACATCATCATCTCCACAAACCGGTCCCACACCTCGCCCGCCCCCACGTCGAACAGGTTGCCCCCACCCGCCTCCACCCCCATCACCGCAATCTTCAGCACCAGCCCCGCAAAGCCCGCGTCCCGCACCAGCAGGTTGCTTCCCCCGCCCAGCACAAACAACGGCACACCGCGCTCCCGCGCCCACAGGACCGCCTCCACGATCTCGTCCCTCGGTCCGGGCCTCCGCAAAGTAGCGCGCAGCCCCGCCAATCCCGAACGTCGTCATCGGCGCCAGCGGTATCTCTTCCCGAATCTGCAACCCAGACGGCACGCTTCGAGACTACATCAGCCTCCCGTGACAAAAATTCCTCTTTGGCGCGACCGATCCTGGCCAAGTACAATCAAATGTCAGAAGTTGAGTTTCACCAGATCTTTCCCGAGATCTTCAGGAGGCAACACGATGTACCCAGAGTTGATGCTCATTCCGATGCGCGAAGAATTGACCAAGGCCGGTATCTTGGAGGCACGCACCAGTGCCGAGGTGGACGCCGCACTCGCCAAGTCCGGAACCACCATGCTGATCGTGAACTCCGTCTGCGGTTGCGCTGCCGGCAAGATGCGCCCCGGCGTCCGCCTTGCCCTCCAGCACACCACCAAGCCCGACCAGGCCATCACCGTCTTTGCCGGCCAGGATCGCGAAGCCACCGAGCGCGCCCGCAGCTACTTCCAGGGCCATCCTCCCACCTCCCCCGCCATCGCCATCCTGCGCGACGGACAGCTGATCTATCTCCTGCAGCGCTCCGCCATCGAGAACTCCACGGCTCCCGCCATCGCCCAGGAACTGACACGCGCCTTCGATACCTACTGCGCCAAGTCGGTCGCGTAACGTTACCGCAGCGTCGTGATTCGCCTCTAAACGAGCGAAATGAAACTTCGTGACCCAAAATCACAGGGCGGATGGCTGAGGCTATCCGCCCTTTCCTTTGCTCTAACCTCGATCTTCCACTGAAATCTTCTGCCCCACCTGCCGATGTATAGATCATGCCAGAACTCGAATCGGGTATCGCATCTCTCCACGGCAGACGCTCTTCCGTCGCCCGAGTCGAATCCACACCCTCCATCGCCCTCCGTCTGGCTCGCTGGCTCCAGTCCCGCGATGACCCAGCTGCGCGGGCAGATCCGGCGAGTCGCTCCCTACTTCCGAACCGCCCTGCTCCTCGGCGAACGAGGTTGCGGCGAAGAAGCTGCCGCCCGGACCCTCCATCAACTCTCTCCTCTCTGCGACCAGACCCTTCATCCACCTCACCGCTGCGGAGGCCCACCGGCTCTTTGGCCAGGCTGAAGAATCCTACGCACCCGCAACCTGCGGGAATGTTCTACCTCTCGCGTCCCGAGCGCCTCTCCCCCACCGTCCAGACCGCTTTGCTGCGCATCATGCGCAAACGCGGACCGCAGACGCCGCGGGTCGTCGCCTTCGCAGAACGCGGCCTCCGCCCACTGGTCAGCGCCAGCGGCTTCTCCCAGGAGCTGGCCGACTGCCTGGGAGCTCTTCGCATCGCCATTCCTCCCCTGCGCGACCGCCGCGAAGATATACCCCAGCTCCTCGACCATCTCCTGCAGAGCATCGCCTCCCCTCTGGGCGCTCCCCACGCCCCAGCTCGCTCCCGACCTTCTGGAAGCCGCCCGAAGATTGCCCTGGCAAGGCAATCTCGCCCAGCTGTACTCGGCCGCCAAGGGCTTGATGGAGCGCGTGACCACACCCGTCCTGCATGCCTCGGACCTCGAGGCCGTCCTCGGCGCCATCCCGCAGCCCGCACGCTACGACCGCCGCGAGATCCGCATGATGCGCCTCGATGATGTGATCCAGGAGCACATTCGCGCCGTCCTCTTCGCCTGCAACGGCAACAAGCTGCGCACCGCGGAGGTCCTCGGCATCAGCCGCTCCACGCTCTACCGCATGCTGGACGCTCCCGCCCAGCCCTGCGTTGCATCGCTCGACTCCGCCAGCCTGCAAATGACCGGATAGCCTCCGAATCAGCTGATTGCCCACCCAGTCTCATCTCCGCATTTGGCCGGCCGCATCGCGCGAGGCTTTGATAGCCTTGCTGCATGGCCTCAATCGATCACGACAGACTCCACCGCCAGCCTCCGCATCGCCGTCCTCGGCGCCGGCAAGATGGGCGGCATCCTGCGTGCAGGCATTCCTTCGCAGCGGCCTCTTTCCCCGCGAGCACGTCTCCGCCACCGTGGCCCACGAGGCCCGCGCCGCTCGCCCTCAGCAAGCAGTTCGGCATCATCGTCACCACCGACAATCTCGAGGCCGCCGAGAGCGCCGACGTCATCCTGCTCGGCGTCAAGCCCCAGCAGCTCGGCCGACGTCGTCAGCGGCATCGCTCCCGCCCTCAACCCCGGCAAGCTGCTCATCTCCTTTGCCGCCTCCGTCAAAACCAGCGCCATCGAAGCTGCCGCCGGCTGCGACATCCCGGTCATCCGCGCCATGCCCAATACCCCCGCCATGCTCGGCGCCGGCATCACCGCCATCTGCCGCGGCAAGTTTGTCACCGACCCGCAGCTCGCCCTCGCCGAGCAGATCTTCTCCACCGTCGGCCGCACCGTCATCGTCGACGAGAAGCACATGGACGCCGTCACCGGCCTCTCCGGCTCCGGCCCCGCCTTCCTCTACATCATCATCGAAGCCCTCGCCGAGGCCGGCGTCAACGTTGGCCTCCCCCGCGACATCGCCACCCTGCTCGCCGCCCAGACCACCTACGGCGCCGCCAAAATGGTGCTTGAAACCGGCTCTCACCCCGCCCTGCTCAAGGACGAAGTCACCACCCCCGCCGGCTGCACCGTCGAAGGCATTCTCGAGCTCGAAGAGGGTGGCCTCCGCGTCACCCTCATCAAGGCCGTCAAGCGTGCCACCGCACGCGCCCGCGAGCTCGCCAGCAGCTAGCCGCCCAGCCCGCATACCGCACCAACCTGTAGCCCTCGCTCGTACAATCAATGTATGAGCAGCACGGCCGCCCCCACCTCACCCCGCCTCAGCAGCACCCAGCCCCGCAGCCGCGGATCCCGCGCTCTCCCGTTCTACGCCGCTCTCGTCGTCGCCTTCATGGTGCTCGTCATCCTCGAGGGAGCCATCGTCCGCGCCACCGGCTCCGGAGCCGGCTGCGGCAACCATTGGCCGCTCTGCAACGGAGACTTCTTCCCCCACCACCCCCGCCTGGCCACCATCATCGAGTACACCCACCGCTCCATGACCGGCTTCTGTACCACCTTGGTCGCCGTCCTCATCGGCTGGACCTTCCTCGCCCGCCCCCGCGGCGACCGCGCCCGCCGCGCCGTCGTCTGGACCGGCATCCTGCTCGTCACCGAAGCTCTCCTCGGCGCCATCCTCGTCAAAGGCGGCTACGTCGAGAACAACGCCTCCGACATGCGCGTCGTCATGCAGTGCATCCACTTCACCAACACCATGCTCCTGCTGGCCGCGATGGCCATCACCTGGTGGTGGCTGCGCGACCGCACCCAGACCACCATCCCCCTCCGCCCGCAAGCCCGCCCGGTCGCCTGGCTCGCGCTGATCGCCACCATCTTCGTCGGCGCCACCGGCTCCGTCGCAGCACTCGCCGACACCCTCTTCCCGCCCACCTCCGTGCAGGCCGCCTTCCTGCAGGACTTCGCCGCCCAATCCCCTCTGATCGTGCGGATGCGCTGGCTCCATCCCGCATCCGCTCTCCTCGCTCTCGGCTGCGCCATCTGGCTTGCCGTGCAGATCCGCAGCACGCTCGGCCGGCTCGTCCTTACCCTCATTGCCGCGCAACTATTCCTCGGCGTGGCAGACGTGCTCCTGCTCGCACCTACCTGGATGCAGGTGCTTCACCTGCTCGGCGCAGACCTCTACTGGATCGCTCTGGTCGTCGCCTGCGCAAGCGTCCTTGCGCCCCGGCGCCTTCCCTCTCCCCTCAGTTCGTAGACGGCTTCCCATCCATCTTGCGCACCACGTGCTTCGTGCCCCTGGTCGTCTTGTGATACCCCTCTTTGCTCACATCGGCTGTCTTGTGCGCCACCACCTTCGTCCCGTGCACCGTCTTCCGGGTCGCAACCCTGGTCCCATGAGCCGTCTTGTGCGCCACGGTCTTGGTGGCGTGCGCCGTGTCATGACCGGCGTCATGCATGTCCTGACCAACCGTCTGCGCCTGTCCGATGCCTGCCGACAGCAAACCCGCCAATACCACTCCCGAAACAATCAACTTCTTCATCGTTCTCTCTCCCTGTGCTGCTGTGATCTCTATTAGGATGCGCCCGATTCTTCAAAGGGTAAAGCACCCGTAGATTGAGCCCCCGCGCAACAACAACAGCCCCTGCAATCGTGCATTAACCCGCTTTAATCAAAGTTCTTCCCAAGAATGCCTTTCGACTGGTAGATTCTTATGGCGTTACTGTATGATGAACCCCGACTTACAGTAAACGATTTCTGGCTGGCATCCTCGGGGAAACGCTCTGCAGACCGAATCTATGGCGCGTGGCAGCTGTAACAGGAGAAAACAATAGAGCGATGGCGCTAAATTCAGCAACGACAACCCTTCGGTCCTCAAGCGCGCTTCCAGGTTCCACCAACTACAGCGCCATGGCAATGGTCACCACGCTGTTCTTCACCTGGGGATTCTGCACGGTGCTGAACGACGCCGTCATTCCCCACCTTCAATCCATCTTCCAGTTGAGCTACCTCCAGGCCTCGTTGATTCAGCTTGCCTTCTTCAGCTCGTACTTTGTCTTCGCGCTGCCTGCCGGCAAGTTGGTGGAGGTCGTCGGTTACAAAGCGACCATGGTGATCGGCCTCGCGCTGATGTGCCTCGGCGCCCTGCTGTTTGTTCCCGCCGCCACCGCCGCCACTTATTCTTTCTTTCTCGCCGCAGAAGTAGTTCTGGCTGCGGGCGTCACGCTCCTGCAGGTCGCGGCCAATCCTTATGTAACGATTCTGGGTCCGCCCGAAACCGCCTCGAGCCGCCTGAATCTCACCCAGGCCTTCAACACGCTCGGAGACACCGTTGCGCCGTATATCGGCGGTGCTTTCATCCTCGGCAGAATCGCCACGCTGCCCAACGCGGGCAAACTGCAGGGAGCCGCCCTGCTGGCCTACCGCACCCACCAGGCGTCCAGCATCAAGCTCCCCTTCCTCGCGATTGCGAGCGCCACGCTCATCCTGGCGTTAGCCATTGCCCTCTACCGCTTTCCCCGCCTCGAAGTCACTCAGGATTTCCGCCCCGGCGGCCTGGACCTCGAGAAGGACAGCATCTGGAATCATCCGCATCTCTACCTCGGCGCCATTGCGATCTTCATCTACGTCGGAGCCGAAGTGTCCATCGGCAGCTTCCTGGTAAAGTACTTCGCGGATCCCAATATCCTCGGCTTTTCGCTGGAGAACGGCGCAAAACTCGTCACCCTGTACTGGGGCGGGATGATGGTTGGCCGCTTCATCGGATCGGCAGCCATGCGCCGCATCGCCGCCAACAAGATCTTGATGTGGGCCGGCGTCGGTGCAGCCTTCCTCGTCTTCGGTTCGTTGATCGGACACGGCTACTTCGCCGCCGTCGCTATCCTGGCCGTCGGCCTCTTCAATTCGATTATGTTCCCCACCATCTTCACGCTCGCCGTCGCAGAACTGGGTCCGCTCACCGGACGCGGCTCCGGTTTGCTGGTGCAGGCGATCGTCGGTGGAGCGGTGTTTCCCATGTTGATGGGCTACCTCGCTGACCATTACGGGATCCACCACTCACTCCTGATGCCGCTCTTGTGCTACTTTTTCGTCGCTTATTACGGTTGGAAGGGCTACAGAATCCAGCCCGGCGAAATCCAATCCCATCTTGAAGCCGCCAAAGCCTAGGCTTCGGTCTTCTTCTTCGCCCCATCTACACCATCGGTCACCGGCCTCGGCCGGAACCCATCAACAAAGCTTCAGCAATCCAACCTGAGCAGGACTTAGCCATCAAGAGGAGAACCCTATGGGTCGTCAAATGACTATGGGCGTCGTCGTCGGCAATCGTGGATTTTTTCCCAGCCACCTTGCCACCAGCGGCCGCCTTGAAATGATTGCAGCACTCGAAGCCGTGGGCATTAAGCCCATCGTGCTCACCCCGGAACAGACCGCGCACGGGGCCGTCGAAACCTACGAAGATGCCAAGAAGTGTGCCGAGCTCTTCAAACAACACGCCGCCGACATCGACGGCATCATCATCACCCTGCCCAACTTCGGCGAAGAGCGCGGCCTCGCCGACACCCTCCGCCTCGCCAACCTCAACGTCCCCGTCCTGATTCAAGCGACACCGGACTCGACCGGGAAGATGTCCATCGCCTTCCGCCGCGACTCCTTCTGCGGCAAGATGTCCATCTGCAATAACCTCAAGCAGTACGGCATCCCCTACTCCCTCACCACCCTGCACACCGAAGCCCCCGACTCCACCGAGTTCAAGGCCGACCTGCAGTGGTTCGCCGCCGTCTGCCGCATCGTGCGCGGCCTGCGCAACGTCCGCTTCGGCGCCATCGGCGCCCGTCCCACCGCCTTCAACACCGTCCGCTACTCTGAAAAACTGCTGGAGCGCTCCGGCATCACCGTCGAAACCCTCGACCTCTCCGAAGTCATGGGCCGCATCGAGAAGTCCAAAGACAACGACGACGCTGTCCAGGCCAAGCTCGCCGCCATCAAGAAGTACATCCCCATCGGCGACACGCCCGAAGCCGCCCTCCTGAAGATGGCCAAGCTCGGCGCCGTCATCGACGGCTGGATGGCCGCCTCCGAGCTCACCGTCTCCGCCGTCCAGTGTTGGACCTCCATCGAGGAGTATCTCGGCATCGTTCCCTGCACCGTCATGTCGATGATGAGCGAGCAGCTCATCCCCTCGGCCTGCGAAGTCGACATCCTCGGAACCCTCTCCATGTACGCCCTCACCCTCGCCAGCGAGACGCCCTCCGCCCTCCTCGACTGGAACAACAACTACGGCGACAACCCCGACAAGGCCGTCTGCTTCCACTGCTCCAACCTGCCCAAGCACTTCTTCCGCGAAGGCGTGAAGATGGACTACCAGCTCATCATCGCCGGCACCGTCGGCAAGGAGAACACCCACGGCACGCTCGATGGCACTGTCAAGGCCGGCGACATGAGCTTCGCCCGCTTCTCCACCGACGACTTCACCGGCAGGATCACCGGCTACGTCGGCCAGGGCAAGTTCACCGACGACCCCCTCAACACCTTCGGCGGCGCCGGCGTCGTCGAGATCCCCAACATGCAGAAGCTCCTCCGCTACATCTGCGAGAACGGCTTCGAGCATCACGTCGCCGCCAACTTCGCCACCGTCGCCGGCCCCGTCTACGAGGCTGCCTCCAACTACCTCGGCTGGAAGATGCATCAGCACGCCTGACCATCCCTGTAACTCGATCGCCATCAGGGCTGTGCCGGAAATTAACCTTCCACCGGCGCAGCCCTGATTTAGTCTTGTCAGACGCATGGCTGCCCGGAAACAAACCGCATCCTCCAAGACCTCGCCGGCTCCGAAAGCACCCGCGCCGCGGCGTTCTCCCAAGGCTCCCTCCACACCCCTCGGCGGTCGCTACATCGGTCGCGATGAGAGCTGGCTCCAGTTCAATCGCCGTGTCCTCGAAGAGGCCGACGACGCCACCAATCCGCTCCTCGAGCGCGTAAAATTCCTCGCCATCTCCGCCAGCAACCTCGACGAGTTCGTCGAGATCCGCATCGCCGGCGTCCTCCAGCAGCTGGAAGAAGGCCTCGGCCTCCCCCATCCCCTCGATCCCGGCGGTCTCACCCAGGAACAGCGCCTGGAACAAGTCCGTGATCGCCTCCACCAGTTCATCAAGGATCAAAGCGACTGCTGGAACGATCGTCTCGTCCCCGAGCTCAAGCGCGCCGGCATCTGCGTCCTCCAGTGGAAGCAACTCCGCAAGACCGAGCGCGAGTTCGCCATCAAATTCTTCCAGGAGCAGGTCGACCCTCTTCTCACCCCCGTCACCCTCGACCCCTCGCATCCCTTCCCGCGCGTCCTCAACAAGGCTCTCTGCCTCGCCCTGCTGCTGCGCCACAAACGCAAGCTCAAGTCCGGCCTCAGCCCGCGCATCCTCGGCGTCATCACCATCCCCCGCTCCCTTCCAGCGCTCATCGCCCTTCCCGAGCGCGCCGGCCAGCGCAACTTTCTGCTGCTCGAGGACCTCATCGAAGCCCACATCGATTCGATGTTCCGCGGCTACAGCATCCTCAACCACACCGCCTTCCGCGTCACCCGCAACAGCAACCTCTACATGCAGGAGGAAGAAGCGCGCTCCCTCCTCGAGTCGGTCGCCGAAGAGCTCCACAACCGCCGCAAAGGCGACGCCGTCCGCATGGAGATCGACGCCTTCGCCTCCGAAGAGATCGCCGAACGCCTGCGCACCAACTTCGAGCTCGAGCCCTGGCAGGTCTTCCGCACCACCGCCCCCATCAACCTCTCGCGCCTCATGGCCCTCTACAGCGCCGTCAAGATACCCGCGCTCAAGTTCGCCGAGTTCCACGGTCGCCGCCTCAACCTCGATCACGCCAAGCCGCCCACCAACATCTTCGCCGAGCTGCGCAAAGCCGACATGCTGCTCCACCATCCCTTCGACAGCTACAGCACCGTCGAAGACTTCATCGGCGCCGCCGTTGCCGACGACAGCGTCATCTCCATCAAGCAAACCCTCTACCGCACCAGCGCCGACTCCACCATCTTCGGCGCCCTCAAAGCCGCCGCGCAAAGCAAGGACGTCACCGTCGTCGTCGAGCTCATGGCCCGCTTCGACGAGGCCTCCAACATCCGCTGGGCACGCGAGCTCGAAGACGCCGGCGTCGCAGGTCTTCCACGGCATCTTCGGCTTCAAGACGCACTGCAAACTCGCCCTCGTCGTCCGCCGCGACGCCGACGGCATCATTCGCAGCTACGCCCACCTCGGCACCGGCAACTACAACCCCGTCACGGCCCGCTTCTATACCGACATCAGCCTGCTCACCGCCCGCCCCGAACTCACCGAAGCCGTCCTCCGCGTCTTCCGCTATCTCACCGCCGAGTGGGAAGCCGGCCCCAACGCCTACCGCCCTCTGCTCGTCGCGCCCCTCACCCTGCATAGCGACATCCTCGCCCTCATCGCCCGCGAAGCCGCGCACGCCAGGGCCGGCAAGCCCGCGCGCACATCATCGCCAAGATGAACGGCCTGCTCGACATCCCCACCGTCGATGCCCTCTACGCCGCCTCCCGCGCCGGCGTCGAGATCGACCTCATCGTGCGCGGCATGTGCGCCCTTCGCCCCGGCATTCCCGGCCTCAGCGAGCACATTCGCGTCCGCTCCATCATCGGCCGCTTCCTCGAGCACAGCCGCATCTTCTTCTTCGCCAACGGCGGTCCCGACGACGGCGACCAGACCGAGATCTTCTGCGGCAGCGCCGACTGGATGCGGCGCAATCTCTATGAGCGTTGCGAGGTCGTCTTCCCCGTCGTCGACCCTGCCCTCAAACGCCGCCTCCACTTCGAGATCCTCGACTCCTACCTGCGCGACAACCTCAAGGCGCGCCTCATGCTCCCCGACGGCTCCTACGAACGCGCTCCCAAAACGGCCCCACGCTCAGCGCCCAGGACTACCTCATGGAGCTCTCCCGCTCCCCGGAAAAACAGCTTGGCCGCCACAAATCCGCCGTCGCCGAAAGCACGCCCGCCGAGGAAGCCGAAAGCATCCTCTCCAAGGAACAGTCCGGCCTCTAACCTACAGGGATCAAACCCCGTCGCTAACGCATCAAACTGCTAAACTTGATAAGGACAGCGTGGCAAAAAATCCCCACGCTGGTGTGGCATCAAGATTCCCACGCCAAAGGAGCACATCATGGCGACAAACCACGGTAACGGCACGCACAACAGCAACGGCGCAGGACTCCGCCTCAAGACCGGCTTAGCCGAGATGCTCAAAGGCGGCGTCATCATGGACGTCATGAACGTCGCGCAGGCCCGCATCGCCGAAGAAGCCGGCGCCGTCGCCGTCATGGCCCTCGAGCGCGTTCCCGCCATGATCCGTGCCGAAGGCGGCGTCGCCCGCATGGCCTCCCCCAAGCTCATCAAGCAGATCATGGCCGCCGTCCACCATCCCCGTCATGGCCAAGGCCCGCATCGGCCACTTCGCCGAAGCCCAGGTCCTGCAGTCCCTCGGCGTCGACTTCATCGACGAGTCCGAAGTCCTCACCCCCGCCGATGAGGTCTACCACATCGACAAGCACGCCTTCACCACGCCCTTCGTCTGCGGCGCGCGCAACCTCGGCGAAGCCCTCCGCCGCATCGCCGAAGGCGCGGCCATGATCCGCACCAAGGGCGAGCCCGGCACCGGCGACGTCGTCCACGCCGTCCAGCACATGCGCCAGATCACCCGCGAGATCAAGGCCCTCACCGTCCTCGGCGACGAAGAGCTCTACAACGCCGCCAAGGTCCACGGCGCTCCCTACGAACTCATTCGCATGGTCGCCAAGGCCGGCAAGCTCCCCGTCCCCAACTTCTCCGCCGGCGGCATCGCCACCCCCGCCGACGCGTCCCTCATGATGCAGCTCGGCGCCGAGACCATCTTCGTCGGCTCCGGCATCTTCATGAAGGAGGGCGCCATCCCGCTCGACATCGAGGACAACCCCGACGAGCGCGCCGAAGCCATCTCCCGCGCCCGCGCCATCGTCCTCGCCACGCTGCACTACGACGATCCCAAGATCGTCTCCGAAGCCTCCGAGGCCGTCATCGGCAGCATGAAGGGCCTCGCCGCCGCCGCCATCGAAGAGAAGGACCTCATGCAGACCCGCGGCTGGTAGGCTCGCTGTTGCGATTTGGTTGCCTCGTTCCATTGCATCCACCAGCACCGCAACCGAACCCTTTCCGCACAACTAAAGCTCCTTTGCGAGGCATCGCAGAATGTGTTGCCGTTTTCACATCACTGCCTCCAAAGGACGTTCCATGAAAAAGCTTCTTTCCATCCTCACTCTTCTCCGCCTTCCTCGGCGCCAACGCCCATGCCCAGGACCTATCGCAAACTTGACGCGCGCATCGACGCCTCCCGCACCGTACTTCACGAACTCATGGCTACCCCCGACCGCGGCGTTCCCGATAGCGTAGCCATGCACGCCACCTGCGTCGCCGTCATTCCCAGCTTCAAGAAAGGCGCCTTCGTCGTCGGTGGCGAGTACGGCCAGGGCGTCGTCACCTGCCGCACCGGCCATGGCTGGAGCGCTCCTGCCTTCATCCAGCTCACCGGCGCCAGCTTCGGCTTCCAGATCGGCGGCCAGGCCACTGACCTCGTCCTCGTCGCGGTCACCCACGACGCCGCTCAGCGTCTCCTGCAGGCCAAGCTCAAACTCGGTGCCGACATCGCCGTAGCCGCCGGCCCCGTCGGTCGCGACTCCCAGGCCTCCACCACCGAGCTCGCCAACGCCGGCTTCCTCACCTACTCCCGTACCAAGGGCATCTTCGCCGGCGTCGACCTCAACGGCGACGTCGTCAACCAGAACATCAAAGACACCGAGCAATACTACGGCCACGACGTCTCCTTCGACCGAATCCTCGACGGCGGCGTTCGCCCCCATCGCCAGCTCGCTGCCGTTCATCCGTGCCGTCCATGAGCTCTTCCACGCGGAAGCCCGCGGCACCAAGTAAGCAGCAGGCATTTCACCATCGACGTTGCAGCCCAGGCCCGGCCGACCCACAGGCGCCCGGGCTTTCCTGCGTCCCCTCCACCACGCGAAGCACATCGCCAGACCACGCGAAGCCCCTCGCGTCCGCGCAGGACCGCAGGACCGAGGACCGAAGGACCGCAGGACATCACACCCATCCCCCATCCACCACATAACTCTGGTTCGTAATCGCCGAGCTATCGTCCGCCCCCAGAAACAGCACCAGCCGCGCCACCTCTTCCGGCAGCAGCATCCGCTTCAACGACTGGCGTTCCAGGATCTCCCGCTCATACTCCTGCTGTAAACCACAGCTGCTTTTGACGCTCGGTCAGGATCGCTCCCGGCATCACGCAATTCACCCGCACCCCATCCTCGCCAAACTCGTGCGCCAGCGCTCGCGTCATCCCCACAATCGCCGCCTTCGCCGTCGCATACACCGGAACATTCCTCGACGGAATCACCCACGCGATCGACCCCATGTTCATGATCGATCCCCGCCTCGCCCTCCGCATCGACGGCGCCACCGCCTGCGCCATAAAAAACTGCTGCTTCAGATTGATCGCCATCGTCGCATCCCACGACTCCGGCGTCACCGACTCCACCGCGTGCCGCGTATCGTTCCCCGCATTATTCACCAGCACATCCACTCCGCCGAACCGCCGCAACACCTCGCCCACCGCCCGCTCCAGCGCCACAAAGTCCGTCAAGTCGCAATGAAAATAAGCCGGCGCCGGAAACCCCGCCTCCCCCATCCGCTCCACCAATCGCTTCGCCGCATCGTCCTGCACATCCAGAAACGCCACCCGCGCCCTCTGCCGCGCAAACGCCTCCACCATCGCCGCGCCGATCCCGCTCGCCCCACCCGTCACCAGCACCACGCGCTCTTCCAGGCTCGGATACACCGCCTCTTGACTCATCGCAGCATTATCGCCTGCGCGTCATGTCGCCATCACGCCTTTTCCGCAATCCGATGCACTAAAATCAATAGGTGGATTCTCAAACCCCAGCCATCGGCGTCCTCGCTCTCCAGGGCGCATTCGACGTCCATGCCCGCCGCCTCGCCGCCCTCGGCGCCGCCACCACCCTCGTCCGCCGCCCCGGCCAGCTCGACGACCTCGACGCCCTCGTCATCCCCGGCGGCGAGTCCACCACCTTCCTCAAGCACCTCGAGCGCGCCGGCTTCTACGACACCCTCAACGCCTTCGTCCACAGCAAGCCCGTCTTCGGCACCTGCGCCGGCTGTATTCTTCTCGCCAAAGAAGTCTGCAATCCCGCACAGCCCTCCTTCGGCGTCCTCGACATCGCCGTCGAACGCAACGCCTACGGCCGCCAGAACGACTCCGCCATCCTCACCTCCGAGACCACCCTCCCCGGCGGCCCGCTCGAGATGGTCTTCATCCGCGCCCCCCGCATCACCCGCGTCGGCCCCGCCGTCGAAACCCTCGCCACCCGCGAAGCCACGGGAAACATCGCCGCCTCGCCCACCCTCATCCGCCAGGGCCGCCTCCTCGCCGCCACCTTCCACCCCGAGCTCACCGACGACACCCGCGTCCACCAGCTCTTCCTCGACATCGTCCGCGATATCCTCTACATTTAGCTAGAAGCTAGAAGCTAAAAGCTAGAACCTCGCCCCACCCTCTACAATCAACTCATGCAGGCGTCCCAGGCCATCCCGCCCACCCACGGCTTCTGGAATCTGCCCGTCGACGCAGCCCGCCACGGCCACGCCCTCGACGCCCACCTGCTCCTCAATCTCTGGATCGCCCTCGCCCTCCTCACCCTCGCGCACCTCATCCTCTTTGCCGGCATCGCCATCCGCAAGCGCACCCCGCGCCCCTACCACCAGCTCCTCATCGAGTACCTCCCGCTCGCCGCCCTCACCCTTCTCTTCGCCTTCCTCGCCCTCCGCGCCCAGCATCTCTGGGCCGCCCAGCGCTACACCGGCGCCGACCTCTCCGCCATGCAGGTCGAAGTCACCGGCAAGCAGTTCGTCTGGTACTTCCGCTATCCCGGCGCCGACGCCGCCTTCGGCCGCACCAGCCTCGCGCTCGTCGCCCCCGCCGCCGGCAATCCCCTCGGCATCGATCCCAACGACCCCTACGGCCGCGACGACATCGTCTCCAGCCAGCTCGTCCTTCCCGCCAACCGCGAGGTCGACCTCACCCTCCGCTCCCAGGACGTCATCCACGGCTTCTCCATCCCCCAGATGCGCATCAAGCAGAACGCCGTCCCCGGCCAGACCGCCCACATCCACTTCACCCCCGAAACCCCCGGCGACTACGCCATCCTCTGCACCCAGGTCTGCGGCATGGGCCACTACCGCATGCTCGCCACCCTCCGCGTCCTCCCACCCGCCGGCTTCGCCACCTGGCTGCACGCCCACGAAGCCGCAAGATCCAGCTCCGAGGCCCAGCCATGAGCACAAGGCCCAGCCATGAGCAGTCCCGCCACGCCGCGCCCACGCACCAACCCCGGTGCCCCCTCCTCGCGCGGCCTTCTCGCGCTAAGGTGGGCCAGGCAAGCCGCCCGCGCGCCCTTCTCCACCCACCACCGCACCATCGGCTTCGGCTACCTCCTCATCTCGCTCATCGCCGTCATCCTCGGCGCCCTGCTCTCGCTGGTCATGCGCATGCACCTCGCCTGGCCCAACTGGCACCTTCCCCTCCACGGCCCCATCCTCCCCGAAGAGTACCTCGCCCTGGTCACCATGCACGGCACCCTGATGCTCTTCTTCGTCCTCACCGTCGCCCCGCAGTCCGGCTTCGGCAATCTCATCCTCCCCGCCCAGCTCGGCACCCGTCACATGGCCTTCCCGCGCATCAACGCCCTTGGCATGTGGCTCACCGCCATCGCCCTCTTCATCCTGCTCGCCGCCTTCTTCGTTCCCGGAGGAGCCCCCATCGGCGGCTGGACCGCCTACCCTCCCCTCTCCGCCACACCGCTCGCCGGCCCCGGCCAGGGCGCCGGCATGGATCTCTGGCTGGCCAGCATCGCCCTCTTCGCCATCGCCACCACCCTCAGCTCCATCAACCTGCTCACCACCATCACCAGGCTGCGCTGCGAAGGCCTCATCTGGCAGCGCCTTCCCCTCACCGTCTGGGGATGGTTCACCGCCGCCCTGCTCAGCATCCTCGCCTTCTCCGTCCTGCTCGCCGCCATCCTGCTTCTCTTCTGCGACCGCCACCTCCACACCGGCTTCTTCCTCCCCGCACAGGACCTCGTCAGCGGCGTCCTCCTCCAGCATCGCGGCGACGGCAGTCCCCTCCTCTGGCTCCATCTCTTCTGGTTCTTCGGCCATCCCGAGGTCTACATCGCCGTCCTCCCCGGCATGGGCCTGGTCTCCATGGTCCTGGCCAACTTCAGCCGCCGGCGGGTCTTCGCCTACCGCCTCATGATCGCCACAACTCTCCTCATCGGCTTCCTCGGAATCTTAGTCTGGGGCCATCACATGTTCGTCGCCGGCCTCAACCCCTTCGCCGGCACCGCCTTCAGCATCTCGACCATCGCCATCGCCATCCCCGCCTCCGCCAAAGTCTTCAGCTGGCTCGCCACCACCTGGGGATCGCGCCCCCGCCTCACCACCCCCATGCTCTTCGCCCTCGGCTTCGTGAGCCTCTTCATCACCGGCGGCCTCACCGGCCCCATCCTCGCCCAGCCCATCCTCGACGAGTACCTCCACAACACCTTCTTCGTCGTCGCCCACTTCCACCTCATCATGGCCATGGCCGGCGTCTTCGGCCTCTTCTGCGCCACCTACTACTGGGCCCCGCTGCTCTTCCACCGCACCCTCTCCGAACCCCTCGGCAAGCTCCACTTCTGGGCCACCCTCGTCGGCGCCTACTCCACCTTCCTCCCCATGCACTTCACCGGCCTGGCCGCCGAACCCCGCCACTACGCCCAGCTCGGAACCCAATCGGGGCCAGCTCGGCGGCATCGCCACCCCCGCCAACACCCTCCTCCAATCCACCCTCCCCCTGCAGCGCCACATCACCGTCTCCGCTATCTTCCTGGTCTGCGCGCAGTTACCCTTCTTCATTAATCTTCTCGTCACACTTCGCCGCCCCGCGGGAACCCTCCGCGATCCATCCGAAACCAATCCCTGGCAAGCCACCACCATGGAGTGGTCACCGAATGCCTTCGAGCTGCATCCAAACCATCAGTCGCCCATCGTCTACCGCGGCCCCAGCCATTACAGTGATTCCGGTCAAGAGTTTTTGCCGCAATGGAGCGCGGCCAGCACATTCAACACCGAACCGGAGTAAAGTAGTCTGACAAAGAGCAGCCGTTAGGATCTTCCAACGCCATGCCGTCCACCATCACACCTCCGGAGATTGACCGCCACCGCATCAGCGACGGCAATAACGGACACCGCCCGCCCACCGACAAGCGCACCGGCGGCAACGGCGAGGGCGATAACGAAAACTGGAACAATCGGCCCCGCGGCCATCGCGGACCCCACGAGCGCCTCTCCCAGGCCCGCGTCGGCCTCTTCTTCGCCCTCGGCGGCGATCTCATGTTCTTCATCGCCCTCATCAGCGTCTTCTTCGTCACCAAGGCCAGCGGCCACTTCGACGCCTACGACCGCTTCATCAACGAGTGGCTGCCCACCGCCATCCCCTCCATCCTCTGGCTCAACACCGCCGCCCTGCTCCTCAGCTCCGTCTCCGCCGAGATCGCCCGCCAGTCCATGTTCCGCGAAGTCGACGCCATGGACGAATGGTTCGGCCTCGGCCGCCCCGTCTCCTACCGCGCGGCAATTTGGCTCTCCGTCACCCTCTTCTTCGGCACCCTCTTCCTCGCCGGCCAATGGATCGCCTGGGATCAGCTCGCCGCCCAGCATGTCTTCTTCCGCTCCAACCCCAGCAGCCACTTCTTCTACCTCATCACCATCACCCATGCCGCGCATCTCTTCCTCGGCATCGTCGCCCTCATCGTCGCTCTGGCTGCGCTCAAGTTCTCGCGCTCCCTCTCCACCCGCCAGGTCTTCGTCGACACCACCGCCTGGTACTGGCACGTCATGGGCGCCCTCTGGGTCTTCCTCTTCCTCCTCCTGGAATTCGGCCAGTGACGGAGTTCGGGCAGTGACGGAGTTCAGCCAATGACGGAGTTCGCCCAATGACCTTCCTCCAGGGCTGCACCCAATGCCTCGACAGCACCCGGGCCACCCCGCCCGCCGTCCAGGCCGCCTACCGCCACGCCATCATCCTCATGGCCAGCGCCGGCGCCACCCTCTTCATCGCCGGAACCCTGCTCCTCCGCCGCCTGCGCTAGTCAAGACACCCCAGGAGCCGCCAATGCCTTGGCGGCTCCTGGTTCTCTCAGACTCATCTGAGGAGTTGTCAGCGCTCTGGCCTAAGCGTAGAACCTCCGCTTCACCGCACCCGCCACTCCCAGCAACCCTGTTCCCAGCAGCGTGAGTGCCGGCGGCTCTGGCGTAACGCTTGGCGGTGGATTATTGAAGCCGATGTTCGCCGTCCCGCTTCCAACGCTTAGCCCGGCCAGGTCGATCCCCAGCGCGCCCGCGTTGACATCAACAGCTGCAACAAGATCTCCCGTAGCTGAAATGACGAAAGGAACTCCGAGGCTGGTGTCGGAAAACGCGAAGCCAGCACAAGGATTCGCCGCTTCCAGCACGCCTACGTTTGCGCAAACATCCGTTACGTTCAAAAGTGCGACGCCCGCAATATCGGTGAACGTTGCAGTAAATAAATCGCTATCTGATTGAACACCGGGATTAAGAACGGTGTCCGTATGATCGAAATAAACCCACTGCTCGCCGCCTGCGATGGGAGTTTCAACTGCTGCAACGCCAGCCACACCATCAGTAACCGTGAGAACCGGATCGGCAAATACGTCGGGAGTGAAGATACCAAGCAAAACTAGGACAGACAGCGGTAGAAGCAGTTTCATGGTGGATCTCCTTTGCCGTCTCCTGGAAGCAAGTGCAACGCCAACCCCACCATGTACATCAAAACAAGCATAAATAAAGGGATTTATCGTCAATCGGTGAGTCTTCACATATACGGACGACTCTGCACCGTGGATTTTTAAACCCTCAAAAAAATACGAGAATCTCTACAACAAATCCTTGCTCATGAAAGTGAGCGACGAAGGTCCTCTCGTCACGCAGAGGTCCAACGCTCCCGTTCGAAGCAACAAGGTGAACTTAGTTGCCATAAGAGAAAACTTTTGGAACTACGTCCCCAAGCCTTCCAGCTTCATCAGGCGAGACGCTCGATCGGTCCTCAGCTTCGCGAGTTACGGCAGTTAGTCCTCGTCCGCATCCTCCACCGGAGCCTTCGCCGCCACGTGCTCCGGCGCCGCAGCCGGAACCTTCACCACCGGCAGCTCCGGCTGATCGAACACATACAGCGCATTGAACAAATACCGATACGTTCCATGCGACTGCCCGCGGAACTCCGGCTTGAATCCGTACAGCACAATCCGCCCCTTCCCATACTCGAGCTCCACCGCCGCAGCCTTATCCTCAATCGCCTCAGGATGCAGCAGCAGCCCGCTCTCCACCGGGTTGGTCTCCTTCGCATATCGCGCCAGCACCGCTCCCTGGAATCCCGCCTCCGGAACAAACGCCGGCCCCCTCTGGAACATCACCACCGGAGCCTCAGGAACGCCGAAGTTCACCGGCAACTCCGCATTCTCTTCATTCACCCGCAGCAGCGCTCCCGAGCAGAAAAACTTGTCGCTCTTCACACCATCCAGCACATTCTTCACCGGCAGCGACATCAGCGGAATCAGATTCGCCGCCGTCCGATTCATCGCCACCAGCACCCCTCCCTCCCGCACAAACGCCCGCAGGTTATCCACCCCATCCTGCCCAATCCCTCCTGCATACTGTCCCGGCACCATCCCCACATGGAATCCCTCCATCAGCTGGTCCAGCGACATATCCTGCAGCACGATCACGTCATAGCGCGCGTGCAGATCCGCCGCCCGCATGTCCGCGTTATAAATACTCTTCGGCTCGAACCCGTAGTTCTCGAGAATCCACCGCGTCCATCCCTCATCGATCGAAGGCTCCCACGGCCGATACAGTCCCACCCGCGCCTTCTTGATCGCCAGCACATTCGCCGGTTCCGATCCCACCGCCGCCACGCTCACCCCATACTTCTTACTCAACTCCTCCATCGCCCCGCGTCCCATCCCGCGAATCACAAACGCCCCGCGCTCCTTGCCCTCCGGCGTCGCCATCGCATCCTTCGCCATCGCCACCGACCCACCCTGCTTCAACACCTCGTTCACCACCTCGAACGCTGCATTCGGCTGATGGCTGATCACGAACACATCCCCCGCCCCCGCCATCTCCGCAGCCGGCAGCTTCACCGCATCCACCGGCTCCAGCAGCCCACGCTGCTCCGCCGTCAGCGGATCGCTCACCGCGTCCACCGACACGCCCATCTGCAGCGGCAGCGTCCATCCCGTCACGTCATACGGCAGATCGATCGCCTTCGACGTCCCCAGCTCAATCTCATCCGGATACCTCTGCCGCTCAAACAACTCCTTCACCAGCCCCGAGAACGGCTGGTCCATCGGAATCACCCACGACCCCGCCGCATACGTCACGCCATTCGCCGCGAACCCCGCCTTCGTCGCATACACGCTCAACCCGTTGTCGATCATCTTCTGCGCCAGCAACCCAGCCTCCGGCGTATCCGCCTGCTTGTCGCTGATCACATACGCAAACGGCCCTTCCTTCTTGTAGTGCGCAATATTGTCCCGCGCCGCCTGGTAGCGGTTATACAGCAGCGTCTCCCGATTCTTCGCCGCCAGGTCCAGCACCGACATCGATCCGCCAATCATGTAATTCACCGCATCCCTTAGCCGCCACCATCCACCCTCCCACGGCTCCGAGTACATCGACAGCGCCCGCAGATCCTGCGTCTCCTTCGGAAACTCATTCACCGTGTAGAACCGCGGCGTCGCATACGCGTACAGCCCCGTCTCCGTAAAGAACGAAATCTCATTGCGGAACACATGCACCCAGTCGTTGAACCCCGCATACCAGTTATCGAACCGCGTCTCCGAGATCGCTCCCGGCATCTGGTGCGCATCCAGGTACGCCGTCATATTCGTTCCCACCACATTCAGCCAGCTCCGTACATACGGGCTGATGTTGCTCGAAATCGGATCCGCAAACGGAGGAATCCAGATCCGCGCCGGAAACGGCGCCGTCTGATGCTGGCAGTAAAAAATCTCCGGGCTCCAATCGATCTCCGCCTTCGCCAGCACCTGCGACTCCTTCATGTTCAGCATGTAGCCATCGCGATTGTTATCGTGCCCCACATAGTCCTGGAACAGCCACGGCATCGGCGCCACCTCATACTTCGTCCCCACATTCTGCCGATACCAATGCACCACCATGTCCTGCCCATCCGGATTCAACGTCGGCCACAACACCAGGATCACGTTGTCGAGAATCGCATCCACCTCGGGATCGTTCTTCGCCGAGAGCAGCTTGTACGCCAGCATGATCGAGTGCTGCCCACCCGCCACCTCATTCGAGTGCAACCCTCCATCGATATGCACAATCACCTTCGAGTCCCGCGCCAACTCCCGCGCCTGCTCATCGGTCAGGTTGTCGTCGATAGCCAGCCGCCGCGCATTCTTCTTGTACTCATCCAGCCGCGCCAAATTCGCCGGCGACGAGATCACCGCAACCTCAATGTCCCGCCCCTCCGTACTCTTGCCCACGGTAAACATCTTCATCCGGTCCGACGCCGCCGCAGCCGCATGAAAATACTTGATCGCATCTTCATAGTCGGCGAGATAAAAATCATCCCCCGGCGTATGCCCCAGCACCGACACCGGCGTTGGCACCTGCGCCTTCGCCTTCACGAGAACCCCACCCGCGCAACCAACCAGCACACCCAGCAAGATCCCAAACGGCGCATCGACACTCCTCATAGCGAATAAGAGATACCGATGCCGTCCGAAACAACGAGCGATCGGGGCGTTTCATCTACAAGTCTGAATGAAGTGGGAAACGAACTGCACCTACTCTATCAACATCACGGCCAACGACAAAGCCCCGCACCCAACCCCTACGGCTTCAACACAATCTTCATCGAGTCCGCCACCGGATGCGACGCCAGCTCAATCGCCTCCGCCGCATCCTCCAACCCAAACCGATGCGAGATCAGCTTCGTCAAATCCAGCTTGCCCGACCGGTACCCCTCGAACACCAGGTCAATCCCCTCCTGCTGAATCTCCACCGACGCCGAGTACGATCCCATCAGCGTCTTCTCATCCATGCACACGGCCGCCGGATCAAATGCGGCCGTCCCATGCTGCGTACTCGCAAACAACATCACCCGCCCACCCGGACGAATCGCCGCCATCGCCGTAGCAATCAACGCATCCGCTCCCACCGCCACCAGCGCCACATCCGCACCGCGCCCCTCCGTCGCAGCCTTGCACGCCGCCACCACATCGCCGCGCGCCCCGTCTTGCGAAACGACGATCGGATGCTCCAACCCATACTGCGCCGCAATAGCATGCCGCTCCGCATACATATCCGAAGTCAGCACCGTCGCCCCCGTCTGCTTCGCCAGCGCAGCCAGCAGCACCCCAATGCTCCCCTGCCCGATCACCAGCACCGTATCATCCGGCCTCCAGCTCCAGCAGCCGAATCGCCTTGAAGCAAGTATTCACCGGCTCAATAAACGCCGCCTGCTCGAACGGAATATCCTCCGGCACGCGAATCAATCCCGCCGGCGTCACCCCATCGCCCACAATCCAATCCATCACGCGAATGTACTGCGCAAACCCACCGCCCGCAGCCTCACCCAACCCCGCCGTCGTCCCCACCTTCTTGTACGTCTCACACTGCGCAAAGGTCTTCTTCCGGCAATAGAAACAATGCCCGCAAGGAATATGATGGAACGCCATCACCCGATCCCCCACCGCAAACCCACGCACCCCCTCGCCCACCTTCGCAATCGTGCCCGGCCATCTCATGCCCAAACACCCGCGGCGCCGCATGCGACCCCGTATGAATCTTCTTCAGATCCGTTCCGCAGATCCCGCACGTATCGATCCGCACCAGCACCTCGCCGCGCCCAATCTCCGGAACCCCAATCGTCTCCGTGCGAACATCATCCACCTCTCGATAAACCGCGGCCTGCATACTTCCCGAAACATCTTCAGACATAGCCCTTACTAGCTTATCGAGCAAACCAGTCTCTAGCTGGAAAAGCTAGGAGCTAACAGCGCGTTCCCGAAAGCGCGCATCACACCCCTCATGGCCAATCCTTACGACGCAATCATCATCGGCTCCGGCGCTGGCGGCGGAACCCTCGCTCTCCATCTCGCCCGCGCCGGCAAGCGCATCCTCATCCTCGAACGCGGCCCCTTCCTTCCCCAGGAAAAACTCAACTGGAACACCTCCGCCGTCTTCCTCGAGAACCGTTACCACACCACCGAAACCTGGCACGACAAAGACGACAAGCCCCTCCATCCTCAACAGGCCTACTTACGTCGGAGGCCAAACCAAGGTCTACGGCGCCGCCCTCTTCCGCATGCGTGCCGAAGACTTCGGCATCGTCCAGCACCAGGGCGGCCTCTCTCCCGCCTGGCCCATCCCCTACGCCGACATGGAGCCCTTCTACACCCGCGCCGAAGAACTCTTCCACGTCCACGGCGACCTCGGCACCGCACCCTCTGTCCCCGGAGGCTTCGCCAGCTCCTACGATCCCACCGAGCCCTTCCACTCCAAGCCCTACCCCTACCCCGCCCTCTCTAGCGAACCCCGCATGGCCGCCATCGAAGCCGGCGTCCGCAAGCTCGGCATCCACACCTTCCCCATCCCCCTCGGCCTCAAGCGCAACGCCACCGATCCCGCCGCCAGCAAGTGCGTCCGCTGCGACACCTGCGACGGCTACCCCTGCCTGGTCCACGCCAAGTCCGACGCCGACATCAACTGCATCCGCGAGATCCTGCATCTCCCCAACGTCACCCTCCTCACCCCCTCGCGCGTCCTCCGTCTCCTCACCAACCCATCTGGCACCGCCATCACCGCCGTCGAAGTCCAGCACGCCGGCAACTCCACCCCCGCCACCTACGCAGCCCCACATCGTCGCCCTCTGCGCCGGCGCCATCAACTCCGCAGTCATCCTCCTCCAATCCGCCAACGACAAGCACCCCACCGGCCTCGCCAACGGCTCCGACCAGGTCGGCCGCAACTTCATGTACCACCAGGCCGACGCCCTCCTCGCCCTCTCCACCCTCGACAACCACGACACCTACACCAAGACCTGGGGCACCAACGACTTCTACCTCCGCGACACCGACCCCTCCTACCCCTTTCCCCTCGGCCAGGTCCAACCCATCGGCAGCTTTCATCACGAGATGATGAAGGGCGACGCCCCTCCCCTCACCCCCGGCTTCATCCTCGAATCCATGAAGCGCCACGCCGTCCCCTGGTGGCTCACCACCGAAGACCTCCCCGCCCCCGACAACCGCGTCACCCTCCGCAACGCCACACCCAGCCAGCTCGCCGCCACCCAGCCCGGCCCCTCCGGCCCGCATCCCGACTCCGCCGTCTCCCCCTCCAACCAATCCGCCGCCGTCACCATCGCCCAGCCCGGCCACATCAAGCTCTCCTACACCCCCAACAACGTCAAGAGCTTCGAGCGATTGAAAGATCGGTGGATTGACGTTCTAAAAAAATCCGGCCACGCCGACACCTCCATCCCCTTCCACGCCTACTTCAAAAAGCGCATCCCCCTCGAAGGCGTCGGCCACCAGAACGGCACCCTCCGCTTCGGCCACGACCCCGCCACCTCCGTCCTCGACCCCCACTGCAAAGCCCACCAACTCGACAACCTCTACGTCGTCGACGCCAGCTTCTTCCCCTCCGCCAGCGCCGTCAACCCCTCCCTCACCATCATCGCCAACGCCATCCGCATCGCCGACCACCTCCTCGCCGAAGTCCTCACCTAAACTCACCCCACCGCCTAGCCCCTGTCAGCGAAGTGACGAGAAGCCGACTTATGAGGACTGATCCGGCTGAGAGATTCTTTTCGCCACGGCTAGGAGGCCGTCTATGTGGCGAAAAGAGCAAAGAAACCCAAGAGTGTTCTTAGACTTCCAGACCTCGACTACTCGAAATCAGCGGTTCTCAACAGCCTTCAATCTTTGAACTCGCGACGGTCATACGAACACGCCATCCGTGATTTCACCGACTGGTACTGCTCTGAACCACGCCTCGCGTTCAACAAGACAGTCGTGACCCGCTATCGCATCGCCCTGGAGCAACGGAGATACGCGCCTTCCACCATCAACCTGAGACTCGCTGCGGTTCGGCAGGCTTGCCTACGAGGCTTCGGATTGCGGACTGCTTAGCCCTGACCTCGCCGCCGGAATTCGTAGGGTCAAAGGAGCGAAGCGTTTAGGGGTTCGGGTTGGGAATTGGCTGACCGTTGAGCAAGGCAGGAAGCTACTCGCTGTGCATTCTGGAACGCAACTGCGAGAGCTGCGCAACCATGCCGTTCTGGCAATGCTTCTCGGCTGCGGCTTACGTAGGGCAGAGCTTGTCGCCGTTGAGGTTGAAGACTTTGAGCTTCGAGAAGGCCATTGGGTTCTCGCAGACCTGATCGGCAAAGGCCGTCACATGCGCACCATACCTGTGCCAGGTTGGGTAAAATCGGCCGTCGATGCGTGGACAGATGCGGCGAAGCTACAGGACGGTGCGCTCTTCCGTGCCATCGGTAAGACGGGAAAGGTTTGGGGTCACGGGTTCACAGCGAAGGTGATCTGGTCCATAGTCCGCGAAGCGGCTATGAACTGCGGCATCGGTGTGATTGCTCCGCACGATCTACGTCGAACCTGTGCCCGACTGTGCCATCAAGCTGGAGGAGAACTCGAACAAATCCAATTCCTGCTTGGTCATGTATCTATTCAAACAACTGAGCGTTACCTTGGATGCAAGCAGCGCCTCCAGAACGCCGTGAACGACCATCTTGGACTGGAGACTCATAACCGTTGACCTACGGCGCGTCGTAGAGGCGAATTTTCTCGCCTTTCAAGATGGCTATCTTTCGTCCTGACGGTGATAGCGCTGATTCAATGAAAGCGCTCCCGTCAATCCTTCCGATGATGCTATTCGTCGTCACGTCGAATAGCACTGTGTGGCTGAAACCGAAGATGTTGTCGAACATGCCATCCGAGTACCAGTGAGTTCCTATACAAGTAGCCAAGAATCGCCGCGGTAATGAATCCGAGAGTTGCCCATTGCAACCGCCGCCGTTGTCTCCGACAAAGTCCGTGGGATTCACAAGAGAATTGCTCCCATCCGAGTTGACACGTGTGAGGTGGCCCCCCTTGAAGACCCAACTTTCGCCCGGTGAGACTTGCCAGGAATTCACTGCGACTCGCGTGAAGGGATCTATTCTCACTGGTAGGCTCAATTGACGAGATTTCTTAGGTGGCCACTCACTGTAAAAATCACAAAATTGCTGACTCTGATCGGAAGAGGAACACAACGCGAACTCTTCGCTTGCGGCCGATGACCGGTCGAGAGTAATCCCACAGCTTTTTGAGCCATTGGGACAGGGTATCGTTTGCTCGACGTGCATTTGGCCGTCCAGAAGCTCTGTTGCACCGGCCTGAAGTGCGGCGACGGTACCGTGCGGCCCTCTTGTGTACATACTCGCGTGACTATGTGCGGTGGCGAGGATAGTGCCTTTCACATCGAATAAGATTGCTTGCGTCTCGAACTTCTTCGGATTGGGGTCAGTCCCACCCTCGCAGTGAGCCCAGTATGTGGAAGCCAGCAGGCGAGAGTCATCTAACCACTGGATGCTGGAGAAACCGTCGGGAAGGCTCGTCTTACAATCAGACCCGGCAATCTTCACGTGGGCGAGGTCGATCACTTTGCTTGGCTTGAGAGATTGCGCGGTCGCATTCGAAAGAATCGAACAGCCTGCGACAACGCCGCAAGCCAGCATCTTCCGCAAATCCCATCTGTGCCGACACTTGCTCTGCATGCACAGTAGTGTATAGGCGGCTGGTTACTCCCCATAAACGCCCTTATCTTCCATCATCACGCCGTGGCCCAAAACAACCCCGGCCGACCCTTCACCCGCGCACGTCATCTTCCGCAGCCAACACCCCCCGCAGCCTCTCCTCCAACCCCTTCAGCGCCCTCCCACTCCCGCGCCCCAACTCCATCGCCCTCCCCCACGTCCACGGCCGCACCGCCGTATACGCCGCAAACGCCCCCGTCCGAAAGCTCCCCCGCTCTCCCTCGAACTTCCCCAGCGCGCTCAGCTCAAAGTCATACCCATCCGACACCCCCTTGATCGCCCGAAACCCCACCCCCTTCGCCCGCGCCATCCGCGCCACCGTCGCCGCCTCCATATCCACCAGCGCCGCCCCATACGTCTCCGCCAGCCGCGCCTTCTCCCGCACGCTCGCAATCGACCCCGCCGTCACCAGCGTCACGCCCTCCCCGCTCCCCGCAACAAACTCTCTCCCCCGTCTCCGCATCCACCACCACCCCCGCCTCCATCACCGACCCCGCCTCCACCCCCGGCACACACGCCCCCGCCAGCCCCGTCGAAATCAGCATCCCCACCTCCCCGCCCGCCAGCGCAGCCTCCACCGCCACCGCCGCCCGCTCCTTCCCCATCCCCGCCGCCACCACCACCGCCCCCTCCACCCGGTACAGCCACACCCCCTCCTTCCTCAACGCAGCATCCGCCGCGGTTCCCCGAACCAGCCCCGCAATCTCCCTCGGCAACGCAGCAATCATCGCAATCCTCACAGGCACCGGCATCGCTCCATCATACGAGTCCCCTCCGTCCACCCCCCTCCCCGTTTTCCGCAGGTTGACAGTCGTTCGTCAGAAGTGGATATTAGGCTTTGCACAATCGTTTGCGCATCCTGCGTCGCCGATTGGCACCGGAACGCCGTCTCCCCCGGTTCTACCCGCTTCCCCTCAGGAGTTCGCACGGAATGCACCGTTGGCTTCGACCTGCTCTCTCGGCCCTGCTCCTCGCGTGGCTCATCGCTCCCACCCTCCACGCCCAGGCCCCAGACGGGTAAACCCAACGCGTCGCCCCGAGCTCGTCCGCATCGACGCCCACGCCCCCACCACCCCCTTCCCCCACTTCTGGGAGCAGATCTTCGGCTCCGGCCACGCCATCCTCGCCCTCCGCCAGTCCTACCGCGACGACATCCACTCCGTCCACCAGGTCGCCGACTTCCGCTACGTCCGCTTCCACGGCATCCTCGACGACGAAGTCGGTGTCTACAACGAAGACGAGCACGGCAACCCCGTCTACAACTTCGCCTACGTCGACCAGATCTACGACGGCCTCCTCGCCAACGGCGTTCGTCCCCTGGTCGAGATCAGCTTCATGCCCAAAAAGCTGGCCTTCAATCCCGACGCCCTCCACCCCTTCTGGTACAAGCAGAACGTCTCTCCCCCCAAGAGCATGGCCCGCTGGGACGACCTCATGACCGCCTTCGCCCAGCACCTCGTCGATCGCTACGGCATCGACGAAGTCTCGCAGTGGTACTTCGAAGTCTGGAATGAGCCCAACATCGACTTCTGGAACGGCATCCCCCGCCAGGCCTCCTACTTCGAGCTCTACGACCACACCGCCCGCGACCTCAAGCGCGTCTCGCCCCGCCTCCGCGTCGGCGGCCCCGCCACTGCCGCCGCCTCCTGGATCCCCGAGTTCCTCGCCCACACCGCCGCCAACCACGTCCCCGTCGACTTCGTCTCCACCCACGGCTACGCGGACGACACCGTCGAAAACCTCTTCCCCGGCTCGCACGAGACCATCCCCGAAGACGACCGCGTCTGCCGCGCCGTCCAGAAAGTCCGCCACCAGATCGACGCCTCCCCCACCCCCCACCTCCCGCTCCTCTGGACCGAGTGGAACGTCATCGGCCGCGATAACGCCCGCGACACCACCTTCGTCGGCCCCGCACTCGCCGACACCATCCGCGAGTGCGACGGCAACGTCACCCAGATGTCCTTCTGGACCTTCGACGACGTCTTCGAAGAAGGCGGCCCCATCCCCCAGCCCTTCGAAGGCCACTTCGGCATCATCGCCAAAGGCGGCATCGACAAGCCCAGCTACTACGACTTCGGCCTCCTCCACCAGCTCGGCGACCGCCGCATCGCCAACCCCTCCAAGAACCTCATCGTCACCAAATCGCCGGACGGCAGCCTCATCCATCGCCGCCTGGAACCTCGTCGATCCCGGCGAGCCACGGCACCCCCCAAACCCTCGACCTCGCCCTCCACGGCGTCCCCGCCAGCGCCAGCGTCACCATCCAGCGCGTCGACGACGACCACGGCAACGTCCTTCCCAAATACGCGGCCATGGGCAGCCCCGTCGATCCCACCCCCGCCCAGGTCGTCCAACTGAATCAGGAAACAGCCCTGGGAACTCCAGCCCAGACCCAGCTGCACGATGGCAAGCTCACCCTGGAGTTGAGCCCCAACGCACTTCTGCTCATCAAGGTCCAGCCATGAACAACTTAAGAAACACGATGCACCTTCGGACCCTCCCCTCTGCTACCTTGGCCACCGCCGCAATCCTCTTCTCCAGCATCCTGCACGCTTCCCACCCTCGCGCAGACGCTCCACCGACCTCGTCATCGATGCCCACGCCCCCACCACCCCCTTCCCCCACTTCTGGGAGCAGACCTTCGGCTCCGGCCGCGCCATCCTCGCCCTCCGCGCCGACTACCGCCAGGATCTCCACACCGTCAAGCAGGCCACCGGCTTCCAGTCCGTCCGCTTCCACGGCATCCTCGACGACGAAGTCGGCCTCTACGACCCCGATCGCCAGACCAAGAACCCCGGCCTCGCCGCCCAGGCCGCCAACGACGCCTCCGTCTACAACTTCTACCAGGTGGACGAGATCTACGACGGCCTCCTCGCCGAGCACGTCAAGCCCTACGTCGAGCTCAGCTTCATGCCCGAGAAGATGGCCCTCAACCCCAATCTCCGCCACACCTTCACCGGCCACCCCGTCGTCTCGCCCCCCAAGGACTACAAACTCTGGGACGGCATGATCAAGGCCCTCGCCACCCACCTCATCGCCCGCTACGGCATCGACGAAGTCGCCACCTGGAAGTTCGAAGTCTGGAACGAACCCAACCTCGACTTCTGGGGAGGCAGCCCCAAGCAGCCCACCTACTTTGAGCTCTACGACCACACCGCGCGCGACCTCAAGAGCGTCTCCCCGCGCCTCCAGGTCGGTGGCCCCGCCACCGCCCAGGCCGCCTGGGTCACCCCCTTCCTCGCCCACGTCCACGCCAACAACGTCCCCGTCGACTTCGTCTCCACCCACGTCTACGCCAACGACACCGCCCCCAACGTCCTCCACACCAACGAAGACGTCCCCCGCGAAACCATGGTCTATCGCGCCGTCAAGATGGTGCACGACCAGATCCTCGCCTCGCCCTACCCCCACATCCCGCTCATCTTCTCCGAGTACAACGCCAGCTACGCCAACGAGCCCAACGTCACCGACTCCACCTTCATCGGCCCCTGGCTCGCCAACACCATCCGCCTCTGCGACGGCCTCACCGACAGCATGGACTACTGGTCCTTCTCCGACGTCTTCGACGAGCAGGGCGTCGTCCGCACTCCCTTCTACGGCGGCTTCGGCCTCGTCGCCGCCGAGCACATCGACAAGCCCGCGCTCAACGACTTCCGCGCCCTCCACCAGCTCGGCACCGAGCGCATCGCCCTCGACTCCGACTCCGCCCTCGCCACCAAAACCTCCGACGGCAAGCTCGTCCTCGCCCTCTGGGACTACGCCCCCCCCACCGGCACCGGCCCCACCTACACCTGGCCCAAAGGCCCCGCCGGCCCACCCAAGACCTTCAACCTCACCCTCCAGCACGTAGCGTCCAACGCAGCGGTTGAAGTCCTCCGCGTCGATCCCGACCACGGCAACGTCCTCAAAGCCTTCGACGCCATGGGCCGCCCCACCGGCGACCTCACCCCCGCACAGGTCGAGCAGCTACGCGCCGCCGGCGCCATGGCCCCCGCCGAACACCTCCGTCTCCACGACGGCAAACTCCAACTCACGGTACCCGCACACGGCCTCGCCGTCGTGCTCATTGGGAGATAACACCATGCAACGGCGCGACTGTTTCAAACTCCTCGCCGGCGCGGCGCTGCTGCCCCGCCTCGCTCTAGCCACAACTCCGGGTGCCCCAGGTCTCGATTCTGAGACCTGGGCCGCCACAAATTCCCTCACCCCCGAGTCTCCCTCCCGCTACCACCTCACCCCCGACGACGAGTCCTTCCTCGACGACATGACCCGCCGCGCCTGCCTCTTCTTCGTCGAGCAGGCCGGCCCCACCACCGGCCAGGTCCTCGACCGCGCCGCCGCCGTCAACCCTCAACCGGCAAGCTCGACCCCCGCCCCATGGCCAGCATCGCCGCCACCGGCTTCGGCCTCGCCGCCCTCTGCATCGCCGAGAAGCGCGGCTTCCAACCCCGCGCCCAGGTCCTCGAGCAGGTCCGCCGCACCCTCCGCTTCCACGCCCACACCCTGCCCAACGTCCACGGCTTCTTCTACCACTTCAACGACGTCAACACCGGCGCCCGCATCGCCAACAACGAAGTCTCCTCCATCGACACCTCGCTCCTGCTCTGCGGCATCCTCACCGCCCGCGCCCACTTCCACGACGACGCCGAGATCCACGACCTCGCCACCCTCATCTACAACCGCGTCGACTGGCCCTGGATGCTCAACGGCCCCAACGACGGCAAGACCACCTTCTCCATGGGCTGGCATCCCGAGTCCGGCTTCCTCTCCGCCCGCTGGGCCCACTACTGCGAGCTCATGATGATCTACCTGCTCGCCATCGGCTCCCCCACCCATCCCGTCGACCCCGCCTGCTGGTACGCCTGGACCCGCCCCGTCATCCACTACCAGGGCCTCTCCTACATCAGCGGCAACGACCCCATCTTCACCGAGCAGTACAGCCAGGCCTTCTTCGACTTCCGCCACAAACGCGACCGCTACGCCAACTACTTCACCAACTCGATCACGGCCACCCGCGCCCACGAAGCCTTCTGCCTCTCCCTCGGCAAGCCCTACTCCCCCGACTACTGGGGCATCAGCGCCTCCGACTACATCCACGGCTACACCGCCTGGGGAGGCCCCGACGCCGAACGGCAAAGGCTTCGGCCCCATCGACGGCTCGCGTCGTTCCCAACGCCACCGCCGGCTCGCTCCCCTTCCTCCCCGAAGCCTGCCTCCGCGTCCAGCGCGCCCTCAAAGCCAACTACGGCGACAAGGCCTACGGCCGCTACGGCTTCTGCGACGCCTTCCACCCCGCAAGCCAACTGGTACGACCCCGACGTCTTCGGCATTGATTTGGGCATCAGCGTCGTCCAGGCCGAAAACCTCCGCACCGGCTTCGTCTGGGACACCTTCTCCCGCAACCCCGAAGTCCCGCTCGCCTTCCAACGCGCCGGCTTCCACACCGCCTGACCCGCAGGCGCAGCTTCATCGAACGTCCAAAGCCCGCTTACGCCGGAACGTACGTCAACCGAACCACGTCCCCGGCAATCCGATCGTTGCCCACCAGCCGAAGCCGCGGCAGCGGACCGGAGAAAAACGGCGTGCCGCTACCCAGCACAATCGGGTGAAGGTACATTCGAATCTCGTCAACCAGACCAAGCCTGGCCAGGTTTCCCGCCAGCTCTGGTCCCGAAACCGAAATCTCTCCGGGAAGCCGGGTCTTCAGCCCGCGGATCGCCGCCTCCACATCACCCTCCACCAGCGTGGCGTTCGGCCCGACCGTTTGCAACGTGCGCGACACCACCCACTTCGGCTTCTTCCGCCACACCGCCGCGAACTCGCGTTCCCCCTCGTCCCAGTCCGCAAGGTCATCGTCCCAATAACGCATCACCTCGTACATCCCGCGACCATACACCATGCCCGACAGCTCGCGCAGATACTCGATGTAGTGACGAAAGAGCGCCTCGTCTGGAGGACCGATGGACTTATGGTCGACATACCCATCCAGGGTCTGGTTCAACATGTACACAAGCTTTGCCATGGTAAACATCTCCTTAACAACTTCTTCAAAACAGCTTGAGCCTTGAGAACAGCTTGAGCCTTCACAACAGCTTGAGCCGGCCCTGCGGTCCGAATCAAACTGCAGTTCTCCCTGCGCCAGCCAGCGCTTGCCGGCTTGCGTCCGTGACAGACCACAACCATCCTCACCGAGCGGCCACCTGTCTCCGTCGCTGCTCGCTTGCCTTCAGGATCTCGCTCATATCCCCGGCCGGCCGAATCTCCCAACGATTGCCATACGTCATCGACGGATGCTGCGCGATCAACTCTACCGCATGCTGCATATCCCGCGCCTCCAGCACCAGGATGCCGCCCAGCTGCTCCTTGGTCTCCGCATAGGGACCGTCGGTCGTCGCCACCTTGCCATTCTTCCACTGCAGCGTCATCGCCGTCTCCGGACCCTGCAGCGCTTCTCCACCAGCCCAGTGCCCGCTGGCCCGCAGATGGTCGTCATACTCAAAGCATGTATCGAACATGGCGTTCCGTTCGCTCTCCGTCATGCCATCGAATTTGCTCTTGTCGTAGTAGCCAAAACAGATGTATTTCACGATGCGTCTCCTCCCGGCAAAACCCAGCACCAAAACCTCCCGCACTGGATCGTTGCCTTATAGTCGCCGAACCCGGAGAAAATCGACAGCCGCCCCAAACTTTTTTATTGAAACTCCCGCTGCCCCACGCGAGAAACAATCACCCAACGATCCAATCCACCACCTGCCCAACCGTCGTTCGGAACCTCTGGCAACCCCAACCAGCCCCTAGCCCAAACGCTTCGGTGGTGCCGGCGCATACCCATTCGCCACAAACCACGCACACGCCGACCGCAGCGCCCCCTCCACACTCCCCACCCGCAACCCCAGCTCCCGCTCCGCCTTCGCCGAGCGCGCAAACATCATCTTCTTCCCCATCCGCACCGCCTCCACCGTCGCCCGAGGCTCCTTCCCCCGCAGCCTCCCCGTCACCGTCTCATCGAAGAACGCAAACGCCATCGCCACCGCATGCGGCACCTTCATCGTCGGCGACTGCAACCCCGTAATCGCCGCCAGCCGGTCCAGGATCTGCTTCAACGTCAGGTTCTCGCCCCCGAGAATGTACCGCTCCCCCACCCTCCCCCGCTCCAGCGCCACCAGGTGCATCCGCGCAATCTCCTCCACATCCACCAGGTTCAACCCCGTATCCACATACGCCGGAAAGTTCCCATTCAGAAAGTCCACCACAATCCGCCCCGTCGGCGTCGGCTTGCTATCGAGCGACCCAATCGGCGTGGTCGGATTCAGCACCATCACCTCCTGCCCCGCCCGCGCCGCCTCCAGCGCCACCTGCTCGGCCATCCACTTCGACCGCTTGTAGTGGCCAATCATATCGGCCTCGCTCACCGGCGTCTCTTCGTCCACGACCGCATCCCCATGAAACCCCATCGTCGCCACGCTCGACGTATACACCACCCGCCGCACGCCCGCCTCGCGCGCCAGCCGCAGCAGCTCCCGCGTCCCTTCCACATTGGCCTGATACATCTCCGCCGGATCCGGCACCCACAGCCGGTAATCCGCCGCCACATGAATCAGCGCATCACACCCCGCCAACGCGCTCTTGAAACCCTCCGGCCTCCGCAGATCCCCCACCACCACATCCGCACCCACCGGCAGCCGCGACGTATTCGACGTAGCCCGCGTCAACACCCGCAGCTCCGCCCCCTGCGCAGCCGCAAGCCCGCGCCACATGCGCCCCCACAAATCCGGTCGCTCCGGTAACAAAAAATTTCATGCGCCCACCCAATCGATCCTGCAGCAACCCGCTCTGTTGCAGCTTCAGAAAGTCCGGATCCCCAGTGACAATAGGATGCCCCAATACGCAGCGCCAGCACAGCGCAAAAGCAATCCGCATAAGAAAGCGTCGTTCCGGCTTTCAGCCTCGCAGCGTTCATCACACTCTTCAGACAAAACCGGCACAACTGCTATCGGCAATTGCCGATTGCTGAACAACCGTCTCGGCAACAGCCTCGCCCATTCTGCTTGGCAACAACGTAGAAGATCTCCCCAAGGTTCATCTTCGTTCAGCAAAAGCGTGACCTGCGAAGCCGCCGCCAGCTCGATCAAAGCATCGAGCCGCTGCACGCGTACCCCCTTCGGGCCGTTCCAGAAACGACCCAGGAATCGAGGACAACGACCTCACCGCTGCGTGAAGGGACCGAAGTCAAGCTCATCGTCCGTCCAACTCCCATTCCCGCTCCGCCTGCTTCAACTCTGTAGCGCCTGCGTTCCCTGATTGCCGAAGTACTTCCAGGCGATCTGCCGCACACTGTTTGCGCGCCGCAGCCTGCGTCTCCACTCAGCAGTACTTCGATCGGGAAGGACCCCTTCCAGCGAACGCCAATCCTTGATCGCCGCAGCGACCTTCCCCGGCAAATCCCCACCAGACTCCAGCACAATCAACTCACCCGAACAGGACACCACACGAAGTTCGCTTCCCTCATGCAGCTTCCAATCCCGCTGCAACTCTTCGGGCACATCCAACTTGCCGTCATGAAACCTCAGCACCGGATTCGTAGCCATACGTTGCCTCCGACCGAGATTCATTTCGCTGCCCTAGCCCAGCTTTCGCTAGTCTAGCTTCTCGGGCTCGATCTGAATATTCGTCTCGCCCGCCGCCTTCTTCTCCCAGTACTTCTTGATCCAGGCCTCGAAGGTCTTGCCCGCCGCCGTATCCCGCCCCGTAAACTGCAGCGCCGCGATATCCGCATACGAGATCATCACCCGCTCCACCGGCACACCCGCCTTCGGCGTCGGAATGATCCGGATCAGCGAAGCCTCCAGCGTCGGCTCACTCCGCCGGTCATACAGATACCCTTCGACCGTCGATCCCATCCTTGCGCGTCACCGTCACATCGCCGCGATAATCAAACGCCTTCTCCAGCGCCTCCCGCACCTCGGCCTCGGTCGCCAGCTCCGGAATCCATCCCTCCAGATTCTCCCGCTCGCGCCCCGCAATCACTTCCACATCATCGGCAGACGTCCGCTGCAGCTGCTCGATCTTCAAGTGCTCCTGCTGTGCTGTCGCCATCTTCAGTCTCCCGCCACGCTGGATGTCTCATTCACCGAAGTCGTCACCACTACGGCAGTCGGCTTGTCGCCGATCTGCACCAGCGGCCCATGCCCCGCCACCGGCCACTCGTTCAGCAGCTTCTGCGCGCCCGCGTCCTCATACAGCGACGGGAACATGTACCGCTTCGCCGTCGCAAAAAATCCCTTCAGCGAGCTGAAGTTGTAGTCCACCGCCGAAGCCTCATGCCCCGAGTGCACCATGCAGTTCGCGCACTGCGGATTCCCGCTCTTCGCTCCGTAGTTCGACCACTCCACCGTATCCAGCAGCTCCTGGAACGTGTCCGCATACCCGTCCTGCAGCAGGTAGCACGGCTTCTGCCACCCAAAGATCGAGTACGTCGGCATGCCCCACGGCGTGCACTCAAAGTCCTGCTTGCCCATCAGGTATTCGGCAGAACAGCGGATGCGTATTGAACTGCCAGCTCTTCTTCCGATTCGACAGAATCGCCCGGAACAGCTTCCGCGACCGCGCCTTCCCCAGGAAGTGATTCTGGTCCGGAGCCTTGTCATACGTGTAGCCCGGCGACACCATCATGCTCTCGACGCCCGCCGCCATCAACTCGTCAAAATGAGCCCGCACAGAGTTCGGATCCGCGCCATCGAACAGCGTCGTATTCGTCGTCACGCGGAACCCCGCCGCCACCGCCGCCCTCACACCCTCCATCGCAATATCGTGCCCGCCCTCGCGGCACACCGACATGTCGTGATGTTCCTTCTGCCCATCCACATGCACCGAGAAGCTCAGGTACTTCGACGGCTTGAACAGGTGCAGCTTCTCCTTCAGCAGCAGCGCATTCGTGCACATGTACACATACTTCTTGCGCGCGACCAATCCCGCCACAATCTCCGGCATCTCCGGATGCAGCAGCGGCTCGCCGCCCGGGATCGACACCATCGGCGTCCCGCACTCTTCCACGGCCTTGAAGCACTGCTCCGGCGTCAACTGCGCCTTCAGAATATGCGCCGGATACTGGATCTTGCCGCAGCCGGCGCACGCCAGGTTACAGCGAAACAGCGGCTCCAGCATCAGCACCAGCGGATACCGCTTCCGCCCCGAAAGCTTCTGCTTCAGCACGTACGTGGTCACGGTGAACATCTGCGAGATGGGAATTCCCATGCTGAACGACTCCTTATCCTTCCAAAACCTTCTTACCCTGCATCCTGCAATCCGAGCCATGAAACTTCAACGATTCGATGCCCCAACCACCCTCGAAGCTTCTACGCATCCTGCTCGCCGCGTTCCATCGCCTTCCGGTACGTCGTCAGCGCCAGCAGCGGGAAGTACTGCTTATACAAATGGTAGCCGAGGTAAAACACCCGCGGGAAACCCGTCCCCGTGTAGTAACTCTCGCCGTTCCGTCCCGGCATCAGCTCCGCCCAGGAACCATCCTCGTGCTGCCGCTCGATCAGCCACCGAATCCCCTTGGCCACCGAGTCCGACCGCGTATCGTTCGCCGCCAGCAATCCCAGCAGCGCCCATGCCGTCTGGCTCGGCGTCGACGGCCCCACCCCGCGCTGGTTCGGATCATCGTACGTTCCGCAGGTCTCGCCCCATCCGCCATCGGCATTCTGCACCATGCGGATCCACTCGGCCGCCTGCTGCACCGCCGGCTCCAGATACGAGAACTCCATCGCCTGCAATCCACGCAGCACCAGGAACGTCCCGTACAGATAGTTCACGCCCCAGCGCCCAAACCATGCGCCGTCCGGACTCCTGCTCGCGCAGGATGAACTGCACCGCCTTCTCCACGCGCTTATCCCGCCGCGTGTAGCCATAGCTCGCCAGCATCTCCAGGATGCGCCCCGTAATGTCCACCGACGGCGGATCGATCATCGCGTTATGATCGGCAAACGGAATCGACTCGAACATCTTCTTCGTGTTGTCCTTATCGAACGAAGCCCATCCGCCGTTCTTGCACTGCATCGCGAAGACCCACTCGATCGCCCGCTGCGTCACCTCATGCTGATACCGCTCGCGCGGGTTATCGACAGCCTTCAGCGCCAGCAGCACCTCGCCCGTATCGTCCACATCCGGCTGATGGTCGTTGTTGAAGAAGAAGCACCAGCAACTGGCCTCCACATTCTTCACGTTGTGCGACCAGTCGCCCTTGTACCGAATCTCCTTGGACAGCAGCCAGTCCGCCGCCTTCACCAGCCGCGCGTCGTCCTTCGGCCAGCCCCACCTCGCCCAAGGTCGACAGCACCTGCGCCGTATCCCACACCGGCGAGAAGCACGGCTGCATCCGGAACGTCGGCGTCGGATACTCCGCGGTCCCGTTCGGGCAGTCGATCCCCAGCTTCTCAAACTCATCCATCGCGCGAATCACCTGCGGGTCGTCCTTCGAGTACCCCAGGTACACCAGCGCCACAATCGCATTCAGCATGGCCGGATAGATCGCGCCCAAACCATCCGACCGCTCAAAGTGATCCAGCATCCACTGCTCGGCCCGCTTCAGCGCCATCTTGCGCAGCGGCCGTATGTGCACCCGCTCGAACCCGTGAACCATCCGGTCCGCAAACAGAAACAGGTTGCGCCACGAAAACATGTGCTTCCGGTCCCAGCGCAGATGCAGATCGGCGTTCTCGCGCCCGCCCACAAACAGCTCGTCAATCGTCTGCTCCGGAGCCAGCTTCTTGAACGGCTTCTTCGCATAAATAATCGACAGCGGCACCAGGATCGCCCGCGACCACGCGCTGATCTCGTAAATATTGAAGTAGAACCAGTTCGGAAACAGCAGCATCTCCGGAGGAACCGCCGGCACCGCGTCGTAGTCGTACTGTCCCATCGAGCACAGATACATCTTCGTGAACGTGTTGCACTCCGTCACGCCGCCCAGCTCCAGCACCTTCTTCCGCGCCTTCACCATCACCGGATCTTCGGCCGTCCAGCCCATCAGCTTCAGCGCCAGGTAGCACTTCACCCCGTAGTTCACATTGCTCGGCCCGCCCGGATACAGGCTCCATCCGCCATCCTCATTCTGGTGGCGCAGAATCTCGTTGACCGCCCGCTCCATCCTGCCCTTGTCGCCCGTTCCCAGCAGCGTGTGCATGTAGATGTAATCGGCCTCGAGCATCGAGTCCGCCTCGAGCTCCCCACACCAGTACCCGTCTTCGTGCTGCTGCCCCAGCAGCCACGCCGTGGCCTTGCCAATCCCCTCGCTCACCCGCTCCATTGCGAGATCGAGCCGCCCAAACCGAGGCTGTGCCGAAGTCCGCTGCGTCTCGACTGCTGGGTCGTGCCTGTCGGGTTCGATCGTTCTTTACTCATAAATTCCAGATACCACTACTCAACAATTCCACATGCAACAACGCAACGCCAGGCTTCACATCCCGGCGGCGAAACCAACCCGTCAACCGCCTTCACTCTAGTAACTCGCCGGCGCCGGTGGAGCTGCCGCGATCGCCGAAACAATCTCCGGAGGCAAGCCGAACCGAACATTCTCCGGCATCACCTCAACCTCTTCCACCGACCCATATCCCTTGCCCTGCAGGTAGGCAACCACCTCCTGCACCAGGATCTCCGGTGCCGACGCGCCTGCCGTGATCGCAACCGTCGCCACACCCTCCAGCCAGTCCGGCTGGATATCTTCTGCCTTATCGATCAGGTAGGAGTGCGTCCCGATATTGTGCGACACCTCCACCAGCCGATTCGAGTTCGAGCTGTTCCGCGAACCCACCACCAGCACCAGATCGGCGCCGTGCGCCACGTTCTTCACCGCCGTCTGGCGATTCTCCGTCGCATAGCAGATGTCCTGCGCATGCGGCCCGGCAATGTTCGGAAACTTCTTCCGCAGCGCCTCAATCATGTACCGCGCCTCATCCAGCGACAGCGTCGTCTGGGTCAGATACGCGACCTTGTTCGGATCCTTTACCACCAGCTTCTCGACCTCTTCCACGGTCGAAACCACCTGGGTCACATCCGGAGCCTCACCCTGCGTCCCCTGTACCTCTTCGTGGTCGCGATGCCCCACCAGCACCAGCGAATATCCCTGCTTGGCGAACTTGATCGCCTCGATATGCACCTTCGTCACCAGCGGGCAGGTCGCGTCAATCACCTTCAGACCACGCTCCTTGGCTCCCTGCCGCACCGCCGGCGAAACGCCATGCGCGGAGTAAATCACCCGCGCCCCCGCCGGCACCTCGTCCAGCTCGTTGACGAAGATTGCCCCCTTCTGGGCCAGATCGTTCACCACGTAGCTGTTATGCACAATCTCCTTGCGCACGTAAATCGGCGCTCCGAACGTATCCAGCGCAATCTGCACGATATCGATGGCACGCACCACCCCCGCGCAGAAACCTCTCGGCTTCAGCAGGAGAACTCGTTTGGTGGTAGTTTCGCCTTGGTTCGTCTGGGCGTTTTGGGGAGAGGCGCTAAGGTTACTCACAGGCTAAGTATACCTTCTCCGGTCCCCTCTGGCACCGGAGTACCCCCTTCGTGCGAACCAAAACCGGTGCAAATTTAATTGCACCGCTCTCCCCTGCCTGCACCTTCACGTACAGGCCCGGCTCTTCCCTCGCCCGCTCTCTAACTCCCCGTGCAGCCCGGATGCTTGCAGTCGCACTTGAGCGTCGTCAGATTCTTGCTGTCCTCGCACATCTGCGAGCAATACTTCTTCCCATCCGGACAGACACAGCTACAAGCCATGTGCGCGCACTTCTTTGGTTCAGACATCTCAGACCTCCTGAGCATTGCCTCTTGAGAAGCCTCCAATCCCCGGGAGGTTGTCCCCACCCCTCCCCCGTGAGTCGTACACCCCGCCACCCGTCCTACCCTCCACCGCTCTTAACACTCGCCGTCCGCGCCGGACGACCCGCCGCGGACAGCATCTGCTCCGCATGCCGCAGGCTCGTCTCCGTCAGGTTCGCCCCCGACAGCATCCGCGCAATCTCCTCCACCCGCTCCTCCGGCTTCATCCTTCGCACCCCGGTATGCGTCCGTCCCCCGCGCTCCCCCTTCTCAATCAGGAAGTGCTGGTCCGCAAACGCAGCAATCTGCGGCAGATGCGTAATGCAGATCACCTGCTGCGCCCCCGCCAGCGTCTTCAGCTTCTGCCCCACCGCCTCCGCCGCCCGTCCCCCAATGCCAATATCAATCTCGTCGAAGACCAGCGTCCGCGGCAGCGCCTGCTTCCTCTTCTTGGCCGCCGCATTCACCCCCTCCTCCACGCTCACCTTCAGCGCCAGCATCACCCGGCTCATCTCACCGCCCGACGCAATCTCCGTCAGCGGCTTCAGCGGCTCCCCAGGATTCGTCGCAATCCGGCACTCCACCCGGTCCCACCCATACGCCGACCAGGCGTCTACCTCCTCCCGCGCCGCAACCCCCACCTCAAACCGCGCGTTCATCGCCAGCTCATTGATCTGCCGCTCCGCCACCTTCGCCAGCTTCTTCGCCGCCGCACTCCTCTCCGCGCTCAGCTTCCTCGCCGCCACCATGTACTTCGCCGCCGCAATCGTCAACTCCTTCTCCAACTCCGCCAGCCGCGCATCCCGATTCTCCAGCTCCGCCAGCCTCCCCGCCACCTCCTCCCCAAACGCAAGGACGGACCCCAGCCCAGACGCCAGCCCAGACCCTGGGCCTCTCGCATCGCCGCCTCTCGCCTCTCCATACTTCCGCTTCAGCCGATCCAGCGCCGCCAGCCGGTCCTCAATCTCCACCAGCCTCTCCGGCGACGCCGTCACCTTCCCCGCAAAATCCCGCAGCGTCGCCGCCGCGTCTTCTACCGAAGCCTTCGCCGCCGCCAACTGCTGCACCGTCTCCGTGAACTGCTCGTCAAACCTCGCCAGATCCTCGACATGCTTCAGCGCCCCGCCCAGCAGCGTCTCCGCCGAAACCTCCGCCTCGTACAGCAGCTCCTGCGCCGCCGTCGCCCCGGCAAACAGCCGCTCCGAGTTCGCCAGCACCCGCTTCTCTGTCTCCAGCCGCAGGTCCTCTTCCGCATCGGCAATCGCCGCCGCCGCAATCTCCTTCGCCTGGAAGCTCCACAGGTCCATCAGCCGCAGCCGGTCCTGCTCCACGCTCTGCAGCTCCTGAATCTTCGCGTCCAGCTCCTTCCACCGCGCGTAGGCCGCCCCCGCCTCCTCGCTGCTCACATCCCCAAACCGGTCCAGCAGAATCCTCTGCTGCGCCGCATCAAACGCCACCAGCGTCTCCGACTGCGCATGCACCAGCGCCAGCTCCGGAGCCAGCTGCCGCAGCACACCCACCGTCGCCGGCTGGTTGTTCACGAACACCCGCCCCTTGCCCGTCCCCGCGATCTCGCGCCGCAGCAGGATCTCGTCCCCCTCCGGATCGATCCCGTTCTCCTCCAGAATCTCCTCGGCCCCCGGAGTCGCCTCGAACACGCACCCCAGCACCGCCTTCTCCGCCCCAAAGCGCACCACGTCACTCGAGGCCTTTCCCCCCAGCAGCAGCGCCAGCGCGTCAATCAGGATCGACTTGCCCGCACCCGTCTCCCCGGTCAACAAATTCAACCCCGGCCCAAACTCGGCGACCGCGTGGTCGATCACGGCATAATTCTCTGCGCGCAGCTCCAGCAGCATCTTGGTCTCTTTCTCGCAAGAGCATAGCAGGAGCCGCAATCCACAGAAACTTTCCCCACAAATCCCCTCCCCCAACTCCTGCATCTCAAAGCACCTGCAGCCCAAACGTTTTGCCGTACGTCCAAAGAGAGAAAGAAATATCGTGGAGCGAGCATCTTCCTTGGTTCTCCTTCCACACCAACACGCAGTTACACTTAAATCGACGCCTATGACCCTGTTAGCCTTCGCTCTCCTCCTCCAAGATGCCGCCACGCAAGTTCCCACCGACGCATCTCTCGGGCCAGCCCCCAACGGACAATCCTCCAGCGCCCTCGTCGAAATGCTGCATAACAGCGGTCCCACGGCGCTCACCGTGCTCGCCCTGCTGCTGCTCATGAGCATCATCTCGTGGGCCGTCATGATCTCCAAGTGGCGCTCCTTCAAAGCCGCCGAGACCCAGAACCGCCGCTTCCTGCGTGCCTTCCGCAAGTCCGGCCGCCTCTCCGAAATCGCCGCCATCTCCGAGCAGTTCAAGCCCAGCCCCCTGGTCGACGTCTTCAACGAGATCCACGACGAGTACCAGCGCCAGTCCGGAGGCCGCGGCACCCCGCCCAACCCCCAGGGCCTCGAGCGCGCCGCCCAGACCGCCTCCTCCGAAGCCCTCACCCTCATGGAACGCCGCATGACCTGGCTCGCCACCATCGCCCAGGTCGGCCCCTTCGTCGGCCTCTTCGGCACCGTCATGGGCATCATCGACGCCTTCCACGGCCTCGGTGCCGAAGGCGCCGCCACCCTCCGCGCCGTCGCTCCCGGTATCTCCGAAGCCCTCATCACCACCGCGGCCGGCCTCATCGTCGCCGTCCCCGCCGTCATGGGCTACAACCAGCTCACCAGCCGCCTCCGCGAGTTCGGCGCACGCATGGACGACTTCGGCCGCGAGCTCCTCAACGCCATCGAAAACGCCGCCCTCTACCAGCCCGGCTCCCAGCAGGCACCGCCGTCCGAAGATTCCCGCCGGAGACCCTAGTCATGGCCTTCAGTTCCAACGGTAAAACCCAGTCCGCCATGTCCGACATCAACATCACGCCGCTGGTCGACGTCGTGTTGGTGCTGCTGCTCATCTTCATGCTCACCGCCCCCGTCCTGCAGTCCGGCATCCAGGTCGCCGTCCCCCACACCCGCATGGTCTCGCAGCTCACCGAAGTCCATCTCGTCGTCACCATCGACAAGGACCAGAACGTCTTCCTCCAGGACAAGCCCGTCAACATCCACGACCTCTCCTCGGCCCTGGCCGCCGACTCCGCCAACCAGAAGAAGGTCATCTACGTCCGCGCCGACGAATCCGTACCCTTCGGCGCCTTCGCCTCCGTCATGGACGCCGTCAAACAAGCCGGCATCAGCAACATCAGCATCGTCACCCAACCCCTGCAACGCCAGTGACCACCCAACACCGTCATCCTGCGCGAAGCGAAGGACCCCTTGTTGTTGTCTGTTGCTCTTGCTGTTGTCTGTTGCCCTTGGTCTGTTGTCGCACTTGCACTTGCTGTTTTTGTTGTTGCCCTTGCCTTTCTTTCTGTCATTCCCTCTGGGAATCTGCTTCTTCCGTTGTTTGTTCTTCCATCGCGAAACCTAACCCACTTCGCGCCCTTAGCCACGAATTCATGAGCACCCAAGCCATCTCGCGACCCAACCCCGACGACCAGTTCCGCCGCGGCGTCATCGGCGCCATCGCCCTGCACCTCCTCATCGCCGCTGCCTTCATCGGCGTCGGCATCTACCTCAACCACAACCGCAGCAAGTTCGGCGAAAGCTCTGCCTCGGTCGGCTCCATCCAGGCCTCCATGGTCTCCGCCATCCCTCTCCCGCAGAAGGTCAAGCCCGTCGACCAATCCGTCCTCGCGCCCGACGTCGTCAGCCCCGCACCCCTCCCTCCGCCCAAAGAGGCCGCCGCTCCCCCTCCCCGTCCCACCGACATCGAGATCAAGGCCAAGACGCCCCCCAGGAAAGTCGCGCCCGTTCTCACCCCCACGCCTCCCAAGCATCCGCAGCCCACGCCGCCCACCCCCAAGGCGCAGACCGGCGAGAGCGCCACCCAGCTCCCCCAGGCCACCATCAAGACCGTCAACGGCACCGCGACCCTCACCGTCCAGAGCCGCGTCCTCGGCGAGCGCTACGCCTGGTACATCCGCCTCATCAGCGATAAAGTGCAGCAGTCCTACTCCCAGCAGTTTCCCGACCCGCGCAGCTCCATGGGCCGTAGCGTCACCATCACCTTCTACGTCGACACCAGCGGCGTCCCCAACAACGTGCAGATCATGACCCCCAGCGGCTCCCCAACCCTCGATCAAGCCGGCAAACGAGCCGTCCAGCAGATCGATACCTTCGGCCCCAATCCAGCCAACCAGCAAATTCCCATCGAGTTCACCTTCAACTTCGGCAAGTAGCCCCAACCTGTCCCCACGAAACGACTGAATCGAACTGGACAACCCCATACCACGATCCACCCACAACATGCGTCTATTCAGAGTGATGATGCCCATACGAACGATTGATCCCGCGCCGACCCCTCGCCCCATTTGTAGCCCAGCCCCTCATCGCAGCTCACCTCTTCGCTGGCCCCTGGCCGCTCTTCTGCTCCTCGTCGCCTCCGCCACACTTCCTCCACGCCCAGGACTGGGTCCACCTCACCGCCGGCAACGACAACACCAGCATCCGTCTCGCCGCCGCCAACTTCAAGCCCGCCTCCGCCGACGTCGGCACCTACAAGACCACCTTCGACACCGTCCTCTTCGCCGACCTCTCCAACGCCGGCATCTTCGACATGGTCTCGAAGTCCCTCGCCCCCCAGACCACCCCCGGCTCCCAGGCCGAGATGAATCTCTCCCAGTGGTCGCAGGCCCCCGCCAGCGCCGCCATGGTCGCCTTCGGCAACATCGGCGTCCAGAACGGCAACCTCGTCGCCAACGGCTTCCTCGACGACGCCAAGAACACCCAGTTCCCCCAGGTCTTCGTCAAGCAATACACCGGCGCCGCCAGCGATGACACCGCCCGCCAGCTCGCCCACCAGTTCGCCGACGACATCATCTTCCGCCTCAGCGGCGGCACGCCCGGCATCGCCGAGTCCAAGATCTTCTACTCCAAGCGCATCGGCCCCGGCGAAAAAGAGATCTGGATGATGGACTACGACGGCGCCAATCAGCACGCCGTCACCCACCTCGGCGAAGACTCCATCTCTCCCCGCGTCTCGCCCGATAACTCCCTCGTCGCCTTCAGCTCGCTCGGCAGGAACGGCTTCCAGATCCGCATGTACTCCCTCCTCCTCGGCCGCCTCGTCCGCTTCAACAACGTCGGCGGCACCAACCTCTCGCCCGCCTGGTCGCCCAGCGGTCAGCAGCTCGCCTTCTCCTCCTCCCGCACCGGCGATCCCGAGATCTGGGTCTCGGACCCCCAGGGCTCCGTCGCCCACCGCATCACCAACTACAAAGGTCCCGACGTCTCTCCCACCTACAACCCCAAGACCGGAGCCCAGATCGCCTGGATCAGCGGCCGCACCGGCCTTCCCCAGCTCTACATCATGGACGCTGACGGCTCCGGCGTCACCCGCATGACCGACGGCGGCTACGCTACCTCCGCCTCCTGGTCCCCCAACGGCCAGTTCATCGCCTTCGCCTGGGATCGCCACTACGGCCCCGGCGCTCCCGGCGGCCAGGACATCTACGTCATGGAAGTCGCCACCAAGAAGTGGATCCAGCTCACCCACGACATCGGCCGCTGCGACTTCCCCACCTGGTCCCCCGACGGCCGCCACATCGCCTTCGCCAACTCCCCCGACGGCATCGACAGCCACACCCGCATCATGACCATGCTCGCCGACGGCACCCAGAAACGTGCCCTCACCGGCCCCGGCGCGGACATGCCAAACTGGAGTTGGAAATAGTTTTTGCAGTAATTGCAATTTTTTTTGCTGAGGCCCTTGCTACTACCAAAGATAAATGCTGCTGCTTATCGCTCCACGATATATAATGGAGAGAGTTGTAACAGCATTCCCCTCAATCACATCGCCCACTACTGAACAAAAGAGGACATCATGATTTCTCATCGCACGTCAATCTGGAACAAGGCTGCCCTCGTGGCAACCCTTGCCCTGCTTGCAGCATCCGGCTGCCACAAAAAGCAGGCGGCACCTCCTCCCTCGGCTATGGCTCCGGAAGCCACCACTCCGCCGCCCACCGCTTCCATCACCGCTGATCCCCTCTCCATCGACGTTGGCCAGTCCGTTGTCCTCAACTGGCGCACGACGAACGCCACCAGCGTGAGCATCGACGGTATCGGCGAAGTTCCCGTCAACGGAACCCAGACCGTCTCTCCCTCCAGCTCCACCAACTTCCACCTCGTCGCCAAGAACGACGGCGGTACCACGGAAGCCAACGTTCGTGTTACGGTCCGCGTCCCCGAAGTTCCCGCTGCTCCCGCGGACAACGGTGGCTCCGATGCCGAGTTCCACGCCCACGTCCAGGACATCTTCTTCTCCTACGACAGCTATGACCTCTCCCCGCAGGCAGACACCTCCATCTCCGCCGCGGCCTCCTACCTCACCGCTCACCCCGGCATCAAGATCCTCATCGGCGGCTACTGCGATGACCGTGGCTCGGCCGAGTACAACATCACCCTCGGCGAGAACCGCGCCAACGCTGCCAAGACCGCTCTGGTCGCTGCCGGCGTCTCCGGCGACCGCATCCGCGTCGTCAGCTACGGCAAGGAAAAGCAGTTCTGCACCGAAGAGAACGAGAGCTGCTGGCAGCAGAACCGCCGCGATCAGTTCTCCATCGATCGCTAGTCCGCACGTTGGCCAACTCGCTAACCTGCTAACTTGCTAACTCGCACCACCCCGGCCGCGTCGCTTCAACCACCCCAACCGGTGGCTCGTGACGCGGCCCTCTTCTTCTCCGGCGCCTTTCTTCCCCGCGCTCTTTCTTCTTCTCCATGCGACCAGTATTCTTGTACTGCAGAAGTCCCATCCAACGGACTTTGAGGAGCCCAACCCGTATGACCCGCTCTTATTCCCTTCGCATCCTTCCCGCCTTGGTTCTCTTTGCAGCGCTCACCTCCCGCCCCGCCCACGCGGTCAACAAGGACATGATCCAGCTCCAGACCCAGGTCCAGCAGCTCCAGGACGCCATCGCCAAGCTGCAGCAGACCAACGACGAAAGCTTCGGCATGCTCAAGCAGCTCATCCAGCAGACCGCCGACTCCGTCAACACCATGTCCTCCACCGTCAACGGCCTCAAGCTCGGCATGCAGAACCAGCAGGACGCCATCGGCACCAGTAACCAGCAGCTCTCCGGCCAGGTCCAGTCCCTCAACGACTCCGTCGACGAGCTCAAGGCCCGCCTCGATCGCATGGAGAAGGCCCTCAACGGCATTCAAAGCGCCCAGCAGACCACCAACGCTGCCCTCAGCAATCTTCCCCAGGGCGGTGTCCCCGCCGGCGGAGCCTCCGTTCCCGCAGGTGCCTCCTCGGGCCCTCCCCAAGCCGCTCCGAACGTAGCTCCGGGAACAGCACCCGGCAGCGGCATGGACAACCCCTCCAACGGCCCCGGCTCCTCGCCCAACGGCGCCCTGCCCGCCAACGCCGAACCCATCCCCGCCCCCGCAACCGCAGTGCCAGCCGGCCCCTCAGCCGGCGACATGTACCGCGGCGCCTACGCTGACTACATCTCCGCCCGCTACTCCCTCGCCTCCTCCGAGTTCTCCGACCTCATCAAGGCCTATCCCGACGACAACCTCTCCGGCAACGCCTACTTCTACCTCGGCGAGATGGAGATGCGTACCCACAAACCCTCGCTCGCCATCAAGGACTACGACGAGGTCATCACCCACTACGTCGATAACTCCAAGGTCCCCGCCTCCGAGCTCCACAAGGCCCAGGCCCTCATCGACACCCGCCAGAATGAAGCCGCCGAGCGCGAGCTCCGCAGCCTCATCCAGCGCTTCCCCGTCTCCCCCGAAGCCTCCCAGGCCCGCGCCAAACTCAACTCCCTCCGCGGCCAGTAGCCTACGCGCCGTCAAACGCGCGCAACGAGAAAAGGGCGGGACACACGTCCCGCCCTTTCTCTCTTCTGTTCATCAAGACTCTGCCATCCTGATGGCGAGCGAAGCCTCCCGCCGTCCGCGCAGGACCGCAGGACGATCTTAGTTCCGAATCCCCTGCAGGACCCGCTCCACCACTGCCCGTCCCTCGGCATCGAGCGGCAACCGCGGCAACCGGGGCGCCCCGCCGAAGTACCCATTGCAGTCGCACCCATACTTCACGCCCGCGATGCCCAGCGCGCGTATCGCCGCATCGGCCTCCACCAGCCGCTCACCCTTCTCCGCCGCCAGCGCCGGATCTCCATCCTTGAACGCCGCAAACGCCTCATAGCATCCCTGCGGAGCCGCCGCCGACAGCGCCAGCATCGCTCCCGCCGCTCCCGCCTCCAGCAACTCCACCAGCCCCACCGCACTCCCCGCACCCATCACCTGGAAGCCCACCACCTTGGTCCGCGTCTTCAGCCCCTTCAGCTCCGGCACCGCCACCGCCGTCCCTCCGGCCAGCGCCGCAGCCGACACCAGCCCACTCTCCGCATCCTGCCGCCCGCGCACCATCCGCCGCGTCACCGGCGCGAAGATCGCCGTCACCAGCACCTCGCGCCGCTTTCCTTTGGTAGCTTCGGCAATCGCGCGATACCGCTCCACCGTCAGACCTTCGTCATACAACCCAATCACATTCCCGTGCCGCGCCAGCTCCGCAATCTCATCCACACTCAGCCGATACCCCTGCGAGCCCGACTCACTCCCCAGCACCACCGGCAGCGGCGACTGATCCGCCACCGCGCGGAAGAACAGCATCACCTCATCCTCGGTCAGCCGCTCCCACTGCGGCGGAGCCACCAGCAGCACCGCATCGAACCCCGCCTTCTCGGCCTCTTCCGCAACCGCCAGCGCGCCGCGCACACTGTCCTTCGCAATCGAAGCCACCAGCACCTTCGCCGGATCAGCCGACGCCCCAATCACCTGCAGCGTCTCCACAACCTCCGCATCCGAAAGCGCAGCCCCCTCGCTCCCCGCGGTCAACGCCACCAACCCCGCCGCCGGCGTCAGCGAGTAGCGCCCCACGTTGTACTCCAGCTTGCGCAAATAGCTCTCGCCGTCACGAGTGAACGGCACCGTCAGCGGTATATGAATTCCATCAATCAGCATCTCTACAAGTCTACCGCTCGAAGCGCCTCTACGTTGTCACCTGCGCCGCTCGCACCCGCCGGGTTTTAACTCCCGCCGTCCGCGCAGGACCGCCCCGCATGCAGCTCCTGCAGCGACTCCACGTGATACTCGCCCTTCTGCAGCGCCTCAATCCCATCCGCCGCCGCCCGCGTCGCCGCCAGCGTCGTAATCGTCGCCACCCGCGCACTCACCGCCGCCCGCCGAATCGCCGTCTCGTCGAAGACGCTCATCTGCCCGCTCGGCGTATTCACAATCAACTGAATCCGGTCGCTCTTGATGAAGTCCACCACATTCGGCCGGCCTTCCTTCACCGCAAACACCCGCTCCACCTGCATGCCCGCGTGCTTCCAACACATCGGCCGTCCCATGCGTCGCCACCAGCTTGAAACCCATATCCACAAACCGCCGCGCCAGCGGCGCCACGCTCTACTTGTCATGCGCATTCACGCTGAAGAACACCGTCCCTTCGGTCGGCAGATGCAATCCCGCCGCCGTCTGCGCCTTGGCAAACGCCTCGCCAAACGTCCGCGCCACGCCCATCACCTCGCCGGTCGACCGCATCTCCGGCCCCAGCACCGGATCCACGCCCTGGAACTTGCCCCACGGAAACACCGGCGACTTCACAAAGAAGTGCTCGCCCGTACTCAAGATCCTTTCCGCTCGCCAACTGCTCCGGCAGCAACTCCTTCAGCGTCCTGCCCGGTCATCAGCCGCGAAGCAATCTTCGCCAGCTGCACGCCCGTCGCCTTCGACACATACGGCACCGTACGCGACGCCCGCGGATTCACCTCGATCACAAACACCTTGCCCCGCTGCACCGCGAACTGCAGATTCGCCAGCCCAATCACGTTCAAGCGACATCACCAGCTTGCGCGTGTACGTGCGAATCGTCTCCAGCACCTCCGCGCTCAAATCCACCGCCGGCAGCACGCAGCTACGAATCCCCCGAGTGCACGCCCGCCTCCTCGATATGCTGCATGATCCCCGCGATGATCACGTCCTTCGCCATCGCACAGCGCATCGACATCCACCTCCTGCGCATCTTCGAGGAAGTGGTCGATCAGCACCGGCCGCTCCTGCGAGTACTCAATCGCCGTCGACATATACCGCACAACATCGTCATCGTCATACGCAATCACCATCGCGCGTCCGCCCAGCACATAGCTCGGCCGCACCAGCACCGGATACGTCACCTTCTTCGCGCCCGCCAGCGCCTCTTCCACGCGCGTCGCCATCGCGCCCTCAGGCTGCGGAATCCCCAGCTCCGTAATCAGCTTCCCAAACCGCTTCCGATCCTCCGCCAGGTCAATCGACTCCGGCGACGTCCCAATGATCGGCACGCCCGCAGCCTTCAGCGGCAGCGAAAGATTCAGCGGCGTCTGCCCGCCAAACTGCACGATCATCCCAATCTCCGCGCCGCCACGAGGCCTCATGCTCATACACCGCGAGCACATCCTCCAGCGTCAGCGGCTCAAAGTACAACCGGTCGCTGGTGTCGTAGTCGGTCGACACCGTCTCCGGATTGCAGTTGACCATGATCGTCTCGTAGCCGTCATCCCTCAGCGCGAACGCCGCATGGCAGCAGCAGTAATCGAACTCAATGCCCTGCCCAATCCGGTTCGGCCCGCTGCCCAGAATGATCACCTTCTTCTTCGCCGTCGGCGCCGCCTCATCCTCCTCGTCGTAGCAGGAGTACATGTACGGCGTCAGGCTCTCGAACTCCGCCGCGCACGTATCCACCAGCTTGTACACCGGCTTCACGCCCAGCTTCTTGCGCAGCTCGCGCACCTTCGCCGCGCCCTCGCCGTCTTCAATCCCCAGCGTCACCGCCAGCCGCGCATCGCTCAGCCCCATCCGCTTCGCCGTCCGCAGCGTCATCCGCGTCCATCTTCTCCAGGCCGACGTCCGCAACCGCCTTCAGCTCCTCGGCAATCTGCTTCATCTGGTGCAGAAACCACGGGTCCATCCCGGTATACCGCGCCGCATCGCGCACGCTCATCCCAATCTCAAACGCATAGCGCAGATACGCCAGCCGCTCCGGATACGGCGTCACCAACCGCTGCCTCAGCCGCGCGGATCGATCCCATCATCCGTACTCTTCTTGCCCGTCTCGAGCGACCGCACCGCCTTCATCAGCGCTTCTTTGAACGTCCGCCCAATCGCCATCACCTCGCCCACCGACTTCATCTGCGGGCCTAAGCGTCTCATCCGACCCCGGAAACTTCTCAAACTGCCACTTCGGAATCTTCACGACCACATAATCAATCGTCGGCTCAAAGCAAGCCGGCGTCGCCTTCGTAATGTCGTTCTGAATCTCGTCGAGCGTGTACCCCACCGCCAGCCGCGCCGCAATCTTCGCAATCGGAAACCCCGTAGCCTTCGACGCCAGCGCGCGACGACCGCGACACACGCGGGATTCATCTCGATCACCGTCATGCGCCCGTTCTGCGGATTCACCGCGAACTGCACATTGCTCCCGCCCGTCTCCACGCCAATCTCGCGAATCACCGCAATCGCCGCATCGCGCATCCTCTGGTACTCGCGGTCGGTCAGCGTCTGCGCCGGAGCCACCGTAATCGAGTCGCCGGTATGCACGCCCATCGGATCAAAATTCTCAATCGAGCAGATGATGACGACGTTGTCCTTCAGGTCCCGCACCACCTCCAGCTCATACTCCTTCCACCCCAGCACGCTCTCTTCGAGCAGGCACTCATGCACCGGCGAAAGATCCAGCCCGCGCGAAAGAATCTCCATCAGCTCTTCGCGGTTATACGCAATGCCGCCGCCCGATCCACCCAGCGTAAAGCTCGGCCGAATCACCACCGGGAACCCCAGCTTCGCCGCAAACTCCAACCCATCGCGCAGGTTGTTCACCAGCATCGACTTCGGCATATCCAGCCCGATCTTGTTCATCGCATCCTTGAACAGCAACCGGTCCTCAGCCTTCTTGATCGCCTCCAGCTTCGCGCCAATCAGCTCCATCCCAAACTTGTCCAGCACGCCCGCATCGGCCAGATCCACGGCCAGATTCAGCGCCGTCTGCCCACCCACCGTAGGCAGCACCGCAAACATCCCTTTGTCTTTCTGGCTGTCCTTCCGCAGCGCAGCGGAGGATCTGCTTCTCCACCACCCCGCATCATCTCCGTCTCCACCCGCAGAATCTCTTCCACATACGCGAGCGTCAACGGCTCCACATACGTCCGGTCAGCAACCTCCGGATCGGTCATGATCGACGCCGGATTCGAGTTCACCAGCACCACCTCATAGCCCTCGGCCTTCAGCGCCTTGCACGCCTGCGTCCCCGAGTAATCGAACTCCGCCGACTGCCCAATCACAATCGGCCCCGAGCCGATCACCAAGAATCTTCGCGATGTCATTCCTGCGTCATCGCCCTCCGTCACTCTACTTCTTGAAGCGCGCCTGCCACTTCATATCTTTCACCTGCCATAATCTTCTGAATCTTGAAAGATAATGCGAATCATGCGGCCCCGGGCTAGCCTCCGGGTGATACTGCACGCTGAACATCGGGTCGGTCTTATGCTTCAACCCCGCCAGCGTGTCGTCGTTCAGATTCGTATGCGTCCGCACCACATCCTCCGGCAAGCTCGCCGGATCGACATTGAAGTTATGGTTCTGCGCCGTGATCTCGACCTTCCCCGTCTCCAGGTTCTTGATCGGATGATTCCCGCCATGGTGCCCGAACTTCAGCTTGTACGTCTTGCCGCCCAGCGCCAGCCCAAAGATCTGGTGCCCCAGACAAATCCCGAACATCGGCGTCTTGCCCTGCAGCTCCTGCACATTCTCGACCGCATACTCCAGCGGCTCCGGATCGCCCGGCCCATTCGAAAAGAACACCCCATCCGGCTCCATCGCCATCACATCCGCCGCCGGCGTCTTCGCCGGAACCACCGTCACCCGGCAGTTCTCCCGCGTCAGCATGCGCAGAATATTCTGCTTGATCCCAAAGTCATACGCCACCACATGCAGCGTCTCCTTCGCCGCCCGCATCCGCCCCCGGCAGCAGCTTGTCGCCGGTCTCATTCTTCGGCTCGCTGGCATCCCACGCATAGCTGGTCTTGCGTCGTCACCACGCTGGCCAGGTCCGTGCCGTCCATCTTCTTATGCGCGCGAGCCTTCGCCACCAGCGCGTCCGTATCCTCGACCGCCGTCGAGATCACGCCGCGCAAGCACCCGTTCGCCCGCAGATGCCGCACCACCGCCCGCGTATCGATCTCCGCGATCACCGGAACGCCATTTCTTTCCAGATACTCATCGGCCACTTCCGTCGACCGCCAGTTCGAGCTCACCGGCGAGAACTCCCGCACCACCAGCCCCTCGATGTACGGCCGCGCCGACTCCGCATCGCTCGGCGACGTCCCATAGTTTCCAATGTGAGGATTCGTCAGGACCACAATCTGCCCCGCATACGACGGGTCAGTAAAGATCTCCTGGTAGCCGGTCAGCGATGTATTGAACACCACCTCGCCAACGCGTTCTGTAATGGAGCCGAAGGCTTTGCCTCGGAACAGGCGCCCGTCTTCGAGGGCGAGAATCGCTTGCATACCCTCTCCTCTGCAGTGAGATGTGATCTTCGCCGGGATTACGGCTTTGCAGCGAGAGGATCACTTGATTCTATCAGCATCCGCGGTCGAAATCCCACACGCCTTTCTCCCCCACGCAGCAAAAAGGCCCAGCCATCCCGGCCGGGCCTCTCGCTCTTCTGCTCCACGCTCTACGCGTGATGATGATGACGATGGTGGTGGTGATGAATCCCTGCCGCCTGCGAAGGAACCGTTGCTCCCGCCAGTACGATCAGCGCAATCGCCGCAAGCAAAATCCTGGACATCTTCATGCTTTCTTTCTCCTTGGCCCTGCTTCAACAAAACGCCGCGGCGTTCATGCACCGGAACGCGTCCGTTCCAGCCCATCCCCGCAGCTTACTGATCAAACCTGTGGACAGCAACAAAGTTGCCCTCCTCCAGCGAAAGTTTCTCGCGCGCCCATCCCCCGCTCTACCCCCCCCAGCCACCTCCAGCTACCTCCAGCTACCTCCACCCTCAATTTTTCCCGAACCCGGGTCGTCCCCCGCCACACCACCCGCGTCTCATCTAATCTGCACCAGCACCTCGTCCCCCTCCACCTTCACCGGATACACCGCCACCCTCCCCGTCTCCGGCGCCATCGCCTCGCCCGTCGTCACATCGAACGCCCACGCATGCCACGGACACAGCACCTTCCCGTCCTCCACCCATCCCCCGCCCAGCGGCCCCTGCCGATGCGGACACACATTCCCAATCGCCGACAGCCTCCCCTCCACATTCGCCAGGCAGATCGGCACGCCCTTGCCTTCATGCGTCCGCGCCTCTACCTCCCGCACCTCATCCGTTCCCGGAGCCTCCCCCACCCCGCACAACCTCACCCACTCGCCCACAAACTCCTCCTCTCCGCCTCTCCTACCCTAACGCCTTCCACCGCACGCCGGTGAGAATCCCCTACGCATGTGAGATTCTTAACCCGTCCACACGATGCCGAAATCCATCCCCAACCAGCCCAAGCCCGCCCCCCGCCTCCAACCCCGCTACGACCCCCAACGCGGCACCGCACCCAACGCCGCGCCCCCCGAGATGATCCCCCTCGTCGAGGTCGCCTGGATCCTCAAAGCCCTCGCCGTCGTCGTCCTCGCCGCCATCCTCTGCGCCTACGCCACCCTCTGCATTCTCTTCTCCCGCACCCAGTGGCAGCTCGTCCTCCACCCCTCGCACACCGTCACCACCACCCCCGCCTCCCTCCATCTTCCCTTCACCGAGGTCCACTTCGGCGTCGACAACACCGGCCTCCCCCAACTCGCCGGCTGGTGATCTCCCATCCGACCGGCCCACCACCCACACCGCCCTCATCCTCCACGCCGCCGACGGCAACCTCGCCAACGCCCTCCCCGCCGCCGATCTCCTCCACGCCCAGCACCTCAACGTCCTCCTCTTCGACTACCGCGGCTACGGCCAATCCCTCGGCCCCCACCCCACCGAAGCCTCCATGGAGGCCGACGCCGCCACCGCCCTCACCTACCTCACCACCACCCGCTCCATCCCAGCCTCCTCCATCGTCGTCTACGGCACCGGCCTCGGCGCCTCGCTCGCCGTCCATCTCTGCGCAGCAAATCCCTCCCTCCCCGCCCTCCTCCTCCAATCCCCCGACGGCGACCTCACCGACCGCGTCCGCTCGGACCCCCGCGCCAAGATCATCCCCTTCACCCTCCTCTTCAACCAACCCTTCCCCTTAGCCGCCCCCCTCCGCGAACTCCCCACCCCCAAACTCCTCCTCCCCACCACCGCCCCCACCCTCACCCAATTCCTCACCACGCATCTCAAGCCCTAATCCCTGTTCCCTCATCCCTGTCCTTAAAGACGTGAGGCCCCCGTTGCTCTGGGGGCCTACAAATAGGTGGGAGGGTTGTTGCAGATAGGGGATGCCGGTTACCGTGGGGACTGCTGGCCCGACTTGCTTTGTCGTACACTTTATTGGACGCGGAATGCCCCCATTAGTTTTGCCCCAACAGCCTTTTTCTAAAAGAGTTTGTGCAAAAGTTTTGTAAACAAAATCACCCCTTTCGACGAAACCAAATTCGACGATTCTGCATCCCCCGAACACCAACAAAGCGAGAAGCGAGAAGCGAGAAGCGAGAAGCGAGAAGCGAGAAGCGAGAAGCGAGAAGCGAGAAGCGAGAAGCGAGAAGCGAGAAGCGAGAAGCGAGAAGCGAGAAGCGAGAAGCGAGAAGCGAGAAGCGAGAAGCGAGAAGCGAGATGCGAGAAGCGAGATGTGAAGCCAGCAGCCTCGCCTACACGAAGTTCAAAAACTCCCCCGGCCCCACCCCCGCTCCCGGAAACACCACGTCCAGCTTCCGCACCCCCAGCGTCTTGTACGCCGCCTCTCCCAGCACCCTCCGAAAGTCCGTCGTCACCACCAAATCTCGTCCCTCATGCAACTGCTCCTCCGCCAGCCCCGGCCACGTCCCATAGACCTTCCCACCCTTCACCTGCCCGCCCAGCACGAACATCACATTCGCGTGTCCATGGTCGGTCCCACCCGTCCCATTCTGCCGAGCCGTCCTGCCAAACTCGCTCATCGTCACCAGCGTCACATTCTCCGCCTCATCGCCCATATCCTGCCAGAACGCCGCCAGCGTATCCGAGAACTCCCGCAGCCTCCCCGCCAGCTGCCCCTCCGCGCCGCCCTGGTTCTGATGCGTATCCCATCCGCCCACATCCGAGAACGCCGCCTCCACCCCTAAATTCGCCTTCAACAACTGCGCCACCTGCTTCAGGCTGTTGCCAAACGCGCTCTTCGGATACACCACCCCCGCCGCCGGCACATACCCCGCCGGATGGGTCGCCTTCAGCATCTTCACCGCCTCAAACGTATCCACGCCCGTCCCATGCAGCAGCGCATCCGAGCTCTCGTCATACATCGCCTGAAACGCACTCGACTCCCCCTCCGCCTGCGGCCCCTTGCCCGCCACCGAAAAGTCCGTCAGATTCGCCACCGCAATCGCCGGCACCCTCCCCTCCAGCGTCCTCGGCACATCCGGCCCCAGCGCCACAGCCCGGAACACCGACGGCGTCCCGCGCTCCACCTCCACCTGCAGCGCCCGATTCAACCACCCATCCACGGTCGACTTCACTCCCGGCGTCCCCGACTCCATATAATCCTGCGCATCGAAATGCGACCTGGAAGGGTCCGGTGACCCGGCCGCCTGCACCATCGCCAGATGCCCCTGGTCAAACAGCGGCTTCACCGACGCCATGGCTGGATGCAACCCAAAGAACCCATCCAGATCCAACAAGTCCTTCGGCTGAATCCCAATCGTCGGCCGCATCGCATAGTAGTTCGGCTCCTTATACGGCACCACAACATTCAGCCCATCGCAAGCCCCCCGCTGAAAGATCACCACCAGCTTCTTCTTCCCCGCCGCCGCCCTTGCCACCTCGGCATACACCGACCGCGTCAGAAACGCCGGAATCACACTGGTCCCCACCAGCGCCAGCGCTCCCCCACGCAGAAACCCTCGCCGCGTCACGCGATTGTTCCGCGCCCCATCCCGCCCGCGCATATCGCAACCCCAATCACTCGCATCGGTAAAGATCGTCTTCGCCACAGCGCAACTCCTCCGGTAGAAATGAAAAACAAAAACGCTCTCACCGCACGAGGGCTACCCCTACAGACTCCACCTCCACGAAATAGTTGTCCCCCAAACAACACCCCCGAAACCAGCCGAAGTCCCTGCACTTGCCTTTGCGGCCTCTCTCCGTCATCCCCCCCGGGAATCTGCTTCTTCCCTTGCCCCGCATCCGTGGCGAAACTTTGCTCCCTTTGCGCCCGTTGCGTCAAAGCCGTTGCCGTTGCCGTTGCCGTTGCTCTTGCCGTTGCCTTTGCTAGAAGCTAGAAGCTAGCACCTAGCAGCTAGCACCTAGCCCCCTACATCCGCGGCGCCGCCGTCCCATCCGACCACCGCCCCACCGCCACCAGCAGAATCGTCATCCGATCCCCCAGATCCGGCGCCGCCATCACCGGCGACCCCTCCACATTCGCCCCCCACGCCTTCGCCGCATCCCCCGCCGCAAACCACATCAGGTGCGGATGCCACATCCCCGGCTCATCCCCCAAATACTGCTGCTTCGACATCATGTACGACATCGCCCCCGCCCCCGGCTCCGTCAGTTCCTTCTTCTCCCACGCCGCCTTCAGCGCCGCCGCAATCTCCTCCCTCGACCGCCCCGCCATCACCAGCCGCGCCTCCATCCGCACCACCTGCAGATACGTCCTCGCCGCCTCTGCATTCACACACACCGGTCCCCGAATCTTCGGATTCCAGAACTCCGGAAAGTCCACCGCCGCCGCAAACGACCGCTCCACCAAACACACAAACCCGTTCCCACCCTTCGCCGCGCTCTCATACCCATCCCTCCCCAGCACCAGCACCTCAGCCCCACCCGAGATCCCCACCGGCGCCGCACTCCGCGCCATCGCCACCTCCGCATCCTTCGCCATCAAGTATTGGCTCAACGGTGCCGCCACCGCATACTTCGCCGCGATGCCCTGCGCCCCCACCGGCAACCCAATCCCCACGAGCACCACGACCGCAACCACTCCAGCCCTCTTCATAGCCAGGTCTCCTAACGCAAAGGTCGAATGCTCGTAACTCTAGACCCTCCCACCCCCATCCATCAATCCACCCCACCCGTATCCTCTCGACCGGAGCATCACGCTCTTGCGTCTTGTGATGCGGAGCGGAGAGACCTGCAGGCGTTCCTGCCCTTGCCTTTCTTTCTGTCATTCCCCCTGGGAATCTGCTTCTTCCTTTGCCTCCGCCCCGCTCCGCTGAACGAAGCCCACCACCCAATCTTCTGCCCTCGCAACGCGAAGCCCCCCGCCGTCCGCGCAGGACCTACCGCCGCTGAAACTCCGGCGACCCCAGCAACAACCCCGCCATGGTATCCAACGGCACCTCACGCTGCTTCGCCGCCCGCACCGCCGCCGCCGGCACCATCCCCGCACCCACCACCGGCCGCGCATCAAAACTCGCCGCCGCCTGCTCCTGCGCCGTCGGACTCCCGAACTCCGCCATCACCGCCTCCCTCGTCCTTCCCGACGCCCCCTCCCCCAGCAAATCCCCCTCCAACACCCTCTCCGTCCCCGTCCGTTGCCTCTCCCGACCCCACCATCCCCGCCCAATCCGTCCTCACCCCCGCCACCCGATTCCCGCTCAGCACCAGCGCAAAGTTCATCCGGCTCAACAGCCCGTTACTCGACACCCAATCCTCCGCCGTCCATCCATACCCATTCGGCGTCTGCATCCCCCACACCGGCATCCCCAGCCGATCCATCGCCTGCACCAGCGGCAGCGGATTCGTCACCGTCGCATCACTCGCCCGCACCGCCGACGCCAGAAACTCCAGCGGCGTCTTCACCTTCGCCCGATACACCCCCGGCGCCCAGAACTCCTTCGCCTTGAACATCGTCCTCAACACCGCGCCGATATCCCCATCCGTCTTCAGATACGTCGCCGCCATCCGCTTCACCAGCGCCGCCGGCGGCTGATCACTCACAAACCTCACCGCCAGCTCCTGCGAAATAAACTGCGCCGTAGCCGGACTCGTCGCCAGCAGATGCAGCACCTCCAGCCCCTCGTTCATCCCACCCTCCGGGATCGTATGCCCCAGCACCACCTTCGCCCCCGGCTCATGCCGCCTCGGCTCAAAGACGAACTCCCCCGGCGTCCCCCATCCAGCATGGCTCCCTTGCCACCACCACCCCCATACGGCCGCTCGATCGTCCACCCCGTAAAGCACTTCGCCACCTCGATCACATCCTGCTGCGTATACCCTCCCCCCACCCCCAGCGTATGCAGCTCCATCAACTCCCGCCCATAGTTCTCGTTGATCCCCTTCGGAGCCTTCCCCTTCACCGGCTCTCCGGCCACCACGGCCTGCGCCCCCGCCGCGCGAAGCCTCCCGCCGCCCGCGTAGGACCCCGGCCCCACACTCTCCCAGTTATCCAGGTACATCAGCATCGCCGGACTCTCCGCCGTCGCCACCAGCAGATCCTCAAACCTCCCCAGCGCATGCGGCAGAATCGTCTGCTCCTCATACGCCGGCAGCATATACGGCTCCTGCTCGTTCTTCCGCAGATACACATTGAAGTGGTTCAGCCAGAACTCCGTCATCACCGCCTGCAGCTGCCGCCGCGAGTCGATATCCCGCAGCAGCCGCATCTCCTGATCCTCGGTCGCCACCACCCTCTCCGGCGACTCCACCATCGCCTCCACCGCCTCCCTCTGCGCCGGCGCCAGCCCCTCCACCAGCCGCACCCGATCCTTCCCCTTCACCGCCTCCCGAAACCCCAGCATCTCCTCCGGCCCCATCCCCACCAGCCGCCCAAACCTCTCCTCCGGCCCCAACCGCAACACCGCCTCCACCTCCTCCGCCGGCAACCGCGCCCCAGCCAACGCTGCGGGTGCCCCAGGTCCCGAACCTGGGACCTGGGTTCCCACGGAAGGCATGGATACCCCATGCATGCCAGCCCCACCGACTTGACCCGGCCCGGCAACAGCACCCTGTGCCTCAGCCGCGCGAAGCCTCTCGCCGTCCGCGTAGGACCCATCCGCATAGATCGCCCGCTCCACCTCCTCCGCCGGCAACCGCGCCCCAGCCAACGCTGCGGGTGCCCCAGGTCCCGAACCTGGGACCTGGGTTCCCACGGAAGGCATGGGTACCCCATGCATCTCAGCCCCACCAACTTGACCCGGCCCGGCCTTAGCCGCGCGAAGCCTCTCGCCGTCCGCGTAGGACGCATCGTTATAGATCGCCTTCTCCACCGGATCCCCCGGTACAGCTCCCCCCACCTTCCCCAGCTGCCGAATCACCTGCCCCGACGGAAACCTCTCCCGCAGTTCCCCCGCCGGCAACCCCATCGCCGGAAACTCCCCATCTCCGCCACGAACCCCGCATCGTCGATCCGCTCCGGATGCAGCTCCATCTCAAACCACCGCTGCAACCCCATCCTCTCGACGGCCGCCACATCCCCCGGCCTCGGCCCAAACGTAAACCGGTTCAGCGCCTGGAGCACCCTCTCCTGTTCCGTCAGCGCCTTCGCATGCCTCTCCACCGGAAGCTTCGCCCCCACCTGGGCCGCCCCCGCCCCCGGCGCCAACCCCATCCACCCGCAAACCACCCCCACCCCCACCGCCTCAACGATCCGTCGCGTCCGTCCCATCGCGGTCTCCCATCCCGCCGACAGAGAATCCCTCACCCTCTCCCGACCCTGCCTTGAACCCACTCCCGCCCCGCGAGTTGCGAAAGTTGCGAAGCAACTTCCCGCTCAACATTCGCTCGCTCCCATCAAAACCGCAGCTCATCCCCACCCAAAGGTATCTATCTTCCGCTACATATCCCGAAGATAGATCGTTCCCCCTCACCCCAACCCATTCCCCATCAACATGCACCGAAAAAGGGGGCCAAAGCCCCCTTTTCTCAGCCAAACACCCCGTTAAGCCTCTGGTTAATACGCCGCCAGCTCCTTCATCGCCGCAAACAGATGCTCCACCTGGGGCAGAATCTCATTCTCCAGCAGCGGCTGATACCCCACGAACGTATCCATCGCCCCCACCCTGCGCACCGGAGCATCCAGGTCGTCGAACAGCTCGTCCCCAATCCGCGCCGCGATCTCCGCGCCATACCCCCAGCTCTTCATGTCCTCATGCGCCACGATCACCTTGCTCGTCTTCTTCACCGACGTCGCGATCGCCTCCCAGTCATACGGACTCAAACTCCGCAGATCGATCAGCTCGACACTCACGCCCAGCTCCCGCTCCATCCGCCGCGCCGCCTCCAGCGCCCGCGGCACCACCGCGCCATACGTGATCACCGTCAGGTCCTTGCCCGGCTTCACCACCGCGGCCTTCCCAAACGGAATCATGTACTCCGGCCCCGGATACGCCGCCCTCCCAAATACCGAGCGGTACAGATTCTTGTGCTCCAGGAACAGCACCGGATCATCGCACCGGATCGCCGTCCGCAGCAGCCCAATCGCATCCAGCGCATTCGACGGCATCACAATCCGCACCCCCGGCGTATGCGTAAAGATGCTCTCCCCCGACTGCGAGTGATAGATCGACCCGCCCGTCAGATAGCCGCCCGCCGGAACCCGCATCACCACCGGGCAGCTGAACTGCCCATTCGACCGCCACCGCATCAGCGCTAACTCATTGCGCATCTGGTGCATGGCCGGCCATATGTAATCGAAGAATTGAATCTCCACCACCGGCTTCATCCCGCGCACGGCCATCCCAATCGCCCGCCCCGTAATATTCGCCTCAGCCAGCGGAGAGTTCCACACCCGGTCGCTGCCAAACTCCTTCTGCAGCCCATGCGTCACCTTGAAGACCCCGCCCTTGCCCTTCAGCTTGCCTTCCATCAGAGCCGCATCCCGGGTCGCATCGGCAACATCCTCGCCAAACACCACAATCCGCTCATCCCGCCGCATCTCGTCCTGCAGGCAGTGGTTAATCAGGTCGAGCATGGTGTGCTCGGCCGCATCCGCCGTCGGCTGCGGCCTTCGTCTCGAACACTGCAGTCTGTCGGCCTCAGCTCCTCCGAATACACATGCTTCAGAATCGACTCCGGCTGCGCCAGCACCGCCGCCAGCGCCCGGTCCGTCGCCCGCTGCACCTCGTCGTCCACCTACCGCTCCAGCCGGTTGATCCCCTCCGCATCCAGAATCCCCTCGCGCAGCAGCCACATCTGCATCCGCGAGATCGGATCCCGCAGCGCCTCCTCCTGGATCTCCTCCTGCGCTCCGGTAGTTCGACTCGTCATCCGACTGCGAGTGCGAGTACGGCCGCACCACATGCCCATGCACCACCGCCGGCCCCTTGCCCGCCCGGCAATACGCCACCGCCTCCACCATCGCCGCATAGCTGGCAATGGCATCGGTCCCATCCACCTCCGCAAAGTGGAAGTTCGGGAAGTTCGCAATCAGCCGCGAGATGTTCCCTCCCGGCGTATTCGCCTCCACCGGAGTCGAAATCGCATACCCATTGTCTTCAATCACATACAGCACCGGAAGCTTCGACCATTGGATGCAGTATTCAGCGACTCCCAGAACTCTCCCTGGCTGGTCGACCCCTCGCCGATCGACACATACGTCACCTCATCGGCATGGAACTTCACGTCCTTGAACGTCCCGATAGTCCACTCGCCCCATCCCAGGCTTCTTCGCCGCCTCCGGATGCCGCGCGTAAGTACCGTCCCGCCTCCGCGCACCCCACCGCATGCAAACACTGCGTCGCCGTAGACGACGACGGCGACACGATATTCAGCCGCTTGCTCGTCCAGTGCGACGGCATCTGCCGTCCCCCGCTGGCCGGATCATCGGCCGCCCCCACCGCCTGCAGCAGCTGGTCCTCTACCGTATTCCCCAGCGCCAGGCAGATCGCCCGATCGCGATAGTACGGGAAGAACCAGTCATACCCCGGCTTCAGCGCCATCCCCGCCGCCACCAGCAGCGCCTCATGTCCCGCGCACGAGATCTGGAAGAAGATCTTCTGCTGCTTCTTCAGCTGGATCTCGCGATCGTCCGTCCGCCGCGAAAGATACATCAGCCGATAAAACTCAATCAGCTGCTCCCGGCTCAGACCGGCATACTTCGCCGCCGCCGCCTTCCCTCCGCCCGCCATCTCTGGAGCACGCACCGCACTCTTTCCATTAGATCCCTGTCGTTGTGCCACGGCGTCGTCTCCCTTTCGTCAACCACCAGATTCTACTCATTTCCCCCTTACCAGAGTAGCCCGGACTTTCCACATCCGTCGCGCTCCCCACCCCCCGCCAGCCGGAAACCGGACACCGCTTTCCACCTCCCCCTGCATCCCACATCCAAAGCACTCCTTTATCCTTCGTATTGGACTGCTCTCCACCTTCTAAAGGATCACCACCGCATGCTGTTTTTTGCTCCCGACCCGCACCTCACCACCAACGTCACCCACGACGAGCACTTCCTCGAGCACATCGAGCGCGGCTGGCAGCTCGACCTCACCAACTTCGTCCAGGAGGGCCTCCCCAAGATCATCTTCGCCCTCCTCCTCGCCGTCGTCTTCCAGGCCGTCGTCAACTTCTTCGTCCGCCGCCTCAACAAGCGCGCCGACGCCATGGTCGCCAACGCCCAGCGCGCCGGCCAGCTCCGCACCATGGCCTCCGTCCTCCGCGCCACCTCCTTCGGCGTCGTCGGCTTCTACGTCCTCACCCAGATCCTCGGCGCCCTCGGCGTCGCCCTCACCGCCTTCATCGGAGCCGCCAGCGTCATCGGCCTCGGCATCTCCTTCGGCGCCCAGTCCATCTTCAAGGACATGCTCACCGGCATCTTCATCCTCATCGAAAACCAGTACTCCGTCGGCGACACCATCCGCATCGCCGGCCTCACCGGCACCGTCGAAGACCTCTCCCTCCGCGTCACCAAGCTCCGCGACGGCGACGGCACCGTCTACATCGTCCCCAACTCCCAGATCACCACCGTCTCCAACCTCTCCCGCGACTTCGCCGTCGGCACCCTCAACATCTCCGTCGACGCCCGCGAAGATCCCGACCGCGTCATGGCCGTCCTCAAAACCCTCGCCGACCAGGTCCGCCGCGACGAAGCCTTCAAAGACATCGTCATCTCCGACCCCAACATCCTCGGCGTCGACAAGATCAGCGGCTACGAAGTCGTCTACCCCATCAACATCCGCGTCATGGTCAACCAGCGCGACGGCGTCATGCGCGAGCTCCGCCGCCGCGTCCTCCTCGCCTTCAACAAGGAAGGCATCGCCTTCGGCTCCTCCAACAGCACCCTCATCGTCCAAAGCCCCCCTCCCGAACCCGCCACCACCAAGTCCGCTCCTCCCCTGCCCGCCTCCAACCAACCCTCCCCCAGCCCCGCCTCCCCCAACGCCACCACCTGAACTGGAGCGGAAGACAACGATCCAACAGATCCCAACGATCCAACGATGAGCGCACATTCCCCACACCGTTTGCCCGCCGATCCCCCACCCCGGCGCGGCCACCTTCGCACCGCAGCCGCCACAGCGCCCCTCGCGAAGCAAGTCGCTGTAACCGTCCCCCGCACCGCCCCCAAACATCTGCCCCCTAGCGCTTGAACGAAAACTTCTTGTGCGCAAAGTAGCTATAGCAAGCGATGATCACCGCATTCACCAGCCCAGCCAGGATCGGCGGAGCGTTCGGCGGCAGGCTCCTGATCATCTGGAACACCTCTGTGCCCACCGGCAGAATCACCAGCTCCGCCGGGATGCTCACGCTATACACGGCCACGCACCGCAGCCACTCCTTCAGGTAGTTCCCCTTGGTCCGAAACACGAAGTGCTTGTAGCAGAGGAACGCGATCGTGATAGCCATCGGCTTCGACGTAATCGACGACAGATCGGCGATCAGCGGCTTGCCATGCTGAGGCAGCAGCAGACCATACAGCAGCACGCACCCGGAGTACAGCACCAGCGAGCAGAACGTGTTGAAGCCCCCCACCAGAAGGAACCGGATCACCTCGCCGGACGGAAGCGCACGCCGCAGCGCGGCAAAGGGCCCGTAGCTCTCAACACCGGCAGCTACGTCGTTCACAAGGCTGTCTTCACTGGCAGGAGTCACACATCCCATTCTAGAGGCCCAAGGGAAGGTCTCCGCAACCTCCGCCGCCCCCATCCCGTTAGCCTCCGCATACCCCGCCCCTCACCCAGCCAGCGCCGCCAGCAACTCCCCCGCACTCTCCATCGGCGGCAAACACGTATTCCCCCGGCAAACCACCGCCACGCTCCCCTCCGTCTCCGGCAGAAGCGGCAACGTCTCCGCCAGCGCCGGAGGCAGGCGATCCAGCTGCTCCCTGCGCAGCCGGATCACGCTCTTGTTCACCGCATAGTGCGCCATCGCGGTCGCGGCCAGCACCTCCGCCTCCCCATCCTCGCCAATCACGCACACCTGCACCGTCCCCGCCACCGCCCGCCGCAGCGCCAGCCCATAACTCGCCGCATACAACCCAAAGTGTTCCACCACCCCCGCAAACGTCTCCAGCGTCTCCCGCGCGCGAGCCTCATACACCCCCTCGCCCGTCAGCGCCGCCAGCCGCAGCAGCACCGCCGCCGCCACCGCATTCCCCGCCGGCGTCGGAGAATCCTGCAACGGCTTCCGCCGCGCACTCAGCGCCCCAATCGCCCCCGCATCCGTCTCCGTATCGAAGAACCCTCCGCCCGCGGCATCATAAAACCGCTCCAGCATCGCGTCCCCGATCTCCCGCGCCACCAGGTAATACCGCAGCTCGCCCGTCGCCTCCCACGCATCCAGCGCCGCTGCCGCCACAAACGCATAGTCCTCCAGCACCCCCGCAATCCGCGCCGCGCCCACGCCCTCGCCATACGCCACCACGTGCGCCATCCCGTCCGCCTTATCCCACGCCGTCCCCAGCACCCGCTCCAGCGACTTCAGCGCAAACTCCACCGGCTCGCCAACCCCAGCGCCCTCCCCGCCGCCAGGTACGCCGAGATGCACATCCCATTCCACCCCGTATACACCGTCTTATCCACATAAGGAGTCTTCCGCCGCAGCCGCGCCGCATACATCCTCCGCTTCACCGCGCTCGACGGCTTCCTCCTCCACCTCCGGCCGCCCGCGCTCCCGGCCGCAGCACATTCTTCGCCGGATTATGATGCATATCCCCCACCACCCCCAGCTGAAAGTACCTCTCCGCCACCGCAAACTCCTCCGCCGTCAGCACCGCCTTCGCCTCATCCCGCGTCCACGTAAAGTAATCGCCATCATCGTCCAGCGAATCATCCGCATCCTGCGACGCATAGAATCCGCCCCGCTCCCGGTCGCTCAGCCACTCATCCATCCAGCGCAGAATATCCCCCGCCACCCGCGCAAACTCCGGCTCCACAAAGCTCTGGAACGCATGCGCATAGTTCTTCAGCAGCTCGCTGTTGTCATACGCCATCTTCTCGAAGTGCGGCACCACCCACCGCTCGTCCACCGAGTAGCGATGGAACCCCCCGCCAGCTGGTCATAAATTCCCCCCGCCGCCATCTTCTCCAGCGTCACCTCCGCAACATGCTTCGCCTTCGCCGCCTCCTCTCCACCCCTCCCCGCCGCATCGATCAGCAAATCCAGCGCCCCCGGATGAGGAAACTTCGGCTGCGATCCAAACCCGCCATTCCGCTCATCGAACTGCTTCACCATCGCATCCAGCATCTTCTCCAGCAGCGGCTCGCCCTGCCCCGATCCCAGCACCCCCGCCCTTCCCGAGAAGCTCTCGTTATGCTCAATCGCCGCCATCACGCTGCCGGCCGACTCCTCCACCTCCTCCCGCTTGTTCGCAAACGCCTCCGCCATCGTCAGCAGCACCCGCTGAAAGCTGGGCCGCCCATACCGCTCATCCGGAGGAAAGTACGTCCCCCCAAAGTAAGGCTTCCCGTCCGGAGTCAGGAACGCCGTCAGCGGCCATCCCCCCTGCCCGCTGATCGCCGGCACCGCCGACTGGTACCGCGTATCCACATCCGGCCGCTCATCCCGGTCCACCTTCACGGCCACAAACTTGTCATTGATCATCTCCGCCGTCGCCGGATTCTCATAGCTCTCGCGATCCATCACATGGCACCAGTGGCACCACACCGCGCCAATATCCAGCAGCACCGGCTTGTTCTCCCGCCGCGCCTTCTCAAACGCCTCCGCCCCCCACTCATTCCACGCAATCGGCTGATGCTGCGCCGAGCGCAGGTACGCCGAGGCAGCCCGGCTCAAAGAATTCAACGACCCCTCATGCTTCAACGATTCATCACTCATCCCTACCAGTCTACGTTCCCCCCGATGAATACCCGCTCAACAAAAAAAGGCGCGCCCCCGCCCCCACTTACCACTTATCACTTACCACTTATCACTAGCCACTCCTAGCCACTAGCCCCTGTCTCTAGAACGGCCGCCGCCCGCACCCCTGCCCCGTCTTCACCGACGTCAGCTTCTGATCCGCCGCCGTCAGCGACTCGCTATAGCACCCGCCCAGCGAGTTCCTGCTGTTATACGAGGCGCTCGAATGCCCCACCCCCGCCCCCGCCAGCCTCCCCGCCGCCGTAATCTGCAGCGTGTCGGTCGACGTCACCTGCTCCTGCGCATCCGACGCATACACCGGGAACCCATTCACCGCCTGCCCCACGTTCCACAGATCCTGCTGATCCGACGTCGCCACCTGCGTGTACGTTCCGTCTGCGTTCGCGACAAACGTATAGTCCAGCGTGAACGGATACGAAATGTGCTTGGTCTCCGTCTCCACCAGCACCCCGCTCCGCGTCGTCGTCGTCGCATCCACCGTATTCGACTGCACCGCGTTCTGCAGCTCATACCCCGTATTCGCGTTCACGTTGAACGTCTGCGTACTCAGAAAATTCACCTTCTGCGCCACCGTCGTCTCCACCCGTCCATGCGACGTGTTCACATACCCCGTAATCGAAAACTCCCGGTTCGACCCCACCGCAACCGTCCCCGTCGTCACCCCGCTCGTCGTGCTCAAATCCTCCGACACCACCGGATTCGGCTCAGCGCTCAGCGTATTACTCGTCACCTCGCCCGAATCCACCTCGCGTCCATGATCGGTGAACACCAGCAGGTTCCCCGTCGCCAGGAAATACCCATTCGCGTTGTACACGCTGATCGCCACCGTATGCTGACTCCCATCCCCCAGCACCCCGGCAAACGGCGTCAGATCCACCCGGTACGGCTTGAAGTTCAGCGTCTGCACCCCCGTAATCGGTATCCACAGGTATGGATCGATCCCGCCCGTATAGATCCACGGATACACCGGCGCCACCCCCGCTGCCTTCCCATCGATACTGATCTCGGTCTCCCGGAACGACGTGTTCCCGCAGCTCTCCAGCTCCGTTGCCACATCGCTCGGCACACACAGGTACCAGAACTCATCGCCGATCTGGCTCTGCGCAATCACATCCAGGTACACCTTCTCCACGTTCCGCGGCAGCGTCACCGTCTCGGTCACCTGGTCCGCGCTCGTGTTCAGCGTCCCCGGCCCATTCCCCGAGCTCACCGGCTCCACCAGGTCCGCCACCGCAGGCGCCGGACTGAACCGGCTCGCCGGATAAAACTCCAGCTCCGCGCTTGCATAAATAATCCCCGTGTACGTCGAGTTCACAATGTTCCCAATGCTCGCCAGCCCCGTCTGCGGCGTCCTGAACAGCGCCGACAGATCCGTCACATCCCGCTCGATCTGCCACGAAGGACTCAGCGTGCTCCCCGGCTCCGCGGTCGTCCCATAAAAAATATTCACGTCCCCCAGGTAAAACCACGCGCTGCGGTCATACTGCACCCCCGCCGTCACCGTGAAATTCGCCTTCAGGATCACCTTCGCCCACGGCCCCGGGCACCCCGCCGGAGGTGCATAGCTCAACGGCGTCCCATTAAAGTTCTCGAACGCCGCATTGGTCATCAGCGGCACCACGCACGGCGTCGTCTCCGGATGCGCCACCGCCGGCTCCGCGCTCACCGGGTTCGACGACCCAACCTGCGGCGTCGCCGGAACCGCCACCACCTGCGCCCCCGCCACACCCAACCACCCGCCCACCACCACGACCGAGACCACCTTCAGCACACACGAAGCAATTCGTTTCTGCATGGGAGACCATCCTTAGGAAACGCGCTGACACGACCGGAGGAACGCGCTGAGCATACCAGCCCCGTCAACTCCCCTGTCAAGCACTATTTCTCCAACCCCCTCAGCCTTTGCCACCCCAAAGGAAAGAGCGCCCCGCCGCAGCCGCAACGGAGCGCCCCGCTCCCACCTCCCTACCCACTCCTCACGGCCTTCCCACCGCCGTCGGATACCACTGCTCCAGATCCGCATGAAACTCCTTCAGCGCCTCCACATTCAAATACACCATGTGCCCCGCCGGATAGTACCCGAACTGCACATTCGCCGCGATCGCCGGAGGCAGCATCATCTGCGCAATATCATGCTCCGTACTAAAGAAAGGAGTCGCCAGGTCAAACCACCCATTCGCCGAGAACACCTTCAGGTGCGGATTCTTCCGCATCGCGTCCCCCAGGTCGATCACCGTATCCGGCATCATCTGCTCGCGCCCCAATCCCGCCCGCGCACCCGACGGCCGATGCTTCCAATCCCAGTTCTGATTGATCCCCGGCCCCGACAGGTAGTACGGCTCCGCGTCCGTATACTTCAGCTCGTTCTGCAGATAGTTGTGGAACGCCCCCACAAACGCCCCCGAGATCCCGCTATCCGACGGATCGAACCCCGGATTCTCCCCCGCCGCATCCGCATCGAACGCCTCGAACCGGGCATCATACCTTCCCAGAATCTGGTCGTCCCCGCGAAACAGCTCCTTCCGAAAATGCGTCGCCGAAACCCTTAGCTTCGCCTCCTTCACATACTCCACACTCAGCCCCGTAAACGCCGCGACCTGCTGCGCAATCGCATCGAACTCCGCCGCCGGCAACGCATCCCCCTGCTCCAGCGCCGTCGCATACGGCCCCCGCGCAAACTCCCTCACCTTCTGCACGTAGTCCTTCATCGTCCCGGTATGCGGCACCTTGTCGTAGTACCACGCAATCGCCGCAAAGCTCGGCAGGTAGTACTCCGCAGCCGAGTCATACCCCGGGTCCTCCACGTTGTAGTTCAAAATCGACGACAGCAGCACCACCCCATTGAACTCGATCCCGTCGTTATTCAGCGCCGCCACCAGCGCCGCCGACCGCGGCGTCCCATAGCTCTCGCCAAACAAAAACTTCGGCGAGTTCCATCGATTATTGATCGTGATGTACCGCGTAATGAACTTCTCAAACGCCTTCACATCCTGGTCCACGCCCGCAAAGTCCTTCGCCGTCCCCTTGCCCACGGCCCGCGAGAACCCCGTCATCGGCGCGTCAATGAAAACCAAATCCGTCTTATCCAGCAAGCTGTACGGATTCGGCACCACCCCAAACGGCGCCGGCCCCGTAGCCTTGGGGCTATCGGTCACCACCCTCACCGGTCCCACCGACCCCATATGCAGCCACAGCGTCGCCGACCCCGGCCCGCCGTTATACAGAAACGTCACCGGCCTCGACCCCGCCGCCGCCCCATCCTCGGTATACGCCACATAGAACATGGTCCCAATCGGCTTGTCGTCGTCGTCTTTAATCAGCAGCGTCCCCGCGGTCGCCGTGTAGTGCACCGGCCGCGACCCGGCCGTCCAGTCATGCCGGGTCTCCACCTTGGTCTCGGCAGGAACGGGCACCCCCGCATCCTTCTTGTCTTTATCCTTGTCATCGCTCGACGCCGCCTGCGCCGCATCCGGAGCAGCCTCCGCACTCCGCCGCGCCCGCACATCCTGCGCATGCGCCGCCGCCACCATCCCCGCACCCATCGTCATCACCCCAGCCAGCACCACCGCCGAGACCCCACCCACGCGCCACGCTCCAAAGAAACCATCTGCCTTAACGTCCAAGGAAAGCCTCCAGAAAGTACCGATTGTTTTGCTATGCCACCATAGACGAACCCACCCCTCCCAAAGTCTCCCCAACTCGCCTGCGTTTGCCGTTGCCCTTGCCTTCGCCGTTGCAGCAGCTTTTGCAGTTGCCTCCGCCGTTGTTTTTCTGGCTGTCATCCCGCAGGGATCTGCTTCTTCTTTTGCCGTTGCCGTTGCCCTTGTCGTTGCAGTTGCAGTTGCCCTTGCAGTTGCCTGTTTTACGCCGTCATCCTGAGCGCAGCGAAGGACCCCTGTAGTTGCAGTTGCTCTTGCAGTTGCTCTTGCAGTTGCTCTTGCAGTTGCTCTTGCAGTTGCTCTTGCCCTTGCCGTTGCAGTTGCAGTTGCAGTTGCCTGTTTTACGCCGTCATCCTGAGCGCCGCGAAGGACCCCTGTAGTTGCTCTTGCCTTTGCTCTTGCCTTTGCTCTTGCCTTTGCTCTTGCCGTTGGCCTTGCCCTTGCCGTTCTTTCTGTCATTCCCTCCGGGAATCTGCTTCTTCCCTTGCCCCTGCCCATGCCCATCTCCCGCCATCACCTTACGTCAACACCGTTGCGTTACGCGTACAGACCGTCGAAACCCGACTACGTCAACACCGTTGCGTTACGCCTCCCGCTCGTCTCCCCACATCCCACCCCAACTCTGTCATCCTGAGCGCAGCCGAAGGACCCCGAACACTCCGACACCACCGCAATCGCGCGCCCCCTTCCGCCACCGCCGTTGCTCTTGCTCTTGCCGTTGCCAGTTCTTCGCCGTCATCCTGAGCGCAGCGAAGGACCCCTGTAGTTGCTCTTGCCTTTGCTCTTGCCTTTGCTCTTGCCTTTGCTCTTGCCTTTGCTCTTGCCTTTGCTCTTGCCTTTGCCCTTGCCTTTGCTCTTGCCTTTGCCCTTGCCTTTGCTCTTGCCCATGCCGTTCTTCCTGTCATTCCCCCCGGGAATCTGCTTCTTCCTCTGCCCTTGCCGTTGCTCTCCTCCCCCCCAAAATAAATTCCCTCAAAAACAGCCCAAAACGCACGTGTCAACCCCCACCCGCCACGCCAACTCCCCAAACCCCGCGTCCCCACTGCCGATTTCTCATTCCAGACGTTGGCATACTTACCCCCGCCAACCCACTACAATAGAACTAGACCCCTTACAGCCAGCCAAGCGGAAGACGATCGAGATCAGACTGCCACAAATCTGATCTCAACTGGCCGGATGAGAATACGTTAGGACCCCAAATACCCCGGGGGGGGTGGGGGGTACCCTGCAGCCTCCGCAATCCACAGGCAAAACCACGCGCAGCACCTCGCCGTGCGCGCAGCACCATGCGAAGATAAAACGAAGTCGATGCCCACGCTGCAACCAACCGAGACCCTCTCCGAGCTCCTCCACCGCGTCTTCGGTCACCGCGACTTCCGCGCCCACCAGCAAGTGGTCTGCGAAGCCGCCGCCTCCGGCCGCGACGTCCTCCTCGTCATGCCCACCGGCGCCGGCAAGAGCCTCTGCTACCAGCTCCCCGCCCTCGCCCGCGGCGGCACCGCGCTCGTCATCTCGCCCCTCATCGCCCTCATGGACGACCAGGCCGCCAAGCTCACCGCCCTCGGCCTCCGCGTCGCCCGCGTCCACTCCGGCCTCTCCCGCGACGACGCCCGCAAGGCCTGCCGCGATTATCTGGCAGGCAATTTAGACTTTCTCTTCATCGCCCCCGAGCGCCTCCGCGTCCCCGGCTTCCCCGAGATGCTCGCCAAGCGCAAACCCGCGCTCGTCGCCATCGACGAGGCCCACTGCATCTCGGCCTGGGGCCACGACTTCCGCCCCGACTACCGCACATTAGGCCAATATCTGCCGGCCTTACGCCCGGCACCGATCATCGCCCTCACCGCCACCGCCACCCCGACCGTCCAGCGCGACATCGCCGTCCAGCTCGACCTCCAGCAGCCAGCCATCTTCATCACCGGCTTCCGCCGCCACAACCTCGCCATCCAGGCCATCGAGCTCTCCAAGCCGCAGCGCCCCGACTTCGCCCTGAAGATCCTGAAGCAAGCCAACGCCCGCCCCGCCATCATCTACGCCGGCTCCCGCAAGCAGGCCGAAGAGCTCGCCAGCACGCTGCACAAGCACTTCCCCACCGCCGCCTACCACGCCGGCCTCGACCCCGCCACCCGCGACCGCGTCCAGCGTGCCTTCTTGTCCGGAAAGCTCGACGTCGTGGTCGCCACGGTCGCCTTCGGCATGGGCGTCGACAAGGCCGACGTCCGCACCGTCATCCACGTTGCCCTACCCGGATGCGTAGAAGCCTACTACCAGGAGATCGGGCGCGCCGGCCGCGATGGCCTGCCCTCGCGCACCATCCTCCTCCACGGCTTCGCCGACCGCCGCCTCCAGGAGTTCTTCCTCGAGAAAAACTATCCTCCCACCTCCGACCTCGAGCGCGTAGCCGTCTGCCTTCCCGCCGAGTTCACACCCGTCAACGACCTCCACAACGCCCTCCTCAAGAACCGCACCCCCATCGACCGCGACACCCTCGACCGCACCATCGAGAAGCTCCTCGTCGCCGGCGTCGCCCTCATGGACATCAACGGCGACGTCCGCCTCGCGGACACATCTCTGAAGCCCTCGACTCCGAACGCTGGACCCTCGAACCTGGACCCTCGAATCGGGTGTCGCACAGGTCTCGCTTCTGAGACCTGGGATTCCACCAAAGCCCCAAGCTGGCAATCCGCCTACGAGACCCAGGTCGCCGTCCGCCGCGCCCAGATCGACCGCATGATCGCCTTCGCCGAGTCCACCGAGTGCCGCATGCGCTCCCTCGTCCAGCACTTCGGCGACACCTCCGACAAGGCCACCACCTGCGGCCTCTGCGACATCTGCAACCCCTCCGGCAACGGCGCCGCCCATGCCGCAGCCCAGCCCGCCCATCAGCCCAGCGCCCAGGAACGCGCCTGGCTCCGCGAGATCCTCTCCGCCCTCGAGCACCGCAGCACCTCGACCGGCAAGCTCTTCACCGACCTCCACCTCATGAAGGACCGCAAGGACTTCGACACCCTCCTCGACGGCCTCGCCCGCGCCGCCCTCATCACCCTCACCAACGACACCTTCCGCACCCCCGAAGGCAAGGACGTCACCTACCGCAAAGCCGCCATCACCCACGAAGGCCGCACCCCCGACGACGCCACCCTCGACACCGTCTGGCTCCGCTCCAACCTCTCCGCCGCCCCCTCCCGCAAGAGAGTCCACCACCAAATCGGGTGCCCCGGGTCTCGCTTCTGAGACCCGGGTTTCCAGAGCCACCTCCACCCCCCAGGAGCTCACCCCCGCCGCCGAAGCCCTCCTCACCCAGCTCCGCAACTGGCGCACCGAGCAGGCCCGCCCCACCAAGACCCCAGCCTTCCTCATCCTCGCCGACGCCGTCCTCCGCGCCATCGCCACCGCCGCCCCCCAGAACCTGTCCGCCCTCCACGCCATCCCCGGCATGGGCCCCTCCAAGGTAGACCGCTACGGCGCCGACCTCATCGCCCTCTGCCGCGGCGACGCCCCTCAACGCCACCTCGCCGGAACCTGTCATCCTGAGCGAAGCGCAGCGCAGCCGAAGGACCCCGACACCCTCCAAACCACCCGAGCGTTCGAAGCTTCCCAACCACGCCTGCACCTCAGCGCCAGCACAACCACCACCTCCGCCGTCCACCCCAACCAGCGCCCGGCCCCACCCCCGCCACCCCCCAACCTAACCCCCACCCAACTAGCCCTCGAAACCCGCCTCAAAGACTGGCGCCGCGAAGCCGCCAAGGCCGCCGGCCTCCCCACCTTCTTCATCTTTTCGGACACCGTCCTGCGCAGCATCGCACTCGCCGCCCCCACCAACCTCGAGGCCCTGCGCACCGTCCGCGGCATCGCCCCCGACAAGATCGACAGCTTCGGCGCCACGATCCTCAGCCTCTGCCGCGCCTGATCCAGCCTTGCCTAGCGCAAACACCCCGACAGCTTCTCGGCATCCTGCGGAATGGCCTCCGTAAAGCTCATGCGGATCCCATCCTTCGGCCGCAGAATCACCATCGCCCGCGCTTCGATCGTCTGTCCCGGGATCAGCTCCAGATCATATCTCCCCAGCAGCGTGCTCAGAACCATCAGGATCTGCAGCATCGCATAGTTCCCGCCAATACAGCCGCGCGGCCCTCCGCCAAAGGGTATATGGGTAAAGGGCGCAGGCTGCTTCTCGTTCGCCTTGCTGAACCGCCCCGGGTCGAAGCTCTCCGGATTCTCCCAGGAACGCGGCGCATGGTGCGCTCCATACACATAGACAATCACCATCGATCCCGCAGGAATCGCCACCTCTCCCACGCGGTCGTCCGCCACCGCCTCGCGATCGATCATCCAGAACGGAGGATAGAGCCGCAGCGCCTCCATGATCACCTGCGTGGTGAACTCGAACTTCGGCACGTCGCTGAAGTGCAGCGGCGCTCCACCCAGCACCGTATCGAACTCCGCGCGCACCCTCTCCAGGCAATCCGGATGCGTGCTCAACAGGTAGAGCATCCACGACAGCGCATTCGACGACGTCTCATGGCCCGCGACCAGCAGCTGCATGCTCTCGCTCAACACCAGCTCATCGCTCATGCCTTCGCCATCGCTGTAGCGCGCATCCATCAGCGTCTGGAGCAGATCATGCCCCGGCTCTTCCTTGCGGCGAATGCGGATGTACTCCAGCAGAACGCTGTCCGCCCGCACCCGCATCTCTTCGTGCTTGCGCAGCGAGCCCGAGACAGAAAACCATGGATTCAGATACGGCTGAATCGTCTGCCGAACGATAAACTCCTGCACCGTCGAGATGGTATGGCTGATCAGGTCGATATCGTCGTCCTTCAGCCGCGCCCCGAACAGCGACCGCGCCACCATCGCAAACGTCATCTTCATCAGGTGCGGATAGATATCGACCGGCCCCACCTGGACCTTCCGATCGAACTCCCGCAGCGACTCCGACAGCGAGTCCTGCATGATCGCCGACAGCGCCTCCAGCTGCTTGCGATCGAAGCCCTTCTGGATCAGCCGCCGCTGCGTCCGCCAGGCCTCCCCATGCGTGGTCAGCAGCCCCTTGCCCAGGAAGTGCCCCATCCGCTTCACCTGAATGTCGGACTTCTTGTAATTCTCCGCATTCGTCTTCAGCACATGCTGAATGACCGCGGGATCGATCGTAACGATCGCCTCTTTGATCCCGCCCAGATAAAACCGGAACGTATCACCAAACTGTGCGTTGTACGCCGACAACACCTCCACCGGATTGCGCGCCATCGCGCGCGAATCCGAGAACGAACGAAATCGAGAAACAGCGGGTATCCGTGTCGACACCGTCACACCTCGCCGCCAGCATACTGGCGCAGAACCAAAGGGAATCTCATGGGGTTTGCCTGAAGCAGTAGAGTCGTCACCGGGAAAGCACGAAGCGCTCAAAAGGAGTCTTGCGTCCCCAACTGCTTCAAAAGTATCAGATGATGCACAATCGCCCGGCTCATCGTAGGATGTTGCCGATACGGAATGCCAAACTCCGCCGCCGTCTCCTTCACAATCCGCGTCAGCGAAGCATAGTGGGTATGGCAGACAAACGGGCACAGATGATGCGCAATGTGATGGTTCAGCCCGCCCGTCAGCCAGCCCACCACCGGGTTCTCGGTTGCATAATCGGCCGTCGTCGCGAAGATGTGGTACACCGCGTTATCAAACTCATTGCGGCTCGCAGGAAAATACGTGGTGTCAATCGTGTGCGTCGTCTGGAAGACCAGCGCCACACTCAAGCCGATCATCAGATGCACCAGCAGGAACGCCCCCACCACCAGCCACACCGACTTCCCCAGCAGCACCACCGGCAACACCAGCATGTAGGTAACGTAAACGGCCTTGCCCGCAAACAGAATCACGTACTCGCGCGCGGGATGCCTGGTGTTCTTCAGATAGTCCCGCTTGGGAAAGAAAAACGCCTCAAAGTCCCGCACGAACACATAGTCCAGCGAGAACACCGCATACAAAGCCAGCGCATAGATGTGTTGAAACCGGTGCCACGTCTCGCGCGTGTCATGGGGAGTAAACCGAAACAGGCCGCGCCCCGTCAGAGCGTCGTCTTCATCCTGCACATTCACGCAGGAGTGGTGGCCGCGATGATGCAGAATCCGCCACATGTACGAGCTGATGCCGCACAGATCGAACACATAATTCAAAACCTTGTTGACCGTTGGCGTAGACGAGATCGCATTATGGTTGCTGTCGTGGGCGATGTTCAGCAGCAGAAACGTCTGTGCCAGGCCGCCCAGAACATACAGCACCATAAACTTCCAGGAACCCGGCCGCAGCGCGTAGATCGCCGCCCAGCTGCCCAGCAGCACGGCCATCCCCGTCACGATCTTGATCCACATCATGCGGTTGGCTTTGGGTGAGATCTTCCCCTCGGCAAAGAACCGGTCAAGTCGCCGGCGCAGCACCTTCGGAAACGAGGCCCCGCCTGCCGCGTCGCTCACCATCTGCTGTCCCGCGGCTTCGGAGGGATTCAAGCTCATCCACTTCCGGCCTTAAAGTCATCACCGCGTCGGTCTGATACGTCACCGGCCCCTCCGCATTTCTATCCTGTCAATCCTGTCATGTCCGCCCATCCCGGTGGGTCGTTGCGGAGTTTCGGGCCATTTGCGCATCGATTGTGCGCCGCCAATACCAATAGACTCGATGGTAGCGCGACGCCTCCAGGCGAATCAAGGGAATTCGAGCCGGAGCCAGGCCCTGAACCACACCCGAGCCGTCCCCTTTCGTCCATGCCAGCCACGCATCGCCAAACTTGCTGGCTCTGCTACCATAACTTGATGGATGAAATAGAACGAAGTCGCTCCGAGTGGGCGACACGCAGACAGCCGACCCCCTGAACGATTTCATCGCCTCGTGCATTCGATCGCTGCAGCGAGTTGCAACCATTCGAAGCCACGAACGTATATGTATATAACTCTTATGCCTTCATTCTCTAAGTAGGCCTACACTGTAATTCAATTCCCAATTGCGAGACGCCGTCGTTTTCGCCCCACCACTCCACCGGGTGCAGCAAAACATTAGTGTTTGTCGCGAATTGGATCTTGCGTAATCAATCTCGAGGGTATTGCTGAACAATTATGGTATCGATTTTGGACCAACTCGATAGTCTGGGGAATGAGCATCCGCACAAACTCCTTTATTCGTACCTTGACCTGAACGGCAATCAACTCGAAGGCTACTCCTACGCTTCGTTTCTCCACCGCACCAAGGCGATCGCCTCGCGCCTGCGGCGAGACCACCAGTTCGTCTCCGGCGATCGGCTCCTGCTCGCCTACCCTCCCGGCCTCGAGATGATCTGCGCGTTCTTCGGCTGCGTGCGTGCTGGCTTGATTCCCGTGCCCGTCTATCCCCCAGGGTCGCGCGGCTTCCAAAGCGCCCTGTACAAGATGGTCCACATCGCCAAGGATTGCCAGGCCGCCGGCATCCTGACCAGCAAGGACTACCACGCGTCGCTCAAGACGAACCTCGCCCGCAGCGGCGTCTCGACCTCCGGCGTCGACGTCGACTACATCTCCGGCCTGCCCTGGATCGTCACCGAAGACTTCCTCGACATCGTCTCCGACGAACCCTTCACCGAAGTCTCCAAGGTCCTCTTTCTCCAGTACACCTCCGGCTCCACCATGGAGCCCAAGGGCGTCATCGTCTCGCACGAGAACATCCTCGATACCTGTCCGCTCGTCATCGACCATGTCTCGCCCATCGTCGTCTCCTGGCTTCCCCAGTATCACGACATGGGACTGATCGGCTGCTACCTCTATCCAGCGCTGCGCGGCGGCACCACCTACGGCTTCGCGCCCATGGACTTCATCCAGCGCCCCGCCCTGTGGTTCGACGCGATCCACACCTATCGCGCCACCGCTACCGCTGCCCCCAACTTCGCCTACGACTACTGCCTGCGCGCCGGCCGGCTCTCCAAGGAGACCCTCGAAGCCTGCGATCTCAGCTCCCTGCGCGTGCTCATGTGCGCCGCCGAGCCCGTCAAGCCCGATACCTACACGCGCTTCCTCGAGGCCTTTCAGCCCTACGGCCTCAAGTCCGAAGCCTTCTACGCCGCCTACGGCCTGGCCGAAAATACCCTCGCCGTCTCGCTCGGCGGCCGCTCCATCATCTCCGTCAACAAGCATGCCCTCGCTCTCGGCAAGGCACGCATGACCACCGAGGTCTCGGAGATCGGCGCAGCCACGCAGGTCGTCAGCTGCGGCACGCCCCTCCCCGGTCTCGATATCCGCATCGTCGACCCCGACCAGCACTACGTCCTCAAGGACGGCCTCGTCGGCGAGATCTGGCTCGCCGGCAGCGGCAAGTGCCAGGGCTACTGGAACAATCCCGAGCTCACCCTCAAGCAGTTCCGCGCCCGCCTGGTCGACGATACCCCCTACGACGACGGCTTCCTGCGCACCGGCGACATGGGCTTCTTCCACAACGGCGAGCTCTTCGTCTGCGGCCGCCTCAAGGACATGATCATCCTCCGCGGCCAGAACTACTACCCGCAGGACATCGAGAACGTCGTCGAGAAGGCCTCCAGCCTCATCCGCGCCAACTGCGTCGCCGCCTTCCAGATCAACGAAGACACCGAGCCCGCGCTGGCCATCGTCGCCGAGGTGAAGAACCCCAAGTCTCTTCCCGAAGCCCGCAAGATCGCCTCCGCCGTCCGCAGCTTCCTCAACGTGGAAGTCGCGCTGATCTCCTTCATCGCGCCTCGCGCCATGCCGCGCACCAGCTCCGGCAAGATCATGCGCCACAAGGCCAAGCAGATGTGGCTCGAAGGCCAGTTCACCGTCCTCTCCGAGTTCTCCCGCGAGAAGGACGCCGGAGCCTGCGCCCCCGATGCAGAAGTCCAGTCCTCCTTCGACGTCCTGAAGTCCCGCTACAACCTCACCGGCCAGGAGTCCTACAACCTCGTCGAAGCCGGCCTCGACTCCCTCGACCTCGTCGTCTTCATGCACGAGCTCAAGGAGCTCCTCAAGGACAAGGGCGCCGAACTGCTCGCCCGCCAGGTCGACATCGGCGTCATCCAGCGCGTCAGCGTCGCCGATCTCTTCCGCCTCGCCGAGCAGCTCGAGCAGGCTCCCGACGAGGCCATCGACCTCCTCCGTCACTCCCTCGCCGCCTTCCGCGATGAGCAGCACGCAGCCGAAAAGGAGATGATGAGCGCCGACACGAAGCTCGTCTTCACGCCTCCCGCGCCTGCGCCGCTACCCGAAGTTCCGGTCCTCCATCATGTGCTCCTCACCGGCGGCACCGGCTTCATCGGTCCCTTCCTCATGAAGAGCCTGCTCGAACAGACCCAGGCCAAGATCCACGTGCTCGTCCGCGCTTCCGACGAAGCCCAGGGCCAGCAACGGCTCCGTGCCGCCATGGAATCCATGGGCCCCTGCCCCGCCGGCCTCATGGAGATGTTCGACGCCCGCGTGGTTCCCGTCTGCGGCGATCTCGGTCAGCCCAACCTCGGCCTCACCCACGACGTCTGGGAGTTCCTCGCCAACGAAGATCGACACCATCTTCCACAACGGCGCGACCGTCAACTACCTCTTCAACTACGACCGCATGCGCGACGCCAACGTGATGGGAACCAACGAGGTGATCCGCCTCGCGTTCGAGGGCGGCCCCAAGGTCCTCAACTACGTCTCGACCACCTTCATCTTCGGCTGGGCCGTCAAGAGCGTCCTCTACGAGACCGACTGCAACGAGAACATGGAGCTGCTCGACTTCGGCTACAGCCAGTCCAAGTGGGTAGCCGAACGAGTCATCGATGACGCCCGCGCCAAGGGTCTCTGCGTCCGCACCTTCCGCCCCGCGCTCGTCAGCCCCTCCGTTACCGGCGGTGGCAACAACTTCGATATCGCCGTCCGCCTCGTCGCCTTCATGGTCAACCACGGCATCGGCGTCGACGCGCTCAACCAGGTCAGCTTCGTCCCCGCCGACGTCGTGGCCAACAACATCGTTGCCATCTCCACCACCCCCGGCACCGAAAACAAGACCTACCACGTGGTGCGCGACGACTACGCCAACATGATGGACATCACCAACCTCATCACCAGGCTGACCGGCCGCCAGTTCGAAATCTTCAGCATCACCGATTTCGTCCCGGAGCTCATCCGTCGCTGCCGCAAGGAAGATCTGCTCTTCCCGCTGCTCGACTTCCTGGTCGGCTCGGTCGACAACATCTCCTCCATGGAGTTCAAACGCTACGACAGCACCTCCTATCAGCAGGCTCGCGACGCCTCCACCTGGGGCGTTCCCGAACCTACCCTCGAGGAGACCGTCAGCGGCATCCTGAAGTTCATGAACCGCAAAGGCATCATCTCGGTGGCAGCGCGCGAGGTCGACACTCCGATCGCCGCGGACGCGGACGCCGCCGTCACCGCCTCCTAGACCACCGCCCGCGGATCGCGCCCCCTGCAGCCTGGGCACGATCCGCGGGTGTTGTTTTCCTCTAGCGATATAGCGATTCCGACCCGGTTTTTCCTGAGGAAATACGGGGTCCTGCGATAGCTCCATCCAATGTGCAGTGGCAGCAACTCTGCTCTACTGCTTCTTGAACCCCAGCGTCTCCGTCACGCGTTGACCCGTCTCCAGCACGCCCGTCGTCGTTACGGTCATCTGCTGGCCATCCGCGGACACCACCCACCGATCCTTCTGCGTCACCTGGTCATCCCGCGAGTACACCGCATCCACCGTATGCGCATCCACCACGCTGCAGCTTCACGGTATCGTTGCGCGAATCCCGCAGATCGTACGGCTTCCCATCAAAGCGCGCGTCGTAACGATACCCGCCAGAAAATCGCACCCCGCCGCTCCCATCCGCCTCGATCTTCAGCACCAGCCCCTGCCGCAACCGCGTCTTGCTCATATCCTCGGTCCACTCGCCCGCCAGCGGATCATGCGCGACCTTCGGCCCTGCGCTCCGGTCCCACACCGTGATCTGGTCAGGACGCCCCGCGCTCACCGTCGTAATCGTCAGCTCCTTGCCATCATTCGAGAGCCGGTCGCGAATCGTCGCCACCACCGCCCCATTCTTCTTCTCCGTCACCTCGGACTGCCGCTTATCAATCCTGTGCAGCTCGATCTGATCGAAGCCCAGATTGCCTGGCGCCGGCGTGTCGTGCCCATTCGACTTCGCCGTAAAATCCAGGTGCGTATCGCCCGACATCACCACATGCAGAGCATCCTGCACCGGCGTAATCGAAAGCTTGTTGGGAGGATCGAGCGCAGATTGCGCCGAGACCAGCGTCCAGGACCCAATCCGCGGATCCTGCGCTACCAGCGGTGCGGCGGCAACCAACCCGAGCAACACTACCGTTCGAATTGGGCCGCGGACGCTGATTGGCTTAATGTAGCAGATCCAACTTGCCGTCCCGCGCCGGAAGACCATGCCCCACTGGCAACTGTCCTCCTCCATTGCACGCATCTAATTTCTTCGCGGCCGATCGAGGAATCTGCATGTCCTTTCACTTAATAGGTCGACGATTTTGTATCATCCACCATGTGATGCATTTGCGCCGTTTCTGGGTGGCCGGGCTTGTCCTTACTGCCGTCATTGCTCTTCTGCCCTTCTCCTTCCACGCCGAGCGTCATCTGGAGACGGCAACCCGCGTCGAAGGCAGCGAAGCCGCAGTCGTTCAGCAGGAGCTCGCCACTCGCTTTCATTCGCCCTTCGTCGACCGCGTCGTCCTCGTCGTGCAAGGGCTTCCCCCCGCGGACTCGCCCGATGGCCAGCAGGCGCTCGGCACCATCGTCGACGCAGCTCCAGCAGCAGCCCGGCGTCTCCGGAGTCGTCTCCTATCTCGACTCGCGCGATCCCATCTTCCTCGGCCGCGGAGGCGGAACCTTCGTTCTCGTCGGCCTCGCCTCCACCGATGGCCCCGTCGAGTCGCTGGTCCCCCAGCTTCACCAGCAGGCAGCCTCTCTCGCCAACCAGCTGCGTAGCCGCTACCCCGCCGTCAAGCTCCAACTCACCGGCGAGCTTCCGCTGAACTTCGACATCCGCAAAGCCAGCGCCGACGACGTCAACCGCGGCGAAAGCCTGGTCATTCCCGCCACCCTCGCCCTCCTGCTGCTCGCCTTCGGCAGCCTCGTCGCCGCGATCATTCCCCTGGCCGTCGGCCAGCTCGCCATCGCGACCACCCTGGCCATCACCGCCCTGCTCGCCCAGCGATTCCACCTCTCCATCCTCGTCCAGAATCTCGCCACCATGCTTGGCCTCGGCCTCGGCATCGACTACGCCCTCCTCATGGTCAGCCGCTTCCGCGAAGCCGTCTCCACGGGCTACTCCGGATCGGTAGGCCTCGGTCATCGCCGCACGCCAGGCCGGCCGCACGCTCCTCATCTCCGCGTCCACCGTCGCCATCGGTTTCCTCGCCCTCCTCACCGTTCCCATCAGCGAGATCCGCTCCATCGGCATCGCCGGCTTCCTGGTCGCCGGCATCAGCGTCCTGCTCACCAACACCCTCGTTCCTGCCCTCCTCGGCCTGCTCGGCAAGCGCATCGACATCGGCCGCCTGCCCTTCACCCCCAAGCTCGATTGCGAGCGAGCCGAACGCACCGGAGTCCGCTGGAGGCAATGGGGAAGGGTCATCGTCGCCCGTCCCCTCCTCGCTCTGCTTGCTCGCCGGAATCCCCATGCTTCTGCTCGCCTGGCAAGCCAAGCACCTCGACACCAGCGTCCCCCAGGGAGACTGGCTTCCCAGGTCCGCCGAATCCGTCCAGGCGCTCCACGCCCTCGAACGCATGGACCGCGTCGGCATCGTCTACAGCATGCGCGTCATCGTCGACCTGCCCAACGACTCCATCGCCCAATCCGACGCAGGCTGGAACGCCATCGACCGCGCCATCAAACAGATCCAGAGCGACCCTCGCTGCGACCGCGTCATCGCCATCACCACGCTGGCCCAAGGCAACCGCTCCAACCTCTCCGACATCGATCGCGCGAACCCGTCGCTCCTTCCTCAGCAGTGACGGCCACGCGGCGCTGCTCGAAGTCTTACCCAAATCCTCCCTCACCCTGCGTCAACAAGTCGACTGGGTACGCGATCTCCGCACCACCGGCGCCCCCGCGCTCACCGGCATCCCCGGCGCCACCCTGCGCATCGGCGGCATCCCCGCCCTCAACGCCGACTATCAAACCATCATCGGCGACCACGTTGCCCCCGTCATCGGCCTGGTCGTCGGTGGCACCCTCCTCGCCCTGCTCTGCGGCTTCCGCTCCCTCTTCGCCGCCGTCAAAGCCATCCTCCTCAACCTGCTCTCGGTCGCTGCCTCCTTCGGCGCCCTGGTCGTGGTCTTTCAGGACGGCCACGGCAGCAGCCTCCTCGGCGTTCCCGGAGGCACCGGCAGCATCTTCCCCCTCGTCCCCATCGTCACCTTCGCCATCGTCTTCGGTCTCAGCATGGACTACGAAGTCTTCCTCGTCGCCCGTGTCCTCGAAGCCCGCCGCAGCGGCCTCGGCGAACTTGACGCCATCCCCGAAGGCATGGCCCGCACCGCCGGCCTCATCACCAGCGCCGCCGCCATCATGATCGTCGTCTTCGCCGCCTTCACCTTCGGCCACTTCCTGGTCGTCAAGATGATCGGCTTCACCCTCGCGACTGCCGTGCTGATCGACGCTACCCTCGTTCGTATCGTCATCGGCCCCGCTCTCCTCCGCATCGCCGGCGACTGGAACTGGTGGCCCGGCGGCCTCCCCGCCTCCTGCAAGACACCCGTCGTTCCGGCGGTCGAATAGCCCCTCACGTTTCGCCCGGATCTTGCAGGCGATACAGCCCGCCCCAACCCCATCTCCGCACCACACCGCGGCGAGCATTCTCCGCGCCCAATCGCCGCGCCCCGTGATTTCGTCCGGCCACTGCAATCATTTAGCGTTATCCGTATCGGAGGCCACCCGCGCGTGGCACTCACCATCTCTGGCCTGTCCAAGACCTAGGGCGTATCGACATATAGCTTGAGGTGTAGGCACGAACATGCGAGGGCGACGAGGGCTTTGAAGTTCTTTTTGAGTTTTTCGTAGCGTGTGGCGAAACGGCGGAAGTGCTTAAGCTTGGCGAAGCAACGCTCGATGCGATTGCGTTTGCGGCAGAGTGCGCGGCCTCTCCGGTATCAAATTGGATATTGCCGCATGCCGTGCAGCTTCAGGTTGCGATTCGGTCTTTTAGGGAGGATAGGCCTTTTGCGCCATCAGAAGCCGCGTGCTGTTTGGTGTGGCTTTTAGGGATCTTCCGATTAACGCTTATCGCGATCCAGAAATAGTTTCGTCAACGACGAGAAATCGCCAATGTGCGCTTCCAAACCAAGCCCGGATTTGGAAACGTTCATTGGCCTGAACTCGACAGCTGACTCCGATACGCCCAGTGTGCAGGTCCAAGGTGCGATGGACGAAGCCCTGCTTTGGTGTGAAAGTATCAGAGCTCTCCGCTTGCTCCGCCGCATTACTTGGTGCCAACCTGTTTGAACCGCTTCGCGCTCAGGATTTCATCAAAGCTTGATCGCTGTGGCAGAAAGGCCAGCACCACAGGAGAGCGGCTAGGATGCCTGGCCCAATCGTTGCTGGTGCCATCGTGAGATGGAAGGCAAGGATGTTGAAGATTTCCGCAGCCAAAAGGACCAGCGCCAGCGGTACGAAGTATCCAGAGAGATGCAGAGATCGCGATGAAGAATTGCAAAGCCAACGGGTTCGGCGGAGGAGGCTGCTGAATGAAGTTTAGGAAGCCGTTCAGCCCAAACACAGTGAACATGATCCCCAGCAGATCACGAACGACAATTTCTACGATTCTCACTGCTCTGCTCCTGCCGAAGCCTTCGCCAATGCTTGCGTGTCGATGTACTCCCGGATCTTCGTCAGTTTGCCACTTCGAACGATAATGTCGAAGACCCAATCGTCCTTGAACGTTCTATTCGTGGTCTTGATTTTCCCCGTAGCGACGCCGACGACTATAACCCGGTCTCCCTGCGCCACGAATTCGGGAGGCTTTGGGTATGTCATTTCTATCTCTTCGAACGCCTTCTTAAGCACACCTACCAGTCCCGCGTGTCCGCGGTGCATACCGGCGAGCGGCCAACCCTCGCCTGGAATGATCCATTCAATATTTTCAGTAACCATCGCAAGCACACGTTGCTTATCGCCGCTGCCAATCGCTGCAAGGAAATCCTTCACAACCTGAACATTCTTCTCTGTGCTCATCTACCTCTCCCTTTCTCGTCAATTACCCGTTTGCGAGGAGATCGGATGGTTTGACCCCATCCTCCTCGGCCAGTTTCCACGGCCCTAGATCAATTACTGTTGCTTCTTAGACAAATCCTGGAATATGAGCAGCCCCCAGCTGTTACCGTGTGCGTGCACCAGCGCGCCACCTTCGTTGAACTTTCCGAGCTTGACGGGTGCGAACCCCAGTTGTTTGGCCAGGTCTGCCACGGGTGCGACCGCATCTTCATCGTCGCTCGACAGAAAGACCACCCTGTGCCCGCCCTCTACGATCGGGTCGGTAGCCAGCTTGGCCGCGCCCAGGTGATTAAAGCCCTTCACCAACTTGGCGCCCGGGAAGGACTTCGCCACGAAGGCGGAGGACGGGAGACCGTCGAGGTCTTCAGGCGGGATGGGAAACGAGTTCATCGCGTCGATGATCGTCTTGCCTTTCCAACTCGGCAGGGCCTTCGCAATCTCGCGATGTTCCCCAAATGGGACCGCCAGGAAGATGATGTCGGCCTTGAGCGCTTCCTGCAGCGACTTGGCAACAACCTTAGTTCCAATCGCACGAGCCTGCGGTTCAAGTTCCTCGGGCCGGCGGCGGCTTGCGACCGTGACATCGATGTTTTTCCGCGCGAAGGCGTGGGCCAGCGCCTGGCCTATCTTGCCAAATCCAACAATTGCGTAGCTCATCCTCTTCTCCAATACCTGTTGGTGTCGCTCTCCAGCTAATCGGAACCCGGCGAGTGCCAGAGTGACCATGCACCCACCGGGACCCGCTGATCTCAAACTGCCGTCATGCCGCCGTCGACGAACAATTCCACACCATTCAGGTAACTGGATTCGTCTGAAGCAAGAAACAGCGCAACCGCCGCAATCTCCTCAGGCCGCCCCATCTTCCCCCGCGGGATCATGGCCTCGAACATGTCCCGCGCTTCCTTGGTGAGAACTTCTTCCTGCATCGGCGAGGTGACAGCCCCCGGAACCAGCAGGTTCACCCGGATATGTCGGCCCTTCAGTTCGTTGACCCAGGTGCGTGCGAAGGAGCGCAACGCCAGCTTGCTCGCGGCATACACGCCGAAACCAGGAAAGCCTTTCGCCGAAGCATTGGACCCGGTCATGATGATCGATCCGCCATCACTGAACAGCGGCAACGCCTTCTGAACCGTGAACAACGTGCCGCGTACATTCAGATCGAAGGCCGCATCGAAGTGCTCCTCGGTAATCTGACCCAGCGGCAGTGGCTCGCCCTTGCCGGCACTCGCGAACAGGAGGTCAATCTTGCCCTTCTCGCGCTTCACCGTCTCGAACAGACGGTCCAGATCGTCCAGATTGGCTGCGTCACCCTTGACGCCGGTTACGTTCCCGCCAATCGTCTTCACGGCCTCATCGAGGTGCTCCTGTCTTCTCCCCGTGATGAAAACGTAAGCGCCCTCTTCAACGAACAGCCTGGCACTCGCCAGCGCCATGCCGCTCGATCCGCCTGTAATGACGGCAACTTTTCCTTCAAGCTTTCCCATGATTTTTCCTTTGACAGATCTGTGGTATTCAGTGCGGTAAGGTTCTGGGCGGTTCAGCGCCACCTCAGACGGCTGAGAAGCCGCCGTCGACTGCGAAGTCCATTCCATTCACGTAGCTCGAATCGTCTGAAGCTAGAAACAGCGCTGCCGCCGCAATCTCTTCAGGACGACCCATCTTTCCGCGAGGGATCAGTGACTCGAACATCTCTCTCGTTGCCTTGTCGAGACGCTGGGAGTCCGGTGTGTCGACCTGCCCCGGGCTCAACACGTTCACTCGGATCTTCCTGCCCTTCAATTCGTTAAGCCACGTGCGTGCGAACGAGCGCAACGCCGCTTTACTGGCTGCATACACGCCGAAGCCAGGGAAGCCTTTCACTGACGCAACCGACCCGGTCAAAATGATCGTTCCGCCGTCGTTGATCAGCGGCAAAGCCTTTTGAGCGGTGAACAAGGTTCCCCGCACAATCAAGCCGAACTCGCTGTCGAAGTGTTGCTCCGTGATTTCACCCAGTACAGCGGGCTGGCCCTTGCCGGCGCTCGCGAAGAGGATATCGATTTTACCCTTTTGCTTCCGGACTGTTTCGAACAGGTGGTCGAGGTCATCGAGATTCGCTGCGTCGCCGCGCACGCCGGTCACGTTCCGGCCAATCAGTTTGACGGCCTCATCGAGCGCCTCTTGCCTGCGACCCGTGATGAAAACGTAGGCGCCTTCTTCAACGAACCGCTTCGCGCTCGCGAGGGCCAGGCCACTCGATCCACCTGTGATGACTGCAACCTTACCTTCAAGCTTTCCCATACTTGCTCCTTTTCGTAGCCGTAAAACATCCGATACACAGGAGTAGATTCCTCTTGCGGTGGACGGGAACTGCCCAGGAGTCCAAACGTTTTGTCTATTCGTCCACACCAGGAGACCGCAATTGGACCCGATAACGGATGTCTTTCGCACACTGCACGTAACCGCTTTCGGTCAGCATCGGCTGGAAGCCGCCGCCCCGTGGGGACTCAAAGGTGGAGGAGCCGAGACCGAAGAGAAGGCACCGAATACCGGCAAGAATCGGCCACCGGCAGAGTTGGCGCACTTTGCCATGCTCTCGCGCGGCAATTGCTGGCTCAACGTTGAAGGCGTTGCGGAGGCGATTCCACTCACCGGTGGCGACTTCATCTTGCTGGCCCGTGACACTTCAATCGTCATGCGCGACAGCCCCCGCACATCGCCGAAATCGACTTTTCGTGAGGTCGCGGCCAAGGCCAAGAGCAACGTAGCTCATTGCGGAGGCGGCGGCGCACCAACGACCATCGTGTGTGGGTCTCTTAGTTTTGACCGCGCCAGCCTGAAACCCGTCACTCAGTTATTACCCAACTTCATTCTGATCAGGGCCGATCAGGCACGCACGTTCGCTCTTCACAACACCATGCAGGCACTGGCGTCAGAGATGGCGGAGCAGGTGCCAGGGTCTGAAATCGTCGCGACGCGCCTCGCCGAGGTTCTATTTATCCAGGTACTCCGGGCGTATATCGCGACGGAACCGGAACGCAAACAAGGATGGCTTCGGGCGGTATTCGATCCTCCCATCGGCACTGCCCTGACTGCCTTTCACGATCGTGTGGGCGCGCCATGGACAGTCGAGTCTCTGTCCGAAGCAGCGGGCATGTCTCGTTCCGCATTCGCGCTGCGTTTCAAAGATCTGCTCGGACAGACACCGTTGGAATACGTGACCCAGTGGCGGATGCAGAAGGCGATGCAGCTACTCGAACAGCGTGACAAGAAGCACGTCGACATTGCTCGATTAGTCGGTTACGAGTCCGATGCGGCCTTCAGTAAGGCCTTCAAGCGAGTGGTTGGAGCCAGCCCAGGGGAATATCTCAAACGTGGATTGGAAGACCACAGTCAGTCGTAATAGACGCCTTTTCCAGAAGGAACCCGCTCACCACGGGATCAATGAGTGCGTTGGCCTTCCATGAGAAGGCCGGTCCGTGTCAAAGGCATATAGTTGGTCAAGTCATACTTTTTCCCATCTGAAGTCATCAACAGACGTTGAGGCTCTGGGATAATGCGCTCCCACGTACACCTCTGTCTTGGCTCGCGTACTCTGGCCGAAATCGCTATCGTCCGATGGCTTAGAAATGCGGGTCGGGTCATTTGGTCGGAAACTAACATTTGCTTTGGCTCAAACAATACCAGAGCCGATCACTTTGGCATCGGTCGCAAAACACTTTACTCCTAGGTGCGACCCGACGATCAATGCAACTATCTCTCTTCTTGCGCTATACTGTTCCGCACTGAAGGTGGAGTGCCCGATCTTTTGTGCCGTTGGAAGAGTTAGTGTATCGCAGCTATGATCGGACCAGTATTTCTGTACCAAGCCTAGAGTTAGTCTCCGGCTGGTTTAGGTTGCAGCCAGTACGCGGTTAGCCGCGTACTGGCTGGCGAATTCTACAGGCGTCCGTTCTCCGAGAGATCGGTGAGGACGACTCTCATTGTATTCCTGCCGCCATGCCTCGATCAGCCGTTTTGCTTCGGCCAAGGTGCCGAACCAGTGGGCATTCAGGCACTCGGACCGGAACGTTCCGTTGAAGCTTTCCACGAAGGCATTGTCGGTCGGCTTGCCGGGGCGTGAGAAGTCGATCTTCATTCCGTTCTGGTAGGCCCATAGGTCCATAGCTTGACTGGTGAACTCGCTTCCGTTGTCGCAGAACAGGAACTTCGACACTCCACGTTGCTGTTTTGCTCGGCTCAACACTCGCACCACATCGTCTCCTTTCAGCCTTTGGCCTGCTTCGATCGCAACGCTCTCCCGCGTGTATACATCGACGACCGTCAGCGCCCGGAAGCGCGTGCCATCCTGCAACTGATCGGCGACAAAGTCGATACTCCAGGCCTGGTTCGGCGCTGTGGCGGTGAAGCGTTCTTCCCGATGCCGTAACGCCTTCCTCTTGCGTTGTGGCCTTTTCTTCAACGCCAGGCCCTCTTCCTTGTACAGGCGATACACCAGATGTTTCCCAACATTCCAGCCTTCGCGATTCAGCAGCACGCGGATCTTGCGATACCCGTAACGCACCCTGCTCTGTGCGATCTCGCGTAGGCGACGCCTGGGGGCACTTTCAGGTCCATGAGCTTGGGGATGATGCACAGGTGGAGAGGTCACCGACGACCATCGACCGTTACGAGCAGATCTTCAAATCGAATATCCTGCCCTTCTGGAAGGACGTTGCGCTTGAGGACGTGAAGGCAGTCCAAGTAGAGAAGTGGTTGAAGTCTCTGGACTACGCCAACGGTACTAAGGCGAAGATCAGGAACACCCTGTGCCTTCTCTTCAACCACGCCATTCGCTACGAGCTCACCGACCGAAATCCCATCTCCGGACCTTCGAAGGGATCGGGTGTTCGTCAAGCGGGCTACGTCGCCGAGATCCTGACACGCTTACGATCGATGAGACGCGGGCGATCCTCCCCCGCATTGGCAATCCAGCGATTCGCGTGATGGTTGTGGTCGCAGCAGCCACGGGCATGCGTCGCTCCGAACTCTGCGGCCTCAAATGGTGTGACGTCGACTGGCGCAACCTGCTCCTACACCTACGGCAGGGCGTCGTGCACAATTCGAAGCCTCCGAAGGGCGTAGAGCTGCCCAACCGAAAGAAGTCATGCCCGGTCGTCACCAAGTTGAAAACGAAGGCGTCACGTAAGCCGCAAACTCTGACCGAGGAGCTCGCCGCGTTGCTGCTCCAGCGGCGACACAACACGCCTTACCCTGCGGACAACGACTGGGTCTTCGCGTCGCACCATGAAGATGGCATGTGGCCCTACAATCCCGTCGCCGCAATGAGGTACTGGGTCCAGAGCGCAGCGACTTCGGTAGGCATTACCAAGAAGCTGGGATGGCACACATTCCGCCACTCCGTTGCGACGCTGCTCGGTCAGGCTGGCGAGGACGTGAAGGTTGTTCAAGAAATTATGCGTCACGCTTCGAGCCGGATCACTCAGGACGTTTATCAGCAGGCGGACCAAACTGCGAAGCGCGAGGCATTGAAGCGCTTTTCGGGACTCTTCGCCATGCCCGACGAAAAGTCCGCATGAACCGAGGGAAATGAAGGCCTCGGGTATTCTTCCCGAGGCCTTCTTCGAAGTTTCCCCAAATCCCGTTTTGGAGACATTGGTTCCTCAAGCCGGTTCACGACCGCTCGATGAATGATTCGGCCTGTACGCTTCCATTGAGATGGGGCTCAGTCCCTAGATGTGATGTCTCAACAGGTTGTTCGCATCGAGTCGGGCGCGGGAGATGGGTGGAGCTAAGCCGAGGCTAGCATGAGGTCGGTGCCAGTTGTACTGGTGGATCCATTGGCTGAGTTGCTGGGAGCGCTGGTCGGAGTGGGTGTAGGAGCGGGCGTAGGCCCATTCGCGCAGAGCGGTCTGGATGAAGCGTTCGGCCTTGCCGTTGGTGCGCGGGGTGTAGGGGCGGGTGAAGCGGTGCTTGAGGTGGAGAGCTCGGCAGGCCTGGGCGAAGGCGCGCGAGTGATAGGCGGGCCCGTTGTCGGTGAGCAGGGCTTTGAAGCGGATGCCGAAGCGGGCATAGTAGGCCATGGCGGCGTGCAGGAAGGCCACCACCGAGCCATGCTGCTGGTCCGGGTAGATGGTGCGTTTGGCAACTTATATTGGCCCACTTGCGGCAGTTAACTTTGGCCCATCTGTGGCAGCATTCTGGTCCAGAGGATGAGGGATGGAGATTCGCTGGGCTTCGGGCTGAAGCGTAGCGGAAGCCCGGAGCCCAGCGAGGGCATTCGATCAGCCCATGGTTTTGTTCTTGCCTTTCTCGAGGGTGCGCCGGAAGCGGTAGCTGTCGGCGCCGGTTTCGATGATGTGTGCGCGGTCGGTGATGCGATCCAGCAACGCCTTGCAGAGCCTGGCGTTGGGGATCACCTGGGTCCACTCGGAGAAGGGCAGGTTGGTAGTGAGGATGACGGCCGCCTTCTCGGCGCGTTCGGCGATGACCTGGAAGAGGAACTCGGCGCCCAGATCGGCCATGGGGACATAGCCAACCTCGTCGATGGCGATCAGGTCGTAGCGGTCCCAACGCGCCAGGACGCGGCGCAGCTGCAACTGCTGCTTGGCCTCGACCAGTTCGTTGACCAGGGCGGCGGCGGTGGCGAAGCGAACCCGCCGCTTCTGGCGGCAGGCGGCCACGCACAGCCCGGTCAACAGATGCGTCTTGCCGGTGCCGCAGTCGCCGATCAGGATCACCGGCTCGGCGCGTTCGATGTAGCCACCCTGGGCGAGATCGTGGATCCTGGTGGCCGGGATCTGCGGTGCCTTGCTGAAGTCGAACTCCTCCAGCGTCTTCATCCGCGGCAGGCGGGCGTCCTTGATGCGCCGGGCGATGGTGTTGCGCTCGCGTTCTTCCAACTCGGTGGTGAGCAGCGCTTCCAGGTAGCGCAGGTAGGTCTGGCGCTGCTTGACGGCGACATCGGCCAGCGGGCCGCACTGATCGGCCACGGCGGGCAGACGCAGGGCGCGGCACTGTTGTTCGACGGCGGCCTGCTCCAGGTTCGCGATAACGGCCTTCATGCGCTCACCTCCCGCAGCAGCTGGTCATAGCCGCTCAGTACGGGTTGCGGCCGCTCGTAGCGGGAGAGCAGACCGATCTCGATGGGTGCGATGGCGGGCCGGTGCAACTGTCCGGCCAGCAGCAGGTGACGGATCGCAGCCACATCATGGCAGCCCAGAGATAAGGCCTGCTCGACGGAGGCCTGCAGGCGATCCCATCCCTGGCAGGATCCGAGTTCGAGTAACTCGATCATCTGCCGTGTCCCTTGCTGCCGACCGTGGCGCACGTTCAGCGCCTGCCACAGCCGGTCGAAGGACTCCGGCCAGCGCCCGGCCAGACGCCACTGTGCCAGCGGCGTCGAGCCCGCCAGCGCTCCGGGCTTCTTACGCAGCACATCGAGATAGTGTTCCAGGTCGAGGATCTTCTGCTGACGGCTGTAGCAGCGCTCGTGCCGCGCCACGCACTTGCCTTCATGCCATAACTGAACCGTGTCCGCGTGCAGCCTGGCTTCTACCTTCGTTCCGGGCGGCAGCGGGATCGAGTAGCGGTTGGTCCGCACCCGCACGCAACGCAGGCCATCGACCGTGGGGAAGCTGGTCTCTGCCAGCTCGAAGGGCTCGGTGGCCAGCGGCAACAGATAGGGATGCTCCTCGAGCATCGCCGCTCCCACCGCCTCGGTTCGGCCACTCAGGATGCGCCTCCGGTCCTCCCGGCAGCACCTCTCCAGGTAGACGTTGAGTTCTTCCAGATCGCGGGCCTCCGGTAGCGGCACCCAGTGGTTGCGACGGAAGTATCCTCCTTCGCCTTCGACGCCGCCCTTCTCGTTGCCTCGTGCCGGGTTGCAGAACTCGCTCTGATAGCGCCAGTGCGACCGGAAGGCGATGAAGCGGCTGGTCTCCTCCCGCTGATAGCCACGCAGGATCTTCTTCACCGCACTGCTCAGGTTGTCATAGCGCAGCAGGCGGAAGACGCCATCGAAGTAGTGGAACGCCAGTTCGTGGGCCTCCAGAAACGCCTGCTGGGTGGCGTGCGTGAAGGCCCGGTGATAGGCTGCTCCGCTGGCCATCGAACGCATCTCGAAGACCTGCAGCTTGATCCGTTCCCCGCCCACAACAGCCCAGGCCTCGTACCAGTCCACCTGCGCCTCCACGCCCCAGTCATAACTCTGCGGCACGAACACCTCGCGTGCGATCAGCCCCAACTGCTGGCGTCGGCGGTGCACGTAGGCACGCACCGTGCGCTCGCTTCCGCTGAACCCATCCAACTCCGCCGACAGCCGGTGCCAGATGCGGTGCGCAGTGTGCCGCTGCTTCGGCGGGGCCTGCCGGTCCTCGGTCAAGATCCGGTCGATCAACGCGGACGCCTCAGCCAGCTTCCGCAACCGCCGCGCCTGCGGCTTGCTCGCAGACGGCACCGCGCTCCGCAACGCCTCCCGCACCATGCGCCGGTGTACCCCCAACTTCCGCGATACCCCGGCAATCGTCCCAACGCCGAACTCGTACTCTCGGCGTATCTGCTCGAATAGCTCCACCTTCGTCCTCCTCGACAGCCAGCTACGCTTCTCTCGCTCCATCCACGAAGCCTAGCCAGTCACTCCCAAGTGGGCCAAACTTAACTGCCGAAGGTGGGCCAAACCAAAATACCGAAATCAGATGGCCGAGAAGGCGATACGGGAGTGGTCGTCGACGGCCACGTGGACGTACTCCCAGCCGGCGCCCTTGACGTGGTCGCGGCGGTTGCCGGTGACCCGGTGCGAGGGACGTTCGATGCGGCCCAGCTGCTTGATGTCCAGGTGCAGCAGGTCGCCGGGCGCGGCATGTTCGTAGCGCAGGACCGGCGGCGCGGGCTCCAGATCGCGGAGGCGGTTGAGCTGGAGCCGGCCGAGGATGCGGCTGACCGTGGCCCGGCTCAGGCCCGTCTGCTGCGCGATCCGGAACCCGGTCCAGCGCTCGCGGCGCAGAACCTCTACCCGCGCCACCAGCTCCGGCGGCGTGGGCTGGCGCAGCCGCCGGGGCCGCGAGCTGCGGTCTTGCAGACCGCTTGCCCCGTGCTCGCGATACCGCCTGACCCACTTGGCTGCCGTCTTCCCGCTCACGCTGCAGCTGGCCGCGGCCAGCCGCAGCGTGAGACCTTCCTCCAACACCTGCTTCACCAATCGCTCTCGACTGTACACCGTCAGTCGGGCATGCTTGTGATAGTCCATCGGACCTCCTGTTCCGCTGTGTCTTCGCAAACCCAGCTTCCCAGTTCTTGATCCGATGGACAACCTATTGAAACTTCACAGCTAGAACCCGACCTTCGGCTGGCAATGTGCTTGTCGCCGCGATGCTTGTGCATGGTTGAACCCACTAAGTCGTGTAGACGGTCAATCGGCAACGATACGAGTCGCGCCAGTCTGCACCATGTTCTTAGTTGGCTCCGGGCCGCTCAACCCTATCGACCGCCAAGACATCTGCAGGTGCTTTCACCGCTTCCAGCTTCAGCCCCAACTGCTCCTGGATCGCCGTAAATAATCCAGGAGGCGCATCCGTGTCCGTTGCGTGGTCGTCGTCCGTGAGCCATTTCAATTGAAAGTCATACCGTCCGGGCAATCCAGTCTGGTCCACAATTGGACGGTCCACATAAGACAGCAGATCCAGCGCCAGCACCGGCATCGACGTGTTCGTGTAGGCGTACATCTGCCAGCCTGCGCCCGCCGCCCTGCGATGTTCGTTAGGTTGGCCATCCGGACTTCTAGTATTGAGTGTTAGCTTCGGCCCGCCCTTCGACACAGTCAATGCAAATACCGGCAGCTGGCGCTGCACCCGGTGAAGTTTGAGTCCGAAGCGCTCCGCCAACACCTTTCGTGCCATCCCTTGCAACTGCATCACATTCGGCTCACCGTTCGTATCAGCGATACCGTCCACATCCCAATGCTCGGACTTCACCCAACCCGGCACGTCGGCAATCTGGTTTCTCTGCACGTTGTATCCGAACGACAGCAGACTCTCAACTGTCTGGTTCTCAAGAGTTACATGGGGGCCGTGAACACCGCCGTGGTCGCCTCTGTCATTTGGATCGCTCGGCTTGACGGTGACTACCTCCCAATCCGGATCAGCATCCTTTGTCATCATTTGAGGTTTTCCTTGATCTGGAGCAGCTTGGGCTCGCACTGCCGCTGTACCTCCTGCACACATCAGATGAACGATTATTAAGGCCTCACACAGATGACTCCGCATAGACATTGACCTCGCTCTTCTTATACACAGGAGCACACAGAAGTGGTCAAAAGCGAACGCAAAAATGCGACAAAAAGCTTCGCAGGCCCTGGGCACATTCCTTTGGCGTAACTGAAGGTAAGTCGCCTAGTTGAGTCACCCATCGACGAGTGCGGAGCATTCCGAAGAGAGTCCCGCAACGTCGGGTTTTGGGAAAGTTCGACCCAGCCGCCCCTCACACAACAAAGGCTCCCGGATTACCCGGGAGCCTTTCTCACTCAACTTGATCGGGCGCAGCCCAAAAGCGTATATTGCTTCCGTGCCCTTTTAGTGCCCTTACTGCTTGAGCCTAATTACTTCTAAGTTATTTAGAATCTTGGCGTCCCCGACGGGATTCGAACCCGTGTTACCGCCGTGAAAGGGCGATGTCCTAACCACTGGACGACGGGGACGCGCGGCCTACCGAGAAACATAGACGCTTCTCTAACGCTAACAATACGCGCGAGGCCTGTCAAAGCGCCAGCACCCCTGCAGGACGTCCTCTGCTTCACGACCAACTCAACGATGCTCGCGCAACGGCACCCGCCCCAGCCGCACCCTGCGCCGCACCTCCGCATACTGCAGCAGGATGAAGTTGTCGGTCATGCCGGCAATATAATCCGCCACCACGCGCGCCAGGCCCTCCGTCTTCACGTCCTCCACATACGACTCCGGCAGTTCCTCCGGCTCATTCACCCAGAACTCAAACAGCTCCGTGATCACCTCTTCGGCCTTCGCGTGCTCCAGCTCCAGCGCCGCGCACGTATAGAGCGTGTCGTACAGATAGCGCTTCTCCTGCAGCCGCTGCGCCTCCGCCTCCGCCGAGAACACCGCCACCCGATGATCCAGCGCACGAATATCCGCCAGCGACTTCGCTCCCGCGCGCTCCACATTCGCCGCCGTCGTATGAATCAAATCCAGAATGAGCGTCTTCTGCATCGCCTGCAGCGCATCATGGAAGATGTACTTCTCTTCCGCCTCGGGATGCGCGCGCTCCACCGGCAGATAGCTCTGGCGAAGAATATCCACATGCTCGCGAATGTGCCCAATCTCCAGCAGCCCCGACTCCACCCCATCGTCCAGATCCGCCGTCAGATACGCAATCTCATCCGCCAGATCGATCAGCTGCGCCTCAATCGGCGGCCGCTGCCCCAGAAAATATTCCGCCAGTTCCGGATGCTCCTCCGCCGCGTAATCGCGCGAGTGCTTGATGATCCCCTCGCGCGTCCCCAGCGTCAGATTCAGACCCGCGATGCCCCGCATACCGCTGCTCAAACCTCTCCACAATCCGCAGCGCATGCAGATTGTGATCGAACCGCAGCCCATGCTGCCGCAGGCAATCATCCAGCGCTCGCTCCCCTGCATGCCCAAACGGCGGATGCCCGATATCATGCACCAGCGCCAGCGTCTCGGTCAGGTCCACATTGAGATTCAGCGCCGACGCAACGTGCCGCGCCACCTGCGCGACCTCCATCGTATGCGTCAGCCGGCTGCGAAAGTGATCCGACGCGCGGCTGGTAAACACCTGCGTCTTGCCCGCCAGCCGGCGAAACGCGCGCGCCTGCACCACGCGATCGCGGTCACGCTCAAACGGCGTGCGGTCGTCGCTGGTGGGCGCTGGAAATTCGCGGACAGAAAGCCTGCGCTCGTCTTCACCGAAGACACCGCAGGCATGCAGATTGTGAACCATCGCTTAAGTGTAGCGTGAGCCGCCAGGCCGCTGAACGCGCCGCACCCGGCTGCTCCCTACCTGCTGCTTGGCTGGAGCGCTCGCCTGCATGCGCCAGCCGCACCCGCGCGCTTTCAAGCTTATGCTGCACCCGCGCCACGTCCGCTGGATCGGCATCCGGTGCCAGCGAGCTCGCATACTCCTGCAGCGACTTGTTCCAGTCCGCGATCGCCTGCTGCAGCTTGCCGTTCTTCGCTTCGATCTCGCCCAGGTGGTCCAGCAGCGTCGGATCGTTGTTCATCCGCTGCGCCGCCTTGCGCTCGTAGTCCTCGGCCATCGGCATACTGCCCCTGCTTGTAGTACGCCCACGCCAGCGAATCCAGGAACGCGTAGTTCTGCGGATCGCTCGCCACCGCCTTCTTCAGCATCGTCACCGCGTCATCCAGCTTGATCCCGCGATCCGCGTACATATAGCCAAGATCGTTCTCAATCGAGGCGTTATCCGGATCGATCGCCAGGCCCCTGCGGAAGTCCAGCTCGGCTTCATCGTAGAGCTTCTCGCGCAGCGCCGCGTCTCCGCGATAGTAGTACAGAATCACCTTGTCATCCGGCTTGATCGCCAGTGCCGCTGCCTGGTCGAACGCATGCGATGCATCCTTCCACCGCTTGGCGCGCACATCCATCTCCGCCAGATCGAAGTACACTTCGCGGTCGTCCGGAGCTCCCGTCAACTGCTTCTGCGCAAGCTTGATCCCTTCATCCAGCTTGCCCGCATCCGCCAGCTGCACCGCATAGGTCAGCTGCGCATCATGGTCCGCCGGCATGGCCTTCGCAGCATCGGCGGCACACCTGCAGCGCCTTCGCATATTCATGCGCCTCGCGATACGTATCCACCTCGGAGTCCGTAGCACGCACCGCATAATCGCCGCCCAGGCTCTGCATCTGCTGGTAGGCGCCAATCGCCTCATCCGTATTGCCGGACTGCCGCGCAACCGTTCCCAGCAACTGCAGCAGCGCCGCCCGATTCCGCTCGGCATCGTCCGTGTACTTTCCATCCGGTGACGCCGTGATCGTCAGCAACTGCTTCACCGCCTTGATCGACTCATCGAAGCGCCCCAGCCCGTCATACGTCAGCGCCTCGTTATAGATCAGCTCCGGATCATTGCCATTCGAAAGCTGAGCCTCTGCCTTCTTGAACGTCGTCAGCGCCTGCTCGAAGTCGCCCTTCTGCCGCTGAATCTCTCCTGCGCGAATCAGCGCCTGCGGATCCTGCGGATCGCTCTGCAGAATCTCCGAGTTCACCTTGGCCGCCGCTTCCATCTGTCCCGAAGCCGTCAACGCCGCCGCCAGGCCGCGCTCTGCATCCGTGTTGCCGGGATCCTGCTCCAGCGCCGCCTGGTACGCAGCCGCCGCATCCTTCGGCCGCTTCAACTCGTCATACAGCGCCGCCAGCGCAAAGTCCATGCGCCCCGAACGGTCGCTCTCCGGCACGTCCGCGATCACCTTCGCCGCCCGATTCAGATCGCCCTGCTCCGAGTACTCGCGCGCAATGTCCAGCACCACATCCTCATTGGTCGGATCGATCGTCTGCGCCGCCTTGAACTGCTCCTCAGCCTTCGCCGAGTCATGATCGAGCCCATACAACTGTCCCAGCAGCAGCCGGTTATCCAGGTCCTTCGGCTTCAACTGCACAATCGTCTCGTACTCTTTGATCGCCGCCTGCAACATCTCGCGTGGCCTTCGGTCCCTGGCCATCCCCCAGCGTGCGCAGATACACATGCCCCAGCAGCAGGTGCGCGTCCACATCATCCGGATGCTTGGTGATCTGGTCCTGCGCCGCCGAGACCGCCTCGCGAATTCTGCCCAGCCGGAAGTAGAGATTCGCCACGCCATCCTGCAGAACCCGCGAGTTCGGATCCGCATCCAGCGCCATCTTGTACTGCTCGATCGCCTGCGTCGCCGCGTCCTGCCGGCCCGACGACACCGCCTGCTCCTCATACAACTTCGCCAGCCCGTAGTGATAGTACGAGGCCGCATGGTCCACGGCAGGAGGAGGTCGCAGTCGTTGCCGACTGCGCACTCCCCAAGGTCGGCGCACACATCGCCGCGATGGCGAAGGGCAAGAGAGTTGCGCGGAGAATTCGGCTCATGAATAGGTCCTGGAGTACATAGTCCGGGCTGGACGCGTTCGCATCCGTCAATCTATCACCTTAGACGGTACATTACAGGGTTTGGATGCGAACGCACCAGTCCCCTAAGCCAGTTCTCCGCGCCCCTAACCATTCTCGACCCTATCCATGCCGAAAGTGTCGGATTCCGGTCAATGCCATCGCAACCCCCAGCCGGTCGGCTGCTGCAATCACCTCTGCATCGCGCACCGATCCTCCCGGCTGAATAATCGCCGTCGCTCCAGCATTCGCAATGGCTTCCACGCCCGTCGGGGAACGGGAAGAACGCGTCCGAAGCCGCTACCGTTCCCTCCAGCGGAAGCGCTGCCTTCATCGCTCCAAACCGCGCCGCATCCACCCGGCTCATCTGCCCCGCGCCCACGCCAACCGTCTGCCCAAACCCGTCCTGCTGCCGCGCGTACACAATCGCATTCGACTTCACATGCTTGCACACCTTCCACGCAAACAGCAGCCCCGCAATCTCTTCGTCGCTCGGCTTCCGCGCCGTCGGATACGTCAGCGTCTCCGCCGTCACCAGCCCCCGATCCTCATCCTGCAACAGGAACCCGCCCGAGATCTGCTTCACCACCCGCGTCGCCGCGCGCCGGCACAATCTTCAGCAGCCGCAGATTCTTCTTCGCCCCAAACTTCTCCAGCGCCTCCGCCGTAAAGTCCGGAGCCACAATCGCCTCCACAAACAGCTTCGCCATCTCCGCAGCGGCCGCTCCATCCACCACGCGGTTCACGCCAATCACGCCCGCCAAACGCCGACACCGGATCGGCCTCCAGCGCCCGCACATACGCCTCCTCCACCGTCGCGCCCAACGCCACGCCGCAAGGATTCGTATGCTTCACAATGATCACCGCCGGCTGCTCAAACTCGCTCGCCAGCGCCCAGCACGCATCCAGATCGACCAGGTTGTTATAGCTCAGCTCTTTGCCCTGCAGCTGCTGCGCATTCGCAATCCCGCGCTCCGACCCATCCGTATACACGCCCGCCGCCTGGTGCGGATTCTCCCCATACCGCAGCGAGATTCTTCAGCCGCGCCGAGATCCGCAGCGTAGACGGCAACACCACCTCGCTCGCCCCATCGAACGGCAGCGCCTCCAGCGTCGTCGCAATCGCCGAGTCATACGCCGCCGTCGTCGCAAACGCCTTCCGCGCCAGCTCCCACCGCGTCTCCAAGCTCAACTTCCCGCCATTGGCCTGCAGCTCCGCCGTCAGCGCCGGATAATCCGCAGCATTCGGTCACCACCGCCACATCCGCAAAATTCTTCGCCGCCGACCGCAGCATCGACGGCCCGCCAATATCGATGTTCTCGATCAGCTCCTCGGTCGTCACGCCCGCCCGCGCCGCCGTCTTCTCAAACGCATACAGGTTCACCACCACCATGTCGATCGGCGCAATCCCATGCTCGCTCACCGCCGCCACATGCTCCGGAACATCCCGCCGATGCAGAATCCCCCCATGCACTCCCGGATGCAGCGTCTTCACCCGCCCATCCAGCATCTCCGGAAAGCCCGTCAGCTCGGCCACATCCTTCACCGTCAGCCCCGCATCGCGCAGCGCCTTGGCCGTCCCGCCAGTCGACACCAGCTCCACGCCCAGCCCCGCCAGCGCACCCGCAAACTCCACCAGCCCCGTCTTATCCGTCACCGACAACAACGCCCGCTTAACCGTCTTCAAATCCGTAGCCTTTCCTGTCTTCAATTCGGCCGACTTCTCTATCGTTAAATCGCTCATATTCCCTAAATTTTACGCGCTCTCCCTGTGGACACCCGCTCCCCGCGCCAACCGTATCCTTCACAGCAGCGCTATGCACGCTAAAATAGAGCGAGTATGCATGATTTAGCGTTTGTGCGGGCGAATCTCCCGCTGGTCGAAGAAAAACTCCGTCTGCGCGGCGTAGACCCGGACACTCCTCCAGGGATTTTCCGATCTCGACACAGCCCGTCGCTCGGCCATCACCGAAGCTGAGACCCTCAAGGCCCAGCGCAACGCCCTCTCCGCCGAGTTCGGCCGCCTCAAGCGCGAGGGCGCCGACGTCTCCCTCGTCGCCGCACAAACCACCTCGCTCAAAGAAAAGACAGACCAGCTCGAAGCCCGCGCCGCCGAAGCCGACCTCCGCCTTCGCGAGCTCCTCGAGTCCCTCCCCAACCTTCCCCACGACAGCGTCCCCGCCGGCACCTCCGAGCACGACAACGTCGTCCAGAAGACCTGGGGCGCCATCCCCACCTTCGACTTCCCCGCCCGTCCCCACTGGGAGATCGGCGAAGCCCTCGGCATCCTCGACTTCGAGCGCGCCGCCAAGATCTCCGGCGCCCGCTTCGTCCTCCAACTCGGCTCCGGAGCCCGCCTCGAGCGAGCCCTCGCCAACTTCATGCTCGACCTCCACACCCGCCAACACGGCTACGTCGAGGTCCTTCCCCCCAGCCTCGTGAACTCGAAATCCCTCTACGGCACCGGCCAGCTCCCCAAGTTCGCCGAAGACCTCTTCCACGCCGACGACAAGGGCCCCTTCGTCCCCGGCCAGTTGCAGGACAGCGACCACTGGCTGATCCCCACCGCCGAAGTCCCCGTCACCAACATCTTCCGCGACGAAATCATCGACCTCTCCACAGGCCCCATCTCCTTCACCGCCTACACCTCCTGCTACCGCTCCGAAGCCGGCTCCCACGGCAAGGACACCCGCGGCATGATCCGCCAGCACCAGTTCCAAAAAGTCGAGCTCGTCAAGTTCGCCACGCCCGAAACCAGCACGCCGAGCACGAAGCCCTCACCCGCCACGCCGAAACCGTCCTCGAACTCCTCGGCCTTCCCTACCGCCGCATGCTCCTCTGCACCGGCGACATGGGCTTCTCCTCCGCCAAAACCTACGACCTCGAAGTCTGGCTCCCCGGCCAGCAGACCTACCGCGAGATCTCCTCCTGCTCCAACTTCGAAAGCTTCCAGGCCCGCCGCGCCAACATCCGATATCGGACCCGAGCGAGGCGGCCAAGGAAACCGAGTTCGTCCACACCCTCAACGGCAGCGCCCTCGCCGTCGGCCGCACCTACCTCGCCATCCTCGAAAACTACCAGCAGCCCGACGGCTCCGTCCGCATCCCCGACGTCCTCCAGCCCTACATGCACGGCGAGACCGTCATCCGCAAGCCAATCCTTCGGTCGTGCCCTATGAAGACCCTCCGCAGCTACATCTTCTGGACCTACGAGCGCGGCAGCTTCCACTACGACGTGATGGTCACCCTCATCCTGATCTTCCTCTTCGTCTCCCCGCGCTTCATCGACTTCAAAGACAAGCCCGTCCAGGAGATCCCCCTGCAGCAAAGTGAAGTCCTCGTCAAAGCCGCCCGCGGCCCCGGCGGCGAGGCCCAGTTCGTCTACGAGATTCGCCTCGACGACCTCCACGGCGCCCGCACCGACGCCGAAATCCGCCAGGCCATCCTCAACGTCGTCCAGCCCATCGCCGGCAATGTCACCCTCGAAAAGTACGTCCCCGTCGTCGACACCAAAGGCCACATCGTCGCCTACGACGCCACCATGACCCGCTAGCAGCGCCATGCCCGCCAGCAACAATCCGTCCATCCCCCAGGCCACGTTTCCTCCGAATCCCCATCTAAAAGTAAGTTGCGCAGGAGTCTGATTTCATGAAGCACCTTCGTACGTTTTTCGTGGCTGCCCTCACCCTCACCGCGACCGGCAGCGCCTTCGCCCAGGCCCCCTCTCCTCAGCTCAACTACGTCCTCAAGCAGCTCGACACCGCCAGCGCCAAATTCCAGCGCGCCACCGCCGACTTCCAATGGGACTACTACGAAGAGGTCGTTCAGGACACCACCACCCAGAAGGGCTCCATCTACTTCGAGCGCGACAAGGGCTCCACCGACATGGGCGCGGTCATCTTCAATCCCGATGCCGGCCCCAAAATCGAAGCCCATCAAAGTCATCCAGTACCACGGAGGCATCGTCCAGCTATTCGACCCCGGCGTCGACCAGATCACCGTCCTGCACGAGGCCGGCAACCAGGCCGAGATCGAAAGCTTCCTCACCCTCGGCTTCGGCGGCAGCGGCACCGACCTCGCTCGCTCCTGGAACATCACCGACCTCGGCCCCGAAACCATCGCCGACAACGGTCAACCCGTCAAAGTGGAAAAGCTCGACCTCGTCGGCAAGGACGCCACCACGCGCAAGAACTTCACCCACATCACCATCTGGGTCGACCCCACCCGCGCCGTCTCGCTCAAGCAAGATCTTCTACTTCTCCAGCGGCGACTACCGCACCGCCACCTACTCCTCCATCAAGGTCAACGGCAACGTCCACAAAGACCAGTTCGCGATCAAGAAAGACAAGAACACTACCATCGTCAACCACTAACCGCTAGCCACTGCTTCCCCGCACTTTCGCCACCGCGAAGCTCCCCAGCACAATCACCACCGGAAAGCACTCCAGCGTATACCGCGGCTCCGAGTTATCGAGCGTCAGCAGCAGCGCACAGCGCAGCGCCACGAACCCCAGCATCGCAAACGCCACCGCCCCGCGCCCACTCCACGCCGCCCTGCGCCACCGCACCAGCCCCACGCCCGCCAGCGCCAGGTACGCCGCATCCAGCAGCGCATACGCCATCTCCTCCGCGCTCTTCCACGGATGCTCCCGCACCGCCCACCAGCTCCACCGGCATCGTCGTCAGCTCGAACCGCGGCCGCAGCCACATATCCATCTCCCGCGCCACCGGCAGCACCACGTAATACCGCAGCGGATGCCGCGCAATCCTCTCCGCCGCAATCCGCGCAAACTCCGCATCGAACTCCGGCGTCGCCGACCGCACCCGGTTGTACTCGGCAAACAACTCCCGCGTCTGCTCCCTCTGCCGCGCATTATCAAACGCCCGCGCCGGCAGATCCCCCACCCTCATCCGCGTGTCGTCATAGTTCCAATAGATGTCATACGTCGCCTTGTAATCGACAGCCCACGTCCGAAACCACCGCTGAAACCCCAACGGCACCGCCTCTCCCGGATCATTCGCATACCGCGGCGCCAGCGGCTGCACCACGTGAAACACCCTCCAGTTCCGCACCGCCCACCCCGCCAGCGGCAACACCACCAGCAACGCCGCCACCACCGCCGGCCCCACGCGCCATCCCCCGCCTCGCCGCAACCCCACCCACACCATCGCCGCCAAATCGCCGCCGCCAGCAACCCTCGTCCGGCCGCAGCAGCACCGCCCCCGACAGCGCACACCCCAACACCCCCACCCATCCCCACGCCACCCCCCGCCTCCCACTCCCTCCAGCGCCACCAGCGCCACCACCACGCAGAACACGCTCAGCGACTCCGCCAGCACCACCACCGTATAGTTCGCCGTAAACGGACACAGCGCCGCCAGCCACACCGCCCACAACCCCGCACGCCGTCCCGCCAGCCGCTCCGCCAACACTCCCAGCAGCGCGCACCCGCACAGGTCCACCACCATCTGCACCCAGATCGCCGCCGTATCCATCCCTCCGCCAAACACCGCAAAGCACGCCGCCAGAAACACCGGATACCCCGGCAGCCGAATCAGCGTCGGCTGCAATGCCCCCGCCCGCCGCCCCACTCACCGCGTCCGAAAATCCATACACATGATGTGCGACCATAGTTATGTGCAAGGTCGCCATACATCAGCGCGTCGCCAGCCACCACCGGCCGAACGTGGAAGAACCACAGCCGCAGCAGCGCCCCCGCCAACAGCGCCGCTCCCCACCCATACCCTGCTCGCCTCGTTTCATTTCTCTGCATCATACGAGCGATGTGCCGTTGCCCGCACTCCCTGGACCCTGGACCCCGGGCCCTGAACCCTCGCATGGGTAGTATCATGGGAAGTACGCCTTATCTATCGATGAGCAAACAAGTCTTCTACGATCCGCAACGCAAACGCTGGAAGCGCCTGCGGCGAATATTCGACGTGCTCGCTCTCCTCGGCGCCCTCGTCGGCGTCATCTTCATCGTCGGCCTCGTCCGCATGAAGCCCATGCAGGGCCTCGACCTCCGCTCCGCCACCAAGCGTTACCGCGCGCTCTCCAACCCGCCCGCCCCCGAACTCCGGTCCCGCGAAAAGCTCAACCGCTCCGCCCATCGCAAGACCGACCTCAAGCCCTCCGACGTCACCCTCAACGAGGGCGAAGGCCTGCGCGCCGCCTTCTACACCGACCTCGACCCCGCCAGCTACGCCTCCTTCAAGGAGCACGTCAAGCAGATCGATCTCCTCTTCCCCGAGTGGCTCCACGTCCTCAAGCCCGACGGCTCCCTCACCGCCTTCACCTCCGACAACACCCCCTTCGCCGTCGTCGACTCCACCGGCGTCCACGGCGTCGATCGCGAAAACAAGATCCTCCACACCATCCAGGCCGCCCGCGAAGATACCGAAATCTTCCCCATGGTCAACAACTACAGCCCCACCGAAGGCGTCTTCGAGCCCAACGTCGAACAGTTCCTCCTCAGCGCCACGGCCCGCGCCAACTTCGTTCACCAGGTCGATCAGTTCCTCGCCACCAACACCCGCTATCGCGGCCTCACGCTCGACTTCCAGGCCCTCCCGCCCGACGCCCAGGCCGCCTACAGCCTGCTCGCCCAGGCCCTCTACGCCGACTTCCACCCCCGCAACCTGCGCCTCTACATCAACGTCCCCGTCGACCCCGGCAAGCCTCAATCTCAAGTTCCTCGCCGCCCACTCCGACGGCCTCGTCCTCATGAACTACGGCGAGCACCAGTCCGGCACCGATCCCGGCCCCATCGCCGGCCAGGACTGGTTCGAGAACAACCTCCGCAACATCATGAAGGTCGTTCCCCGCCAGAAGATCATCTGCTCCATCGGCGGCTATGGCTACGACTGGTCCACTCCCCTCCAGCCCCCCGTCCATCATCGCCGCGGCCACCCCGACCCCAAACCCGCCCCGCCCGTCTATACCGCCACCATGCTCTCCACCCAGGAGGCCTGGCAGGCCGCCTCGGACTCCGACGCCAGAATCACCCTCGACGACGACTCCCTCAACCCCCACTTCGCCTACGACGATGTCGATGCCAAACAACAGCACACCGTCTGGTTCCTCGACGCCGTCACCGCCCTCAACCAGATGCGCGTGGCTCGAGCCTTGGGCATCGAAACCTTCGCCCTCCAGCGCCTCGGCCTCGAAGACGACTCCCTCTGGAAGATCTGGGATCGCCCCCTCTCCTCCGACCCCGTCAAGGCCCTCGCCGACGTCTCGCCCGGCCAGGACGTCGACACCGAAGGCGATGGCGACATCCTCCGCGTCACCAGCCCGCCCCAGAACGGCCATCGCACCCTCACCATGGACGATGACCCCACCATCCCCAGGTCCTACCTCAGCGTCGTCTCCGAGACCATGGACTCCTACCCGCTCCCCTACACCCTCTCGCAGTACGGCTACCACCCCAAGGAAGTCGCCATCAGCTTCGACGACGGCCCCGATCCCGAGTGGACGCCCAAGATCCTCGCCATCCTCAAGCAGTACCACGTCATCGGCACCTTCTTCATGATCGGCGACGAGGCCCAGGACAACATCGGCCTCATGCAGCGCGTCTACCGCGATGGCAACGAGATCGGCAATCACACCTTCACCCATCCCGACATCTCCGAAATCTCGCCCGGCCAGGTCGACTTCCAGCTCAACCTCACCGAGCGCCTCTTCGCCGCCGAACTCGGCGTCCAGCCCGTCTACTTCCGCCCTCCCTACTCCATCGATCAGGAGCCCGACACCAACGACCAGGCCGCTCCCATCGACAACATCCAGCACCTCGGCTACGTCATCGTCGGCGACAAGATCGACACCAACGACTGGGATGAGCATCCCCGCAAATCTCCCCAGGAGATCGTCAACAGCGTCTTCGCCCAGATCGCGCTCTTCGACGCCAAACCCTGGACGCGCGGCTCCATCATCCTCATGCACGACGGCGGCGGCGACCGCTCCGCCACCGTCGCCGCCCTGCCCGTCCTCATCCAGGCCCTCCGCGCCCACGGCTACACCATCGTTCCCGTCTCCGCGCTCATCGGCAAAACCCGCGCCGAAGTCATGCCCCCCATCCAGGGCCGCCAGCGCTACTACGCCTTCGTCGACTCCATCGCCTTCTTCCTCATCTCCTTCTTCAATCACTTCGTCATCAGCGTCTTCTTCATCGGCGACATCCTCATGAGCGGCCGCCTCATCATCATCGGTATCTGCGCCACCATCGACCGCTTCCGCAAACGCAAGGACTTCTCCACCCCCGACTACCAGCCCCGCGTCGCCGTCCTCATCCCCGCCTACAACGAAGAGAAGGTCATCGCCCGCACCATCCGCTCCGTGCTGATGTCCAACTACAAGCACCTCCGCATCATCGTCATCGACGACGGCTCCTCCGACAACACCTACCAGATCGCCCGCGAAACCTACGCCCGGGAGATCGAAGCCGGCCGCGTCACCGTCCTCACCAAGCCCAACGGCGGCAAGGCCGACGCCCTCAACTACGCCCTCAATCAGACCGACGAAGAGATCTACGTGGGCATCGACGCCGACGGCGTCATCGCCCACGACGCCATCTCGCGCCTCGTCTGCCACTTCGCGAATCCCCACATCGGCGCCGTCGCCGGCAACGCCAAGGTCGGCAACCGCATCAACCTCTGGACCCGCTGGCAAGCCCTCGAATACATCACCAGCCAGAACTTCGAGCGCCGCGCCCTGGACCTCTTCGACGTCGTCATGGTCGTCCCCGGAGCCATCGGCGCGTGGCGGACGTCTGCCGTCAAAGCCGGAGGCTGCTACCACCCCGACACCGTCGCCGAGGACGCCGACCTCACCATGAACCTCCTCGAGCAGGGCTACGCCGTCATCTACGAAGACCAGGCCCTGGCCTTCACCGAAGCCCCCGCCTCCGCCAACTCGCTCGCCCGCCAGCGCTTCCGCTGGTCCTTCGGCATCCTGCAAGCCGTCTTCAAGCACCGCGGCGCCATCGCCAACCGCCGCGCCATGGGCCTCTTCGCTCTGCCCAACATCGTCGTCTTCCAGATCCTCCTTCCCCTGGTCTCCCCGCTCATCGACTTCATGTTCGTCGCCGGCGTCATCCACTACTTCATCGACAAGCACTTCCACCCCGACACCACCAGCTCCGCCGACCTCTACAAGCTCATCGCCTTCTTCGCCGCCTTCCTCCTCATCGACTTCGCCGCCTCCGCCCTCGCCTTCATGCTCGAGCGCAAACACCCCGCCAGCAAAGGCGACGCCTGGCTGCTCTTCCACATCTGGATCCAGCGCTTCACCTACCGCCAGCTCTTCTCCTGGGTCCTCATCCGCACCGTCAAGCGCGCCATCGACGGCAAGAGTTTCTCCTGGGACAAGCTCGAACGCACCGCCGTAATGTCCAAGTCCACCGAACACCTGACCCAGGAACAGCGCTAATGCATGATGCAGAACATTTTGAGGAGCAATCGCGCATACATCGTTTCAAGGCAATGGCCCGAACGGCTAAGAACTCAGCTGAAGCTTACACCCAAGAAGTCAAAGGCACCTGCATCGGCAGTCCGGGGCGATCAGAAATCGTTCGTGTTTGACGCGACCCCGCGATGCCACAATATAGTGTGAACGAGGAAAAAAATATGCGGCGAGCGCTCTCTGTCATAGGTGCTGCGTTACTTGCGTGCGGGCCTGCGACGGCACAGCAGATTAATTTGCTTGCCTATCGAGATAACATCGCTATCACTGACAGCAAGCCTCTGATAGGCCCTGCCGGAATGAAGACCAGTTGCATTCTGATCGCACAGCAGCTTGGATCGATTGAAGTAACTGTGGCGGGCGGTGTCCTGTATGACAATCTGGGACGGCCTTGGAGTGAATATGAGTCTTCGCAAAGCTTGTTTGGTGTGCCTTTCGTGAATTGGACTCCCAATACTGTGTCGTTCCTCAAGACCACTATCGATCAATGCGCACAAGAATCGACTTTAGGAAAGCGCCTATTGAGATCGTTGACTGGACACAATGGTGGCGTAATCATGTCGCCGCAGTTGGCAAAGGATGTCGTCGATCGAATCTATGCTACGGCTGCAGCGACAAATGAGCAGGCGAAGCGGCAATATCTATCGCAGTACATTGCTAATCTGAAATCCTTCCAGCAAAATGCGGAGCAGCAGCAAACCTTGATGCGGCACCTTGCTGACCTAAAAGCCGGCAAGGCCCAGATTGAAAGCATAGACGACGCGATGGAAGTCTATGGACCAGCCAAGAATATTGATTTGATTATTGCTTCGCCCTTGCTTACGCCCGATGATGACTATTACGGCGGAAGCGTGACGCTAGACGCACTTCAACAGGATAGCGTGCTGCGCGCGAAGATCACCAATTACGTTGATCCTTTGAGTAACCCACCTCGCTTCTTGAATGTCGCGTATGTCTTTTTGAAATACAAAGATGCAAAAATTCTCGATCCCTCCGTTATGCGATTAGAGCGCAGAGTACGTGTTATTGGGCGCTATGTTCAAAACATCCAATACGACACAGTATCTGGTGAGACCGAGACTAGTCCTGTTCTGGATGTCCTGTACATCGGCCAATGAATGGCGGGTGGCCCACCCACATAACGGGTGGGCTCTCACCCCCGAGGCTCCATCCGCCTACCCATCTTCCCAGCTCACGAAGACGAACCAAGACGCTCGCACCGCTCCCATCACCGAAGCGCCATCACGCCCAAACGCGCCACCCCACGCGCGACCTACCGCCCGAGGTGCGTCACAATCGCAATCAACGCGATGATCAGGACCACCGCCGCATCCAGCCACAGGATTTGCGCCGTATCGGATTTCTGCTCTTTGTTCATGCCGGTACTGTACGCAGATCGCATTTCCCTGGCTCGTACAAATTAAAACGAGGAACCTGACTCGTCCACCCACCCTGCCCCCATCGCCCTCGCCACGCTTATGCCTCCAATGGATCTGTCATCCTGAGCGAAGCGTAGCGCAGCCGAAGGACCCCGATGGTTTCCACATCATCCACACCCCTCTCGCACGTTCAGCCACAATTCCTCGCGGCGCCACGCGAAGCCTCCCGCCGTCCGCGCAGGACCTCGCATAAACTATAAGGATGGCTACCACCACCCTGCCCCCCTTCCGCAACGAGCCCTTCACCGACTTCTCCACCGCGGAGAACAAGCGCGCCATGCACGCCGCCCTCGACCGCGCCCGCGCCGAGCTCGGCCAAACCTACGACCTTATCATCGGCGGCAGCGATCTCCAGACCGCCGAGACCTTCCACTCCGTAAATCCCGCCAACCCCTCCGAGATCATCGGCACCCACTACGCTGCCACCGCCAAGGAAGCCAACGCCGCCGTCGCCGCCGCGCAGCCCGCCTTCGCCACCTGGCGCCACACCCCCGTCGCCGACCGCGTCGCCCTCCTCGTCCGCGCCGCCGACCTCATCCGCCAGCGCCACTTCGACTTCTGCGCCTGGCTCACCCTCGAAGTCGGCAAGAACTTCGCCGAGGCCGACGCCGACGTAGGCGAGACCATCGACTTCCTCGAGTTCTACGCCCGCGAAGCCCTCCGCCTCGACGCCGCCACCACCCCCATCCAGTACCCCGGCGAAAAAAATCTCCTCCGCTACGTTCCCCTCGGCGTCGGCGCCGTCATTCCTCCCTGGAACTTCCCCCTCGCCATCATGGCCGGCATGACCGCCGCGTCCATCGTCTGCGGCAACACCGTCGTCCTCAAGCCCTCGCCCGACGCCCCCACCATCGCCGCCCGATTCCTCGCCCTTATGGAAGAAGCCGGCCTCCCCGACGGCGTCATCAACCTCGTCCAGGGCGGCCCGGAAGTCGGCCGCACCATCGTCGAGCACGCGCAGGTTCGCTTCATCGCCTTCACCGGCTCCAAGAAAGTCGGCCTCGAGATCCACGAGCGCGCCGCCAAAACCCAGCCCGGCCAGCACTTCATCAAGCGCACCATCCTCGAGCTCGGCGGCAAGGACACCATCATCGTCGACGCCGACGCCGACCTCGACTCTGCCGTCGACGGCGTCACCGCCTCCGCCTTCGGCTTCAACGGCCAGAAGTGCTCCGCCTGCTCCCGCGTCATCGTCGCCGAGCCCATCTACGACACCTTCCTCGACCGCCTCAAAGAGCGCGTCGAAGCCCTCACCCACGGCGCCCCCGCCGACAACTTCCAGACCGGCCCCGTCATCAACGAGGTCGCAAAGAAGCGCGTCCTCGACTACATCGCCATCGGCAAGAGCGAAGGCCGCCTCATCACCGGTGGCACCGCCGTCGACACCCCCACCCACGGCTTCAACGTCGCCCCCACCGTCTTCGCCGACGTCGCCCCCACCGCCCGCATCGCGCAGGAAGAGATCTTCGGACCCGTCCTCGCCGTCATCAAGTCCTCCAGCTTCGACGAAGCCCTCGCCATCGCCAACAACACGGAGTACGGCCTCACCGGCGCCGTCTACACCTCCTCCCCCGAAAAACTCGACCGCGCCCGCGAAGAGTTCCACGTCGGCAACCTCTACTTCAATCGCAAGTGCACCGGCGCCATGGTAGGAGCCCATCCCTTCGGCGGCTTCAACATGAGCGGCACCGACAGCAAAGCCGGCGGCCCCGACTACCTCACCCTCTTCACCCAGGCCAAATCCATCGCCGAAAAACGCAGCTAGCCCCAGAAGATCCACGGAGAAAGTTCTCCACAAACGTTCTCCGCTGGAATATCATGGGTCGTCTTGCCCCTTGTTTTCTGTCATTCCCTCGGAATCTGCTGTTGTCCTTGCCCTTGTTCTTCTAGCCCACCTGTCATCTCGACCGAAGCATCGCCTCTTCTCTCTGTCTTCGCTGTGCAGAGACCTGCAGTTGTCGCTTGCCTACTGTCTGCCATCCTTGCCAAGGATGCATGCTCCGCCATCACCCCCGTGGCGAAACGTCGCTCCCTTCGCTCCCTTTGCTTCAAAGCCGTTGCCGTTGCTCGTCGCGCCCCACCCCACCTACGCCCTCCGCACCAGCGCCAGCCGCGTAGCCTCCACCACCTCCGCCAGCGCCCGATGATGCACCGTGAACAACGCCAGCTCCAACCGGTCCGACACCCCCGCCTTCACATAAATACTGCGCAGATAATTCTTCACCACCTGCTCCTTGGTCCCCAGCTGCTGCGCAATCTGCTTGTTCTTCAGACCCTCGCAGATGCAGCGCCACAATCTGCAGCTCACGCGGCGTCATCCGCTGCGCCGCCTTCACGCCCAGCTGATCGACGGCGTCGCCATCGTCTTCACCACCGCGCGATGCATGTACCGCACTCCTGCCGCAACACTGTACAGGCAATCGATCAACTGCGGCGCCGCCACCGATCGCAGCACCACGCCCTGCAGCCGCCTGGATACCGCCGCTCGAGCAGCGTGTCCCGCTCCAGAATCATCACCGCTCGACTCCCTGCCTCCTCAATCCGATCCAGCAGCCGTGCAGATCGCTGGTAAAGCTCGAAGGAAAGATCACAATCGAGCGTCCCTGCCGGCTCACCGCCTCCAGCAGCTCCGGCAGCTCCACGCACTGCGCCACCACCTCCGCCGCCGCCTCCGACAGCAGCACCCGCGCTATGCCCGCTCGATAGATCGCCTGATTGTCTGCCAGAATCACCTGCATCAACGAAGACTCCCGGCCGTCGTGCAACGTCCCTCTGCACCGCCTGGAATCCTTATCGGCAGCCGCGAGAAATTCGGAGTGTTACTTTCCGAGGACATCACTGAAGTTCTCCCGCACCTCCTGCACTCGAGGCACGCAGCGCTGGCCACCACCTTCACCTTCTGGGTATCATCTTCCTATGTCGATCCAACCCTTCCACATCGCCTTCCCCGTCGACGACCTCGACGCCGCTCGCCACTTCTACGGCACCATCCTCGCCTGCCCCGAAGGCCGCAGCGCCGACCACTGGATCGACTTCAATCTCTACGGCCACCAGATCGTCGCCCACCTCAAGCCCTCCGCCGCGCCCCGCAATCGCAACGCCGCCGCAGCAACCCGGTCGACGGCCACGACGTCCCCGTCCCCCACTTCGGCGTCGTCCTCTCTCCCTCCGACTGGAAGCAGCTCGCCGAACGCGCCCGCTCTGCCAACATCCACTTCGTCATCGAGCCCTATACCCGCTTCGAAGGCCAGGTCGGCGAACAGTCCACCATGTTCTTCCTCGACCCCGCCGGCAACGCCCTCGAGTTCAAATCCTTCGCCGACCTCTCCCAGCTCTTCGCCAAGTAGCCCCTCTTCGCGAACCAACCCCCTCCATCTTTCCACGCAAATTTTACGGACTTCTTACGCGCATCCGTCGTAGCCTTACGCTTGGCCGCCGCTCTCTAAGCCCGGCCGGGCGTTGGTTGCGCCCCAAGGACGCGCATGTCCCTCTTCGATCTCCTGGCCGGCAAGCCCCTCGCCACCTCCGAGGAACGCGCCGAGCACATCGGCCCCATCGCCGGCATCCCGGTCTTCGGCCTCGACGCCCTCAGCTCCGCCGCCTACGGCCCCGAGGCCGCCCTCACCCTCCTCATCCCCCTCGGCGTCGCCGGCATCGCCCACATCGTCCCCATCAGCTTCGCCATCATCGGGCTGCTCGCGATCGTCTACTTCTCCTACTGCCAGACCATCGACGCCTACCCCCACGGCGGAGGCAGCTACACCGTCGCCTCCGAAAACCTCGGCGACACCGCCGGCCTCTTCGCCGCCGCCGCCCTCATGATCGACTACATCCTCAACGTCGCCGTCGGCATCTCGGCCGGCGTCGGCGCCCTGGTCTCCGCCTTCCCCTCGCTCCAGCCCCACACCCTCGCCCTCTGCCTCCTCATCTTGTTCATCCTCACGCTGATCAACATGCGCGGCGTCCGCGACACCGGCAACGCCTTCCTCATCCCCACCTACCTCTTCATCGGAACCCTGCTCACTCGTCATCGCCGTCGGCACCTTCCGCGCCATCCTCGCGCACGGCCATCCCGTCCCCGTCATCGCCCCACCGCATCTCCCGATGGTTGCCCTCGCGCTCTCTCCCTGGCTCCTGCTCAAAGTCTTCGCCAGCGGCTGCACCGCCATGACCGGCGTCGAAGCCGTCTCCAACGGCGTCGCCGCCTTTCGCGATCCCACCCAGCGCAACGCCAAGCGCACCCTCACCATCATCATCGTTCTCCTGATGGTCTTCCTCGGCGGCATCGCCCTGCTCTGCCGCGCCTACCACATCGGCGCCACCGACCCCACGGGCGCCGGCTACCAGAGCATTCTCTCTCAACTCATCTCCGCCGTCCTCGGCCGCGGCTGGTTCTACTACACCGGCATCGGCTCCATCCTGCTCGTCCTCGCCCTCTCCGCCAACACCTCCTTCGCCGACTTCCCCCGCCTCACCCGCGCCATCGCCCAGCGCAACTACCTTCCCCACGTCTTCCTCATCCGCGGCCGCCGCCTGCTCTACTCCCACGGCATCTACGCCCTGGTCACCTTCTCCGCCCTCCTGCTCATCGCCTTCGGCGGTGTCACCGACCGCCTCATCCCCCTCTTCGCCATCGGCGCCTTCCTCGCCTTCACCCTCTCCCAGGCCGGCATGGTCGTGCACTGGATCCGCCAGCCCGGCCCGCACCTCCATCGCATCCTGATCAACGCCGTCGGAGCCACCGCCACCGGCATCACCCTCCTCGTCGTCCTCGTTGCAAAATTCAAGGACGGCGCCTGGATCACCGCCCTCATCGTTCCCCTGCTCATCCTGCTCATGTCCGCGTCCGCCGCCACTACGACGGCGTTGCCCGCGAGATCAGCATCGACCGCCCCATCACCGTCACCAACCTCAACCACCCCCTGGTCGTCGTCCCCATCGATCGCTGGACCCGCATCACCGAAAAGGGTCTGCGCTTCGCCATGAAGCTCTCCGACCGCGTCGAAGGCGTGCACGTCGACGCCGAAGAGGTTCGCTCCGACGTCGAGGCCATGTGGCAGCGCAACGTCGCCTGCCCGCTCGCCGAGGCCAACCTCCCCGTCCCCAAACTCGTCTTTCTTCCCTCACCCTTCCGCTTCGTGCTCACGCCCCTGCTCAACTACGTGCTCCAACTCGAGCAGGAGCACCCCGAGTGCCAGATCGCCGTCCTGGTCCCCGAGCTGGTCGTCAAGCACTGGTGGCAGACCCCTCTGCACAACCAGCGCGCCCAGCTCTTGAAGTTGTTGCTCCTCATGCGCGGCAACCCCCGCATCACCGTCATCAACATCCCCTGGTACTTGTAAAAACCCGACGCCTTTGTCCTGCCGGACGAGCTCGCTACGCGCGAGGCGGCAACTTCGTTGCGGGCAGACGCCTTCGGCCCGGCGCTCCCGTTGGTCGCGAACCATACGTTCTTGCCGACCAACGGGAGGCCCACGCGAAGCCGTAACAAGGCGTGCGAACGCCCGCCCCGCGCGCAGCGGGCCCGTCCGGCAGGACTGTCTTCAACAGGACTAAAAGTTCTTCAGCGCCAGATACTGGTGAATGAACGCGATCGCCATACTTCCCTCGCCCACCCCACTCGACACCCTCTTGATCGAGTCATGCCGCACATCCCCCGCGCAGAAGATCCCCGGCAGATTCGTCTCCAGCGGAAACGGCACCCGATCCTTCAGCGGCCACGCCGTCAGGTCCCGCCCCGTACACAGGTAGCCGGCCGCATCCCGCTGCAGACTCTTCGGCAGCCACGCCGTGCTCGCCTTCGCTCCAATCATCACGAACAGCGCATCCGCATCCACGGTCTGGAACGTCTCCTCACCCTCCGGCGGCCGCGTGCGCACCACCACCCGCTCCAGGTGATCCTCTCCCTCTGCCTTCATCACCTCGGTATACGGCACCACGTGCACGTTCTTCTTCGACGCAATCTGATCGATCAGATACGACGACATCGTCAGCTCCAGCCCCTTGCCCCGCACCAGCACCACCACCTTGGCCGCGTAGTTCGCGAAGAACACCGCCGCCTGTCCGGCCGAGTTCCCACCCCCCACAATGAACACCCTCTTCCCCACCACGTTGCTCGCCTCGTTGCGCGACGCCCCATACAACACCCCGCGCCCCTGGAACCGGTCCACCCCCTCCGCCTTCAGAATCCTCCACTCCACCCCCGTCGCCACCAGCACCACGCACGCCGACACCCTCTGCCCGCCATCCAGCTCCACGCAGTACCGCCCATCCCCCAGCGGCTCGATATTCTCCACGCAGCGCGTCATCGCGATCTCCGCGCCAAACCTCCCCGCCTGCCGCAGCGCCCGCTCACTCAAATCATCCCCCGAGATCCCATTCGGAAACCCAAGGTAGTTCTCAATCCGCGACGACGTCCCCGCCTGCCCGCCGGCCGCCGACCTCTCCACCACCAGCACCTTCAGCCCTTCCGACGCCCCGTACACGCCCGCCGCCAGCCCCGCCGGCCCCGCTCCCACCACCACCACGTCATAGTCCTCATAGCGCGGCTGCGTCCGGATCCCCAGCGCCTCCGCCACCGCCCGCACCGTCGGCGTCTCCACGCAATAGCTCCGGTCCACAATCACCTCTGGCCCGTGATACTCACCCCGCATGCACTCCGGAATCCGCTCCGGCTCCCGCTCCGCATCGATCCACTCATAGGTAATCCGGTTCGCCGACAGAAACTCCCGAATCTCCCGGCAGTCGCTGTCATATTGCGTACCGACCAGCAGCACCCGCGAGCTCGGCACCTCCGACACGAACCGCTGCACCCTCATCAGCCGGTCCGTCATCGTCTGCAGGATCAACGCACTGCACGCCGCCGACCCCTGGATCATCTCCAGCAGCAGCTGCGCCTCAAACCGCGCCACGCGCGCCTTCGTCGTCGCCTGGATCGACGCCAGCGCCGGCGCCCCCATCAGGATCGGCACCTCCCCGAAGAAGTCCCCCGGCTTGTAGTCCGCCAGCTCCTTGGCCCGCCCCAGGATGTCCTTCACCAGCTGCAGCTTGCCATCCAGCAGCACGAAGAAGCTCGCCACCTCGCCCTCGCGAATCAGCCACTCCTCCGGCTGCAGGCGCACGTCCGCCGCCCGCTCGGCCAACCGCTGCCGATGTGCTTCGTCAAGACACGCAAAGATGGGAATTGTCTGTAATTCGCTGGGAGAAATCATAGTTAGATTCTCCCACGTTCCCCGTTGAAAAAGCGTGAATCCGCCGCTCGCCCGCCCCCAGCCACGGGTGCCTTAAGGCGTCAGCCCCTCGGCACCCTCTCCCCCCGCAGCGTTCCTAGCGCTTCGACTTCGGCTTGGGCTTGCTAGCCGCCTTCGGCTTGGCCTTCGCCAGCGGCTTGGCAGCATGCTTCGCCACTGCCTTCTTCGCGACCACCTTCTTGGCCGGCGCCGCATGCTTCACCACAACCTTCACCCCAGCCTTCTTCGCGACCGGCTTGGCAGCATGTTTCGCCACAACCTTCTTCGCCGCGGGCCTGGCAGCATGCGCCGGCGCAGCCTTCTTCGCGACCGGAGCAGCATGCTTCGCCGCCGGCACAGCCTTCTTCGCGACCGGCGCCGCAACCTTCTTCGCCGGAGCCTTGACCACCGGCTTCGCCGCAGCCTTCACCGGCGCAGACTGCTTCACCGCCGCCACCGGTCTCGCTGGCGGCAACGTCTGCCTGGACGCCGTCGCAGCCTTCACAGCCACCGGCGCAGCCTTGCCCCCCTTCGCCGCAACCTCTACCGGCGCACCCTCCGGAGCTTCTGCTCCCTCCGCCGCCAGGTCCACATCCTCGGCCTCGGCAGCCGCCTTCTTCGACCGCGGCTTGGCCGCCTTCGGCTCCCGCTTCACCGCTCGCCGCCGCACATTCACCGGCGGTGGCGGAGCCGGCGGCGAGTACGGCTCCAGGAACGCCCTCGCTGCCTCCGGCGTATCCAGCTTCCCGTCCATCACCGCAAAGAACAGTGTCTCCACCAGCGCTTCGTACCCTGGCAGCGACGGCGTAATCCGCATCTCCTGCATCAGCTGGTACGGAATCTTCAGCCGCGCCTGCGACCACTCCTTGAAGAATGCCTCAAACCGCGCCTTCAGCGGAGCACTCTTGGTGGTATGCGCCAGCCACAACACCGCCTCCGGCTTGGCCGCGAACAGCAGCTTCCACGCGTCCGAGGGCGCCGCCGCCGCCTTGCTCGTAAACAGCGCGGCAAACTCCTTGGTATCGGCCTCGAGCGCAGGAATCTGCTCCGCAAATCCCGGCCGCGCAAACTTCTTCTTCAGCTCCGCCACATCCTTCGGCGCAAGCTTCGCCGTCAGCAGCGGAAAGTACGCAGCCGATGGATCCGGAACGATCCCCATCGACTCCATCTGCCCAATCAGGTCGCGCAGCTTGTCCAGCTCCGCCTCGTTCGCCTTGGCCGACGTCCATGCCGGGAACAGCACCTTCGCCCAACCCTCGGCCTCCAGCCGCTTCAACACCCGCAGCGGATCTTCCTCGTGGAAGATCTCTTCCAGCTCGTAGTGGTGCAGCGTCGTGCTCAGCGCCGCGATCGCGTTCTCGGCCTTGGCATTCTCATACCGCTGCCGGGTCTTCTCTTCCATCTGCCAGCCCAGCCGCGCACCAAACCGCGCCGCGCGAATCATCCGCGCCGGGTCCTCGATGAACCCGTAGTTCGACACCAGCCGCAGCTCGCGGTTCTCAATGTCGGCCACGCCGTTCAGCGGATCCATCAGCAGCCCGAACGAGCCATCGTTCAGCGACAGCGCCATCGCGTTCGCCGTAAAGTCCCGCCGGTGCAGGTCGTCCAGAATCGGCGCAGCCTTGTACACCGGCTTGCCCGGCTTCGGATACGTCACACTCAGCGTCGATCCCACCTCCAGGCGTACCCCGCCCGGAAACGTGAAATACAGCGCCTGCGTTGGCTCGTCTTCGCCAATCAATACCCCGCCAGCCTTCTGCAGCTCTTTCTTGAGCTTGGTCGCATTGCCCTGCACCGCGAAATCCAGGTCGCGGATCGGGCTGCCGCTGGTCAGGTCGCGCACCGCGCCGCCGACCAGAAATACGGTCATGGCGCGCTCCTTGGCTACCTGGCGAACGTGTTCGAGGGCGGATTGTTGTGCTGGCGTAAGGCGGGTCTGCAGCAGATAAATGTAGTCAGCCATGAGAAATGTACTTTGCTCCAGGTGGCCGCCACACGCTTCCGGCGCCCACCCTAACTTGCTGCATATCAGTCGTTTACAGAGTTGTAATCTATAGACACAACGCCTGATTCTACACCTTTTTCAAGCACTTGGCTACTGTTCTGCACTAAGAAAGGGTCACTCCGCACCAGAAGCCTCCTACCCCTCCGCCCCCTCCGCACACCCGCACCCCATGCTTCCGCCCCGCCAGCACCCATCGTCACCACCCGGCCACACTGGCTGTGGATTATCCCCGCCACCAACTCCTTTTTTATCAATAAACGACACCCAAGTCTTTTATTATCAGTTGATTGAATAGTAACCTCTTTTCGTTACCCGCCATTCTCCATTTTTGCATCCAAATTTAAACTTGTTGTCATCGCCCGCTGATCGGGCCGACGGCGAGGTGGTCGGTCGCGATACCGCAGAGTTCGACAGTTGCTGACCGGTAACTAACGATTAAGGGAGTTCTACATGCACATTCAGCGTCGGCTCACAACTACCTGTGGCCTGGCAGTGTCCTTGGCGATGTTCACGTCGCTCGGTCTTTCCGCGAGCGCACAGCAAGCGACAATCGAAGGCCTGGTAACCGGAAGAAGTGGCCCTCAGATGTCGGTGAAAACGCCAGATACCCCCAGGCTCACCGTGATTCTGTCGGACAGCACCAAGGCCACTGCTAAAGGAGGTTTCCTCGGTCTCGGCCGCCAGGACCTCGGCATCACTGCCCTTGTCCCCGGCCTCTTTGTCAAGGTTGAGGGCACCTACAACCCCGATCACCAGTTAGTCGCCAGGAAGATCGTCTTCTCGCGCAGCTCGCTCAACACCGCGCGGCAGATCGACGCCGGCCTCTACCCCGTCAACGACCAGCTCGCCCAGCAGCAGGACCAGCTCAAGAGCGATCAGCGTGACATCCAGCAGAGCCAGCAGGACATCGCCAAGAACACCTCGGACATCAACAGCACCCAGCAGGGCTTGGCCACCACCACCCAGGCCACCACCACCAACACCCAGCAGATCGGCCAGACCAACACCCGCATCGGCACCCTTGATCAGTACGAGACCAAGGACAGCCTCACCGTCAACTTCGCCAATGGCCGATCCACCGTCACCAAGAAGGATCAGGACGCTCTGACTGACTTCGTGAAATCGGCTGCCAACACCCCCGGCTTCATGATCGAGGTGCAGGGCTACGCCTCCACCGTCGGCCCCGCCGCCCTGAACCAGCGCCTGAGCCAGGAACGAGCGGACGCCGTGCTCGCCATCATCCAGCAGTCCGGCCTCGTCCCCATGACCAGAATCCTCGCCCCGGCCGCCATGGGAACCACCAACCCCGTCGATCCCGACCACACCCGCAAGGCCCAGGCCCAGAACCGCCGCGTGGTCGTGACCATCGTGGTCAACAAGGGCATCGTCGGTTCCGCCTCCTAACCGCCCGGCGCACCTCGCCCGGCAACCACGAAAAATCCCGTGCACAACCCGATCGTGCGACGAATCCTCATTCGTCGCACGATCGCTTTTTTAGGGACCCGCAACACCCGGCAGGCGACGACACCCCTCACCCTTCCAGGCCTTTACTCGAATTGAAATGCAAAGTACCATTTAATGCATTACTAATGGATTAGTGAGTGATATGATGTACTGGCCTTTAGTAACGACGATACCGTGCACCTTAGCCCGAACCGATCTTCGTTCTGCCATGCATCTTATTTAGTACCAACAGTTTACAGCCATCATGAGTTTGGAATCGAGTCCAGTGTTTCAGAAGCCCCGGGCCATTGCGTGAAATTTACTTTGTCGGATGTGGAGCAAGATGCCTGACTCTGAAATGCCCTCGTCGTTGAACCTCCGGTTCGTGCCTATGGATCGCCCCCACCCCATCAGCTCCGTCAGCTCCCACGAAACCGTGCTCAGCCTTCGCGGTCTCTTCTGGGGCATCTTCTTCGAAGCCATCGCGGTCCTCCTCCTCGCGCTCACCTGGGGCCTCTGGCACCTGTGTTGCCGCCTCATCTAAATGTCCCCTGCGAGCCCGTCGGATCTACGCCGAGCGCTGGAGAACCAGGAGATCGTCCCCTGGTTCCAGCCGATCGTGGATCTCCGGACCGGGCTCCTTTCAGGATTTGAAGTCCTGGCGCGATGGCATCATCCCCAGCACGGCATCGTTCTTCCCTCTGAGTTCATCTCTCTCGCCGAGACATCCTCCCTCATCGGTCCCCTGATGGACGTCCTCCTGCGCCAGGCCTGCGAGGCAGCCGCGGCGTTCCCCGAGCATCTGACGCTCTCGGTGAATGTATCCCCCCTTCAACTGCGGGACCGCCAGCTTCCCGACCAGATTCAGCGCGCCCTCGAACGAGCAGCCTTCCCCTGCTCGAAGCTGATCCTCGAGATCACGGAGAGCGCTCTGGTGTCCAACATTGATCTGGCCACCAGCATTGCCAAGGACCTGAAGGCCTTCGGTGCGCAGCTTGCTCTCGATGACTTTGGGACCGGCTACTCCTGCCTGCGCCATCTCCAGACGCTGCCCTTCGACAAGCTCAAGATTGATGCCAGCTTCATTCAATCCATGATGAGCCAGCGCGAGAGCCGGAAGATCGTGGCCGCCGTCGTGGGCCTCGGCCTCAGCCTTGGTTTGCAGACAGTCGGCGAGGGCATCGAGGAGAAAGAGCAAGCGAATCTCCTCCTCAGCCTCGGCTGCGACCTGGGTCAGGGATGCTGGTAGGGAGGCCCGATGCCCGCGACGGACCTCGCTGCGATCCTTGCCCGGGATGCGCAGGCGCTCAAGCAGAACGACGAGGCTGTCGGTGATTGCGGATGTGGCTCTGCGTCTTGAGGCGATGCCCGCGCAGAAGCTGGCGCAGCTTCAGGCCATCTACGACGGCGCGCCGGTAGGGCCTCGCCTTCCTGGACACCAATTTGCGCTATGTGAGCGTGAATGAGCGGATGGCCACGATGAAAAACATTCCCCTCCAGGATCATATTGGACGCAGCGTAGCGCAGGTGGTGCCCGAGGCCTTTCCCCAGGTCGAGCCCGCCTTGCGGCGCGCTCTCGCCGGAGAGTCGATCTCCGCGATTGAATTTCGCATTCCCAATGCGAGTCAGCCCGACGGGTACAGCACCCTACTCAGCTCCTATCAGCCCATTCGTGATGCGGCAGACGAGATTGTCGGGATCTCCGTAGCGACGATGGATATCACCGAGCGCAAGCGGATCGAGCAGGCTCTGGCAGAGAGCGAGGCTCCACTTCCTCCAGACGCTGGAACAGCATCCGGCGTTGTTGTGGACGGCGGATGCCGAGGGCATGATCACCGATGTCGGCCCGCAATGGGGCATGCTCACCGGATTGCCCGGGAACAGGCCCTCGGCGACGGCTGGATCAAGGGAGTGCATCCGGACGACGCGGCGCAGGCGATGCACCGCTGGCAGCAGTCTGTTCGCTCCGGCCAACCATGCGATATAGAGTATCGGTGCGGCCGCGAGGAGGATGGCTGGCACCGGGTAAGAGTGCGGGCGGTGGCTCGTCGCGGGGCCAGCGGTGAGATCATCCAGTGGTATGGAACCCTCGAGATCCCCTGCACCAGCGACCCGCAGGCCAGCCGCGATCCCTTCCCCTCGTCCCATCCGCAAGCCCCCCTCCCCGACCCCGCGCCGCAGACCGCATCGTTGGCCGGCCCCGGCAATCACTCCCTTCCCGCAACTCCTCGCTGAAGAAATCATCGTCACAGTCTGCCCATAGAGCGGCGCCACCGCCCCAGGCAAAGCCACCAGGCCTCTTCGAATCGAAGGACTGCAGTTGCCGGCAACCCGGCTTTAGCGACCCGTTCCGAAAAGGTTGCTTCGCTTGTTGTGACAACCCCTCAACACCTGTCCGTTTTTTCGCATAAATCCCTTCGAGAGCTCCTCCGTCCATATGGAGTAGAGCAAGACCGGTTTACGAAAGCCGATCGGGAAATCGAAAGGGAGAAGGAATCATGAAAAGGTCGAGATGCGAATCCTTTGCGGATTCGTCTTGGGCGACAGCGTCGCGAGCCAAAGCCAAAGCGTTACCGACTGGGGATCTCGCGATCCACGCACAAGGAGCAGATCATGAAGAAGTACTTCGCTGAATGTATCGGGACCTTCTTCCTGGTAGTGACGATTGGGTGCACGGTCCTTGGACACGGCGCCGGTGCGCTTGCCCCGCTCGCGATCGGTTCCGCACTCATGGTGATGATCTTCGCGGGAGGTCACATCTCCGGAGGACACTTCAATCCGGCCGTCACGCTGGGCGTTTGGGCGCGCGGGAAATGCGAGACCAAAGATGTCGCGCCCTACATGATCTTTCAGGTCGCGGGAGCTTCCCTCGCTGCCTTCGCCGTCAAATTCCTAAAGGGAGGAGTCGCCGTCGCACCGCTTCGGCCGGATACAGTACACGCACTTCTGGCGGAGTTCCTTTTCACGTTTGCACTCGTGTACGTCGTCCTGAATGTGGCCACAGCCAAGGGGACGTCGGGCAACTCCTTTTATGGGTTCGCCATTGGATTTACGGTGCTGGTAGGAGCGTTTTCGGTCGGCAATATATCGGGCGGAGCCTTCAACCCGGCGGTTGCGCTCGGCCTCTCGATTCTCGGCCTGTCCTCCTGGGCAAACCTGTGGATTTACCTGGTAGCCGAATTTGCCGGCGCCCTGGTCGCGGCGGGTGCATTCAAGGCACTGAATCCAGCCGAGAGCGAAGACGCTCGTCCGTCCCAATCCCGGGATCAACTGCAAGAACACAGGCAGGCTGCCTGACCGGCCACTCGCCAGGACAGCCATTCGCTGCTCTCTCAGGCTCTTGCACCCTGCTGCAAGGGTGGCGCTCCGGCAGCCACCCTCGCGGCAGCGGGAGATCAACGCTGATCGGGGATTCCTCCCCAGGCGGCATGAGACGAACGCCCGAAACGCAGCCCCCGGCAACCGCCTCACGGCTAAAGGACTCCGGTGCGACCCGCCCACCGGGCAATATAGCTCTTGAGGAATGCCGTAAATTCGTCGGCGCCCGGAGGTAGTTTCTTTCCGCGATTGCTGATCTGATAAAACTCCAGGTTCACCACCGGATCGATCAACTGGCTCACGGCCACCTTTCGATTGCTGCAGGCCGGCAGTCCGAAGGAGGGAACTATGGCGATGCCCTCGCCCGCCTCGACCAAGGCAATCTGTGTGTCCATGAAATTGACCACGTCACCGCGCTGCCACCGGACCTTCGTTTTCGCCAGTTGCTCATCGATAAGCTGCTGATGAGGATAGCTTCGGCTCATGGAGATGAGGGTTTGTCCATTCAACTCAGACCACGCCGTCGACGCTGGTTGAACGGCCCCGTCCTCGTTGGCTCGAATCAAGACCAGGGAGAACCGAAAAAATGGGGTGCGCCGGATTCCGGGACGGCTCTTGAAGATCCCGAGCCCCATTTCGAGTTTGCCGGCTTCCAGCCTCTTCAGAATCGTATGGAGGTGCGCATCGAACAAACGAATCCGCAGATCCGGTCGCTGACTCCGGAACTCCCGGATGGCGTGCGGCAAGATGTTGGCCGCGATCAACGGCGTCGTTCCGACCGTGAGTTCCTGTCCGGCTTCTTCCGCAGTCTGGCCGATCCGCGATATCGCCGCATCCAGCGCCTGCAAATGTGGTTGCGTCGCCGCCAGTAATTCGTTTCCGCGCGCTGTGGTCACGACGCGGTGCGTGGTGCGATCAAACAGACGGAATCCGAGCTGGGTCTCTAGCTCCCGTATCAGGACACTCAATCCCGACGTACTAAGGAACAGCGCCTCCGCCGCTCGCGTGAAACTTCGATGCTGGGCGACCAGTTGAAATGCTCTCAGCTGTCGGGAGCTGAATTCCATTATGGAGATTCTATCAACGTGCGCCCACCCCTCAGGCTCCATGCCTTCCAGATCCAGCCTCTTGAGACCTCAGAGCACTTCTCCACTTTCTTACATGGGTTCATCCCATCCCCGCTCTATCATGGTGTCAGCACAGACAGCACGCACCCCCATGGCTCCAGCTCAAAAGAAAGTCGTTCTTCGCAGCCTCTCGAACGAACTCGCCTGGGGATACCTCCCCGCCGGCGGCTTTCTGCGCGACCGCCACATCACCCTCCTGCAGCCCGACGGCCACCTGATCCCCTTTCCCCTCCAGGAGATCAAGCGCATCGCGTATGTTCGGGATTTCAACCTCAATGACCCGCTCGACCCCGAGCGCATCGGCCGCCTCACCTTCCCCGCCCGCCCCCGCGGCGACGGCCTCTGGCTCCGCCTCACCTTCTCCGACGACGAGATCCTCGAAGGCCTCTCCACCCTCGACCTCGCCTTCGCCGACACCCTCCTCGACGACCACGGCCTCTTCCTCACCCCGCCCGATCCCCGCTCCAACACCCTCCGCCTCTTCGTCCCCCGCCTCGCCCTCCAGTCCATCGAGGTCCTCGGCTTCGTCACCGCCCCCTCCCGCCGCCTCCTCTCCACCCCGCCAACCACCAAATCCAGGCATCGTGTGACGACAGACACCCAGCCCACCCTCTTCGACGAGTAAAATCCGCCTATGAACCTCGGCGAACTAGCCAAGCACATTGGAGCCGACCTGTTTGCGGGTGAGGGCGATACCCTCGAAGCCGCAGCCAGCCGCACCATCGACGGCGTCGCCGGCATCGAAACCGCCGGCCCCTCCACCCTCAGCTTCGTCGCCAACCCCAAGTACGCCGCCCAGGCCCGCACCACCCTGGCCGCCGCCCTCATCGTCGACCCAGCCTTCCCCCCGCTCGCCACCCCCACCCTCCGCACCCCCAATCCCTACCTCGCCTGGTCCCGCGCCATCGAGCTCTTCCACCCCGCTCCCCGCTACGAGCCCGGCATCCACCGCACCGCCGTCATCGCTCCCACCTCCCGCATCGGCCACCGCGCCCACCTCGGCGCCTACGTCGTCATCGGCGAGCACTGCCACATCGGCGACGACGCCGTCCTCCTCCCCCACGCCGTGCTCTACGACAACGTCCGCGTCGGCCACCGCTTCCTCGCCCACGCCCACTCCGTCGTCCGCGAAGGCTGCGTCCTCGGCGACGACGTCACCCTCCAGAACGGCGCCATCATCGGCTCCGACGGCTTCGGCTTCGCCAAGCATGCCAACGGCCGCTGGACCAAGATCGTCCAGTCCGGCCCCGCCATCCTCGAGGACGCCGTCGAAGTCCAGGCCAACGCCTGCGTCGACCGCGCCTCCGTCGGCGAAACCCGCGTCGCCGCCGGAGCCAAGATCGACAACCTCGTCCAGGTCGGCCACGGCTCCAAGGTCGGCGAAAACACCCTGCTCTGCTCCCAGACCGGCCTCGGAGGCTCCACCACCGTCGGCAAGAACGTCATCCTCGCCGGCCAGGTCGGCGCCGCCGGCCATCTCACCATCGGCGACGGAGCCGTCGCCACCGCCCAGACCGGCATCCCCTCGGACGTCGCTCCAGGCGCGGTCGTCAGCGGCTATCCAGCCACCGACAACCGCACCTGGCTCCGTACCGTAGCCGCCCTCCACCGCCTCCCCGACCTCCTCAAGCGCTTCTCCGCCCTCGAAAAACTCATCGTCTCCCTGACCGAAGACGACCACCCCAACCCCAACAGCAAGTAACACCTACAGCCCAACCCTCAACCCAACTCTTCATCCCCCGGCAACCACCTCCACCCCTACTCGAACCCGTGGCGAACCGTGCGTCCCTCTTCGCGCCCTTTGCGTCAAAGCCCTTGCTGTTGCCTTTGCCTTTGCCCTTGCCCTTGCCTTTGCCCTTGCCCTCGCCTTTGCCCTTGCCCTTGCCCTTGCCTTTGCCCTTACCCTTACCCTCCCCCACCACTGCTACCCTAAAACCCATGAGGCTCTTCCCCCGCCACGCCCTCGCGCTCCTCGCCCTCGCCGCCCTCACCGGCTGCCACTCCCACTACGTCGCCATCGACGTCCGCAACGCCACCCCCTCCCCCATCTCCCTGCTCGAATTCGACTACCCCAGCGCCAGCTTCGGCGTCGAAACCCTCGCCGCCGGCGCCACCTACCACTACCGCTTCAAGATCCTCGGTAACGGCCCCACCAAGCTCCTCTGGACCGACGCCGCCCACCTGGAACACACCGTCCCCGGCCCCTCCCTCTCCGAAGGCCAGGAGGGCACCCTCACCGCCACCATCACCCCCGCCACCGCCACCTGGGCCTCCCACCTCAAGCCGTAACCCCAACCCGTGCAGTAGACTCGCAACGTGACCACAGGATTATTCATCACCTTCGAAGGCCTCGACGGCTCCGGCAAAACCACCCAGCTCAAGCACCTTGCCGCCGCGCTCGAGGCCGCCGGCCACACGGTCGTCACCCTTCGCCAGCCCGGAGGCACGCCCCTCGGCGACCGCATCCGCTCCATCCTCCTCGACTCCCGCAGCGAAGCCGACCTCGGCGTCATCTCCCCCGAAGCCGAGATGGCCCTCATGTTCGCCGACCGCGCCCAGGCTCTCCACCAGGTCATCCTCCCCGCCCTCGCCGCCGGAGCCATCGTCCTCTGCGACCGCTACACCGACAGCTCCGAAGCCTACCAGGGCGCCGGCCGCAGCCTCGGCACCGACCGCATCCTCGCCCTCCACCGCGCCGTCTGCAACAACGTCCAGCCCGACCTCACCCTCCTCCTTCTCCCCCCGTTCGCCGCCTCCCTCCGCCGCGCCCGCCGCCGCAACGACCGCCACGTCCAGCAGCTCGGCACCGACGAAAACCGCTTCGAGCGCGAGGGCGACGCCTTCTACACCCGCGTCTACGACCAATACCGCCAGATCGCCGCGCGCGATCACCACCGCGTCGTCGTCATCCCCGACGAAGCCCCCATCCCCGCCATCGCCGAGCGCATCCTTGCCATCGTGCGCGAGCGCCTCAACCAACCAGCCCCCTCCCACCATGAGCCCTGACCACCCCAACCCGGCAAGTCTCTATAGTTGCCGTCGCCGTTGCTCTTGCCCTTGCCCTTGCCCTTGCCGTTGCAGTTGTCCTTGCCTTTCTTTCTGTCATTCCCTCCGGGAATCTGCTTCTTCCCTTGCCGTTGCCCCTTTTCCGTAGCGAACCTTGGCTCCCTTCGCGCCCTTTGCGTCAAAGCCTTTGCCTTTGCCTTTGCCTTGCTCTTGCCTTTACCCTTACCCTCCCGAGAAACCCCATGCGCGACTTCGAAAAGGACTACGACTACATCCCCGCCCGCACCCTCGGCGAGTGGCGTCTTCCCGCCGGCCTCAAGCGCGCCCTCCCCTACTACGCCCGCCGCGGCTGGGTCAGCTTCGGCGAACCCATCCCCCTCTTCGAGCACCTCCACAAAACCTTCGGCGACATCGCCCACTACCGCCTCTTCGGCACCACCATCGTCTTCGTCAACGACCCCGACTGGATCCACGAGATCCTCGTCACCCAGGCCGCCAGCTTCGTCCGCGAGCGAACCCTCCGCCGCATGAAGATCCTGCTCGGCGAAGGCCTCATCACCTCCGACGACCCCATCCACGTCCAGCAACGCCGCATCATTGCCCCTGCCTTCCACCGCCACCGCATCAATTCCTACGCCAGCCAGATCGTCGCCAGCGCCGCCGAAACCGCCTCCCGCTGGACCGCCAACCAACCCATCGACATCGCCGACCAGATGATGCAGCTCAGCCTCCACATCGTCGCCCGCACCCTCTTCGACTCCGAAGTCACCGCCGACGTCCTCGCCGTCCGCGACCAGGTCAACACCATCATGGGCCTCTACAACTTCCTCATCGCCTTCCCCCGCCTCGAGTCCGTCCTCCACTGGCCCATCCCCGGCGTCGTCAAATTCCGCCGCTCCCGCGCCAGGCTCGACGCCGTCATCGCCACGATGATCGCCAGCCGCCGCGCTCTCACCCGTTCCCAACTCGAACACCGCGGCGACCTCCTCTCCATGCTCATGGCCGCCCGCGACGACGACCCGCCACCATCCGGGTGCCCCAGGTCCGGAACGTCAGACCTGGGAGTCCAGGCGAAGCCACGCACCCATCCCCGGCAAGGCAATGACCGACACCCAGGTCCGCGACGAGCTCCTCACCATCTTCCTCGCCGGCTACGAGACCGTCGCCAACGCCCTCACCTGGACCTGGTACCTCCTCAGCCAGAACCCCGCCGCCGCCGACCGCATGTACGCCGAAGTGAACGCCGTCCTCGGCACCGGCCCCAGCGCCCGCACCGCCACCGTCGACGACTTCCCGCGCCTCAAGTACACCGAGCAGGTCTTCGCCGAATCCATGCGCCTCTACCCTCCGGCCTGGGCCATGGGCCGCCAGTCCACCATCCCCGTCGAGCTCGGACCCTATCGTTTCCCACCACATACGCACTTCTTCTTCAGCCAATACATCATGCACCGCTCGGCCGAGTACTGGCCCGACCCGCTCGCCTTCCGCCCCGAGCGCCACACCCCGGAAGCCCGCGCCACCCGTCCCCGCTTCGTCTACTTCCCCTTCGGCGGAGGCCGCCGCCAATGCATCGGCGAAGGCTTTGCCTGGATGGAAGGCGTCCTCTCCCTCGCCACCATCGCCCAACGCTGGCGCCTGACCTTCGTCCCCGACAACCCTGTCATCCCCCAGGCCAAAATCACCCTCCGCCCCAAACACCCCATGACGATGCTCCCCACCCCCACCCCCTAACCCTCCCCCACCCCCGCCCCCTAACTGCCCCCCCACCCGCTCAATTCACCCCACCCCGCACCCAGCAGCACGTCCGTCATCCTGAGCGAAGTGAAGGACCCCTGTAGTTGCCGTTGCCTTTGCCGTTGCTCTTGCCGTTCTTTCTGTCATTCCCCCCGGGAATCTGCTTCTTCCGTTGCCCTTGCCTTTCCGTACTTCTCCCCCGCGAACCCACTTTCTTCCATCGCCCATCCGCCGTGGCGAACCTTGGCTCCCTTCGCGCCCTTTGCGTCCAAGCCGTTGCCCGTTCTACCGAATCAGCAGGCACCCCCCAAACCTGTCAAGCCCCCCAAACCCCGCCAACACCCCAAAACCCCCATCAACACTGGCGATTTATATTTCCAAAACCTGGCACAATCACCCCTGCCAAAGGACTAAACTTTAACTAGCACCCCCAACCCACGAAGCCAGCAAACCGAAGTATCCCCCCGGGATACTTTGCCCCTTAACCCGTCTGAATCGAATACTTTAGCGCAAAATTGATACCCACCACACCCCTACTTTGCCCACTAACCCGTCCAGTTTCAACCAGTTACAGCGACAAATCGCAAACAGGGGGGGGAGGGGGCACTCCAGGCGTCACCACGCGAAGCCCTCGCCGTGCGCGCAGCACCCACAAGGGAGCAATGTAATCTGGAGTCGTGCCGCTTCCCTCCAGCTTCCACGACTTCATCGGCAACCACCCCACCGTCGAGAGCCTCCGCGCCGCCATCGCCGCCGGCCGCCTCCCCCACTCCCTCATCCTCCTCGGCCCCCGCGGCGCCGGCAAGTTTACCCTCGCCCTGCTCCTCACCCTGGCGCTCGAGTGTGAAAACCAGCCCCGCGAAATTTCACCCGACGGACCGCACGCCGGCCAAGAGCTCGCCTCCTTCTGCAACCACTGCAACAACTGCCTTCGCATCGCCGAGAGCGCCGACCTGGATACCAAGATCGAAGAAGCCGTCGCCGCCCGCGAAGAGATGCGCGAGGTCGACAAGAAAGACACCCGCGTCCTCATCCAGACGCACCCCGACGTCCTCATCGTCCCGCCCGATCCGCCCCAGCTGCTCATCAAGCTCGGCCAGATCCGCACCCTGATCAACCGCTCGCACTCGCTTCCCGTCGAAGCCCGCGCCAAGGTCTTCGTCATCACCTCCGCGGCCTTCATGAAGGAGGCAGCAAACTCCCTCCTGAAGGTCCTGGAGGAGCCGCCGCCCTACGTCCACATCCTCCTCCTCGCCGAGAACCTCGGCGAGCTGCTGCCCACCATCCGCTCCCGCTGCGCCGTCGCGCACCTCGGAGCCTTACCCGCTGACGAGATCGCCGCCCTGCTTGCCCAGCGCCGCCCCGAGCTCAACAAGACCGAGCGCGAGCTCACCGCCCGCCTCAGCGAAGGAGCCGCTGGCCGCGCAATCGTCTTCAACCTCGCCGAGTACGCCGCGGCGCGCAACGACGCGCTCACCATCCTGCACACCGCCGAGCACTCCGGCGGCCTGCAGGACCACTCCACCCTCTTCCGCATGACCGAGACCTACCGCGCCGGCGCCGAGGGCCAGACCAAAACCACCGCCCTCCTCCGCGCCCTCTCCAGCCTGCTCGAGGACATCCTGCTGCTGCAATCGGGCGCCGCAGACCGCGTTCGGAACATCGACAAGCGCGCCGACCTCCAGCGCCTCGCCGACACCTTCTCCTTCGCCTGGATCGAACAGGCCGTCCGCGCCATGGACGCCGTCCACAGCGGCATGCGCCGTAACCTCCTTCGCTCGCTGAGCTTGGACGCCTTCGCCGTCGAGCTCGAAGGCAGCCGGCGCTAGCTGTTGAAACGAACAACCCGGCTGCTGCGTCTCATCATCAAATGTTCGAATAACCACCTTTGAACATCACCCGGCACTCAACGTGCCCAGATCGGTTTGACCCGTCCATCCGTGTTTCCAGCGGATTGGTTTACACCTCAATCCGTCTTTCCAGCGGCTTCTTTGCAGCGCTCGCTCGCCTAGGGCTGAAAGGAGAAGACGCAATGCCGAAAAAGAGAGCCACCATGGAGAGCAGAATCGCGACTCGCGGCGACGACAACACGTTCAACGGAACACGCAAACTCGTGCGTCCCCAACTGCCGTTCGTTGAGCGCCGGCGCGACCCCATTCACACCGAGGATCCGCTGACCCACGCCCTGCTCTCCGACCTGCACGGAACGCCCGAAAGCTCCCACGCCGAAGCCTTCTACTTCCAGAAGCAGATGCAGCAGCAGACCGAGATGACGATCGTCCTCGAGGACGGAGAACAGCTGCAGGGCTTCATCCAGTGGTACGACAAGTGCACCGTCAAGCTGCGCGTCGGGCGCAATCGCGTCCTGGTCTACAAGGCCGCCATCAAGTATCTCTACAAGACCAGCGACGCCCAGCCCACCAACACCGTGATGAAGTAGCCCGTCGCACGATCCAGCTAAGCCGACCGCGCCGCCTTCTGCAGCCGGTCGCGGATCGCATCCGCCAGCCCGCCAGCCTCCGGCAGCGGACACAGGATCACCGACACCCCGCGATCGTCCAGCGCACGCAGCCCCGCAAACAGCCCGGCCGCCAGCGCCTCCGCATCGTTCCATCGCCCCCATCGCTCCACCACCGCGCCTCCCTCCAGCAGCCAATCTTCCGGCAGCAGGACGCCCACCGACTCGCCTGCAGCGCGACCCTCCAACGCCGCTCGCAATGCCGCAACCGAACCCTCCACCAGCATTAGGCGCGCCCGCGGCGCATAGTGCCGAATCCCCACGCCCGGAGAAGGTAGCGACGCCGGCAGCGCCTCCGCCACCGGCACAAACACCTCCACTGCAACACCCGTGGCGGCCGTCAGTTGCTCCGCCGTCACCGCACCCGGACGATACAGCACCATCGGCGTCTGCGTCGGATCGAGCACCGTGGACTCGACGCCAATCGACGTCGGCCCGGCATCCAGCACAGCGTCGATCCGCCCGTCCAGGTCGGCCAGCACGTGCTCTGCGGTCGTCGGACTGGTATGCCCGAACAGGTTGGCACTCGGCGCGGCGACAGGCACACCGGCAGCCGCCAGCAGCGCAAGAGCCGCCGGATGCCCCGGCACCCGCACCCCCACCAGCCCCCGCCCCGCCGTCACCGCGTCCGGAATGGCCTCGGTGCGCGGCAGCAGCAGCGTCAGCGGCCCCGGCCAGAAGGCCCTCGCCAAAGCGGCGACACGCCCAGCCAGTTCCGCGGGAACGTGCGCAACGACACTAAGTTGTTCATCCGAGGCCACATGCACGATCAGCGGATCCCACGAAGGTCTCCTCTTCGCCGCAAAAATCCTCGCTACTGCATCCGCATTGAGCGCATGCGCCCCCAGGCCATAAACCGTCTCGGTCGCAAACGCCACGAGACCTCCGTCGCGGAGCAGACTCGCCGCTCGTTGTAGATCGGACGGATTGGAGAACTTGAGATGCAGCGTTTGAGACATAGGCCAGCTTCCCATCCTAGCGAATCGAGAGGGAGCGGCGTATTCCACAGGGCCAGAAGATTCCGTTCCGGGCAAGCTTCTCGACGTATACTGACCCCATGCAGGCTGCTGAAATAGAGCTGAAGTTTTCGGTGGCGGATCTTCGAGCTTTTCGCTCATCAGCCGACGCACTCGGGTTCAAACTGGTCACCGAGCGGACCTTCGAAACCAACGTCCTCTACGACTCCCCCGACCGCCAACTCCGCTCCCGCCGACAGATTCTGCGTCTTCGCCACTATGGCGCCCGCTGCACCGTGACGCACAAGCGGCAAGCTGACGGCAACGACGATCTCCGCTACAAGACACGCATCGAGACCGAAAGCGCCGTGGAAGACTGCGACGCTCTCGCCGAGATCTTTACGCAGCTAGGCTACGGTCCAGTCTTCCGCTACGAGAAGTTCCGCACAGAGTGGGAGATGGAAGAAGGCCACTTGGTTCTCGACGAAACGCCCATCGGTGTGTGGGCAGAACTCGAGGGCCCGCCAGCGTGGATCGACAAGATGCTCGAAAAGCTATGCATCGCTCCGGAATTGCGCACCACGGAGAGCTACGGCAAACTCTTTCTCCGCTGGAAGGAAGATACAGGCAGCCCCGCGGAAAATCTCACCTTCGACGAGATCCCGGCGCTCGCAGAGGTCTCTACGCTCGCAGCGGTAGCACGCTGATCAGAGAATCTGGAAGTTGACGTCGACGTAGAGGTCAACCTGAACAGGCTTGCCGTCCTTCATGGCTGGCTTGAACCGGTACTGGCGAACGGCCTCAACCGCCTTCTCGTCCAGCCCCATGCCGACACCGCGCACCACCCGTATATGAGAGGGTTTCCCGTCCGTATCCACCCAGAGATAGACTTCGACGTTCCCGGAGAACTTGGCCTTGCGCGCCTCTTCGGAGAATTCGGGCTCTACCTGGTAGAGAACCACCGGCTGACTCACGCCGCCGCCGATGTGCATGACCCCGCCGCCCGTGTTCCCTCCCGATCCCGGCCCGATCCCGGAGCCGTTACCCGAACCGATGCCTGTTCCGGTTCCGTTACCGAGAGAGACTCCCTTGAGAGTGGAATTGGGCATCCCTAAATTCGGCATGGTGTTGTTCGCGAGGTTGAGATCTTTCTGCACTACGACAGTGGGAATGACAGCGAGCTTAGGGGCAACCGTAGGCGGAGCCATGGGCGGAATCAGCTGCTTTTGAGCCAGCTCAGGGAGCCGTCCCTTACTCACCGGCGCCAGATCGTGCTGTCCACCGCCACCGCCAATCTGTTCGAGCTTGGGAGCGATAGGAGGAGGAGGCGTCGGCACCACAACCGCCGTCATATCTTTTTTCTGCGGCGCCATCACCTTGACCTGGCTGGCGATAAACAGCGCGACCAGCAGAATGACCACGACATGCGCGCCAATAGCAAATGCTGTCGAAGAAGCACTGCGCTTGGTCGCCATGCGATCCGGAACGGCGATGGGCTTGGACTGGAGAACCAGCGGCGGCAGTTTCGGGGCGAAGAATGCATCGCGAACACTTGAGATCAGTGAGGCAAACACACCTGATTCCTTGATCTCGCCGCTGAGATGGAGAGCGTTATCTCCCGCGCGGGGCGCTGTCGCCGCGAGATCGGAATCGACCGGGTTGGTGTGTGGAGGCGGAAGCGTATCAATATCAGGCATAGGGAGGAACAGGTCTCGGCTCGGTCTTCTCTTCTCGTCAACAGCACAAGCGGCAAACACAGTCTTCAACTGCCGGAAGGTGCATCGCCAAGGCCCGGGATCATTCTACAAACTCTTGCCCCGGTTTGCTCTCTCTAATTAGACGCAGATGACTGAAAAGTAGCTAGCTCGCTATTTATTTCCATAGGTGCCGTCCCGGGAACCGGTCAGGCAACCTTCTGCGGCCGTTACAATAGAAGTTTGTCCGCTTCGGAGCGGATTCTTTCCTTTGCCACACGAAACAATGGAGATGTTGATGTCAGACGGTGACAAGAAGAAGAGCCTTAAAGGGACACTGAACCTCCCCCGGACGGATTTTGCGATGAAAGCGAATCTGCCGCAGAATGAGCCTGTCCGGTTGGCACAATGGGAGGAGGCTGGCCTCTACGAACAGATTCGCAAGGTCCGGGAGGGTGCGCCGAAGTACATTCTGCACGATGGACCACCTTACGCGAACGGGGCAATTCATCTCGGCCACGCTCTGAATAAGTGCATCAAGGATTTTGTCGTCAAAACCAAGACCATGGCGGGCTTCGATGCCCCCTACGTGCCCGGATGGGATTGCCATGGCCTCCCGATCGAGATCAAGGTGGATGAGAAGCTGGGCGGCAAGAAGCTGGAGATGGATCCGGTCGAGGTGCGGAAGGCGTGCCGCGACTATGCCGCAAAATTCCTCGATCTGCAGCGTTCCCAGTTCAAGCGTTTAGGGGTATTTGGCCGCTGGGACAAGCCCTACGCGACCATGGATTTTCCATACGAGGCAAGTATCCTCGAGACCTTTTACGGGTTTTACGAGAAGGGCTTTGTCTACAAAGGCCTAAAGCCTGTGTATTGGTGCTCCCACGACCACACGGCGCTGGCCGAGGCCGAGGTGGAGTATGAGATGCACACCTCGCCGAGCGTCTATGTGCGCTACAAGCTGACCAGCCCGCCGGAGAAGATCGATCCTCGGCTTTGCGGAAAAAACGTCTACACCATCATCTGGACGACGACTCCCTGGACCGTCCCCGCATCGATGGCCGTGGCCTTCAACCCAGAGATCCGGTATGCGGCCTTGGAGGATGGTGACGATGTCTACGTCGTTGCCGAGGCACTGATCGAACAAGTTCGCCAAGCCTGCGATTTGATCGGCAACCTCAAGAACGCAGACGTGATCACCACCTTCCAGGGCTCCAGGCTGGACCGCGCGACGTTCGCCCACCCGTTCCTCGAACGGCAGATCCTCGGCGTCACCGCCGACTACGTCACCACCGATCAAGGCACAGGCGCAGTCCATACAGCCCCCGCGCACGGACCCGATGATTTCGCGACCGGCGTCCGCTATGAACTTCCCCTCACCTGCGACGTCGACGCCCAGGGCAAGTTACGCAACGGGCTGCCCGAGTACGACGGCCTGTTTGTCTTCAAGGCCAACGCGCCGATCGAAGCTCTGCTCGCAAGCAAGGGTGCGCTGATGGGCCGCCACAATCTCGAGCACAAGTATCCGCACTGCTGGCGCTGCCACAAGCCGCTGATCTTTCGTGCGACCGAGCAGTGGTTCATCTCCATGGAGACCCCGGTACTTTCGCCCAAAGCGGAAGAACCCAACGCGACGTTTCGTGAGCGGGCGCTGGAAGAGATCAAGCGCGTCACATGGGATCCGGCGTGGGGAGAGGAACGCATCTCCAACATGATCGCCACGCGGCCGGATTGGTGTATCTCCCGGCAGCGCATCTGGGGCGTGCCGATCGCGGTGTTCCTGTGCGAGAAGTGTCACGAACCGCTCAACGACGAAGCCATCAACAAGGGTGTCGTTGAGCTCTTCGTGAAAGAAGGAGCGGACGCCTGGTACAAGTACGATGCGCTCGCGCTTTTGCCTGCGGACACTGCTTGCGGGGCTTGTGGCACGGTCATGCAGTTTCGCAAGGAGATGGACATCCTTGATGTCTGGTTCGAGAGCGGCGCCAGTTGGCATGCGGTGCTCGACGTCGAGCCTGAACTTCACTGGCCTGCCGACCTCTACACCGAGGGCGGCGATCAGCATCGCGGATGGTTTCACTCTTCCCTGCTCAGCTCTGTAGGAATCAAGGATGCAGCTCCATACAGAATGGTGGCGACCAGCGGATGGACGCTCGACGAGCAGGGCCGCGCATTCTCCAAGTCGCTGGGCAATGGCGTTGATCCGGTGGATGTGGCAAATCGCCTGGGAGCCGAGATCATCCGGCTTTGGGTTGCCAGTGTGGACTTCCGCGAGGATGTAGCGGCAAGCGAAAACCTGATGCAGCGTGTCAGTGACAACTACCGTAAGCTGCGCAACACCCTTCGCTTTCTCCTCAGCAACCTTTCGGACTTCGATCCGGCAACCGACGCCGTCGCCTGGACCGACATGCAGCCGCTCGATCAGTACATCCTGGCCCGAACGGCCGAACTGGATGCTGCCATCCGAACCGCGTATGACGAGTTTGAGTTTCACCGCGCGTATCAGGCATTGAACGAATATACGAACTCGGACTTGAGTGCCTTGTATCTGGACGTCGTGAAAGACAGGCTTTACACCTTTGCGCCCAACAGCCCGGCGAGACGCAGTGCGCAGACTGCAATCTGGCGCATCGCGGAGGCCATGACCCGGTTGATCGCACCGATCCTGTCCTTCACAGCCGATGAAGTGTGGCAGTATCTGCCCAGGGTTGAGGAGCGCCTGCCGAGTGTTCATCTCGCGCTCTTCCCTCCAGTCGTCGAGATTATTCCGGGCAATATCTCCGGGCTCGAAGCGGATTGGGAGCAGTTGACGAGCATTCGCCAGCTGGTAATGGTGGAGCTCGAGGCACTGCGTTTGTCGAAGTCCATCGGCAAGTCGCTGGATGCGAGCGTTCGCGTGATCGCGACCGAAGGTTCGCCCGAAGCGCTGGTGTTGACCCGTTACGAGCCGGCGCTGGCAGAGTTCTTCAACGTCTCGCAGGCCAGCGTGCAACTGTTGGGCGACACCCAGGAGGCGGCCGCAGTCCTGATCGACGCCCAGGTTGCGGACGGAGCGAAGTGCGAGCGCTGCTGGCGCGTTGTGCCGGATGTTGGCGAAGACGATCGCTGGCCCACCGTATGCACGCGCTGCGCTGAAGCTCTCGAAGCGATTGGCTTTCCGCCGATGGTTGGGGAGGCTGCGTAATGTCGACGGCTTCTCCCACGCGCGACATGCGCTGGCTCATGATCGTTATCGCCGCGCTGGTCGTCCTTCTGGATCGCGTCACCAAGCTGTGGATTGTCGCCCACATCCAACCCGGTCATGCGATCGTCATCATCCCGAGGGTCTTTCGCCTCACCCACGTGCTCAACACCGGCGCCGCCTTCAGCATGTTTGAAGGCAGCACCTCGCAGACCCTGGTTCGCAATGTGCTGATTGGGTTTTCGATTGTTGCCGTCGTTGTGGTACTGGCACTGATATGGAAGATGGGGCGCAGCCTTACGCTGACTTCGGTGGCGTTGGCACTCATCCTGGGCGGCGCCATCGGAAACCTGTATGATCGCGTTCGTTTCTCCTACGTCGTCGATTTTCTAGAAGTCCACATCGTTCACTATCACTGGCCTGACTTCAATGTCGCAGACTCAGCGATCGTGGTGGGTGCCTGCCTGCTGCTGCTCGAGATGTTGCGCCCGCAAAGGAGTGCTTGAGCCTTATGGGGACCGATAGCGCGAACGACCGGATTACGATTCGCGGCGCGCGAACGCACAATCTCAAGAATATCGACGTCGATATTCCGCATAACGCGCTGACGGTCGTGAGCGGAGTCTCCGGTTCAGGAAAGTCGTCGCTGGCATTCGATACGGTGTACGCCGAAGGTCAACGTCGCTATGTCGAGAGCCTGTCGGCATACGCTCGCCAGTTTCTGGAGCGCATCGAGAAGCCCGACGTAGACTTCATGGACGGTCTGGCTCCTGCAATCGCCATCAAGCAGAAGAACCAGACCCGCAATCCGCGCTCGACCGTTGCGACCGCCACCGAGATCTTCGATTACCTGCGGCTCCTTTATGCACGCTGCGGGACGGTGACCTGCCTGCATTGCGGAGGCATTGTGCGCCGCGATACGGTCGACGAGATTGTCACGCGCGTTGTCGCCATGCCCGAAGGAACTCGCGTGTATGCACTGTTCCCCATCGTGCGACGCGAGATCAAGCTGGAAGCGATGCAGGGTCCAGCGGCCGATCCAGCGATCGAAGCGGTCGCCCTCCGTGAAGAAGCCCGCGAAGAAGATCCGAAAAGGCTGGCAACAAAGCTGCGGCGATCACTGCAATCAATTTGACCGAGACCTTGAAGGAGCGCCTGGGCGAACTGCGCCGGCGAGGGTATAACCGGCTTTGGCAGGCAGACGAGACAGGAGGCCCGGGAAAGATCGTTGAATTTTCGACGCCCGAATCGTTGCTTGAGCTGGACTTTAACGTCAGCCGCCGATCGACCGATTTATGTCCTGATCGACAGGCTCGCGATCTCGACAGAGATCCGTTCCCGGCTCGTCGATGCGATCGAGACCGGTTATCGCGAAGCGGGTGAGATTGTGCTGCGAACGGTTCCGCGAGAGGCGACGGAGACCGCGGAATCCTTGCGCTATTCTTCGGCGTTCGAGTGCTCGGATTGCCATCGAGCCTATCGCGAGCCTGAGCCTCGGCTGTTCAGCTTTAATAATCCGTTTGGAGCTTGCCCCCGCTGCCAGGGATTCGGCAACACCATCGACTTCGATCCTAACCTCATCATTCCGAACCGTTCCAAGACGCTCGATGAGGGAGCCATCGATCCGTGGACGAAGCCGAAGTACCGTGCGTGGCATGGGGAGATGAAGCGCTCCGCCAAGGCGGAGGGCATTCCAACCGATGTTCCATGGTTCGATCTCACGGATGCGCAGCAACGCTTCATCGAAGAAGGCCGCGGGAGCTGGCCCGGGATTCGTGGCTTCTTTGCAGAGCTCGAGCGCAAGAAGTACAAGCTGCACGTGCGCGTGTTTCTTTCGAAGTATCGCGGCTACGCAACCTGCCCGGATTGTCGCGGGCAACGGCTTGCGCGCGGAGGCTCGCGCCGTATTGCTGGAGCGGCAAGAATATCTGCGAGGTCTGCGCGCTCACCATCACTGAGGCGCAGGACTTTCTTGATTCGCTGACCTTGAGCCCATCCCAGCAGGAGATTGCCGGCAAGGTACTGGAAGAGGTGCGGCAGCGGGTGCGCTTCCTGCAGCAGGTGGGGCTGGAGTACCTGACCCTCGACCGGCTGAGCTCCACGCTGAGCGGCGGCGAGTCGCAGCGTATTCAGCTGGCCGCCAGCCTCGGTTCGCGGCTTGTGGGGGCGCTCTATGTGCTCGACGAACCCTCGATCGGTCTGCATACGCGCGACACGGCGAAGCTCATCACGATCATGGAAGAACTGCGCGACCTGGGAAATACGATCCTGGTCGTCGAGCACGATCCCGACGTCATTCGCGCGGCGGATCATCTGCTCGATCTCGGACCAGGCGCTGGGGAGTTGGGTGGCAACCTGCTCGCGGCTGGAACCGTCGACGAGGTGCGGGAGAATCCGGCATCGCTGACCGGGAGATACCTGAGTGGGCGGGCGAAGATTGCTGTGCCCAAGCATCGCTTCGAGCCGGGGCGGGAGAAGCTGGTGCTGCGCGGGGCGAGGATCCATAACCTGCGCGGCGTCGACGTCGAGATTCCGCTGGGGCTGTTGTGCTGCGTGACCGGCGTCTCAGGGTCGGGCAAGTCCACGCTGGTGCACCAGGTGCTGTACCGGGCGCTGATGCAGGCGCTGGGACAGAGTGAGGGTGGAGACCACGAGACGGCGAATCTGTATCGCGAGCTTTCCGGGTCGCAGTATCTGAATGACGTGGTGCTGGTGGACCAGTCGCCGATTGGGCGGACGCCGCGCTCGAATCCAGTGACCTACATCAAGGCCTTCGATGCTATTCGCGAGCTGTTCGCGGCGCAGCCGGATGCTCGGCGGAAGAGCCTTACGGCCGGTTCGTTCTCGTTCAACGTTCCGGGCGGACGCTGCGATGTGTGCGAGGGCGATGGAACGGTGACGGTCGAGATGCAGTTCCTCGCCGATGTGGAGCTGCCGTGCGAGGAGTGCAATGGAACGCGGTATAAGACCGCTATCCTCGACGTCAAGTACAAGGGCAAGAACATTCACGAAGTGCTGGGCATGACCGTGCGCGAAGCACTGGTTTATTTTGCCGGACATCCGAAGATCGTCGATAAATTGGCGGTGCTGGATGAAGTTGGGCTCGGGTATGTGCGGCTGGGGCAGAGCGCGACGACGCTGAGCGGTGGAGAGGCGCAGCGTGTGAAGCTGGCGCAGCATCTGGCAGCGGCGCGGTCGGGATCATCGGGCGGAGCGGGCGGGGTTCGGGGTGAGGCGAAGCGGGCGGCGAGCCGGGTGCTGTACATCCTGGATGAGCCGACGACGGGGCTGCACTTCGAGGATGTGGCGAAGCTGCTGGCGGCGTTCCACAAGCTGATCGATGGCGGCGGTTCTCTGCTGGTGATCGAGCACAACCTGGATGTGATCAAGTGTGCGGATTGGGTCATCGATATGGGGCCTGAGGGCGGATCGGGCGGCGGACAGGTTGTGGCTACGGGAACGCCCGAGGAGATTGCCAGGGTGAAGGCTTCGCACACGGGTTATTGGCTGGGCAAGGTGCTGGACGGCGAGTCGCAGCGCAAGCGTGAGGTCGCGTGATGAACCGTAGTGTTGTCTTCTCTGCCCTGTTAGCGTCGCAGCGAGCGCGGGTGTTGCGCAGCAGCTTCCTCCGGGAACGCATAGCGTCGATGACCCCTCGCAGCAGAATGCGGAGAGCCAGCAGATCAGCGAGGCAGAGAGCGCGCTCGAGAAGCAGGACTACAAGGGCGCCGAGGCGAAGCTGAAGGTGCTGGCCGCGGTACATCCTAAGGACGGGCGCGTGCAGTACGACCTTGGATTCGCCGAGGAGCGCAACGGCGAAGAGGCCGATGCGGCACGTGCGTATGCTGCGTCGATTGCGGCGATCCCGGAGTTTGCCGAGCCGAAGGTTGCGCTGGGATTGCTGGATGCGCGGGCTGGACGCATCGAGGCAGCGCACCAGGAGCTGCTGGATGCGGCGAAGCTTCCTTCCGCTCAACCGGAGCTGCGGGCTCGGGCGTTGCGGGCGCTGGCGCATCTGGACGAGACCGGCCATCCCGATGCAGCGCGCGAGGAGTTGCTGGCAGCGCTGAAGCTCTCGCCTGAGACTCCCGACGACGTGCTGATGGGCGCCGAGCTCGCCGATCGCGCGGGCGATGCGGCGGATGCGATTCCGGCGTATCGGCGGGCGCTGAACCTGCTGCCCGGCGATGTGGACGCTACCGCGGGTCTGGCGCATGCGCTGCAGCATGAAGGCAAGCTGGCGGACGCGGACACGGTGCTGACCGCGGCGCTGAAGTTGCATCCGAACGATCCGCGGCTGGTGGCACAGGCGGCTTCGCTCTATGCGGCGGAGGGCAAGGCTGCGGACGCGATTCCGCTGCTCGAGCAGTTGCGGGCTTCGGACCCGAAGATCGCGGCCGATCCGGACACGACGCAGCTGCTGGCGCAGCTCGAGTATGTGAACGGCGACAACGCCGGCGCGGAGAAGCTGTACACGCAGCTACTGGCCGCGAGTCCGCAAGACCCGATGCTGCTCGATGCCCTGGGCAGTGCGCAGGTAAAGCAGAGCCACGATGCGCAGGCTGAGGCGACGTTCCTGAAGGCGGTTGCGCTGCGTGCCGCGTTCCATGACGATCAGGCATGGGGCGAGGCGGAGGGTCACCTGGCGTTTGCGGCGTCGAAGAACAACGATCCGCAGACCTGCCTGGCGGCGCTCGATGCGCGCTCGACCGTGCTGCCGAACTCGCCGACTTCCCTCTTCCTGCAGGCGACGGCGCACGACAAGCTGCACCAGAACAAGCAGGCGATTGCAGCCTACAAAGCATTCCTGGCGCTGGCCGGCGACAAGTTTCCCGACCAGACGTTCGAGGCCCAGCACCGGATCATTGCGTTGGACCATGTTCGCTAAGCGACGCGAAATCGTACGCAGAGCGCGGGAAGAAATCAACCGCGCGCTGCATGGTAGGCTGAGCTAGACGTGCCTCGTTCCACTCTTCCACCTGTGTCCGCTGCGATCCTGCTGATCTTCGAGCAGGAGTACCGTGAGCTGCGTCCGCGCGCTCCCATGCCGTCGCTCGAGGTAAAGTTCCGGCGGTTCACCAGCCTGAACACGACCATCCGTTTGCGCGATGGGAAGCTGATTGTGCGGCTCTCCGATCTGCTCGAACATGCTCCTGAAAATATTCACCAGGCGATTGCGCATATCCTGCTGGCGAAGCTGTACCGGAAGCCGGTGGCGCCGGTGTATGCCGACCGGTATCGGCGGTATACGCGGTCGGAGGCTGTGTCCACGCAGGCCGAGCGGATGCGGCAGATGCGCGGGCGGAAGGTGCTGACCTCGCCGCAGGGACATTTGTACGACCTCGACGAGGTCTTCGAGGCGGTGAACCGGCGGTTCTTCCATGGGCTGCTGGGGCGGCCTACGTTGACCTGGAGCGCGCATGTGGCCAAGCGGATGCTCGGGCACTATGACGCGGCGCACAACACCATCGTGGTGAGCCGGGTGTTCGACCGGCCGGGGACGCCGCGGTATGCGATCGAATACCTGCTGTACCACGAGATGCTGCACCTGAAGCATCCGGTGAGGGTGCGGGCGGGACGGCGGTGCGTGCACTCGCGGGAGTTCCAGGCGGAGGAGCGGCTGTTTCCGGAGCTGGAGCAGGCGAAGGCGTTTTTGCGCCGCCTGTGAGTGTCCTGCGCGGACGGCGAGGGGCTTCGCGGTGCTGTCCCCCCCCCCCTCCCCCCTCTACGGGTAATTTTTGCTTCAAACCGCTCAAAGCACGCAGGTTAAGGGGCAAAGTACCCCCCGGCGGGGGTCAAATTTCGCTGTAAAGTATTCCATTCAGGCGGGTTAATGAGCAAAGTACCCCCCCTGGGAGGGAATTTTTCCTGTAACTGGCTCACTTCAGGCTAGTTACAGGCAAAGATGCCATTCTAAAGGAGTTAGGGGATCTTCCCTGGCGTTCCGTCGAGCGGCTGGGCTGGGCGTGGCTGTCGCGGGTGGGATGACTGGGCCTGATTTAAGTCTAGTCCTTTGGCGGGGGTACTATGCCAGGTTGGCGGAAGAGAAATCGCCAATGGGCATGGGGGTTTTGGGGGCTTTTGGGGCGTGGCGGGGGTTGACACGCGGATTTTGGGCTGTTTAGAGGGGTGTGGGCGGGGGATTTATTTTGTCCGGCGCGGACGGCGAGGGTGGAGTTGGGGGAGCAGGGCTGGAGGGCGATGGTCCGGGGGCTGAAGCCCCCGGCTCATGCGGTAGAACCGGCAACGACAAAGGCAACAGAAGAAGCAGATTCCCAGAGGGAATGACAGAAAAAAGGCAAGGACAACAGCAGGTTCCCAGAGGGAATGACAGAAAAAAGCAAGGACAACCGCCACTTCGGGTTAGGTGGTGGCGGGGACGTTCTTGGCGGCTTTGGGGAGGGGTTGGGAGACGACGGCCTCGTTGTGGCGGGTGAGGAACATCATCGCCGCTCCGAAGAGGACGCTGCCGATGGCGGCTACCTGGGCGTTCGACAGGGTGTGGTGGAAGTAGATGCGGGGGTTGATGCGGACGAACTCCACGAGGAAGCGGCCGATGCCGCTGAGGACGAGGTACTCGCCGGTCAGGAGGCCGAGGGGGAGGGGCTTGGCGGCGCGCTTCCAGAGCCACCAGGCGAGGGCCAGGGCAAAGAGGAGTTCGTAGATGGGGGTGGGCTGGACGGCGGCCGTGACCGGGGTGGGGAGGACCAGGGCGCGGGTGTACTCGGTGAGGCCGTGCATCATGTGGACGCCCCAGGGGAGGGTGGTGTTGATGCCGTAGTCGCCGTCGCCGGAGAGCAGGCAGCCGATGCGGCCGACGCCGTAGCCGACGGCGGCGGCAGGGGCGGCGAAGTCCAGCATGCGCAGGGCGGCGCGGCCTCCGGTGAGGCCGTTGGGCTTGGAGGCGACGCCCTGGTACATGAGCATGGCGACGCCGGCGAGCAGGCCGCCGTACCAGGCGAAGCCGGCCTGGAACCAGTGCAGGAAGTTGAAGAAGACTTCGGTGGGGCGATGGATGCCGGGAACGAGGATCTCGTGCCAGGCGGCGACCATGTCGGGAATGTTCTGGAGCTCGTGCCAGAGCTTGGCGCCGATGATGCCGGCGATGACGACCATGGTGACGATATTGAGGGCGTCGGCATCGGAGCCGTTGCGGGCCAGATTTTTGTAGAGGACGACGGTGCCGCAGACAGCGGCCAGCCAAAGCATCAGGCCAAAGGTTCCAACGTGAGCAAAACCGAGATTTATGTAGGGATACATGCAGAGTTAAGTATAGGTCCTGCGTGGACGGGTCCTGCGCGGAGGGCGGGAGTAAAAAGCAAACGGTGTGTGGAGAGTCCTGGGCCGCATAAAATCTGCGTCATGCATGGGGGGCGGCGGCGACCGATCCGCAAGAGGGGCGGTTGGGGCCGGGTTTTCCTCAAGGGGATTTGAGGGCGCGGAGTTTTTTCGAGGGGTTAATTTCGCGTAGTCTAAACGCATGGTTACGAGTGTTCCTGCGTTTGTTTCGCCCGATGTGATGGAAGTTCTGCTCACCAAGGAGCAGATTGCTGAGCGTGTGAAGGTAGTCGGAGAACAGATCTCCGAGGAGTACAAGGGACAGTCGATTGTGCTGATTGGCGTGCTGAAGGGCGCGGCGATCTTTCTGGCGGACCTGGCGCGGTCGATCAAGGTGGACAACACGTTTGATTTCGTGGCGGTGTCGAGCTACGGGCGGGCGCGGGTGTCGAGCGGCGCGGTGAAGCTGATCAAGGATATCGACAACCCGATTGAGGGGCGGCACGTGATCCTGGTGGAGGATATTCTCGACACCGGGTTGACGCTGAGCTACCTGCGCGGGCTGATGCTGCAGCATAAGCCGGCGTCGCTGAAGATTGCGACGTGCCTGGACAAGCCGGATCGGCGGCTGGTGCCGATTGAGGCGGACTATGCGTGCTTCAAGATTCCCAACAGCTTTGTGATCGGCTATGGGATGGACTATGCGGAGCGCTATCGCGGGGTTCCGGATATTCGCATCTACCCGGACAATCCTCCGGCGGGACATTGAGACAGGGATTAGGGAGTAGGGAGTGAGGGATTAGTAAAATAGATGGTATGAGTTCTGTTCTGCATGCTTCGTCTTCGAGTGTGATGGTTTCGCCGGCGCGGGGGTTTCGCGGGTCGGTGATGTTGCCTGGCGATAAGTCAATCTCGCACCGGTATGCGATGCTGGCGGGGTTTGCCGAGGGGACGTCGCGGCTGACGAATTTTTCTACGGGCGAGGATCCGCATAGCTCGCTGGGCTGCATGCAGGCGATGGGCGCGAAGGTGGCGACCGTCGGGAAGACGATTGAGGTGACGGGCACGGGCGGCGTGCTGCACCAGCCGAAGGGCGATCTGGACTGCGGCAACAGCGGCTCGACGATGCGGATGCTGGCGGGGCTGGTGGCGGCGCAGAAGGGGACGTACCGGTTTGTGGGCGATGCGTCGCTGACGGTGCGGCCGATGGAGAGGATTCGCAAGCCGCTGGAGTTGATGGGGGCGCGGATCGATTTGACCGATGGGCATGCGCCGATGGTGGTGCATGGGCGGGGGTTGAAGGCGATTGATTTCGAGGCGCCGATTGCGAGCGCGCAGGTGAAGACGGCGGTGCTGTTTGCGGGGCTGCAGGCGGAGGGCGTGACGTCGATTGCGGAGAGCGTGCGGACGAGGGATCACTCGGAGCATGCGCTGCGGGCGTTTGGAGCGACGCTGGAACGCAAGGATGGGCGGCTGCGGATTGCGGGCGGGCAGAGGCTGAAGGCGATTGATGCGACGGTGCCGGGGGATATGTCGTCGGCGGCGTTTTTTCTGTGTGCGGCGCTGCTGTTTGAGGATTCCAACCTGGTGTTAGACGCGTTGGGGATGAATCCTACCAGGGCGGCGATGCTGGATGTGATCACGGCGATGGGCGGGGCCATCAAGGTGCTCGACGTGCAGGAGACGCATGGCGAGATGGCGGGAACGATCCAGGTGAATCGCGGGAGGGCGCTGGTGGGCATCGACATTGGTGGGGAGAGAGCTGCGCAGTTGATCGATGAGTTGCCCGTGATTGCGGCCATTGCTCCGTATACCGAGGGAGGGGTGAGGATTCGGGATGCGAAGGAGCTGCGGGTGAAGGAGAGCGACCGCATTGCGCTGGTGGTGAAGAACCTGCGCGCGATGGGAGCGGAGGTCACGGAGCATGAGGATGGGATGGATATTCCCGGAGGCCAGAGGCTGAAGGGCGGGGTGATCGATTCGGGGATGGACCACCGGATTGCGATGGCGTTTTCGATTGCCGCGCTCAGGGCGGAAGGCGAGACGGTGATCCAGGGGGCGGAGGCGGCGCAGATTTCGTTTCCGGAGTTCTTTGTGTATCTGGATGAGCTGGCGACTCGGTAGTCCTGCGCGGACGGCGGGAGTTAAGAGCTTTGACGCAAAGGGCGCCAAGAAGTGCGCGAAGTTTCGCAACGGATGCAGTGGCGGGCCCTCAGGTGCGGTGGGTGAAGGTGCGGGGTGGGTAGAGCTGTAGGAGTTCCAGCAGGTGGTGTTCGACTTCGGGGACGGTGACTTCGTCGATGAGGTAGTCGTCGGGTGCGGAGGGCAGGTCGAGGTTCTTGAGGATGCGGGCGCGGGGGTTGTTGAGGGGGAGCCACTCGACTGCCGGGGACCAGGCGGGCGCGATGATGACCATGGGCAGACGCATGGCGCGGGCCAGATGCATGGGGCCGGTGTCGAGGGTGAGGGCGATGTCCGCGAGGCCGAGGATGGCGGCGAGCTCGAGTAGAGACGTTTGGCCGGCTACGCTGGCGGTGGGAAAGCGGAGGCCGGAGCGAAGGGCTTCGATGGCGGGGCTTTCGGAGGCGGTGCCGGCGAAGACGATCTGCAGGTTGTGGGTGCGGTGCAGGGTTTCGGCGACGGCGCGGAAGCGGTCTTCGCGCCAGGACTTGCGCTGCGTGGGGCTGGTCTGGGTGATGAAGACGGCGATGGGTTTGGACTCGTCGATTCCCTGCTCGCGGAGGAGTTGATGCGCGGTGGCGGTGTCGCCGGATGAGGGGAAGACTTGGGGTTCGAGGAGTGCGGGGTTGGACTGGAGCTGGTCGAGCAGTGCGGGGCCGTGGCCGAGGAGTTCGAGGATGCGGAGGTTGTTGGCGATCTGCGAGAGGCGCGGGTCGAAGTTCAAGTGGGCGGCGGCGAGCTCGGGCATGAGGGTGAAGCCTGCGCGGGTGGGAGCTGCGGCGAAGAGCGCGGAGAGGATGACGCGGGAGCGCTCGTTGCCGGTGGTGAGGAGGACGGCGAAGCGCTCGCGGCCGAAGATTTTAGCCCGGCGGATGGCGTTGGCAGCGGGGAGGAGTTCGCGGAGGGGGCTGGGGGTGGGGACGAGACGCTCCAGGCCGGGGTTGCCGCGGAGGATGTCGAGGGCGAAGCCGCTGGCGGCGGCAGAGACGCGGGCTCCGGGGATGGCGGCGTGGATGGCGGCGATCAGCGGCGTGGCGTGGATGGCGGTGCCGAGGGCGAGGGGGTATTGGAGGAGGAGGAAGTTGCGGATGTCGGCGAGGTCGGGCTGCCGGGGGTGGAGGAGGCGCTCGAAGATGCCGAGGTTGATGAGGGCCGCGGATTTGAGCACAGAAGCGATGTGTTAAAGATACCGCGGACAGGCCGAGCGACGGCCAGAGCGAAAGCCATTCTTCATCGGAATTGAATCAGCGGGCTGAGGCCTTTGCTCGTCCGGTAGAACAGGCAACGGCAAGTTCAACAACAACCGCAGAAGCAGATTCCCAGAGGGAATGACAGAAAGAAAGGCAAAGGCAACGGCGAGGGTGGATGCGTGCGGGAAGCGGCTAGCGGTTGGGGCGAGGAGGGTTTCTTCGGGGTCCTTCGGCTGCGCTCAGGATGACAGGGTATGGGTGGGATCGAAGGTTTGTTGCGAGCTACATCTTGTAGCGGCCCATCTCGTCGTCGTTGAGGCTTTCGAGCCAGCGGCGGAGGTCTTCGGGGCTGAGGGTGGTGTTGCCGTTGGAGGCGCGGCGGGCGTGTTCGTAGACCTGCTGCGAGACGAAGATGGGGCAGTCGGAGCGGAGCGCGAGGGCGATGGCGTCGGAGGGGCGGGCGTCGAGGGCGACGACTTCGCCGGCCTGGTCGATCCAGATGGTGGCGTGGAAGGTGTCCTCGCGGAGGTCGCCGACGACGACGCGGGTGACGCGTGCGTTGAGGCCGTCGATGACATTGCGGAGGAGGTCGTGGGTCATGGGGCGGACCGTGGTGGCCTTCTCGATCTCGAGCGCGATGGCGTTGGCCTCGAAGAAGCCGACCCAGATGGGGAGAACGATTTCGCCGGAGAGATCGTTGAGCACCACGATGGGCATCTTGGTGGAGGGGTCCATCATGAGGCCGCGGATGCGTACCTCGACTTCAGGTTCGGGGGCCGGGTGTTCTTCGGATTCGGGTTTGAAGCCGGGAAGGTGCATTGGGGTAGTGTACCGCTTGTGGAGCGAGTTAGCTGGTTAGCGGGTTAGCGAGTTGGCCGAGGGGATGCGAGCGTTTAATGCTTGCTGGGCTATGGCGGATGGCGATGGAATGGTGGGCGTGGAGATGGCTTCGCCGACCAGCGAGCTGGGGAAGATCTGGGTGATGCGTACGTCGACGTAGCTGCCAATGGGTGGGGGGTTGTTGCTTTGCAGGTCGATGCCGTCGCAGGTGAAGTTGACGGTCTTGTTCTGGGTGGAGCGGCCGGTGATCTGGCCGCGGGAGTTGGCGCCGTGCTCGACCATGATGGGCATCACCTGATCGAGGTGGCGGGCGTAGTTGGTGCGCTGGATCTCACGCTGGCGGGCGTTGAGGATGGCGAGGCGCTCGACCTTGACCTCTTCGGGGATGGAGTCTTCCATGTGGATGGCGGGGGTATTCGGTCTGGGTGAATACTTAAAGCCATAAATGGCATCGTAGCCAACGGTGTCGAGCAGCGTGATGGTGTCTTCGAAGTCGCGATCGGTCTCGCCGGGGAAGCCGACGATGATGTCCGACGTGAGCGAGATGTCGCGCTTGGCGGCCTTGGTCCAGGCGATGCGCTCGAGGTACCAGTCGCGGGTGTACTCGCGCTGCATGGCCTTGAGGACAGCGGTAGAGCCGGACTGGACGGGGAGATGGACGTGGTCGCAGAGGGTGGGCACGGCGTCGAGGACGTCCACGATATCTTTGGTGAAGTCGCGAGGGTGGGAGGTGGTAAAGCGGACGCGCTGGATGCCGTTCACCTCGCCGACGGCCGCGAGGAGCTCGGCGAAGGTGCGCTTGCCGCTGGGGTCCTGGTAGCTGTTCACGTTCTGGCCGAGGAGCTGGATCTCGGTGAAGCCGGACTGGGCGATGCGCTGGGCTTCGGCGAGGACGGAGGCGGAGGTGCGAGAGCGCTCTTTGCCGCGGGTATACGGGACGACGCAATACGCGCAGAATTTGTCGCAGCCTTCGATGATGGTGATGTAGCCGCGGTGGGGGTTGGTGCGGGCGGTGAACTCGGTGTCGAAGGTCTCGTCGGTCTGGCGGTCGTCGAGGCCGGTGATGCGGCTCTCTCCGGCTTCGAGGCGGGCGAGCATGGAGGGGAGGTTGCGGTAGCTGGAGGAGCCGGCGACGATGGAGACGTAGGGGGCGCGCTCGAAGATCTTGGTGCCCTCCTGCTGGGCGACGCAGCCGATGACGGCGAAGCGCTTGCCTTCGCCGTGGAGCTTCTTGTACTCGTTGAGGCGGTGGAAGACCTTCTGCTCGGCCTTATCGCGGATGGAGCAGGTGTTGTAGAGGATGAGGCCGGCCTCGGCCTCGTCGGCGGTCTGGGTATAGCCCTCCTGCAGGAGGGTGCCAACGACTTTTTCGGAGTCGTGGGCGTTCATCTGACAGCCAAAGGTTTCGATATAAAAAGTCTTCATAGCCAACAACCAGTATAGGTCTTCAGCCTTAAAAGGTGTTCAGCCTGCGAGGGAGCGCAGGCTGAACTCCGCTGGTTCGATAACTCTGGGGTTCCCCCAGCGGAAACTTAATCTCTATTTGAATCGCGTGGTTTCGATACACCACTGGAGAGCGTTCTTGCCCTCCTGGTAGCGACCTTTCGCGATGATGCTCTCCATCAGATCGCCGTCGGCGATGGAGAAAAACTGATTGTTGGTGCGGGTGTACGCCGTAAGTTGCGTCCACCGGAGGCAGTGCTCGATGCGGAAGGAGCCGGCCTGGGAGGGATCGAGCGAGTGGGTCAGATCCAGGTTGAGACCGCGGAAGGTGAAGATTCCGGAGTTGGACTCGGCGATGCTGCAGGCCATGGAGGTGGATCGCAGCTCATCGCCGAAATGAACGGTCACCGGAGCTTCCGAGCGTACCCATTGCCTCAGTTTGCTGTAGACCGTGTCGAACTCTTCTGCGGTCGGTTCGGGCTTTCCGACCAGCGAAAGCGAAAGTTCATCGCCGTCCGCGTTCCGAAGGAAGACCGTGAGGGTGTCGAGGTACTGGGTTTCGACGGAGATGTCGTCGTAGGTCAGCAGAAGGATGCGGGTGTTGATTCCCGACGAGAAACGAAAGAGATAGTCTCCCCCTTCCAGGGCGATCAGCTTTCCGACGATGCGGATGTCGGCAGGATGATAGGCGAGTTGAACGAAGGAAGATCGTCTGGCCCATTGGTCCAGAAGCTCCTTGGCCCTGCTCCGGATTTTTTCCAGGTACTCGGCGGCGGGAGGTCGAAAAGGAATCCTGTCGGCCACCGCGATATCGATTAGCTTCAAGGTAGGTACTCCTTATGAGGATCCAGCGACGTCAGGAAAAAAAGTAGTGTGGTGCTAGCGAGCTAGGCTCTCCCACAAATCCGTTCCATCTTTTACATCCTGTTTCATGTCTGCATTCTATTGCATCTCTAATGGAAATAATTTACACATTTCAAAATTATTTTCCATTTGATTTAGTTGCCTGAAACATTCGGGTAATTGCGGCATTTTGTGGAGGTTACTGAATGGATTCTGGGTGGCGGATGGCTGCCGGGCGGAGTTCAGGAGGGGAGATATTTTCCCTTTGCTCGGTGAAGTCGACTGGCTGCCGAGACGGTGCGAGGGGGAGGGGTGGCGTGCTATGCTCGGCGGGATTTGAGGTGGAGCGATGGCGGATGAGGTGAAGGCGGAGAACCGGCTGGAGTCGAAGGCGGATTTCGGAACGGCGAAGGGGAAGGAGAACCGCGCGGCGATGGTGGCGCTGCTGGCGGCGCTGCGCGGGGAGGAAGAGGAGATTCGGCTGGGGGGCGGGGCGAAGGCGGCGGAGGCGCAGCGGGCCAAGGGGAGGCTGACGGTGCGGGAGCGGCTGGCGCTGCTGCTGGATGAGGGGACGGAGCTGCTGGAGCTGGGGCTGTGGGCGGCCTATGGGATGTACACGGAGTATGGCGGGGCTCCGGGGGCGGGGGTGGTGACGGGGCTGGGACGGGTGAGCGGGCGGCTGTGCATGATCATCGCCAACGATGCGACGGTGAAGGCGGGGGCGTTCTTCCCGATGACCGCGAAGAAGGTGCTGCGGGCGCAGACGATCGCTCTGGAAAATCGGATTCCTACGTTGTACCTGGTGGATTCGTCGGGGGTGTTCTTGCCGCTGCAGGAAGACGTGTTTCCGGATACGGATGACTTTGGCAGGGTGTTTCGGAATAACGCGGTGATGAGCTCGCTGGGGATTCCGCAGATTACGGCGATTATGGGGATGTGCGTTGCGGGCGGGGCGTACCTGCCGGTGATGACCGATACGGTGTTGATGACGGAGGGGTCGGGGCTGTTCCTGGCGGGGCCGTCGCTGGTGCAGGCGGCGATTGGGCAGAAGACGGGGGCCGAGGAGCTGGGCGGGGCGGCGATGCATGCGGAGGTGTCGGGGACGGTGGACTTTAAGGAGCCGAACGATCCTTTGTGTCTTGCGCGGCTGCGGAGTTTGGTGGGGATGATGGGAAGGAGGTCGATGGAAACCCATGTCTCAGAAGCGAGACATGGGGCACCCGGATTTGGCGCGGGACAAGAGACGTTTTCGCGGGTGGCGTATGACGGCGTCAGGGACGCTCCCCGCTTCCCGGCAGATCAGATGTATGGGTTGCTGAATCCGGCGCCAGGGTCGAGCAACGTGTATGACATGCGCGAGGTGATTGCGCGGATCGTCGACCGCAGCGAGTTTGACGAGTACAAGGAGGAGTTTGGACGGACCGTGCTGTGCGGGTATGCACGGATTGGCGGGCGGGCGGTGGGGATCGTCGCGAATCAGAAGACCAATCAGACGCAGACGGTGGCGATGGGGCCGCAGGCGGGGTCGAAGCGGATTGAGGTGGGAGGGGTGATCTATACGGAGAGCGCGCAGAAGGCGGCGCGGTTCATTATGGATTGCAATCAGAATCTAGTGCCGTTGATCTTTCTGCATGATGTCAACGGCTTCATGGTGGGGAAGGATGCGGAGTGGTCGGGGATTATCCGGGCAGGGGCGAAGATGGTGTCGGCTGTGAGCACGAGTGTCGTCCCGAAGATTACGGTGATTGTGGGTGGGAGCTTTGGTGCGGGACACTATGCGATGTGCGGGAAGGCGTATGATCCGCGGTTTCTGTTTGCGTGGCCGACGGCGCGGTATGCGGTGATGAGTGGGGCGTCGGCTGCCGGGACGCTGGCGGAGGTGAGGGCCAAGCAGATGGAGCGCGGTGGGAAGGTGTTGAGCGAGGCGGAGAAGAAGGCGGTGTACGACGAGATCAAGAACGCGTATGACGCGCAGGCGGATCCGCGGTACGGGGCGGCGCGGCTGTGGATCGATGCGATCATCGATCCGGCGAAGACGCGGGAGGTGCTGATGACGGCGCTGGAGGCGTGCGCGCTGAATCCGGAGGTGGCGAAGTTCAATGTGGGCGTGCTGCAGACGTAAGGGCGCACGTTCTCAGGGCGATAGTCGCGCGGCGGGCGAGGGACAATGGACTGCGCTGGACTGTATGATTCGCTGGCCTGGGCTGGTGTGCTGTATGCGTCGGCGGACGGCATCTTATGGATTGCGTGGTTGCGCGCGAAGGAGTCGGAACGATGACTGTTGCGGTTGAGTCGGTGGAGGGGTTGTATCCGTTTGTGCTGACGGAGGACCAGGAGGCACTGCGCAAGGAGATTCGGCAGTTTGCGGCGCGGGAGATGGCTCCGCATGTTGCGGAGTGGGATGAGAAGAGCGAGTTCCCTGCTGCCGTCGTCAAGAAGCTGGGAGCGATGGGGCTGCTGGGCGTGATCTTTCCTCCGGAGTATGGCGGCGCGGGGATGGGGTACGTGGATTACGTGCTGGCGATCGAAGAGCTGTCGGCGGTGGATGGGTCGGTGGGGATTATTGTGGCGGCGCATAACTCGCTGGGGACGAATCATATTTTTCTTGCGGGCAATGAAGCGCAGAAGCGGAAGTATGTGACGAAGCTGGCGAGCGGCGAGTGGCTGGGAGCGTGGGGGCTGACGGAGCCGGGGTCGGGGTCGGATGCGGGCGGGGCGCGAACGACGGCGGTGAGGAAGGGTGACAAGTGGGTGCTGAATGGGAGCAAGACGTTCATCACGAATGGGAGTTATGCCGATACCGCGGTGGTGATTGCGGTGACCGATAAGAGCAAGGGCACGCATGGTCTGTCGGCGTTTGTGGTGGAGAAAGGGACGAAGGGATTTCGGCCGGGGAAGAAGGAGAACAAGCTGGGGCTGCGGGCCAGCGATACGAGCGAGCTGATCTTCGAGGAGTGCGAGATTCCGGCGGAGAATCTGCTGGGGGTCGAGGGCGAGGGGTTCGTCGATTCGATGCGAGTGCTGGATGGGGGAAGGATCTCGATTGCGGCGCTGTCGCTGGGGATTGCACGAGGGGCGCTCGATGCGGCGACGAAGTATGTGAAGGAGCGCCGGCAGTTTGGGAAGGCCATTGCGGAGTTCCAGGGGATCCAGTGGAAGCTGGCGGACATGGCGACGGAGCTGGATGCGGCGCGGTTGTTGACGCAACGAGCCGCCGTGCTGAAGGATGCGGGGCGTACGGTGACGCGGGAGTCGGCGATGGCGAAGCTGTTTGCCAGCGAGGTGGCGGTGAGGATCTGCAATGAGGCGGTGCAGTTGTTCGGGGGGTATGGATTCATCAAGGACTATCCTGCGGAGAAGTTTTATCGCGATGTGAAGCTGTGCACGATTGGCGAAGGGACGAGCGAGATTCAGCGGATGGTGATTGCGCGCGAGATTTTGAAGGTGCAGCCTTCGCGAGGATAGAGACCTTAAGCGGGCTTGTGGGGGATCGATGGCTGACGGCGTGAAGATTGTGGAGTGTCCGCGGGATGCGTGGCAGGGGCTGAAGGGGTTGATTCCTGCGGCGACGAAAGCGGCGTATCTGCGCAAGCTGGTGGAGGCGGGGTTTCGGCATATCGATGCGGTGAGTTTTGTGTCGCCGGCGGCGGTGCCGCAGATGGCGGACGCGGAGGAGGTGCTGCGGTTGCTGGGGCCGGTGCCAGGCGTCGAGCTGATTGGGATTGTGGTGAATGAGAAGGGTGCGGAGCGCGCGATTGCGACGGAGGCCGTGAGGGTGCTGGGATTTCCGTATTCGATCTCGCCGACGTTCCTGGAGCGCAACCAGCGGCAGACGCAGACCGAGGCGCTGCGGACGCTGGAGGCGATGCTCGGGTTGGCGCGTAAGGCCGGGCTGCGCGTGGTGGCGTATGTGTCGATGGCGTTTGGGAATCCTTATGAAGACAAGTGGAGTTTGCCGCTGGTGTTGGAGGCGTGCGCGACGCTGGAGGGGATGGGGATGGGGACGGTGTCGCTGGCGGATACGGTGGGTGCGGCTACGTCGCTGCAGGTGATGGAGGTGGTGGGCGAGGTGGTGGCGGAGCATGAGGCGATGGAGGTTGGGGTGCATCTGCATGTACGGCGCGATGCGGCGGTGGATCGGGTGAAGGCGGCGTTTGCTGGAGGGTGCCGGAGGTTCGACGCGGCGATGGGCGGGCTGGGCGGATGTCCGTTTGCGCAGGATGAGCTGGTGGGGAATCTTCCGACGGAGGTGCTGCTGGAGGCGCTGCGAGAGTTGGGTCTGGGGCCGGCGCGGCTGCGTGGACTGGATGCGTTGGAAGATGAGAGCGGACGGATTGCACGGGAGTTTGGTGGGCGCGGCCATGCGGAGGAGACGCGGTGAGCTACGAGACGATTGTGGTTGCGGACGAGGGATGGGTGCGGAGGGTTCGGCTGAATCGGCCGGAGCGGCGGAACGCGATGACGCCGCAGATGCAGGACGAATTGATTGCTGCGTTCGACGAGGCAGGGGCGAGCAATTGCCGGGTGATGGTGCTGGAGGGTGCGGGCGAGGCGTTCTGCTCGGGGCTGGATTTAACGGTGCTGCAGGGAGCGAAGGACAAGAGCGCGGCGGAACATCGTGGGGATGCAGAGCGCGTGGCGCGGCTGTTTCGGACGCTGTATGAGCTGCCGAAGCCGACGATCGCGAAGGTGCATGGACCGGCGGTCGCGGGAGGAACAGGGCTGGCGACGATCTGCGACTTTACGCTGGCGGTGCCGGCGGCGAAGTTTGGGTATACGGAGGCGCGGATCGGGTTTGTGCCAGCACTGGTGTCGGCGTACCTGGTGCTGCAGATTGGGGAGAAGCAGGCGCGGGGATTGTTGCTGACGGGAAGATTGTTCGATGCGGGGGAGGCGTATCGGCTGGGATTGGTACATGAGGTGGTGGCGGCGGAGGAGCTGGAGGCTCGGGTAAAGATGCTGGCGGGCGTGCTGGCGGAGAATAGTCCGGAGTCGGCGCGGGCGACCAAGCAGCTGCTGGCGGCGCAGAGCAAGGCTTGGCTGGACGCGGCGGTGGAGTTGGGGATGGAGGCGAATGCGCGGTCGCGGGAGACGAAGGATTTTTATGAGGGGGTTACGGCGTTCCTGGAGAAGCGGAAGGCGGTGTGGGCGGGTGCGGGTGGCGAGGGTTCGGCTGGTGGTGGCGTCTCAGATTGACTCTTCGCGCGGACGGCCAAAGAACAGAACATAGCCGTCTGCATCTTCGAGCTCGAAGCCACGCAAGCCGTCATGGGTATCTTCAAGAGGTGCTGAAAAGGTGACGGCTCGCGAGGTGAACTCGGTTGCCAGCGCATCAGGATCGGGCACGTAGAGGAACGCGTCCCAGCGGGCTTCGGGATCGCGGCTGCGATTGGGGATGGGGTCCTGGCCGACCGACTTGAGGAAGATCATGGCTGCGTCGCGACGCACGATTGCGAAGAATGGCTCGCGATCCGGCTGCTGGTGCGTGATGTCGAAGCCCAGTTTATCGCGATAGAACGCAGTGGACGCTGTCACATTCTGCACGATGAAGAACGGTGAGATGCCGTCGATCGCTGGCCGTGTCATGCGGAGACTCCGTTTTGAAATTCTTAGATCATCGCTGCGAAGTGAATGGGGGCGGCGGTGGCTTGGCGGACCCAGTCGGGAGTTACGCCGGGGGCTAGTTCGATGGCGGCGAAGCCGGTGGGCGTGATGTCGAAGACGCCGAGGTCGGTGATGATGCGGTTGACGACGGCGGCTCCGGTGAGAGGGAGGGTGCAGGCGGGGAGGAGCTTGGGGCTGCCTTGCGCGGTGTGCTCCATGAGGACGACCACGCGGCGGACGCCGGAGACGAGATCCATTGCTCCTCCCATGCCTTTGACGCGCTTGCCGGGGATCATCCAGTTGGCCAGGTCGCCGCGTTCAGAGACCTGCATGGCGCCGAGGATGGCGAGGTCGATGTGGCCGCCGCGGATCATGGCGAAGGAGTCAGCGCTGGAGAAGGTGGAGGCGCCGGGAGTGAAGGTGACGGTCTCCTTGCCGGCGTTGATGAGGTCGGCGTCGACTTCCGAGGCGAGTGGATATTGGCCCATGCCGAGCAGGCCGTTTTCCGATTGCAGGGTAACCGTGATGCCGGCGGGAATGTAGTTGGCGACGAGGGTGGGGATGCCGATGCCGAGGTTGACGTAGAAACCGTCGCGGAGCTCGAGGGCGGCGCGGGCGGCCATTTCGTTGCGGGACCAGGGCATCGGTTAAGCCTCCTGGCTTTCGATGGTGCGCGTGGTGGTTTTTTCGATGCGCTTTTCGGGGTTCGGATGGTGGACGAGGCGGTGAACGAAGATGCCGGGGGTGTGGATCTCGTCGGGGTCGAGCTCGCCGGGCTGGACGATGATCTCGGCTTCGGCGATGGTGATCTTGCCGCAGGTGGCCGCGTTGGGATTGAAGTTGCGGGCGGTGCGGCGGTAGACGAGGTTGCCGTGGGTGTCGGCCTTCCAGGCTTTCACGAGTGCGAGGTCGGCGAGGATGCCGCGCTCGAGGATGTAGGTGTGGCCGTCGAAGTCCTTGTGCTCTTTGCCTTCGGCGACGAGCGTGCCGACGCCAGTGCGGGTATAGAAGCCGGGGATGCCGGCGCCACCGGCTCGCATGCGTTCGGCGAGCGTGCCCTGCGGGGCGAACTCGACTTCGAGCTCGCCGGAGAGGAACTGGCGCTCGAACTCGGCGTTCTCTCCGACGTAGCTGGAGATCATTTTTTTGACTTGACGGGTTTGCAGGAGAAGGCCGATGCCCCAGTTGTCGATGCCCGCGTTGTTGCTGGCGATGGTGAGGTTGCGCACGCCGGTGTCGCGCAGAGCGGCGATGAGGGCTTCGGGGATGCCGCAGAGGCCGAAGCCACCGATGGCCAGCAGCATGTCGTCGCGGACGATGCCGGCGAGGGCGGTGCGGGCGTCGGGATAGAGCTTGTTGAGACTATGCGTGCTAGAGGTTGCCACGTGCATCCTGCTCGCGTTCGATGGCTTCAAACAGAGCCTTGAAGTTTCCCTTGCCGAAGCTGCGACTTCCCTTGCGCTGGATGATCTCGTAGAAGAGCGTGGGGCGGTCTTCTACGGGCTGGGTGAAGATCTGCAGCATGTAGCCTTCGTTGTCGCGGTCGACGAGGATGCCGAGGCGTTCGAGCTCGTCGAGGGGCTCGTCGATCTTTCCGACGCGATCCTGGAGCTCGGTGTAGTAGGTGTGCGGGACGGTGAGGAACTTGACGCCCTGCTGCTGCAGGCTGGAGACGGTGGCGAGGATGTCGTGGGTGGCGAGGGCGAGATGCTGGACGCCGGGACCATCGTAGAAGTCGAGGTACTCCTCGATCTGCGACTTGCGGCGGCCTTCGGCGGGCTCGTTGATGGGGAACTTCACGTAGCCGGTGGAGTTGGCCATCACCTTGGACATGAGCGCGGAGTACTCGGTGGAGATGTCGTTGTCGTCGAAGTGCTGGTAGAGCTGGAAGCCCATGACGTGGGAGTAGAAGTCGACCCACTGGTTCATGGCGTTCCAGCCGACGTTGCCGACGATGTGGTCGATGTGGAGGAGGCCGACGGGGCGGGCGACGGTGTCCTCTGGGAGCGCGCGATAGCCGGGGAAGAAGACGCCGGAATAGCTCTTGCGTTCGACGAAGGTGTGGAGCGTGTCGCCGTAGGCAGCGATGGTGGAGATGACGACGGAGCCATGTTCGTCGGATAGCGTGGTGGGTTCTTGCACGGAGCGGGCACCGCGGGAGGTGGTCTCGCGCCAGGCGCTGGCGGCGTCGTCGACCCAGAGGGCGATGGCGCGGACGCCGTCACCGTGTTTCGCGACGTGGCGGGCGATGTCGGAGTCGGAGCGGAGCGCGGTAGTGAGGACGAAGCGAACCTTTCCCTGCTGCAGGACGTAGGAGGCGCGATCGCGCTGACCGGTCTCGGGACCGGCGTAGGCGACCAGCTGCATGCCGAAGGCGGCGCGGTAGAAGTAGGCGGACTGGCGCGCGTTGCCGACGAAGAATTCGACGTGATCGGTGCCGTTGAGGGGAAGGAAGTCGGCGACAGTTTCGGGGGCCTGCTGAGCGAGGGTGGCCATGGTGGGTTCTCCTTTGGCACGGGTCCGGGCGGCGGCGTGCGGGCCGCTGGATGTACTGGGCAAGGATGAATCTTCGGTTGGAGGGATGTCAACCGGGGAGGGTGCGGGTAGCTTCGGGACCGACGATCGCCGACTTCGCGGCGGCGCGAATCGAGTGACGATGCTGTCAAGAAACCGTCACGATGACGTAATTCCGTCATCACCGGTCGTCACGGAGGATTTCGGTGATCCCCTGCGGCCTGCGCACGTCCGGCCAGAGCGCGCTAACTTCTTGATGGTCGGCGCTCACCACCGACGCGCGTTGACGCATAGCACGTTTGGCACGCGAATTGCTTCCATGAAGGGTGGGCAACAATGAAGATTGGAGGCCCGCTGTGGCGATGTTCCGGTTGGATTATCTATCTTGCCTTCTCACCGTAGTTGCTACGATCCTGCTCGGAAGGAAGATGTGGACCGGTCTGGTTGTTTCCTGTGTCAACAGTCTCATCGTCTGCGTGATCGGGATGCACACATTGCAGTATGGGTTCATTCCTGCGAACCTGTTTTGCATTGGCATCAATGCCTTCAATCTTCGCGCCTGGCTCAAGCATCCCTCCAAATCGACGACGTAAACCAGCGGCGATCGATTGATTTCTTCCTACAGCTTGGGCAGCTGCTGGCGTACTCCAGCCGCCGCCCAGCGCTTTGATGAGGAGGACGCTGGCATCGAGCTGGCGCTGCATGAGCTCGATATCGTTGCGCTGATTGTTGAGCGCCGTGGTCTGCGACGTCACCACCTCGAGATAGAGATCGAGGCCTCCGGCATAGCGCGACTGGAAGACGTCGAGGGACTTGAGCGAGGCAGCGGTTGCGCGGTGCTGCTGTTCCTTCTCGGTGTTCAGGATGCGCAGCGCGGCAAGATTGTCTTCGACTTGCTGGAAGGCCTGGAGCGTGGTCTGGCGGTAGGTTGCGACGGTCGCGTCATAGTTGGCGCGAGCTTGTTCGTTCATCGCGTGGCGCCGGCCTCCATCGAACAGCGTCTCCGAGAAGGTGGGACCGACGGCCCAGAAACGGCTGGGCCAGGTGAACCAATTCAGCGCGGAGGTTCCTTCCATGCCGGCGAGTGCGCTGAGCGAAAGGGTTGGATAGTAGGCGGCCTTGGCGATGCCGATCTGCTCGTTGGCGGCGGCCATGCGGCGTTCGTCCGCGGCGATATCCGGGCGACGCTCGAGCAAGGTCGAGGGCACCATGCCGGGGATGGACGGCACAGCGGGCGTGTCGACATCGATCGGCCGGCGCGGAATGGTGACGGCCGCGGGAGGCTTGCCGATGAGGACAGCGATGGCGTGCTCGAACTGGGTGCGCTGCACGTCTTCATCGGTGCGCATGCACCTGCGCCTGATCGAGCTGCGCCTCTGCCTGGGTCACGTCGGAGGAGAGCGCGAGGCCGCCGTTGAAGCGGTCCTGGGTGAGTTGCAGGGCGTCCTTGATAGGCCTTGATCGTGTCGTCGAGCAGCTTCTCCTGGCCGTCGGCGCTGCGCAGGCCGAAGTAGTCGGTGGCCAGCTCCGCGTGCAGGCTGAGGCGCACACTCTCCATGTCGGCATCGCTGGCCTGCGCCTGCTCGCGGGCGGCGGTGACGCCGCGGCGAATGCGTCCCCAGAGATCGATCTCGTAGTTCATATCGATCGGCATGGTGAAGTTGCCGCCACCGTTGTTCGCAAGGTTGGTCAGGAAGTACGGCTGATTGGCCGACTCGCGGAGCGTGCCCACGCTCGCTCCCGTGCCGATGGTGGGCGCCTCCCTGGACTTCGCAAGCCCGATGGCCGCGCGCGCGGAGCGGAAGTTCGCCTCGGCGATCTTGAGCGTCTGGTTGGCGCCGTTCACCTGCGCCTCGAGAGCATTGAGCTGCGGGTCCTGATACATCTCCCACCAGTTGGTCCGCAACGCCGCATCGCTGGGCTGGCCGGGCGTCCATCCAGACTGATCGGTCGGCGCCTCCTTGAAGGTGGGCGCGGTGGGCGCAGCGGGCCGCGTATATTTCGGTCCCACCATGCAGCCGGCCAGCAACAACATGGTGGGGCCGGCCATGAGGGGAAGATATCGATTCATCACGTTGCTCCAGTACTGCCTCTGCCTCTCGGTCATTTGCTTCGCGTTACTGCGCAATGGACACCCTCTGTCCGTCGTTGAGCAGGTCGCTCGGATTGCTGACCAAGGTCTCTCCGCCGTGCAGGCCCTGGGAAATCTCCACGCGCGATCCGAGGTCCTGGCCGATGTTGACCGGAACGATATGGACCCGCTTGTCGTCCGAGACCGAGACCACGTGCATGCCGTTCTTGTCGATCACGAGCGCGGTGGATGGAATGATCAGCGATGGGCGGGCGGCCTTGATGTCGAACGTTACCTGTCCGTACATGCCGGGGATGAGCGCGCCGTCGTGGTTGTCGACCTGGACTTCGGTGAGCATGGTGCGAGCGCCCAGGTCAACGGACTCGGCGCTACGCGTGACGGTGCCGATGAAGCGGCGGCCGGGGATCTCCTGCACGGTGAGCGACGCCTGCTGGCCGTCTTTGATAGAGAGCGCGTCCGACTGAGGAACCTCGACCTGCACGCGCAGGATGTTGCTTTGCGCGATGCTGAAGAGGCTCTTCGCGCCGTCGTTGCTGCCGTCATTCACGAGGTCGCCCTGCTCGACGTTGCGGGCAGTGATCACGCCATCGAAGGGAGCGACGACTCGCTCGAAGCCCTGCATCTGCACAAGGCGTCCGACGATGGCTTGCTTCGACTTCAGGCTGGCCTGCGGCGACGTCGATGTTGGCCTGCGCTGCCGCGAGGTCGGCGGTGCGCGCGTTGAAGGTCTGGTCGGCCTCGTCGAGCGACTGCTGGGTGACCGCGTGCTTCTTGATGAGCGGAGCGTAGCGATCGCGCGTGATGCGCGCAATATCGAGATTCGCCTGCGCCTGCTGGTACGCGGCCTTCGACTGCTCGATCATGGCCGCTGCTTCGACTACGTCCGCGCGTGCCTGATTGAGCTGCTGATCGATCTCCGGCGTCGCGATGATGGCGAGCAACTGCCCGGCCTTCACATGCGATCCGATATCCACAAACCGCTTGGCGATGTAGCCGTTGGTGCGCGCGAAGATGGAGGCGCTGTAGAGCGGCTGCAGGTTGCCGGGCAGCGAGACCGTCGTCTGCAGCCGGCGCCTGCTGCGGATGGACGACGGTCACTTCGGGAAGCAGAACGGTGCTGGCCTGCACGACCTCTCTGCGCCTCGCGATTGCGAACGATCCGGGGCACGATGCCGATCGCCAGCAGAGCCAGCAGCACGAGGACGCCGACCGCGATGCTCGTCGGGCGCTTGCGCGGCGATTGGGTATTGGGCGATTGGGTATTGATAGCTGCCGTGCTCATTGTGCGATCTCCTGGTCCGTGGCTTCGTCGTCTTCCGTGGACGATGCTGTACATCAGCGGTACGAAAAATAGGGTTGCGAAGGTGGCCATCGACAGGCCTCCAATGACGGCGCGTGCCAGCGGCGCGTTCTGCTCTCCGCCTTCGCCCAGTCCAAGGGCCATCGGCAGCATGCCGACGATCATGGCGAAGGCCGTCATCATGATCGGCCGCAGACGCGTTGAGCCTGCGGAGACGGCGGCCTCCAGAGCGTTGATGGCCGCGTTCGCTCTGCTCCTTGGCGAAGGTCACCAGCAGAATGGAGTTTGCGGTCGCCACGCCGATCGACATGATGGCGCCCATCAGGCTGGGCACACTGAAGGTGGTCTGCGTGAGGAAGAGCGCCCAGACGATGCCGCAGAAGGCTCCGGGAAGAGCGCAGATGATGATGAACGGATCGAGCCAGCTCTGGTAGTTGACGACCATCAGCAGATACACCAGGATCGCAGCGAAGACCAGCCCGATGCCGAGGCGCGTGAACGCTTCATTCATGCTCTCCACCTGGCCGCGCACCTCGATGACGTTGCCGGGCAGGAAGCTTCTTCTGCTCCTCGTCCACAACCTTCTGCACGCGCTTCGCGATCGTTCCGAGATCGGTGTCCTGGGTGTTGAGCAGCACATCGTAGACGCGCTGGACGTTGTGATGGTTGATGACGATCGGCTCAAACGACGGCGTGATCGTGGCCATGTTGCCCAGCATCTCGGTGCGGTTCGGCATGGTCTTGATGGGGATCGGCGTGTTCTCCAACGCGTTCAGCGAATCCAGCCGATATTGCGGCGTCTGCGCGGTGACCGTGTAGGTGAGGCCCATCTTGGGGTCGGCCCAGAAGTTCGGAGCGACGGCATAGCCCGAGGCCATCGACACAAACAGGCTGTTGGCCACATCCTGCTGCGTCAAGCCAAACTGCGCCGCGCGCGTTCGGTCGACGTTGATCTTGAACGTAGGACTGTCCATCACCTGCTGCAGATGAACGTCGGCTGCACCCGGTATCGCTGCGATCTTCTCGCGGAGATCGCGCGCGACATCGAAGTTTCCTTCATCGGTGCCTTGCACCTGCACATCGATGGGCGCGGTCACACCGAAGTCCAGAATGCGCGTGACCATGTCCGCGGGCTCGAAGTAAAACGTCATCGAGGGAAAGGCCTTGGGCAGCACCTTGCGCAGCTTGCTCGATATAGTTCTCCGATGGATCGTGATTGTCCTTCAACGAAATCAGGATCTCTCCATCGAAGGCACCGATGTTGGGCGTGAAGCCGAAGGTGAAGCTGATGGGATCCTGCGGAAGACCGATATCGTCGAGGACCAGGTCGAGCTGGTTGGCCGGAATGACGCCGCGAATCTGCTGCTCCACCTGGCTGAATGAGGACAGAGGATTGCTCGATGCGGGTTCCCGGCATCAGCGCGCACATGCAGACGAATCTGGCCTGTGTCCACGGCAGGAAAGAAGTCGCGGCCGATGAAGGGAAGCAGCAGGAACGCGGTCGCCATCACGCACGCGCAGGCAATCAGAGCGATGCGGCGATGCTCGATGAAGCGATGCAGCAGGCCGGTGTAGTACGCCTGGAAGCGAAGATAGCCGGCATTGAAGCGATCGTTGAAGCGCTCAAACCAGGACGGACGCGGCGCCTCCGCGGTGTGGTCGGAAGCCTCGTCCGAGTAATGCACCTCGCCCGCCAGCATGAAGTTCACGAGCGTGGGCACGAGCGTGCGGGAGAGGACGTACGAGGCCAGCATCGCGAACACCACGGCCAGCGCCATCGGGGTGAAGAGATACTTCGCCGGCCCGGTGAGAAAGATCACGGAGACGAAGACGATGCAGATGGTCAGCGTGGACACGAACGTCGGCGTCGCAATCTCCGACGCGCCGATGAGGACGGCGTCGAAGAGGGATTGGCCGTCCATGTGGCGATGAATATTTTCGATGGTGACCGTGGCGTCGTCGACCAGGATGCCGACGGCGAGCGCCAGGCCGCCGAGGGTCATCGTGTTCAGCGTCTCGCCGAGCGCGTTCAGGATGATGATCGAGCTCAGGATGGAGAGCGGGATCGAGATGGCGATGATCAAGCGTGCTGCGCCAGCTGCCCAGGAAGACCAGGATCATCAGCGCCGTCAGGAACGAAGCGATGATGGCCTCGCGCAACACTCCTTTGATCGACGCGCGGACGAAGACGGACTGGTCGAACAGGCCCTGTGATCGTCATGCCCTTGGGAGCCGCGGCTTTGACGGCGGGAAGGATATTGTTCTTGATCTGATTGATGATCGAGAGCGTCGACACCGAGCCGCTGCGGTAGATGGGCAGCAGCACCGACGGCTTGCCGTTGGCGCGAACGACATTCTGCTGCACCATCCAGCCATCGCGTACATGCGCGACATCGCGCATGAAGATGACCGAGTTGCCGACCACCTTGACCGGAACATTATTCAAGTCCAGCGCATTGGTTGGACTGTTGTTCAGGCTCGATCCATACTCGCGGCCACCGATCTTGATCGTGCCGGTGGGCATGGTGACGTCCTGCGCTGAGAGGGCGCTTCGACGTCCATCGGCGTGAGGCCCTTGGCCAGCAGCGACTGCTGGTTCAGGTCCACCATGATCTGCCGCACCACGCCGCCGTGGGGCGCCTCGAGCAGCGTGCCCGGGACCACCGAGATCTTTTGCCGGATGCGGAAGATGCCGTAGTCGTACAACTCGGACTGCGAGAGCGAGTCGCTGGAGAGCGCGAGCTGATAGATGGGCACCGTCGAGGCACTGAAGCGCAGCACCCAGGGCGGGTTTACGCCCGGAGGAAAGCGAAAGCGGATCGACTGCGTGGCCGCGCCCACCTGCGCGATGGCGGCATCGATATGCACCTGCGGCTGAAAGTAGATCATCAGGACCGCATAGCCGCGAACCGTCTGCGAGTCGATCGACTTCACATCGTTCACGGTGGACATGATGAATTCGTTGAAGGTGGTGATGCGCTGTTCCATCTCCTGCGCCTGCAGGCCGCGGTAGTCGTAGACCACCGTGATGACAGGGATATCGATGTTCGGCAGAATGTCGGTTGGCATCGTCGCGACGGACGAAACACCCAGCAGCAGAATTAAGATAGCGGCAACAACAAAGGTGTAGGGCCGGTTGAGCGCGAGTTTGACAATCCACATAGCCGAAAGATCTTTCTGTCAGGTGAGTGCGTTGCATTCAGCGTCTCCGCCGATGGCTCTCCGCGGAATGCCGGAGAGGGATGAGGGACGACTTCGGCGGGGCACGCATACACGCATGCTGCTCTGTGCATCCTCTTAGATGGTGGTCATACGCCGCGCGCGAATGGGCAACACGTGGCGATCCTGGTGCGGGTCGGGAGCTGCGCGCAGGGACTTGAACAGAGCCCAGGCACATAGTCCCTGCAAGCTATAGATTATTTATAATCGAGAAACGTTGCAGATTATTTATAATCGATTCTCATGGCAAGCAAAGATCACGCGCTGCACCGCGACTCGATGGCGGACCGAGTCAAGCAGGATCTGCTGCACAGGATCATGAGCGGCGAGCTGTCTCCTGGGACGCGCCTGATCGAACTGCAGATTGCGCGGGAGTTGAATACCAGCCAGGGGCCGGTCCGCGAGGCGCTGTGCGAACTCGAAGGGCTCGAACTGGTGGTGACGGAGCCTTACAAGGGAACCCGCGTTCGCGAGGTGACGCCGCAGGACATTCGCGAGGCGTACATGGTTCGCGCCGTGCTCGAAAACCTTGTCGGACAACTCGCGGCACCTCATTTCGAGGGCTCGGTCGACCGCACTGAAGAAGGCAGCCACCGCGATCCGCGACGCAGCTGCGAGGAAGGACGTTGCAGCCTACACTCGCCTGGACATGAACTTTCATCGCCTGATCGTCGAAGGTGCATGCAACCGCATCCTGCTGCGCACCTGGAACTCGCTGGCCTTTGAGGTGCGGCTCCAGATGCGGTTGAAGAGAGGCAACATCGATTTGATGGCGGTGCAGGAAGCGCATTGGAAGATCATCGATGCGCTCGAGCAAGGGAGATGGGCAAGCTTGCTGGCGAACTTCTGCAAAAGCACATCTTCAACTTTGCTGCCGACAGCACATTCCTTCTGAACAATATCGACAAGACGTTGCAACAGGCTTCGTCCGCGTAAGGGCGCGGCGCTCGGTTCTGTTCCGAGACAGGCGAATAGGAAGCTATGGCGAGCTCAGCACCTCAAGCGGGCGTTCGCGATGCAACGAGCAGCCAGCGGCCATTCTCCTTGAGCGCTTCGATCCCCAGGTTCAGCAAGAGAGCCTGTGATCCTGCAAGATCGTCGAGATGCTTCTCCAGTTCCCTGGCCTTGATGGAAAACTCTCTCTCCATCGATCGGTAGTCCCGCGACTGTTCCTCGTAGCCCGCCTGCTCGATCCACAAGCGGTAGGCTCCGGCAAGCAGGGCAGGGACCGCCAACGCGACGTGCAGGGCCTGATACACCCAGTCGGATCCAAACTGCTGATCCGGTCCGAGCGACTTCCAAGGAGCGATGGCGTGCCATGGGCCGGGAACCAGGATGCTGACGGGCACCAGGATCGACCACGCGACGGCGACGAGCAGACCATACCGCGAAACCTTCTCGCGCCGATGAACGCTGTGCGATTGCTGGTCGGCCTTCACGCGATACCACTTCGCCTGATGCTTCACCCAGTTGTCGAGAACGATTGTGAGGCAGAGCTTGTTGGTGGCATGCATGGAGTGTCAGTCCTCGTGCAGTAGCCAGACATTCTTCAAGGCGATGCGGATCCAGTCGAGCTCCGTCCTTCGATCCATCAGGTAGTACTTGTCGACCGGTTCGTTGATGCCCGCCATCGTCCAAAAAAACTGTACGCGGAGGGCCTCTGCGAGGGCGCGGGTATCCAGGTAGGTCTCTTCCACATGCTTTGCGCGCGCCATGCGATGCAGCAGGAGCGCCGTGATCACGAAGAATGGAAAGCTGAACCACAGCCAGACGTGGGTGCCAAACATCTCTCCGTGAATTCCATAGAACAGCGTGCCGACCAGCGCGGTAAAAAGGATCGCTCCCAGGAAAAACTGGCGACGTCCATTGGCTCCGAGCGAGATGCGGTCTGCTTGCTCGTACAAACATCTCCAATCGTCTCTGGAAGGGTGAAAGCGTAATCGGTCTCATCCGCGATGAGACGCGACCGGTGTTCCGGCCCACGGTTCGCGGATCGTGCAGCATCCCGGTTGAAGCGCTCGAAGTCCATCTCCACCTGGGCGAAGCGGCGATGCTGCGCGGAGGTCTTGCTGGGATGCGTCTTTGCGGTTTGCGCCGGCGAGCTGATTCGGTTCGCAGCCGAGCTCAACGGTCTTGATCGCGGGCGCCGGCGCGGACTATGCTTTCTTGGCGTGACGACCTGGTAGACGATGCCGCATCGCAGCTCGGCGTCGTCGGCACTCTGGTCGAGCGCGCCGGAACGAACATAGTGAACGATGCTGGCGGTTCCTCCGCGCTTCGTGCGAAGTGTTGCCATCCCACAGAGCGATGAGCGACTGCCCATAGTGGGAGAGGAATCGCGCGAGAGCTTCGTAACATTCCGCACGGGCGGCTTCGCTTGTGCGAAGCTCCTGGGCGGTCTGGCCTTCCAGGAGGCATCATGATTTGAAGCACGGACAGAGCGAGCAGGCCATCGAACTTCTTCCGCGCTTCGTCCGTCATCTGCTCCCTGTAGATATCGATCGGCATGGGAATCGCCGCTGCCAGCAGGACGTTCTGCTCCAGCGCGACCTCGGCCACGAGCTGGTCTGCACCCTCGGCTAATCCCGTCAGCAGGATCAAGGGAGTGTTCGGCATGCGGCGGCGCATTCCGGAGAAGATTGCGCGGACTTCCTGGCGAAGCAGATCGAGATCCTGCGGGCGCAGGTCTCGATGGCCCGTCATGGCGACCAGGAAAGGGATCAGCGACGGGTTGGGAAGTTGAGGCGTCATCGATGGTTGCAGCTCCGAGGAAATCGAGATGCTCCAGTTTCACATGAGCGGCTGGCATAGGCCTGCCCGACTTCCTGCAGCACAGGGATAGCCCCGATGGCGTCGAGGGCTGCGAGCTTTGGACTTCTGAGCAGGAGATCCTCCAGTTCTCCGGCCTTGTAGGTGTGGTTGTAACGAACGTAGCCGAACCACGGCTCCCCGGGCGGACACGTTGCAATCAGCTCGCCAATCTCGGAGTCCAGCGACTCGCCGTAGAGGCAGCGGCCGAGGCAGCGGCAAAGATAATCCTGCTGCCAGGCGACGCCTTGAATGAGCGCGGCGGGAATCTTCGCAGCATGATAGCCCAGCCAGAGCTTCTCTGCCTTTTTCGGCAGGCCGGCGGAGAAGCGCATCGTGCCAATCGAGATCAGGCGCAGGCGTATCGAGCCCGGTGGGCCACTGCATTTTGTAGCATGGCAGGACGGCGGTGAGCGCGGCGATGAGCGCGGGATTGTTGTAGGGCGTGATCGATCCGTCGACGAAGACGTGCGTTTTATCGCCGAGCTTGATCTCCTCCGGATCGAAGTACGTGGGCGCAGCCGTGCTCGCTCGCACCACTTTCCAGATCGGAATCTTCATGTTGCAGTCTGCCAGCGAAGGATCGTTATAGCATGGCGTGTCGATTGTTGGTGAGCGGCCACGCGGAACCGGTGGAGTGGTTGCGCACCACGACGAGCAGGCCCTTCTTCAGGCGAGGGCTGTCCAGCAAGGCCGGTCTTGCCTTCGCCATCTTCGGAGAAGAGGCGCTGCAGGAACTCGGAGAGCGGTTTGGCATCGTAGCGAGACACCAGGTATTTCTTGTAGGGCTTGTACCAGGGCACGGGAGTGAACATTGTCGTGCCGAACTTCAGATAGAGGTCGAGGATCTGTTCGACGGTCATTCCCCAGCACAGACAGGTGGCGATGATGGCGCCGGTGCTGGTGCCTGCGAATAGATCGAAATGGTCGGCCAGCACCAACTCCGGCGCCTGGTAGTGTTGCGCGCAGCAGCGTTTGCATGCGCAGCAGGATCTCGAGACTGAAGACCCCGCGTATGCCGCCGCCATCGAGTGCGAGTATGCGCTTCATGCTGTCAGTTCCTTGGCGTCGTCACGATGTATCTCTTGGCATCTTTGTGTTCTGTAAGAGCGATCGCCACTCCAGCAGTTCGACGAGGAGGGCGCGCTCAATCTTGTTGACGACCTGGATCACCGGAGGCCAGGTGTGGAAGGCGCGCAACTCCATCTCCCAGTTTGCGAGGGAATTGTGAATCTCAAGGTAACGCCGCTGCCGCCGGTCGCAGTCATTCACCACCAGCAGCGCGCCCGCGATGGTTGCCATCTGGAAGAGTGCCGAGGCGAGCAGCGGCAGCCACGAACCCCCGGCGAGCGCGTGGCTGGTCTTCAGCAAAGAGCGCCCGCCAAACGTCCAGAGCGACAACAGAATGGCGGCGATCACGCAGATCTTGCTGATGAGCCGATAGCGTCTTCCCTTCTCTTCGGCGCTGGTCGATTGCCGCATGAAGTACTGCTTCTGGTCGAGGAGACGTTCTTCCAGATAGTGCGACTTGAAGGAGTCGACACGTTGGTCGCGCATTGGTGCAGACTTCGATTTGAGAAAGTTGAGGGAGAGGATCATGCCGCTCAGCTCGGGCAGGATCTCGGGGCCAACGACCTCATAGGGAGCGGGCGTGTTCCAAAGGGCACGGACCGAGCGGCTTACCTCCGCGGCGGTACGAATTCTTACCCACAACGCCTGGCGCTTTCCGAGTTTCAAAGCGGCAGGAAGCAGCGCCGCCGTGAGTCCAAGCAGAGCTCCTACAGCAATCCAGACGCCGCTCGCGTGCATGCGCGCTGCGGCGCCACTGACGAATGCTGCCAGCGCGGTGCAGACGATGGGCAGGGCTGCCAGGCGTCGCACCTGCGGGGCCACCTGGACGGCGTTGTCGTCCAGCTTGGTAAGCCATGCTGCCGATAGAGCCGAGGCGAGCTGTCCGCAAGGCTCACGCCGGAGGATGGCAATTGGTTGAGGAACGTCAACTCCGGATCACCGTCGTGCAGCGGCAATTTTTTCTGATCGCTGCGTTGGATGACGCCCGTCACGCTGTGAATCCAGATGACCGGTCTGCCGATCTGGCGGGCGAAGGTGACGATCTGTTCGGTTCCGCCCAGGCCTTGCGCGGGCTCGCCATTCCAGAGGGCAAGCTGCCATTGACTCTTGAGGACGGTGGCGAGTCCACACTCGTAATAGGCTTCATCCCGAGGCAGCTCCTTGCCGGTGACCTCGACCGACAGGGCGCGACCCATGGCTTGCTGGGCGCGGATCCAGGTGGCAGGATCGAAGTCGTTGCGAAACTCTTCCGCAGGAAACGGCAGCAGCACGCGAAGGGGAATGCCCAGCGCGATGCAGCTCTCGGCAAAGAGGAGATCGCCGCCTGCCGCGACGCTCGAGACGCCGAGGAGGATCCCGGAGGTGCTGCGTTTCGTCTCCGCGAGAACGTCATCGATCCACTGTCTGGACGCAGCTTCGTCGGGAAGCGTGCGATGCCCTGTAAACCCGATGGCGAGCACCGCCGGAAGTTGAATGCTCTCGTTGTTGTGCGTCGGCTCGAGTCGCATCGCTGAACGCCTCAGGGGGTGTTCAACTGCAGGATGTTGGCGATGGGGAACTTGGAGATGTCGACGGTCACCTGGGCCGTCAGTGCGCCAATCAGGCGGAAGACATCGCGGTTCCAATAGTCGTTTTCGGCGACGGTGGCCTCGCGCGGATCGGCGATGAGATATTCCGTTCCTCGATAATTCAATTCGGTTAAGGGCTGGGTGGGAGGCGCCAGCGGAGTCTCTCCTTCGGACTTCCAGTTGATGCGCAGCATGGGCATGCGTTCGATCGCGGGGATCTCGGAGTCGAACGATTTGGGGAGGTCTCTGCCCTGGTCCAGCGGCTCGACCATCGTACTGCTGTTGTTGAGTCGATCGAAGTTGATCTGCTCCTGCGCGCCGGCAGCCATGACGCCGATGAGGGAGCGGAGAATGAGGTGCGTGCGTGCCTGCGTCAAGCCTTTGGGGCAGGGGTTTTCCGACTGGTCCGGCGTGGGGTCGCCCTCGATGGTCAAGCCGTTATGGAGTGCCGCGATAAACCCGTTGAGCGCGTCCGTCTTATAGAGTTCGCTCACCAGCGGATCGTTCCTGACAACGTCGGTGATCCGCGCGCTGTCTGGCTCATACTGCGTGGCGGTGGAGTGCTGGATGTCCGGAGGCAGCAGAAAGAACTTGGACGTCACGACTCTCTGGCCGATAAGGATCTTCTTGTTGAGCGCTTCATAGGAGAGATTCTTTTCCGCGGCTTTCTCGATGTCGGTCGCGCTGATGGTGGTGATGCGATCCTCGGCGGCGGCGGCCAGCGTCGTGGGCGCTGGGCTTGCGGGCGGCGATTGGTCTGTGTCCCCGGCTCCGGTTTGACCTTGCTTCGACGAGGAACCCGCAGTCATGGCGTTCGAGTCCAGCGGGACGAAGGTGCTATAGGCGCGCAGGATCAGGTCACCATGTTTCTGGAGCGCATAGGCAATCGCCGCGATGCGAAGAAAGGTCGCGTAGCTGCTGAGCTGCTGAGGATCCAGCGGCGTGGACGTGCCATGGCGAACCGACGGCGGAGCGTTGCGGTAGGTGGTGATCTGGCATCCGCCATCCGGTGACGGCGCCGTCACTTCGATGCGATCCACCATCACCCGCAGCAGTTGATCGACGCGCCAGCCCTGCTGATAGAGGATGTAAAAGGTCTCCGGCGGAATGGACTTGAGCAGCAGTTGCGCGTTGGTCTCGTCGCTTACCGGGATGAACTGGAAGAGCGGATCACTCTCGTAACTCACTCCCGGGCTGACGCTGCCGACGGAGTTCGACTTGTTCACGATCGTGCTCTGACTCGTGTAGCTTCCCGTCGAGCCAACGCTGGCCGACATCCGATAGGAGCTGGTGATCTGGCCCATCTTGAAGAAGTAGGTTGGGTCATGGTTCTGGAGACGCGCGAGGTTCAGCAGCAGCTCGCGATTGGAGGTGTCCGCGTACGCCTTCTCAAAGCCGATGTAGTCTGCGTGAACCCGGCGGACTGCACACCCGGTCGTCCCAAGCAGCAGGCCGAGGATGGGGAGGAGCAGCAGCCGGGTGGGCCGAGAGGCGATACGCGACCGTACCCTCGTCGAGGACGAAAGTCTGAGGGGCTTCAGAACTGGATTCATCTCGCAGACTCCGAATCATTTGGACAAATGTGAGTTGCGGTAGCATAACGCACGGGTTAGCGAGCTGCAAGGCATTTTGGTGAATGGACGATGGAATCTTTATGTGACCTTTCGATTGGAATTTCTCGATCCTTGAAGTAACCGCACCGGCCAACCGGACAAGCCGGAAGCGTCTCCCGGCAAACAAGAATGATCCCTGTTGGCAGGATCGCCGCCACGTCCGCGATGGCTTCCTGCGTTGTAGAACGAATTTCGTTCCTAATGTATGCTTGGACCACACTTCGACACTCTACGCACGAACCTCTTGTTTTGCTGCCGTTGCATTGCACCGCTTGCATCGTGGTTTTCAAAGCTTTGGGGAGTTCTGCATTATGTCCAGTCTGCCGTCCACGAACGTAGCGCCGGTGATGCAGATGCGCGAGGGTGATTGGCGAGCCCTGCTGAGCTCCATTCGCAGCGGCAACCTCATTCCAATGGTCGGGCCCGACCTGATGCGCGTCCAGGATGGGGACAGAACGGTGACGTACGACCATCTCCTGGCGAAGGAACTGGCCGAGCAGCGCGGCATATCCGAGGCCGACCTTGCGCTGATGGGAACATCGCTGGAAGAGGCGTCCCTCAACGACGTTGTCTCCGTCTGCATACGGCGGGACGGCGACCGTTCGCGCTACGAGCTGCATGACGATGTCTGGCAGATCATCGAAAACTCCAAGATCCAACCTCCGGAAGCGTTGATCCAGCTGGCCCAGATTACGGACCTCAATGTGTTCGTCACGTCCACACCGGACAACCTCTTCGAGAATGCGTTGCGAACGGTTGGGGGCGCGGTGCTCGACACGCGCGTCTATCGCCGGATCGACAAGGAGAAGGAAGATCTGGGCAAAGATGCGACGGGACAAGAGCGGCACGCGGCATCTGTATTACCTGTTCGGCAAGGCAGAGCCGGGCACCATGGACTTCGCAATCTGCGATGAAGATGTGTTGCGCTTCGTGCTCAAGCTGCACGACACGAAGTACCGGCCCAAGCGGTTGTTCGATGCCCTGCGCGAGAGCAACCTGCTGTTGCTGGGGGTGAACTTCAGCGACTGGCTGGCGCGCTTCTTTCTGTGGCTGGCGAAGGACCGCGAAAATCTGAACGCCGAGGCCGCGCGGAACCTGAGGGAATATGTCTCCGACCTGAAGGTCGGTCAGGATAAATCGCTGGTGCTGTTCCTGCAGTACTTCAGTCAGTCGACCTTGCTGGTGGGCGGGCAGCCGGAAGATTTCATCCATGAGCTGCATCGCCGCTGGCTGGATTCGAACACCAAGCCGGGCGGCGCATGCGGAGCCGGCCGAGCCGAAGCCGCCGTCGGATATGCCCAAGGGCGCCATCTTCCTCAGCTACTCCCGCAGCGATTCGGCAGCGGTGAAGACGCTCTTCCGCGAGCTGACCGCGCAAGGGATCTCGGCGTGGTATGACGCGGCTCTCGGCGTAGGCGATGAGTTCGGTAAGAAGCTCGAATACAACATCGAGAACTGTTCGTTCTTCGTGCCGCTGCTCTCGACCGGCTCGCTCTCCCGGGACCAGGGCTACTTTCGCAAGGAGTGGAAGCGGGCGGTGGATCGCGACGAGCAGTTTTACGGGACCGGAAAGGCGGGCATCATCCCGGTGATCGTCGACGAGGACAGCTCGATCATCAAGCAGCCGCAGGCGTACCAGGGGATGCCGTCGCGCTTTCGCGAGGTCCAGATGTATCACTGCCCACTCGGCGTGCCGACGCCTGAGCTGATTGCATCGCTGCGAGAGTCCTCGCGCGCTGCGCCCAGCATGGGAGGGCAACCGCGATGAGCGGCGCCGCCGATTTTCACGCACTGTCGGAGGAGCTGCGCCTGGACTGCACAGAATCCCTGGCCGGGCCTGACCGCCTTCACCGAGAAGCAGCATGAGTTCTTCTACGGGCGCGAGCAGGAGTCGCACGAGCTGTTCAGCTGCGTGAAGCGCGACGGCATGACCGTGCTGTTCGGCAAGTCGGGCCTGGGCAAGACTTCCCTGCTGCAGGCCGGTTTATTTCCGCAGTTGCGCGCGGCCGACTATCTTCCCGTCTATGTCCGGCTGAGTTACGAGGACCACGCTGCGCCCTTCGATGCGCAGTTGCGGACGGCGCTGGAGTCGGCGATCGAGCTGGCCAACTTTGCGGAGGTCGCTCTGCCGCAAGCGGACGAATCGGTGTGGGAGTATCTGCACCGTCGCGGCGGCAATCTCATCAATGATGAGGGCAACGTTGTGATGCCGGTTCTGATCTTCGACCAGTTCGAGGAGTGTTTTACGCTCGGCGCGCGCAAGGAGTTCTCGTCGCGCCTGGTCAACGAGTTCCTGCCGGGGCTCGCGGAGATGATCGAGAACCGGACGCCAGCGGCCCTCACCAAGAAACTTACCGACGATCGCGACCTGGCGAAGCGCTACGATCTCGAGGCTCCCGGCTGCCGCATCCTGATTACGCTGCGCGAGGATTATCTCGCCAACCTCGAAGCGCTGCGCGACTCGATGCCGTCGCTGGTGTACATCGACAACCGCATGCGGCTGACGGAGATGACCGGGGAGCAGGCGCTCTCGGTGGTCGTCGACCCCAGCCCCGACCTGGTGGCCGAAGATGTGGCGGAGTCGATTGTGCGCTTCGTCGCCGGCGCGCATACGGACTCCGCCGAGGGCAATGTACGGACTGTCGATGCGCTTCCGCTGAAGCAACTGGAAGTCGCTCCAGCGATCCTCAGCCTGTTCTGCAGCCAGCTGAACGAGGAGCGCCTCAAGACGCCCGGGCATGGCGAAGATCACGCGCGCCCTGGTGCTCTCGCAGGGCGTCACCATCATCGAGGACTTCTACAAGAAGTGCATCGCCGATATGCATCCCGCGGTGCGCCGCCTGATCGAAGACCGGCTGCTCACCAGCGCCGGCTACCGCGACAACATCGATCTGGCCGAGGCCCGGGCATGCCTGGAACGCGCGGGAGCCAAGCCCTCCTGCATTGACGACCTGGTACGGCTGCGACTGCTGCAGATCGAGGACCATCGTGGCGTTCCGCGCCTGGAACTGACCCACGACGTGCTCGCCGAACCGGTGAAGCACAGCCGCGACGAGTGGAAGAAGGAGCAACAACACGAGGCCGCGAAGCAGCAGGAACGCGAGGCGCTGCAGCGTGCAAAAGAGGCCGAGCAGGAGGCGCTGAAGCGAACCCGCTTCCTGCAGAAGATGGTGGCCGCGGCTGCATTGATCTGCCTGCTGCTGGCGGGCGTAGTGGTGTGGGGCGCGGTCGAGAGCGTCCACGCGAAGAGGAATGCGGAGCGCGCAGCGCAAAGTCAGAAGGCCGCCGAGCAGAGCAAGCAGATGGCGGAAGATCGTGCCGAGCAGGCCATCCAGGCAAACTCGCGAGCGCTCGAGGAGGCGCACCAGGCTTCACTCAATGAGGCCAAGGCGGAGGACAGCGCGAAACAGGCGCAGCAAAGCACCCTGCGTGCCAAGGCGAGCGAACGGGAGGCGCTGGACAGCAAAGACCAGGCTGTCGGCATGCAGAAAAAACTCACAGGCCTCAGCGGCGACGTCCTGCGCCATTGCGTGAGCATCTATAACGCGTTCGACGATGCGGCGGGAAAGGAAAAAGATAATGATGGCAAGGATCAAGTCCGCCTGCTGTATGAGCATTTCCTGATGGATCCCTCGCAGTGTCTCGACCTGGCGAAGGAAGCTCACCAGTCGGAGCCGCAGGACGTCGACGTGACCGACTCGCTCACGATGATCCCGGTGCGCGCCGCGGCCTCTGCTGCCGACCGCCATGCCAGTGCGGAGGCCGTCCGGAGACAGATATCGGACGATTTGGATATCGCGCTCAATCTTCCCCTGTTCAAAGACGAGAGCAATAAGGATGTCACGCAGATCGAGCTGGCCCGAGTGTACCTGGCGTTCGCGTATCTGCTCAGCTATATCCATGACGATTCGGCACAATCCACTGCGGACAAGGGCCTGAAGATCCTCGGCGACCTGCGCGCGCAGCAGGCGAAGATGAGTGCCTGGGATTATTACGATTGGGATATTCTGGGCGAAGCCGATAACTGGTACGCCCTCTATCTTCAGAATGCAGGAAAGAGTGCGGACGCCATTGCACCGCTCATCGCAGCGTTCAATGAAGAGAAGCGCGCATCGGAGTTGGCGCCCAAGGAGAAGCCGTACTATGGCGGCGAGACGCTGTATCGCGCGCAGAGGGTTGCCGATTCGGAGAAGGACCTGAACACCAAGGATGATGATGCGATCCAGTGGTATCAACAGACACTGACACTCGCCAGGCAGCAGGATAACCAGGCCAAGATCACGGAGATCTACACCGATCTGAAGGTCGTGCTGGTGAGGGACAAGAAATATGATGAGGCTCTTGCGCTTCTCGGTCCACGTATCCAATCGCTCATGGATAGTGGTGAGAGCACGCAGCGAGATAAGGACCTGGCGCAGGCCTATCGCGATTTCGCTTCCGTGGAGGAGGCAAGAGATCATTGGACGCAGGCGATCGTGTATCGCGAGCACGTCGTCGATCTGCTGCGAGGGATGAAGCCGGATGCGTATGCCGATCAACGTTCCGACCTCGTCTACGCGTACAGCCTTCTATCCTGGGCCGAGATCTTCGCGGGTAACGTGGACAAGGGTGTAGACGCACGCGCAAAAGGCGATCAGTCTGTCCAATCAAACGGATGGGAATCCCGGCCTGGCGGATAGCTATGACAACGTGGTGAAGGCGTTGAGTCTGAACAAGCACTATGACGAAGCGCAAAAGATGATCCAACAGCATGTTCAGTGGTTCTTGAGCGGTCCGAAGAGTATTCAACGAGCTCGCGAACTCGCCGGCGCCTTCCGCGACGCTGCGGTCATCGAGGAGACAAGAAAGCAATGGGCCCAGGGGATCGTGTATCGCAAGGAGGCCGTGCAGGTCTTTTCCGCGCTCAAGCCGGAGGATTATGACGACCAGCGCTCGGACCTGCTCTTTGCCTACAGCCTTCTCTCCTGGGATGAGATCTTTGCCGGTCAGGTGGATGCGGGGATCGCCGACACGCAGAAAGCGATCCAGTTATCGACGGCGACCGAGGCGCACACCGGCTTGTACACGGTCTACGAAAATGGAATCAATGCGCTGACGCAGAACCAGCGCTATGACCAGGCGGAGAGTCTGCTCGATGCCTTTACGCAACTGCTGTCGACAGGAACCGCCGGAACCCTCCAGGTGCGGGAGTTCGCGACGGTGGTGGACGCGGACAGAGCGTCGATCGCCGAAGCGACCAAGCACTATGCGCAGGCGGTACCGTATCGGCTCGATGCGGTGAAGAGGCTGTCCGCGCTCGATCCCAAGGCCTACGACAGCGTGAAAGACGATCTTGTGTCCGCCTACGGCAACCTGTCCTTCGGACAGGAGGAGGCGGGCAACTTCGAACAAGGGGTCGAAGCTGCGAAGGCTGGCTTGCAGCTCGATCCTTCGCAGGCCTGGATCGAGGAGAACGAGGGCAGCGGTCTCCTGCTGAGCGGCCATCCCGAGGAAGCGAAGGCCGTTTACTGAAGATCAAGGATGTCCAGTGGCGCAACGCGCCGCTGAGCAGCGCGATCTCCGACGACCTCACATTATTCTGCAGGCTTGGCTTTACCCGGCCAGAGACGGCGGGGATCGCGCACGATCTCGGCCTCACCAGCCCTGAACTCTTCTCCTGCCTCGCGGCTCAAGCGCCGAAATAGGGATAGCCGGCCCAGCGAGGTAGTGAGGGCGACGCGCGGTCATCGGGATGATTCGAGCCCACCGGCAAGCGTACCAACCTCACGAATTGCGACCTCGTGTGATGTAGCGCACATATCTTCGTATCTCCACTGGCTATCAATAGAGCCACATCGAATCTGCACGCCAGACGACGCTGGCAGCCGATTCCCTGCGGTTGAGGTCAGAAGGGATATCGCGCGATGAGGCACTTCAAGGATTCAGGTCATCTCTTCCGGTTTGCCTTTCTGTTCGTGCTTGCGTTTGTCGTCTTCCTGGTGGTTCGTCAGTTTGTGGTGCCAAAGAGCTTTGGCGAATATGGCCACTACCGCGGAGCAGCCATGACCGACATCGCGGCCAGGCCGGTTCACTTTGCGGGACAGGCGGCGTGCGAGAGCTGCCACAGCGACGTTGCGGAGATGAAGAAGGCCGGCGTCCATCAAGGTGTTCACTGCGAGGCCTGTCACGGTCCGCAGGCCAAGCACGCGGACGATCCGGGATCCATCCAACCCGCGAAACTCGATACCGCGCTGTTGTGCGTTCGCTGTCATGGAGCCAGCGCCGCCAAGCCAAAGAACTTTCCCCAGGTGGCAGCGGAGGAGCACTCCGGCGGCGTCCCGTGCGAGACATGCCATCATCCCCACAGCCCGGCCATCACCGCTGGAGGTGCGCAGTGAATCTCAATCGACGCCATTTTCTCGTGATGCTTCCGGCCGCGGCCATCGCCTGGCAGCATGTGCTTGCAGGGACGCCAGAGGATTCGCCCAACTATACGAAGACGGACCATTGGTGGGGGATGCTGATCGATATCCCCAAGTGCATTGGCTGCGGCAACTGCGTGCGCGCGTGCCAGGCGGAGAACGATGTGCCGGATGGATATTTTCGCACCTGGGTGGAGCGCTACCTGGTGACGGACTGGGATATGACCAATCCGGAGGTCATCTCGCCCGATGGCGGCAAGGAAGGCTTCCCTGCCGCGAAGGATGAAGACAATGGGAAGTATTTCTTCGTGCCGAAGATGTGCAACCACTGCGCGGACTCGCCGTGCACGCAGGTGTGCCCGGTGGGCGCGACGTTCGTGACGCCGGATGGCGTGGTGCTTGTGGACCAGAGCTACTGCCTGGGATGCGCGTACTGCGTGCAGGCCTGTCCGTATGGCTGCCGCTATATTCATCCCGAGAAGAAGGTCGCCGACAAGTGCACGCTGTGCTATCACCGGATCACCAAAGGGCTGACCACGGCTTGCTGCGAGAGCTGCCCCACGGGCGCGCGTCAGCTGGTTGACCTGAAAGATCCGAAGGACCCCATCCATGCCTTTCTGAAGACGCACAACGTGCAGGTGCTGAAGCCGCAGATGGCCACGGGGGCGAAGGCCTTCTACAACGGTTTGGATGGATCGGTGCGGTAGAAATTCCGGAACGATCGGCTGCGAAGAGGAGGCGAGGAACGCTATGAACGGTGTGAATGGCTACATGTATCCGAACGAGATCAATCTGTACTGGAGCGTGCTGATCGTTCTGTACCCGTACATCACGGGGCTGGTTGCCGGCGCCTTCATCCTCGCATCGCTGGTGCGCATCTTCCATGTGGAGGCCGTGGCGCCGACGTATCGGCTGGCGCTGCTGACCGCGCTGGCCTTCCTGATCGTGGCGCCGCTTCCCCTGCAGCTTCACCTCGGCCATCCGGAACGCTCGTTCGAGATGTACTTTACGCCGCATGCCACCTCGGCCATGGCCATGTTCGGCTACGTCTACCTTTGGTACCTGATGGCGGTCCTGGTCTTCGAGATCTGGCTGGACTATCGGCACGACATCATTGTGCTGGCCCGATCGACGACCGGTCTCACGCGCCTGCTCTACCGCGTTCTGTCGCTGGGTTCGACAAACATCAGTCCGGGATCGCTTGCCGTCGATGAACGAGCCGGATGGATTGTTACGCTGATCGGCATTCCCTCCGCCTTCATTCTGCATGGATATGTCGGCTTCATCTTCGGCTCGATCAAGGCTAATCCGTGGTGGAACTCGCCCCTGATGCCGGTGGTCTTCATCTTCTCGGCGATGGTTTCGGGCATTGCGGCCGTGATGCTGATCTATATGTTCGCGACCCGGGCTCGCGGACGGACGATCGATATGCCGTGTGTCGATACCATCGCGAAGTATCTCTTCTACATCTTTATCATCGACTTCAGCCTGGAGATGCTGGACCTGATTCATCGCATCTATGAGGCCGATGAGTCGTTTCGCTCCATCAGCTTCATGGTGCACACAAAGCTCTATTTTTCGCAGATTGTGTTGCAGATTTTTGTGGGAACCGTGGTGCCGCTGCTGTTGCTGGGACTGGTTCAGGTGACGAAGCTGCCTGCGCACATTCGGAAGGTGATCTATGCCGTGTCAGGATGCCTGGTGCAGGTGGCCGTGTTGTCCATGCGCTGGAACGTGGTCATCGGCGGTCAACTGTTTTCCAAGAGCTTCCTCGGGTACACCACCTACAAGATGAGCCTGATTACGCGAGAAGGCCTGCTGGTAGCGACCTTCTTTGCGCTGCTTCCGCTTGGCATCCTGTGGGTGCTGTTGAAGATCCTTCCGCCCTGGCATGAAGCGGCCTTTGACGATCTCCATGCTGTCTCCGTGCCCGTGCTATAAAGGCTGCTGGAAGCGGGCCTCGTTCCTGGGTGTCAGATATGGATCATCCTCCCGAAGTGATCGCAGGCTTGAGCGCGCGGCTGGAGGCTTTGGAGCAGCGGGTCTTCCAGCTGGAACATCCACTCGAGGCGAGTCCGGTGGCGCCGCTCGCTGCGCAGCGTGCGCTCGCGATCGAAGCTCCCAGCGACAGCACTCCCTCGTCGTCTGCAGGAGCCAGTGGAACCTTTCCCGTGCTGGGAAAAGCCGTGCTCGGTATGGCGGGAGCCTACCTGCTGCGGGCCCTGGCAGAGGCAGGAACGTTTCCCAAGCTGGCAGTCGTTGTGCTGGCGATTGCCTATGCGGGGATGTGGCTGGTGGGTGCGGCGAGGGTGGGTGCCGCGCGAAGGTTTGCCGGCTTCGCCTACGCGCTGACCTCGGCCCTGATTCTTGCGCCCATGCTCTGGGAGCTCACCGTCCGCTTCAAGGTCCTCACGCCTTCGGTCACCGCCGGTGTGCTGGCGGGATTTGCGATTGCCGCGCTCGCCTTTACCTGGAGGCGCGCCGTCGCACCTGTCTTCTGGGTGGGCTATACGACGTCGATCCTGGCGGCGTTGGTGCTGATGATCGCGACCCAGGAGCTGGCACCGTTCCTGTGCGCCCTCTTCGTCATCGCACTTGCCAGCGAGGCCGCAGCGTGCGCAGGGCATGCGCTCAACGGACGCGTTCCGGCAGCCGTGGCGGCGGACATTGCCGTCGCTTCGCTGCTGTACATCTACTCCATGCCAGAAGGTACGCGCGCAGGCTATGGCAGCCTCGGCGTGCTTCTGCTGATCGCGCTGGCGTCAATTCCCTTCTTCCTGTACTTCGCAAGCATCACACTCCAGAGCATCGTCCGGGGACGGAGGATCACGCTCTTCGAGATGCTGCAGATCGTCCTTACCTTTCTGTTCGCCAGCTATGGCTCGTTGACGTTCAGCGCGGGCCAACAGCGGACCGCGGTCGGGATCGCCTGCGTGGTCCTGTGCGCGGTTGGATATGCGATCGCCTTCGCGGGCTTCCGGAATGAGGCCGCCGCGCGCAACTTCCGCGCCTATACCAGCGGGAGTGCCGCGCTGCTGGTCCTGGGCTGCACGCTGTCTCTGTCACCGCTCGCGCTTGCGGTCGCGCTGGGCGCTGCAGCGGTCGTGGCAACCACCGTGGGCGCACGAGCGCTGCAGCCTGCGCTGGAGTTTCAGTCCGCGGCGTATCTCATCGCGGCAGCGGGCTTCTCCGGTCTGGTGATGTTTGACCAAAGCTTGCTGATCGGATTGCAGCCGAATCGCTTCCTCCTGGGCCGATGGAATCCTGCTCGCGTGCGCCCTTGCCTGCTATGCGCTCGGGAGCGCGTCCCGCTACGCAGGAAGGGAGAGCGTGGGTTCCAAACCTGGTGGCTGCGACGGTTGCTGCGATGACGGGAGCTGCGTTCGCGATGCTGCTGTTCGTCCTGGTCGTGGAGCGCGTTCCGGCGTTGCGCGACGCTGCCGGCAGGCGGCTGCTCGAGTTCCTCCAGACACTCACGCTCTGCGCCGTCGCCCTCCTGTCTTGCGGCCGGTGGATCGCGCCGTCGCAGGCAGGAGCTCATCTGGCTGGCCTACGCGACCCTCGCTCTTGCCGCCGGCAAGATCCTGCTGGAGGACGTTCGCCACGGACACCTGCTCGCCATTGCCGCATCCTTCGTCCTGTATGCCGCCGCACTCATCCTGCTGCCGCGATTGGCCGGTCACCATCGCGAAGAGCCCGCGCTCACCAGGATCGAATCCTAGACTCCGCGGTTAAAGAAGAGTGGCTCTGATCCCTTACGACTCAGAGCCATTTCTTCTGAAGAAAACATTACGCTAAGCGTGCGCGCGCATGAGCTCCGCGAAGACCTCACGGCTGGGGCGGACGCGATCTTCCGGCAGCGTGGCCAGCGGCTCGTCGACCATGTTCAGCCGAGAGGCGAAGTCCAGCTCCTCGGTGTCGATGTAGAAGACGCCGGTGAGAACGTCCCCCTGCGCGTGGGCCTCCATCAGCATGTTGACCGCGCCCGTCTTGCTGGTGGGCGTGTAATCTTCATGCAGCTTGCGCAGACGCAGATGCGAGCCGTCGTGCAGCTCCACGTCGACCGTGGTGTCGTGATCGTACTCGACCGCGATGTCCTCGAACTGCGCGATGAAGCCGGTCTCGTTGACCAGCTCGTCATGCTCCTTCATGTACTTGTAGCTCTTGGTCGAGCCCTCGTGATCGTTGAAGGTGACGCAGGGTGAGATGATGTCGAGCAGCACCGTTCCCTTGTGCGCGATGGCGGCCTTCAACATGGCCGAAAGCTGCTTCTTGTCGCCCGAGAACGAGCGGCCGACGAAGGTCGCGCCTAACTGGATGGCCAGCGCGCAGACGTCGATGGGCGGCATATCGTTGACCACGCCGGTCTTCAGCTTGGAGCCGATGTCGGCGGTCGCCGAAAACTGTCCCTTGGTGAGGCCGTACACGCCGTTGTCTTCAATGATGTAGATGATCGGCAGGTTGCGGCGCAGCAGATGCACGAACTGCCCGACGCCGATCGAGGCCGTATCGCCATCGCCCGAGATGCCGATCGAGCGCATGGTCTTGTTGGCGAGGATCGCTCCGGTGGCCACCGACGGCATGCGCCCGTGCACCGAGTTGAAGCTGAACGAACGCGACATGAAGTAGGCCGGCGACTTGGAGGAGCAGCCAATGCCGCTCATCTTCATCACCGTCTCGGGTTGAACGCCCATCTCGTAATACGCTTCGACGATGCGCTCGGAGATGGCATTGTGTCCGCAGCCGGCGCAAAGCGTTGACTTGCCGCCGCGGTAGTCCAGGATCTCGAGACCAATGGTATTGGTCTTGGCTGGTGCTGGATTGACAGGTGAGGTCGCCATGATTACTTGTGTGCTCCTTGCTTTGCAATGTATGAGGCAATCGCCTCGGTAACGGTGCGGGCGTCCAGCGGCAGGCCGCCGAAGTAGACGATGGAGTGCAGCTTGGTCGCCTGCGACGGATCGAGATCCACCTTCATCAGGTTCAGCAACTGGCCGTCGCGATTCTGTTCGACCACATAGATGGTCTCGTGGCTGGCGACGAACTCCTCCACCTCGCGCGTGAAGGGATAGGCGCGGACGCGCAGGTAGTCGGTCTCGATCTTCGATTCCTTCTGCAGCTGGACGCGGCTTTCGACCACGGCCACGTGGCTGGTGCCGTAGGCGATGATGCCGATCTTGTTCTTGCCGGACGCTTCGAGGACAGGCTTCGGCACGTAGGTCTTCGCCGTCTCAAACTTCCGCGCCAGGCGATTCATGTTGTACTCGTAGTCTTCCGGCCGCTCGGTGTATTGCGCCTTCTCATTCTTGCCGCTGCCGCGCGTGAAGTACGCCGCCTTCGGATGAGGAGTGCCCGGCAGCGTGCGATACGGAATCGCATCGCCATCGACATCCTGATAGCGCGCGAAGCCGCCGGCTTCTTCCAGCTGCTGCGCGTTCAGGATCTTGCCCCGGTTGATCGGCTTCTCCGGATAGTCAAACGGCTCGGACATCCAGTTGTTCATGCCGAGATCGAGGTCCGAGAGCACGAAGACCGGCGTCTGCAATTGCTCCGCGAGATCGAAGGCCTGGGTGCCAAACTCGAAGCACTCCTTGACCGTACCGGGAAGCAGGATCACGTGCTTGGTATCGCCGTGGGAGAGCCCCGCGACAAACCCGATGTCTCCCTGCGCCGTGCGCGTCGGCAGCCCGGTGGAGGGTCCGGTGCGCTGCACGTCGAAGATCACGCCGGGGATCTCGGCGAAGTAGCCGAGGCCGGCGAACTCCGCCATGAGCGAGATGCCGGGACCGGAGGTTGCCGTCATCGAACGCGCGCCAGCCCAGCCGGCGCCGAGCACCATGCCGATGGCTGCGAGCTCATCCTCCGCCTGCACGATGGCGAAGCTTGCCTTGCCATCCTTCTCCACGCGGTAGGTCTTCATGTACTTGATCAGGTCTTCGACCACGCTGGTGGAGGGCGTGATGGGATACCACGCAACCACGGTCACGCCGGCAAACATGGCGCCCATCGCGGACGCGGAGTTGCCGTCGATGATGATCTTGCCCTCGGTCGCATGCATCGGCTCCACCACCAGCGGATCCTGCTTGATGAGCGTGCTGGCGGCGTAATCGTAGCCCAGCTGAACAGCGTTCCAGTTGAGGTCCGCGACCGCAACCTTCTTGGCAAACTGCTTGCGCACAATGCCCTCGAGGCCCTTGAGGTCGATCGACAGCAGCTGCGCCGCAACGCCGACGTAGACCATGTTCTTGATCAGCTTGCGGACCTTCATCTCCGCGCCCGTGGCCGCCACCAGGCGATCGAACGGAACCGGATAATAGATGATATCGTCGCGCTGGTCGGGGAGGCTGAACGCCTCGTCGTAGATGACGGCCGCGCCTGCGGACAGCTTGCGAATGTCTTCGTGCACCGTCTCCAGGTTCATCGCGATCAGGAGATCGTTCTCGCTCTTGCGCGCCACCCAGCCATCGGCGCTGGCGCGAATGAGATACCACGTGGGAAGTCCCGCAATGTTGGATGGGAAGAGATTCTTGCCCGATACCGGCACGCCCATGTTGAAGATGCTGCGGAGAAGAATGCTGTTCGCCGACTGCGATCCAGACCCATTGACCGTCGCGACATTGATTGAGAAATCATTCACCACCCGCTTCGGGTGAACGGGCGAGTCTGCGACCGGCAGGCTCTGCACTTCGAGATTACTGGTAGCCATTGAAAGTCCTTCCATCTTTTGTGCGTCGATAAAGTTCTATTGCATGTCCGAGATACATCCTTGCAAGAAATGTCAGAGGGAATCTTTGAATTTGGGGAGAGGTACTCCCGCGGCCGCTGAACGGCCTAGCCTTTATTTCACCGGAATTGTAGTCCCTCCCCGCGACCATTCGCCACGCCAGGGAGTTTGGGCGTAACTGGAAATAGCCAAGATTGAAAGCCTGTTTACGCAATCATTTCCAAAGTCCCGGCGATCCTTTCTCCGCCGGAAACCACGCCAAACCGAGCGTTTCATCGTACGTTTGCGATGGTTCTCCAAGACAGGCTGCGCGCCAGGTCGAAGGCAATCCGGAGGGCGCATGGCTGGTGCGATTATCATTCGGCACCTGCTACAGGTGCCGAGACAGGTTCATCTGCCGCCTTGGATAGGACACCTGGCTTCGACGCGGAACTGCCGGGAATGGCAGCGCGTTCGGAGTACACCCGCCACTCGCGATCGACATCGTTCTGCGCCTCCTCGAGCAGCTTCGCTGCAACCTCCGGATGGCTCCGCGCCAGCATCGTGTAGCGGGCTTCGTTGTAGCTGTAGTCCTTCAGCGGAATCGACGGCGGCCTGGAGTCGAGCTGGAAGGGATTCTTTCCCTGCTCCCGCAGCGACGGGGTTGTAGCGCATCAGCGGCCAGTAGCCGGAGAGCACCGCCTTCTTCTGCTGCTGCATGCCGTCGGCGAGATCGTAGCCGTGCGCGATGCAGTGGCTGTAGGCGATGATCAGCGCCGGACCGTTGTAGGCCTCGGCCTCCTGGAACGCCTTGATGGTCTGCGCATCGCTGCCTCCCATCGCGACTCTCGCCACGTAGACCGACCCGTAGCTGACGGCCTCCATCGCGAGGTCCTTCTTGCCGGTGAGCTTGCCTCCGGTGGCAAACTTGGCCACCGCGCCGCGCGGCGTGGACTTCGACATCTGCCCGCCGGTATTGGAGTACGTCTCGGTGTCGAGCACCAGCACCTTCACGTTCTCACCCGAGCCCAGCACGTGGTCCAGGCCGCCGAAGCCGATGTCGTAGGCCCAGCCGTCGCCGCCCACCAGCCACACGCTCTTGCGCGCCAGCGAGTCGGCTACGGCGAGCAGCGTGCGCGCCTGCGGAGAGTCGATGGCCGCCAGCTTGCCGCGCAGTATCAGCACGCGTTCGCGCTGCGCCTCGATGCCCGCCTCGGTGGATTGATCGGCGGAGAGGATGGCCCCCGCCAGCTCATCCCCAAGGCTCGCCGCCAGTTGCTGCACCAGGGCCTCGGCGTACTCCTTCTGCTGGTCGAGCGCGAGACGAATGCCCAGGCCAAACTCCGCGTTGTCTTCGAAGAGAGAGTTCGACCAGGTGGGCCCGCGCCCGCTCTTGTTCACGGTGTACGGCGTGGTCGGCAGGCTGCCCCCGTAGATCGATGAACACCCCGTCGCGTTGGCGATGAACAGCCGATCGCCGAAGAGTTGCGTAAGCAGCTTGATGTACGGCGTCTCGCCGCAGCCAGCGCACGCGCCCGAGAACTCGAAGAGCGGATCGAGCAGTTGCACATCCTTCACCTGGCCATGCGACAGGCGATTGCGGTCGACCGACGGGAGCGCCTCGAAGAAGCTCCAGTTCTTCGCCTCGGCCTCGCGCAGCGGCGCCTGCGCCTGCATGTGCAGCGCCTTGTGTTGGGGATCGCTCTTGCTGACCGCCGGGCAGATCTCCACGCACAGGTGGCAGCCGGTGCAATCCTCCGGCGCGACCTGCAGCGTGTAGCGCTCGTCTTCCATGCCGCGCCACTTTGGCTTGGCCGTCTTGAAGGTCGCTGGAGCGCTATCCAGCAGCTCCGTCGCAAATACCTTGGCGCGAATCACCGCGTGCGGACAGACCAGCACGCACTTGCCGCACTGGATGCACAGGTCATCGTCCCACACCGGAATCTCGTGGGCGATGTTGCGCTTCTCCCAGTGCGCTGTGCCCGTGGGGAAGGTTCCGCCGGGCGGCAGAGCGCTGACCGGCAGCAGATCGCCGCGGCCGGCGGCCATCTCGCCCAGCACGTTGTAGACGAAGCTCGGCGCCTCGCGCGGGAACATCGGCAGAATGTCGAAGGTGGCGCTGACATGCTCAGGCGGCGTCACGCGATGCAGATGCGCCAGTGCCGCGTCGACGGCCGCGTAGTTCTGCAGCACCACGTCGCCGCGCTTGCCATAGGTCTTCTGGATGGCCTGCTTGATCTGGAGGATGGCCTCGTCGCGCGGGAGAACGCCGCTGATGGCGAAGAAGCAGGTCTGCATGATGGTGTTGATGCGGTTGCCCATCCCTGCATCGCGCGCCACGCTGTAGCCGTCGATCACATAGAACTGCAGCTTGCGCGCGAGGATGGTCTCCTGCGTCTGGCGCGGCAGATGCGACCAGACCTCGTCGGGACCGAAGGGCGAGTTCAGCAGGAACACCGCGCCCGGAGCTGCGGCGGCGAGAATGTCCATGCGTTCGAGGAACGAGAAGTTGTGGCAGGCGACGAAGTTGGCTTCGGTAATCAGGTAGGTCGAGCGGATGGGCTCGGGACCGAAGCGCAGATGGGACGTCGTCACCGAGCCGCTCTTCTTCGAGTCGTACACGAAGTAGCCCTGCACGTAATTCGATGTGCCCGAGCCGATGATCTTGATGGAGTTCTTGTTCGCGCCCACCGTTCCATCCGAGCCCAGCCCGTAGAACAGCGCACGAATGGTGCGAGGGTCTTCGGTCGAGAAGGCGGGATCGTAGGCCAGGCTGGTATGGGTGACGTCGTCCTCGATGCCGATGGTGAAGTGGTTCTTCGGCTGCGGCTTCTTCAGCTCATCGAAGACGCCCTTCACCATGGCCGGCGTGAACTCCTTCGACGACAGGCCATACCGCCCGCCAATCACGCGCGGACTCTGCGCGAATTTTGGCGCAGCGCTGAACAGCGACTCGCTGAGCGCCGTCACCACATCCTGGTAGAGCGGTTCGCCGAGCGCTCCTGGCTCCTTGGTGCGGTCGAGCACGGCGATGGACTTGACCGTCGCAGGAAGGGCTGCGAGGAACGCCTCCGCGGCAAACGGCCGGTAGAGACGCACCTTCAGCAGGCCAAGCGTTTCGCCGCGTTTGTTGAGGTGGCTGATGGCCTCTTCGACTGCGCCAGCGCCCGATCCCATGATGACGATCACGCGCTCGGCATCCGGTGCACCCACGTAGTCGAATAGATGGTAGGCGCGACCGGTGAGGGCAGCGAAGTTGTCCATGACGTTCTCGACGATGGTTGGGCACGCCAGGTAGAAGGGATTGCTCGCCTCGCGCGCCTGGAAGAAGACGTCGGGATTCTGTGCCGTCCCGCGCAGGATGGGGTTATCGGGGCTGAGCGCACGCTCGCGGTGCGCGCGGACCAGCCTCTCGTCGAGCAAGGCTGCGATGGTCTCATCCGAGATCACAGAGGCCTTGTTGATCTCGTGCGAGGTGCGGAAGCCGTCGAAGAAGTGCAGGAAGGGGATGCGGGCGGCGAGCGTCGCGATGTGCGCGATCAGCGCCATGTCGCCGGCCTCCTGCACCGAGTTCGACGCGAGCATGGCGTAGCCGGTGGAGCGGCAGGCCATCACGTCCGAGTGGTCGCCGAAGATGGAGAGCGCATGCGTGGCAATCGATCGCGCCGTTACGTGGATCACGTTCGAGGTAAGCTCCCCGGCGATCTTGAACAAGTTGGGGATCATTAACAGCAGCCCCTGCGAGGCGGTGAAGGTGGTGCTGAATGCCCCTGCCTGCAGGGCTCCGTGCATGGCCCCGGCGGCTCCGCCCTCGCTCTCCATCTCGGCGATCAGGGGCACCGTGCCCCAGATGTTTTTGCGGCCTTCTTCCTTCCACTGGTCGGCCCACTCGGCCATGGTGGAGGAGGGTGTGATGGGATAGATCGCGATGACCTGCGCGAGCCGATAGGCTACCCTGGCGGCGGCTTCATTTCCGTCAAGTATCGCTATTTGTTGATCGTCCAATGCCCACACTCCATGCGTTATCACCATTCTGAGCGTGTGGACGATGATCGGTTGTGATGATTGTCACAAGGGTGTTTTTGGGGGTCTGGTACTGTTGGTGTACAAAGAACGTATGACCAACCATATCTATCTACCGGTAATCGTGCTGCTGATCGGAGGCGCCGGCTTTGCTGTCGGCCCGCTCGCGCTGGCATGGCTGTGGGCGAAGAAGTTTTCTCCGCAGAAATCCGGGCCGAGCAAGAACGCGATCTACGAGTGCGGTCTGGAGTCGGTTGGCGATGCCTGGATCAAGTTCAAGCCGGGTTATTATATCTACGCCATCGTCTTTCTTATCTTTGATGTAGAAGCTGTATTCCTGCTTCCGTTCGCAGTCGCCTTCGGTGGCTTTACCGTCGGCGAAGCGATCGAGATGCTGGTCTTTGTCATGCTGCTGGTGGGGGGCCTGGTCTGGGCCTGCCAGAAGAATGTGCTGTCCTGGAGCTAGCCGTAGCGCGGAGTAGACTTAGATAAAGTTTGGGATTTGCTCAGGAAAACCGATTCAACTTTGAGGTGAGAAGGTTTCAGGATGGATGAGCAGCTAAAGAGCGAATTGAGACGCCAGGGTGTGGTGGCCACGTCTCTTCAGGAACTCTACAACTGGGGCCGGAAAAGTTCGCTCTGGCCGTTGAACTTCGGTCTCGCCTGTTGCGCCATCGAGATGATCGCGACGACCATGGCGCGCTACGACCTGGCCCGCTTCGGCGCCGAGGTCTTCCGCCCCTCGCCGCGCCAGGCCGATCTGATGATCGTCGCCGGCACCGTGACCAAGAAGATGGCCCCGCAGGTGGTACGCCTCTATAACCAGATGCCCGAACCCAAGTACGTGATCTCCATGGGAGCCTGTGCGATATCCGGCGGCCCCTTCAAGCAGGGCTACAACGTGCTCAAGGGAATTGACCGCTATATTCCCGTGGACGTCTATATACCAGGCTGCCCGCCGCGGCCCGAGGCGCTGATCGATGCCTTCATGCTGTTGCAGAAGAAGATCGACGAGCAGTATCTGACGGGTCCCGCCCGGCCGCGCCATCTGAACGCCGATCTACCCAGCGAATTCATCGTGCCGGAGTTTGGCGCCCACGACATTGTCCCGACCAAGAACAGTGAGGTCTGGAGCGTTCCTCTGGTCAACATTTCGAATGCAGGGAAGAATGAACCTGGAAGAGATTAAGTCACAAATCGAAGCCAACGTTCCCGGCTGCCGCCTGGAGATCATCCCCAATGGCAGCCCGTCCGGCCAGCATTCGCTGCTGGTGGACACCGAGCACGCCTTTGCCGTGGCCAGCTTCCTGCGCGACGGTGCGACCCCGCGATTCGATTTCCTCTCCAACGCTACCGGCATCGACTGGCCGCTCAAAGAGGTCTCCACCAAGATCAAGGTCAAGAAGCTGGTGGACGGTGTGGAGAAGGACGTGGACGAGGTCGTCAAGACCCAGACCGGCGGCTACCTCGAAGCGGTCTACCACCTGTACTCGATCGAGCAGCGCGAGGGCCCGGTGGTTCTGCGCCTGCGCACCGTCGACCGCGCGGAAGACGTGCATCTTCCCTCGCTCACCCCGATCTGGCGCAGCGCCGAGTTTCAGGAGCGCGAGATCTTCGACCTCTACGGCATCCTCTTCGACGGTCACCCCGATCTGCGCCGCCTATTAATGTGGGAGGAGCTTTGAAGACTTTCCCATGCGCCGAGATTACGTCGATCCGGACGACTACGAGTACGAGCCGACTGCCCACGACGAAGTGCTGAAGCGAGCCCAGGCGCACCGCCCCACCGAGGAGGGAGGTCTATGAGCACCCTGACCGAAGCCGCTGTCGACCAACATGTGACGCAGACGATCGCGGAGAATCGCTGAGAATCTAGACCGCAGCGTCGACACCATCGCCAGCCCCTCCAGCGACCACCTCGCCGGGGAGTTGCTCGAAGTCTCCATGGGCCCGCAGCACCCCTCCACCCACGGCGTCTTCCGCATGAACGTCACGCTGGACGGCGAGAAGGTGGTCAAGCTCAAGCCGGTCTTCGGCTACCTGCATCGCAATCACGAGAAGATCGCCGAGACCGAGAGCTATCTCGGCTGCATGCCCTACACCGACCGCCTGGACTACATCTGCTCCATCACCAACAACTGGGCCTACGCCATCGCGGTCGAGAAGCTGGCCGGCATCCAGGTTCCGGAGCGCGCCGAGTACCTGCGCGTCATCACCGGCGAGCTGACCCGGCTGCAGAATCATGCCGGCCTGATCGGCTTCCTGCTGCAGGACATGGGCGCCAGCGGCACGCCGCTGATGTACGCCTTCCGCGAGCGCGAAAAGGTTCTCGACCTCTTCGAGGCCCTCACCGGCGCCCGCATGATGTGCAACTACATGCGCTTCGGCGGCTGCCGCTGCGACCTGCCCGCCGGCTGGCTCGACGGCGCCAAGAAGGTCGTCGACGGCTTCCCGCGCTTCCTGGACGAGTTCGAAAGCCTGCTGAAGACCAACGAGATCCTGATGGCCCGCACCCAGGGCGTCGGCATCGTGACCAAGGAACAGGCCATCAACGCCGGCCTGAGCGGGCCGATGGCCAGCGCCTCGGGCGTCGACTACGACCTGCGCAAGGTGGACAAGTACGGCGTCTACGATCGCTTCACCTTCCGCGTTCCGCTGGGCGAGAATGGCGACGTCTACGACCGCTACATGCTGCGCGTGCTCGAGATGCGCGAGTCGATCGAGATCCTGAAGCAGGCCATCCGCGACCTTCCCGGCGGCCCCATCATGGATCCCAACACCAAGATCCGCGGCTTCCGTCCCAAGGCCGGCGAGGCCTACGGCCGCATCGAGGGCCCCAAGGGCGAGCTCGGCTTCTACCTGATCAGCGACGGCTCGCCGAACCCCTATCGCTACCGCGTCCGCCCGCCCACCCTCATCAACCTCACGCTGCTCGAGGACATGTGCCTGGGCCACAACGTCGCCGACATCGTCATCATCCTGGGCAGCATCGACATCGTTCTGGGCGAGGTGGACCGATGAGCGTCTATACATCACATCGGGGGGCTATCCGTGCTAGGTGAAGGTATTCTCAAGGGCCTGGCCGAGACGGCACGCAACTTCTTCGGCAGCTACGTCAACAAGGATCGCCTGACAACGGTTCAATATCCCGAGCAGCGCCTGCCCCAGATCGAGGCCACGCGCGACTTCCCTTTCCTGGTCTACGACGGCACCGATCCCGAGGCCGGACTGCGCTGCGTCTCCTGCCAGATCTGCGAGAAAGAGTGCCCGCCCAAGTGCATCTACATCGTCAAGAGCGCGGACAAGAAGCCCGACGCCGTCGGCAAACCGCAGTTCTATCCCTCGCGCTTCGATATCGACATCTCGGTCTGCATGAGCTGCCAGATCTGCGTCGAGGTCTGCCCGTTCGATGCCATCAAGATGGACGTGGTCTACGATCTCAGCTCGGATGACCGCTTCGGCGGCCTGATCCTGGACAAGCACAAGCTCTCGAAGTCGAACGAGTACTACAACGAGATTCACCCCACCGAAGCTGGCGCCGTCGATGCGGCCCTGGCTGCGGAGCGCGCAGCGGCAGCGGCCAAGGCCAAAGCGGCCGCAGAAGCCAAAGCCGCAGCCGATGCCAAGGCCGCGGAGGCCAAGGCAGCGGCGGCTGCAGCGGCTCCGGCCGAAGCCGCCGTAGCGGGAGAGACCAAGTGACCCACGCGATGGCCAGCAGCGGAGTGAAGATTCTACGGCGGATGGTGCGGACGTATGTTTGAGACGCTCGACCAGATCTTTGTACTCATCAAGCACTGGCTCCTGGGCTACGTGCCCGGGGCTCTCCAGCCGCGTAACCTCCGCGATCCTCTCGGTCGTCCCCGTCATCCTCGCCTTCCCTCTGCTCTTCGCCATCACCACGGTGCTCGAGCGCAAGGGCCTGGGCCGCATGCAGAACCGCTACGGCCCCAACCGCACTGGCTGGTTCGGCATCCTGCAGCCCATGGCCGACGGCGTCAAGTCGCTCACCAAGGAAGACATCGTTCCGAAAACCGCCGACCAGCTCGTGCACTATCTCGCTCCCGTCGTGATGGTGATCGCGTCGTTCCTGGTCTACGCGGTGCTGCCCATCGGCACGCAACATGGTGGTCGCCAACCTCAACGCCGGCGTGCTGTTCTTCTTCGCGGTCGGCTCCATGGTCGAGCTCTCGGTCTTCATGGCCGGCTGGTCGAGCCACAGCAAGTACTCCCTGCTCGGAGCCATGCGCGCCATCGCCCAGATGATCAGCTACGAGATGCCGCTGGTCCTGGCCTCGGTGGTCGTCATCATGGCGGCCGGCTCGCTCTCTACCGTCTCCATCGTGGACATGCAGGCGGGCTACACCGGCATCTGGCCGCACTGGTACGTCTTCACGCCGTGGGGCATCACCGGCTTCATCATCTTCATGATCGCCGCCACCGCGGAGGCCAATCGCTGCCCCTTCGATATGCCCGAAGGCGAGTCCGAGATTATCGCCGGGTACTTCATCGAATACTCCGGCTTCAAGTTTGCGCTGTTCTTCCTCGCCGAATATCTCGGCATGTTCGCCTCGAGCGCCATGGCCATCACGCTCTTCCTGGGCGGCTGGGCGGCTCCCTTTTCGTTCCTCACCTGGATCCCTTCCTACGTCTGGTTCTTCGGCAAGCTGCTGACCCTCATCCTGTGCTTCATCTGGGTGCGCGGCACGCTTCCCCGCCTGCGCATGGATCAGCTCATGAACTTCGCCTGGAAGTTTATGCTGCCCTTGTCGCTCATCAACATCGTCGGTGCCGGAGTCTGGCACTTCATGCCCGCCGGCTTTACGCGGTGGGGAGTCGTCAGCCTGTTGATCCTCCTGTCGTGTGTTCTGTTGAGCCGCGGCCTCCGACGCAATAAGTGGTTTCACGTACGCACGTATCGCTACGCCAGCTAGACCTGTGACGATCATCACAGGGTTGTCGGGTCCCGTATGTTCATCTGTACCTAACTTCCTAAGCAGGGTTGGAATCGCTTCAAGATGACAATTTCCTTTTTGCTGCTCGCCGCCATCACGATCCTCGGAACCGCCGCGGCGATGACTCTGCAAGAATCTGGTGCACTGCGTCCTGGCGCTCACGCTGGGCCTGGTCGGACTGGCAGCGCTCTATCTGCAGCTCGGCGCCCAGTTCGTCGGGTTCACCCAGATCCTGGTCTACGTCGGCGCCGTCGCGATCCTCTGCGCCTTCGCCATCATGATGACCCGCAGCGCGATGCCGTCCGAAGCGCAGCGACCCGACCTCCTTTCGCATCTCCGGCGTGCTGATCGCGGTGGCCGTCTTCGCGGTGCTGGCCTGGGCCATCACCTCCGGCATCTCGACCCAACCGCTCTTCAGCGCGCAGCCGGACGCCTCGGTCAGCCAGGTCGGCGACGCGCTGATGCATCGCTTCGTTCTGCCGCTGGAAGTCATCGGCCTGCTGCTCACCGCTGCCCTGATCGGCGCGGGCATCCTCGCCATCGATGAGCATCCGGCGAGTCAGCACCGGGGGGAATCAATGAGCCCGCTCTCCGGCTACCTGCTGCTCTCCGCGTTTCTCTTCTCCATCGGCCTGGCCGGCGCGCTCACCCGCCGCAACGCCATCCTCGTGCTCATCGGCATTGAGCTGATGCTCAACGCCGCCAACCTCAACTTCATCGCCTTCTGGCGCTACGGTCCGCACCCCGAAGCCCTGACCGGCGTCATGTTCGCGATCTTCTCCATCAGTGTTGCCGCCGCAGAGGCTGCTGTCGGCCTCAGCATCATCCTCGCCGTCTACCGGCACTCCAGGACAACGAATCTAGACCAGCTGAACTCGATGAAGGGCTAAGCAGCACATGAACTGGATCGTACGAAATCTCTGGCTGATTCCCGCCTTGCCCCTGTTCGCCGCAGGGATCAGCGCCCTCACCAAGCAGAAGGGCCGAGCGATCGCAGCCTCGCTCGCCATCGGCTCGATGGGCATCTCCTTCCTGCTCGCCCTGTGCGCCTTCGCCCACGTGCTGGTGCTGCGCAGCGCCGGCCAGGCCACCCAGCAGGTCTTCAACTTCCCCTGGTTTCAGTTCGGCAACGACTGGCTCTCGCTCGGCTGGGTGCTCAATCCCCTGACCGCGGTCATGCTGGTGATGGTCACCTTCGTCGGCCTGCTGATCTTCATCTTCAGCGTCGGCTACATGGAGCACGACGAGAACTTCACGCGCTTCTTCTGCTTCCTCGCGCTCTTCGCCGGCGCCATGCTGGGCGTCATCATCGCCAACAGCCTGCTGCTGCTCTTCATGTGCTGGGAGATCGTCGGCCTCACCTCCTACCTCCTGATCGGCTTCTGGTACTTCAAGCCGAGCGCCGCCGCGGCCGCCAAGAAAGCCTTCATCACCACGCGCATCGGCGACCTTCCCTTCTTTCTCGGGATCGTCTGGCTCTACTCCCAGACCGGCACGCTGCTGTTCTACAACAACGGGGCCGGCTGCCTGGAACCCGCGGCCATCACCCACCTCCTCTCGCAGACCACCACGATCGGCCTCTGCGTGGCCACCGGCATCGCCCTTCTGATCTTCTGCGGGGCCGTTGGCAAATCCGGCCAGTTTCCGCTGCACGTCTGGCTGCCCGACGCGATGGAAGGCCCCACCCCGGTCAGCGCCCTGATCCACGCGGCGACGATGGTCGCCGCGGGCGTCTTCCTGGTCGCCCGCGTCTACCCGCTGATGGCCGCGCACAACGGCCTCGCCGGCGTCCTCACCACCTCCACCGCCCTGCAGGCCGTGACCTGGATCGGCGCCATCACCGCGCTCTTCGGCGCGCTCATCGCCGTCGCGCAGTTCGACATCAAGCGCATCCTCGCCTACTCCACCGTCTCGCAGCTGGGCTACATGATGATGGGCCTCGGCGTCGGCGGCGTCGCCGTCGGCATGTTCCACCTCATCACCCACGCCTTCTTCAAGGCGCTGCTCTTCCTCGGCGCCGGCTCGGTGATTCACGGCTGCTCGGGCGAGCAGGACATCCGCCAGCATGGGCGGCCTCCGCAAGCTGATGCCCGTCACCTTCGCGACCTACGCCATCGCCATGCTCGCGCTGTGCGGCTTTCCGTTCTTCTTCTCCGGCTTCTGGAGCAAGGACGAGATCCTCCACGCCGCGCATCACTGGAACATCTCGCAGGCGCCGTATTACATGGGAGCGTTCGCCGCGCTGCTCACCGCCTTCTACATGACGCGCCAGGTCTTCTACGTCTTCGCCGGCAGCTCGCGACTGACCGAAGAGAGCACCGACGCCTCGCACTCTGATCCGCACTCGACGCACGCCCACGCCGCCGGCCACCACCACGGCTCCGGCACCACCGCACGAGAGCCCAGCCGTCATGACCGTCCCGCTCGTCGTTCTCGTCCGTCTTCGCCCTGCTGCTCGGCTTCTTCGGAACGCCCGCGTGGCCCTGGTTCCAGGCCTTCCTCGATGACTCGCCGCTGGCCGTCAACTTCGGCGCATTCATCGGAAGGCGGCATGCTCCCGGTCATGCTGTCCTCCTCGGTGATCGTGCTGCTCGGCCTCGGCCTCGGCTGGTGCTTCTACGGCCGCAAGCCGATCGTCAGCGCCGAAGCCCCCGACGCCGTCGGCAAGCTCTCCCCCGCAACCTTCACCGTGCTGGGCCACGCCTTCTACTTCGACGCGTTCTACGGCGCAACGTTTCATCTGGCTCAACACGCTGCTCTCAACGATCTCCGACTGGCTCGACCGCTGGATCTGGAACGGTGCGGTCAAGACCATCACTTCGCTCGTATTTGGATTCGCACACTTGGACAACTTCTTGGACACGCACGTGGTCAACTCCGGCTTTGATGAAGGATGCGAGAGCGTCTCGCTCAGCGGCCAGCTGCTCGCGCGGCTGCAGGCCGGCCGCGTCCAGGGATACCTGAAGATCGTCGCCGGCGCGCTCATCGTCTTCACGATCCTGCTGCTATGGAAGGCCAGCGTATGACAACCTTCCCCTGGCTCACGATCCTGACCGCACTGCCGCTCGTCGGCGCGCTCGTCGTGCTCGCCCTCGGCGGCCGCAACAAGTCTCTCGTCCGCTGGACGGCGCTCGCCTTCAGCCTCGTCTCGCTGCTGCTCACCCTGATTCTCTGGCACAACTTCAACTCCGCCGCCGACGGCTTCCAGTTCCAGGAGCTGCACGCCTGGATCCCGTCCCTCAACGTGGACTACCGCGTCGGCATCGACGGCCTCGGCCTGCTGATGCTGCTGCTCACCTCGATCGTCGTGCCCATCGGCATGCTCGCCTCCTGGCAGATCGAGCAGCGCGTTCCGCTCTACTTCGCGCTGGTGCTCGCGCTGCAGACCTGCCTCTTCGGCACCTTCACGGCCCTGAACTTCTTCCACTGGTTCATCTTCTGGGAGCTCGCGCCTGATCCCCGCCTTCTTCCTGGTCAGACTCTGGGGAGGCTCCGGCAGCGCCAAGGCCGCAATGCAGTTCCTGGTCTACACCATGGTCGGCAGCGTCGCGATGCTGCTGTCGTTCCTCGCGCATCTTCCTGGCCACCAAGACCTTCGACTTCACCGAACTCGCGACCCTCGCGCAGAACGGCACGCTGATGCCCGCCGTCGTCGCGAAGCTCGGCTGGCACCTGCTGACGCCCGAACACGTCGCGCTCGCTCATCTTCTTCGGCGCGTTCCTCGGCTTCGCCGTCAAGGTGCCGCTCGTTCCCCTTCCATACCTGGCTGCCCTCGACCTACTCGGAAGCCCCGACCGGCACCACCATCCTGCTCACCGGCGCGATGTCCAAGATGGGCCTCTACGGCTTCCTCCGCATCCTGCTTCCCATCTTCTATCCCGCAGATGCAGGCGGTGCTGACGCCGCTTCTGTGGCTGGCGGTAGCCACCGTCGTCCTCTCCGCCTACACGGCCTGGGCGCAGAAGGACCTCAAGCGCATCTTCGCCTACTCCTCGATCAACCACCTGGGCTACTGCCTGCTCGCGATCTTTGCGGTGGCGAAGTTCACCGGCGGAGACGCCGCGCTCACCGCCGAGAAGTTTGCCGCCATGAACGGCGTCTTCCTGCAGATGTTCAACCACGGCCTCACCGCCGCCACCCTCTTCTGGTTCATCGCCATGCTCGAAAAGCGCTCGCGGCGGCCTGCGCGGCCTCAATGACTTCGGCGGCCTGCGCAAGGTCATTCCCGTCTTCACCGGCCTCATGGGCATCGCCCTCTTCTCGTCGCTCGGCCTGCCCGGCCTCAACGGCTTCATCGGCGAGTTCCTGATCTTCAAAGGCTCGTTCCCTCTGGTCACCTGGGCGACGTCGCTCTCGGTCATCGGCCTGCTGATCACCGCCATCTTCATCCTCGGCATTCTGCAGCGCGTCTTCTCCGGTCCGCTCGGAGACAAGTGGGCGCAGCTGCCTGATCTCACCCTCGGCGAGCGCCTGACGCTCGTTCCGGTCATTGGACTGATGTTCGTTCTGGGCCTTTATCCCCAGCTGATTCTCGGCGTCGTCAACCACACCGCCATACAGATGGCGCTAGCATCTGCGGACCTTCTGATTATGCTTGCTTGGACGATCTACCTATCCTTTCTCGGAGCCCTGGCGCTCCTGCTGCTGCCAAGTCGCAGCGCGGCCTGGGCACGCGTCCTTGCGCTGGTGGTCTCCCTCGCCACGCTCGCCATCGCGCTCGACGGCCTTCATCCAGCACCGCTCCGGCGAGATGTTCACCGTCGCCAGCTTCCCCTGGATCCCGTCGCTCGGCATCCAGTTCAGCCTCAAGGCCGACGGCATCAGCGTCACCCTGCTCCTGCTCACCGGCGTCATCGGCCTCTGCGGCGTCCTCTTCTCCTGGAACATCGACCACCGCATCAAGGAGTTCTTCGCCTTCTACCTGGTCCTGATCGGCGCCGTCTACGGCGTCTTCCTCAGCTTCGATCTCTTCCTGCTCTTCGTCTTCTACGAGATCGTCGTCATCCCCAAGTACTTCCTGATCGCCATCTGGGGATCGACGCGCCGCGAGTACGCCGCCATGAAGCTGGTCCTCTACTCCTTCATCGGCAGCGCCATGGTGCTGGTCGGCCTCATCGCAGCCTACGTCGCCGCCGGCTCCAAGAGCATGTCCCTCGGCGATCTCGCCGGCTTCCACTACTCGCCGCACTTCCAGATGTGGGCATTCCCGCTGGTCTTCGTCGGCTTCGGCATCCTCGCCGGCCTCTGGCCCTTCCACACCTGGGCGCCCACCGGCCACGTTGCCGCACCCACCGCCGCCTCCATGCTGCTCGCCGGTGTCGTGATGAAGCTCGGCGCCTACGGCTGCCTGCGCGTGGCGATGACGCTCTTTCCCCTCGGCCTCGATCCCTGGGGCTTCCACGTCCTCGGCCTCGGCTCCTGGCGCGACGTCTTCGCCGTCCTCGCCGTCATCGGCATCCTCTACGGCGCGCTGGTCGCCCTGGTCCAGAAGGACTTCAAGTTCGTCATCGGCTACTCCAGCATCAGCCACATGGGCTTCATTCTGCTCGGCCTCATGACGCTCAACCAGATCGGCCTCTCGGGCGCCGTCGTCCAGATGGTCTCGCACGGCATCCTCGCCGGCCTGCTCTTCGCTGTCGTCGGCCGCATGGTCTACGCCCGCACCCACACCCGCGATCTTCCCGCCCTCGGCGCCGATGCACCTCAACAAGCTGCTGCCCTTCGCCGCCTTCACCTTCGTCATCGCGGGCATGGCCAGCATGGGCCTGCCCGGCTTCAGCGGATTCGCCGCCGAGCTCATGATCCTGATCGGCGTCTGGCACTCCTATCCCACGCTCATCCTCTTTGTCGGCATCGGCCTGGTCGCCGGCGTCGCCTACATCTGGCGCGCCATGCAGCAGGCCTTCTTCTCCGGAGCAGCTCCTGCGGCCGCCGCCCCGCCGCCCGACCATCCCCTTCCCCCCATCACCTTCCCCGAAAAACTCGGGGCCGGGATTCTCATCGTCTCCAGTGTGGTCGTCGGAACCTTCCCGCAGATGTTCCTGAATGTGATCCATCCAGCCCTGAATTCGCCGCTCTTTGACGGCCTGCGCAAGGGAGGCTGGTAATGAACGTGACCAACTACGCCCAACTGCTGCAACTCGCCTGGCCGGAGATCCTCCTCACCATCACCGCCCTGGTCGCCCTGGCCGCCGACCTCCTCTTCCTCAGGAGATCGCCGATTCGCACCCGCTTCCTCGCAGCCGCAGGCATCGCCTCCATCGGCTGCATCGGCGCGATCCTCAAGCTGCTCCCAGGATCCCTGGAAGGCGTCGTGCTCGGCGGCGTCTTCCTCGCCAACCCGCTCACGCATCTGGTCCAGATCGCGCTGCTGGTCATCACCCTCCTTACGCTCTTGCTCGCGGCGGACTCGACCTTCACCGATCATGTCGGCGAGTTCGTTCTGCTCATCCTGCTCGCCACCACAGGCATGATGTTCCTGGTCGCCTCGCAGGATCTGCTGGTCATCTTCATCTCGCTCGAGCTGCTGAGCCTGTCCGTCTACATCCTGGCCGGCTTCGACAAGCACAGCCCGCGCTCCTCGGAAGCCGCCCTCAAGTACTTCCTCTTCGGCGGAATGTCCGCGGCCTTCATGCTCTTCGGCTTCAGCCTGCTCTACGGCTTCGCCCACTCCACCAACCTCCTGCAAATCGCCGCCGCCATCCACGGCCTGCCGCTCAATCCCCTCCTGATCCTGGCCATCGTCACCACCGTCATCGGCTTCGGCTTCAAGATCGCCGCCGCGCCCTTCCACTTCTGGGCGCCGGACGTCTACCAGGGCGCACCCACCCCCAGCGCAGCCTTCATCGCGTCCGGCTCCAAGGTCGCCAGCTTCTTCATCTTCTTCCAGATTCTGGTGCTGGGCTTTGCCGGCGCGGAAGGCAGCGCCACCCTCCACTTCTTCCGCTTCCAAAGCGGCTGGGTCCCCGTCCTGGTCGTGGTCTCGGTCGTCTCCATGCTGCTCGGCAACCTGGTCGCCATCACGCCAGAGCAGTCTTCGCCGCCTGCTCGCCTACTCCGCCGTCGCCCACGCCGGCTACATGCTGCTCGCCTTCGTCGCGCATACCCAGCAGAGCCTCGCCTCGCTGCTCTACTACGTCGCAACCTACGCCCTCGCCACGCTCGGCATCTTCGGCATCGTCGCCGTCACCGAGAAGCAGCTCGGCAACGACAAGATCTCCGGCCTCGCAGGGCTCAGCCGCCGCGCGCCCTTCCTCTCCGCCTGCCTCTTCATCTTCATCCTCTCGCTGGCCGGCATTCCTCCCCTCTCCGGATTCTTCGCGAAGTTCCTCCTGTTCTCCGCCCTGCTCGCGTCCAACCCCGGCTCCAAGCTGCTGCTGTGGCTCATCATCTTTGCCATCGCGATGAGCGCGGTCTCGCTCTACTACTACCTGCGCGTCCTCAAGAGCGCCTTCGTCGCCGATCCGCCGGAGGGAGCGACGGAAGTTCGCTCCTCCGGCCTCATGAAGCTGGTCGTCGGCCTGCTCGCTGCAGGCGTCATCGCCCTGGGTTGCGCCCCGGACTTGATCCTGAGCCAGATCCTGAAGGTGATCCACGCCTCCGGCCTCTGATCGTAACCGCGAAGAACCTAACGCCGGCCGAGCTCACCCCCGCCCCAGCCCTTCATGCTCTCTCGCCGTGCCGCGGTTGCCTCGCGCCCAAGCCGCTGCAAGCCCTAAATATGCCCGCTGCAAGCGCTGAGGAGCCCCCACACCGCCTCCGCACCCACCACATCACCTGACCCAGGTTCTTTGCCGATGCAGCATGTCCCGCCGCATCCCATCGACCTCCGAGGCCGAGCCCGCCGACGTCCACAACACAATCAAGAATCTGCAATTATTCCTGGGACCGCTTCAGGATCTTGCAATTTTTGCTAGGATCATCCCAACACAACACTTGACGGAGCATGTCCTAGAAAGCATTTCGAGGCACGACCATGACATCCACCAAACAGGACCGCGCCAAGCGGATCTTGCACCTGCTCCTGCAGAAGGGCGAAGGCAGCATTGAGGAACTCGCAGCGGCCGTCGGCACCTCGACCGCCAGCGTGCGCCGCGACCTGATCAAGCTCGAGGAGCGTGGCCTGGTCAATCGCACCCACGGTGGCGCCGAGGTCGCCGGCAAGCTTGGCTACGAACCCTTCCGCTTCGATGCCGCCTTCCCTCTCCGCGAGGAGCGCTTCGCCGACGAGAAGCGCCGCATCGCATTCGCCGCCGCCGCCATGGTCGCCGACGGAGAGACCGTCGCGCTCTCTCCCGGCACCACCACCACGCAGATTGCCCGCAGCCTGCGCCATCGCGAAGGCATCCACATCGTCACCAGCGCGGTCAACATCGGCATGGAGATGTCCAGCCTGCCCAACATGAAGGTCACCCTCACCGGCGGCGACATCCGCTGGCCCGGCTCCTTCTCCATGGTCGGCGCCACCGCCTTCGACTCTCTCCAGCGCCTCTTCTTCGACAAGGTCTTCATGGGCGCCACCGGCATCCATCCGATCCACGGCATCACGGTCATCGAGTCCGACGAGGCCCTCATTCTCAACGAGATGATCAAGCACGCCCGCCAGGTCATCGCCGTCGCCGACGCCAGCAAGCTCGGCATGATCAGCGCCATGCGCGTCTGCTCCCCCAGCCAGATCCACACCATCATCACCGACGACAGCGCCGATCCCGCCGTCGTCCAGCAATTCGAGCAGCAAGGCGTACGGATCGTGGCCGTCTAGACCTCCGTGATGCCGTCTAGCCCTCTGTGGTATCGTCACTCTATCTGATCGTTTGAGGATCAAACGATCAGAATAAGACAGCGTCCACCAGGGACGCCCTCGACCGCATCACTCTTGATCAGGAGCTACGCATGGCTGTTGGAACCACTGGAGACGCAGGCACCTCCATTCGCACCGAAGGATCCGGCAGCTACGTCCTGCCCATGGTCCTGATGGTGGCGCTCTACTTCAGCATCGGCTTCATCACCGCGCTCAACGACATCCTCGTTCCCCACTTCAAGGACCTCTTCCACCTCACCAACGTCCTCGCCCTCCTGGTGCAGTTCTGCTTCTTCGGCGCCTACTTCGTCATGTCGCTGCCCTGCGGCTGGGTCGTCGGCCGCATCGGCTACAAGCCCAGCATCATCGCCGCGCTGTGTGTCATGTCTGCCGGGCTCTTCCTCTTCGTTCCAGCCTCCATCGCCATCGCCTATCCTCTCTTCCTCTTCGCGCTCTTCGTCGTCGGCAGCGGCCTCGCGCTGCTGCAAGTCGCGATCAATCCCTACGTCAGCGTCCTCGGGCCCGCCCGAGAAAGGAGCGTGGCGCATCAATCTCTGCGGCATCTTCAACTCCTCCGCAACCACCATCGCACCGCGCGTCGGCGCCATCTTCATCTTCATCGCCGCCGGAGCCACCACCGCCCAGCTCGCCCACTCGGTGCGCATGCCCTACGTGATCCTGGGAAGCTTCGCCCTGCTGGTCGCGCTCATCACCGCCGCCGTTCCGCTGCCCTCGCTGATGGAAACCAACGCGAAGGCCGTCACCACCAAGGCCGACGGCAGCGCCTGGAGCTTCTCGCATCTGCGCTTCGGCGCCCTGGCCATCTTCTCCTCGGTTGGCTCCGAAGTCGCCATCGGCAGCATCCTCATCAACTTCCTCGGCCAGCCCTCCATGGGAGGCTACACCCACGCGGCCGCCGCCACCTTCGTCTCCTTCTACTGGGGAGGAGCGATGGCCGGCCGCATCATCGGCTCCGTCGCCCTGCTCAAAGTCAAAGCACAGCACGCGCTCTTCGCCGTCGCCAGCGTCGCCGCCGTCATGGTCCTCATCACCATCTTCGGCCACGGTCCTGTCGCCAAGTGGGCCATCGTGAGCTGCGGCCTGTTCAACTCCGTCATGTGGCCCTGCATCTTCCCGCTCGCCGTCAAGGGCCTGGGCAAGTTCACCAGCCAGGGCTCGGGCATCCTCATCACCATGGTCGTCGGCGGAGCCATCGTGCCGGTCCTGCAAGGCTTCCTCGCCGACAAGCTCGGCTACCAGCACAGCTTCGTCATGGTGCTGCTCTGCTACGCCTACCTGGTCTTCTTCTCCACCAGCGGCTACAAGATCCGCCAGCCCCGCTTCGATTCCCTGCCCAACTACGTTCCACCGGTTGAGATCTAGCCTGTCCTACTGCGCCGCCGCAGCCTTCACCACAGGAGGCGGCAACAAATAGGTTGGATGATCGTCCGCGCTCAGCGACGGCAGCGGCCCTCCGTCCAGATCCATCACGACCACCTCATTCGCACCGGCATGCAGCCACGCACCCGGCAGATACAAACTGCCCATCGGCCCAATCTTCCAGAACCGTCCCAGCAGATGGCCGTTCACCCACACCACGCCCTTGCCCAGCGACGACGTGTTCAGATACGTGTCGCCCGGCTTACTCACCTGCAGCGTACCTCGATAGAAGCAAGGCCCAGCGCACGCCTGCTGCGCATACCCATCCGCCGGAGGCTCATCCAGCGGCATCGGAACCATCTCCCAACCGCGCAGCACCTGCCCATCCAACCGAACCTCTCCAAGAATCCCCGCCCGCTCCCCGCGAATCCTCGTCGTGAAATTAATCCGTCCCGTGTTCTCGACCAGCAGATCCAGCCGCTGCCCCGCCCGCACCGCAACGCGCAACTCCCTCTGCCCCAGCCGCCGATCCATCACTCCCTGCAACTGCCCATCCACATACACGCGCGCATAGCTGTGCAGCGCATCCAGTTGCAGCAGCCCCTCCGCGCCCTTCGCAATCACCGTCCGATACAGCAGCAATCCATACGCCTGGTCCAGCTCCTCCATCGACTGCGGCGCCTCCGCCTTCACCCCCTCCGGCAGATTCGTCCACAGCGACCGCGACGCCGTCATCTGCACCGCGGGCAGCGTCATCATCGGCTTCGACTTCGGCACCTTCGGCAGCTTCCGATGCGTCGCCTCCGCCATCATCGAGCGCATCGCAAAGTACTTCGCCCGCGGCCGTCCTGCCTCATCGATCGGCGCATCGTAGTCATAGCTCGAAACATCCGGCTGATAGTTTCCACCATCCGAATTCGCGCCATTCATCCACCCAAAACTCGTTCCGCCCTCCACCATATACAGGCTGATCGAGTACCCCTTTTCGATCGCCTCGCGAATCTCCTTCTCCTGCACCGCCGCATTCGTCACCTGGTGTTTCTCGCCCCAGTGATCGAACCACCCATCCCAATACTCCGCGATGAAGGTCGGCGCATCCGGCTGAAACTTCTGCAGCAGCGGAACCTCATGCGGCAAATCCCCTGTGCCGAAATCCACCGCCGCCAGCAGCCCGGGAATCGATCCCTTCGGCAACTCCTCGCCCCCATCGGCGGTATACAGCAGCGACTCGCCAAAGCCCGCATCGCGCACCATCTGCAACACCTGCTTCAAATACTGCTGCCGGTCTTCCTTCACGTTGAACGACCCATACTCGTTCTCCACCTGCACCGCGATGATCGGTCCGCCGCGACTGGCCTGCAGCGGCGCAAGCTCCTGCCCCAGCCGCATCATCCACCGCCGCGCCGCCGCCATATACTCCGCCTGGGAGCTACGCAGCAACACCGCCGGCTCTGCCCCTCTTCCATCGTTCGATCCCGCCGTCTTGCTGTCTTTCAATAACCAGGCCGGATATCCACCCAGGTCCCACTCCGCGCACACATACGGCCCCGGCCGCAGCACCACATACAGCCCTTCCTTCTGCGCCTCGCGAAGAAACTCCGCCACATCTTTCTGGCCGCTGAAGTCGAACACCCCCGGCTGCGTCTCATGCAGATTCCAGAAGACGTACACGGTCACCGTGTTCAACCCCATCGCCTTCACCTTGCGCAGCCGGTCACGCCAGTCGGCGCGTGGCACGCGCGCATACTCCACCTCTCCCGAAAGAATCTGAAACGGCTTTCCCTTGAGCAGGAACTGCCGTCCCTCAACGCGCAGCGGGGTCGTCGCACCCGGCGACGACCCCGCGATCTGCGCAACGCACGGCACCGCCAGCGCCCCCGCCAGCGCCCCAGCCAGCGCCACACACGCCATCCCTCTCGTCATCGCAATAACTCCGGCCGCGTCTCCGCGAGCTCCACAATCAACTCGCCAAACAACGAGTTCGCCCAGGCAAACCAGGGCCGCGTGAAGTTCTTCACATCGTTCTTGTTATAGCTCTCATGCATGAACCCGGTCCCTGCCGCCGACCCCTGCAGCATCTTCAGCATGCGCCGAATCTCCTCACCCGAACCCGGCCCCGTTCCCGCCGTCATCGCGTACACAATCTGCGCCATCGGCCAGATCATATCCGCTCCCTCGTGCGGTCCGCCAATCCCCTCGCCCGCGCTTCCCTTGAAGAACCATGGATTCTGCGCGCTCCACACAAACTCCCGCGTCCGCTCATACAACGCCGCATCGGGCGAGCTCTCGAGATACGGCAGCCCCAGCAAGCTCGGAACATTCGCGTCATCCATCAGCAGTTGATGGCCAAAGCCATCCACCTCGTACGCCCAGATGTCTCCCCCGGGCCTCTGCGCAACCGCGTACTGCGGCAGCACCTGTGCCACCTCGTTCGCCAGAGCGTGCGCGTCGTTCGCCAACCCCGCGTCATGCAGTATGGCTGCCGACATCTCCGCAAGCTGCCGCAGCGACGTCACCGCAAACAGATTCGACGGCACCAGGAACGGATACACGCACGCATCATCCGACGGCCGAAACCCCGACGCGATCAGCCCCACCGGCTTCACCGGATTCCCATAGCCATCATGCGTCAGCGTGTCCGTGGCGTGGCCCGACGCCCGCTCGAACCGGTACGGCCCCGGCCCATGCTTGCGCTGCTCCACCCGCATCGTCGCCACCGCGAGCTTCATCGCATCCTTCCACTGCGCGTCGAACGGCCGCGTGTCCCCCGTCTGCTTCCAGTACCCATGCGCCAGCCGTATCGGGTAGCACAGCGAGTCGAGCTCATACTTGCGCTCGCCCACACCGCGCTTCATCTCCGTCTTGTCGTCCACGCTCCACGACAGCGGCGGAGCATCCAGGTTCGCCATGAACGCATTCGCATACGGATCGATCAGGATGCACCGCGTCTCGCGCCGAATCACGCCCTCGAGCATCTCCCGCAGCGCCTCATCCTTCGCCGCCAGCGGCAAATACGGCCACACCTGCGCCGACGCATCGCGCAACCACATCGCCGCAATGTCGCCCGTGATCACCACCGTATCCGGCTTGCCGTCAAACCGCCCCACCTCTACCGTCGTATCCAGCGGATTCGGAAAGCAGTTGGCAAACAGCGCCGCCAGCCGCGGATCGGCAATCTTCCCCGACACCTCGACAATCGTCTGCTCCACCGCCGCGCTATGAAACTTGCGGCTCCCTGGCGCCGGTCGCCGCGACGCTATCTCCGCGGGCCCTGCCCCCGTCTGCGCCATCAACCGCAGCATCCATCCAGAAGAAACCCCAACACCGAGCGCCTTCACCGCCGCCCGCCTCGTCCAAACATTCTTCACATACACCTCACTTCGTCCTTGTATCTTCGCCCACCGCGTCCACCGAGAACAACTCGAACTCCCGTATGCGCGCAACCCCCGAGCTACTCAGGATATGAAGCCGCACCCTCTGCGCCGTCACCGGAGCAAAGCGGTCGATCTTCTCGTGCCCAATCGCCTCATCGGATACCAGCGTCTTCCACGCCCCATCCACCCAGGCCTGGATCTCGTACCGTTGTATCAGCTGCCCATCGGTAAGCCACTCCATCGTCAGCGCATGATCGAACCTCACAGGCCTGGCGAACTGCACCTCCAGCACAGCCGAGCGCGATCCCGCCGGAGCGCTCCAGAACGTGTCCGGATCCCCGTCCAGGGCGCGCTCCACATTCGCATCGGCCGGCAGATGATGCCTCGCCACGTCCTGCGCATAGCCATAGCGCGCGCGCAGCGCCTCGCCCAACTCCTTCAGCCGCGCAACGTCCGCATCCGGCAGCAGGCCACGGTCATCCGGAGCAACGCCCAGCATCCATTGCCCACCGCGCCCCACCGTGTGGTCATAGTCGTCCACCAGCTCAGCCAGGCTCTTCAGCGACGCCTCATCGTGCGGATGCCAGAACCAGTGATACGCATGCAGCGGCGTGTCCGCCTCCACCGGCCGCCAGCGCAACGTTCCATGCCGATCCAGCACATCCCAATCCTCATAGTCGATCGTGCCCGCCTCATTGCCCACCCAGCGCGCATCGCCATAGGCGAACAACCCCGCATCCGCAAACACAATCGTGTTCGGCTGATACGTCCTCAGCGTCTCGATGATCTTCGGAAAGTTGTACACATGCCCGCCACTCCCGGCGCCATCCAGCCACAGCTCGACCAGGTCGCCGTATTTCGACGCCAGCTCCTCCAACTCCGCGTTGTAGTACACGTCATACGCAGCCGAGTCCTTGTACCGCGGCTCATGCCGATCCCACGGCGAAAGATAGATCCCGAACTTCAACCCATTCGCCCGCGCAGCCTCCGCGACCGCTCGCACCACATCCCCCTTGCCATTCCTCCACGGGCTCGACTTCACGCTGTACTCCGTCTGCCCCGTCGGCCATAGGCAGAATCCATCGTGGTGTTTCGCCACCATCACCACATACTTTGCCCCCGACGCCTTGATCGCCTTCATCCACTGGTCCGGATCAAACTGCTTCGGGTTGAACACCGTCGGACGCGCACTGCCATCCCCCCACTCCTGATTCAGGAAGGTGTTCGGCCCAAAGTGAACGATCACGCCGAACTCCAGGTCCTGCCACGCCGTCTGCTGCGGCGTAGGTTTCACGTCGACAGCATTTTGCCCCACCATCCTCCCGGGCCCACCCAGCACCGTCGCCATCAACATCAGTCCGATCCCAGCAACGGACATCCCCCTGCGGCTCTCCGCGCGCACAACCCGTCCAGCGACGTTCATCTCCACGCTCCCATCCTTCTCCGGCACATCGATCAGCTTACGCGTCACGCTCCCACCCACCCGCCGATCGAGCCTTCCCGAACAGCCGCCCGCCAGCGCTCTCCGTCCAATCGCGCTCGACCGAACCATCTCCAAACGCCACTTTTCCTTGCGAACATGACCGCATTCGGTTACGAATCTGTTCCCATCATCCCCAAACAACATAAATCGAAGCCTCTCCCTCGATTTTTTTGACTCAATCTCAATTTCGTTGTTGCAAACGGCGGCGGGACAAGGTAGATTTCACTAAATCGTCACACTTTTGAGCAACTAGGCCCCATTTGAACAAAATAGTGTTCGAACCACCCTAGACCAGCGTTATTGGTTCACGGCCCATTAACTCAAGGGTGACGTGTCGCACAAGGTTCGCAGCAAAGGCTTCAAGAGAGAGCACATATGGTTCGCGAATTTGTTTTGCATAAGGAGATCCCAGTGAAGCTGAAAAATCTATGTTCGTTGATGGTGATGCTCGCCATCTGTTTGGGCACATTCGTGTTCGGGGCGGCCTCGCCCGCGTGGGCTCAGCAAGCTGCTGGCTCGATCACCGGAACCGTCGTCGACCCCAGCGGCTCCGCCATTCCAAATGCAACCGTCACCGTGCGCGACCTCGATCGCAACACCACCTGGACCACCAAGACCGGCAGCGCCGGCATCTACGACTTCCCCCAGATCTCCGTCGGCAGAGTGATCGTCACCGTCGACGCTGCCGGCTTCAACAAAGAGGTTCGCAACTCCTTCACCCTTGAAGTCAATCAAATCGCCCAGATCAACTTCACGATGCAGGTCGGCTCAGTCAACGCGACCGTCGAAGTGACCGCTGCTCCTCCCCTGCTCCAGACTGTCTCCACCGAGGTCGGCTCCGTCCTCGACGCCAACGCGGTCGGCAATCTCCCCATGGCCTCGCGCGACATCAATCAGCTCACCCTCCTGATCCCCGGCGTGGTCAGCCCCAACATCTTCGCCTTCCAGTCTTCGCAGAACACCTTCGGCACCGGCCGCGGCTATGTCAACGGAGCCCGCGAGCAGGACAACAACGCCACCCTCGACGGCATGGACATCAACCAGCCCGACAACAACGACGTCGCCTACGTTCCCAGCCCCGATGCCATCGGCAACTTCAACGTCATCACCAGCAATGCTCCCGCCGACTACGGCAACTACATCGGCGGCGTCATCGTCGAGACCACCAAGTCCGGCACCAACCACTTCCACGGCACGGTCTACGAGTACTTCCGCAACACCGTTCTCGACGCCAACACCTGGCAGGACAAAGCCAATGCTGCCCTCTCGCTTCCGGATGCGAACGGTGATGGACGGCTTCTACAGCCCCGGCACCCTTCCGCGTCCCACCCTGCAATGGAACAACTTCGGCGGCTCCATCGGTGGACCCATCATCAAGAACAAGCTCTTCTTCTTTGCCGACGAGACCACCGAGATTAACAACACGCCTAGAACCGCGCAGACCAACAGCATCATCCCGACAGCGTACCTGACCGGCAACCTGGGTGCGTTGTGTACCAGCCAGGGCGGTACCTTCTCCGCTGCCGGCGTCTGTTCGAATCCCGCGCTGCAGTTGTATAGCCCGGTGTATCTGAGCGGACCGAACGCAGGCCAGGTCGCTCCAGCCGGAAGCCGGCAGCCCTTCCCAAACAACATGGTGCCGGTCAACAGCACCGTGGCGAAAGCGCTGATTGCCTCGCCGCTACTTTGCCCAGCAGTTCGAACAGCCCACGTACTACACCAGCGGCTATGTGCACAGCTACCAGGGCGATGCGAAGATCGATTGGCAGGCGAGCCCCAACGACCACGTCATGGGCCGTTACTCGCAGTCGTACACGATCAACACCACGTCCAATGGAACCAACGTCCTCACCCCAAATCTAACCCGCGAGTATCCGTTGAAGAACTTCGTCGTCAACTACGATCACATGTTCACGCCCTCGTTTGTGAACGAGGTGCGCGCCGGTATGCAGATCTTCCCGGCGAACGATCAGGAGTACACCAACTCGATTCCTGGCAAATCTGCCGTCGGAGTTCGGTCTGCCCGGCGTAACGGGAAATATTCTGCCGCAGTTGAGCTTTGGCTATGGAACAGTTGGAAGCCCCAATGGCGTCGAAATCTTCCACGACACCACCATCGAAGCGGAAGACTCCATCACCTGGACCCATGGTCACCACTCGGTGCATGCGGGATTCGAGCTCTATCACTACATCATGAACGACGTCTATGCCGGCAGCAATGGCGCAGCCGGCCAGTTCACCTTCACCGGTCAATACACCGGGCTTGGCGCCGGCAACATCGGGAACGCCTTCGCGGACTTCCTGCTTGGCCTGCCGTACCAAGTACAGCAGGGTAACCCGATCGACTTCCACCTTCGCAACAGCCTGTACGCCGGCTTTGTGCAGGACAACTGGACGCCAGTCCCCAGCCTGACCGTCAACGCCGGCCTGCGGTACGAGTTGACGACCGCGCGCGGAGATAAGGATCCGCAGAACAACGTGAACTTCGATCTGCTTACCGGCACTCCGGAGATCGGAACGAACTACAACACCTACAAGGGCATCGATAACTTCCAGCCTCGCATTGGATTTGCCTGGCAGCCGGGATACATTCCGCGCATGGTCGTTCGCGGCGCCTATGACATCTCCACCTACATGGAAGGAAACGGCGTCAATAACATGGCGGTCGTGAATCCTCCGAACACCATCCAGAACCAGGAGCTGAATAACACCGGTGCAACGCAGAACTACCCGGTAACCACCTTGGATCAAGGCTACACAACGTTCTCCGCAGCCTGCACACCGGCTCAGCTCCAGGCATTCGCAGCCAATTGCCTCTCTGGCGTTCAGGCGCACGCTACCAACCCCAACCTTCAGCCTGCGGTCGATCAGCAGTTCAGCCTCGCCGTTCAGCAGCAGTTCGGCAACTACGCAACCATGAACATCGGCTGGGTCGGCAACAAGGACGACCACATGTCCGACATCTACCTCTACAACCAGAAGGTCCTCAACTCCAACGGCACCGTTTCACCCGGCCCCTACATGCAGCCCATCGTGAATGCAGGGGCCCAGGCGCGGTACAACGGCTCAGACGGCATCTCGCGCTACAACGCGCTCGAAGCCACCTTCGCCATCAAGCAGTGGCATGGCCTCGATCTCTCGGCCAGCTACACCTGGTCCAAGTGCCTGGCCGACTCCCTCGGTTACTTCGGCTCCTACGGTGATGAAGAAGGCGCCGGCGAATCGCAGACGCAAGCCACGCAGAACTTCTTCCAGAACGAGTACAACCCCAAGGGTGACTATGGCCGCTGCACCATCGACGTCTCGCAATACTTCACCGCCTATGGCGTCTATGACCTGCCCTTCGGCCGCGGCAAGCTGATCGGCAGCAACGTCAGCCGTCCCGTCAACGCCGTCATCGGTGGCTGGAAGGTTGCCGCTGACACCTCCCTCCACTCCGGCTTCGGCATCACCCCCTTCGCCGGCGCCTACATGGGTGACGAGAATCCCAACTCGGCATCGACCCTCACCGGCTCCTACGAGCCACGTCCTAACTGCGTGTCAGGCGTCGCAGCCAATCAACCCATGCAGACCGTGCAGATCGGCGGAAGCATCGGTAAGACAAACCTCAACCCTGCTTCCGTCAGTGAGGTCGCCGACGTCTCCGCTGGCGGTACGTTCGGCAACTGCCAGACCGGCGCCCTCCGCGGCCCCAGCCTCAAGACCGCGGACCTCAACCTCACCAAGACCGTCTACTTCACCGATGCCCTCAACGTCGCCCTGTCGGCACAGTTCATCAACCTGACCAACACGCCCATCTTCAGCGTGCCGGCCAGCTGGTGGGGCCAGTACAGCTCGTGCGGCGCCTGCAACGCCGTTCGTACCACCGGCTACTACGGCGGCGGCTCGGGTACGGTTGGCCTCTTCGGTCTGCTCGATGGATCCAACCCCGGACGTCAGATCGAATTCTCCCTCCGCATCAACTACTAACCCCATCCCTAACCCAGATGCCACCCCACGCGGGGTGGCATTTGCCGCTTAATCCCGCAACCGAAAACACACGCTCTTCCGGTACATTTGAACTATTGAGGTTTCAATGAAGAATGTTGTTCGCGCTCTCCTCGCAACAAGCTGTCTGGGCCTAACCATCGCCGCGCACGCGCAAAAAACCGAGTTCTGGATGAGCAACGGTGCCGCCTCCGTCGCCTCGTTCATGGCACACAAAGACAAGATCGACATCCTCTCCCCTACCTGGTATCAGATCGACCAGAACGGCTTCGTCAGTGGCGAGCCGCAGCCCGTCGTCCTCAAGGCTGCCAAGGACGCTCACATCACCCTCATCCCCCTCTTCGCCCTCTTCAATCACGAGAAAGCCCACGCCCTCTTCAACGACCCCAAGGCGCAGGACGCGCTCATCGCCTCCCTCCTCCGCGAGTGCAAAGAGAATGGCTACGACGGCGTCAACCTCGACATCGAAGACGTCATGTGGACCGACCGCGATGGTCTCTCCGCGCTGGTCAAGAAAGTCGTCCGACGCCCTCCACCAGCAGCACCTGCAAGTGCAGATCGACGTCTGTCCCGGAGCTCCCGGCCATCCCGGCGAGACCGCCTTCAGCAACTGGATGTTCCAGGAGTGGCGCGGTGGCTACGACCTCAAAGCCCTCGCCGACGCCGTCGACCTCATCTGCCTCATGACCTACGATCAGAACACGCGCTGGACCGAGCCCGGCCCCGTCGACGGCTGGGTCTGGACCAACCAGCAGCTCGACTACGCGCTCAAGTCCGTCCCCAGGAATAAGCTCTCGCTCGGCATCGCCCTCTACGGCTACCACTGGTACACCGGCGACCCCGGCCTCGACACCGCCACCAAGACCCCGCACCCCACCGCCGACTACATCTCCTACGCCAACACCATCTATCTCCGCGACACCTACGGCGGCAAAACCCAATGGGACGACGTCGACCACACTCCCTGGTTCTACATCAATCGCGACCAGATGCGCGAGTGGTTCTTCTACACCGACAAGCGAGCCTTCATGGATCGCTTCGACCTCGCCAAACAAACCGGAGTGCAAGGCGTCTGCGCTTGGGTCCTCGGCGAAGAAGATCCCTCCATCTGGGACGCCATCCCCGCCAAACGCTAACCAGCCGTCCAACCCCGCACGCAAGAAGCCCTCTCACCCGAGAGGGCTTTCTCGCAGATCAACCAACCTGTCGCAGCGACGGCACCACCGTCCGCTCCGAAACGCTTACCCAACTACCATCGGCGCCGGCCCTTTGAAGCGTGGCAGGATCGTCTTGCTGGCCTCCGTCAATCCATCTTCCAGCGTCTTCCCGCGCAGCGACTCGAGCAGCGTTGTGCCCGCCGCGGCCACTCCGTTCATCGACGGTGGAAACTTGCCGGACATCTGTCCCAGCAGTGCCAGCGCACTGTTCACCGTCGCATCATCGAAGACGCCCTTCTGGTTAACAATCTGCGTGGCCTTCGTGAGCAGATCGTTCGCCGTCTGCGCAAGGTTTCCCTTATCCGCCGCGAGCAGCACAGCCAGATCCGCGGAATGGTCGTTGAGCATGTCGATCAGCCATTGCCCGGCAGGATACTTCGTTACCGTCTGGTCGCGAATCTGCATCATCGGCGTGATCTTCGACGGATCGGTCAGGGCAATGCTCGTAATCGCGCAGGGCACCGGTTGCTGCAGAATCTGCGTGACCGTGCTGCCCGGCGCATCGTTGATATCCGAGTACGTCATGTTGGAGAGCTCGCCCGTCACCGCTCCGCTGTACTCGCCGCAGGCCGATCCCGGGCCGCCACTCTGCACCGAAAGCTGGCCCGAAGACACGCTGTAGTAAATAATCGCGCGCGAGTTCGTGAGCCCCTGCGTAAAGGTGGCGTTGCTGCCCGGCGGTCCGACAAAGTTCAATTCGAACCCGACAATCGGATGCACCACCGGCGCCGGCCACGTTGCGGGATGCGCTGTGCCACTCGGGTCGGTGTAGGTAAACGTCACGCTGACCACGCCGCCCGCATCGTTGGTGTTGAGTTGGATCTGCAGCGTCGATCCGCCCGGCAGCGTGTCGGCCGTGATGCTGGCGAAGTTCGGAGCCGTGCCGTAGTCATGCGCCCAGCACGGCAGCCACGGCGTCGTCCCCGTCTGCCCTGTGTAGCCGGAAGGCCACGTCGACGTTCCGAGCGCCCAGTACTGGATGTAGTAGCTGAGATTGCCGCCCTGCGCAATCACGATGTACTGCAGCCAGTTAATCTGGCTCTTCTGGCAATACTGCCCCGCCGGTGGAAACGAGTTGAGCTGCAAGCTCCAGCCAGTCCCCGCGGTCGTCGCCACCGCCTCGGAGACATGCACCAGCACCGAAGGATTCTGCAGGTTCTTGCAGCCGCTGATCAGGACGGCATTGTTATTGGAAGCGTAGGGCATGGCTCCTCCTTGCCCGGCTACGTAAGGCGCAGTCGCCCTCGTTCGGCACCATGAGCGCGCTGCTTCGTTGTCATCGTCCCGACAGAACAATGCAAAGCAGCCAGCTCACTTCCGCACCACCGCCGGCCAGCCAGGTTGGGTCTCATCACCGGAGGGTGAGTCCATCGACGGAACGCAACATCGACAGGATCTCGAAGCCGAGACGATAATCTTTCACGTCACAGGATGTCAAGAAATATGTTCAAGATGCGGCGACAGTTCCTGCTCCAACCCTTGCGCGCTGCTACTCCACCAGCCGCCCGCAAAAGATCGTTCCGGTATGATCGCCCGCCTCGTCGAACACATTGAAGTTCGCCGGAGTTCCCGGCGTCATGTGCGTCAGCTGCGGCATGCCCATCATCCGTGCCGGATTGCGCGAAGCCAGCCGCACCGCCGTGCCCAGCGACGTGCCCGTAAACTTCTGCACGTTCGCCACGGCCTTGTCCATCGTCAGCACGCTGCCGGCCAGCGTCGTGCCCGAAAGGCAGACGCCGTCCTTCACCACCACCTCAAAGTCGCCCAGCGTATACGTTCCATCCGGCACGCCGGTAGCCGACATGCCATCCGTCACCAGGATCCCGCGCTCTTCCCCCTTCAGCTTCAGCCACATCCGAATGATCGCCGGATGCACATGCACGCCATCGCAGATCGCCTCGGCGTAGAGATCGTCGCGATCCAGAACCGTTCCCACAATTCCCGGCTCGCGATGATCGAGCGCCCGCATCGCATTGAACAAGTGCGTCGAGCTCTTCGCCCCCGCCGCGATCGCCGCCAGCGTCTGCTCCGCGGTCGCCGCGCTGTGCCCCATGCTCACCCGCACGCCCGCATCCGTCGCATGCTGAATCAGCTCCAGCGCATGCGGCAGCTCCGGAGCCAGCGTCATCAGCTGGATGTGCCCTCGCGCCGCCTGCTGAAAGCGGTCGAACAACTCCACGCTCGGCTCCCGCAAGCTCACCTCGGGATGCACGCCGCGCTTGCCATGCGAGACGAACGGCCCTTCCAGATGAATCCCCACCGGAACCGCCACCGGCGCGCCCGACGCAACTCCCGCAGGATGCTCAATCGCGTCCGCCAGGTGCTCCAGCGCCCGCAGCGTCAAGTCCAGCGGCGCCGTTACCGTGGTCGGCAGATAATGCGCAACGCCGCGCGTCACCAGGAACCGTCCCACCTCGGCGATCCCCTTTGGATCGGCCGCCATAAAATCAAACGACCGCGCACCATGCACGTGGATATCGAAGAACGCAGCGGTCAGCGTCTCCGTCGATCCATTCGCAGCCCCCGCCTCGATGCGAACGATCCTGCCATCCTCCACCGTGACCACCGGATACTCCATCTCTCCCGTGTCGGTGATCAATCTACGTGCGGTAATTGTCGTCTGCATCGATTTCCATTCTTCTCGTACGTATCAGCCTCGCGCGATCCGCAGCCTGCCCTGCCTGCCGATGCAGCCCAGCCGTCTCTTACTCCGCTACCACTACGCTATGCCGAACTAGATACGCGTGCGTCGCGGTGCTCTCACTGACGCATCGTTCAGATGCTTCCAAAGGAATACGCATTGCACGACGCATCCCGGGCGCTCACAAATCGGTGAACGTCAGCCTAAAATCTTCTTGCCCACACCAGACCTTGTGTGTTCTTGTAGTACACGATAGCTCAGAACTTTGCGCACTTCAACAGAAAACAATCACTTTCGCGAGGAGAACCTTCCCCATGCCCCATCCCCCCTTCAAGGCCCCTGGTCTTCTCCTGAATGCGGTCGTCGCCACTCTCCTCGCTCCCACCCTCTTCGCCTCCGCGCAAACTCCCGCACCCGCCGCCCCCGCCCTCTCTCCCCAGCCCAAGGAGATCCAGGCCGCGGGCCTCGTCCCGGTGCACATCGCCTCCGTCGCCGTTCCCGGCGCTGATCCCGACGACCTCTTCGCCGCGCAGAACCTCACCCAGGCCCTCACCCAAAGCGGCCTCCACCTCTCTACCTCCGCGAGCGCAGCCGGCACCGACCTCGCCATCAGCCTCCTCCGCGCCGACAGCCCCCAGGCCCGCCAGCTCCTCGCCTCCAGCCACCTCGCCTTCGACGCCCCCATGCACGACGAAGGCTACATCCTTCTCTCCCGCAAGACCTCCTCCGGCGAAGCCGTCACCATCATCGGCCAAACCTCCGCCGGCGTCTTCTACGGCGCGCAGACCCTCAAGCAGCTCATCGAATCCACCACCGACGGCCCGCAGGTCTGGTCCGCCACCATCCGCGACTGGCCCTCCATGAAGTATCGCGGAGAGGACGACGACCTCTCCCGCGGTCCCTTCCCCACGCTCGCCTTCATGGAGCATCAGCTCGAAGTCTTCGCCGCGCACAAAGTCAATCTCTACTCTCCCTACTTCGAGAGCAACCTCGAGTACTCCGCCGACCCGCTCGCAGCGCCTCCCGGCGGTGCCCTCACGCGCGACGAAGCTCGCCAGCTCGTCGCCTTCGCCACCCCGCTCCACATCATGATCGTGCCGGAACAGGAAGCCTTCGGCCACGTCCACCACATCCTCGAGTACGAGAAGTACGCCAGCGTCGCCGAGACACCGCACGGCAACGTGATCGCGCCCGGCCAGCCCGGCTCATTGCCCCTGATTAAAAGCTGGTTCACCCAGATCGCCGCCGACTTCCCCAGCCCCTTCCTCCACATCGGCGCCGACGAAACCAGCGACCTCGGCACCGGCCGCAGCCAGTCCGAGGTAGCCCAGCGAGGCCTCGGCCCCGTCTACGCCGACTTCCTCAACTCCATCCACACCACCCTCGCTCCCCTCCATCGCCGCCTCCTCTTCTGGGGAGACATCGGCGACTCCGACCCCTCCGCCATCCCCGGCATCCCCAAGGACATGATCGCCGTCCCCTGGATCTACTGGCACGAAGACAGCTACGACCACGACATCCTGCCCTTCAAGCAGCAGGGCCTCGAGACCTGGGTCGCGCCCGGCGACGCCAACTGGCGCCAGGTCTTCCCCGTCGAAAAAACCGCGCTCGACAACATCTCCGGCTTCGTCGCCGCCGGCCAGCGCCTGGGCAGCACGGGCGAGCTCATGACCGTCTGGAACGACGACGGCGAGGGCCTCTATAACCAGGACTGGTTCGGCACCCTCTTCGGCGCCGCCGCCGCCTGGCAATCGGGCAAGGCAGACGCCGCCCCCTACGAGGCTTCCTTCGGAAAGATCTTCTACGGAGACACGAGTGGCCGCATCAATCAAGCCATGGCCGAGATCATGGCCGCCGAAGACCTCATCGACGTCAGCGACGACACCTTCTGGCTCGACCCCTGGTCGCCCGCCGGCATCGCCAAAGCCGACAAGCTTCGCGCCAACATCCCCTCCGCCCGCCTCCACGCCGAGCAGGCCATCGAGCTCATCGAAACCGCGCTCGATTCCGATCCCTCCCTGCGCGAGAAAGACTCCCTCCGCGCCATGGAGCTCGGTGCCCGCCGCATCGACTTCATCGGCCTTAAGTTCCAGCTCTCCGACGAGATGCGCGACGCCTACGCCCAGGCCTACGCCCAGCAGCACGACCGCTCCAAAAACTCCGCCACCGCCAACCTGCTCTACTCCATCAGCAGCATGAACGGCCGCTGCCAGGACCTCCGCGACGGCTTCGCCCAGCTCAAGAATCTCTATCGCGATAGCTGGCTGGCGGAGAACCGTCCTTACTGGATCGACAACGTCCTCATCCGCTACGACCTGCAATCGCAGCGTTGGGAGAAGCGCGGCGAAGCCATCGACACCCTCATCCAGGACTTCTACACCACCCACACCCTGCCGCCCGCAGCCCAGGCCGGCATCCCCGCCCCCGTCGCTCCGCCCACTCCTAAGTAAGCGGATGCCCAGGTCTCGCCTTGGAGGCCTAGGTTCGCGGCTACGCCAGCACGACCTCAATCCCCCGCGCCGTCAGCTCCTCATGGATCCCCTTTGGCAGATCCGTATCCGTCACCAGGCAATGAATCGCCGAGATCGGGCAGATCAGCGCCGGACTCACCGTCCCCATCTTCTTCGAGTCCGCCACCACGATCACCTTCTTCGCATTCCGGATCATCGCGAGCGCCACCGCCGCCTCCTCCGACTCCAGCGTCGTAATCCCGCGCTCCAGGTCGAACCCCGTCACGCTGATAAACGCCTTGTCCAGATACACATCGCGCAGAAAGTTCAAGGCCGGCTGCCCCGCCAGCGCAAACGTCCATGCCCAGGCCAGCGTCCCCCCGGTCAGCATGGTTTTAATTGCCGGCTGATTGCACAGCTCCATCCCGATATTCACCGCATTGGTGATCACAGAGATCCCTCGCCGATGCCGCAGCGAGCGTCCAATCTGTGTAGTCGTCGTTCCCGCGGTCAGCCCAATCGTCTCGTGCTCGCCAATCAGCTCACTCGCCGCCACGCCGATCCGCCGCTTCGCATCCGCCGACCGCAACTCTCTAGCCTGGAATGAAGTGTCATGCCGAAACGGCTCATACAGCAGGGGTTCCACCAGCGTCGCGCCACCATGTGTCCGCAGCACCAGGCCCCGTTTCTCCAGCCGCGCCAGGTCCCGCCGTATACTCGGTGCCGACGTCCCGACCTGCTCCACCAGCTCCTGCACAGAGATATCCCCGGCCCGGAGCAGGGCCTTCATAATACGATCGCCGCGTACATCTGTCTTGGTCGACATAAGATTCAGAATCTAGCTGAGTGTATCGCCACAAACCCTTTCGTTACAGAATATTTTTCTTGCAGCTTCCCGAAACGTACCCTATTCTGATCGTATAGCGCTGAAACGATCAAATTAGTGAGGAAAGCTCCCCCGTGCCCACATCCCCCAAACCCGCCCCTTTCGCCCACTGGATGCTGCGTGAGATCTTCGAGCAGCCCGCCACCCTCCAGGCCACGGTCGACCGCTACGTAGCCGGCGGCGAGCTCTGCTCCGACCAATGCGGCCCCCTCCTCGAGTGGCTCAAGCGCGTCCACACCAAGATCGTCATCGCCGCCAGCGGCTCCTCCCGCCACGCCGGCCTGCTCGCCGAGCTCATCCTCGAAGACCTCAGCGGCATTCCCGTCGACGTCGAGTACGCCAGCGAGTACTCCTACCGCTCCGAGAAGGCCCTCGCCAACACCGCCGTCATGGTCATCTCGCAGTCCGGCGAAACCGCCGACACCCTCGCCGCCCTGCGCAAGGCCAACGCCATCGGCAACGAGACCCTCGCCATCACCAACGTCGACGACTCCACCATGGAGCGCGAGGCCACCGTCTCCTTTCCCACCATCGCCGGCCGCGAGCGCGCCATCCCCGCCACCAAGAGCTTCACCGCGCAGCTGCTCAACCTCTACATCCTCGCCCTCATGGCCGCCGTCTCGCGCGATACCCTGGCCGCCGCCGAGCTCCAGCAGCGCCTCGCCGAAGTCGCCGCCCTCCCCGCCCAGATCGAGTCCCAGCTGCGCGGCTGGGAAGAGGCCATGCACCGCGTCGCCTACCAGTATCGCGCCGCCAAAAACTTCCTCTTCCTGGGCCGCGGCATCCACTATCCCATCGCCCGCGAAGGCGCCCTCAAGCTCAAGGAGTCCGCCTATCTCCACGCCGAAGGTTATCCCAGCGGCGAGCTCAAGCACGGCCCCAACGCCCTGGTCGCCGAAGGCACCCCGCTGGTCATGATCGCGACGGTAGACCACGCCGATCTCGACTCCGTCCAGCGCTACGAAAAAGTCCTCCAGCTCATGCGCGATATGCGCGAGCAGCACGCCAGCATCCTCGCCATCGCCAACACCGGCGATGAAACCGTAGCCTCCCTCGCCGACCACACCGTCTTCGTCAACGAGATGCGCGAACCTCTCCTCGCCATCTGTGAGACGATTCCCTTGCAGCTTCTCGCGTACTGGATGGCCATCAACAATGGCATCGACGTCGACCATCCGCGTAACCTGACCAAAGCTGTCCTGGCCGAGTAACCCACGAATCCGGGTGCCCCAGGTCTCGCCTCTGAGACCTGGGAGTTCCCCAGTCCACCCGGTCAGGCATGAACGGAGTCTTCAGCAGCATGCCGTACTACCTTGCCCTCGACATCGGCGGCACCAAAACCGACTACCTCCTCGCCGACGAAACCAGCGAGCTCGCCCGCGTCCGCACCGCCACCATCAAGCGCATGCGCACCGACGCCTCCACGGCCGCGGCCAACCTCGACCACGCCCTCACGGAGCTCACCACCCTCACCGGCGTCGGTCCCCAGCAAATAACCCGCACCTGTATCGGCACCGCCGGCGAGACCGTTCCGCTGGTCACCAACTGGCTCCGCGAAGCCTTCGCCGCCCGCGTCTCCGGCGACCTCATCCTGCTCGGCGATGTCGAGATCGCTCTCGACGCCGCCTTCCAGGGCGCCACCGGCGTCCTCGCCATGGCTGGCACCGGCTCCAACGTCGCCGGCCGCATGCCCGACGGAACCCTCGTCACCGCCGGTGGCTGGGGACCCGAACTCGCCGACCAGGGCTCCGGCAACAAGATCGGCCGCGAAGGCCTGCGCGCCGCCTTCCTCTCCCGCGACGAACAGCGCCCCACCATCCTGCTCGACGCCATCCTCGACTTCTGGCAGCTCGCCTCCATCGACCTCCTCGTCGAGTACGCCAACTCCCGCCCCTCCCCCGACTTCTCCCAACTCACCGAGCTCATCCTCCGCTGCGCCAACCAGGGCGATGCCGTCGCCGCCGAAGTCCTCCGCCGCGAAGGCGAAGACCTCGCCCATCTCGTCCGCATCGTCCTTCGCCGCATCGTGAACGCGCCCGGCAGCACCACGCTACCCAGCCTCGCCTTCACCGGCTCCATCATGGAAAAAGTGCAGCCCGTCCGCGACGCCCTCATCGCCGCCGTCCGCTCCGAGTTCCCCACGATCCACACCCTCGAAGGCGTCATCGACCCCATCGCCGGGGCCCTCTGGCGCGCCCGCACCCACGCCCGCGCCTAACGCTCGCCGTTCCCCTTGCCTTTCTTTCTGTCATTCCCTTTGGGAATCTGCTTCTTCCTTTGCCGTTGCCGGTTCGTACATAGCGAAACGTGGCTCCCTTTGCGCTCTTGGCGTCATTGCCCTTGCCCTTGCCGTCGCTATTGCACCCCAAACGTAAACACTGTCTCCGAGTGCATTACCTCTCCCGGCCGCAGCAGCGTCGACGCAAACTTCGGATGATTCGGCGCATCCGGAAAGTGCTGCGTCTCCAGGCAGAACCCCGCATACTTCTGATACGTCACGCCAAACTTCCCAGTCTTCGTCCCATCCAGAAAGTTCCCTGAATAAAACTGCACGCCGGGCTGCGTGGTCGTCACCGTCAGCGTGCGGCCGCTGCTTGGGTCATAGGCCTTCGCCGCCAGGTGCACCATCTCTCCCACCCCATTCAGCACGAAGTTGTGGTCATACCCTCCGCCAATCTTCAACTGCTCATTGGCCTCGTTGATCCGCGCACCAATCGCCGTCGGCTTACGAAAATCAAACGGCGTGCCCGCCACCGGCGCCAGCTCCCCCGTAGGAATCTGCGTCGCGTCCACAGGCGTATACCGATCCGCAGGGATCATCAGCACCTCGTCCAGAATCGTTCCCTTCCCATTGCCCGCCAGGTTGAAGTAGCTGTGGTTGGTGAGATTCACCACCGTCGGCTTGGTCGTCGTCGCGCTGTACTGAATCTTCAGCGACTTCCCCTCGACGGTATAGCGCACATGCGCCGTCAATGTCCCCGGAAATCCCATATCCCCATCCGGGCTCACCAGCGTCAACTCCACGCCATCCGGAACCTCTTTCCCCGTCCATACCTTCCCGCTGAACCCCGCCGGGCCGCCATGCAGCGCGTTGCCGTTGTTGTTCACCGGCACGTGATACGTCTTGCCATCGATGGTGAACGTGCCCTTCGCAATCCGATTCCCATAGCGTCCCACCACCGACCCGAAGTACGTGCTCTTGTCGGCCTCATACCCGCCAACATTGTCATAGCCCAGCACCACATCGGCCATCTTCCCCTTGCGATCCGGAGCCTCGATACTCACCACGCGCGCGCCATAGGTCGTCACCCGCACCGTCAGGTCATGGTCGCTGAGCGTATAGATCTGCACCGGCGTCCCCTCCGCCGTCTTCCCCCAATCCGCCTTCGTCACCGCCGCCTGCGCCACCGACCCCAGCATCACCACCGCAACTCCCGCCACTGCCTGCTTGAACGTCATTCCCTCTCCTTGAGACCTGAATCGCCTGAGACCTGAATCGCCTGACACCTGAATCGTTTGACACCTGAATCGTTGAGACACGATCGCCGCATCATTCTTTCCTACCCGCGCCAACCTTGTCCATCAGCCCCGCCCATCAGCCCTGCCCATACGTAGCATTCGCCCCATGCTTCCGCAGATAATGCCGATCCAGCAGCGCCTGCGACACCTCCGCCGCGCTGGCCTTCAACGTCAGCGTGCGATACGCCATCTTCGCCACCGCCTCGAGCACCACCGCATTATGCGCCGCATCGGCCGCCGTCCTCCCCCACACAAACGGAGCATGCCCGGCCACCAGGCACGCCGGCACCGCCATCGGCTCAATCGCCGGCATCCCCTTGAAGCGCGCCACAATCGCCAGCCCCGTCTCATGCACATACCTTCCCTGAATCGCCTCATCGCTCAGCGGCAGACTCACCGGCACCGGCCCATGAAAGTAATCGGCATGCGTGGTCCCGAACGCCGGAATCGCCATCCCCGCCTGCGCAAAGCTCGTCGCAAACTCAGAGTGCGTATGCACCACCGCGCCAATCTCCTCAAACTCCCGATACAGCAGCGTATGCGTATCCAGGTCCGACGACGGCTTCAGCGACCCCTCCACAATCTTTCCCTCGAGGTCGGTCACCACCATGTCCTCGGCCTTCAACACGTCATAGTCCACGCCCGACGGCTTGATCACCACCAGCCCCAGCTCCCGGTCCACCCCCGAAGCATTCCCAAACGTATAGAGCACCAACCCCTTGCGCACCAACTCCAGGTTCGCCTCCAACACCTCTTCCCTCAACCTCTTCAATAGCATCGCCAACTCCTCACGTAGGTTCTTGCCTTTCTTTCTGTCATTCCCTCCGGGAATCTGCTTCTTCCGTTGCCTGTTCTCACGTCGCGAACCTTGGCTCCCTTCGCGCCCTTTGCGTCAAAGCCCTTGCTGTTGCCGCACCCCCGCCGCAATCCTCCGCAACTCCGGCAGCACATCCCCCATCCACGCAGCCTCACTCTTCTTCAACCCAAACGCAAAATAGACCTTCCGATACAGCGCAAACAACTCGTCATACAATCTCACCGCCCGAGCGTCCGGCGTATACGTCCTGAACGGCAGACACATCTTCGCCTGCGCCTCTTCAATCGTCCTGAACACCCCCGCCGCCACCAGCGCAAAGATCCCCGACCCCAGACTCGTCGGCACGCCATCGGGCACCAGCACCGGCTTGCCCAGCACATTCGCGTATACCTGGTTCAGCACCGCATTGTTCTGCGGAATCCCTCCCGCATTAATCACGCGATGCACCGGCACCCCATGCTCCGCCATCCGCTCCAGAATGATCCGCGTATGAAACGCCGTCCCCTCGATCGCCGCGAACAGCTCGTCCTTCGCCGTATGCACTAAATTCCACCCCAGCGTCATCCCTCCCAGCTCCGGATTCACCAGCACCGTCCGGTCGCCATTATCCCAGCTCAGCCGCAGCAACCCCGTCTGCCCCGGCCTGTACTCCGCGAGCCCTTCCGACAGCGCCTTCACATCCGTCCCCGCCCTCCGCGCGATCGCCTCAAAGATGTCCCCCGTCGCCGACAGCCCCGCCTCAATCCCCGTAAACTGCGGATGCACGCTCCCCGGCACCACGCCACAGACCCCCGGCACCAACTGTGTCTTACCGTCTTCCGAAGGGCGGCCCATCGCAATAATGCACGTCGACGTCCCCACCACGTTCACCACGTCGCCCTCATTGCATCCCGCGCCAATCGCATCCCAATGCGCGTCGAACGCCCCCACCGGAATCGGTATCCCCGCAGGCAATCCCATCTCCTTCGCCCAGTGCTCGCTCAGCCCGCCCGCCACCACATCCGACGAGTGATACTCCCCGCCCAGCTTCTCCCTCACCCCATCAAACAACGGATCCAGCCTGGACAGAAACTCCTGCGCCGGCAACCCTCCCCACTTCGGATTCCACATCCACTTATGCCCCATCGCGCACACGCTGCGCGGAGCCTTCGCTGCATCCGTCACTCCAATCAACGTCGCCGCCACCATGTCGCAGTGTTCGAGCGCCGTTGCAAACCTCTCCCGCTTCTCAGGATTATTTCTTAGCCAATACAGCAGCTTCGCAAATCCCCACTCATGCGAGTACACGCCCCCGCACCAGTCGATCGCCTCCAGTCCCACCGCATGCGCCAGCTCCGTAATCTGCTGCGCCTCCTTGTGCGCCCGGTGATCGCACCACAGCATGTACTCATCGAGCGGCTGCAGCTGCGCGTCCACCGGAATCACACTCGACCCCGTCGTATCCAGCGCCAGCGCCACAATCTCCCTCGCGTCGACTCCACTCTCGCGCACCACCGCGCGCACCGCCTCCACCAGCGCGCGCATCTGATCCTGGTGCGATTGCGTCGCGAAGTCCGGATCCTCCTTCTTCCGATGCAGCGGATATCCCGCCGACGCCGTCCCCAACCGTCCCCGCTCGCTATCCAGCAGCGTCACGCGCACACTCAGCGTCCCAAAGTCCACGCCTGCCACAATGGCCATACGATCCTCTCTACCTTTCCTGACGCCCTGGCGTCACCCTTCGCGACGCGGGACCCGCTTAAACGATTAGAATGACGAGTGTAAACGTTTTCTGTGGGGTACGATACCTGTGAGCACCCGCTCCCGTCAATCCTTAACTTCATCTCGCCACCAGCACCTCTCTCGGGTATGCTGGTCGCACCAATCATAGGGTATCTCTTGAAACGAACGCGCAAGCCCACCGACGTATCCACGCCCCCGAAGATCGACATCCGCGGCGTCGCCTCGCTCGCGCGTGTCTCCATCGCCACCGTCTCCCGCACCATCAACCACGTCCCCACCGTCGACCCCGTCCTCGCTGCCCGCGTCTGGAAGGCCGTCGCCGATCTCAACTACTTCCCCAACACCCAGGCCCGCGCTCTTGTCTCCGGCCGCAGCCGCCTGCTCGGCCTCGTCGTCTCCGAGATCACCAACCCCTTCTTCCCCGAGCTCATCCAGGAGTTCGAACAGATCGCCGTCGCCCACGGCTACGAGATCCTCATCGGCTCCACCAACTACGAGACCAAGACCATGGAGCTCTGCGCCCGCCGCATGCTCGAGCGCCAGGTCGACGGCGTCGCCATCATGACCTTCGGCATCGAAGATTTTCTCCTCGACCGCTTCGCCGCCGACAACATCCCCTTCGTCTTCATCGACCCCGCTCCCTCGCGCCCGCTCAGCAGCGTTCTCGCGGTCGACTACCGCGCCGGCATCTACGAAGGCGTCCAGCATCTCGCCGTCCTCGGCCATCGCCACATCGGCTTCATCAGCGGTCCCCTCGCGCGCCGCTCCGCCGAGAGCCGCAAGGCCGCCTTCCTCAGCTGCCTCCACTCCACCGGCCTCAAGCCCAACCCCGACTGGCTCATCGAAGGCAATCACGCACTCGACGGCGGCCGCGATGCCATGAACCAGATCCTCGCCCTGCCCGACTGGCCCACCGCCATCATGTGCTCCAACGACATGACCGCCATCGGCGTCCAGCACGCCCTCTTCGAGGCCAACCTCCGCGTCCCCGACGACTTCTCCCTCATCGGCTTCGACGACATTCACCTCGCCGAGTACACCATCCCACCCCTCACCACCGTCCGCATGTCCTGCCGCGACCTCGCCACCCAGGCCGTCGACAATCTTCTCTCCCGCCTCAAAACCACGGGACCTCCCGCAGAGACGCCCAGCAAGATCAGCACCCGTCTCATCGTTCGCCAGACCACCGGCCTTCCCAGAAATGTCCTGCAGGATCTGCCCCAGATCCCCAACCACAAGCCGCGCAAACAGTAGCCCGCGCTACTCCGCAGCCACCGCCTGCGTGCGCGCCTTCGCCACACTGCGATACGTCGGGAGATATCCCAGGCTGCGCGCAAACGCCAGGATCTTGTCGAACTGCAGGCTGATCGTCGCCCCCGCCTTCTGCGTCACCTCGTCTTCAATCGGCAGGTCGAAGTCATCGGCGCCATACAGCAGCCCTTCCAGCGCGCGCTCATTCTGCGTCAGCACCGACGTCCGAATCCGCGGCACGTTGTCCAGATAAATTCTGCTCAGCGCCAGGTGCCGCAGATACTCGCTCGTGCTAGATCTCGATCTGGCCAAGCTTGTCCCCCAGCGGCGTGAAGTACGGCTTGAACGTCCAGCACAGAAAGCTTCCCAGCCCACCCACTTCATCCTGAAACTGCCGCGTCCGCTCCAGGTGTTCGATCCGCTCCTCAATCGTCTCGTCGAACCCGATCACCATCGTCGCCGACGTGTTCAGCCCCGCCTCCACAATCGCCCGCTGCGCCTCGAAGTATTGCGCGACCGTGTACTTGAACTTGCTGTGCCGCCGCCGGAAATCCTCGGTCAGAATCTCCGAGCCCCCGCCCGTAATCCAGCGCACACCCGCGTCCTTGAACCGCCGCGCCGTCGTCGCATAGTCCAGCTTGGCATGATCGGCCAGGTACATGAACTCCGCAATCGTCAGCGCATAAAACTCCATCGCGTCGCCATAGCGCTCCCGCACTGCGCGAAACAGATCGCAGTAATACTCCAGCGCCAGCGCCGGATTGAAGCCGCCGTTGAACCCCACCAGGTCCCCGCCCAGCGCGATCAGCTCATCGATCTTCGCGAACACCTGCTCCTGCGTCAGCACGTAGCCGCCCTCGCCCCCAGGCAGCGTGTAGAACGCGCAGTAGTCGCACTGGGCAACGCAAACATTGGTGTAGTTGATGATCCGCATCAGCATGTACGTGCACGCATTCGGCTTCACATAGCGCGACCGCACCATCTGCGCCAGCTCGCGCATCTCTTCATCGGTCGCGTGCTTCCACAACCACAGGGCGTCCTCGGCCGTCACACGTTCATGGCTCTGGACCTTCGCTCGAATCTCATGGGACTTGGTCAACGACGCAGTAGCATTCACATTTCTAGTCTATTCCCGAAGCCGCGTTTTCAATCCTCCAATGCCCGCAACCTACCCCTCGGCCACCGGCAGCGTAAAGCTGAACACCGACCCCTCGCCCAGCTGGCTCGTCACCGACAGCGTCCCATGGTGCGCATCGATGATCGCCCGGCTGATCGCCAGTCCCATCCCCGTTCCCCACGTCTGCTGGCTCGGAACGCTCGCCCGATAAAACCGCTCGAAGATCAAACTCTGTTCCGACAGGTCGATCCCGATCCCGCGATCCGCCACGCTCACGCTCACCATCCCATCCCTTGCGCTCCGCCGAAATACTGATCGGGCTTCCAGCCGGCGAGTACTTCGCCGCATTCTCAATCAAGTTCGTCAGCACCTTCGTAATGAAGTCCGCATCGGCCTTCACCAGCGGCAGCGGCGGCAGATTCACCTTCACCTCGCGCGCATCCAGCAGGCTCGAGCAGTTCGCCAGCGCCTGCTCCACCACCGCCCCCACCGCCGTCGGCGCAAACGTCATGTGCACTTCCCGGGTATCCAGCTGCGCCATCTCCACCGCCTCGGTCACCAGCTGGTTCAGCCGATCGCTCTCCTCATCGATCACCGTCAGCAGCTCGCGCTGCTCCTCTCGCATCCAGCGTCTTCGGCAGCAGCAGCGTCGACGCCGCCGCCTTGATCGCCGTCAGCGGCGTCCGCAGCTCATGCGTAATCGAGTCGATCATCAGCGACCGCAGCCGCTCACTCTCCTTCGCCGCCTCTCCGCGCGTCACATCCTCGAGCGCCTGCGCCCGGTCAATCGACACCGAGATCAATCCCCCAATCGCCTCCAGCGTCTCCGTCGACAGCCGTACACCCCGCTCAATCCATCGATCAGCAGCAGCCCGCGCGGCCTCACCCCCACCCGCAGCGGAATCCTCGCCTGCACGCCCACCATCTCCGCAGCCGGCAGCGTCTGCGCCAGTTGCCGCAGACCAATATCGTCCATCTGGATCTCCGAGCTCTCTCCCGCCATGTAGCGCCGATCGCCATCCAGCAGGTACAGCACAATCGCGTCCGCCCGCGTCACCAGCATGATCGCCGGACTGATCGCATTCAGCAGCCCCGCCACATTCTCCGCCTGCAGCAGCTCCCGGCTCAGCCCATACAGCACTTCCAGCTCTCGCTGCCGGCGTCGCGCATCCTCTGCCTCTTCCCGCGCCCGCTCCGCTTAACCGGCTGCCCACCACCGCCACCGTCAGGAATACAAAGATCCCCAGCCAGTTCTGCGGATCGCCGATCGTGAACGTCCCAATCGGCGGCAGAAAATAAAAGTTGTACGCGAGCGTCGCCACAATCGACGTCGCCACCGCATAGCGCAAACCCCACCGCGCCGCCAGCAACAGCACCAGCAGCAGCAGCGTTAACGCCACTGTCGTAGGGTTAACATGCAGCCATAGGTGATATACGGCTACAATTCCGGTCAGCAGCACTGCTGCTGACGACCACCGGAAAACTTCAACTACCCGCTGCGAGTTCACAAGGAGATAGTACGACTTGCCGACCGATTCCACACCAAGAAAGAGTCCCGAAGACTGGCTCATGTCCGCCGAGCCCGAAAAGACTCGCGGTCGTTTCAAGGTCTTTCTCGGCTACGCTCCCGGCGTCGGCAAGACCTTCAGCATGCTCTCGGAAGGCATCCGCCGCCGCCAGCGCGGTGAAGACGTCGTCGTCGGCATCGTCGAAACCCACGGCCGCAAAGGCACCGCCGAACTCGCCGCCAAGCTCGAGCACGTTCCCACCCGCGAGCTCGACTACAAAGGCACCCTCTTCCACGAGATGGACGTCGACGCCATCCTCGAGCGCAAACCCCAGGTCGTCCTCATCGACGAGCTCGCCCACAGCAACATCACCGGCAGCCGCAACGCCAAGCGCTACGAAGACGTCTTCCTCATCCTCGACGCCAACATCGACGTCCTCTCCACCATCAACGTCCAGCACATCGAAAGCCTCACCCCGCGCATCCAGAGCCTCACCGGCATCCCCGTCCGCGAGACCGTTCCCGACTGGGTCCTCGACCGCGCTGACGAAATCGTCATCTCCGATCTCACCCCCGAAGCCCTCGTCACCCGCATGCGCCGCGGCGACATCTACCCCGTCGACCGCGCCGAGCGCGCCCTCTCCAACTTCTTCCGCCGCGGCAACCTCATCGCCCTCCGCGAGATGGCGCTCCACCGCGTCACCCGCGCCGTCGACCGCACCCTCGACGACTACGTCAAGCGCAAGCAGCTCGGCCCCCACTGGTCCGTCACCGAAAAGGTAGCCGTCTGCATCAGCAACCGCCCCCAGGCCCGCGATCTCATCGCCCGCGGCGCCCGCCTCGCCGAAGGCCTCGACGGCGAGCTCTACGTCCTCCACGTCCAGAACTCAAAAGGACGAGTCCCCCGAGTGCAAGCGCACCCTCGAAGCCAGTCTCAAGTTCGCCGAAAACCTCGGCGCCCACGTCGTCCATCTCACCGGCAACCGCATCGCCTCGGCCACCGCCGCCTACGTCACGCGAGCATCGCATCACCCAGGCCATCTTCGGCCGCTCCGCCCTGCACGGCCTGCGCAAGTATCTCTACTTCTTCGCCATCCAGCGCTTCATGTCCGAAGCCCCGCACGTCGACCTCCACATCGTCACGCAAGAAGACCGCTAAACATTAACCCGGAGATCCTACATGCGCATCCTCATCGTCGACGACGAGCGCCAGATCACCCGCGTCCTCCGCACCTCCCTCCAAAGCAGCGGCTACGAAGTCACCGTCGCCAACAACGGCCTCGAAGCCTTCGAGCTCTTCTCCTCCGTCTCTCCCGACCTCGTCATCACCGACCTCGCCATGCCCGAGATGGACGGCATCGAGCTCACCCGCGCCATCCGCCGCCTCGCCGAAACCCCCATCATCGTCCTCTCCGTCCGCGAGCAGGAGACCATGAAAGTCGCCGCACTCGACGAAGGCGCCGACGACTACGTCACCAAGCCCTTCAGCATGCCCGAGCTCCTCGCCCGCGTCCGCGCCAACCTCCGCAAGATCGCCCGCGAAGAGCCCGCCCCCGCCGAAGTCACCGTCGGCGACCTCTACATCGACACCTCTTCCCGCACCGTCCGCGTCCGCGGCGCCGACATCCACCTCACCCCCAAGGAGTTCGATCTCCTCCTGCTCTTCGTCAACAATCCCAACCGCGTCCTCACCCACAAGTTTCTTCTCCGTCAAATCTGGGGATCGGCCGGCGAAGATCAGCCCGAGTACCTTCGCGTCCTCATCGCCCAGCTCCGCAAAAAACTCGACCCCGCCGACAGCTCCCGCTACATCGAATCCGAGCCCTGGGTCGGCTATCGCCTGCGCTCCGCACTTACAACTTCTTAACGACTTCCCTACGGACTTCCTACCCCCCCCACGGTCTACTGGCTTCGGTTCAACTTATCGAGGCTTAGGAATTCATGAAATTCCGCTAAACGCAATTCACTCTCCCGGCAGATCACACATCCACGTACCCTCTCTCTTCTGCTCGCAACCTCCGTGCTCGCCCCGGTCGTCCACTCCGCGCCCAGGCCACGGACACCCCTCACGCAGCCGACCCCGCCACCACCTCCACCAGCGCGCAGCCAGCTGCCCGCTGCCCCCGCCGCACCGCCACCCCCACGCCGCCCGCGCTCGACCAGAGCTTCCTCCATCGCCTCGGCCGCGCCTATGTCGCCGACTGGGCCGGCAACGCCCCCGCCAGCGCCGTCCCCGAGACCCGCCGCGGAACCCCCGCGCCCATCACCTCGCCGCCCTTCCCCTCCGCCGACTGGCCCATCGGCGGCACCACCACCATCGGCACCGCCGACGGCCAAACCTACCCGCTCATGCAGGCCATCAACCAGAACAAGTCGCCAGAGCAAGATCTACGGCTGGATCGAAGTCGGCGCCAACGGCTCCACCAACAACAAGACCAACGCCGGCAAAGGCATCCCCTCCAACTTCCCCTCCGCCTACGACGAGTACGCCAACACCATCCAGCTCGACCAGGCCGCCCTCTACTTCGATCGCATCCCCAACACCACCCAGACCGACCACTTCGACTGGGGCTATCGCCTCTCCCTGCTCTACGGCACCGACTATCGCTTCACCACCGCTCACGGCATGTTGAGCCAGCAGCTGCTCGTCAAGAACAATCAGTACGGCTTCGACCCCGTCATGTTCTACATGGAGTTCTACGTTCCCAAGGTCGCGCAGGGCCTCGACATCCGCGTCGGCCGCTACATCTCTCTGCCCGACATCGAAGCCCAGCTCGCTCCCAACAACTACAGCTACTCCCACTCCATCCTCTACACCGTCGACTGCTACACCCAGACCGGCATCAACGGCACCGCCAAGATCAACGATCACTGGACCGTGCAGGCCGGCCTCTCCGCCGGCTGCGACACCATGCCCTGGACCACCGACGCCAAGCTCACCGGCAACTTCTGCGCCCAGTACACCTGGTCCAACGGCGGCAACGATCTCTACACCTGCGCCAACAGCGTCAACGACGGCAAGTACGCCTACAACAATCTCGCCGCCTACTACGAAACCTGGTATCACCGCATCAACGCCACCTGGCACACCGACACCGAGTTCTGGTATCAGTACGAAAAAGACACGCCCAACATGTACTGGTTCAACGGCACCGATCCCGCCACCGGCATCCAGTACGCCAACACCCCCAGCACCCCCTGGCCCGAGGCCACCTTCTATCGTCCCGGCCAGGGAGCCGTCAATCTCAACTTCGGCGCCGTCTGCAAGGATCCTCGCCTCCCCGCCGCCGACCAGCCCGCCCGCTGCTACGCTCCCGAGCTCGCCGTCACCAACTACGTCGAGCACAGCTTCTGGCACGGCACCGCCTCGCTCAACATCCGCAACGAGTGGGTCAACGACATCACCGGCCAGCGCACCGGCACTCCCGCCAAGTATGAAGAGCACATGGTAGGCTTCGACTTCTGGGCCGGCTCCACCATCACCTTCCGTCCCGAGGTCAGCTACACCCACGCCTACGCCAAGTACGGCCTCACCGCGCTCAACATCGCCCCCGGCGCCGCCGTCTCCAACCTCGAAGGCGTCTCCCAGGGTGCAGCCCCCAACCCCCTCGGCCTCGGCAAAAACCAGGCCATCACCTTGGCCGCCGATCTCATCTGGCACTTCTAATCTGTAACGCTTGACAGGGGAGCGACACTCGTTGTCGCTCCCCTGCGGCAACCCGGGAGGCACCTATGGCAGACATCATCGCACTCATCACCATCGCCGTTCTCTTCCCCCTCTCCCTGCTCTACGTCTCCGCCTGCGACCGCCTGAAAGGCAGCCGCGCCAAAGGAAGCCACTCATGATCGAAAACGTGATCCTCCTCGTCATCTGTGCCCTCCTTCTCATCTATCTCGTCTACGCTCTGCTGCGTCCGGAGAAGTTCTAATGTCGCTCAACGGCTGGCTCCAAATTGCCCTCTTCATCGCGCTCATCCTGCTCCTCGCCAAACCCATGGGCAGCTACATGACGCGCGTCTTCGAGCGTCGCCGCACCTGGCTCGATCCCGTCCTCGTTCCCTGCGAGCGCCTCCTCTATCGCCTCACCGGCGTCGACCCCGACGAAGAGATGCGCTGGACCCAGTACGCCGTCGCGATGCTGGTCTTCAGCGCCGCCACCCTCGTCCTCACCTACGCCATCGAGCGCCTCCAGCAGCTCCTCCCGCTCAACCCGCAGCATCTCGCCGCCGTCGCGCCCGACCTCGCCTTCAACACCGCCATCTCCTTCACGACGAACACCAACTGGCAGGCCTACACGCCCGAGACCACCATGAGCTATCTCACCCAGATGCTCGGCCTCGCTACGCATAACTTCTGGTCCGCCGCCGTCGGCCTCGCCCTCGCCATCGCCTTCATCCGCGGCATCGCCCGTCGCGAGATGAAGACCCTCGGCAACTTCTGGGTCGACCTCACCCGCGGAACCCTCTGGGTCCTTCTCCCCATCTCCATCGTCTTCGCCGTCGCCCTCACCTCGCAGGGCGTCATCCAGAACTTCCATCCCTACACCACCGCCAAGCTCGTCCAGCCGCAAACCGTCACCACCACCGGCGCCGACGGCAAGACGACCACCACCACCGTCACCACCCAGACCATCGCGCAAGGCCCCGTCGCTTCGCAGGAAGCCATCAAGATGCTCGGCACCAACGGTGGCGGCTTCTTCAACGCCAACAGCGCGCATCCCTTCGAGAACCCCACCCCCCTCTCGAACTTCCTGCAGATGCTCTCCATCTTCCTCATCCCCGCCGGCCTCACCGTCACGCTCGGCACCATGGTCGGCTCGCCCAAACATGGCTGGGCCGTGCTCGCCGCCATGACCATCCTCTGGTTCTGCGGCGTCTTCGTCTGCTACTGGGCCGAAGCGCAACCCAACCCGCTGCATGCACAACGTCGACCAGCACGCCTCGCTCACCCAGTCCGGCGGCAACATGGAAGGCAAAGAGGTCCGCTTCGGCATCGCCAACTCCGCCCTCTTCGCCACCGTCACCACCGACGCCAGCTGCGGCGCCGTCAACTCCATGCACGACTCCTTCACCCCCCTCGGCGGCCTCGTCCCCCTCACCAACATCATGCTCGGCGAGATCGTCTTCGGTGGCGTCGGCGCCGGCCTCTACGGCATGCTCGTCTTCGTCGTCATCTCCGTCTTCATCGCCGGCCTCATGGTCGGTCGAACCCCCGAGTACCTCGGCAAAAAAATCGAAGCCTACGACGTCCAGATGGCGATGCTCTACCTCCTCATCTTCCCGCTCCTCATCCTCGGCTTCGCCGCGGTCGCCGTCCTCATGCCCAACCTCGGCCTCTCGGCGCTCACCAACCACGGCCCCCACGGCCTCTCCGAGATCCTCTACGCCTACGCCTCGGCGACCGGCAACAACGGCTCCGCCTTCGCCGGCCTCAGCGCCAACACCCACTGGTACAACTACTCGCTCGGCTTCGCGATGTTCTTCGGCCGCTTCATGATGATCATCCCCATGCTCGCCATCGCCGGCAACCTCGCCGGCAAGAAAATCGTCCCCGAAACCGCCGGAACCTTCCCCGTCACCACGCCGCTCTTCACGGTCCTGCTCACCTCGGTCATCGTCATCGTCGGCGCGCTCACCTTCTTCCCCGCGCTGTCCCTCGGCCCCATCCTGGAGCACCTGCTCCTCCACGCTGGCCACACCTTCTAGGCATTCGGAGAAACCATGTCCACCGCAAGTCAAGCCAAAGGCCGCCGCTCACTGTTTGATCCCGCGATCGTTCGTCGCGCCTCGTCAGACGCTCTCGTCAAGCTCGCCCCGACGACCATGATGAAGAACCCCGTCATGTTCGTCGTCGAAGTCGGCAGCGTCCTGACCACCGTCCTCCTCGTCTACGACCTCTTCACCCACCACGGCCACTTCAGCTTCGATCTCCAGATCACCCTCTGGCTGTGGTTCACCGTCCTCTTCGCCAACTTCGCCGAAGCCATGGCCGAAGGCCGCGGCAAAGCCCAGGCCGACGCTCTCCGCCTCGCCAAGTCCGAAACCACCGCCTACAAGGTCTCCAAGTCCGGCGCCATCGAAGAGATTCCCAGCTCCCAGCTCCGCGCCGACGACGTCGTCCGCGTCATCGCCGGCCAGATGATCCCGGGCGACGGCGAAGTCATCGTCGGCGTCGCCTCGGTCGACGAATCCGCCATCACCGGCGAGTCCGCCCCCGTCATCCGCGAAGCCGGCGGCGACCGCTCCGCCGTCACCGGTGGCACCCGCGTCCTCTCCGACGAGATCACCGTCCGCATCACCTCCAACCCCGGCGAAACCTTCCTCGACCGCATGATCGCTCTCGTCGAAGGCGCCGAGCGCCAGAAGACCCCCAACGAGATCGCCCTCAACATCCTTCTCGCCGGCCTCACCATCATCTTCCTGCTCGCCGTCGTCACCCTGCAGCCCTACGCCATCTACTCCGGCGCGCCGCAAACCGTCTTCGTTCTCATCTCGCTGCTCGTCTGCCTCATCCCCACCACCATCGGCGGCCTGCTCTCCGCCATCGGCATCGCGGGCATGGACCGCCTAGTCCAGCACAACGTCCTCGCCACCTCCGGCCGCGCCGTCGAAGCCGCCGGCGACGTCAACACCCTTCTCCTCGACAAGACCGGCACCATCACCATCGGCAACCGCGAGGCCTCCGAGTTCGTCACCGCTCCCGGCGTCACCAGCGATCAACTCGCCGACGCCGCCCAGCTCTCCTCCCTCGCCGACGAAACCCCCGAAGGCCGCTCCATCGTCGTCCTCGCCAAGCAGCAGTACGGCCTCCGCGGCCGCGAGCTCGCGCACCTCAACGCCGAGTTCATTCCCTTCTCCGCCCACGACCCGCATGTCCGGCATCGAAGTCGACGGCCGCAGCATCCGCAAAGGCTCCGTCGACGCCATCTCCGACTACCTCATCGAGCACGGCTCCAAACTCCCCGACCTCGTCCGCGAATCCGTCGACGCCATCTCCCGCTCCGGCGGCACGCCTCTCGTCGTCGCCGAGAACGGCCGCGCCCTCGGCGTCATCCACCTCAAGGACGTCGTCAAGGGCGGCATGAAGGAGCGCTTCGACCAGCTCCGCGCCATGGGCATTCGCACCATCATGATCACCGGCGACAATCCCCTCACCGCCGCCGCCATCGCCCGCGAAGCCGGCGTCGACGACTTCCTCGCCGAAGCCAAGCCCAAGGACAAGATGGACCTCATCAAGCGCGAGCAGGCCGAAGGCAAGCTCGTCGCCATGACCGGCGACGGCACCAACGACGCTCCCGCCCTCGCCCAGGCCGACGTAGGCGTTGCCATGAACTCCGGCACCCAGGCCGCCAAAGAGGCCGGCAACATGGTCGACCTCGACTCCAACCCCACCAAGCTCATCGAGATCGTCGCCATCGGCAAACAGCTCCTGATGACCCGTGGCGCGCTGACCACCTTCTCCATCTCCAACGACATCGCGAAGTACTTCGCCATCATTCCCGCCATGTTCGCCGGAGCCTTCCCCGTCCTCAACGCGCTCAACATCATGCACCTGCACAACCCGGAGTCGGCCATCCTCTCGGCGGTCATCTTCAACGCGCTCATCATCGTCGCGCTGATCCCGCTTAGCCCTGCGCGGCGTCAGCTACCGCCCCATGTCCGCCGCCGCCCTGCTCCAGCGCAACCTCGTCGTCTACGGCGTCGGCGGCATCATCGCCCCCTTCATCGGCATCAAGCTCATCGACATGCTCATCACCGCCCTCCATCTCGCGTAGCACTTGCCTTTCTTTCTGTCATTCCCTCAGGGAATCTGCTTCTAGAACGACCGAGTCACCCGAAGGAGCACACCATGAAGAAAACGATCATCACCTCCGTCCTCTACACCCTCATCACCGCGGTCATCCTCGGCATCGGCTACCCCCTCCTCATCACCGGCATCGACCACGTGCTCTTCCCCAAGCAAGCCGACGGAGAGCTCATCACGCGTAACGGCGAAGTCATCGGCTCGCACCTCATCGGCCAGACCTTCACCGGCGACAACTACTTCAACAGCCGTCCCTCCGCCGCCGGCACCGGCTACGACGCCGCCTCCTCGGCGGCTCCAACTCGCCTCCACCAGCAAAGCCCTCATCGACCGCGTCCAGGCCAGCGTCGCCGCCGACCAAGATCGGCGAACGACCCCCGTCCCCGTCGACCTCGTCACCGCCTCCGGCTCCGGCCTCGACCCCGACATCTCCCCCGCCGCGGCCTACTACCAGGTTCCCCGCGTCGCCCACGCCCGCCATCTCTCGGAGTCCACCCTCACCCACCTCATCGACGACCACACCACCCAGCGCCAGTTCGGCCTCCTCGGCGAACCCCGCGTCAACGTCCTCGACCTCAACCTGGCCCTCGACGCCCTCTCCACCCACTAACCCGCCGCACCCACTAACCCCGCCCCACCCACTTCCGCCACGAACGGCCAGGCACACCCGCCGCCGCCGTGGCGAAACTTGGCCCCCCTTTGCGCCCTTTGCGTCAAAACCCTTGCCCTTGCCCTTGCCGCCCCTCCCCGCAAGCGTCAAAATAAAATTCCCCAAAAATCAGCCAAACTCCGCGTGTCAACCCCCTCCCCACCCTCCAAACGCCCAAACCCCGCGTCCCCACTGCCGATTTCTCATCCGCCAACCTGGCATAGTTACCCCCTCCCAAGGACTATCCTTTAACTAGACCCCACCGCCCTCATCGGCCCTGACCTCCCCACAAGGCCATGCTCCAACGCTAACCAGCCTGTTTTGAACACCTTAGGTATACTTCGACCACGAAACACCTTCTTTCCATCCACTTACAGGAGAAAATCGTCCCACCAAGGGGGGGTACTTTGCCACCTAAGCCACCCACAATCATCGACTTGCAGCAGAAAAAGGCGCTGACACCAGGATACTTTGCCACTAACCGTTCTGTATCCATCACTTACAAGGAAAACGCAGCCACAGGGGGGGAGGGGGGTACCCTACCGCCCGGCCCGCCGCAACGCCGGAACCCGCCGGCCCTGGCTCATCCCCGCCAGCCGCATCGTGATCAGCATCGCCGGCACCAGGTACGCAAACGACCCAATCACCCACATCACCACCGCTCCCAGCACCTGGTCGTCCAGCACCGCGATCCCAAACGGGTTCGGGTGCTGAATGTAGTAGCTGTACACCGGCCGATCGCAGAACGCCAGGAAGGCCGACAGCAACGTCATCACCACATCGCCCCCCACCAGGTAGATCAGCATCCCCCAATCATCCGTCCGCTCCTTCGCCGGCCACGGCCGCATGATGTACCACCAGAACAGCAGGGACGTCAGCAGGAAGCAGAGGTGCTCGATCCCATGCACCGTCTCATTCTCCAGCGCATAGTTATACGCCGCCGGAACATGCCAGGCCAGGTACGCCACATTCATCGCCAGCCACGCCACCGCCGGGGTCACCAGCCACTCGGCAAACCGCCGCAGCGCCGTCACCCGGATCAGCGGCCCCACCACCCACCGGAGCACCGGCCCCGGCAGCCCCCGCAGCAGCGCCACCACCGGCAGCCCATACAGCAGCATCATCGGGATCGCCGACATCAGCAGCAGATGTTCGATCATGTGCGCCGTCAGCAGCGCATCGGCAAACCCATCCATCGGCGACGCGACCACCACCCACAACAGCGCCAGCCCACCCAGAAAGGAGGCCAGCCGCTCTTCATTGAACTGCGCACGCCGCGTCTTGCGCAGCGCAATCCAGCCCCGCAGATAGATCCATGCGGTGAGGACAATCGCGGCCGTCAGCCCAATCGGCAGCTGCCAGTCCGCGAAGATGTCCCGCACCGCATTCGACATAGGCTAAGGTTTCTGCCCTGAGGATCCAGCCGCTGGAACCTGCGGAGCTGTCACCGGAACCTGCGAAGCCCCGACCGGAGCCTGTTGCGTTACCGGCTGGGTGATGCTGGCCAACCGCCGCGACGCATCCATCGCCGGCTGCAGGTCATTGCCGCGCAGCGTCATCAGGAAGCTCACCAGCGCCTTGGTCTCGGACGGATTCAGCGCATTGCCATACGCCGGCATGTTGCCTCCGCCCTGCAGCACCTGCCGCACAATCTGGTCCTCGGTCATCCGCGACGCCACCGAATCCAGTGCCGGCCCGCGCTGTCCGCCATAGCCATCCAGCTCGTGGCAGTCGCGGCACTGCTTGTCCTGCAGCACCATCGCACCCTGCAACTCCAGCGGCGTTCGGTTGTGCATGTACTTCACCGGAACCGGATCGCTCGACCACGCATTCATCACCGGACTCCACGGCGTGTAGGTTCCAAGGTGCGTAAAGATCCCCAGCGACACGGCGATCACCGACACCATCAGCACCGCTACCGGACGCTTCGCCCAGTGCCGCTCTCCCTCACTGGCAAACAGCGGCAGCAGCAGCATGCCCGCAATCGCAAACACCGGGACGATCAACAGCACCGGCGTCTCGAGCGCCGGAGGAAGGAACGCCAGCACCGCATAGATCCACAGGAAGAAGAAGTCCGGCTTCGGCGCCGTCTGGATGATCGTCGGATCCGGCTGTCCACCCGGACCGAACGGACCGAAGAAGAACGCGCACGCCATCACCGCGAACAGGATCGCGGCCGCAAACACCGCGTCCTTCCACGCCGCTTCGGGCACAAACGGCATGCCCGTCTTCTCGACCAGCTCGTGATACTCGCGCTCGTAGGTCGACTTCCGCACCAGCCGGCCCGGCATCGGCCAGTCGCTCACCCCGTGCTTGAGCACCATCCACACATGCACGCCAACTCCTGCCAGCAGCAGCCCGGGAATCACGAACACATGCAGCGTAAAGAAACGAGACAGCGTGGCTCCGCCAATGATCGGTCCACCCAGCACCAGGTGCACCAGCTCCGCTCCAATAAACGGAACGCGGCTGCAGATCGATGCCCCGATCCCCAGGCCCCAGTAGGCATCCTGGTCGAACCGCATCACCTGCCCGGTGAAGGCCATGCCCAACGTCAGCAGCAGCAGCACAACACCAACAATCCACGTCAGCTCGCGAGGAAACTTGATACGAACCAAAGAGAAACACCTGCACCATGTGGATCAGCACGATGGCGATCATGAAGTCTGATCCCCAACCATGCAGCGCTCGCACATACCATCCAAGCGCGATGTTGTGGTTCAGAAAATTCAGGCTGGTCCAGGCCTCGTTCGCCGACGGACTATAGATCAGCGCCAGCAAGATGCCCGTCATCACCTGCAGCATCAGCAACACCGTCGCTGCACTGCCAAACACATACCACCAGCTCGCGTTGTTCGACGGAGTGGGATGCGTGGCGGCTTCGCGTGATCGGCTTGATCAGACCCAGGCCGATTTTCGAGCCACTCATAGGCGGCGATGCCGCGCTCCTTTAGCCTTGCCATGTCGTTGACCTCGTCTCAACCGTTGCCGGCCCGATCTGGACCAGTGGCTTCTCTCCACACGACGCCTGGGTCGCGAGCGTCGGCATATCGCCCGCATGGATCATCAGCGAGTTGCCTGCGATCTTGTATCTGTATTCGAATAACCCGCGCTCCGGAGGTCCGGACGCTCTGCTGCCGTCCTCGTAATACGCTCCTCCATGACATGGGCAGAGGAACAACTTCGACTCTGAGAACCAACGCACCGGACAACCAAGATGCGCGCAGTTGATGGCGAACACCTGGAACGTCTGCTCCGATACCCGCCGCACCCAGCAGGAGACCTTCGCCGTATCGCCATCGTCAAAGGTCGCAACCGGGCTGCGGAACTCTGCCAGCCGTGTCTCGCCGACCGGGAAGTCGTTGACGTCGCCGAGCGTGATCCACGCGCCAACACTTGACCTCTTCTTGGACGCTGGCCCGAGCAAGATACCCCACCAGCGGCACGGCAAGCACCGCTCCCACCAGGGCGTTCAACCCTACCGCAAGCTTGAACAGGAAGACCCGCCGCGTCTGCGCCTCTGCCTTGCCCTCAGGCGATAAGGCATCGTTGCTGGACTCTCCCGGATATTTTAGAAATTCACTCATACTGGACTCCGTGCGCTGGTAAGTGATCTATGGATGCGTATAAGGCTGGCCTGGCGCTGCGACTCGATGCGAAGCCAGCCACGCAACCACGTCGGTGATCTCCTTGTCCGTCATCGCTCGTCGAACCTGCGCCAGTGATGTCGGAACGCCAATCAGGCATCCCCTGTTCGGGTTGGCCCGCAATGATCAAGCTGCGCAACCCCTGGTTGCTGATCAGAGCGAGATACGCAGGATCCACAAGGGAACCGGTGTGAAGCTGCTTTCGCTTCACCCCTGTTCCATCCGCTCCGTGACAGCTCGCGCAGAAGGTGGCAAAGGCCACCTGCCCCTGCGCTGGATCGCCGGCGGAGCTGCTCGCATAGGGCGGCGCCGTCTGGCCGCCAAGCGCATTCGCCCTGCCCCAACGTGACTCAACTCCCTGCGCGAGCACCGCGATCTGCTGATCCGTCAGCATCCCGCCCTGACTCTCTGCGAACGCCGGCATCAGGGTTCCCGGGACACCGTTCGCCGTTGCCTTCTGGATCACGTCGGCTCCGGCTACGGCAAGATACACGGGATTCGCCAGCGAAATCGCCGCCCCGTTCTTTCCTTCTTCCCCATGGCAAGCGGCACAGTTCTGCTTGTACAGAACATCAAAATTCAATACCTGGTCGGGTCGCTTGGCCACGGCTTCCGGTCTTCCCAGGGACATCCTTGCACCCTGCGCAAGACAGCGCACGCGCAAAGGTCATCAGCGAAATGCTTATTGAACGCAGATTCATCGCGAATTGTCCTCGCTGCATCGGAATCATTCGGATCCCATGGTAGTTCCGATCGTTAAGATCGCTGTGAAGTCCCGCTCGCACAGAAAATGGCAGCGCTCTGAACTGCGGCGTACGCACCTTGGCCTGCAGGTTCACAACGAATCCACATACAAGGCCAAAGGCCACTTGGGACGCCACAAACCAGAACCAATCGATGCGCTGATTCAGAATTGGGCTGACGACGCTGATCGCCGAGTGCAGAATTGCCGTGAAGATAAGAGGAACCATAATGCCCGCTGTAACGATGGGATACCTCGGAAACATCGGCAGCATCGCGCCGTAGAGTAGTCCCACGAGTAACGAAGTCAGACCGTGGATCACCAACGCGGCCAGCAAGCCCGCAGATGAAATTGGCTGAGAAATGCATTGCTTGCACCTGCCCAGCTCAAAAATCCACCCGCTGCGAGCAGATTCATCGCATACCAGATGCTGTGGTACCTGATCACACTGAAGATAGCCGCAGGCACCGCCATCGCGATGCCTCCCGCAATCCCGCCTTTGATGCCCGTAGTGATTCGAAACGTCTCAACAGGAATGATCTTGCGCGACGTCGCGTCCATCGGGAGTCTTTCCGCAAGCGTTCGAGAGCTGAAGATCCGCACAGTCTCTGTGCTCACCTCCACCGCCTCGTGCGCCTCATGCGGAAGCACCTGCCGAAACCACCCCAGCGCCGAGATAAAAGTGAAGACCCCACCCAGTATGCTGACGACGCCACTCGTCACCATGCCCGACAGAAGTAGCGAAATCCCCAGGGCGAGCACCATCGGCCAGGCCGTGGGTGACGGCAGCTGTAATCCGTGTTCCTCTTGCCGATGATTGACTTGCACATGCTCCTCCTCGCTGGCTCATCTGCCCAGCACATAAACAACTAGAAATACGACTACCCATACCCCATCCACGAAATGCCAATAAAGCGATAGCACTTCGAGCTTTTCGCTGTGATGCTCGTTCATGTGGCCGCTCAAGAGAAAACAATAACGCCAGGGAAAGCATGATCAATCCAACCACCACGTGCGTTGCATGCAATCCGACCAGCGAATAGAACGTGGTCCCAAATAGGTTTGTCCTGATCGTCAAACCGTGGTTGTAAATCAGGTCATACCACTCGTGCGCGGTTCCCGCGAGAAATATGCCACCCAGCAGCACCGTAGCCGCCAACCAGAGCGAGCATAGGTTGCGTTTGCTCTGCCGAAGCGCAGAGACTGCGGCGTGAACCGTAAGGCTGCTGGATAGCAGGCAGATGGATGTGAAGATCGGCAGCGTGAGCACATCCTTCGGCGTAGGGCCCGCTCAGGCTCTTGCCGATATAGAAGACATACGCCACGACGAAGATGATGAAGATCGCAGCCTCGGCAATGATCAAGCAAATCATTCCGACGATTCCCGTGACGGGAAGTCTCCACGCTTCATTCGGGATGTTTGGCACCGCTACTGCTTCGCTCACACGCTCTCCTCATGCCTATTCGTGTGGAAGCACTGTCGCTCCATCTCGTAATCACTATCTGGATCGTCCGGGTGCTTGAGGTCCCATAAGGGCCGCCGGCTCGCGACCGTAGGAATCTCCGCGAAGTTATACGACGGCGGAGGCGATGGTGATGGACCACTCCAACGTCCACGCATCCCATGGGTCGGGTCCAGCGATCGGTCCCTTGAAGTAAGACCACACCATGTTGAACACGAAGATCAGGGTTGCTACAGCTTGAAACGCCGCTCCGCTCGAAACGATCATGTTCCAGATCATCCAGCCTCGATCTGCCTCATAGGTATAAATGCGGCGAGGCATGCCCAAGAGTCCGGGGACATGCATAAAGTCGAACGTCAGATGGAATCCAATCAGGAAGAGCCAGAAATGCCACTTCCCCATCTTCTCGCTCAACATGCGCCCAGTCATCTTGGGATACCAATAATAGAAGGCCGAGAAGATCATGAAGAGAATTGCGCCCACCAGCACATAGTGGAAGTGGGCCACGACGAAGTAGGAGTTACCGAGCTGCCAATCGAAGGGCGCCACCGACAACATGATGCCCGTCAATCCGGCGATGAGAAATTGAAACAGGAAGCCGATGGCAAACATCATGGCAACGGTAAAGTGAATCTTTCCGCCCCACAAGTGTCGCCAGCCAATTGAAGATCTTGATTCCCGTCGGTACGGAAATGGTCATCGTTGCGAGCACAAAGAAGGTGTTTGCCCCTGCACCCATTCCGACCGTGAACATATGGTGGGCCCAGACACCAAGACTAATGAACACGATCCCCACCGATGCCGCGACCATGGCTGGATATCCAAAGATCGCCTTGCGCGAAAAGACCGGGATAATTTCATTCGCGAACGCAAATGCCGGAAGCACCAGGATGTAAACTTCCGGATGTCCAAAGATCCAGAAGAAATGCATCCACAGTACAGCAGAGCCTCCCGCCTGCGTATCGAAGAAGTGAGACCCGATATAGCGATCGAGCATCAACATGATCTGCGCCGCCGTCAGGGGGCCGATCGCCGTCAAGGCCAGACCGGAGGTCACAAGGTATAACCATGGAAGCAGGGGTAACCGGCTCATCTTCATGCCCGGACACCGCATGCTGATGATCGTCACGATGATATTGAGGGCCGTACCGATTGTTCCGATCGCCCGTGAGTAACAGCGAGAGCGTCCAGTAATCCGTGCTATGACCTGGCGAAAACACGCGCGCCGTCAGAGGTGCATAGGCAAACCAACCCACATCGGGAGCACTGCCAGCGCCATACAGCCCGCTTCCGCCGATATAGCTGTAATACAGCAGAATTCCGCCGAATGCCGATATCCAAAAGCTGAACGCATTCAAGCGCGGAAACGCCATATCTCGAGCGCCAATCATCAGCGGGACGAGATAGTTTCCGAACCCAAACAAAATGGGCATTCCGACGAAGAACACCATCGTCGTTCCGTGCATCGTAAACAGGCCATTGAAGACTTCCGGCGAGACGAAGTGGTTATTCGGAATCGCCAGCTGGATGCGCATCAGTATCGCTTCAAACCCGCCAACCAACAGGAAAAACAGCGCATAGCCGATATACATGAAACCGATCTTCTTGTGATCGACGGTTGTCACCCAATCATGGAGGACCTCAAGCCAAAGCCGTCTTGGGGCCTGTACTCCTTGATCGTGAACTTCAGCTTACCGGAATCTGGGTTGCCATCGTGTTCCTTCCTGAACTTGCTACTTGAGCGTGGCAAGATATGCCGTAACAGCATCCAGATCATGACTGTCCAGATGCATCGGAGGCATGAGCGCTCCTGGTTTGAAGTTCGCAGGATTGTCGATAAATTCTCGAAGATTGGCCGGGGTATTTGGCACCGATCCGGATGCGATCGTGTCGCGGCTCGCAACATGCGTAAGATCCGGACCAAATCTGCCGTTCGCGATCGTGCCTCTGATCGTGTGGCAACTGATGCATGAATTGTGCAGAAAGACCTCGCGGCCTTCGGCGACGGCAGGATCCTCCACGGCGGGTTGCTGCTGATGCGCGACCCAGGCAGCAAACTGCCTCCGGAGTATCTGCATAAACCCGGATCAACATCTTGGCATGCTGGACTCCGCAGTACTGCGCGCACTGTCCAACGAATAATCCTGGCTTCTGCGGATCGATCCACATGGTGTTGACCTTGTTTGGGATCACATCCGTCTTCCCTGCGAGTCTCGGCACCCAGAAGCTGTGGTCGGTATCAGCAGAGGACATGGTCAGATACGTCGGCACAGGATGCTTCGCATCGCTTACCGGCACATGCAATTCGTTGGCCGTCACAATCCCCAACTTGGGATACCGATATTCCCACCAGATATTGATGGCCGATCACGGTCACATCGAGAGCATTGGCCGGCCGGGGCGCATGCTCGGTTGTATAGATCACCCGGGTCGTCGCGAGAAACAACATCACCACAATCAGGATAGGGATCACGGTCCATGACAGCTCAATCTGATTGCTTCCGTAGATCTGCGGTGGCTCTTGTTCGCTCGACTCCAGACGCGCCCCGCGAACGATAGCGAATCAGAACATAAAGCGAGAATACCCGCAACCACGAGAAAGATGGCAGCCGTAATTCCAAGAACCAGCATGGACAGGCTGAAAATAGAGCCCGCCGGAGTTCCCGCCGGAGCAAAAATATTGGTCGGATCGGTGCTAAAGACCGACAGCATGATCGCGGCGAAACCGAACCAACTTGACTCGCAAACATTTGACTCCAGAAAGACACCTTGCCAAAAGGCGTCTAGTTATTAGCAGATGCGGTGACAGCTCTTGTGCAGATGCCACTCAAAAAACCGATTGGTATATAAGGCATGGAGAGACCATCGCCACGAAATACATCACTCTATAAGATTTATACACCTCTGCTTTTCGACCTATCCATGCTCACAAATTGAGCGCTAATTCATTCCTACAGGCCCCATTGAGAACTACCCATCCATCATGTACCGATTAGAACAAAATTAATTTCCAACCCTATGAATAACACGGTTGGGATCTGAAAAGTTTGAAGGCTTCGTGAGATCCGCGAACTTCTCACGAGCCTCCACGACAGAATGCACGACCTCCGTCGAAGCCGCAGGGAATCCTCTTACAGGATTGGTGGCGAATTGTGGCTCGTCTTCGTACGAGCACGGGCCACTCAACACCGCTCCATCCGACGTCTCCATTCGCATGGCAACTCAACTCCAACCACAGAGGATGCAAAATCCCGTGGACTTCGCATCCATCGCTGCTGCGCGCAAGCAACCAGCGATTCTTTCATCCAGCCCCAGCGGCCAAACAAAAGAGGCGTTACCCAACGAAGCGCTCCGTTACAGATTGGACACTCGATTGCTGAATTCTGTTGCAGAAATTTGGGTGAGGAAATTTCGCGTGGCCCAGAAGGCTTCGGAGTCGGTACGAAACTGATATTGCGGCCCGGCCGCCTCAGGATGATTGGGTCCCCACAGACGGCAGCGCTTACGTTTATGTGGAAAACGAAAACTGCTTCCAAAGGAACGCTACATCGCATTGAAGCGGAGTGAGGTCGGCCGGCACGCGGAGATCGCAGCAACACCGAGGGATGATCCAGGGATCTATCAGGCGTCGGGCTTTGAATTGTGCCATCAATGCGTTCCGAGCTGCGCGAACTGACGGCATTGAAGAGAGTCACTCCAACTGTTTGTAGGCCAGAAGAAGTGGTAAAAAGTTTTGCTATTCGGCCGTGGAAAGTGGACGCGAAATCCCGCCCGATCTGATAGACTTGATCTTGTCGTTGGGTTGGTTCGCTTGATGTTCCAGCGTCCACGGATGTCAGCCCGGGGCGGCGACAGATTTAGAAGAAGGCGAAAAGAGCGAAGTTTGTTCGGCATCTGATTCTAGGTAGCACAAGCGGTATCAGTCCAAATTGTGGAAACCACGTTGGGGACGTAGCTCAGTTGGTTAGAGCGCTGCCCTGTCACGGCAGAGGTCGCGGGTTCGAGCCCCGTCGTCCCCGCCATAAACATGAGAAACAAATGTTTATGGCATAGTGACAAGATTCGTTATAACCCGCGAGGGTGCTGAAGGGTGCTGAGAGTTTCCGGCACCTTTTTTGCTGCCTGCGAATGGGTGAGAATCCCGCCGCTCACGCATGCCCCGCTCCTGCGCATGATCTTCCGCACACCGTCGTCGTTCAGGGCTTTGAAGGCTCCCGAGGCGATCTCCTTCAACCCTACTTTCTCCAGGCTTAGCTCCCATACCAACAGCTTCAGCTTCGCGTTCCGCTGCTCCAGTTCCCTCAGACGCCGCGCCTGGCCCACCTTCAACCCGCCCTGCTCTCACAACGGGTCGGATGGCTTCGCATCGATCGGCGGGGACGACAGGGTCGACCTGGGGGGCACAAGCAGGATACGCCCAGGGACGCCCATCATCGTAGCTCCCTCGGGGACATCATCAATCACAAGCGTATTGGCTGCGATCCTTGCGCCGCTTCCAATCTTGATCTTCCCCACCAGCGTCGCCCCCGTTCCAATATAGATGTTGTCGCCGAGCACGGGCGCGCCCTCTCTTCCCATCGCAGAGGTTCCAATCGTGACGCGATGAGAGATATCGCAGTTTCTCCCGATCACAGCCTGTTGGCTGATAATCACGCCTCCGATATGACCGATGTAGAGCCCCTCTCCGATCGAAGCCCCGGGCGAGATACCCATTGCAAAAAATGCTTCGCAGAACCTATTGGGCAAGAAGCAGAAAATTACCAGGGGAACGCGAATCATCCAAGGCGGATTCGCCACATTCACCCAATTACGCAAGCGGTAGAAGGCGATGGCCCAGATCACCGGATTCAACCATAGATCTTTTCCATGATGTCCCTTGGCTCTATAACGTTCGATGTCAGCGGAAAACTTATTCACTCGCACATCCCCATCGGTTCGGTTGCGAAATTCCAGGGCGAGGAACGGACAGTCCTCTCCCCCTGCGTTGGGGGTCACCGAATGCGACGTTTACTCGGTAGTCACCTGCTCATCGCACGAAGGTCCTAGGGCTGGGAGTTACATGTCACTCGCAACGTGTGGATCATCGCACGCTCCGCGATTCTCTGCAAGAATTACTTGACAATCCTCGGTGCTCATCGGACACTAAGGCTTCCTTCCATCCATCGTTGTGTTTTCCCTGATGCTGGTCCTGCATCACGGATGGTGACGCCTCCTGTTGCCTGGGCGGGGTTATGCCCATAAGACGAACGTCATGGCGATCATTCAGATTACGAAGAGACTCAGACCTTTGGGTCAGTGCAATACGTTATTCAGAAAGGTGGAATTATGAGCAAGATGACTCTCGCTTCTCCACTGCAGGATGAAGCTCCTGGAATCTTGATCAAGGAGCACGTTGCAACGATAGTCGACGATCTCATCGGACGGCTTCCCAATGTTGAAGGTTTGACCAGCGACCAGATCCGCGGGATCATCGCAAGATACTCCGCTGTACTCGAAGGTAACTTCATTTACTGGATGACGGCCACCTATCTTGCCGTCCAGTCGGAAGAAGCTCGCGAGATTCTTATCGATAATCTGACCGAAGAAGTCCGGGACAGCCACCCTGCGATGTTGCGCAAGTTCGCACTTGCAGCCAACGCGTTTCCCACCGACGCCGATGCTCTTTCCGTGGGTTCCGATCTAACCAACGTGCGTTTGTTTCTCGGCAAGCTCCAGGGTGTGCAGTCCCTCGCCACCATGGCATTTTTCGAGAGTTACATCCAGCGATTCATGTCCTACCTGGCGGACCTTGCCGCCGCACGGGGGTCGGCGGAACGGGTGTACACCGATGTGCACGGAGTCTGCGACATTGAGCATTCGGAAGGCCTCTTCCGCGCACTGTCCCTGGAAATGGCCATCCATCCGATGAAGCCGGGGGCGAATCTTTATGAAGGCGTCGAGCTTCTGAGCACCCTTCTCAACAGTGTTAATCACGGGTCTTCAAGAACAGCCGCCAGGTAGCGCGGCTGAGAGGTCAATGGGCCAGATATGGATGTACGAACCGAAGTAGTCGCTCAGTTTACGCAGGTCGCCGCAGAGCAAGGAGTGCAACTCGCACCATTGACAGACGGGCTTGCGCTCTTCGAGTCGGGGTTGGATTCGCTTTGCTTTGCGATCGTCGTGGTGAGGCTTGAGACGTCGCTCGGAGTCGATCCCTTTGACGCCGATCATCTTAGCTTTCCTGTGACGTTTGGCGATTTCGTCGGTTGCTACCAAGATGCTGCAAGATAGACCAACTTCGCTCTGTAACTTCATCCTAGCCGCCGGGAATTTATCTGCGCGCGTTGACGTGGGTGCCGGCCGAAGCAGCAGTTGGGGTGAGCTCGCAGGCGGAGCCGCTGATATCATTCGCAGGTCCGAGCTTCGTGGCCGCTCTGTGCTCGTGGCAACGACCAGCCAATTCGACGCGGCACAAGCGCTGATCCAGCTTGATGGCTTGGTCAGACGGATCACCCTTTATCCTCCCGATCTGTCGCGCGATCATCTCGATTACGTGACGAAGTCTGCTGAGGCCGATGTCCTCGTTGTAGACGCTTCCGCTTCAGAATCGCCTCGTCACGGTGCGAAATACATCACGTTGGGTGATCGACCGATAGCTATCCGAAACATCGATCGCAGTGAAGAAATGGAGACAGAATGGATTCTGCTCACCTCTGGCACTACGGGGCGCCCGAAACTGGTCAAGCATACCCTCGCAAGCTTGACGGGCGCCATTGCCCTGCGCAATCCTTCATCTCTACCGATTGCTTGGGGCACCTTGTATGACATCCGCCGCTATGGCGGACTGCAGATATTCTTCCGCGCTGCGCTCACAGGAACGCCGCTCGTCTTGTCCGATGCCCACGAGTCAATTGCAGATTATCTCGTTCGGGCTGGTGAGCGAGGTGTCACGCATATCTCTGGAACGCCCTCCCAATGGCGCCGCGTCCTGATGAGTCCCTCGGTCAATGCAATTGCGCCAGCGTACGTCCGCCTGTCGGGAGAGATCGCAGATCAAGCCCTCCTCAGGCAGCTGCAAACTCGATATCCGCAGGCGAAAATTGCACATGCTTTCGCTTCGACAGAAGCGGGAGTTGTTCTCGAAGTGAATGATGGCGCGATGGGCATTCCGGTCGATGCGATCCGGCACAGTGCGAGCGTGGAGATGAAAGTTGAGGATGGCACGTTACGGGTGCGCTCGAATCGTACTGCCTCCGCCTATCTGGACAAAGCTGCTCCGCCATTGAAAGACGCCGAAGGGTTCGTCGACACCGGGGACGTGATTGAACTGCGAGACGATCGTTATTACTTTGTCGGACGCCGCGACGGCATCATCAATGTGGGAGGCCTGAAGGTTCATCCTGAGGAAGTGGAAGCTGTGCTCAACCGTCATCCCCAAGTCGGGATGGCGCTCGTCCGCACCAAGAAGAGCTCGATCACCGGGGCCCTGGTCGTCGCTGACGTGGTCCTGAAGAAGCCGATGCATTCCGAAGCCGCGGGAAGTCGAGCGCTGCAGCACGAGATATTGAAGTTTTGCCGAGCAGAGCTCGCGCTGTACAAGGTTCCCATCGCAATCAACTTTGTGCCCACCCTTGCCGTGGCGAACACCGGAAAGTTGATCCGACGCCATGCGTAACGTGATCGTCACCGGCGGCAGTCGCGGGTTAGGGCTGGGGATCGTTCGGCGGCTGGCGACGTCAGGCTACCACGCCATCGCGATCGCGCGGAAGGAAGGCGACGAGTTTGCGGCAGCGAAGCAGGAAGCAGAGGCATCTGCTTCTGGATCGCTCGATTTCATTCCCTTTGATCTGACCGAGATCGACAACATCCCGGAGTTGGTAACCATGCTGCGAGAGCGGTTCGGTGCGATCTATGGCTTGGTAAACAACGCTGGTATGAGCACGGAGGGTGTCCTCGCCCTCACATCCATCGCCAGGATCGAGCAGGTCTTGCGTCTGAACACGCTTTCTCCGATCGTGCTCACGAAATATGTTGTGCGCTCGATGATGGCCGACGGCGGCGGACGAATCGTCAATATCTCTTCCATCATCGCATCCACCGGCTACAGTGGACTTTCGGTTTATGCTGCCACCAAAGCATCCCTGGTCGGCTTCACCCGTTCTCTGGCGCGAGAAGTAGGGCGCTCCGGCATCAATGTGAACGCGGTGGCTCCTGGATTCGTCATCACCGAGATGACTCAGGGCTTGACTGCCGAGCAGCGGGGCCAGATCGAGCGGCGCAGCGCCCTTCGTCGGTTGGTAGACGCAAGCGATGTGGCGGATGCCGTTCACTTTCTGCTCAGTGAGCAATCCAAAAATATTACGGGAACGGTACTTACGGTTGACGCGGGCAATACGGCATGAGCGATCCTCTCTGTGACACAACGACACCCAGCAGCACCTCGTCGGCGCTGCCATGGCTGCGTGCGCTGGAGTTGACCGCGCCCATCGCGCGCAATCGCAATCGGCTCTTGCTGGATGTCCTCAACGAGGTCGCCGCGCTACATGGTGACAGGCAAGCGTTGCTCTCCGATCGCGAAAGCTTGACCTACCGCGAACTCACCCACCGCGCGAACCAATATGCCCGTTGGGCTCTGAAGCAAGGCCTCGCCAAGGGTGACGTCGTAGGTCTGCTGATGAATAACCGGCCGGAGTACCTGGCGACCTGGCTCGGAATCACCAGCACCGGCGCGGTGGTTTCCCTACTGAACACGCAACTGGTGGGGCCTTCGCTCGCTCACTGCATTCGCGTTGTGTCGCCCAAACACATCATTACGACCGCCGATTTTATCGATCACATAACGTCGGCCCACCCGTATCTCGAGTCATCCTCCGTGATCTGGGTCCACGGTGCTGGAGATGCGGCGCACCCGCGCATTGATCTGGAACTAAGCCATTATCCTGCCGAATTGCTGACTCCGCAGGAGCGCCGCGAGACCGTCATCGATGATCTCGCACTCTACATCTACACCTCCGGAACCACCGGTCTGCCCAAGGCTGCCCGCGTCACCCATGCCCGCATCATGCAGTGGAGCCATTGGTTCGCTGGCATGATGCAGGCAGTTCCAGAGGACCGCATGTACAACTGTTTGCCCATGTACCACAGCGTGGGAGGGGTCCAGGCGCCCGGCGCGATCCTGGTCGCCGGAGGCACAGTTGTGATCCGCGAAAAGTTCTCAGCGAGTGAATGCTGGAGCGACATTTTGCGCTGGGATTGCACGCTCTTCCAGTACATCGGAGAACTTTGCCGATACCTCGTTCAGGCTGCTCCCTCTGCGCTTGAGACCAAGCATCGGATTCGCCTTGCATGTGGTAATGGCCTCTCCGCGGACGTCTGGGCCGCCTTCGAACAGCGGTTCAACATTCCGCGGATCCTCGAATTCTATGCAGCAACCGAAGGCAATCTCTCCTTGTTCAATGTGCAAGGCAAGCGCGGCTCCATCGGCCATGTTCCGGGGTATCTCGCGCATCGATTCTCGCCGGCCCTCGTGCTGCTCGACGTAGAACGCGGCGAACCCATGCGCGATGAGCACGGACGCTGCATTCCCTGCGCAACCAATCAGGTCGGCGAAGCGCTTAGTAAAGTGGTGGACGATCCAGGCAGCGTAGGCCGCCGCTTCGATGGGTATACAAGTGAGGAAGACTCGCAGAAAAAAGTCCTTCACAGTGTCTTTGCACCTGGAGACGCCTGGATCCGCAGCGGAGATCTCATGCGGAAAGATGAGCAAGGCTTCTTCTACTTTATTGACCGCATTGGCAACACCTTCCGCCGCAAGGGGGAGAACGTCTCCGCCTCCGAAGTCTCCGCAGCGATCTCCGAGTTCCCCGGCATCCGCCACGCCAACGTCTATGGCGTCGCGGTTCCCGGCGTGGACGGCCGCGTCGGCATGGCCGCCCTTGTCGCCGAGCATGAGTTAGATCTCGCTGGACTTCATCAGCATCTCGTCCACCGTCTCCCGTCTTACGCGCGCCCCTCGTTCCTGCGAATTCGCGCTGGAGCGGATCTCACCGGCACCTTCAAGTACACCACCACCGAATTGGCACGCCAGGGATATAGCCCCGATACTGTTGTCGACCCACTCTACTTCGATCTCGCGGAATCGCACGCGTTCGTTCCGCTTGATCGAAACTTGTATGACCGCATTCAGACTGGACAAATCCGATTGTGACGCTGAAGCATCTGCAGATTCGCCGCACAGCACGTCAAGCTTTCGAGAGGGAAATCAAGTTGCGCATCGATCCAATTCGTGAAGAGTTCGCCACGCTGCAATCCGCGATCGCCGACGGTCCCATCGTCCCCGAAGTGACGGTGGAAGAGATTCGCGCTCACCTGCAGTCGCGCTATAACTTCAAGCGAAGCGTGGACCTCAACGTCGTAATCGCCGACGTCGAGGAGATGCTGCGGAAGTGGCAGGTGCAGGTCACCCATCCGCGCTACTTCGGTCTCTTCAACCCCAGCGTCACGCTGGCTTCGGTCGTTGCCGATACGCTCGTCGCGATGTACAACCCGCAATTGGCGAATTGGCGCACCTCGCCCGCGGCCAACGAGATGGAGCGCCACACGCTCTCCTGGCTCTCCAGAAAGTTTGGCCTGCCGCAGGATTCCATCGCGACCTTCACGAGCGGAGGGATGGAAGCCAATCTCTCCGCGGTCGTTGTTGCCTTGACGCAAAGATTTCCTGGCTACGGCGAGCGCGGCCTCCGATACCTCGAAGCGCAACCGACAATTTATCTCACCGAGGAAGCCCATCACGGGTTCAACAAGATCGCGCATCTCACCGGCCTCGGACGCCGTTGCCTTCGCCCCATCGCAACCGACGACCACTTCCGCATGAACCTCGACGATCTCCGCCGCACCGTGGCCGACGACCTCCGCAACGGCTTCCGTCCCTTCATGGTCGTCGGTACCGCCGGCACCACCGCGGCCGGAGCGATCGATCCCCTCGCCGGCGTCGCGCGCTTCTGCGCAGAGGCCGCCCTCTGGTTCCACGTTGATGCGGCGTGGGGCGGCGCTGCTATCCTCTCGCCCGATCTCAAACACGATCTCGTTGGAATTGAGAACGCGGACTCCATCACCTGTGACGCGCATAAATGGTTATCGGTCCCCATGGGCTGCGGAATGTTCTTTTGCCGCCATCCCGAGAGCGTGGCGCAGGCGTTCCGCTCCGAAGTGTCCTACATGCCCGGAAAACCACCTGGAGCAAACGATGAAGCCAGCGACACCTTCAATCCTTTCACCCACTCGGTCCAGTGGTCGCGTCGGTTCATCGGACTGAAGCTCTTCATGGCCCTGGCAGAGCGAGGCGAGGCCGGCTACATCGAGATGATCGATCACCAGACGCGCATGGGACGACTCCTGCGCTCGTCGCTCGAGGCTACTGGTTGGCGCATCGTGAATTCCACGCCGCTTCCGCTGGTGTGCTTCAGCCGCGATGGCCTGATTCCCTCCATACTGCTCGCCGCCCTTCGCAGTCAGCAGGTCGCCTGGATGTCGGAGGCCGTCCTTGGCGGAGTTCCCGTCATGCGCGCCTGCATCACAAGCTTCCGGACAACCGAAGACGATATCCATTGGGTAGTGGATCAAATGAACAGTATTTTTGCAGAGCTGTTCCCTCACAAGAATCATGAGCCCGCATCGACAACCGTCGATACACTTCTCCCCACCATGAAGACAGGGACAGCCCTATGAAACGCGAGACCATAGCAATCCACGGCGGCTATCAGTTCGACCCGACGACAAGAGCGGTCGCCGTACCCATCTACCAGACCGTCTCCTACGCATTCGACAGCGCCGAGCATGCTGCCGCTCTCTTCAACCTCGAGGCCGAAGGATTCCGCTACACCCGCATTCAGAACCCCACCACCGCAGTCCTCGAGCGCCGCATTGCCGCACTCGAGGGCGGCGTCGAAGCGCTCTGCGTTAGCAGCGGTCAGGCGGCCGTGAACTTTGCTATCCAGAACCTCGTCGCCCTTGGCTGCAATCTCGTCTCCGTCCCGCAACTCTACGGCACCACGCACACACTCCTCGCGCATGTGCTGCCAGCCCAGGGAGTCACGGTCCGCTTTGCAGCATCCGACCGCCCCGCCGACATCGCCCAGCTCATCGACGACAACACCCGTGGAATTTACTGCGAGAGTGTCGGCAATCCGGCAGGCAACATCTGCGACATCGAAGCTCTCTCCCGCGTAGCCCACGATCACGGCATCCCCCTGATCGTCGACAACACCGTCGCCACGCCTATCCTTCTGCGCCCCATTGAGCACGGTGCCGACATCGTCGTGAACTCGCTAACGAAGTTTCTCGGCGGCCATGGCACCACCATGGGCGGCGCCATCGTCGACAGCGGCAACTTCGACTGGACGGCCCACGCATCGCGCTTCCCCTCCTTCAGCCAGCCCGACCCGTCCTATCACGGCCTCGTCTATACCGACCACTTCGGCCGAGCCGCCTACATCGCGCGCTGCCGCAGCATCTACCAGCGCACCATGGGCGCCGTACTCTCGCCGCTCAGCTCGTTCCTGCTCTTGCAGGGCATCGAGACCGTCGCGCTTCGCGTAGAGCGCCACGTCTACAACGGCCGAAGAGTCGCAGAGTTCTTGCGCGCCAACCCCAATGTCGAGTGGGTACGCTACGCCGGCTTTTCCGATAACCCATATCATGCGCTCGCGCAAAAGTACCTCGACGGCCAAGCTTGTTCTCTCATGTCCGTTGGCATTCGTGGCGGCTACGAGGGAGCCGTGCGCTTCCACGACGCCCTCAAGCTCATCACCCGGCTCGTCAATCTAGGGGACGCGAAATCGCTTGTCTGCCACCCCGCTTCAACCACCCACCGACAGATGTCACCAGAGGAGCAGCGTAGCGCCGGCGTCCTGCCGGAGATGATCCGGCTAAGTATCGGCATTGAGCACATCGATGACATCCTCGCTGATCTGGAGCAGTCGCTCGCAGCGGCAAACCCAACGACATCGAACGCAAACTAACGATTTCCAGGGAGGGGCTTATGCCTGTTCGATTCCATTCAAACCGCGTCAGTCACGCCCAGGCAAACACCCCCGAGAAACAATCGTCCCTGGAACCCCTCCGAATCGGCCTGGTCAACAGCATGCCCGGAGCTGCCTTCAAAGCAACCGAGCATCAGTTCGTCTCTCTGCTCAACGCCGCATCCATCAGCCTTCCCATCGAGCTATCGCTCTACGTCCTGCGGGGTACCCCGATGGCTGCCCACTGCGATGACGTCACCCGCGCGTACGCCTGCGTCGACGATCTCTGGAGTCAGACCCTCGACGGCCTCATCGTCACGGGTACTGAGCCCACCTGCGCTTCACTGAAGGACGAGCCATACTGGAACAGCTTCACACAACTACTCGATTGGGCGCGCGACAATACCATCTCCACCGTCTGGTCATGCCTCGCCGCGCACGCTGCCATCCTGCACATGGACGGCATCGAGCGCCGCAGAAGCCGCGCGAAGCACTTCGGCATCTTTGAGTGTCACCGCGTGTCCGAGCATCCACTACTGAACGGTACAGCGCCATGCTTCCACATTCCCCACTCCCGCTGGAACGGGACCGCCGCGCACGATCTTTCCGCGCATGGATACTGCGTCCTCACCCGCAGCGCCGACGAGGAAGTTGACAGCTTCCTCAAGCAAGAGAACAGCCTCTTCGTCTTCTTTCAAGGCCATCCGGAGTACGCGACGGATACACTCCTGCGTGAGTACCGTCGCGACATTGGAAGATTTCTACGCAAGGATACGAAGGCCTATCCCAGCCTGCCTCGCGACTACTTTGATACCGCCACGGAAAGGGCGTTCGCCACCCTCCAGGCGAACGCACCCTCTCTGCATCGGGACCAGTTGCTGGACGGGATCGCCGCGGTGATGCCCACGATCAAGATTGAAAACACATGGCATTCCACTGCGGTGCAAATCTACAGCAACTGGATCGAACACCTCTGCGCACGCAAAGAAATCAGTCAGCCTCTTCGGAATTCATATGCTCCGCATTTGCACAAGTGTTCCGAAAGAAGCGCTTAGTTCTTCTATGGTCGTTGCTCCTCGATGAGTGACAATCCATTGAACGCCACGGTCTTAGAGACGACACGGTAACCGGCATCCTCGATTGCAGATTGCCGGAGAGGAAGAGTGTCCTTCCTCCCCGGCTACCGAGGTTACTGCCCCCAACGATAGACAATTCCGGCTCCGAGCAGGAGGTTGTTCTGGTGGTTATTCGTGGAGTTAGGAAAATTGGTGAGGTCATAATCGACCTGCAGTGCGCGAATCGCGAAGTGCGAGGTCAGCGGCACATCGATTCCACCTCCTGCGCGAGCGGCAAAGGCGATGGTTCCGTCGCCGGCACCGGCAATTCCGCCACCGGCATGGGCGGCGCCCACGAGCACCTGCGCGAAGGGCTGCGGACTGTGACCGCCATGCAGCCAGACTTGCGGAAGCGTGTAGCGAGCACCTGCGAGATAAGAGATCAGCGTCAGAGAATTTCCTGTGGAAGGGCCGCCATCTGCATGCTCTCCACTCACCTCTGCGACCGCCGCCCACTTCTCCGAGAAATGACAGGAAGCAGAGATGCCGCCACCGTTCAGATCAAAGCAGCCACAATCTGCCGGTTGAGTGTTACTGTGCACCCAGTGGTACGTCAAAGCAACATCTCCTCCCGTGGTGGGCGAGGTGACGGCTTGTCCCATGGCCGCAGCTAGCTGCCCCAAGTAACAACCCAGTCCATAGTGCAAACGATCGCATGTTCATCTCTCCTCATCCACCTTTTGTCGATGCAACGTGTTCAGCATAGGTTTCCGTCTGTGGTCCATTCCCCTCCTGGAACCGGCGAAGTTCCTAGCGATTCCAGGAGGGATGTTGTGTGTTTGCAGTCCGCCGCGTTCCTGCGGGACTACGGCGCGCTGACAGTGGCGGTGAGGTTGGAGATGGTTACCGCTTCTTCCGCTCCACCCGTAGAGGCGGTGAAGCCGAGGTAGGCAGCCGGTGGCAGGGATACCTTGCCGGAGAAGAGTTCATAGCTATCCATGGTCACCGTCATGACACCGTTGACGACCGTCACCACGTAGTTGTGGGTTGAGTTAGCGTAGCTGGAAGCACTGTAGTCCGTGCTGGCCTGGGTGTCGAGGTCGCCGTTGACAAAGGTCCAGGGATTCTCCCAGAGAGCAGTTTGCACCCTGGCCCACCGCCATGTAGGGAACAGCCACTGGATCGCATGGCAAGAACGGCTTGATGAATGCGGACAGTGCTGACCGGTTTGCGATCGCCATCCTGGTACGTATCGAATCCCAACACAAATCCAGGAATTCCATTCGCGCCGATTCCCTCGCCAACCCCGCCAATGGTCGCGTGGTAGCTCCCTGGGACGGATCGGCAAGAACCATGGTGAAGCCATCGGCCGGCGTGCTGGTTGCCGCGATCTGCACGGTGAACGACACCGAGAAGTTCGCCGTTGAGATCAGCGTCGGCCAGTAGACTGCAGCCTTCTCTCCTCCCTGGTCGTTGACCATCTCGATGGTGCAGGCCGTGGTGTTCTGGTACGGAACATCGGTCGATGCGTTGGTCGTCCCTGGGCTGGTTCCGTTCAATACCCAGCTGCTGCCGGTATTGCATAGACCCTTGCCCGCCGTTGAATTGCCGATGGAACCCAACGACCCTACAAACAACGCAGCCGTAGTGCTGGTGAGAGGATTTGTACCGGCGATCTGCGTCGTGCCATCGCTGGTGCTGGTGACGACAACGTAGAAGATGCCGGTCGAAGCAGTAGCCGGCGCGTTCTCCAGGGTGAGCGAGGATGTCGTTGCTCCCACCACCGTAGCACCCGATAGAGCGCCGGTGGATACCGCACCATTCGATAGCGCGACAGCCGCGGTTGTTCCTGGAGCGTACCAATACCACTGGTAGGCGGGGATACAGGCAGTGCAGGTTGCGCCCACGCTGAAGCTGGCCAGCGTGTCCGCTCCCACATAGTCCGTCTGCGGCTCCGCCGTAATCTGCAGCTGGATTCCCGCACCTACCGCCAGCGTAACCCGGCTGGAGACAGCCGAACCATAGAGCGCATTGCTGACGGTGACAACAAAAATAGTTATCGCCATCGTTGCTCTGCGTCGTCGAGCTCGCAGGCAAGGTATAGCTGCTGCTGGTCGCGCCGCTGACGGCGACCCCGGCTGTGGGCGTGGAGAGCTCAGTGCTGGAGTAAGGAACGCGATACCACTGATAGCGTCAGGGTTCCAGATCCCGACGCCGTCACGGAGAAGGTTGCAGCCCCTCCCACCGTTGCGGTCTCGCCTACCGGTTCGACGATCAATCGTGGGCGGCACGGCCGTATCCGTACCCGACACCATGAGTTGCCGCGTTGCTGGTGAGGGTGTTTCCCGTGCAGTCCGGATCGCTGACCGTGACGTAATAGGTAATCTCGTTATTCGCCGTGGTCAATGCTGGTGTCGTGTAGCTGCTGGAGGTGGCGCCATTGATCAGGGTGCCGCCCGGTCGTCCCGGCGTATCCGTATACCACTGATAAGCGAGCGTACCGGTACCGGTAGCGCCTACCGAGAAGGTTGCTGTCTGTGTTGCGTAGACGCTCACGGATGCAGGTTGCGACGTGATCGTCAGCGTGGTCGAGGTCACGACGTTCAGGGTGACCGTGTTGGTGCTGGTCAACCCCGCAGCATTGATCGCCGTGGCAGAGTAGGTTCCATTGTTCGCACTGGTTGCATCACTGGGATGTGAGCGTCGGAGAGTTCGCCGAAAGCGCGCCCCCGTTGAAGTACCACTGGTAGCTGGTCGCATAGTTGGCCGCCATACCGAGCGAAGGGTTGTACCCGACACAGGCATTCTTACTCGATCGGCTGAACGGTAATGACTGGCTTGCTGACCGTCACAGTCGTCGAGGCAGAGACGCTGGGCTCATCCACGCTCGTGGCGGTGATGGTATAGGTGCCGGCGGTGTCGGGAGAGGTCCATACGCCGCCCGAGGTAATGCTGCCTCCGCTGGCAGTCCACGTCAGGCTATTCGTGGCGCCGCCAATGACCGTAGCGCTGAAGGTCTGCGGCGCCGGGAGCGATGGTCTGATTGGCGGGAGTTACGGGCGAGATCGTCACGCTGCCTGGGGTTGCCGTGAAGGTCGTCGTGGACGTGTTCCCTCCCGTACCGGTCACCGTCAGGGTGTAGGTTGTCGCGGCGGTGATCGCCGGTTGTCGGATACGAGATGCCACTCACAGCGGACGAGGTGATATTTGAACTGCCCACACCTCCCGTACCAATCACGGCTGTTCCACCGGAGAAGGTTGGAACCAGGTTCACGGTAGCTCCATAAGGGGGCGTGGTTGTGCTGCCCGATGAGAGCTGGTGGCCACCGGAGCCGAATTGTTCACGGTAACGGTGGTGTTCACCGTCGCAGACGTATAGTTGGCCGTGGCGGCCTGGTGGCGCTAATGTCACCGAACCCGCTGCCGTGGGCGAAACCACGTTGCCGAGATGGTCGCCGGACCCGTCCTGGCCGCCACCGTATAGGTAATGGCTCCGGTTGAATTCGTCGTCGCACTCACTGTAAACGCTGTGCCCGCAGTTCTGCGTCCCGATGGGCGCGAAGCTCAGGGTCGGCATCTCGGGTTCAACTGTGAAACGTCGATGGTCGTCGAAGCAGCAGCATAGTTGCCGCTGGCTGCCTGGCTGGCACTCAGCACGACCGTGCCCACGCCCGTGACCGTGACCATGGTGCCGGCGAACCGTTGCCGGGCCGCTCACCCACGTATACGTGAGAGCTCCACTCGAAGCGAGAGTCGCACTTACCGTAAACGCCGCGCCCCCAAATGTCTCCGTCCCGACGGGCAACGTCAGCGTCGGCACCTCGTGCGCCACCGTGAAGGTGGTGGTCGCGGTCGCCGCAGCATAGTTGCCACTGGCTGCCTGGTTAGCGTTCAGAACAACCGGGCCGGCCCCGGTGATCGTGACCGTTGCCGAGACCGTTGCCGGGCCGCTCACCCACCGTATAGGTGACGGTTCCACTGGAAGCCGAGGTAGCACTCACCGTAAATGGTGCGCCACCAAATGTCTCCGTTCCAATGGGCGCGAAGGTCAGCGTCGGCACCTCTGTGCCACCGTGAAGGTCATGGCAGTGTCCAGCAGCATAGTTGCCGCTGGCTGCCTGGTTAGCGTCCAGAACAACCGGGCCAGCCCCGGTGATCGTGACCGTGTTGCAAGATCGTTGCCGGGCCGCTCACCCACGTGTAGGTCATAGGTGCACTGGAAGCCGAGGTCGCACTCACCGTAAACGGTGCGCCACCAAACGTCTCCGTTCCAATGGGCCCGAACGTCAGCGTCGGCACCTCTGCCGCCACCGTGAAGGTTGTCGTCGCTGTTGCCGCAGCATAGTTGCCATTCGCCGCCTGGCTGGCGCCAACACTACCGTGCCCGCTCCGGTCACCGTCACCATGCTGCCTGCGACCGTTGCCGGTCCGCTCACCACCGAGTACGTCACAGCTCCGCTCGAAGCCGAGGTCGCACTCACCGCAAATGCCGGACCGCCATAGGTCTCTGCTCCGATCGGCGCAAAGGTAAGAGTCGGAACCTCGGGTGCCACCGTGAAGGTGGTCGTCGCCGAACCTGCTGCATAATTTCCGTTCGCCGCCTGGCTGGCGCTGAGCACAACCGTGCCTGCTCCGGTCAACGTAACCATGTCGCCTGCAACCGCAGCCGGACCACTCACAACCGAGTAGGTCACAGCTCCACTCGAAGCCGAAGTCGCGCTCGCCGTAAACGCCGCACCGCCATACGTCTGTGGCCCGATGGTCGCGAACGTCAGGGTCGGAACCTCGGTTGCCACGGTAAAGGTGGTCGTCGCCGTCGTGGCAGCGTAGTTGCCGTTCGCTGCCTGGCTGGCGCTGAGGACAACCGTGCCCGCCCCAGTCGCCGTCACCATGTTGCCTACGACCGTTGCCGGCCCACTCACCACCGAGTACGTCACGGCCCCACTCGAAGCCGAGATCGCACTCACCGCAAACGGCGCACCGCCATAAGTCTCTGATCCGATCACCGCGAAGCTCAGCGTCGGTACTTCAGTTGCCACGGTGAAAGTCGTCGTCGTGGTAGTCGCAGCATAGTTACCGCTCGCTGCCTGGCTGGCGCTGAGGACAACGGTGCCCGCCCCGGTCACCGTAACCATATTGCCCGCCTCGTCGCCGGCCCACTCACCACCGTATACGTCACCGTTCCACTTGAAGCCGAGGTCGCACTCACTGTAAACGGAGCACCGCCATACGTCTTCGATCCGATCGTCCCGAAGGTCAGGCTCGGCACCTCCGTCGCTACCGTGAAGGTGGTCGTAGCCGTAGCGGCGGCATAGTTGCCATTGGCTGCCTGGCTGGCACTCAATACCACGATGCCGGTGCCGGTCGCCGTCACCATATTGCCAACGATCGTAGCCGGTCCACTCACCACCAAGTACGTCACGGCACCACTCGAAGCCGAGTTCGCACTCACCGCAAACGCCGCACCACCATAGTTATGCGAGCCGACGGCGCCGAACGCGAGGGTCGGAACGATCGGATTCGCCGTCAACGTTGCCGCAGCACTCGTCACCGTCCCGGCGACATTGGTCACCTGCACGGTATAGACCACGTTGCCCAGGGTCGTTGTTGCAGGTGTCGTGTACGAACTGGACGTAGCCCCGCTAATGGCCACTCCACCCAGATACCACTGATAACTAAACGGCGCGGTGCCCGCAGCGGAGACGGTGAACGTTGCCGATTGCCCCACGATGATCGTCTGGCTCACCGGCTGTGCGGCAAGAGCAGGAGGAGTATTCACCGTCAACACGAACGGCGCACTCGTCACCGAGCCTCCTGCATTGGTCACAATAGCTGTGTAGACGGAGCCATTTTGACTGCCTGTCGTTGCGCCCGTCGTATAGGAGCTAGACGTAGCGCCGGGGATGGCAACCCCATTCAGATACCACTGGTAGGTAAACGGACCGGTACCTGTGCCGGCCACGGAAAAGGTCGCGCTCTGGCCGGCGGTCACGGCCTGCGCCGACGATCCCTTGCTAACGTGATTGCTGGCTTAACATCACCCCAGCCTCCGCTGCATCCGGTCAAGAGAGCCAAGCCGACGGTTGAGGCAAGAAACAGGAGAACAACGCGAAAACGCACGGAGGCAGACACCATCATTTCAGAAACTCCAAGCGAAGACACTATGAAATCGAGACAAGGGGGCCCATCGAGCTGAGCAAGGCTTGTCGTTGGGCAAGCGGTGCATTAGCCGCGGGGCATCACATGTAATGAAAGATTTTTAGGATCAGGCGAAAAAGCTGCGTCCCATCCGATATGTTTCCGAGCCAGAGATAATCAAGGAAACCATTGATAATAAATTAATTGCAGACATGCAACTGCAGACATAGGACGTTCCAGAGCAACTATAGCTTCACTTCTGAGCCCGAGTAATGTAATGAAGGTAACATAAGAAAGAAATGAAAGTAACCAATTATTTTGGTTACTTAAAAATATTGAACATCTCCTATCCTCGATCTGGCATCAAAGCACCGCCTGTGCCCCGCACGAGCACATCAAAGACCACTCCTTCCCGGAGTGCGGCCCAACCTCTCGAACCCGCCCCTCATTTGCAGGTGCGGTACGCCGAACGCTGTTGCCTAGTGATTGCATGCGCCCCAAAACTCATGGTTCACCCCGTTGCGAAGGAGTGTCACAGCTCCAGCGAGCCCTGCCCCTGGTTTTCTCCAGGGCGGCGACAATTCCCTCAATTCTGCGTCCCAGAGTGGTGAACCAGGTTCCCATCAACGCGATGACTGAAGGGTTACGCATCGGCTGCAATGCACCGCGTTCGGTAATGTCATGCAGCCTTCATACATTGCCGGGCCTGCGATCCTGAACCGACGTCAGAACGCCTTCGGAATATCTCTACCCGGTCCACTTCAGCGGCCAGACTTCGCGCTGCGGGTCGCCAAACCCAGCTAAAGCCATCGATTTGTAAAGCGAAGCGCGGCTGAGTCCTACACAGAATCCCCCGAAATTCCCGACAAGCTCAGGGGTCCACCGCAGCCCTCACGGCTCTCGTTCGATTGCCGATATGTCC
>CAVXKP010000019.1:0-204011 GCA_963762375.1 uncultured Acidobacteriaceae bacterium
TGAAAAGGCCGGCGTCGGCGGTTCGATCCCGTCTCTGGCCACCACCCCATTCCAGCGCGTTTCGGGCAGCCCCCAAATGCCCGTCCGTATCAAGCCACTTGCCGATCGGCAAGTGAAAGCCGCGAAACCTGGCCAGAAACCCATATTGCGGAGAAGGGGCTCCGTTCTAGCTCGGCGGTGCGTGCATTGGAAGACGCGCCCTCTTTATTTCACGACCAAACTCCCAGCGCACGGCCGATTGGTGATTTGTCATTCAACTTTCGAACTGCTGTCGGTGGGAGAGCATTTAATGCGATCCGGCTTTTGACACTGGGGACAGCCATGCAATTTTTCTGTCATCGGCGGCAGCGACGACCGAGGAAGTTAGCGCATTGCTCAATGCCCCTGCGGATGGGGATCTCGCTGGCATTCCCGACTACGAGCCACGACCATTTGTGTCGGTCGACGCCGGCGAGCCAGTCGATTCCGAACGCTGACTGGAGGCTGTCGTCTTCGGTTTCAGGGGAGCCTCACTCACGGAACAGTCACCATCCTTGATCGCTGACAGAAGCTTCGTGTGATCCTTCCTCAGGACGGCGTTGTTGCCGAAGATGGACTCCAGGAACTGGAACAGGCCATCCGTGCCGGGCTCATTTCGGTCCTCCAGACGGTAGTACACGCGGTTAGCCACACGCCGATCCGATACCAACCCCGCATTCTTGAGATAGCTTGGGTGCCGCGAGACGTTCGACTGAGAAGCTCCCTGGACGTGCTGAATGTCGCAACCACAGAGCTCCCCGTGGAAGAGGAGATTGAGGATGCGAAGCCGGTTCTCGTCGGCCAGCCCTTTGAAATATGAGGCGAGGTTATCCATCGGTATCGCAGCGATCAGACGAACGGTTCCGAATGGTTTCTCCAATATCGTTGCACAGGCTCGTTCTGGCCGACACGGTTTGCCAACAGTCTGAAGGGATGGATACGGACCAGGCTACTGGATAGAAGCGTTCAACGTGGCGGAAGCTCGGCCGCATGGACAGGGGTGTGTGGGCTTTCAGGTGGGCCAAAGTAGCTGGTTCTGAGTGGGCCGTGAGCGATGACGACGCGTTCCAGCACCACGGCAGGGTCTACCGCCCAGATGTGCAGCGTGTGCTGGCCGGGCTGTGCGATCGAGAACGGAATCTCGATCTTTCGGCAGTCGTCGCTGACCGCGGTGGCCCAGTCGAGTGCGGTGTTGTGCTCCAGGGTGTCGATGACCTGGCGTGGTCCGTCATCGACGGAGATGGCGATGCGCAGACCGCGGCCCGGAACGAAGTTGAGGGTTGGGGCTAAACGCAGATGCAGCGTCAGGTCGTGCGTGTCGTAGAGGTACACACTGTAGCTCAGGCCGGCCGGCGAGTTGGGATCACTCGGCGAGTCGACGGGAAACACCGTCATCGCGGACTTGCCTTCGCCATACGCTGAAAGCTCTACCCAGTGAGCCTGGGTGGAGTTGAGAGCGCCGCCGGTGCGCGCAGAGGTGTCGGCGGCCTCGATGGCCACCACGTTATCCTGCTCGACGAAGCCGCTGAAGGCAGCGGGCGGCGGCGGACCGGAAGCCTGGACCAGCTGGCCGTTGCGCAGGAAGGGTGGCAGACGGCTGGGAAGCTCGTTCGGCTTGATGTGCAATTCGTGGCCGCCGGGCTGAAGCTCGGTGACGGCGGGCATGGCATTGGCCGGAGGCTCCTGCCAGTACGTGTACCCGATGTGGGTTTGATCCATCATGTGGTCCCACTTGCCGCCCAGTAGCTGATGGTTGTATTCGTCGCTGAGCTGCCTGTCCAACAGGAAGCGCCGCTCTACTTCGGACTTGTCGTCGTTGGTCTTCATGTCGCCCAGGCGGGAGCTGAAGGCATTGCGGCCTGCGGCAATATACATCAGCGCGACATTCCCGCTGGCGTCCACGGGATATTGCACCAGCTCAAAGAAGCTGGCTTGTTCGTCGGCGGGCAGTTGCTTCGCGAGAGCATCGGTGCGCTGGATCAGATCGTTCCATTCGGCGGCCACACGGTCGGCCTCGTGGTAGTTCGCGATGGAGAAGGTCGTTGGATCGAGCAACTCGGGCTTGCGATCGCTGTTCAGGCGAGTGTATCCCTCCACGCAGGACGCGATCTCCTCGGCGTGCTCGGGACCGAACTCGCGCTTCGCCCAGTCCACGGTGAACTGATGCAGGTTGTCCTGATTCCAGCGCTGCGGGGTGCGGGCATAGTCGAGAAAGAATTCGATGGGAAACTCCATCGGCTTCAGATCGCCGACGTTCACAATCCAGATGCGATCGGCGCCGTAGGTGAGCGCGATATGCATCTGCTCCCAGATCTTGGGAACATAGTTGGTGTTGAGCCACTTGTAGTTGCGAGGGCCGCCAACGTAATCGAAGTGATAGTAGATACCGGTGCCGCCCGAACGCTTTCTCTCCTCCGGCGTGGGAACGCGGCGCAGGTCGCCCCAGTTGTCGTCCGACCAGAGCAGGGTGACATCATCCGGCACCCGCATCCCCTGCTCGTAGTAGTTCTGCACCTCCTTGTAGAGTGCCCAGAGCTGAGGCACCTTGGTGATATCCGGGTTCACAGTCTCTTTCAGAATCTCGCGCTGCTTCGCGACGATGGTCTCGAGTTGCTGACTGCCGGCCGCCGCGGACATCGGAGTATCGCCCAAACCGCGCATCCCGAGGGTGACGATCTGCTCGTAGTTCTTGTCGCGGATCATTCCCTCGCGCCAATACTCGTCGATCTGTTTGGCGTTGGTGGCATAGTTCCAGGGGCCGTGGTTCGGATTCTGCGTCCACTCCTTCTCGGCGCGCATCATCGGTTCCTCGTGCGATGTCCCCATCACGATGCCGTACTCGTCGGCGAGACGGGGGTTCTCAGGATCATCGGTAGCAAAGGCGTTGTTCCACATGGCCGGCCACAGGAAGTTCGCCTTGAGGCGCAGCAGAAGCTCAAAGACCTTGGTATAAAACTTCGAATTCATCCCTCCGAATTTTTCCGTCGTCCAGCCGGAGAGGGCGGGCGCCTCGTCATTGAGGAAGATGCCTCGGTACTTCACCGCAGGCTCCGGTTGCAGATGCCGGCCGGGAGCGACGATCACGGTGTCGTGGTGTGGAATGCGGACGTCCGCCCACCAATACCAGGGCGAAACGCCCATCTGTTCGGAGAGATCATAGGCGGCGTAGATGGTGCCACGCTTGTCTGCCCCGGCAAGAACGAGCGCGCGAGGCACTCCTGGAAATGGCCTCTCCACGATGGTGGTCACGGCAGATCTCCCAGTGGCCTTCGACGCCCGAGACGTCGAGCTTGTGGCGGCGAATCAGATCGTCGATCAACGAGCTATGGCCGATTGTGCCGAGGAGGATGGGCGTGGTCTTGCGCGCGTCAGCTTCTGCGTGAAGGACCGTCGGAGTCGCTCCGGAGACGCGTTGAATATCGTCGCGAAGATCTCCCGCAACCCGCACCACGCCTGGCCAGTCGTCCGCGCTGACGAGGATCGGGGCGGCTCTCCCGGCGCTGACGATGGGAAGGCCTGGAGCGTTGGCGGTGAACCCGACATACAGCGGCTCACCGATGCCCTGCGAGCGGCTCTCGCGCGCGAAGAGAAGAGAGAGGATCACGAGCGCCTGCAACCTTGCGACTTGCTTCACGATGCGTCCACCCCTGAGGTCCGTTGCGAGAGAACGAACGCTCATCGAATTTATGGTCGCTCCCAACGTATCAGAAATTCAGCCGCGGTTTGGGGTGGGTTATCCGGGCGAGTTGGCGTAGACTGGCCGCGGGCTAAAAGAGGAGGCGTGATGGTTGGAGACTTGAATCGGCGGTCGTTTCTGCGGGGTGTGGGGGCGGCTGGATTGTTGTCGATCGCTCCGGAGGCGGGTGCCGCGGCTGGCCTGGCAGGCGAGCACATTGTGCATGAGGTGGTGCAGGCGGCGGCCGAGGAGAAGCCGAAGTACTCCATCCAGTTCAGCGTGTGCGGGATGAGCCACGACCATATCTATGGCATGATCGGCGCCGTGCAGCGCGGCGGCGGCGTTCTGGTGAGTGCGTGGGGCGGCGAACCGGACAAGCTTGCGCATTTCAAGAAGCGGTTCCCGGATGTGAAGATCGTTGCCACGCAGGATGAGATTGTGAACGACAAGTCCATCCAACTGGTGCTGAGCTCGCAGATTGCGAATGAGCGCGCTCCGCTGGGGGTGCGGATGATGAAGGCGGGCAAAGACTTTCTGAGCGACAAGCCGGGCATCACGACGCTCGAGCAACTGGCGGCCGTACGCAAGACGATTGCGGAGACCGGCCGCATCTACGCGATCATGTACAGCGAGCGGCTGGAGGTGAAGGCCGCGGTGAAGGCGGGAGAACTGGTGCAGGCCGGGGCGATCGGTCGCGTGATCCAGACGATCAATATTGCACCGCACCAGATTGTGCAGGGCCACGGCGATGCCGGCGGCGGCTCGGGTGGGCGGCCGGACTGGTTCTGGGTTCCGGAACAGTATGGCGGCATCCTGTGCGACATCGGGTCGCACCAGGTGGACCAGTTCCTGTTCTACACGGGGTCGACCGAGGCCGAGATTGTGGAGTCGCAGATTGCCAATGTTGCGCATCCCGGACATCCGCGGTTTCAAGACTTCGGCGACATGGTGCTGCGCGGCAACCGCGGGCTGGGCTATGTGCGGCTGGACTGGTTTACGCCGGATGGTCTGGGCACATGGGGCGATGGGCGCTTATTTATTCTGGGGACCGAGGGATATATCGAGGTCCGGAAATATACGAACGTTGCGGTGAGCAAGCAGGGCAACAACCTCTTCATCGTGGACCAGAAGCAGTCGCGCTATATCGATTGCAATAACGTGCCGCTTCCGTTTGGCCCGCAGTTTGTCGCGGACATTGTGAATCGCACGCATACGGCGCAGGACCAGACGCAGTGCCTGCTGGCTGCGGAACTGGTAATCAAGGCGCAGATGCACGCGAAGTGGGTTCAACTGAGCACCTAGGTTGCGTGAGCTTCGTCGGACTCAGATGCAGACACCAAGGGCAGCCTTCGAGAGGCTGCCCCTGGTGTCTGCGTGCTGGTGAGGGTTAGAAGGAGATGCGGCCGCTGAATTGCAGCGAGCGGGCACCCTGGGTCGGAGAATAGCTGGGGCCGAAGCTGGTGATGTAGCCGAACGTGCCGCCACCTACCGTTGTATTGGGGTTGGAGTTGAGCAGCGCATGGTTGAGCAGGTTGAAGGCTTCCAGGCGAATCTGGAAATCGAACTGCTTGTAGATGTGGAAGCCACGGAAGATGCTGGCGTTGACGAGCGTGACACCGGGGCCGCGGAACTCATTGCGGTAGGTATTGCCGAAGACGGGCGTCGCGTTGCAGACCTGACCTGCGGTGCAGGACACGTAGCCTGCTGCGGCTGGGTTCGTGAACTGCGGCTCCGTGGGGTTGGCGAAGGAGGTGGGATCGAACCAGGCGCCGCCGCCCGGGCCACCCGCGGTGCGGCTATGGCCGCCCAGCTGATGGTACGGCTTCACCAGCTGAGCGTAGAGCGTATTGCCCGGAGAGTTGAAGCCGGTGGTGCTGGACGGGGAGACAGAGAATGGACCGCCCGAGATGTGGCTGACCTGCCCGTTGAGCTGGAAGCCGCCAAAGATAGCACTGGCGATGCCATGGGTCGCGAAGGTCTGCCCGCTGCCGAAGGGCAGATGGTAGATGATCCAGAACTCCAGGTTGTTGGTGCGATCGTAGCTGGCGGTCGCGCGGTTCATCTTGAAGTAAGCGGGATAGGAGAATGCCGTTCCGTTCGAACCGGTGCCGGCACCGTTGTCCTCGAAGTCGATGGCATGGGACCAGGTGTAGACGAGGCCGAACTGCGCGAGGCGGCCGGCGTTGCGCGTCAGTTGCGCCTGCAGGCCGTTGTACGTCGCGCTGAACAGCGGCTGGTTCATGGTGATGCCGCCGGTGTTGTAGCAGGTGTAGCCGGTGAGTGGCGTTGCAGCCAGCGTTGATGTTCACGAGCTCGTTGGCGGCGAAGTTGCACGTACCGGTCAGGCCAGTGGAGGGGTTATATTGCCCGTTCGCCATGCAGATGGTCGAGCCGCTGGGCAGCGGCGCTGCGTTCAGCGTATAGCCGGTAGGCTGCCGCACCTGGTGGGTGCCCACGTAGCCGATGTTCATGACAAAGGAGTCGCCGAGGTCCTGCTGGACGAACAGGTTCCAGCTTTCGATGTAGCCGCGGCGGAAGTCCTTGGGCACCGTGTTCGTCGACCCCGACACGGGTAACGAGGCAAACCGGTGGAGGTGTTCGGCGCAGCCGGGTTGGGAATGCCGACGGCAAGCGTAAGCGCCTGACCGTTGACCGGATTGATGGCAATCGTGTTGGCCGCCGGTCCACTGAAGGCCGGCGCCTGGTCGATGGGGAAGGAATCGCGCAGGTAGCGCATGCTGTCGGCGTCCGTGGTGATGCCTGCGCCGGTGCGAATCACGAGGCGATCGGTGGCGCGGTAGGCGATGCCGAGGCGGGGAACGAACTCGGTATGCGGAACGCTGATGCCGGCGTTCTCGGGATTGCCGTTCACGCCGCCGATCTCCACGTTGGCCGTCTGGGGCAGCGTCGGGTCAAGGCGCGAGACGCCGGTGTGGTCGCGATAGGCCACCGGGTAGTACTCATAGCGAACGCCGTAGTTCAGGCTCAGCTTCGGGGTGAGCGTCCACTGATCCTGCGCGTAGCCGGAGTAGTTGGTCCAGCGCAGGGTGTTGGGGTTCTCCAACTGGTACGGGTGAGCGACGGCCGGGTTGGTGCCGTTGTTGGGTGTGCCCAGCAGGAAGTCGGCCAGCGAGTTGTAACCGTTCGCCGCGGAGCTGTTGGTGGTCATGCCGCCGGCGAAGCCGAAGCCGCCGTGGGGCGTATTGATGTTGGCGCCGCTGGTGGGCTGGAAGTGATTCAGGTCGAAGTGATAGTAGCTGAACCCATACTTCATGGAGTGTTTGCCGAGGGTCCAGCTGACGTTGACATCGGCGGTGAACTGATTATCGCGGAAGAGGAACGGGTTGGCTCCGTTGGCGTTTCCAAGGGTAGTGAAGGTAGTGCTGCTGTAGTTGTTGTTCGAGAACTCAAAGGCAGGCTGACCGACGTACTCCGGGCCGATGCCGTTGGTCCCGGGAATGTCCAGCACGTTGATCCCGAAGTCGCCGTCGGCGATGTCAATGAGTGACTGCGCGCCGGTGTGCTGGCGGGTGTAGCCGGCATCCGCGTCGATGACGAGGTTGCTGGTGATGACGTGGCTCATGCCGAGGCCGACGTTCTGGATTCGACCATACGCTGCACCGGGCTGGCCACCGTCAAAGGTTCCGCCGCCCGCTGCTCCGAGCTCCTGAGGGTCAAGGACCGTGAACGGCTCCACGCTGTAGCGGCCGAAGACGGTGGTATGGTCGGTCGGCACATACGTCACCTTGGCATCATTCGTGTTCCGGTTGTAGGCGAAGGTTGCCGAGCCGTCGTAGTCGTTCGCAAGCTGATTGGCGTAGTTCGGATTGACGACCTGGGCCGAGATGGGCTGCAGAAGAGCCAGCATCTTCATGGCCGCGAAGCTTTGGCGCGACACCGGGATGGCGTTGCTGCCGTACTCGGAGAGGAAGGTGGGACGGAAACCGGCGTTGAGGTATCCGTTGGTCGTGTTGGGCCCTGTCTGCACGACGCCACCGGGCTGCGGGTCATACAAGGTTGTGCCCGGTGGCCGAGAAGTCGCCGCCGAGCATCGCGGTGGTCGGGACAGTCACGCGTGCCGGTGATGAGTTGGCGGCGGGTCGTGCGCTCGAAGTCGTCGAAGAAGAAGAGCTTCTTGCGGCCGGTCAGAATCTTCGGAATATAGACGGGGCCGCCGATGGAAGCGCCGAACTCGTTGAAGACGTTCTTCGGCACGGAGCCTGTGGGGTTGAGCGCGGAGATGAGCGAAGCAGCCGTGGCGGTGTAGGCGCGGGCGTTGATCGCAGCGTCCTGGTAGTACTCCCATGCGTTGCCGTGAAGCTCCCGCTGTCCGCCCTTGATGGTGACGTTGATCTGGGCGCCGCCGGCCATGCCCTGCTCGGCGTTGAAGGAATTCGTAACGATGTTGACCGACTGGATGGCGTCGGCGGGCGGGACGTAGGCGGGCAGGTAGGCCAGCCAGCCGTAGATGTTGATGGCGCCATCGATGCGGGTGGTCACGCCGGTGTCGGTGAGGCCGTTGACGTTGGCGGACTCAGCGCGCGAGGGGTTCGATGCCGTGGAGTTCTGTTCGCCGACCGCGGAGAAGCCGGGAATGAGCGTGTACAGCGCCTGAAAGTTGCGGCCCTGGCTGGAGGTGATGGGAAGCTCGGAGATTTCCACCTGCGAAATTTCGTGGTTGACGTCGGCGGTCTCGGTCTGCAGCGTGGGTGCGGTGTCGTTGACGACGATCTCCTGCGCGACGGTGGGCGGCTGCAGCGTGATGTCGACGCGAGCTTCGCGGTTGACTTCGACGTTGACGTCCTTCTCCGTGAAGCCCGAGAAGTTGGCGGTAGGCGCGATTTTGATGGTGTAGTGCGCGGGGAGGAGATTGACGAAGAGATAGTCGCCGTGCGAGTCCGCCTGCACGGTGCGCGCGTCGCCGGTGTCCTGGTTGGTGAGCGTGACGGAAGCGTTGGGAACGATGGCGCCGGTCTTGTCCTGCACTGTGCCGGTAAGTGTGCCGTAGAGGACCTGCGCCATGAGCGAGACCGAACACAGAGCGCCGAAGAGGCAAACCAGGAGACAGCAACGAAGCCAGTTACGCTTCACGGTGGATTTATTTGTGGCCATGGCGAAATCGCGGTGCATGTGGTCCTCCGAGAGTGGGAGCATCGACCGCGCGGTTGTTTGCGCTTGGCTCTGCCTGAGTTCCCATTTATTACGCGTCGCAAACTTTATCTATGGACTGGAAGACAATGTCAAGCTAATTTCGTAGTTCTGATCTTATGCCCGGCTTGATGCCTATCGTTGCCTACTGGAAACAGGCGGTTTGAACCGCTCTACTCGGCGACAAACACGTCGCCACGGTCGCAACGTGACCGTTGCAACGATCGTCGAGGATGCAACAAGAGCGTGACTCACGTCATGCGATCAGGGCTCGCCACAGGACATTCCGTTGCGGCGTTCGATGGAGGTGTGCTTACTTGCGCTTTGGCCGTGCGATGCGCCGTGCGGCCTTGCGTGCGTCGCCGTGACCGGAGTGGCGCTGCAGAACGACGGCCGCCGCGCCGCGCAGGCGCGAGAGTTCGCCATCGCTCGTGATGCCGAGCTGCGGAGGAACGCCGGTGAGCATGGTCTCCTCCATGTGCTGCTGCACGATGGGGCCGAACCTGCTCCACGAGGCCGTCAGGTCTCCGGTGATCAGGATGACCTCTGGCGCGAGCGAAGCGGTGATGAGGCGAAGGCCCTTGCCGAGAGCGACGCATTGGCGTGTGACGGCGGCGATGGCGGACTTGTCGCCTTCTTCGGTCATGTGCAGCAGCTCGTGGTAGGTGAGAGGGCGGGCCTTCGGGTTGGCCTCGGCGTAGTAGCGGAGAGCGGCGCTGGAAGAGGCGAAGACCTCCCAGCAGCCACTTTGGCCGCAGCCGCAGACCGGGCCATTGGGATCGATGGGGCTGTGGCCGAACTCGCCGGCGACGCCACTGCGGCCGGTGAGGATCTGGCCGTTGGCGAGGATCGCGGAGCCGATGCCTTCAGAGACCGTGACGAGGACGGCGTCGCGAATGCGATCGAGGCGGCCCGACCAGGTTTCAGCGAGCAGGCAGGCGTTGGCGGCGTTGGCCAGCTCGACCTGCAGCTTCATCTTCTGCTCGATCGCCTTCTTGATGTCGTAGTCACCCCACTTGAGGTTGGGGGCGAGGATGAGGCGTTGCGTAGTGGGGTCGACGCGGCCGGGCATGCTGAGGCCGATGCCTTCGAAGGAGCGATCAGGATGAGCGGCGCGCATCGACTGCATGCATTCGACGATGCGATCGACGGCGCGTGCAGGGTCGGCAACGATGGGCACGACGGCGCGTGAAAGAAAGCGCTCGTTGAGGTCAATGAGCGCGACGATCGCCTGGCGCGGGCGGATGTCCGCGACGAGGATGACGAGCTGGTCGTTCAGCGTGAGGAGGGTGGGGCGGCGGCCGCGAGGGCGATGCGCGAGCGCTCCTTCGGTGATCCACTGTTCCTGAATCAGCTGCTCGACGATGGCCGAGACGGTGCTGGGTTGCAGGCCGGATGCGCGCGAGAGATCGGCGCGCGAGATCGGCTGGCGGGAGCGAATGAGCTCGAGGATGATGTCGCGATTGATGTCCCGGGCATTCTCACTCGAGGCCAGCTCGACGTAGGCGAGATCGACGCGTTTGATGCCGCGTCCCAGGGGCTTGGTGCGTTCCTTCGTGCTCATGGTGAGGGTGTTGCTCCGTTCCAGAGAAAGACATTCCGATGATACCGAGTGGAAGCTATGGTAGCGGCCAGATGAACCCGCGCGATTACACAAATTAGCTGAGGATGTAGGGTGCGCGTTGCGGACGTGAGAGCATGCTGTTGGCTTCGTCGTCGTTGTTGAAGCGCTCCTTCGCAGGGTCCCAGTGAAGCTTGCGCTTCGTCTTCATCGCAATGTGATGGACGAGACAGGTGGAGCAGGCGCGATGGCCAAGCTCCGCGGTGGCCGTGGGGGCCTGACGGCTGCGGATGCAATCGAGCCAGTTTCCGTGTTGGTCGTCGCTGGTATAGAGGTGAACTTCGTTGGGACCGATCACGCTCGAGAGAATCTTGGGATCGCTGGCGACGAGCGGATCGACGTTGGCTTTGTCTGCTGCAGTGGCCGTGGGGCTGGCCTGTTCATCGCGCGTGACGAAGATCCAGCCCTTGGTGCCAATCCACTTGATGCCGTTGGGATAGTCGCCGGAGATGGACATGGTGATGCCGTTGGCGTAGACGGAGTCGGTCTTGAAGGGGCCGTGGACGTTCCAGAGGCCGTGGGTGGGGAACTCAGCGGTGCCCCAGACTTCGATGGGACCGGTGTGCTCGGTGTTCATGCCCCAGTGGGCGGTGTCGACGTGGTGCGCGCCCCAGCCGGTGATCATGCCCGCGCCGAACTGCTCCATGCGCAGCCAGCCGGGACGATCAAAGCCCTGCTGCGGCATGACGCGATCGACGGTGTAGTAGACCTCCGGCGTGGAGCCGAGCCATGCGTCGTAGTTGAAGCCGGCGGGTATGGGCATCTTGTCCGGGTTGCCGCCGGAAGGGTCGCCGGGCAAACCGATCTCGACGTGCTGAATGTCGCCGATGCGGCCGTTGCGGACCAGCTCGCAGGCGCGATGGAACTGCTTCCAGCTGCGCTGCTGCGATCCGATCTGCAGGATCTGGCCGCTGGACATCACGTGATCGGACATGAAGCGGCCTTCGGAGATCGTGAGCGAGGCGGGCTTCTGCAGGTACACATCCTTCTTTGCGCGGACGGCGGCGACGGCGAGGCGGGCGTGCTGGTGGTCCGGCGTGGAGATGATGACAGCGTCGATCTCCTTGTTGGCGAGGAGCTCGCGGTAGTCCGAGTAGCCGATGGTGGCGTTGTAGTCCTTGCCGGTTTGCTTGCTGTAGACGCCGTTGAGCAGCTGCTTGCCCTGCTCGACGCGCGGCGCGTAGAGATCGCAGACGGCGAGGATGCGGTTGTTGCGTGCACCGGTCGTGTACTTCCAGACGCCGGGCATGTCATGGACGCGGGAGATGCGGCCGACACCGATGGCTCCGATGTTGATGCGGTTGGACGGGGCATCCTGGCCGAAGACCGAGGAGGGAACGATGGTGGGAAAGCCGACAGCGGCGGCTGCGCCGAGGCTGCTCTTGAGAAATGTTCTGCGGGACTGGGTTGTGGTTGCCATCGAACGCCTGCTCCTTGGGCCTGTCTCGAACCAGAAAGAATCTAAGCCCGTATCGGTAGATCTGGCAATCTATATTTTGGGTGCCGAAGATTCTCCTGAACTTCGGGGTGGCAGGGAGGTTGCCGGTGATGGCGGGACTGGGCTCCAGAGCCCGTTAGCGGCTTCTTGCCTGGTTACATTTTCTGCGACGCGATTCTCTCCGGTGCAGCTCCGGAATCTCCTTAAAGGGTTCCCATCTTATAGCCTAGGGGGGTATGCTATAAGAAAGAAGGCGGAGTGATATTGACTCCGCAGGAGAACCTGAGACACCGATGAGCATCGAAACCGCACAAGAGCCTCCTAGTAGAACGAGAGCCGCCCTGTGCTGTGACCAGCGTTTCACGAACCGCCTTTAGCCGTAGCTATCGCCGATTTGCCGCCGCTCGTCACAGCATACGACCTGTGATTTGAGCGCGTGAGATCGTGGCCACTGGCCTGCCTCGCACCTCCCCAACCGATGACCCGAACAAATGCCGGCTTGCGCAGACTGCGCACGCGCACGCATCTGTCTGGATCGCGCAAGGAGGAACCATGAACAACAAGCTGATCAACATCGACCTTCCCCTCCGTACAGCCACTCCGCTGGTGTGCGTCTGGATCCCTGCCGCGGGCGATCGCCCATCCCTCATCTGCCGCTGGATTCCGGCCGAGGCACTGCCCGGGAGGTCTGAATCCAACGTCCTTCCCGAGGGCGACAGAGGGGGTCTACGCCCATGCGCCTGATGGAACAGGAAGTCGATGTAATTGCCGCGCCGGTGAAAGGGGTGGTGGTGCGTCGTGCGTGGCAGCGACGCATCCTCACCTTCCTCATGGTCTTCGGTCCCGGGCTCATTGTCATGGAGGCCGACAATGATGCCGGCGCCGTCTCCACCTACATGCAGGCAGGCGGACAGTACGGTTTGCATCTTCTCTGGCTGCTCGTGCTGCTGCTGCCAATCTGCTACTTCATCCAGGAGATGGTCGCCCGGCTCGGAATCGCCACCGGCAAGGGCCATGCCGCGATGATCTATGAGCGGTTCGGCAAGTGGTGGGGAAGGTTCTCGCTGCTCGACCTGCTCGCCGTCAATTTTCTGACGCTGATCACGGAGTTCGCCGCGATCTCCCTGGCGCTGCGTGCGCTCGGTATTAGCCCGTACGTCTCGGTGCCGGTGTCGGCCGCCGGGTTGACGCTCATGGTCGTCACCGGGAGCTACCTGCGCTGGGAGCGGATCGTCATCGCGCTCTGCCTCATGGACCTGACGTGGTTCGTTCTGGCGTTCATGGTGCATCCGCAATGGGCGATGGTGGCGCACAACTCGGTCATCCCGACGATACCGGCTGGAGGAATCACAAGCAGCCTCATCTTCCTCTTGATTGCGATTGTCGGTACGACCATCGCTCCGTGGCAGCTCTTCTTCCAGCAAAGCTGTGTCGCGGAAAAACGCCTTCGCTTCGCAGACCTGAAGTGGGCGCGCCTGGACACGCTGGTGGGAGCGATCTTTACGGTGTGCGTTGCCGGCGCGATGATGCTGGTCGGCAACTTCGGGTACGAACACAGGATCGTGTTTCAGGACCCCGCGCAACTCGCGCTTGCGCTTGGGCCGATCGCAGGGAAGTTCGTTCGCAATGGCGTCCTGCTGCTGATGGTGAATGCCGCGGTGCTGGGTACGACGGCTATTTCTCTGGCAAGCGCATGGGCCTATGGCGAAGTAAAGGGTTGGGAGCATTCGCTGCACAAGAAGGTTTCGGAGGCCCCGGGATTCTACGCGACCTATGTTCTGTGTGTGGGCGCTGCGGCCGCCATCGTCCTGATTCCCCACGTGCCGCTCCAACTCGTGATCATCAGCGTCCAGGTGTTCGCGGGGCTCATCCTGCCCTCGGCCATCATCTTCCTGCAACTGCTGCTCAACGACCACGCGTTGCTGGGCGACCGATGGGTCAATCGGCCCTGGAACAACGTCATCAACTGGACCATCATCGTCGTGCTCTTCGCCCTGTCGCTGCTTCTGGCCGCACAGGTCATGCTTCCCCGACTCTTTCCGAACTGAGGTGAATGAAATGGCAACTCTGCATGTAACTCCGACCCTTACCGAGTTCCGCGTTGTGCATCCCCTGGATGATGTTCAGGAGCAGAAGTGCTCCGCCGAAGGACTTGGCAAGATCAAGATGACGCGGGCCGTTCGCGTGTCGCTCGCCATCCTGCGTGGCTACTTGATCCTGATGACGCTGATGCTCGGCTACCACGTTCTCGATCTTTCGGGCCTGCTGCACCAGATTCGCTGACAGCGAGATTCTCGTCGTTCAGGAGTACGCTCTCAAGGCCACGACGTGAAACTTGGCCGCACTCCCATCGACGGACTGCGACGCCAGGAGGAGTTCGAAGTGTCTAAGGCTTCCATCGGGGTTCTTGAATTTTTCGAGGATCTGGCCCAGCTCTTTCTTGTCCGAAAGAAGGTCGTAGATGGACTCCGTTCCTGCAACGGAGGTGCCCTCGAGGACGAGCACGTTGCGGGAAGGTTCGATGCCGGGAAGAAAGGCCAGCACGCCATAGTTGACCGGCGCCGTGGGGTTGTCGCCGTCGTACTCGTTCGGTTCCCCCGCACGAGGATGGCGATTCCGGACGATGGTCATGTTGCGGGCATAGTCGTTCTCAATCAGGAAGTTCATCTGGGGCTCGTAGAGCTCGAGCCACGGGTTGGCACCCTTCGAGCCGGAGAGCACGATGTTGTTCTGCTTGAGATCGTCCATGGTCATGTCGCGGGCAAAGGTCGTCCGCATCGTCATGTTCTTAGCACCGGCGATCTCCGCCATCAGGCGCGTCATCTCCAGATCGGCGATCGAGCTGTAGCGGCGATCAAAGAGCCCCGAGGGATCGACGCCCGAGCGGTAGAGGTCCTCGGCCTCCTGCCGGTAACGGCCGGAGGTGTAATCGGCCAAGGAGATGTCGTGGTGAAAATAGTGATGCATCAGCACCAGCGAGCTGTCCGCGGCAACCAGCGTCGTGGTCTGACCGGGAACAAAGAAGCGGTCCCAAAGGGCACTGCTGACTGCGGCCGGGATCTTTGGCCGGCGTAGCAGCATGAACCCGCCTGTCCCACCGAGCACCAGCAGCAGTGCGAGCACGGCGCAGAGAAGCTTGTAGGGATTGGCGCCCGGTTGCGCTGCCGCTTGAAGCGGAAGAGGCGCTTGCGGCTGAGGAGCGAGCAGCCGCGTCGTTTGCTCCTCCACCACAGGCGGAACCACCTCGTGAAACAGAAGACCGTATTGCCCCTTAGGAATACTCGGGATCCACCGTACATCTCCCAGGTCAGCCTGTAGAAGGCGCTGCCGCAGGCGGGCGAGGTGGGAACGGACAATGGTATCGGCTGCCGGATCGAAGTCCTTATCGCGATCGAAGACCTCGAACCTATGGCGCCATCGGCATGAGACACCTTCGTCCGCCAGGGCTGGTTTCTCATGCTCGCTTTCTTGCTTGCTGTGAGCCGAAAAACACTGAGGTGCTACGGAACAATGCCGTACTTCGACCCAAGGAATTCCTGTAAGTCGAACGGAACAACGCTGGCCAGCTCCTGCCAGGTCAGCAGTTGGAGTCGGCAGCGCAGATCGACCAGCCGGACCGCGCGCATCACGCCATACCAGCACTCGGCAAGATCCGGGCGGCGAGCATCGCAAACAACACAGAAATTACCGTTGCTCGCATACGCCGCAAGAGCCCCACGGATCAATTGGTATCCCACATGCTTCCCTTTCCGCAGTGGAAGGTCAAACGTATCAAAGACAGCCTCAATGTCCCGGTACCGGTGCACCAGCCGCGGGTCGGCGAGTTGAAAATCAGACTCGGTGAGCTTGGCTTCGACGAGAAGATCCCCAAGTCTCATATCGATCTCCGTGTTGTCGACGCGGCCATTCGCTAGCGGGGTGCGGGGCCTGAATCCAAACTCCGGCACCTCCGAGCGATCGTTCCCTAACAGCGAACGAATCGCCGGCGCGGCAGTCAGCGCGGGATAGCAGAAGATATTCATCAGAAGTGCGTCGGAGCTGCTCGAACAATCCAGCTTCTTCCAGCACCAGTTGGCGCGAACGCGAGCTCGCCGATACGCTGTATGGACCTTCTGGAGGCGCCTCGACCATGCCGGCGTCGCAAGAATATTTCGATACGATGCGGGATGAAAGTTGCCGTGCCGTCCGTCTTCATCGCATCCGAAAAGAATGCTGGGAATCGCTCCATCGGTGCGCTCATGCAGGTATCCATGCATTACGGCATGCTTCAGACTGCGCGCACTGAGTTCGGTGCGCAGGCTTGAACCCGCGGGAATGTCGCCCGTCCATTGGCTATCGATGATCGTCGGCTGCACACTCGTACCCGTGATGCATAGCAAAACTTTCTCCCGAAAGTATAGGCGAACAATAGGCGAATATGCCAGAATGGTTGAAGACATTTTGCGAGAGATCCCGTCTCTACCGGTCCGAGCTTCACCCAGCCCGATGCGGCCTATGAGCACAGTTATTCCAGCCTCGACAGACCCTCGTGCACGTTCCGCTCAACTGCGCAAGATCGTTCATGTCGACATGGACGCGTTCTATGCGTCGGTCGAACAGAGGGACGATCCGGCCCTGCGCGGAAAGCCGGTTGTCGTCGCATGGCAGGGCAAGCGATCGGTGGTGTGTGCGGCATCCTACGAGGCGCGGCGCTACGGGGTGCGCTCTGCGCTACCCGCGTTGACAGCGGAACGCCTGTGCCCGGAGGCGATCTTCATCAAACCGGACTTTGTTCGATACAAAGCCGTATCCCTGGCGGTGCGTTCTATCTTCGAACGGCATACGTCGCTGATCGAGCCGCTCTCTCTCGACGAGGCGTATCTGGATGTAACCGAGAACCTGACTGGCCTGCCGACAGCGACGCGCGTAGCGAAGGCAATTCGGGAGCAGATTCAGGATGAACTGAAACTCACCGCCTCGGCCGGAGTCGCTCCCAATAAGTTCCTTGCGAAGATCGCTTCCGACTGGAAAAAACCCAACGGCTTGTTCGTCATTCAACCGCATGAGATTCAGGCGTTTCTGCTTCCGCTGCCGGTTGGCCGCATTCCTGGCGTGGGCAAGGTCACCGAAGATCGGATGAAGCAGGCCGGCATCAAGACGGTGGGCGACATCCATGCGATGGAGCTGACGACGCTGGAGAATCACTTCGGCCGTTACGGCGTGCGGCTTTACGAACTGGCGCGCGGCATCGATCACTCTCCGGTGGTACCGAATCGTGTGCGAAAGCAAATATCCGCCGAAGATACGTTTCCAGAGGACATTCCGCTCGCTGAGACGGAGGCGGCGATTCGACAACTAGCGCAGAAGGTCTGGAACGCCTCTCGAGGCAATGCTCGCGGGGCGAGAACCGTCGTCCTGAAGGTCAAGACAAAAGAGTTCGTATCCCTTTCACGCAGCCTGACGCCTGCGACGCCGCCATCGTCCTGCGAAGAGCTTGCCAGCATTGCACTCTCGCTTCGCGAGCGTATCGAACTCGGGCAGGCACAACTTTTTCGCCTGGTGGGAGTCGGGCTCAGCAACTTTCAAAGCGATGAGGAAGAGCCGTCACCGCTTTTCGAGACCTCTGCGCCCGATGATGGGATCGATGCGAACCCTCGCCTGTCAGCGGGCGTTCTTGTAGATCATCTCGAGTAGCTCGTCGTACATCGCCTGCCGTTCGTCCGGCGACCCGGTACGAATGGCGTGGGTGGCGCAATGCGAGAGGTGATTGCGCATGAGCGCCCGGGCGACCGCGCGAAGAGCCTCCTGCGCCGAAGTAACCTGAGTGAGAATATCGGCGCAGTAGCGATCCTCTTCGACCATGCGCTGGATGCCGCGGATCTGACCCTCGATCCTGCCCAGGCGACGCAGGTTGGACGCCTTGATCTCGCTATCCACTCCGATCGCTTTGCGTCCTCCATCCAGATCACAAGGACAGGAGTCGTCATTCACGGTTGTGGCCTTCGGTGTGCTTTTCCTCGTGGTCATATCTTCCTCATGATAGCTTTAGCGCCCGTAGTCGCAAGCTGTTGGTGACAACGCTGAAGGAACTGAGAGCCATGGCCGCACTGGCAATCACCGGACTCAGCAGCAAGCCGAAGACCGGATACAGAACTCCGGCAGCGAGCGGAATACCGATCACGTTATAAATGAAGGCCCAGAATAAATTCTGGCGGATCACCCGCATGGTTCCTCGCGAGAGAGCAATCGCAGCGGCGACGCCGGTCAGTTCGCTGCGCATCAGGGTTACATCGCCGGCCTCCATCGCTATATCGGAGCCGCTGGCCATCGTGATGCCGACGTCGGCCCGCGCCAATGCTGGTGCGTCATTCACGCCATCTCCCACCATGGCGACGATGCGCCCTTCCGCCTGGAGACGCTTGATGGCATCCACCTTGCCTGCAGGAAGAACACCGGCGATCACATCGTCTACACCGACCTGCTTTGCGATGGCACGCGCCGTCCGCTCGTTGTCACCAGTAAGCATGACGACGCGGAGACCATCTTCGTGGAGTTGGCGAATCGCTCGGATGGAGGTAGGCTTCACCGTATCAGCGACCGCGAGGATGCCCGCAAGCGAGCCGTTGACCGCGACCCAGAGCGGCGTCTTGCCTTCTTCTGAAAGCCGTTCAGCCGCGGCCGCCAGAGCCTGCACCGAGATGCTGTGGTTCTTCATCAGCGCGGCGTTCCCAATCACCGTCAAGTTTCCGTCGACGATGCCGACGACGCCATGGCCCGTCTGCGATTCGAAGCTTTCGGGCTGCGGCGGCCTCAGGCTGCGCTGTTGCGCATGACGAACGACCGCCGAAGCCAGGGGATGTTCGCTGGCTCGTTCGAGTGCCGCCGCAAGCCGGAGTACACGATCTTCCAAGCCATGCGCAGTGTCTCCGATGATGTCGATGCTGCTTGCAGATGCGAGGAGAATGTCCGTCACCTCGGGACGGCCGGCCGTGATCGTGCCGGTCTTATCCAGCACCACGGTATCAATCGTCTCAAGCTTCTGAAGAGCCTCGCCACCTTTAATGAGAAGCCCAAAGGTGGCTCCGCGCCCAGTTGCCACCATCACGGCGGTGGGGACGGCCAGGCCCATCGCACAGGGACACGCGATCACCAGCACGGTAACGGCCGCGGCGAATGCCTGCATAATTCCCACGCCAGGCGCAAAGAAATGCCAGGCAAAGAATGTGATCATCGCGATGCCCAGAACGGTGGGCACGAAGATCGCACTGACGCGGTCAGCCAGACGCTGTATGGGCGCGCGCGATCCCTGCGCCTCGCGCAGCAGCCGCACGATCTGCGCCAGGGTGCTGTCTACGCCCAGGGTCGTCGCGTGATATTGGAAGGAGCCGGTCTGGTTGAGCGTGCCTCCCATGACGCGGTCGCTGGCCGTCTTCTCAACTGGAAGGGATTCGCCCGTGAGCATGGACTCGTCGACACTGCTCGCTCCAGAGACAACTTCGCCATCGACAGGAATTCGTTCGCCCGGACGCACGACGATGAGATCACCGCGCCGAATAGCTTCGAGCCGAAGATCATATTCCTGGCCGTCTCGCAGGACATGTGCCGTCTTCGGCTGCATCTGGACGAGCTTGCGCAGTGCAACGGCCGTCTGTCCTTTCGCGCGGCTCTCAAGTGTGTTGCCCGTCAGCACCAGCCCGATGATCAGAATGCCGGCTTCGAAGTAGGTATCCGGAGCGATGCCGTGGGCAACGAAGAAGCCGGGCGCGATGGTTGTTGCCGCGGAATAGAGAAATGCGGTTCCCGTCCCGAGCGCGACCAGCGTATTCATGTCAGCCGTCTTGTGCAGCAGCGCGGACCACGCCTTGACGTAAAAGCGCCGTCCAGCCCAGGCGATGATGAAGGCCGAGAGTGCAAAAAGAAACCAGCGGATGGCATCGCCGCTGATCGAATACATCCAGGGAAGCGCAAGACGCAATGCCGGATCGAGAACACGCATGGACCAGCTCATCAGCGGGTCCTTCATACGCTCCATGCCGCCCACGCTGGTCATACTCATCAACGGCATCGACAGAATCATCGCGACGCTACCAGCCACAAGACTGACGGCAGCTTTCACACGCAACTGCTTGTATTCGAGCAGCTGGTCCTCGTCGTGCTTTTCCTGCTCTTCCAGAATGGATTGATCGAGGACCGGGAGTTCCGCGCCATAGCCCGTACCGCGTATCGCCTCCACCAGCTTCGATGCCGAAACGACGCCCGGATCAAACGTCACGGTCGCATTGTTCAGCATGAGATTGACGCCCGCATCCTGCACACCCGCTTCGCCAGCAAGGGTCCGCTGAATGAAGGATTGGCACGCGGCACATGTCATCCCGCTAATCGGGATCGTCACTCGCTCCAAGGCCGGGGAAGGGACGCAGCTTCGTGAGCGACTGCGTTATTTAGAGTCGTGCCTGTCATAAGAGCGCACCTTTTCTATTCCTGGACATGTGCGGAAAATCCGATGCGGTCCACCGCGGCCGTAATATCCTGTGCAGAAGTCGCTGCTGCATCGAAGACAACCTTCGCCGAACCGACCTCTACCGATTTGACGGTGACCCCTTCAACGCTTTGGAGGGCGCTTGTGACCCTGCGAACGCAGGCAGCGCAATGCATGCCGTCAATCGCCAGATCGAGTGTGTTTTCCATAGAGTACATCTCCTCTCTACGCTAGTAGATGCCCATACCCCCCATAGGTATGCAAGAAAATGCATTCAGATCATAAATTTCTTCGGCGAACAGGAACCCAGCACCTTACCCAAGGCTGGCGGCTCAGGTCGGCAGTGGCCACCGCCCTCCAATTGAAGCGTGATTTCCACGCACCCTGCGACCAGGATAGCCGAACGAAGCCCCTGCAACCGATTCATTTCGCGCAGATTCCAACGCTCGGTAAGCGATCGTTAGCGCAAGGCGGCATATTTCTGCACGAAGTTGGTTCGCGCATTCAACACCTCGAAGCTGCCGTCTTTCCCTGCTGTCAGCTCCAGAAAATGACCCGCGTCGGCACCCTGGATATTCGCGATGTAACGCTCGGCCGTATTGTGCGCTGAACCGCCTTCATCCGAGTAGTGGAGTTGCCACAGCGTCTCCAGCCCGGGGGCTTTCGAGAGCGTCACGAGCGTCGGGATGGAGCCTCCCTTCTTCGCGCCGTTATCCATGATGGCAACGCGCGCATGAATGGCGTCGACCAATGCCGGACTCGAGCTCTGGTACCACCCATGATGCGAGACGATGTAGGATGTCCACGTGCCCAAGCTTATTGTTCGGGCACATCAGTTGCATCTCCTTGTCCCAGGTGAGGTCGCCGAGATCGAGAATCTTTAGCTTGCCAAAGGTAATCTCGACGCCGAGCGATCGCGCATTCTCGGTCTGATCGGCAGGGCGAACCTCGGAGACCTTGCAAAATGGATTGGGTGCTCCCGGCGCCGGGCAACGGCTTCGCAATCAGCACACCGTCGGCGCTGATCACGCGGACGCTCATCCCCTGGATCGGCAGCAGCTCGCCAGGATGAGCGAGGATGCGCTGCGATTTTCCAGTAGCGAGCACCTTTTGATACTCCGCATATCCATGTTCGGTGATGCCGTGATCGAGCTCGCGATTGGGTCCGTGATCGATGAATGTCCCGACAGGAATGCGAGCGACCAGCTGTGGAACTCCGCCAACATGGTCCTCGTGATAATGCGTGAGCAGTACATAGTCGATCCTCGAAAGACCTGCCTGCTTCGCCACCGCAACGATACGGTCCGCGTCGCGGCCTTCGTTTCCTTGCCACCCCGTATCGATCAGAAGCGATTGCCCCTCAGGGGTAACGAAGAGCGTGGACTGTCCGCCCTCGACATCGACAAAGTAGATCTTCAGGCGTCCCGCGGAGTTGCTGGAGGCGGGGGTTTGAGCGGCTGCAGAGACGAAGATGCCTGATGACAGAAGAGCTACCAGTGACAAAGCGGCACGTAACCGAATGAACTTCATGATGCTCCTTATGGATTCATCTATGCTGCGATCTTCTATGGCTGCTCATGGGTCTTGGGTGCTACCGTTGCGCGCATCGCACCGGTGGAGATACCGCCATCGACCAGCAGCGTCTGGCCGGTGATGTAACGGCTGGACTCGGACGCAAGAAACACGATAGCACCGTCGAGATCGTTCGGCGCGCCGGGCCGCTTGAGGGGGATGCGATCGACGAGGTAATCCACCCACTCCTGGTCCTCGTAGAGGACCTTATTCTGCGCCGTCTGAAACCATCCCGGAGCGAGGCAGTTGACGGTGATGCCATGCTTGCCCCAGTCGTCGGCAAGGCTCATGGTGAGCTGACGAATGCCGCCGCGACTTGCTCCGTAGGGCGCAAGTCCGGCATACCCGAAGACGCTCGTGACCGAACCGATGTTGACGATGCGTCCATATCCACGCGCCGCCATGCCCTTGGCGATCTGTTGCGCGACAAAAAAACTGCCACGAAGATTGGTGTCGAGGATCAGGTTCCAATCCTCCCACGTCACATCGAACGCGGGCTTGCGCACATTGCAGCCGGCGTTGTTGACCAGGATATCGATGCGCCCGAAGCTCGCCTGCGCGGCTTCCGCCATCGCTTCGATGCTGTGCTGGTCCCGCACATCCAGTGCGAGCGGAACAGCGCGCCGGCCCAGCGCCTCCACCTCGCCAACAAACGGAAGCAGATCGTCCTTGCGGCGGCTGGTCAGGATGAGGTCGGCACCTGCCTTGGCGAGCGCCCGCGCAAAATATTGCCCAAGCCCTCGGCTGGTACCCGTGACCAGCGCAACCTGGCCCGTAAGATCGAAGAGCGCATCGGTCATGGCTCGCCCTCCTCCGAAGAAACGCTCCGTGGGTCGAGCACGATCTTCATCAGGTTCGGTTCGCGCGCATGCAAGCGTTCGAACCATGAGGGACCGTCGCTCAGTGGCGCGACGGCCGTAATCAGCGAATCAACTTTGATCTCTCCGCTCGCGATCAGGTCGATCGCCTGCTGGTATTCCCCAGCCGACGCGCACGATCCCTGCAGACGAATCTGGCGAGAGACGACCTTCTGCAGTGGCAGCATGATCTGCGGCGAGATGTTCCCGACCAACGTGACGGTTCCACCTTTGCGCACGCAATCGATGGCCGCAACAATGGTCTCCTCGCGGCCCACCGCTTCCAGCACGACGTCCACGCCGTTGCCGCCCGTCTCGCTGCAATATCTCCTCGACCAGAGGATCACCGGAGGCAAGGATGGTGCGGTCGGCCCCGAGCTTCTCCGCCAGCGCCAGCCGCGTAGCATCCACATCACAGACAAAGATGCGCGAAGCTCCAGCAACGCGAGCAGCCTGAAGGAGAAGCAGGCCGATCATGCCGGCGCCGATCACCAGCACCGTCTCGAGCCCCTTCATCTCCGACACGGCCACTCCGTGCAGCGCCACCGAGACAGCCTCAAGCATCGCCGCGTGCGGAAAGGAAAAGCTGTCGGGCAGCCGGTACGCAATGCGTGCGGGGACTGCAAGGTACTCGGCGAACGCGCCTGGCCGCCGGAACTCTTTGCACGAGACACCGATGACCTGCCGCTGGTTACACAGGTTCACCTCACCCTTGACGCAGTATGCGCACTTGCCACAGTAGACCGTCGAATCGAAGGTCACGCGGTCGCCCGGCTTGAAGTTGCGCACCTCCGATCCGACCGCGACGACAGTCCCCGCAGCTTCGTGCCCCATGATGATGGGAGGGATGCGCCGCCCCGTAGATCCGTCGTACCCGTGGACGTCGCTGCCACAGATGCCGCATGCCGAAACCTCGATCAGAATCTCATCGGGGTCGGGGACCGGCGCTGGCAAATCCTTCACTTCCAGATGGTTGTACTCCGACAGAAGCAACGCTTTCATAGCACGCTCAACTCCGCTATCCACTTTGACGCAAGCTCTCAATGGTGTCGAGAGTAGCACTGTTCCGTGGACGTTGACACCTCCAGCATCTCGCTCCGGAAGACAGGACGACCATGGCGCGCTACCCAAACAGCCGGCGCCTTTGGATGTATGGTACTGTGGGACGTTTTGATTCGGAGGGAAGATGCGGAAATGCACTCTTGCACGGCTCCTGCTGACATTGGTCCCGCTGACACTCGTGGCGGCTATCCTGCCGCCTGCGCTTGCAGTGGCACAGACGGGTCCGCAGAGCGCGACGGCGGCGAAGGGCTTTGACGTGGTCGCCGATACGGCGCTTGCGGCCATGAAAACGCAGGCGCAGACGATGGGCGTCGGTGGCGTAGCCATCGTGGCCTACTTTGAGGGCGATACGATTCAGTCGTGGAGCTCGAAGATGATCGTGGTGGGCCGGTACAAAGACGACCCCACGGCGACCGACAAGGGATCCAATCTACTGGCCATTGCTTACGCCAAAGCCGCCGAGATGGCGGATACGCATCAGGATAGCGGGAGTGGCATTCGGCCTCCGATGACCGGAGAGTACGGCTGGAAGGGCGGCGTGATCGTACACGGCAAAGCGGGTTACTGGATCGCTGCCTTCAGTGGAGGCAAATCCGAGGACGATGTCGCGATCTCACGCGAAGGTATGTCGAAGCTTCAGGCAGCGCAATAGCTCGACGCCAGGGAGGGGCCGCAGAGGCCACGTCTCGCCTCGCACACGGCCCACCCGCATCCTGCCTGACCAGCAGCGCCTCTCGTACAATTGTGAATCCGGGACAGCCTCTGACAACTCTGCCTAACTCGTCTCTCTCCGAACGGCTGCCGCGGCGTCGTTGGCGCATCGCGTGTCTGCTTGGTTTTGGGGTTCTCGTAAACTACTTCGACCGCGTAAATCTTTCGGTCTCACACGCAGCGCTGTACACCACCTTCGGCATATCCAACATCACCTTTGGCTACTTGTCCGGCGCCTATAACTGGACGTACGCGATGTGCCAGTTGCCCGTCGGCGTCCTGCTCGACCGCTTCGGTGTACGTCGCGTGGGGCGCATCAGCACGTTCCTGTGGAGCGTCGCCTCCTTCGCAGCCTCGGTGACGCCGAGCGTTGGCGGGTTCTTTGCAGCACGATTCCTGCTGGGTGTCGGCGAAGCACCCACCTTCCCCGCGAACGCCAAAGCCATTGGCCTCTGGTTTCCCTCGAAGGAGAGAAGCTTCGCCACCTCCATCTTCGACGCCGCTGCCAAGCTCGCTTCCGCCATCGGCATTCCCCTGATCGGCGTGCTCCTGTTGAAGTTCGGCTGGCGATGGAGCTTCGCGATCACCGGCCTGATCAGCCTGTCGTACTTCGCATTGTTCTCGAAGATCTACCGCGATCCCGACGACGATCCGGCGCTCACCGATAGCGAGCGGCAGTACATCCTCGAAGATCCGCACCCCGCTGCCGTTCACTCTGTCGAGCCCGCCAAGGCATCCTTGGGATATCTGCTGCGACAGCGCAAGGTGTTGGGGTTGGCCATCGGCTTCGGATCGTATAACTACGTCTTCTACCTCCTGCTTACGTGGCTGCCCAGCTATCTCTCGGCTGCGCTGCACATCGACCTGCTCCACTCGTTTCTCTACACCAGCGTGCCCTGGCTCTTCGCAACCTTTACCGATCTTGCCGCAGGCCTGGGCTGCGACGCACTCATCCAGCGTGGTTGGAATGCGAGCCGCGTGCGCAAGACAGTACTCGTCTGCGGAACCACCTTCGGGCTGGGCATCCTCGGCGCGGCTCATGCGCACACCGCCACCCAGGCCTTGCTCTGGATCAGTATCTCGATCGGTGGACTTTCCGCAGCCGCGCCGATCGGATGGTCAATACCGTCGATGATTGCGCCGCGCGGCAGTGTGGGCACCGTCGGAGGGATCGTGAATCTGTCCAACCAGATCTCCGGAATCGCCGCTCCCATCATCACCGGATACGTTGTCGCCGCAACCAGGTCCTACGCGTGGGCCTTCGGCATCTCCGCCATTTACCTGTTCCTCGGGATCAGCAGCTACATCTTCCTGCTCGGCAGGATTGAAGAGATCGAGCCGCAACTCATCGATGTAGACCGCGTCGATCTACTGCTGGCCGAAAGCCTGCAGCGCTTCCATGCGCGACTTCTTCAGGGTTGCCACCGGCTCCCCGGTCGGGTAATACTCCATCGCGATCCAATGCCCGTAGTTCAGCTTCGCCAGTGCGCGATAGATGGATCCATAGTCGATCTCTCCCGTACCCGGCTCATGCCTCCCGGGCACATCCGCCACATGCACCAGGCCCACCCAGTCGATGTTCTTCTCCAGCTTCTCGATCAGGTTCCCGAAGCCTCGCTGCTCATGGTAGAAGTCATACAAGACCTTCACCTGCGGGCTGTTCACGGCCTTCACAATCTCGAAGCCATCCGTAACGGTCGCCAGGTAGATGGTCGGATTCTCCAGCCGATCGATCGGCTCGATCACGATCTCGACGTGCGCTTTCGCAGCCTTCTCCGCAGCCCAGCGTCAGATTCTCGATCGACGTCTGCCGCTGCACGGCATCGCCCAGCCCCTCCACGCGCTTGCCCGAAAGCAGAATCACCTTGGGGCATTCCAACTCCACGGCGGACTGCAGATGCTCGGTGAACTGCGTTCGGAACAGGTCCTTCTGCTCCGGCACGGCGAACCCGGCCTTCACGCCGCTCATCGCATCGAAGACGATTCCCAGCCCGCGCATACGTGCCAGTGTCGCGGCCCGCTCGGCGCTCGACCATTTCTGAAACTCCCCCACCAACTCCACGCCCTGGTAGCCGGCCTCGGCCACCCACTCCACGCAGCGGTCGAACGGCGCCTGCTTCTCGAGCGCCCACAGCATCACAGAGAACCGTACCCGGCTCGCGCCGCCAATGCTCTGCCCCGCCGCGCGCAGCCACGCCGATCCCACAGCCGCGCCTGCTCCCAACTTCCCAAACTCTCTCCGATTCATCGCTCTCTCCGAAGACTCCGCACCGCAGACCACCACACGCAACTCGGACAACCTGTCTTACTGTTGCCGACCACCCTACACCAATCGCGGATCGCGCGAAACCGGCAAAAGCATTATTTTGTCGCTATCGACCTCAGCACGTTGAGGTTGGAAGTTTAGCACGTCCACATCGAACGCGCGGACTTGCCTAGGTCCAGTTCTATAGATATCTTCAAAACCGCGGCTGTCATGCTCCACCGATACCAATCTGCGTCATCACGGAGAACCAATGATCACACGTCGTCAATTCATCGATACCCTCGCAGCAGGAACCGCAGGCCTGGCGGTCGCGAGCACTGCGAAGAGCTATGCACAGATTCTCGGCTCCAACGATCGTCTGAATTTCGCCGTGATCGGGCTGAACAGTCGCGCCTATGCCCACCTCTCCGCGCTCAAGGCCAACAAGGCCAACGCGCGCATCTCGCATGTGTGCGACGTCGAGAGCAACATCCTGAAGAAGTATGTGAACGGCGCCACGCAGATGATGGGCGAAGAGCCCGTCGGCGAGAAAGACTTCCGCAACGTTCTTGCCCTGAAAGAGATTGATGCGATCACCATCGCGACGCCCGATCATTGGCATGCACCGATAGCGATTCTCGGCCTGCAGGCGGGAAAGAATGTGTACGTCGAAAAGCCCTGCTCTCACAATCCTGCGGAAGGTGCGCTGCTGGTGGAGGCACAGAAAAAGTACGGCAAGCTGGTGCAGATGGGATCGCAGCAACGCTCTTCCCCGCACACCATCGAGATCGTCGACAAGATTCACAATGGACTGATTGGGCGCGCCTACTTCGCCAAGACCTGGTACTCCAACGTGCGCAAGTCCATCGGCTACGGGAAGGTCGCCCCGGTCCCGGCAACGCTGGACTGGGACCTGTTCCAGGGTCCCGCGCCGCGCCAGGAGTACAAGGACAACGTGCAGCCGTACAACTGGCACTGGTTCAAGACCTGGGGCACAGGTGAGTCGCTGAACAACGGGACCCATGAGGTCGATGTGGCGCGCTGGGCCCTTGGTGTAGGCTACCCCAACAGCGTAACCTCGACCGCAGGCCGATACCAATTCAAGGATGACTGGCAGTTCTACGACACCATGGTGACCAGCTTTGCCTACGATGACGCGATGCTTTCCTGGGAAGGAAAATGCTGCAACGGCATGAAGTACTTCAATCGCGACCGCGGCATCGAGATCATGGGCACCACGGGTTCAGTGATTCTCGACCGCGATGGCTACGAGATCTACAACCTGAACGGCAAGAAGCTCAGCGAGTTCAAGGCAGACACCACGCCGACGAGCTCCACCGATCTCGTTGGTCGCGACTCCATGACGGACGCCCACTTCGCGAACTTCATCGCCGGCATTCAAAAGGGCGAAAAGCTGCACCAGCCGGTTGCGCAGGGAAACGTCGCCGTCACCATGCTGCAGCTCTCCAACATCGCCTGGGAAGTCAACAGGGAGTTGCACCTGGATACCGCGGACGGCAAAGTGATCGGCGATCCGGCGGCGATGAAGGGTTGGGGACGCGAGTACGAAAAGGGCTGGGCACCGCATCTGTAGTCAGTGAGAGGAGTTCCATGAACTACGACAGGTCACGTCGCAACTTTCTTCGCAACGGCGCGCTGGCAGCGGCAGCCATCCCCAGTGCCGGTGCGGTCTCTGCCATCGCACAGACCTACGCGAAGGAAGGTCAGGCCACAGCCATCAAGCTCGGCCTTGCCAGCTACACGTTTCGCGAGTTCACGCGAGCGCAGCTGATCGCCTACATGAAGCAGCTGAATCTTACCGCCTTGAATGCGAAGGACGTGAAAGATCATCTGCCCATGGACCCATCCGGCGAAGCGGCCGCGCTCGCCGACTACACAGCCGCGGGCATCCAACTGCATGCCGCTGGAGCTATCTATTTTCCAAAGGACGAAGACGACGACATTCGCAGCAAGTTCGACTACTGCAAGCGCGCGGGCATCCAGGTGATCGTTGCCGGAGACCCGGCGCCCGAGACCCTGCCGCGTATTGAGAAGTTTGTGAAGGAGTATGACATCCGCTTCGCGATTCACAATCACGGACCGGAGGACAAGATCTGGCATTCGCCGCTGGACGTCTTGAAGGCGGTGCACACGATGGACCCGCGCATGGGTTGTTGCATCGATGTCGGCCACACGATGCGTGCCGGCGTGGACCCCGTTCATGCGGTCCACGCGGTCGGTCCGCGCCTTTTCAATATGCATATGAAGGACCTCGCGACCGCGACCGCAAAGGATAGCCAGGTGGCCGTGGGTGAGGGTTTGATGCCCGTACGCGGCATCTTCGAAGCCCTCGTCGCGACGAAGTACAAGGGCTTCGTCGACCTGGAATATGAGATTCATGGCGACGATCCGATGCCTGGCGTGAGCACCAGCTTCTGCCTACATGCGCGGCGTGCTGGCAGGTATGGGTTATGCAAAGCAGGCTTGAAGTAAACGCAGCAGACTGGAAGGAGTGCATCTTTTGAACCAGATGAATCGTCGCGAGTTAGGTTTGACGCTGTCCGCATTTGCAATGCTGGGCGGTCTCTCCGCAGAAGCGCAGAACGGGTCGTCCTCGGGAGATGCCCCGAAGCTCCTTCACTCCGAGCTATTTTCTTACGACAAGTTACCTGTTAGGACCTCCCCGAATGGCATGACGTCGCGTGCCGTCGTGCACGGGACGCTGGCCACGGGCGAGTTCATCGAGGTGCATGAGACCACGCTGCCCGCCGGCGAGATGCCCCACCCACCCCACCGCCACACCCACTCCGAACTGCTATTGATCCGCGATGGAGAGCTTCAGGTGGATAGCGATGGACAACGAGGCATCGTGCGTGCCGGCGATGTCGTCTTTACCGCGTCGGCGGTGCTGCATAGCCTGAAGAACGTGGGCACGGGTACGGCAAGCTACTTCGTCGTCGCAGTGGGAATACAGCGAGCCATCGCATAAGCATTCCTCGCATCTCTCCCCTCCATCTCGCAATCCATCCACCTCTATAACGGTCAAGGAGTTAGATCATGCACACGCTTTCCAGACGCCAATTCACGGGGCTTTCTGCCGCAGCCGTAGCCTCCGCCGTGCTCCCATTGCGTGCCTGGGCCGCTGGATCAAAGTTCAAGATCGGTGTTATCTCCGATGAGGTATCGCAGGACTTTGACCACGCGTGTTACGTGATTAATAAGCAGTTTGGACTTCAATGGGTCGAGTTGCGCGAGATCTGGGGAAAGAATTTGCAGACCGTCTCCGACGATGACATCGCAAGGGCGCAGAAGATTCTTGCGAAGTACAATCTCGGAGTCACCGACATCAGCAGCCCGCTCTACAAAGTCGACTGGCCCGATGCGCCGCACTCTCAGTACGGCTCCAAGGAAGACCTGCACGGAGCGGCCGAGACCAGGTTCAATCAGCAGCAGGAGGTCCTCGAACGCTCCATCTCCCTGGCCAAACAGTTCAAGACCAACAAGGTCCGCTGCTTCGACTTCTGGCGCATCGACGATGTAAAGCCGTATCGGAAGGCCATCAATGCCAAGTTGCAGGAGGCAGCGGAGTTCGCTGCCCGGCAGGATGTGCTCCTTGTCCTCGAAAATGAATTCGAATGCAACACCGCGACCGGCCGTGAGGCCGCAGCCACTCTCGCGGGCATTCCTTCGCGGAACCTTGCGCTCAACTGGGACCCGGGCAACGCCGTCATGCGCGGCGAACTCGACGCCTATCCCGGCGGCTGGGACGCTCTACCCAAGAATCGTATTCATCATTGCCACGTCAAGAACGCCGTCAAGGATGCAACAGGCAAGATGGTCTGGTCGCCGGTCGACGTCGGGTACATCGATTGGACAGCCCAATTCAAGGCTCTCAAAGGCATCGACTACTCCAATGCTGTTAACCTGGAGACGCATTGGAGAGGTGCTGGAACCCCCGAGGCTTCCTCCATCAGAAGTTGGGAGGGGATGAAAAAGGACCTCCAGCAAGCAGGAGCTATCTAGCAGTGCTTCATTCTATGACCACAAGAAGAGATTTTTTTCGACTCGCAGCTGAAACCGCAACGCTCGCCATGCTCCCCCGTCATAGCTTTGCCGCGGAAATGGATCCCCTTGCCGCTGCAATAACGCACGACAAACAAAGCGGAAGACCGCTGCTTGATCTGCAGCAGCAGTTTGTCGACCTGCGCTTCGGCATGTTCCTGCACTTCAATATGGCGACGTTTCAAGATCGTGAGTGGGGCGATCCCACGTCGTCGCCGGAACTCTTTCATCCCACCGCACTCGACACGGATCAATGGGCCGCTGCTGCGAAATCGGCGAAGATGACCTGGGGCTGTCTCACCACGCGGCACCACGATGGCTTTTGCATCTGGCCGACGAAGACTCGCGGCGCCAGCGTCCGCCAGACCTCTCATCAGACCGACGTTGTTCGCGCCTACGTTGATTCGTTCCGCGCTGCCGGTCTGCGCGTCGGTCTGTATTATTCGATTCTCTCGCTGCGCGACGACATCCGCCACTTCAATATCACCCCGGAAAAAGTGCAGCTCGTCAAGGATCAGCTCACGGAACTCTTTACCAACTACGGGCAGATCGATATTCTCATCACCGACGGCTGGAATGCGCCGTGGAGCCGGATCACGTATGAGGAGATGCCCTATCGAGAGATTTACGAGCATGTGAAGACGCTTCAGCCAAACTGCCTGCTCTCCGATCTGAACGCCAGCCAGTATCCCTCCGGCGGTCTCTATTACTCCGACATCAAGGCCTTCGAACAGAATGCCGGCCAGAAGGTTCCGCAGCAGAGCGACCTGCCCGCTCTTTCGTGCGTCACCATTACACCGGATTGGTTCTGGAAGCAGAAAGACGTCCATAGCGAGTTGAAGCCGGTGGCAACCGTCGTCGACGAATGGCTGGTGCCGCTCAACCGCAGGCACTGCAACCTGATTCTCAACGCGCCGCCGACACGCGAGGGGCGCCTTGCCCCCAACGTGATCGCCCGTCTCGAAGAGATTGGCAGAGCATGGAACGCGCCCGGCCCATCGGACAGAATCATGGAACACGTGGTCATCACGACGCCGAACCTCGCAACCGGCAAGCCAATCCACGCGAGCTCCTATCCGGAGGGCAACGGTCCGGACGAAGCCAACGATGGAAACTTTCAGACCTCGTGGTATCTGGATGAGGGTCTGACCTCAGGCTGGCTGGAAGTGGATTTGAAGAAGGAACAAAGCTTCAATGTCGTCTCACTCGTGGAGCCCGTCGGCCGTGGGGACGACTACAACACATCGCGAATCAAGAATTATCGTTTTGAGCGCTGGGATGGCGCGCATTGGGTCACGGTGGTCGCCGGCGGCGTGCCAGCCCCTACATCCATTCTTTCCACTCCACGCGTCACTGCCCGCAGGGTCCGGCTGGCCTTCGAGAGCAGCCAGGATTCACCTCACATCGCGGACATCGGGATCTACGACGAACCGTCCTGAAGCCCCCTGGTCTTTCGCAAGTTGAATGAATATCAGCTCGGAGCTGCAGGGTTCACGCAAATGAACCGTCAAACCCTGCAGCCTTAGCTGTCTCCCTGAAAGCACTGCATCGGGAGATGTTCCATCCTCAAAGTGGAGTTCATAGCGAGCGTCATCGCGAAGTCCCGCAAGATGGAATGCATGCCGCGCCTCGTCGGTGACACTGCCGCGAAATGCAAAGAGGACGCCGGTCGCTCGCTTGGGATCCCAATACTCCATGCCATCCCAGTGCACTCCGTCGGGCCGATCCGAGATGTGATAAAGGTTTGCATCGCGGATCAGCGGCCGCAGTCTGGTCTTATAGAGCGCGAACGCCTGCCGTGCAACATTCTGCTGCTCCGCTGACCATGCGGTTGTATCGAGCATGATGCTCATCCAACCCATCATGCCGCTGCGCAGCATATAGAGAAAGTTCTCGAGGTGAGGCGTCGGAATTTGCTCGACATAACTCTCCAGCATCGCTGGAGGGAGAAGATGGCTGGCGTCAAAGAATGCGCGACGATTCGACAATGGGTCGTACGTGTCCGTGATGGAAAAGTAGTCGCCGTGCGCAGCGGAGCCAAAGTCCACCATGCGGCCGCCGTCATTGCATACTTCGAACAAGAGCCCAGGATGGTCGCGCCGCAGCTTCTCGTAAATGGAATAGTACGAGCGCACCGCGTGATAGCTCACGTCGGTCGAGTTGTCGCCGAGGGCAAAATCAAAGCCTGCATCATGCGTAATGTTCAGCGGACGCTCAGGCGCCGCGTGGGGATGATCGGTTCGCGTGCAGCTCTCGGCCACTAAGTATCCGTCATGCTCCAGCATGTCGAGGTGGTAATCCTCAACAATGCGTTTGACCTCCTTCGACGCATACTCGCGCGCTGCCGGAACGCCGAGGTCAATCGTTTGGCCCTTGAACTCCTCAGGCTTCCAGTCGGGGCCAACGTCGTTGACGAGCCAGTCCCTGACCTGCGGGTTGCGCGCGTTCAAGGCTCCCGCCGATGTGTCGAGCCCAGCCTGTGCCCAGTCCACCCACAGACCGAATCGCAACCCGCTGCGATGCGCCGCATCCGCAATGAACGCCAGGCCGTGAGGAAACTTCTTTGGATCGGGATACCAATCACCGACGCCGCGAAACCATCCCGCATCCAGTTGAAACATCTCGAGACCAAGCTGCTTCGAGTTCGCAATCATCCGCAAGGCGAGTGGTTCATCCACCTGCATCCCACTGCCCCAACTGTCGTTCACCATCAATGGATATTGTGGGTCCTGCCATGTCTTCGGATTCGTCAGGACGTTCCGCACCCAGCTTCGCAATTGATTGCCAGCGTCGTCAACGCTGCCGGTGAACGCTCCCAGAAAGACCGTTGGCGATTCGAAGCTCTCATTCGGCAGCAGTCGAGTTCGAAAGGGTCCAAGTTCCGGATTCAATCCAGCCACGCTCTTCAGGCTCTCCCCCGCTCGCTCCAGGGTGATCCGCGTGCGTCCGCTGAACTCGATTCCCGCATACCATCCAGCGTCCCGATCTGCGCCGGATGAACCCTGCGCTCGATGTTGATAGACGATCTCCGCTGGAATGATCTCCCTCGCCTCTCCTGCGATTGGGTGGGCATAGGTTGTCGATCGCCCCATCCAGTGGTAACCGTCTGTTACGGCATCCAGGTGCGTGCCCTGATTGGAGGGAGTGTCCGCCCCCTTCTCGATATATAAATTGTCAATGTCTGCGTGTGCTGTTACCTTCAAATTCAAACGAAGGCTGTCGATCAGCGGCAGCCATAGCTCCTGTCCGCTGAGGTTCACGACCTGGACAGAGTGCTCGATTGGCCCATGGCCGCCGCGAACCATCCAACGCCAATGCAGCTCGAGATGCGGATCTGCGGATTCGTAGACGAACTCCACGCGGCGCGAATCCGCATAGGAGAGATCTCGCCTGAACCGCCAGCGAACCGGCACGGACACCTTGTCCAAGTAAATTTGCGCCGGCAGCGGTTCTGCTTCCTGATTCCGCCAAAGATTCTCCGCCCCTCCCGAGATGCTGAGCAAGGATGGAGCATGAACGCCCGAGCGTAATCGAATGCGAATATCCGCGGAGGCCAGCGTCGCGTTCATGACTCTTTCGGAACGTGTTTCAGCCCCTCCCTGCAGGACACTGCCAATCAGCACAATGATCGCAACGACGCGCAGCGCGGTCCTGCCCTTTGTTGCCCTCGTGATGGATCTCGAAAACATCATCAGCGTTTGAACCGAATGCTTGCTTCGACACGTCGATAGCCATCAACGATCGCCCCATCGCTTTGCGCCGTGAACGTCATTCGATCGAGTTGGGGCGCGATCGCATCGACGCTCGCACCCGTCGCCTTCACGACCGGCCACTCCGTTGCCATGTCGATCGTGGAGGTACGACCGACCGGTATATCCGCCGTGATCTTCAAATCGTCTCCCACCAGGCTCTCGTCGACAATCCGAACCCCGTGGCTCGGTTCCCCGAGAAGCGGAATGGGGTCGGTCGCGATGATGGAAACTCCTCCATGCAGGATCAAGCGTACCTCGCTGCTTCCATGCGGCACGTCAACAGGCACGTTTGCGACAGTATCCCGCACATCCTGCCCTGCCTCTGCCCGTTCCTACATGATGATTCACCTCGACGCGCTCAACAACCGCTCCAAGCGGAAGGGACGGCGCAAAGTTCAGTCTCAATGCACTACCCGGGTTATCGATTCTCAAGTCCACCTCCGTGCTGCTTTGGTGAAGCGTGAACGACACCCGCGAATCCCCCATAGTCACATGAGCTAACGACAGGTCATGCCATGTTGAAGGGAGACGCGGCGCAAAGCGGATCGTTCTCTCCAGCGCATCCACATCCAGCCCCAGAAGGCCATGAACGGTCGCTGCAACAAATCCTGCGGAAGACCACGTCTGCTCCGGCACGGACTCTTCCTGAGGCCGATAGACATTCCCGGCCAGCACTTCATGAAGGTGTCCCAGCGAGTCGAGCGATGCCCAGGGGAGCAGTGAACTCCACAACGCGAAGGCCTGCAGCGGCCGATGCGCCGACCAGAACGTGTTCGCTAGCTCCGCCGTTCCAAGAGCGGAGACGCTGCCTTTGGCATAGGAGGTTGGATCAAATCCCTCGGAGCCGGCGGCGACACCGCGACTGCCCCAGTCCGTTTGAAATGCAGCGGACGCAAGTTGATTCAAAGAAGCCTCTGATTCTGCTCCTGCGTGAACACGTTCATCGTGATGGCTTCGCTCGGGGAGCTTCGCCGCTCGGGAACTGCCCGGCCCGACTCCGCATGACCGTTCACCCAGAATGAATCGTGCGCATCCCAATAGCGAGCTCGGAATCGATGCGCGGGCGCGCTGATTGGCCTTCTCCGCTTGCGCGACATCATCGTCATGGCCAGTCAACCTGGCTAGCTGTTGAAATGCGGATGTTGCATCGACCCAGCTTACGGAGAGGCCAAGGTCGTCGGACATGCGATCCTGCTCGTCGCCGCCTTCTTTGTTCGCGGGTATGCGCGGTAATCCCGTCACCGGATCGATCAGGGATGCACAGTAGTGATACGCGGCTGCAATCGCCAGCCAATGATCACGAACAAAGTTCACATCTCCCGTCATGGTCACATAACGCGCCAGGGTGTTGAGAAATTGAAACGTGATGTCTACGTGGACGTACATGTATGGGTACTTCCCTGCCCAGTCGATGAAGCCGGCACTCTGCGATAGCTCATGCCAGATCATCCCCGTCTTCTTGTCCTGGTAGCGAAGTATGAATTCGAGTTCATCGCGCGCCTGCGACGCATTTCCGGCACTGGCCGCGGCATTCGCAGCAATCAGTCCATCCCCGGCGAAGAACCAGTCATACTGCGGCCGCCGGGCGCCACGCGACGGCCCATACCCTGCAACATATCCGCAACCCAGCTCGCGATCACACACCCACGCCTGATCGAGTGCGAGCTCTGACCACGCGAAGACCTGGTTGACTCGCTCATCCGGAGTCCTCACCTCGATCATGGAGTTCATCACGTCTTGAACGTGCCGATCGTATTCCGCGTAGAACGCAGGACGCTGGGCAACCAGCTTCTGAAACAACAGCCCCGGGTCGGCGCTGCCCGGAGCGTTGAGCGCAATATAGACGTTGGCATTGCCGGACGAAGAGGGATGCAGCGTGAAGCCAAGCGCTGCTCCATTTGCGCCTTGTGTCGTGCGATTTCCCAAGTCGTCGTGCGCGACGATGTCTGGCGATCCCACGACCGCGCTATAGCCACTGGTCGGCTCCGAGAGAACGAACGCGGACAAGGAGGAGTTCCACGCAGAGGATTGTCCCCCGAGACTCGCAGGCCACATCAGATTGAGGATGGGTGTTGCGTGAATCTCGATGTTCACGGGATGCGCCGCCTGCACGGAATATGTAACGATGGCGCCGGGTTCGTCCAAGGGAACAAAGAGCGTTTCGCGCACAACGAAGCCGGGTCCAAGATACACGCGCGTGATGGAATCGGTGTTGTAGGTTACGCGGCTGAGGATGCTTTGCCCGTCGATCGGCGATCGTCGTTCCTGCAACATGAAATGCGACATGATAGTCATTGAGAATTTCAAACGGATACGCCCAGACCTCCAGACCCCCGGCTGCATATCCGCTCACCAAGGCGCGACGCCCATGTGCCGCCAGAAAACGTAGCGGCGAAACGGAATCCGTGTTGAGAGGCGCCGGAGCCGCGGTCGTCTGCGCAGAACTGGGCCATGAAATCAGCGTAAGGGAAATCAACGTCGTGAGAAGAGCACGAGCCCGTAGCATCCCAGTTGGTGTATCGGCGGATGGCAATTGCAACTCCTAATAGATTTTGACGCTAGTAAGAGACGCCTTCGAGAGCCGGGGATCATTCCGCACCTGGCAACTACCAGGAGAAGCTCACAGCCTTGGTCGTATAGCCTGTTCCCGTCGGGAAACGTAACCGACACCACGCGCAATCCATGATCGAGCGCACCCAGCTCCGCGCCCTCGGCATGTAGATGCAAGCCGAGATCATTCTCCCGCAGACGAAACGTATAGGTCTTCCCAGCGACACCCTCGAGCGAAAGATCGCAACGATGCCCGCGCGTCTGTTCTTCGAGCACCTTCAATTGCTGGGTCTGCGCGCCAATCTCCGGCTGTTGATGAATGATCGCTACCTCCACCGGTGGCAGCGGTATGCGGATTGTTCTTCCATCGATCCGAGCTCCTGGAATCAGCGAGCCCAGGCGAAGATCAGCCGGAGCGCCCACGGCCTCCACCACTAGTTGACTGCCGCTTCGCGTAAACGACAGATCAAAATGCGTAGTGCCGAATGGAATATCCTTCACCGTGGCATCCTCCCAGTCCGCGGGAAGATGCGGCGTGACGCTCAGGCGATTCTCCGGCACATTCCACTCCAAGCCAAAGAGACCACGCACAACAGGCGAGATCACCATCGCCGAGGACCACAGTTGATGTGCGGTACTCCGTCCCAAGCGGTTGGTAGAACTGACCGGATAACAGCTCCGTAACATTGCCAAGATCCTGTGTCCAGGTGAGGTCAACGTTTTGCATCAGGTGATCGTACCCAGACAGTGCATGACCGGTTCGATACTCCGCGACCGATGCCCAGCCCGTAAACAACGGCCAAACGGAGCCCTGGTGATAACTGATCGGATCGTAGAAACTGGTGCGATCGCTGAGCGGGCGCGTTCCCCAGTCAGTAGAGAAATCCGCCGACGCCCAGCGTGAAATCATCGCGTCCTGATTGCGTAGCTGGACATCGCCGTCCCACCACGCAACGGATGGAAAGATTGTCGACGTCGTATCCGGAGTGCCATCGTTCCAGCTAAACGCATAGTCCTTCGCCGCAGGAAGGTAGTACTCCTTCTCGATCGTCTTCGCTACACGATCCGCCCGCCGGCGCGCCTCCGTCTCCAGGTCGCCGTGACCCGTCGCGCGAGCGAGATCAGCAAACGCAAGGCTTCCCTGCTCATCTAACAGAGCAAGATAAATCTCCTGCTTCGGCATGGAGGGCACCCACGACTCGACCCACCCAGAGCCCTCGGAGTTGTCATAGATGCCATCTCCATCCGCATCGTGGGTTGTTTCGAAGTGCCACGCGCGAGCGAGGCCATCCCAATATTTTTCTACGAACGCCTTGTCCCCGCTGATGCGCAGATAATCATTCATCGCCATCGCGAGTAAGGGTGTCGCATCGGCAGACGCTGACGCGTACGGCAGACTCTTCCAATCGACGAGATCCGCCGTCTGCGCCCACTCGTGCGGAATCTTCCCCTCCGGGCTTTGGCGCTTCAACAGGAACTCGATCTCCTGGCGCGTCGCCTCGAAGTTTCCTGAACTATCCAGCGCATAGATCGTCCACAGCGCATCGCGGCCGAAGTACCAGCCGAAGCCCGGCCGCACCGACGCGCCAGAGCCCAGAAATCCCGCGGTCAATGCTTCTTCATCATGCCCCGGCGTTGTCTCCACACGTAGCTGATCGATGGAGCTCTCCGCGCGCGAGAAGGCGAGATTCAGTCGCTTGTCCGGTGTCTCGAGGTGCATTTCGGAAGCGAGCAGCTTCCGATAGTACGCTTGATTTTGCTCGAAGAGCGCCTCGCTGGAGTGATCGAGTTCAGCTAGCTCCTTGCCCAGTACCTCTTTCGTGGAAGTCTCCTTCCGCTGACTGATCACCGCCAATAATGGAAACACCCTGTCCGTGTCATGCGCCGGATCGAAGTGCAGGACAAACTGCAGCGGATACGTTGCGGCCCTCTCCTGGTACGGCTGCATGATTCCAGGCTCGGCGTTGGGCATCGCGATCGCCCCTGCCGTGTCCGGAAAATTAAGGTGCAGCATATAGAATCCGCCGGACCGAGTAGATCCAATCCATTCCGGCGACGGCATATCGTCCGATGGCGCCGGCCACATGGCCTGCATGTTCGGTGTGAAGCTGAAGGTGAACGTGGTTGGACGTATCGCCTCGATCTGGAAGAACACCAACGCTCCCGATCCATCGGCCACGTTCTTCGGCGCAAGGATCGTCTCTCGAATCGTGAAGTTCGCATGCGAAAACGTAATGACCGTTGAATCCGCGCTGGATCGGATCTCCGCAGCATGTGCATTCACGTCGATCGGCACCGGATAGTTGTCCATGGCCGCCGAGATATGCAGGTCGCTCAGCACCTTGTAAGGGAAAGACCCACAGCTCGAACGAGCCGTCCTGTTGCCCGAGAACTGCTCCTCGCGGCCCAACCACCGAAAATGGTTTGGAGGGAACGGCCTCTTCGCGCATAGGCAACAAATCCTGCGAGACATTCGTTGCCAGCGGAGGCAGGCTCGGCAGGGACGCGGCTTCCGTTTGCGACAGCGCCATCGGACTGACGACTGCGATGTTTAGGCAAACCAGCAACAGCGGGAGAATTCGTGATTGGCGAGATGCCACTCGGGAACGATCAGCGGACGATGGCATAGGCGATATCCATTCCAGCATTGGAGCAATTTGAGAGTAAGTAGAAGCAGACCACAAAGAAAGCCCCTTGGCTAGGGGCATTCCATTCTTGTTGAAATCGGGAAGACTGGCGAGCGATCAAGCTCGCCAGTCTTTCCCCTTGCAGAAGGTTAGAACGTGAAGCGCGCAGAGAACTGCAGGAAGCGCATCGACGTTCCATACTGTTCCGAGAGCGTGCTTTGGATTGATCCGTACGTGGGGCCGACTCCACAGTCAATACAGCTGGAGGGGCCTCCGTAGTTCACGTGGTTGAAGAGGTTGAAAGCCTGGACGATGGCTTGCATCTTTAGCGGGCCATATATTTCGAAGTTCTTCGCCAGTGAAGCGTCGACATCGACGATGCCGGGACCCCACAATGAATCACGTCCCCAGGTCCCGAAGGTTCCAACCGCCGGCAGTGCGTAGGCACCCTCGGTTTGATTTGGACTGGAACTCAATGGATTGGCATACGTTGTCAGGTACGGAACCGACAACGTCTGTGGATCGAACGAACCCTTGTGAATCCCAGGGCTAACGCCCGCAACCTTGTTTGGCCACGAAGGTCCGCAACCATCATTGGCAGCGACGTCATTGATATTTGCGACCTCACTGTAGCAGGGACTGAACGGTAGGCCCGTATCCCACGTGAGGGTTCCGTTGAGTTGGAATCCGCCAATGATCTCGTTCTCCCAACCGGAGATCTTCGAAGCAAACTGCTTGCCCTTGCCAAAGGGAAGATCATAGTCCCCGGCAAAGACAAATGCCTGGCGACGATTGTAGTAGCCATTGCCTCTACCGATGGCCGGGTTGACCAGGAACTCGTACGACTCATGATCGAGTGCATGAGACCAGGTGTAATGCGAGAGGAACGAAAGACCGTGGCTGAGCGTCTTGTTCACAACGATCTGCAGCGCCTGGTAACTGGCCGTTGCCTGGTTGTTGTTGTATTGGATCGTCTGCGACCAGCCGAAGGGGTGACCGGGCAGGCCGAAGAGAGTTTGAGCGTTCCCTCCCGCGTCACCGCAGAACGGTTGCCGTTCGCAGAGTGTGTAGAGGACACCGGTGTTGGGATTGATCTGGTTGAATCCAGCAGCCGTTGCCTCGTTCGCATTGAATTGGTTGGAAGAGCTGAACATGTTGTGATAGGCCTGGCTGCCGATGTAGCCGATCTGCAGGGAGAAGCTCGGGCTGAGCTGCTGCTGGACGGTCAGGTTCCAACCGGCAACGGTCGGCAGACGCACCTGGTTGGGGCGCGTGGCTTGCGAAACGCCATTCGGCAGCGCGTACTCGCCGGTCGTCGGTATCGCGGGGAAGGTATAGCTCGGAGGTCCGGCCGGAACCCCGTCCTCCGTAGTGGTGAGGTTGAACGCCGCGCCGTAGGCGGTAGACGCCGGGATGGAGTTCTCTTCAACCTGCAGCGGATAGGAGTTGGTTAGAACTTGACCGAAGGTGTTGCCCGCCCAGCCTTGACCGTAGACCAGGCCGTACCCGGCGCGGATAACCGTCTTGGGCAGGAACTGATAACTGATGCCGATGCGAGGCGCGAACTCCTTGTAGTTGTTCTGCACATTCATCTGGTTGTTGACCTGCCCGTAGCCAGCGATCTGAATGTTGCCGGTGTCGAGATTCAGCAGTCCCCCCTCACCCTTCGCGGTCACCGCCTCTGGCGTGTAGAGCTCCCAACGCAGACCGTAGTTCACGGATATCTTGGGGGTCGGATGCCATTGGTCCTGCGCATAGGCGAAGACTCGCTTTTGCGTGGTGCTGCCGAGGCCGCCTGTAGCCGATACCGAACGAACAAATTGCGAGACATCGCCCAGCAGGAACGTGGCATAGCCGTTGCCAAGTCCATTCGGTCCAGACGTTCGAGAATTTGCGGCATCATAGGTTCCGTTGAAATTCACATTGCCGCTGCCGCTTTCGGAGAGTGTGGTGTTCTTTCCATAGCGCCAGTCGATGCCAAACTTGATGTTATGACTACCGACCGTATGCGACCAGTTGTTCACGACTTGATATTGGCTGGTCTGCTGCAGGGAGAGCGCGGCTGTCGTGCCGTAGTCCACTTGCGCGCCACCATTCTGGCCATTGGACGGGATCGCAACGTCGAACTGCGGCATGCCTCCGGTCAACGAGAGTGGCGCTGGATTCGCGTTCGGTATACCGAGATTGTTGCCCAGCGGTGAGGTTGGATCGGGCCCTGCCGTATTGTTGTAGATCCGGTAGTAACCAAAGCGGAAGTCCGTCACCCACTTGGGCGAGACCACAACGTCACCGCCGGATGCAACGCTCGAATAGTGGAACGCGTCGGTACCAGCGAAACCGCCTGGGCCGTATCCAGGACCACCGGCCGCGCCGAAGTACGGGGCGCCAGAGATATTGCCTTGGAAAAGCGTGTAGCGGCCAAAGAGGTGGAGCCTTTGGGATAGCTGATAATCCACGCGCACATCAGGCTGATTGGTTGAGAAGATGCCGGAACCATTGGCCGCGAAATTATTCACGGTCTTCACTCCGGGAGTATTCGGCGCCGGCATGAGCTTGAAGAAAGCCACCGCCGCCGGAGAAAGATCCGCCACCGGAATCATGTTGTTCACAAACGGGGTGCGATTGGCATTCGTGGTGTCCTGCAGGGAATTCGGCAGGTACGCTTGCTCCTGGGGGCTGCCGCCGTAGCTGGGATTGAGGTAGTCGCTCAGGTCGCAGAATCCAGTCCCCGACGTGCACGTGGTCTCGGCCTTCAGGGTTGGCACGGTCGTCAACTGGGAGGAACCTGTCTTTTCGCGCAGTCCCTGGTAATCGACGAAGAAGAATAGCTTGTCCTTCTTGATGGGGCCGCCGATCGATCCGCCGAATTGATTGTGGAGCGTGGCGGGCAGCGTGTTGTTCGGCGGCGCGTTGGCGAACGGATCACGTGCCTGCTGGGCATTCGACCGCCGATACTCGAACGCGCTGCCATGAAACTGGTTGCTGCCCGACTTGGTCTGCGCCGTCACCAGGCCCGCGACGGCCTTGCCGAACTCAGCATCGTAATTTTGCGCGTTCACCTTCATCTCCGATACCGAATCGAGATTCGGATTGATGACGGCGACGCCGTTGATCGGCTCCTGGTTGTCGGTGCCGTCCAGCTCATAGCCCGTGGCGAACGGCAGCTGCCCGTCCACTTCGATCGATCCGCTGCGCTGCGGGTTGCCGCCGCCTTCGCCAGGACCCCAACCGATATACGTGGTTCCGGGTGTAAGCAGCTCAAACTCCGTAAAGTTGCGATCCATGTTCGGCAGGTTTTCCACCGCGCGCGCGTCAAGGATCGTACTCACCTCGGCGCGGTCGGTTTGCAGCAACGGCGTCTGGTCGGTAACGGTTACAGTCTCGGAGGTGCTGCCTACCGACAGCTGAAGGTTGACCTCAGGAGCTGTATCGGCAAACACCACGATATTGTTGACCAGGGTGTTGTCGTATCCCTTGGCCTCGGCCTTCACCGTGTACGTGTCCGGGATCAGGTGCTGCACCCGGTACAGCCCGCTCTCGTTGGTCTGCACGCTGACGGAGGTCCCCTTCGACACGTCGGTCACTGTCACCTTCGCATTCGGGATCACGGCGCCTGTCTTGTCGGTCGCCGTTCCATAGATGGACCCATAGACCGCCTGCGCTCGTGCCGGCAAAGATCCCGCCAGGCCCCCGACCAGGAACGCCACCAGCGCCACCACCATCCATCCGCAGCCCGGTCCTTGATACTTCGCACTCTTGTTTCCGATTTTCATAGTACCTCCCAAATGCCCCTCATTTGTTCATCGTTCCGTAAAGGCCCCTCTGCGGGCGGTGCGTACCGGTAGCCAGGATGATGTAGTTACCTATGAATTTCACCCTGTTGCTGCTACCCGAAACCGCTCCCAGATTCATCGTCGATCCTGGATTCCGTAACCGAACCCGGCATCCTCTGCTGGCGAAGAACTTCGCCGCATGCAAATGCCCGTTTGTCAGAGCGTCGCAATCATCTGCATTGCGCAGAGTATGCACAACGTTTTTTACGGTGATTTGACACGTCAAATGCTAGGTATACTGTGACAACCCGATGCGTGTCGAAATCGAAAGCCGCAAAACGAATGAGACCCTGCAACGAGATCCACGATGGAATCTTGTCGAGCGGATCGCTGCGAGTCCGCATCTCAAGGCCTCCCTTCGGTTACAGGAGTTTCTGTTTTACATATCCGAATGCGCAATTCGGGAGGTCCCGGGAGAAGCGACCGAACAACAAATCGGGATTCATGTCTTCCATCGAAACCCCGGCTATAACTCCAGCGAGGACAGCATCGTCCGAACCCATGCCCGCCTCCTGCGCCAGAAGCTGGCAGCCTACTTCGCGAACGAGGGCGCGCACGAAGAGATCACCGTCGACGTGCCCAAGGGACATTACCTTCCCGTGTTCACGGTGAGGTCACAACAGGTGCAGAGTGCCGCGGCCCCGTTGGATGAGGGATCGCTTTCGCCGTTCCACCTCCTCCCGCACCTGCATCGCGAGCCGCCTCTCCCGGCCATTGCGAGCCGGTTTCCCGCAGGCCGCATTCTCATCGCGTCGCTTGTGCTCTTGACCGCCCTTGCCCTCATCGCTTTCCATCCTTGGAAGAGGGCGCGCGGGTCACAGCGTCCGGTCGCGCAGTCTCCCGTCGACATCTTCTGGCATCCCTTCTTCGCGGACGATCCTCCCTTTGTCGTCTACAGCAACGCGCTCTTCACGGGTAACTCCGTCTCCGGACTGCGCTATGCTCCTCCGGGCGGCGCAGAAGCTCAGAATTCCAAGGAATCCTACGTCGACACCTATACGGGCATCGGCGAATTGTCCGCGGTCTACGACCTGACCAGGCTCTTCGACAGTCACCAGGCAAGCTTCACCTTGAAGCGAAGCCAGCTCGTCGCCTGGGATGAAGCCAAGTCGCGCAACCTTATCTTCATCGGCGCCAGTGTCGAGAACCCCTCGCTGCGTGTGCTCCCGCCCACCGTAAACTTCACGCAGCAGGCCGGCGTTGGCTTCGCCGGCATCGTCAACCACCATCCCAAACCGGGCGAGCCCGCCATGTACGCCCGTCCGGAACATCCCCTCACCACGGACTACGCCATCATCGCCCTGCTGCCAGGCGTTCAACCCGGCAAGCGCGTTCTGCTCTTCAGCGGGCTGACCACCTTCGGCACGCAGGCCGCCGTCGAGTTCCTCTGCCGGCCCGACAGCGTTGCCGAGATCCTCAAGCAAGTGACCGGACCTAAGGGCGAAATCCGGCCCTTCGAAGCCGTCATCCAGACCACCGTCGGCGGCGGCGTCGCGCTCGAAACCCACCTCGTCACCCTGCGCCTCGACTAGCGCCTCGCGTTCATCGCCACCCTATTGCACCGGCTCCAGCTTCAACTGGTTGTCCACATGAATCTGGTTCGTGATCGCCATCTCCCGCTTCGCATCCTCTTCCTGTCCGGCCGTTCGATAGCCCTGCGCCAGCAGCGCATGCGTAATATAGTTGCCCGGATCCATCTTCTCCGCATGCTTCAGATACATAATCGCCGTCTGCGTATCCTTGCCGCGCAACAGCACCTTGCCCATTAAGATGAACGGCCCCGTACTCGTCGTATCCAGCGAAATCGCCTTGGTAAGCGCCTTCTGCGCGTCCACCAGCCGGTCGACGCGCAGATACGCATCGCCCAGGCGATCATAGACCGGCGCATAATCGGGATTGATGCGCCGCTCCGCCTCGAACTCGCTGATCGCGCGCGGGATATCCGATTTATACAGCGCAACTTCCCCCACCATAAAGTGCGCGAGAGGAAAGTTCGGCGTAATCTCCAGCGCCTTCTGTGCCTCTTGCGACGCCAGCTCCGGCAGATTCGCATGCATCAACATCGTTCCCAGCAGCAGGTACGCCCCCGCGGAGTTCGGGTCCTCGTCATACTGAATTGCAAACGACTTGCGCGCATCGTCATAGCGCTGCGAATTCAAATAGCACAGCCCCAGCACGTAATTCGCATCCGCGTCCGCATTCGGCATCCACGTCCGCACCTGCTCCAGGTAAGGGATCGCCGCCGCCGGCTGACCCAGCCGATACAGCGTGAATCCCTGCATCTGCACCGACTCAAGATCGGTGGGATCTTCCTTCACCGCTGCTTCGAAGGCCTGTTTCGCACGTAGCAACTTTCCCGTTCGGTAGTACGCCACGCCAAGCTCATGATGCAATCCCTTGACCGGCGGCTCCACGCTGGCAAGCTTCTCGAGAATCACCAGCGCGTCCGGAACCTTGTCATGCTGCAGGTCCTCGTGCGCCTCGGCAAGCTGCGTCTGCCGGCGATGCCGTCTGGGCCACTTGCGCAGCGCCCGAAAACGTACATACGAAAAAGAGAGCAAGTACCCCGAGAGTCCGCATAGCGCGCTCAGAATACTACGTGCCCCTGGCATGCGGAAATGCTAAACTGGGCGATCTGATGCGGCCCCAGTATTTCGTCATTGCGTTGCTCGTGAGCTTTGCCGTTCGAGCGGGCGCACAGGCTCACAACAACACAACGCCGCCACCGGCGAGCCATCCCTACCCTGCGAGCTCCGCCCATCCCGCGCCCGCCTGGTTCGTGAACGTCGCGCCCCAAGCCGGCCTCACCATGCTCAACGTCAACGGCGATTCCTCCACCAAGAAATACATCATCGAAACCACCGGCAGCGGCGTGGCCATCCTCGACTACGATCGCGACGGCTGGCCCGACATCTTCCTGCTCAACGGCACCACCCTCGATGGAGAGCCCAGCCCCGCCACGCCTCCCACCAGCCACCTCTATCACAACAATCACGATGGCACCTTCACCGATGTCACCGCAGGCTCCGGCCTCGAGCTGCCCGGATGGGCGCAGGGTGTCTGTGTCGGCGACTTCGACAACGACGGCCTCGACGATCTCTACGTTACCTACTACGGCAAGAACCGCCTCTATCACAACGAAGGCAACGGCCACTTCAAAGACGTAGCCGAGCAGGAAGGCGTCGCCGGCGACGGCACAAAGTGGGGCACCGGCTGCTCTTTCGTCGACTACGACCGCGATGGCAAGCTCGACCTCATGGTCGCCAACTACGTCCAGTTCGACATCAAGACCATCCCCAAGCCAGGCGAAGGTCTCATGTGCGTATGGAAGGGAGTTCCCGTGATGTGCGGCCCGCGCGGTCTTCCCTTCACCACCAACCTTCTCTATCACAACCTCGGCGGCAAGTTTGCCGACGTCACCCAGTCCAGCGGCATCGCCAAGACCAATGGCCACTACTGCTTCAGCGTCTCCACGCTCGATTACAACCGCGATGGCTGGCCGGATATCTATGTCGCCTGCGACAGCACGCCCAGCATTCTCTATCGCAACAATAAGGATGGCACCTTCACCGACGTCGGCCCCGATGCCTCCGTCTCCTACAGCGACGACGGCGGAGAACAGGCCGGCATGGGTTCCACCGTCGGGGACTACGACAACGACGGCTGGCCCGACATCTTCAAGACCAACTTCTCCGACGACACCTCTTCGCTCTATCACAACAACAAGGACGGCACCTTCACCTCCACCATCTTCGACGCCGGCCTCGGCCTCAACACCCAGTACCTCGGCTGGGGCACCATGTTCCTCGATCTCGACAATGACGGCTGGCCCGATGTTCTCGCGGTCAATGGCCACGTCTATCCAGAGGTCGACAGTGCCCATCTCGGCGCCACCTACCGCGAGCCCCGTGTGCTGTATTGGAATCAAGGCAACGGAAAGTTCAAGGACATCAGCAAAGCCTCCGGCCCCGGCATCACCGATCCGATGTCCAGCCGCGGACTTGCCGTCGGCGACCTCTGGAATGATGGCAGGCAGTCCGCCGTCATCAACAACATCGATGGGAAGCCCCTTCTGCTCGTGAATCTTGCAGCCAACAGCAATCACTGGCTCGGCGTCATGCTCCAGGGCACAAGATCCAATCGCGACGGCATCGGCGCGCGCGTCACGCTCTCGGCCGGCAACCACACCTGGTTTCAGGAGGTGCGCAGCGGTTCAAGCTACATCTCCAATAATGATCTGCGCCTGCACTTCGGTCTCGGCACCGCGTCCACCGTGCAATCGATCGACGTGGTCTGGCCCAGCGGAAGGGAAGAGCGCTTCCCTGGCAGCGCGACCGATCGCTTCGTCACGCTCGTCGAAGGCCGCGGCGCGTTGCAGAAGATGCCTTGACCCGGAGAACCTGCCGCCTCCGATCCTTGCCTCCGCGCTAGATGGTGTACAGGCTGTCGAGCCCCCGCTCCCTCGTCGTTTCCTGCGGCTTCGACGCCAACGATCTCACCGAAGCCATCGCGAGGTAGCTCGCCTCGAAGACCTCGCAGGGCAGCGGCCTGCTGAACAAGAAGCCCTGCATCTCATCGCAGCCGAGCATGCGCAACAGCCTCGATTGATCTTCCGTCTCCACGCCTTCGGCGACGATGTTCAGGCCCATGGAATGTGCCAGCGTGACGATCGCGGAAACCTGTGCCAGCCGGCTCGGGTTTTCCGTCAGATCCATCACGAAGGATCGGTCGATCTTGAGCGTATCCAGTGGCAGCTTCGACAGACAACTGAGCGAGGAGAATCCTGTACCGAAGTCGTCGATCGCGATGCTCACGCCCATCGCCCGGATCGCGCGCAGCGTGGTAATGCTGTACTCCAGATCCTCCATGACCATGCTTTCCGTGATCTCCAGCTCCAGCGCAGTGCCCGCTCCCGGATAGCTTCCGATCGCCCACTCAATGTCGCGAATAAACTTTGGATTGCGCAGCTGCACCGGGGAAACATTCACTGCGATCTGAACCGCAGGCAACCCGAGTCGGCGCCACCGCGAAGCATCTTCCATCGCCTTTCCCAGCGCCCAGCACCCCGCTTCGTAGATCAACCCCGTCTCTTCGAGCAATGGAATGAATCGCGCGGGAGGTACGAGCCCGGTACGAGGATCGTTCCATCGGATCAGAGCTTCCGCGCCCATCAGCACGCCCGTCGCCGCGCTCACCTTCGGCTGATAGTGCAGCACGAATTCGTGCTTGTCCAGAGCGCGCCGCAGTTGATTCTCCAACAGAAATTTGCCGGCCATCATCTCCGTCATCTTGGGGGTATGAAACAAGTAGCGATTCCGGCTCAGCTTCGCCTGCTTCAGCGCAGCCTCCGCATGGTCGCACAGCGTTCCCGCATCCGCTCCGTCGTCCGGATACATCGAGATGCCCACCTTCGCACTGATCCGGAAGGTATTCTCGTCAATCGCAAATGAATGGTCGCGAAGCATATGCATCCACCGTTCCACCAACACCGCTGCATCGCCCTCTCGTTCGATCTTTGGGATCACGACGGCGAAGTGATCGGCGTCCATGCGGGCTAATAAGCTCGAATCCCCCACCTCGCGCGTCAACCAGAGCGCAACCTGTTTCAAGATCGCATCGCCAGCCGCCCGCCCCAGGCTGTCATTGATATTCTTGAAGCGCTCCAGATCCAGTTCCAGAACAGCCAGCATATGTCCCCCGGCTGCAGCAGCCTGGACGCACTCGGTCACCTGGCGGAGGAAGCAGGCACGATTGGGTAACCCGGTCAATGCATCACAGGTTGCCAGATGCTCGAGCAGTTCTTCCTTCTCAAGGTGATCGATCGCAAAGGAGAGATTTCCGGCAAGCTCCGTCAGGAAGTTTCTCTCCTCCTCCACCAGGGCCCCCATCTCTCCGGCATACAGCGCAAGCACACCCACTGGAACGCCCTTCCGATGGAGCGGCAGGATCGCCAGCGAGTTCCAGCCGTACCTGGTCGTTGCCTCGTGCTCGGCGGTGATGAGCGGGTCGTTGTGATAATCCTGGATCCACATCGGCCGATTCTCGCGGATCGCCGTTCCTAGTGGCCCCCGGAGCGTCCGCACCTTCGACCCGATCGCCCCGAGATGCTCCTCGGCGTGCGGACCAAAGCTCGCCAGCACCTGGAGCTCGGCCCGGCTCGTGTCGAGCATCCCGATCCACGCCATGCAGAGCCCTCCCACCTCGACCGCGATCCGGCACGTTTCACGGAATAATTCCTCGCGGTCCCGCACGCGCTCGATCAGCGCATGGATTCGGCTTTGCATCGCCAGAATGCGATTGAGATGCTTCACCCTCGTCTCGGCGGCCTTCCGCATGGGAACTGCGCGAATCGTCGCCAGCGTGTACGACGCACTCTGTCCGTCATAGGGATTGAGACTGATCTCCACGGGAAATTCCGTGCCATCCGCGGCGCAGGCGTTCACCTCGACACCCCTCCCCATCTCCTGGAAGTGAGGTGATTGGAAGAAGCCCTTCATATGCCCCGCGTGCGCCCCGCGATATCGCTGCGGCATCAACTGCGTTACTGGCTTCCCCGTAAGCCGCCCCGGCGGATATCCAAAGAGTGTGCACGTGTGCTCATTCGCGAGGACAATCGTGCCCTCTGCGTCCACCAGGATCATCGGATTCGGCACCACGGAGATGAAGCCTGCTATCGTTTGCATCGTGCACCGCTCCCCAGGTCCGCATCTCTGCTAGTCCTTCGGTGTCCACGGCCTCGCGAGCAGTAACCTCCAGCCAGAGGGATGCTTCCATCCCCTCGAGTGATTACGTGGGTTCACAGTGTTCCTATCGGCAATCAGGAGAAAAGGTTGAGACGGTGCAATCATCCGGTCGCACGAACATCGCTCATAGTCGTCGGCAATGGTTCCCTAGGAGTCCTGCGAAGCAACCTCCAGCACAAAAAGGAAGCCGGCGGAAAGAGCTACCCTCCTCCGCCGGCCGATGATGAATCGCTTGTGGTGACCGCGCTAGAAGTCGTAGCGCAGAGAGAACTGCATGCGGCGCGGCGTCGTGAGCAGCGTACTCGCCGTTCCCAGATTGCCCCCGGTCAGCCCTGACCCAATGGAAAAGGGATCGAACCGGTTGGAGTTCGTAATGTTGTAGACCTCCCAGGTGAACTGAAGGTTTCCATATCGGCCGAGACCTCCAGTTCTTCGCCAAACCCGAGTCGAGATCAAAATAGCCATCCCCGCGGAACTTATTGCGCTCTCCCGTCTCACCCGGATAGGGCAGCCGCACCGGCGAACCGTTGTACACACCGCCGTTGATCGCACTCGCATTGGCAAAGTACAACACGTTGCCACTCGAATCACGATGCTTCTGCGTGTGAACCGTGGGGTCGGTCAGGACGCCATAGCCTTCCTGCTGCCAGTCCGTCGTCCAGCCAGGCTCAAATAACGAGAACGGCAGACCGCTCGTTGCGCGGAAGATACCCGACGACTGCCAGCCTCCGAGAATCGCCTGAACGACCGGATTCGCAGTCCCCAGGAATGCCTTCCCCTTCCCGAACGGCAACTCGTAGACCCAATCGGCCGTCATCAGGCTCGTCGTGTCAAAGTCCGAGACCGCCTTGTTCAAATAAGGCTTCCAGGTATTGATGATGCTGCTGTTCACTCCCGCGATGCTCGAGTTCGCCGCGTTCGGTCCGGAAAACTCCGAAGAGCGCTCCGCATCCGAGCCCCAGTCGATCGACCGCGAGAAGGTGTAGCTCACGTCCATCTGCAGTCCATGGCTGCATCGGATGACGCAGCGTGAACTGAGCCGCGTTGTAGTAGCTCTTGCCGACAGTGTCCAGCGCGTACAGCGAAGAGAACTGGTCCTGCCAGAACTTCGACTGATAGCCCGTCGGGCAACCGTAGTCGCAGTAAAAATCGATATCGGCCAGCGAGGTCGTTGCACCGTAGTTGTAGCGATAAGGCGCCCACTCCATCGGAGTAGATCGCCTGCGTCGCCGTCTCCCCAGGATAATCCTGCGTTCGCCATGAACGGAAAGACATTCTCGAAGTAGGGGATCGTCGTGATCGTCGGATTCGTTGCGTTGTTGCCGCATCGCGCATTGCCGTCATGCTGGTCGACATCCTTCGACAGCTCGGCTCCGGCGGTGTAGTAGTCGCCGCCGCCCAGCGGGTCAGTGTAGTCCACCGGCTCCGCCAGATCGAGGCTCTGCAGCAGATGCTTGCCCAGCCGTCCGACATACGCCAGCTCAAACGTGAATCCGCCCGGAAACTCGTGCTGCATCGAGAGATCGAACGACTCCGTGTACGGCGTCTTCAGCCGGTTGTCGATGCCCCACGTAATCGCAAAGTTTCCTTCAGGCGCGGTGAACGGGAAACGTCTCGGTCGTAGGCGAGACCAGCGGATTCACTCCCTGACGGAATGTTGTGCCGCCCCGTAAAGCGCGGCGGCGTCTCTCATACGGAGTCGTTCCCGCCTGATTGGTGACCGCGCTCGAAATCCGAACGATCCGTTCTGATCGAAGATATTGATCAGCCCTTCGCCAAAGTGGTCGTAGTAGATGCCTGCGCCCGCGCGGAACGTCGTCTTCGCATCGGGCGAGTAGACAATCGCCAGGCGCGGAGCGAAGTTGTTCTTGTTCTCCGGATAGAAGCCAGGCTTGCCATAGTACTTGCCCGCTGGAGCAAAAGTTAGGTCCGGCTCATAAATCTGGCCCTGCAGCGCCGCCGTCTCGCGCTGCGGTGTACCAGGCATGCGTATCGATCGGTCGGCGCCACTTCCTGCCCCTTGGTCTCGTACGGCGTCTGCAGCACCGTGTACCGCACACCATACGTAATCGTCAGGTTCGGCAGGATCTGCCATGAGTCCTGCGCATATACCCTCGTACTCGTTCGCCTTGAAGTGCCGCGCGATCGGCGTTCCATCGGCAAGCAGCGTCGCGCTCGTGGCGCTGGTGATGTCGTAGTTCGATACCACCGTCACCGAAGGCACCGTGCCGATCAGATTGGCGTACGCGATATCGTAGGAATTCGTGAACCCCTGGTCCACGGGATTCAATCCCAGCACAGCGTCAGGCTGCGGTGGATCGCCCTTCAGCCAGTACGGGTTCGTGCTCGCGCCGTTGAACGAGTTTGCATTGGACGTGCGATTCTGATCCACCCGCCGCCAGTTCACGCCGAACTGCAAATTGTGCTTGCCCTTGGTCAGGGAGAAGTTGTCGATGATGTTGTTCACCGGCACGCTGACAACGTGCTCCGCGTCTCCGCTGTGGGCTCCGTGAGAAAGCGGAAATCCACATAGTCGCCGCTGCCCACGCCGGCATGCCCATAGCCCTGGCGAATATATCCATAGCGAATATCATTCACCATGTTTTGGCCGATCGACCACGTATCGCCGAACGTCATGCCCTTGGTATTGTCCTCCAGCGTGGACGACGGCCCCTGCCCCGGAAACTGCTCCGTGTTCGCCGTCGTGTCCTTCTGCAAATTGCCCCGCGCAAAGATCCGGTGGCTCGACGTTGGAATGTAATCGATGCGCGCGATGCTGGTATTCAACGTCTTCGGATTGGGCGACGCGAACGTATACGAGCCTGTGTTCAGCCCATCTCCCAGACTGGTTCCGTTCGCCGCTGGCTCCGAATTGAAGAACGCCAGCGAGTTCGGATTCGGTCCCGGACCAGTCGGGTACGCCGCTGCGTATTGCACACCGCGCATCCGCATCCAGCGTCGCAACCTGCTGCGCCGTGATCGTATCCGTCTCCGTACCGCCGCTGCGTTGTCTCCCGTGTACTGAAGAACGCCCTTGCTGATAGAGCGCCGTCGGCACAGTCTGGCTCACGATCGAGCTCTCCGCCATCCGCTCGCCTTCGTAGTTGCCGAAGAAGAACAGCTTGTCCTTGATGATCGGAGCCACCCACGTCGGCGCCAAAGATGTTGCGGATCAGCTTCGGCGGCCGGTTGTCCAGGCCGCTCGACAGCTGCGCCTGCTTGTTGAAGAAATCATTCGATACCGTATTGGACGGACGGAAATACTCATACGCCGCGCCGTGAAACTTGTTGGTGCCGGACTTCGTCACCAGCGAAACCTGCGCTCCCGAAGACCGGCCCGCATCCGCATTGGCGTTGCTCGTCGTCACCCGGAACTCTTCGACCGAGTCCTGCGTCTCGCGCAGCACGCCAGTAGAATGCCAGACCGCGCACCTGGTCGTTGTCATCCACGCCGTCGAGCGTGATGTTGCCCTGATCGGAACGTCCGCCGTTCACCGCGCCCTGCGGCTGTCAGCCAGCGCCGGATTCGACGGCGGCGGCAGAAAGAACACGCCCGGCTGCAGCGAGAGCAGATCCGGCACGTTGCGCTCTCGCTGGGCAGCGCCTGGATCGTCGCGTTGTCGTTCGCACCGCCCAGCGACGCATCGATCGTATTCAGCGTCTGCGCCGCCTCCGTCACATCCACGACTTCGTTGCTCGCCTTCACGCGACAGCGCAAAATTGATCGTCGCCGGCTGATTCACCAGCAGTTCCGCTACCTTCGACGCGCTCCCAAATCCCGGCAGCCGTCACCGTGATCGACGTACTTGGCTGGAGGAATCTGCAGCAGCTGATACTCCCCGCGCTCTTCGACGTAGCGTCGAGAGCTCTGCCCCGTCGCACCATTGTTCAGCGTAATCGTCGCGCCCGGCACCACCGCCCCCGACGGATCCTTCACCACGCCGCGCAACGAAGTCGTCGCATTTTGCGCAAATCCAATGGCACTACAAACACAGAAAGAAAGAGGACTACGAATACACCAATGCGTCTCATCAAAAGCTTCCTCCAAGGAGATAACAGCTCGACTTGCCCTTCAACGGGCGTAAATGAAAATCAGTGTGTTCGACTGGGTTGAAAACTCAGAAATCAGGCGTGCAGAATTCGCTTCGGGATATCTAATGTATTACAGCAAGGTAAAGCCAATTGCAAGATGAAACGACCGCCCCTGCAGGCGTTTCGCAGCGTCCAGCGACCTTCACCGTGAATGACAAGATCGCTGCAAACGCGCACCCGCTAAGCCACTTACCGCGCATGCGGCTAAGCCACTCCAGCGGCCATCGTTCGTCGCTCGCACTTCGATCCGCGACCTACGGCTTCGCCGCATGCCCCAGGTGATCGAAGTTCAAAATCGCATTGAACACCAGCGGATAACTCCCCACCGTCTCTCCCCGATACACCGGGTTGTTCGCGAACAGCAGCACATTGCCTTCGCCCAGGTGCGCATCCACGACAATCGCATGCTCCGCAATCGAACCCGCATTGCTCAGCAGTCCCGAGAGCAGCAGATCCTTCGCATCCGCAAACCGCAGAATCACTTCAGGCCGCAGCGCCGCCGGAATCACCGCCGGATTATTGCGCATCTGCTCTTCGTTCAGCGCCTTGGCCTCCCACGGCTTCTGTTTCACCAGCGCCTCCGGCTGCACGTCCTTGCGTCCCTGCACCACGTCGCTGTCCTCCACGCTTCCGCGCCCCGTAGGCCGCTGCGCATACGGATCCATCAGCATGCGTCCCGGCCCTCTGCCGCCCTCCACGTTGCTGATGTTGAACGCCATGCCATTCGCGCTGATCACCGGCACCGACGCTCCATAGCCCCACGCCACCGGATCGTTCGGCGCCACAAACACCGTATTCAGCACCGACCCCACCACCCGCGCATCGCTGTGCACCACCGACACGCCCGGCGCCAGCCCGCTGTCGATCGCAAACTCCGCCGTGTCCTCGGACGTAATCAGCAGCCCTCCCTGCGCAACAAACGTCCGCAGATGTTCCAGCCCCTCCAGCCCCAGCCCCGGCCGCGTGTCCGCCGTCGAGTCCAGCCGCCCCAGGTTCGGCGTCAGGTCCGTCTTCTGCCACGGCAACGCATTCCCATACATCGGCGTCCCGTTCAGAATCGACTGCGTGTTCGACGAGTACCCCACCGGCGCAAACACGATCACGTCATACTTGCTGCGCAGATCGCTCTCCGCCGCCGCCGTCTGCGTGCTGATATACGCATACGGCACGCCCGCATGATCGAACTCGTACCGCCACCAGCCTTCGGTCTGCGTTCCCTGCCAGGTATGCATGAACGCAATCCGCGGCGCCTTCGCCGCATGCGTCGCCACATCGGGAGCCGCCGCCAGCCGCGTCGCATCCAGCGACAAGCTCCTTCAGCACCGGCCCCAGCGTCGCATCGGACACATCGCTGATCAGCAGCGATCCCGCGCCGAAGTGCTTCCCCTCCGCATCGAACGCCTTCTCCGCCACTGCCACATGCGCGTCCTTCAGCTTGTACACCAGCGCCAGCAGCGTGCTCTGTCCCGTGTTCGCAATCGCCACCACCGAACCCGCACCCGCCACCTTGCCCGACAAGCTCGCCGGATCGTCCACGCTCGTCATCTTCGCCGTAAGGATCGACGTGTCCGTCAGCCGCGCCACCTTCAGATTAAACAACTCGCTGAAGCTCCACCCCGTGTCATCGTACGGATGCTTCTGCGGATCATCCGGAGCCCAGTACTGCCGATCCAGCAGCGCATCCGCAATCCGCGAGTACGGCTGATCCATCCGCACCACGAAGCTTCCCGCAGGGAACGTCTCCTGCGTCGGCTTATCTCCGCGCTTCGCCGCAGGCACGCTGGCCGTCACCGCATCCGTCAGCTGCTGCACCTCCACATGCTGCTTCTTCAGCACCTCCAGCAGCTGCACCTGCCGATTCAGCTCCGCCGCATTCGCCGGCAGCACATACGCCGCCGGCCCTTCCACCGTCGGCTTCAGCACCGAGCGCTTGCTCTTCTCGTAGTAGTCCACCAAAAAGTGGTGCGTGTTCTTCGAGAAGTACGACAGCGTCGACAGCAGCGCACTCTCCTCATAGTTGTTGTTATCGCGCTGCGACCACGTCACCACCGGCAGCGGAGGATTCTGCCGATACCACGTGCGCGAGTACTCCTCCGGCGTCAGAATCCGCTTCTCCGTATCCGCTCCGCCGTTGCCAAACGTCTCATACAGCCGGCTGATGCCGTTATGCAGCCCCGCGAGGAACATCAGATACCCCGGGCTCCACGTGTCGAAATCGCCATGCGTGAACACGCCCGGCATGCCGAAGTTCTGCATCTGCGCCACGTTGTTCCATCCCAGCTCCGCCCACTCATTGGCCAGCACCGGATCAATCCACGCGTTGTACGGCCCATCGCCCACCGTGTTGTCGTAGAGAAACGGCACCGACTCATGCAGATCATGCAGCACCTGCGCATGCCAGCCGAGATACGTGTTCAGCACGTTGTTGGTCAGGTTCAGCGTCATGCCCATCGCGTCGCGGTTGTTGTCGTGCGCCACATAATGTCCCCAGTACGCCAGCTGCGGCCACTGCTCGGTCGGGTGCGCGCGGTGCCACTTGTAGATGTCCACCATGCGGTCGCGGCCATCCACCTCCACCACCGGCGTGATCAGCACAATCATGTGCGAGCGGATGTACTTGATGTACGGCGAATTATCCACCGCCAGCCGGTACGCCATCTCCATCAGCGCCGTCGGCGCGCCTGTCTCCGTCGAGTGAATCGTCCCCGTAATGTAGTACACCGGGTACGACGCGTCGATCAGCGGCTGCGCCTTCGCATCGTCCAGTCCAATCGTGCGCGGATCGGCCAGCTTCGCCAGCCGCTGCATCATTTTCCTTCTCGCCCTTCAGCAGGCTCTCATCCGCAATCGCCACCGCGATCATCTCGCGGCCCTCTTCGCTGTGGCCGATCGTCACCACCTGCACCCGCGGCGTGCTCGCCGCCAGCAGCCGAAAATACTTGTACACATCCTCCGCATACGGCAGCATGTTCGGCGCGCCCGACACATCGCCCAGCACCTTCTCCGGCGTCGGCACCGTCGGCGATGCCGGCAGATAATTAATCAGCGGCGACAGAAACGACGGGTCCGTCGTGTACTCCAGAATCTTCTTCGTGTACTGCTGATCGACCGGCTGATTCGGATCACGCGCATAGTCGCTATTGGTCACCTGGGCAGAAGCACACACGCAGACAGAGAACACCATCGGCGGCCACACAGGCCGGAGCAAAGCTGGAGAGTCGCATACCGCTTTATATATCGGAATCCATCTCCAAGACCAGCGTTCGAACTTAACTCACGACGCCAACCTCTGCGCGCGCAGCCCTCCAGAAAAAACGCCGGTGCCAGGCAATCAACCTGGCGCCGGCAATCTGTTTGCGTGGACTTGCTTGTTATGGTTTTGACAACCTCATGGTCTAGTTGGACTTAGCCGGACCCTCGCGGCCCCCGCTCCTCGCGATCGCCGGGCCTGTGCATCCCATGCCCATGGCTGCGCAGCTTGGTCCACTGATCCGCCGTCAGCACGCTCCGTATGTCGAGCAGCATCTTGGCGTTCGTCTTCTCCAGATCGGCGCGCGTATCGGCAATCTTGTCGATCTGCGCCACCGCCTTCGCCTCTTCGAACGGAGTCGCATCCATCAGCGGCCCCAGCATCAACTGCTCCTCCTGCAACGTCGCGTGCAGGTGGATCAACTGCAACCGGCTCTGCAGAAACAGGTCGCCAATCCGCTTTTGTTGCTCCGCGGTCAAACCGATCCGCGCCGCAACCTCCGGATTCTTCCACCACATCCCGAAGGGCAGCATCGCATCGCCGCGACCGCCATCGCGATCCCATCCGGGTCCCGGTCCACGATCACGATCCATGCCGCCAGGACGGTCGCCGCGCTCCCAATCATGCCGCGGCCCCCATGGCCGGTCGCCGTGATCGCCCGCAGGCACGGCGCACTCGGCGCAGCAGTCGGTGGAGGAGCATCCTGCGCGCGGGCCGCGCGAGCCGTCAGCGATAGTGGAGCAGCCAGCATCAGCGAAGCTGCAAAGAATTTTAGGGTAGTCATTCGTTCTCCTTCACATTGGATGTTGATCCTGCCGCTTCGCCCGACGCATCCTTCGCCGTCAGCGGAAGCATTGCCTGCGGAACCGACGAGCTCAGGTCCGCCTGCACATCGCTCATCAACTGCTCATCGGATACAGCCGCCTGAGCCTGCGCCGCCGTTCCCTGCGCAACCGGAACATGCGCCGGCCTCTGGTGCAACGCAAACGGTCCCGCAACGCACAGCAGAACGGCCGCTGCCACCAGGCTCCACAGCGCTCGCGGCGTTCGCTGTGCCGGCGCCGGCATCACCGCCCTTTGCCGATGCACGGCAGACGCTGCGACCACCGCTCCACGCAGGTCATGCACCACCGCCTGCAACGCTTCAAACTCCTCCGCGCACGCGCCGCACCCCCGCAAATGTTGCGACCGTTCCCGCGCCTCCGGCTCCCAGAGCAACGCTTCCATCTGTTCCACGTTCAGGTGATCGTTGTTCATCTCCGCCCCTTCTTTCTCGGACCCGCCGCCCGGCCCGCCCGTACATGGTCTAACGCGCGATACAAATGACTCTTCACCGTCGGCACCGGCATATGCATCACCTTCGCAATCTCAGCCAACTCCAGCTCCTCGACGAAACGCAGCAGGAAGATCATGCGCTGCGGTCTCGACAGCTTCTCCACCCGCTTCCACACCTCTTCGAGCTCGGCCTGCGCAATCAGCTTCGATTCTGCCGACCGCTCCGGATGCGGAAGCTGCGCCTTCAGATCATCCGCACTCACCGCCGTTGCGCCAGCCTTCTTCCAGAACTTGAAGGTCTCCGTCCGCGTATGGCTGCGTAAGAGATTCGCCGCGATATACGTCAGCCACGTCGCAATCGAACACTCTCCGCGAAAGTTCGCCCGCGTCCGCCACGCATTCAAGAACGTGTCCTGCGTCAGCGAGAGCGCCACGTCGCGATCCCGCACGCTCAGCAGCAGGAACCGAAATACCCTCTCCTCGTACAGCGCGTGGACCGCCGCAATATCATCGAACGGCGTAACCTGCCCTTCCCCGTTCTCAGCCAGTGTCAGTTCGCCGGATTGGAGACTCTGTTGCGGCATCATGCGTTGTGCTTGCTCAACCTGCGCCCTTCCTGCAGATAGAGACGCGTCCCCCGCCCGGAAGACTACACCCCGCAGAGATTTTCTCCGCCCCACCCGCCACCCGGAAAAGCGAAGGCCCGGAAGACATCTCCCGGGCCAGCCACACGCTCAAAATCCTCTCCGCCTAATCCCCATCGTCCGGAAGGCTATGGTGGCGCACATCCCTCCCGCGCACCCAGAAGATCACGTCCTCCGCGATGTTGGTCGCGTGGTCGCCCACCCGCTCCAGGTTCCGCGAGATGATCAGCGCATTCAGCGCCTGCGGCGCCAGCTCCGGCTTCTCCTTGATCAGGTCGCCCAGCGCGCGGAACGCATCCCGATTCATATCGTCCACCTGGTCATCCAGCATCAGCACCGACTGCGCCATCTCCGCATCGCCTTCGATGAACGCCTGCAGCGCCTTGCGCACCATCGCCGCCGCCAGCAGCGCCAGCCGCGGAATATCCACCGGCAGATCCACATTCGCCTGCTTGCCCAGCTCCAGCACCCGGCCGGCGATATTCACCGCCTGGTCGCCCATGCGCTCCAGGTCCACGTTGATCCGGATCACCGAAATAATAAAGCGCAGATCCACCGCCATCGGCTGTTCCATCGCCAGCAGATCCAGCGCCAGCTGATCGATCTCGCGCTCCATCCGGTTGATCGCCGGCTCCGACATCTTCACCAGCTCGCACAAGCTCTCATCGCGCGACGTATACGCCTCCGTCGCCCGCTGAATCGCCTGCTCCACCAGCCCCGCCATCACCAGCAGCCGCTCTTTCAGCTCATCGAGACTCTGCTGAAACTTGATCCGTATCATCCGAACCTCCCCGTGATGTAATCCTCGGTCCGCTTGTCCGAGGGGTTCGTAAAGATCTTGGTGGTCGGAGCGAACTCCACCAGCTTGCCCATCAGGAAGAACCCGGTGTTCTCTGCGACACGAGCCGCTTGTTGCATATTATGCGTCACAATCACGATTGTGTACTGGCTCTTCAATTTGAAGATCAGGTCCTCGATCTTCGCCGTCGAAACCGGATCGAGCGCACTCGCCGGCTCGTCCATCAGCAGCACCTCCGGATCCACCGCCAGCGCCCGCGCAATGCACAGCCTCTGCTGCTGTCCGCCCGAGATGCTCGCCCCGGACTTCTTCTTCAGATCGTCCTTCACCTCGTCCCACAGCGCAGCCTGCTTCAGCGACCGCTCCACCACCTCATCCAGCACCCGCTTCTTGCGAAACCCATTCAGCTTCAGTCCGCTCGCCACGTTGTCATAGATCGACATCGTCGGAAACGGATTCGGCCGCTGAAACACCATCCCGACCCGCCGCCGAATCTCCACCGGCGTCGCATCCTTGTAGATGTCGATGTCGCCCATCCGCACCATGCCCTCCGCGCGCGCTCCCGGGTTGGTCTCGTGCATCCGGTTCAGGCAGCGCACAAACGTCGACTTCCCGCAGCCCGAAGGCCCGATCAGCGCCGTCGCGTGGTTTGCCGGAATGTGCAGGCTCACATCCTGCAGCGTATGCGCCGGTCCATACCATGCGTTCAAATTCTCGACGCGAATGTCGACTCCCACTAATTTCCTCCCTTGAGCACGCCGCGGTTCGCAAAGATGCGCACCAGCGTCACCGAAGCCATAATCATCACAATCAGTACCAGCGCTCCGGCCCACGCCAGGCGGTGCCACTCGTCATACGGCGACAGCGCGTACACATAAATCTGCAGCGGCAGCGCCGCAATCGGCTGATTCAAATCGAAACTCCAGAACTGGTTGCCGAACGCCGTAAACAGCAGCGGCGCCGTCTCGCCCGCAACCCGCGCAAACGCCAGCATGCAGCCCGTAATAATTCCCGGCGACGCCGTCCGCAGGCTCACCGAAAGCACCGTCCGCCACTTCGGAATCCCCAGCCCCAGCGCCGCCTCGCGCACCGAGTTCGGCACCGTCGCCAGCATCTCCTCGGTCGTTCGCGTCACCGTCGGCACCATCATGATCGCCAGCGCCACGCCGCCCGCCATCCCCGAAAAGTGCTGCTGCCTGGCCACGATCAGCGCATACGCCGCCATGCCCATCACGATCGACGGCACGCCGTTCAGCACATCCGCCGTAAACCGCACCGCCGCTCCCAGCCACGTTCCCCGCGCATACTCCGCCAGATAAACACCCGCGCCGATCCCACCGGAATCCCCAGCAGGCTCGCCAGCCCAAGGATCACCGCCGACCCGACGATGGCATTCGCCATGCCGCCGCCCGTCTCGCCCACCGGCACCGGAAGCTTGCGTGAAAAACGCCAGGTTCAGCGAACTCGCGCCCTTGTAGAGCAGGTAGCCGAAGATCGCCACCAGCGGCACCAGCACCAGGACCGTGCTGACGATCGCCACCCCCGTCACCAGGTGGTTGGTTGATGCTGCGCCGCAGCGTCAGTGAAGCGTTCGAGACCGTGCGGGAACGTACCGGTAGGGTGTCTCATCAGTGGGCACTCCCCGTATTCCCGCGCACCACCGCCCACACCAGCAGCCGCGCAATCGCGTTCACCACAATCGTCACCAGGAACAGCGCCAGGCCAATCTCAATCAGCGCGCTCAGATACAGATCGCCGGTCGCCTCGGTAAACTCGTTGGCGATCACGCTGGCCAGCGTATAGCCCGGCGCAAACAGGTTCTTCATGATGCCGGGGTGGTTGCCGATCACCATGGTCACGGCCATCGTCTCGCCCAGCGCGCGCCCCAGTCCCAGGATCACCGAGCCGACAATGCCCATGCGCGCGTTGCGCAGCACGCCGATCCGCAGCATCTCCCAGCGCGTCGCTCCCAGCGCCAGCACCGCCTCACGCTGGTGCACCGGCACCGCCCGCATCACATCGCGGCTGATCGAGCTGATCACCGGAAAGATCATGATCGCCAGAATCACGCTCGCCGTAAACATGCCCACGCCAAAGTTCGGCTCCACGAACAGACCCGTCCACCCCAGGTACTTCTCCAGCACCGGCCCAGCCTGGTCGCGAATGATCGGCACCAGCACAAACACGCCCCACAGCCCATACACCACGCTCGGGATCGCCGCCAGCAGCTCGGTAAGAAACGAGATAGGCGCCCGGCAGAAACTTCGGGCAGATATCCAGCAGAAAGATCGAAGTCGCCAGCGCCAGCGGCACCGCCATGCAGCACCGCCAGCAGCGACGACAGCACCGTGCCGTAGATAAACGGCAGCGCCCCAAAGTCGCCCGAGACCGGGTCCCACGTGCGCGTCGCAAAGAACTGCCAGCCAAACGCCTGGATCGAGAGTTGCGAGTGCGAGACCAGCACCGAAGACGATCAGCACCACGATCGCGAAGATGCTCAGCGCACAAACCACCATCACCGCGCGCAAAGGCCCCATCCGCCACGCCGGCCGGAGCTCTTCCCCTGCAGAAAGCTGCGGATGGCGGAGGGCGTCGTCTGCGCAGGCGGAGCCGCGGACCCCGTCTGCGACTGCGGAATCATCGTCTTCATCAAGCGGAGGTGAGGGGATTCCCTCTGGCGTCGGAAGCAGGCTTCTCCGGCGCGGAAGTTAACGGTATGATCTCTGGCTCATTCATGGACTGCTCGCGGGCTCCCCTATCACTTTATGAAAGGAATGTGAATGGACCGTGAATCTGCGGGTCAGCCCAGCCTTGCCAAGGCGTCGAAACGGCTTGAAAACAAAGGGGAAACCCACGCTGTCCGCAGGTTCCCCCTTGCAGCGGGTTAGTGGATCTGCGCAATCGTCTTGCGCACCATCTTCACCACGGACGGCGGCAGCGGAGCATACGTCATGCTCGCAGCCTCAGCCTCGCCATGATCCAGCATCCACTCCAGGAAGTCATGCAGCACCTTGCCCTTGGCCGGCGTCCTTCGAGGGGTCCGGAATCAGCAGCCAGGTGAACGACGAGATCGGATACGCATTCGCTCCCGGAGCATTCGTGATCGACACCCGGTAGTCGGCCGGCATGTTCTTCGCCGCTCCCGCCGCCGCCGCGCTCACCGTTTCCGTCGACGCCTTGATCCACTTGCCCGTCCGCATTCTTCACCAGGCCATACAGCATGTGGTTCTGCACCGCGTAGATCAGCTCCACATACCCAAACGAGTACGGGCTGTTGCGGATCATGCCCGCCACGCCTTCATTGCCCTTCTGCCCCACGCCCAGCGGCCACTCCACCGACGTCGCTGAGCCGACCTTCTGCTTGAACTCCGGGCTCACCTTGCTCAGGTAGTCCGTGAAGATGTAGTTCGTGCCCGACCCGTCCGAGCGATACACCGGCAGAATCTGGTGGTCCGGCAGCTTCACGCCAGGATTGTCCTTCGCGATCCGGGCATCGTTCCACTTGGTGATCTTGCCCAGGTAGATGTCCGCAATCACATCGCCGGAGAACTTCAGCTCCGCAGTTCACGCCCGGCATGTTATAGGCCGGCACCACGCCGCCCAGCACCGTCGGAATGTGCATCAGCTTCTGCTTGGACTCCGCCAGCTGCTTGTCGGTCATCGGGCCGTCCGACGCTCCAAAGTCCACAATCTCCTGCGAGATCTGACGAATGCCCGCGCCCGATCCTACCGACTGGTAGTTGATCTGCACGCCAGGATGCGACTGCACCGTACTCCGTGAACCAACGCTGATAGATGGGATTGGGGAACGTTCCGCCCGCGCCCGTAAGATGCTGCGCCATGGCCGGCATCGCGCTCGCCGTCATCGCCGCGATCGCAACCAGGGATAAAAGTTTCGTCTTCATCTTGTCTCCTTGAGCCGCATGCAGGCTAAGCTTCGCTGCCCTGCGGCTATGATCTTCGCTTGACTGCTCTGCGTGACTGGCCCTTCCATCGAAGGGCCAGTCACAAATAACTCCATTCAAATCCTACGAGATCCGGCGAACCTCGAACGTGAACGCCACATGATTTGACGACGTTCACGTCGCGGTTCGCCCATCTCGCGGGAGTTGGCAGGGACCGGAGTCCCGGTCCTACGGGATGTAGTAACGCATGCTGACGTGGATCATCGGCTCCGTAGCGCGCGGGCCGGTCGGCGAGAACGCGCTGCCGACACCCGACCACAGGTTACGCTGGATGTAGCTGTAGGTGACCCAGTACTGCAGCCGTCCCTTGGTCGGGCTGTCGAAGATGCGATAGATGAAGCCGCCCATCGCCTCCTGGATGTACCGTGTCGGCGAAGAGCAGCTGACCGCCGAGATCGATCCGGATCCACCGCCGCTGCCAAGAACAGGGCTCGTCGGGACGGGCAGGTTGTAGCAGCCCGTATCGCTCAGGTTGCGAGGACCGTAGCCGATCAGCTGCGCCCTCGCCCGTCGTGTACACCGTGCGCTGCGCGTACTCGCCACCGTAGTAGGAGAACAACTCCAGCTTCTTGGTCGGGTGCACGATGAAGCGAGAACAGCCCGTGGTAGTTGCGGATCGGCTCCAGCGTCTCGTTCGGCTTCAGCGTAGCATCGGCCAGCTGCGAAGATCCGTAACGGCCTACGCCCGTGCCACCCATCGCCTGCACGCCAACCTCAAACATCTTCGACGGGATACACGCGAATCGCTGCCAAACACGCCGCCCGCCTTCGCCGTGTTGCTCTCGAGCGTCGTGCCGTACGTGTAGGTCTCGGAGCGGAGTGGCCGTTCCACGCCGTGCTCAGCACCGGGAAGAACTCGTTGCGCAGGAAGCGTCCAATGCCGCCCACTTCGACGTGCATCCAGGGCGCATCGTAGGCCGCCTTCACAATGACGTCAGGAGCAACGTTGTTCGCATAGGTGGTGATGCCACCCGTGCCCGCCGTGTTGCCGGCTGCCAATGTTGCCCGCCGCGTTGTAGAGACCGCCATTCTGGCCGATACCGCCAAAGTAGAAGTCCACAGGAATCTGGCCAGAAGCCGTGAAGCTGGTGATCTGCGCCTGCTCAGCCGACGCCGCGAGCGTGAACGCTCCCGTCGTTGTAGTCGCCCCAGCGCTGCTGCACCCGAATCTCCGGCTGACGTGTCCAGCTATAGCCGACGAGGTACTGTGCATCGATGCTCTCCGGCTGAATCGAGGTGCGCGCGTCCGTTCCCTTGCGGTCTTCCGTCACCAGCGACCACATCTGGCCGCCCGTCACCGTAAATCCGCTCGGCATCGCTGCCTGGCCCCAGATCTGCCGCTGACGCAGCACATAGCTGTTGCTCTGGTTGTTGTTGGACGTCGTGCCGCTGCCCAGCCAGTCCATCTCCCAGTAGCCAGTCAGCTTGTAGCTGCCCGCATCGCCCTGCACCAGCACCGACAAACGGCTCTGGCGTCCGGAGAAGTTCATCTCGCTGGTATGCCCTTCGTTCGCGCTCGGGAACGGAATGCTGTTGAACGGAGTATTGATGTCCGAGTTCACCGAGTGCTGCCGCCACACACCTTCAAACGCCGCGAAGCCACCCGGAGTAATCGTCACGCCCTTGTAGCGCAGCGCCGCGGGAGCTTCGATCTCGCTCTCCAGCTTCTTCTGGCTCGTCACCACCGTCTCGTTCAGGTTCGCGGTCGTGGTCTGCAGCTCGGTCACGCTGCTCGAAACCGAATCCACCTTGTTCGAGGTCGCACTCGCCGCCGCCTGTGCCTGCGCCGCCGAAGCGGCTGCCGCTGCTGCCTGCGCCTGCGCGTCGGCCGCCGTCTGCTGCGCCGCCGTCACATCGCTGCTCTTCGCCGAGATCTGCGACTTCAGCGCATCGATCTGCTCCTGCTGCGCCCGCAGAGCCTCTCGCATCTCGCGCAGCTGAATCTCTTGCAGCCGTCTCGTGATGCGACGCCTCCTTGTGCTTCTTTGTATGCTTCACCGTCTTGGCCGGAACGGCGCTATCCGTCGTCTGGGCAGCATCGGAAGCTGGGTCGCCACCAGCGTCATGGCAACCAGCGCAGCACTCAACACGTTATATCGTTTCATCATTCCTCAGGACGGATGGCTAAGGCACGCCTGTCTGCGTGGTTGTTTCGTACAATCACCTTGCCAGATTTGTCCGTTCCCTGATCCTCGCAACCCCATGTGAATGACCAAGCAATGATTGATGAATAGAGTGTGAATAGCCCCAAATCTGGCCGAGTTTTCCACTATTCTGCCGCATATCGCACAGCGCGCTTCCCGTCCTTATGCTGCCGGCTCGTCCACCAGCGGCGTCGCGCACGGCAGCGTAAAACAGAACCGGCTGCCCCGCCCCAGCTCGCTCTCCACCCACATCCGCCCCCTGTGCGACTCCACAATGTGCTTCGCAATCGACAGCCCCAGCCCCGTCCCACCCGACTCCCGCGACCGCGTCTTGTCCACCCGGTAGAACCGCTCGAACAGCCGGCTCAGATGCTCCGAAGCAATCCCCGCCCCAAAGTCCTCCACGCAGAACCGCACCTCCTGCGGCGTTCCCGCGCCCCTCGGCACCACCGCCGCGCTCAGCACCACCAGCGCTCCCTCCGCCCGCTGTCCCGGCATCGCCTGTCCCGCACTCGCCGGACTCACCCCATAGTTCAGCGCATTCTCAATCAGGTTGCTCAGCACCTGCACAATCGCGTCCAGGTCCGCAATCACCTCCGCGTCCGGAAACTCCCCGATCTCCAGCACCCCATGCTTCTCCCGGGCCAGCGCCGCCACCGCGTCCTCCGCCTCCTGGATCAGCACCCCCACCTCCACCGGCTGCGGCCGCAGCTTCTGCTCGCCCGAGTCCACCCGCGCCATCGCCAGCAGGTCATCGGTCAGCCGCCCCATCCGCTTCGCGCTCTTATAGATCGCCTCCAGAAACTCCCTCACCTGCGGCGTAAAGAAGAGCCCCGTCCGCTCATCCTCCAGCAGCGTCTCCACGTACCCGGAGATCGAGGTCAGCGGCGTCCGCAGCTCATGCGAAACATTCGCCACAAACTCCCTCTGCGTCCGCTCCACCTGCTCCACCTGCGTAATATCCTGCATCACCACCACCGCTCCACCCTCCGGCATCGGCGCCGCGCTCACCGCAAAGATCCTTCCCATCGGCATCGATACCGGCCGCATCTCCGCATACTCGCGATGCTCCAGCGCCTCCTGCACGCACTCCAGCACCTGCGGCGACCGGATCGTCTGCACCAGCGAGTGCCCCGCCCGCACATTCCCCGACGACTCCGCCACCAGCCGCTGCATCGGCACATTCGCCCACACAATCCGCCCCGCCGCGTCCACGCTCGTCACCGCATCCTGCATCGAATCCAGCAGCGCCTCCAGCTTCCGCCGGCTCTCCGAGCTCGCCTCCAGCTGCCGCGCCACCTCCGCAGCCGACACGTGCAGCGCCTCCAGCAGCGGCTCCATCTGCCGAAACGGCGCCTCCGGCCAGCGCGTATCCCGGCCCACCACCGACGCCGCCGCCGGCTCAATCACCTCAATCGCATTCGTCACCACGCCCGTCGCCCACGCCGCCATCCACAGCGCCACCACCAGCCCCGTACCGACCACCATCCACCAGCGCGGCAGCAGCAGCGTGGCCGCGCCCATCAGGGCGATCCCCACCGCGATCCGCCACAGCAGTGCCAGATACAAGCTCTTGCGCAACCACGTTCCCATGTCCGCAGACTACTCGGTTGCCGCGCCCACCGCATTCCCCACCGAGGCTTCCTTCGCCTTGGGAAGATCAAATCGGTAGCCGGCTCCGCGCATCGTCTTCAGGAACCGCGGCGTCTCGGGATCCACCTCGATCTTCTCCCGGATCCGCCGCACATACACATCCACGCTCCGCGGCGTCACAAACCGCGCATCGCCCCACACCGCATCCAGCAGGTGGTCGCGGCTGAACACCCGCCCCGGATGCCGCGCCAGGTAATCCAGCAGCCGGAACTCCGTCGCCGTCGTCGTCACCAGCTCGTTGTTCACCCGCAGCTGCATCGAGTTCCCATCAATCTCCAGCGTATCGATCGACAGCACCGACGACGCGCCCTGCGTCTCCGCCGGCCGCTCAAACCGCCGCAGCACCGCCTTCACCCGCGCCAGCAGCTCGCGCATCGCAAACGGCTTCGTAATATAGTCATCGGCGCCCAGCTCCAGCCCATGCACCCGGTCGTTCTCGCCCGCCCGCGCCGTCAAAAAGATAATCGGCACGCTGGCCAGCATCGGATTCAGCCGCAGCCGCCGGCAAAGATCCAGCCCATCCCCGCCCGGCACCATGATGTCCAGCAGGAAACAGCGCCGGCCGCTGCCGCTCCGCATCCTGCACAATCGACCCCACCGCCGGGTACGCTCGCACCACGTATCCCGCGCCCTCCAGCTGGTACTGCACCAGCCGCCGGATGTCCGCATCATCTTCCAGGACGAAGACTACCTGACTCACATGATCTCCAGGCCGCGTCGACACACCCGCGTCCGCGTTCAGCTTAGCGCATCCGGCCCACCCCAGCGAATAAAAGACGATGAATCCTGAGGAAATAAACGCCCCCGCATCTCTTTAGCCTTTGCCGTTGCCCTTGCCTTTAGCCTTTGCCCTCGCCTTTCTTTCTGTCATTCCCCCTGGGAATCTGCTTCTCCCCACCGAGATTCGTCCTACGTGGCGAAACGTGGCTCCCTTCGCGCCCTTTGCGTCAAAGCCGTTGCCGTTGCCCTTGCCGTTGCACTTGCCGTTGCCCTTGCCCTTGCCCTTGCCTGTCTCTCTCAGCCCCAACTTACTACTTGACACCACACACTATGCGTCATACAGTAGTCGCCATACAGTATGGTCACCGCCCCCAACCCGCCCTCCGAGATCTTCGACTCCCTCCGCCTCGAGCTCCGCCGCGGCTGCCTCATCGTCGCCGCCCTCGCCCAGCTCCGCTCCGAGCACTACGGCTATACCCTCCGCAAGGCCCTCGCCGACCAGGGCCTCGCCATCGAAGAGAGCACCCTCTACCCCCTCCTCCGCCGCCTCGAAACCCAGGGCCTCCTCACCAGCCAATGGCGCGAGGAAGACAAGCGCAACAAGCGCTTCTACAAGCTCTCCCCCACCGGCGAAACCCTCCTCACCCAGCTCCTCGCCGAGTGGAACAGCATCAACGCGTCCGTCAACACCATCCTCCAGAACTCCGCACCGACATCCTCCAGCTCCGAGGTAATCGCATGAACCCCACCCAACCCACCCCCGACCTCCTCGCCCGCTACCTCCAGGCCATCGGCAACCACCTCCCCGCCGCCACCCGCGACGACGTCCTCGCCGAGCTCCGCGCCAACCTGCAAGCCCAGCTCGACGACCGCGCCGACGCCCTCAACCGCCCCCTCACCGACCCCGAAGTCGCCGACCTCCTCCGCGACCACGGCCGCCCCATCCTCGTCGCCGCCCGCTATCTCCCCCAGCAGTACCTCATCGGCCCGGCCATCTTCCCCTACTACCTCATGACCCTGCGCAAAGCCGCGCCCTTCGCCGTCATCATCTGCTTCCTCGCCGAGTTCTCGCATCGCCTCGCCGTCCACACCCTCCCCGAGCTCATCGCCAGCATCTTCGTCTCGCTCGGCCAGCTCATCCCCGACCTCATCCTCTTCGCCTTCTGGATCACCCTCGCCTTCGCCATCGCCGAGTTCGTCTACACCCGCAATCACGCCCAGCCCTTCGGACTCCCCTGGGATCCCACCAGGCTCCCCTCCCTCAAACCCCAGTTCAAGGGCAAATCCCGCGCCGGCCGCATCGTCGACCTCGTCTTCCACTGCCTCTTCATCCTCTACATCCTCGCCATCCCCGGCCATCCCTTCCTCCTCTTCGGCCCTGGCGTCTACGCCTTCGAAACCTGGAACATCGGCTTCGCTCCTGCTTGGCATACCTACTACCTCCTGCTCCTCGCCCTTCTCGCCATCCAGCTCATCCCCAAGATCCTCGCCCTCAGCCCCGGCTACGAGCGCTTTCAACCCGTCTTCAACCTGGTCTTCAAGCTCGCCGGCCTGGCCAGCACCATCTTTCTCGCGTCCATGAAGACGTACTTCATCGCCACCGGCCCCGCCACCAACCAGGTCACCCTCGCCGCCGTCAATCACTGGATCGGCGTCAGCTTCCGCATCGTCCTCCTCCTCGTCCTGCTGCAACTGCTCATCGACGCCTGGACACTCGTCCGCCCCACCCTCCGCACCAAGAGCCTCGCCTTCTAGCCAACCCCGCCCCACCGGCGGCTGACCGTTCCGCCGCCATCAGCTACCATAGCCACACCGCCGTAGCCTTTCGCCCTCGCTCGTTTCAAGCCATCATCCCGAGGAGAAGCCGAAGGATCCCGCCTTTGTAATTGCCTTTGCTTTTGCCGTTGCCGTTGCCGTTGCCGTTGCCGTTGCCCGTTTTACGCCGTCATCCTGAGCGCAGCGAAGGACCCCTGTATTGGTCGTTGCCGTTGCACTTGCCGTTGCCTGTTTTACGTCTTCATCCTGAGCGCAGCGCAGGACCCCCGTCGTTGCCCTTGCTCTTGCCGTTGCCCGAATCCCTGCCTCTCAAGGTATCGATGCCCCCCGAAACCGCCGACGCACCCCCCATCTACGACGGCCCCAAGCTCGCCGCAGCCGAGACCTTCGGCCTCCGCCACAACGCCCTCTCCCCCCTCGAAACCCTCGCCCAGTCCGTCTCCACCATCGCGCCGAGCACCTCCCCGCAGCTGACCATCCCGCTGGTCTTCGTCCTCGCCGGCCAGGGCACGGCCATCGCCTATCTCATCGCGATGGGCCTCATGCTCCTCGTCGCCCTGTGCATCGCCTCCTTCGCCCGCGAGTCCTCCTCGCCCGGCTCGCTCTACGTCTACACCCGCCGCTCGCTCCCGCCCATCTTCTCCACCACCACCGCACTCGCCCTCTTCTTCGCCTACATCACCACCGCCTCCGCGGTCATCGGAGGCTTCGTCGCCTTCGCCTACGTCTTTCTCAACCCGCTCGCCCGCTTCGGCCTCCCCCACATCCCCGCCCTCGCGCTCGTCACCTTCGCCGCCGTCGCAGCCGGCTTCGTCGCCTATCACGACGTCAAAGTCTCCGCCCGCCTCATGCTCTACATCGAGGGCATCTCCGTCACCCTCATCGCCATCGTCACCGCCGCCGTTCTCTTCCACCACGGCCTCCACTTCGACGCGCCCCAACTCCATCTCCACACCATGTCCCCCCGCGGCATCGGTCTGGGCGTCATGCTCGCCATCTTCAGCTTCGTCGGCTTCGAATCCGCCACCACACTCGGCGCCGAAGCCCGCAACCCCCTCCGCACCATCCCCCGCGCCGTCATCCAGTCCGCCCTGCTCGCCGGAGTCTTCTTCGTCGTCGCCGGCTATGGCGAGGTCCTCGGCTTCCGCACCTCGGCTGTCTCCCTCGGCGACTCCGCCAACCCCTTTCGCACTCTCAGCACCCAGGCCGGCATCCCCTTCCTCGGCCCGGTCATCGACATCGGCGTCCTCATCAGCATGTTCGCCGCGACCCTGGCCTGCGTCATCGCCGCCTCCCGCGTCCTTCTCCTCATGGCCCACCACGGCCTCGCCCACGCCCGCCTCACCCACACCAACACCACCCACGAAACCCCAGGCGAAGCCAGCATCCTCTCCGCCGTTCTAGCCTTCCTCCCCGCCGCCGGCCTGGCCCTCCACCACACCAGCGGCGCCGACATCTACGGCTGGATGGGCACCCTCGCCGTCTACGGCTTCCTCACGGCCTATGGACTCGTCGCGGTCGCCCTGGCCTTCCACCTCCACCACTCCCGCCGCCTCACCCCCGGCGCGATCCTCCTAACCTCTGCCGCCACGCTGGCGATGCTCCTCGCGATGGCGAGCAACTTCTACCCCATCCCCCCATCCCCCCTCCGCTACTTCCCCTACCTCTACGCGGCCTACCTCGCCGCCTCCCTCCTCTGGCTCACCCGCAGCAATTCCCCCGCCTAAAGCTCTCGCCGTCTGCGCAGGTCCGCTGTCCGCGAAGGACCGCCGTCTGCGCAGGTCCGCTGTCAACCCCTCCAACCCCTCCAGAATCCTCAAAACCCCTATCAACACTGGCGATATATATTTCCCAAACCTGGCATAGTTACCCCCACCCAACGACTACAATTGAACTAGAGCCTCCCACACCACAACCAACTGCACCGCCGGCTCCCGCGCCCACCACCCAAACCCCAGGGCCAACGGCCCGACCTATACCAGCCTGGGCCAACGGCCCAGGAAACGCCCCAACCCCCTCACCAAGGGCCAACGGCCCGACATATACCCGATGGGGCCAACGGCCCCATCCCACCGCACGCCCTTCGGGCAGGGGATACTCTTCCCCTTAACCAGCCTGAATAGAATAGTTTACGAGCCAATTTCACCCCAGGGAGGGGGATACTTTACCACTTAACCAGCCTGTTTTCAACGCGTTAGAGCAAAAAAGAAAATACAGGGGGGGGGAGGGGGGTACCTACCCCAGCAGCCCCAGCAACCCCGCCTCATCCACCACCTTCACGCCCAGCGACTGAGCCTTTTCCAGCTTCGACCCCGCCTCTTCGCCGGCCACCACGTAATCCGTCTTCTTGCTCACCGACCCCGAAACCTTGCCGCCCGCCGCCTCGATCCGCTCCTTCGCCTCATCGCGCGTCAGCGTCGGCAGCGTCCCGGTCAGCACAAACGTCAGCCCGCTCAGCGCCGTCCCCCGCACCTTGCGCTCGGCCGTAAACGTCAGCCCGTACCCGCGCAGCCGCTCCACCAGCGCCAGGTTGCGCTCGTTGGAAAAGAACTCCCGCACCGTCGCCGCCACCTTCGGCCCAATATCGTTCACGCGGGTCAGCTCGTCTTCGGTCGCCGCAATCAGCGCGTCCATCGACCCAAACTCCTCGGCCAGCGCCTGCGCCGTCCGCTCCCCCACATGCCGGATCCCCAGCCCCAGCAGCACCCGCTGCAACGGCTGCTGCTTCGACCGCTCAATCTGTTCCAGCAGCGCATCGGCCGTCTTCTCGCCCACGCGCTCCAGCGTCAGCAGGCTTTCCCGATTGACCTTCTTCGGGTCATACAGATCCGCAATCGAATGCACCAGCGCCGTCCGCGTCGGCTCGTCTGCAGCCTCCTCGGCGATCGATTCCACCGAGCTGCTCGCTCTGCTCCGCCAGCGTATGCCCGAGCAACTGCGCCACCATCGCCTCGCCCAGCCCCTCGATATTCATCACGCTCCGCGAAGCAAAGTGCCGCAGCTCCTCTTCCAGCCGCGCCGGACAGCTCACATTCACGCAGCGCAGATCCACCTCGCCCGGCTCGCGCACCAACGCCTCCCCGCAGCGCGGACAGCGCGTCGGAAACACAATCTCCCGCTCGCCCCGCGGATGCTTCGCGTCATCCACCACCTCGGTGATCTTGGGAATCACATCGCCGCCGCGCTCCACCGAAACAAAGTCCCCAATCCTCACGCCCAGCCGCACAATCTCATCCGGATTGTGCAGCGTCGCGCGCGTCACGGTCGTTCCGCCAATCAACACCGGAGCCAACGCCGCCACCGGAGTCACCTTTCCCGTCCGTCCCACCTGGAACAGCACGTCTTCGAGCTTGGTGACACCCGCGCGCGCCGGAAACTTGTACGCAATCGCCCACCGCGGAGCCTTCCCCGTAAACCCCAGCCGCCGCTGCTGCGCCACCGCATCCACCTTGATCACCACGCCGTCGATCTCATACGGCAACCCATCGCGCATCGCGTCCGCCTCCGCGATGAACGTCAGCACCTCATCGATCGACTCCACCGTCCTTGCATGCGGATTCACCAGGAACCCCGCATCCTTGCAGCGCCTGCAACCCCGCACTCTGCGACCCGAGAAGCGGCTCCCCCGCAGCGTCTCCCGCGCCTGGCCCGCGCAGCAGGAAGTACGCAAACATCTCCAGCCGCCGCTGCGCCACAATGTTCGGCTCCAGCGTCCGAATCGTTCCCGCCGCCGCATTCCTCGGGTTCGCCGCCGGCGCCAGCCCCTGCGCCACCCGCTCCTCATTCATCCGCTCAAACGCCCTCTGCGGCAGCACCACCTCGCCCCGCACCTCGAACTCCGCCGGCAACCCCGCCTGCTCCAGCTTCTTCGCCGACACCTGCAGCGGCACGCTCCGGATCGTCCGCACATTGGTGGTAACCTCTTCACCTATCGCTCCCGTCACCGCGCGTCACGCCCGTCCGCAGCACCGCCGCCCCGCGCGCACCCGCCCCATACTGCAGCGCCAGCGACAGCCCATCCAGCTTGAGCTCGCACACATACCGCACGCTCTCCCCCAGCGCCAGCCCGCCGGCAACCCTCTCCGCCCACGCCCGCAGCTCCGCCTCGTTGTACGCATTGTCCAGCGACAGCATCGGCCGCGAGTGCGCCACCTTGGCAAACCCCTCCTTCGGCTTACCCCCCACCCTCTGCGTCGGCGAGTCCGCCGTCACCAGCTCCGGATGCTCCGCCTCCAGCGCCCGCAGCTGGTTCATCCGCGCGTCATACTGGGCATCGGTCCACTCCGGCGCATCCAGCACGTAGTACAGATACTCGTGGTGACGGAGCTCCTCGCGCAGCGCTTCCATACGCTGTTCAGGAGCGGATTCTTCGGCTTGGGATTTAGGTGCCATCGCAAGGATTATAGAAAGCTCAGCGTCGGGTAAACTGGAGGTCTTGGATATATCTCGGATCCCTCCGGGATTTAGTCGCAAAAGGAGCTCGACGATGGCGCACACGGTATTCTGCACGAAGTACAAAGCTGAGATGGAGGGCCTCGACGAACCCCCTTCGATACCGACTTTGGCCAGAAGATCTACAAGAATGTCTCCAAAAAGGCCTGGGGCGAGTGGATCGAGCGCCAGAAGATGCTGCTCAACGAGTACCGCCTGCAGCCCTGGACCCGCGAAGCCCAGGAGTTTCTCGTCGAGCAGATGAACGAGTTCTTCTTCGGCGCCGGTGGAGAGCTCCCCAAGGAATACGTCGCCCCCACGCAGTAAACCGCGAGTAATCTCTCGGAGAAGCTAACCGCCGGGTTAGTGTAGACTGAAGGTACCCCAGCCGCTGGCCCATCAAGGCGCGAGCGGCAATCGTAACAAGTCGGGACGTGGCTCAGCCTGGTAGAGCGCACCCTTGGGGTGGGTGAGGTCGCTAGTTCGAATCTAGTCGTCCCGACCATTTCTTTCAACGAGTTAGAATCAAGAGCATGTCCGAATGGGGCCAAATCTGGGGCCATAAAGGGACATCAGGCTGCGGTGGTGCTCTGGGAGTCTTGGTTGGAGCTGCCCGTGAACATCGCCGCGATGGTGTCTTGAGCTTGGCGCTTATCCGCCGTCACAGCCTTTGCATACCAGCCAACCACATCACCTATTGACATCAACGCACGGGTTTTCCACGTATGCCATATCAACTTGGCGTCTTCATACTTCTGAGAGCCAGCCCCACATCCTCCGCCAATGTCTTCTCTGCCTCGCCCGCCGTCGCCGCATCATACTTCGCTAAAGCGATTTCCAGCATCCTGCTAGCCGCCTCGAAGGAGTTCGCTTGAGATTGTGCCGATGTAGCAGTGATCGTATGGCTGAGCACCGCCGAAATAACTGCGAGTATCCATGTAACACCTGCGGATGGAGGAGCAAGCGTTGCTGTTCACCAGCTGTGCAGGACGAGGCCTGCGCCCACGCGCAGCAGGTTCTGGCTATTGGCTTCGCCGTTGGGCAGCTGCGTGCGCAGATAGTCGACCTGCAGAGGGCGTATGGAGAGGTAATGGTTAATCCATACATCGAATCCACCGCCGGTCAGGAGAGCAAACGACGTGGCGCTTCCACTCAAGCCCGTCGTGCTGGGGAAGAGGGAGCCGAAGCCACGGGCTCCTCCCACCAGGCCCTGCACGAAGGGAGTGTACCGGACCAGCCGCGGGCCCGAGAGGTGCTGGGTGTAGCGCGGCCCTGCGGTGAGCGTGGACAGCGAGAGCCCAACACCGGTCGCCGCCCCCATGTTCCCGGACCACTCTCCGCCCAGCTCCGCTACCGCCGAAAAGCCACGGTAGGCGTGTACGGCGACCTCCATGCTGCCGCCGTTCAGGTTGAAGCAGCCACACTGGCCCGGACCTGCGTTGGCGCGGGCGTAGTCATAGGTGAAGGAGGTCTCCAGGCGTGGCCCCGGTGCTGCTTGCTGGGCGCTCACGGTCATCGATATCCAGCCCATTCCGATCATCAAACACAGTCCTGCAAAACGGCGCATGCTCTTCTCCAAATTCTGCTTACTGCACGGTGAGGGTTACGTTGGTCGAGACCACGGCATTGGTCTTCAGGTCCGTTGCAATCACCGTCACGGTGTAGCTCTGTGCCGTCTGATTGAAGAAGCCGGCGCCACTGCCGCAACCACTCAAGCCCAGCACCCCGCCCATCGATAGAATCGCGACCAACAGCACCAGGAGCAGGCGCGGCATCTTCTGTAGCCGCTTCCGCCTTGCCAGGGGCAGCAGCAGGAAGCCCAACGTCACCGCAGCCACAGGCAGCCCCGAGAAGGGCCTGTCCCGATGCGCGACCTGCTGCGCCGTCTGCGGGTTGATGGTCTGGATGCTCAGGGTGAAGGGGGTTGCCGCACTGTTCGCCGGAATCGTGGCCGGAGTGAAGCTCGCGATTGCCCCCGCGGGAAGACTTGAGGGCAGAACGCTGAAGCTCACCGCGTTGGGATAGGTGGCTCCAACAGGAACCATCATCAGGTTGTAGGTGGCGGCATACCCCGGGATGACGGTCGCGCTGGTGATGCTGCCACCCGCGTTGCCAGCCGCTCCGTTGGCAGCGCCGAGCAAGAAGCCAGAGGCCACCGTGAAGCTGGTCGTCGCCGTCGCCGAGGTAAAGAGGCCGCTGGCCGCCTGGCTGGCTGTGAGCACCACAGTGCCCACGCCGGTCAGGGTCACCAGGTTCCCCGAGACCGTCGCAGGTCCGCTCACCACCGCATAGGTCACCGGGCCCGTCGAGGCCGAGGTCGCGCTCACCGTAAACGATGGGTCGCTGTAGGCCTGGGCAGGGATCGGGGTAAAGGTCAGCGCCGGCACCGTCAATACGGTCAGCGGCACACTGGCGGTCGCCGTCGTATAGTCGGTTCTATCCGTCGGCGTGAACTGCACCGAGAGGGTCTGCACTCCTGCGCTCGGCACCATGCCCAGAACAGGCGTGTAGGTATAGCTGCCGGCCACAGGGGTTCCGTTGGCAGAGGCGGCTGCATCCAACTGCGCCGTCGTGAGCGCCGTGCCCACGGTGATTGCCGCTGGCGTCGGCCACGTGATCGTCGGCGTCAATGGGTTGACCGACAAGCTGAAGGCCGCCGTCGCCGTCGCTCCATTCGCATCCGTGACCGTGACGCTGTAGCTGGCTGCTCCGGTTGGCACCGTGGGTGTGCCACTGATTGTGCCCGTCGATGGAGCCATGCTCAGACCCGCGGGAAGCGCCGGCAAGACGCTGTACGTCAGTGGTTGATCGCCGCCACGTCCACTCACCGGTGTGAAGGCTCCCCCTGCTTGGTCGAAGGTCAGCACCGTCGTTGTCACCGCCGTGGTCGCTGCCACGGCACTGTCCACCGTCAGGCTGAAGCTCGCCGTCGCCGTCGCTCCATTCGCATCCGTGACCGTGACGCTGTAGCTGCCAGGCCCGGCTGTCACCGAGGGTGTGCCGCCGATCGCACCCGTCCCCGAAGCCATGCCCAGACCTGCAGGCAACGCTGGCAATACACTGTACGTCAGCGGCGTCGTGCCCCCCGTACCCGTCACCGGAGTGAACGCAGTCGAGGCATGATTCTGGGTCAGCACCGTCGCGGCCACCGCCGTGGTCGCAACCACCGCGCTGTCCACCGTCAGCCTGAAGGTCGCCGTCGCCGTCGCTCCATTCGCATCGGTGATCGTCACCGTGTAGCTGCCGAGCCCGGATGCCGCCGTCGGCGTGCCGCTGATCGTACCCGTCCCCGAAGCCATGCCCAGACCCGCAGGCAGTGCCGGCGAGACGCTATAGCTCAGCGGCGTCGCTCCGCCCGATCCGGTCACCGGAGTAAACACGGTCGCCGCATGGTTCTGGGTCAGCGTCGCGCTGGCAACGGCCGTGGCCGCAACCACGGCGCTGTCCACCGTCAGACTGAAGCTCGCCGTCGCCGTCGCTCCATTCGCATCGGTGATCGTCACCGTGTAGCTGCCAGGCCCGGTTGCCGCCGTCGGTGTGCCGCTGATCCTACCCGTCCCCGCAGTCATGCTCAGACCCGCAGGCAGAGCTGGCAATACGCTGTACGTCAGTGGCGTCGTGCCCCCCGTTCCCGTCACTGGCGTAAACGCCGCCGCGTGGTTCTGGGTCAGCACCGTCGTGGCCACCGCCGTGGTCGCAACCACGGCGCTGTCCACCGTCAGACTGAAGCTCGCCGTCGCCGTCGCTCCATTCGCATCGGTGATCGTCACCGCGTAGATGCCAGGCCCGGATGCCGCCGTCGGCGTGCCGCTGATCGTGCCCGTCGACGCGTTCAACACCAAACCCGCAGGCAATGCCGGCGAGACGCTATAGCTCAGCGGCGTTGCTCCACCCGATCCACTCACTGGAGTGAACGCAGTCGCCGCATGGCCTTGGGTGAGCACTGCCGCGGCTACCGCCGTGGTCGCGACCAGCGCCGGCGACGCCGTTCCGGTCAACGCGATCGTCTGCTGGGTTTCGGCCGTAGTGTTGGCGTTGAGGTTATTGTCGGTGAGGGTCAGCGTACCGGGATCGGCTCCCACCAGCGCCGGACTGAAGAGGGCCGCCGCATTGCAGATTGTGGCCGCCGCCAGAGTGCCGCCGCACGGTGTGCTCGAAGCCGTCGCTACGCTGTAATTCGTGCTGGCAGCCTCGGAAGCGATGGTGAGCGCCGCATTGCCAATATTCTCGACCGCAACACTTTTTTCCACGCTGCTGGTGCCGACGTCCGTGTTTGCATACGTCAGGGTCGGCGCGTTGACGACGTTGAATTCACGCACGTTTTGATTGGCATTATCCGCGATATAGAGATTCCCGTTCGCGTCTATCGCGGAGTTGACGGGAGTGCCAAAACCACTCCCCAGGGTCAGAATGCTCGAGCTGCTGGAAACAGCGCCGTTTACCGCCACGACTTCCTTAACGCTGTGGCTTCCCTGATCCGAGACGTATACGTTCCCCAGCGCGTCGACCGACAAGCCGAGCGGCTCGTTGAAACCGCTTCCCACCACGTTGATGGTTGGGCTTGCAGGAATCGATCCACCCACAGCCATCACCTCGTAAACCGTATTGGCGCGGTTGTCAGAGACGAAGACATCGCCTGCCGTATCGACCGCAACGCCAAAGACCCCCTCGTATCCACTTCCGATCACCGTCGGCGAGGCCGAGGTGGGAATGACGCCATTGACAGGAGAGAATTCGAGTAGCTCGTTCGATCCCGAGTCGGCGACGTAGATGTTGCCGACGCGATCGACGGCGATGCTTTGCGGATGATCCAACCCCGTGGTGAAGGAGCGAGTCACCGGGTTGGCCGGCAGCGAGCCGTTGACGGCCACATACTCGGTCACATTTCCCTCGAAGTTTGCGACGTAGAGATTGCCCGAACCATCCACCGTCGCAGCGATCGGGTCGGAAGGCGCCGGAAAGCTGGCCGTGGCAGGATTGGTTGGAAGCACCCCATTGACCGCCAGGCGTTCAACGATGGATCCGGCACTGGTGTTGGGGTAGAAGATATCGCCGCTGCCATCGACGGCGACACCCTCCACGTTACCCAGGCCGGAGGCCAGGGTCGTCGTGACGGCGCTTGTGTTCAGCGGCGGAAACGCGACCTGCGGTCCCGTTCCAAGGCCGCTCACATAGCTATTGGCCAGTACATTCCCCGAAGCATCGGCGACCACAATACCACCCAGCCGAGTGGAAGCACGCGTCGGCGTGAAGTTGTACTCGACCGAGCAGACTTGCCCAACCGTGTACGCCGTTCCCACCGCGCACGTCCCTCCTGCAACAACGTTGAAGTCCAACCCGGTCGCGCCCTGGGCCAGCGCACGGATCGATCCCAGCGTGCCCGCCGTCGTGAAGTTCACGTACGCCGTCTGGGTCGCGCCGGTCGAGCCGACTGGAGTGCTCGGCGCAAGATAAGAACCTGGCGCCGCACTCACGGTGATGGTGGCCTGCACCGGAGCTGCCGCCGTATAGAAAGTGCTGCCAGCCTGATCGGCCTCCACCACCACCGTACCAGCGCCGGTGAAGGTCAATGTCGTTCCATCAAGCCCGCTCACCGTCGCCGGCCCTGAAACCACGCTGAAGAATACCGGGTTGCCGGAGCCGCCGCCGACCGCCGTCAGCGTCACCGAGTTCCCTGCCACACCGCTCGTCGCTGGCGCGAAGGTGATTGCCTGTGTCTGTTGGTAGGTATACACATCGGCCGCGCTTGTCGCCGACGTTCCACCCGCTGAGGTGACGGTCACAGCCACTGCGCCTGTGCCCGCCGGAACCCCTGCCACCATCTGGGTATTGTTCTCGCCGTACACCACGAAGCCGGTCGCAGGTGTGCTTCCGAAAAATACCGCAGTCACGTCGGAGAGGTTCGTGCCGGTGATCGTGACGGCTGTGCCACCCGCGGCAGGTCCGACAGACGGCGACAGGCCGGTGACCGTGGGTGCCGGGACAACCGCCGCACCGCTGAACGTGATGGCCTGCTGCGTTGTGCTGGCGTCCAGGTTGTTATCAGTCAGCATCAGGCTCCCGCTCAGAGGATTGCCTGGGACTAGAGGGGTGAAGTTCACGCCAAGGGTGCAGGCGGTACCCGACAGCAGGGAGCCCGCAACGCACTCGTTGCTCCCTGTACTGGCCTCCGTAAAGTTGGACGGAAAGCTGATCGACGCAAAGCTGAGTGCAGCATTGCCGATGTTCGATACGGTGACCGTCTGCGCCCCATCCGTGGAGTCGGTCGTGCCCACTTCCGTCGGCGTCGCGAAGGTCAGGGTTGGCGGCGTCGTCACTTCCACCTCGCGAACGACGTCGTTATCCGTGTCCACGACATACACGTTGCCCACGCTATCCAGTGCGACCCCTCCGGGGAAGTCCAGTCCGGCGCTGGTCGCCGCACCGTTGTTTCCGGTGTAGGAAACCGTGCCATTGCCGGCGACCGTCGTGATCACTCCCGCCGTCACCTCACGAATGCGGCTGTTGCTCTCATCCGCAATGTAGAGATCGCCCGCACTGTCGACAGCCAGCCCAGAGGGCTGGTCCAGCTCGGCGCTGGTCGCCGCGCCGCCGTCCCCACTATAGGCCGCAGTGCCGTTACCGGCGACGGTACTGAGGATCCCCGTCCCCGCAGCTACCTCGCGGATACGGTTGTCGTTAAGATCCACGATGTAGACATTGCCCAGGCTGTCGACAGCCACTCCCTTGGGGAAGTTCAGTTCACCGCTGGTCGCCGCGCCCCCGTCGCCGCACGCCGCCGTGCTGCTGGTGCAAATCGTCGCGCTGCCCGCAATCGTGGTGATGATCCCGCTCGCAGCATTCACCTCGCGCACCCGGTGGTTGGCTGAATCCGCGATGTAGAGATTGCCAACCCCGTCCACCGCTACCCCCCAGGGATAGCTCAACTCGGCGCTGGTCGCTGCGCCTCCATCCCCGCTGTAGCCCCCCGTTACGGTACCGGCTACCGTCGTGATGATCCCGGTAGCCGCATTGACCTCGCGGATACGGTTATTGCCAAAGTCCGCAATGTAGAGATTGCCCGCTCCGTCCACCGCAACCCCAGTAGGAGTGCTCAACTCGGCACTGGTCGCCGCCGCATTATCCCCGCTGTACCCAGCCGTACCGGTGCCGGCGACCGTCGTGATCTCCCCCCCGGGCCGGCAGCTACCTTACGCACGCGGTTGTCGGAGGTGTCCGCGATATAGAGATTGCCCGCGCTGTCCACCGCGACGCCCTGGGGGGACAGCAGATTCGCGCTGGTCGCCGCGCCACCGTCGCCGCACGCTATCGTGCCATCCGGGCAAGGGTTGTGGGTACCGGCCACCGTCGTAATACTTCCAGGCGTCAGCGCCACTTGCGGCCCTACGCCGATGCCGCTCAGGTACACCGTCGCATTGCCCGTGCTGGACACGGCCTGGATCGCTCCCAACCGTTCCCCGGGATATTGCGGCGTGAAGGTCGCCTCGATCGAACAAAGTACCGTGGCGCTGGAGAGGATGCCCGTAACGCAGTCCGTCGCAGCATTGGTGACGCGTGCGAACTCCGAGTGGGTGGTCACTCCCTGGTCGAGAACATTGAAGGAGCTAATGACCGTGCCCGAGGCCACAGCGAAGTTATACGTGACCGTGGAGGAGGTCGTGTTGAGAGCCTGACTGCCTAAGCTGGCCACGGGGCTGATCTCCTGGAGCGTTCCCGCGCCGTTGACGTAGTTGGTCACAAAGAGATCTCCCTTCGCGTCGGCGGCGATGCCTTCAGAAGCCGTGAGCCCTGCGGTAACCAGCGGGATGGCGGTCGAATAGTCGGGCGCCAGGTAGCGGGTGACCGTAATACCCGAGGCAATATCGAGGTTCCCCTGCGCGTCGAAGATCATCCCGGCGGGAGTGGTGATGCCGCTGATCAGCGTTGTCTGGGTGGTGTACGGAGGCGCGTACTTATAGACTGCGCCGTTGCCGTAATCGGAGACGTAGAGGTTGCCGGCGCTGTCAAAGAGAATGCCCCTGGGTTCATCAAGGCCGACGCCGTCGACCATGATTGCCGTCGATGATCCGTAGGGAATCTCTTCGACGTATCCATAACCGGCGGTGCCGGTGGCATTGCCGTCTACCCAGATATTGCCGCTCGCGTCTAAAGCGACACCGAATGGATTGGGCGAAGTGGCGTAAACGGCCAAAACCCCTGGAGTCGTAGTCGAATACACCACAATACGGCCATTATCCGAATCCGCGATATACAGGTTATTGCTCGCATCGATGCAGATCTGCTGCGGACCAGACAGGGCTTCACCGTTTATTAGGGTTGTCGACCCTATGATCACCGAGCTCACATGGGTGACAGCATTGACTTCGACGATCTCCCCGGCCTGGTTATTTCCTCCCGGCGCATGCTCCACAACATAGAGATTGCCGTTCGAATCCGTTGCGACGCCCACCGGTCCTCCCCAGTTTCCCAGCGAGGCAGTAAGCCCCGATGGAACGCCGACTGGATACACCTGGCCGTGCGCCGCGCTTGTCATACCGAGAGGTAAACACACCATAAAGACCATGGACAGTAGTGTTGGCCCCATCCGACGGGAGAGAACAGCACGCACGATGAAGGCGAAGGACGAACGAACGCGGCGGGTACGCATGGCAGCAAAATCTCCGGGGAAGGGAGTACCTATTGAGGGGTGCAAGTGAACGAGAGGAGAGGGATCGGACGCACGGAGGCAAACACCATCATCCAAAAAACTCCGCGGTTAGACAGAAATGTATTCACGAAGAAAGGCGGAAGATTTCAGCCAGCCTAGCCGCCGGCCTACGCGCAAACGCGCCGAATAGCTCTCTGCAACAAAATTCATACCAGGGTAACTTTCTACAATAGAGGGCCCGAGTTAAGTCTCACTTGCGGCGTTCGAGCTAGAAGTTCGCCCAGCAACGACTTGATAACAAAAGAGTTGCCGCTCATGCATGTGGGCACAGGAATTGCCGACACATCTTATAAATTCTGAAACTCTGTAATGTTATGAACATAGCACGGAAGGAGAGTGAAGTAATCCGAAATTTGATTACTATCATTTCATCTCTCGATTACCTTTCATTTCATCTCTTTTCTCTCTGGTACATCGCAGTCCCCGGGGACGCAACCCGGGACCTGCGCCTGAGCCGGCACCTGGGCTCGCCCGCCATTCTGGTACGCGGGACAATGATGTGTCCGCTACGAAGCCACCTCGCGAACACATCGGCGCTTGCCTTGGATGGAAGAGCAGATCCTACGCTTCGGCCGCAGGTGCGATTCTGGCCGTAGTTCTGTGGATAACGCTGTCTACGGTCAAGGCCTTCGCATGAACGACGCGTCCACCTTCATCCTGTACACGGTCGTCTGCCTTCCGGCTCGTATCACCCGGAGAAGCCTTGAGCACGCTCAGAGCCCACAGTGTTCGCAGGGTTTCGCCCAACCCACAAATCGCAACGGACAGTCCTTCATAGCTAGGGCAAGAGCGGCGTTTGATGCAAAATTTCTCCCCAATGTGGACTGGCCGGTGATTCTGAACGATGACGCAGTCTCTGCCGGCAGCTTTCGCACGATAGAGGACCTCGCTGGCGCTTGCGCAGTGTCTCCATGGACATCTGAGAAAACATCGGGCTCACGACGTGGCGACTCTTGTGGGGAAGGCAATACGTTGAGATCAGACTAGAGACAAGCGAGACAGATCTGACGGTAAACATACTGACGTCTGAACTTTACGATACTTCAATGCCATCGACACAGATGCTGTAATATCCGTCGTTCGAGTTCCACGAACCGCTAAAGGTTCGAAAATCGTCTACCAGGGCCGACCATTTTTCTTCGATCCCCGTCAGCCCAGCTACCTCTGCGCCTTTAACGTCGGGGCCGCAACCGCTGGTGCTCCAGCCGGCACAGCCTGCGGAGCGGACTGGGCGTACAGGTAGTCGCCCAGGGCCTGGATCTCCTGCGGCGTACCCGTCAGGGGCGGCATAAATTTGCGATACGAGGTATCCGGTTTGTACTCGTGAAGCATCGTCAGCAGGCTTCCGACAGACTCGCGATCGCGCCCTGCGAGCAGCCGATTCAACGAGCGGTAGCCCGTCAGCGTGTGACACGAGCCGCACTGGCCGCGGTACATCGCCTCGCCCTGCGCAAAATGAACACTGGTGTTCTGGTTAAGCCACAGCGTGTCGTGCAGGTAACCAAACTGATTCCGGTTGGCGACTTCGCTGACCCGCGTTCCATTGGAGTACATATGGCGGCCAATCACGTACGGCTTGCGCAGCATCTCGCGCGCCTGTTCGCCGCTCCCGGTGGCCATGAGAGCCAGCAGCAAGATCGCGCAGGCATGGGCGACGGTGAAGTCCCTGGGATTCTTGTACGCCAGGTAGTAGGTGATGATGACCATCGTCGCCGTCGTAATCACCATGATCAACACCAGCCGCGTGACCTGCGAGAAGGTACCCGCCCCAATCGTCGAAATGCCGAGCGACAACAGCGCCCGCTGCGACTCGGGAACCATGTGCAGATACCACACCAGCGTCAGCGGCATGAGCACGAATGCCGGCACCAGCCACCCGGTAGTCCAGCGGAGGAAGCTGCCCTTGAGAGCAAGTTGCTTCTCGCCGTCGATGCGCGCACCGGAGATCAGTGCCCACACCCCGGCCAGCGTGATGCAGACCAGCGTGCGCATCAACAGGCTCGGCCAGTACGTCGGATTGAAAAACGCGTTCCAGAACTTGCTGGCTTCGTGGCCCGTCCCTGCGACCGCCAGCCAGGTGTCTCCAGGCGTGAGCATAAACGTCAGGATGCCGTTGATGATGACCAGCGTGCACACCGACGAAACGGCATAGACCCAGCCCACCGTGAGATGCAGCTTCGCCGGAATCCGGTCCCACGTGTAGTAGTAGACGGCAATCGTCGTGAGTTCCACGAGAAAGAAGACCCACTCGATCGCCCACCCGAAGACAAAGTTATGGATGAGCGTACTGGTGGCCTCGGGTTGCGTAAGGCCAATCGCGAACCAGATGCCCACGCCGCTCACCGTGCCAAAGACGCCGGTGACCAGCAGGAAGAAGCGCGAATGCTTCTTGAGTTCCTCCAGCCAGTCGGTGCGGCCTTCGCGCAGCGCCTTGCGTTCAGCGAAGGGAAGGAAGAGCCCTCCCCCGACGGCGAACTGCGAGATCATGACGTGAAAGATCGCGATGATGGCAATCACCGAACTGCTGCCGAGCCAGGGTACTTCCCAGAATGGATAATTCATTTCGCTTCCTTCTCGCGAGCTAGCGGATGCCCCAGTAGCCAAGCGCGGTGGTAACAATGAGAGCGGTTACGGCGAAGAGGCCGAAGTAGTGGGCGATGCGGCCGCGCGATCCAGCCTTGTTTTCGCCGTCATAAAACGGGATCACGATCCAGAGCGCAAGTCCCGCAGTGAAGAGCAGGATCCCCACCACCTCACCGCTCATCCCCGGCAGAAGGTTGCCAAGGATTTTGAGCATGTGGAACGGCGCCATGAAGTACCACTCTGGATGAATCCCCGCCGGCGCCGGCACCAGCGAGTCTGCCTGCTTGCCCAGCTCCCAGGGAAAGACCGATGCCAGCAGCGCAAGCACGTTGAGCGAGATCAGCCACATCGCCAGGTCCTTCTGAAAGAAGTTTGGAAAGAAAGCAATGCTCCTGCGCGCGAGCAAGGGCTTGTTCTCTTCGCTGGGCGGAACGGCGTTGCCGTGCTTCTGCACCAGGAACAGGTGCAGTCCCAGCAATGGAAGAAACAGCAGCGGAAGGATCACCACGTGGAGCGCGAAGAAGCGCTGCACGGTGAAGTCGCTGACCTCCGGACCGCCGCGAAGAATGGTGGTGGTGAACGCGCCCAGGAAAGGAATCGACGCTGGAATCTGCAGCCCGACCTTGGTGGCATAGTAGCTGAGTTCGTCCATGGGCAGCAGGTAGCCGCTGAAGCCAAAGACCGCGGAGAGGAAGAGCAGCGCAATGCCCGTCAACCACCCCACTTCGCGCGGCGAGCGGTACGCCTTCATGAAGTAGGCGGAGAACATGTGCACCAGGATCGAAAAGATGAACAGGTTCGCGCACCACGAGTGAGCTGAACGAATCAGCCAGCCGAACTGCATCACATACGTGATCTGCCGAACGCTCTCGAACGCCTCCGCGCCGGGGCGATAGTAGACCAGCAGCAGAATGCCCGTAAAGATCTGGATGAGGAACAGGAACAGCGAGATGCCGCCCCAGTAATACCAGAAGGTCTGCGAATGCACCGGAATCCGCTTGTGGCGCGCGAGTTCAGCGATGTCGCCGAGGCCGAGACGTTCATCAAGCCATGTGTAGATCGGGCCAGCCATTTCTTGTTCCTTTCTGTATCAGGCACGTGAGACCACGACGTTCGTTGCACCGACGTTGACTTTGTACGCCTTGAGCGGCTTGGGCGGAGGCCCGCTGACATTCTTCCCCGTGTGCGGATCGTAGACTCCGCCGTGGCACGAGCAGTGGATCCGATTCTGCGCTGGCTCGAACTTCACCGTGCACCCCAGGTGGGTGCACACCGCACTGAACGCCACCCACGAGTTGTCCGCGCCGTGGATGAGCATCGCCGGCGAGCTGCCGAATTTGAACATCAGCACCGCAGCCACCGGCAGATCCTGCGCCTTGTCCAGCGTGACCTCGGTGACCGCGGACTCATTCGCCGCCATCTCCGCGGGCGAGGCAAGATAGCGGTAGATCGGATAACCAATGGCTCCCGCATAGCAGAGGCCAGCAGCGGTTGCGATGCCGAGAAACGCACGCCGTGTGGGATTGCTCTCAACATCGACGGAAACGGGCTGTTCGATGATCACAGGAATATCGCTCATGGCTAGATAGCACTCTCCATAACTCGTGTGGCCCGGGCGACCACGGAAATAAGCCAGCCCACGACACCGAGGCCGGCGACGAAGACCACAAGGAAGATTCCGACAACACTCCAGTTCGTCACCACCACGCGGTCCCAGACGTCGTAGCCCTTGCTGGCCAGCGTGAGATCGCGTATGCCGTCGCGGTACAGGGTCATCAGCGCAATCGGCAGGAACCCGATGACCACAGCAGCCCAGCCACTCAGAGCATTCGTCGGCTTCTGGATGGCCGCGAAGCATGCGAACAGCAGCAGCACCCCGGTCAGCGCCAGCCAGCCAAAGCCGGTGACTTTGTACAGCAGATGCTCGCCCAGTCCAATCTGCACGATCGCCGGCTGCGTGTAGTAGACGGCGAACGCCGCAGCGACCTGCGCGACGACGGCGACGGCAGCAATCCGCCCGCCCAGAGCCGCCAGAAATCTGCCATCCGTCGCCGAGAACGACTTGCGCCCCCCGAGATAGATGAGCCAGAGACCCGCGGCCACCAATCCGCTGATCATCATGAAGAAGAAACGCGGCAGCGTCGTGGGATCGCCGACGGGCAGATGCGCTCCCAGCGACGAGGCGGAGTACATGCTCTGCCACGCCTCGGGACGAAGCATCAGCGTCATGTTCGTGGAGTAGATGTGCGCAATCGTGCCGATCACCAGCCACGCAATCAGGCCAATCCACCAGACCTTCTTGCCCGCCTCCAGGCCCGCGGCAAACCGGTAGAGCAGCCAGTACGCCAGGATCAGGGCCGGGATGACCACAATCCATCGGAGGCCAATCATCACGCTGCTGGTATAGATGGCGCGACCGTAAAGCACCTGCGCAAACAGCAACGGAGGCACCCCAAGGTTGATCACATAGGTCATCACAATCGTCAGGCGGCGCGCAATCGCCGAAGCAGCCGTGCCTGCCGGGATCGACTTACCCAACAGGTTCAGCAGGACGGCAATCAGCAGCCCGCCCACCAGCACCTCCATCGCAACGAAGTGAAGCGAGAGCGTAACAATGTGCAGAAGTTTGAAGAGCCAGACAGGCGCTGGCAGAGGGATGGGATCGACCTTCGGAAAACCATTCATTGGCGAAGCCTTTCTACGCAGGATGCTGCAGTGGAACTAGCCCAACGCTGGACCTTCCCTCGTTGCCGAGAAGCGTGGGAGCGATCGATGGCCGGCCTTCCGGGGCTTCGACGGATGCGGTGTACGCGCACGATCCGTCGCCACCTGCGTTGGCTGGATCTGCGGAATCACCTCGGGCACGGGTTCGGTGGCATCCCATCCATGCGCAAGATCCGCAACCCTCGCGCCGTCGAGGATTGCCGTCATCGCAAGCTGAGCACGCATCCACACCGGGTGTGCTGGACACCGCGACTTGCGCTTGCAATGGACTCCGGCACCAACGCAAACATTCAGGAACATCGGGCCATCGATCGCTTCGATCAGCTGCCGAAACGAAGCGTCGCGGCCGGCCGCAAGTGCCTCGAAGCCACCACTCCGCCCCCGGCTCGAGGAAACCATCTCGGCGCGGGCCAGGGTCTGCAGAACCTTCGATAGATACGCAGACGGAACGCCGGTAGCTGCGGAGATGTGCGGCAGTCGGGCTCGCCGGCCCGCAGGCAGCGACACCAGGTGAATCATGGCGCGGATGCCGTAGTCCGCGGCGCGTGTGAGTTGCATCGGTGATCCAGTTCGCCGCACGGATGCCTCCTCTCCAGCAACCTGCCCTTCCTGATGCCAAACAGAAACCGGCCTCACAGCCGAACGGCACAAGAGTGGGCCTTGGCCTCCGAGAATGGCCTCCGAAGACTTGTGGACCGCTTCTATCCAAATCAGCTTGGCGACACAAAGCATAGACAGGGGGTGTTCCCATATCTGTGATCTGGCTCACATCTGCGCGATGGATCCATTCGGGGGAGCATCGTAGCCACGAGGCACCACGGTCCCGCCGCCCATCGCATGTTCTCTGGGGGACTCGCAGACATCGATCGGTCGTTGGGGATGCAACAGAAATTGCAGGCCTAGCCCGTAACGCGAGAATGAGCAATTCGCTCGCGCAGCGCTTTCAGAAGATGCTTGGTATAGAGCCCGTCCGCCACGAAGCGAACGCCCTCGGCGATCATCTCGGATAAGACCTCTTCGCCGCTCTTGTCGATCACAATGACATCGTTGAGATCAACCACCCGGTCCTTCGTGCAGCAGGCCTCCTGAGCGGAACGCCAGCTGGAGAGCAGCCCGTCGACAGAGTTTCTGGTCAACCTTCCCTGGAGAATCCATCGTTGCTCCGCCGCTAGCTCCTGCACCGTGATTCTCAACATCCCATTCTCTCCCTGGACGCGCCTGTCGGGGGAACCGGCCCAGGCCTCCTGCCTCCCGCGCCGATTCAGGACTGGAATCTGGGCAAAACAACCTCCCATATCGATCTCTGCAATATGCACTTCATTTGCCATATCTTCCGCAACGTCCGAAAGGACGGCAGCGATTTATTAGTTCATCGAGACGTGCTATGCGTTCATCGAGACGTCCGCCCACACCACCCGCCTGTCCCCTGTCGGTCGGTTGGCAGAGTGCCAGTCGATTGGCATCCCTCCCCTTGCGCTCGATATCTCGCCCCCGCCCCGCCGCCGAGTGCCCATCCACTGCCGCCTCACCCCGCAGCATCCTTTGATTGGAGGGTGACTAATTGGAGGGTGACGACGGATCTTGCGCCGGAGGGAAACCTCGCCGCGGACGTGTGATTCCCAGCTTCTGCATCCGGAACTGCAGCGTTGGCCGCTTCAGTCCAAGACGAGCCGCCGCGCCATTAGGACCGGCGAAGACCCAATTGGTCTGCTCGAGCACAGAAAGAATATGCCGCCGTTCCACCTCTTCCAGCGTCGCCAACGTGCTTCCCTGCACATTGCTTATCTCCGTGCTGTGCGACTTGAAGATCGCTTACCGGAACCTGCAGCACCGGCCCTTTGGAGAGGATGACCGCCCGTTCGATCACGTTCTGCATCTCGCGGATATTGCCCGGCCACGGATAGCGAACCAGCACCCGCATCGTTTCGGAAGAGATCGTATCGATCTGCTTTCCCGTGTTGCGCGCAAAGTGCTGCGCAAAGTGCCGCACCAGGAATGGAATATCTTCCGTGCGCTCGCGCAATGCGGGAACATGAATCGGAAAAACATTCAAGCGGTAGAAGAGATCCGAACGGAAGGCCTGCTCCCGCACCATCGCGCTCAAGTCCCGATTCGTCGCCGCGATCAGCCGTGCGTCGCTGCGCAGCGTTCGCGAACTACCCAGGCGCTCAAACTCCCGCTCCTGCAGAACCCGCAAAAGCTTTGGCTGCAAATCGAGTGGTATCTCCCCGACCTCGTCGAGAAAAATCGTCCCCTCCGAAGCCAGCTCGAATCGCCCGATCCGTTGCGCGATGGCGCCCGTAAACGCTCCCTTCTCGTGCCCAAACAACTCGCTCTCCAAGAGGCCGGTTGGAATCGCCGCGCAGTTCAACTTTACGAACGCCTTGGACCGGCGCTCGCTCAGCTTGTGAACCGCCCGGGCAATCAGTTCCTTGCCCGTACCCGTCTCGCCGTGAATCAGGACGGTCGCATTGGTTGGAGCCACCGCTTCAATCTGGCGCAACACCGCCCTCAGCGGAGCGCTCGTCCCCACAATCTCTTCGAAGTTCATCTCGCTCCGAAGCTCGTCTTCGAGATACAGCTTCTGCTGCCTCAATCGTTCGCTCAGCTCCGTAATCTGCCGATACGCCAGCGCGTTGTCGATCGCGATGGCAATCTGGCCGGCAAGCTGCGACAGGAATCCGATCTCTGCCTCCGTGAACGCATCCTTCTGCCGCCGTGCCAGGCAAAGCACACCGAGCACGCGCTCGCACCGGATCAGCGGCAGCATGCACAGCGTCTGGATTCCCTCCACCGCCGCAATCCGGTGATCGAAACTCGAACGCTGCAACTCCGCCACATCCCCCACCCATGTCTTCCCGGAGCGGAAAACCTGCCCGGAGATCGAGCCGTCCAGAGGGCTCACCATATCCTCATGCACCACGCCCCTTCCCTCTTGAGAATCCAGCGCATACAACCGCAGGTGCCTGCTTTCGGAGTCCGGCAGAATGAGCGCCACCGTGTCCAGCCGCATCACATTCCGTATGCTCGGCGAGATGGAGCGCAGCACATCCCGCAACTCCAGATTCGCAACCACGCTGTCGTTCAGATCCAGAATGAGCTTCAGCCGTGTGCGCTCATGCTCCAGTTGTGCGCGTACCAGCCGGTCATCGATCGCCAGCGAAGCAATGTCCGCAACATGCGCGAGGACGTCGATCTCCGCCTGCGCGAACGGTTCCGACAGCGGCCGCCCAATGCACAGAGCTCCCAGCCACTCATCCGCAGCGTTCAGCGGAAAGATGTGAGGATACGGATGTCCCAATCCCTCAAAAACCTGCGCCAACCCGGCGAGCGACGCCTGCGGATCCGGCTGAAGAACGAACCAGCCCCGCTGTTCCCGCATGCTGGCAGACAGCGCTTTGTGTAGCTGGCTCATCTCCGGTGTCTCCGGAATGCTGCTGCCGCTCCCGTCGACCGCAAACCACGTGCCCACTCCCCACGCTTCCCGAAGCACCAACGCCACAGAACATCCGGCTAGCAGGGTATGCAGCTCTCCCGGCAGAGCGCGCACCAGCTGGCCAACCTCGGCGTAGGCCTCCAACCGCCTCGCAAGCCGCAGCACTCCATCGGCATGCTCGCCCGCGGGAGCATGTTGATCCGTCGCAATGAAGTCTCTCCGAGTCTGCATCGTGTCGCCAGAGCGTCCACACTTGTTGAACGAATAGATGAGTGAGGCCGCAAGAAGGTGTCAACATTATCTCAATCGCTGCGCAGTCGAAAGGGCACCTTCGGTTCGTGTTCCGCAGGGGAATACGGTAGCGGACAATCCCCCGTTCCATCCAAACGAACTTCCCCGTAACGGGATTTCGCCTCACCGCGATTTGCTTCCCCGCGTCGATTCGCCCACTCTCCGCGACATTTGGCGAATCAGTTGCTCCCAATCGGCACCAGCGTTGCCCGCCGTCGATCCCCGCCGTTCGCTCATGATCGAAGTCGCGCCCCCGCCTTCTCTCCCCGGCTGTCCATCGCCAAGGATCATGCGTGAAGCTGCCGAATGCGGTCTCCGCCGCTCTCACCGCCGCTCGTACCTGGGAACAGGAAAAATTAGACCCTCCGCACTCACCAAAGGTTGTCCGAATCGCGCCCCACCTCTCCGCACCTCCATACCGCCGCGGGCTTCCACGCTCAGACAACAATCGCTGCGCAGAATCCTGCCAGCATGTTGGCGCTCGCACGGCTTGCTGGCACCTGCCGATATGCTTCGTCTCACGACTAGAAGCCCCCAAATTCCACTTTCGCTGCAGTTACCCGCCGACTCCCCGAGTCCCGTCGCCTTTGGCACCCGATTTGCAACCATTCAGTCGCCAAGCAGCACAGACAGGCGATCAACTCGGTTTCGTCATCCTGCACGTTTCCCCGGAGGGCCTGATGTATATAGAGCAGCACACCGAACAACCGTCAAACTTCCGCCTGGATGTTCCGTTGCACGACCTGCTGACCAAGCCGAGAGCTCCCCTCCCCGGACTCCAACCCATCGGCGAGCCCCAGGTTTTCCCCGACCCCATGTTTCCCCAGCACCCCGAGCTGCTCGGCGCCATCGACGAAGACGCCGTCTGGACGCCTCCCGACAAACGCCACTGGACCCCCGGACAGATCTACCACACCATGCAGGGCTGGCTCTTCCCCTACATCCGCTCCCGTGTCACCTCCGGCGACTTCCATCCCCTGATCTCCTATCTCTTCACCGAGTTCAAATGCAATCTCGACTGCCACTACTGCTGGGCCTTCGACAACAAGGTCAAAGGCATGACCGAGGACACCGCCAAGCGCTCCGTCGACTGGCTTCACGGCACCGGCTGCCGCGTCCTCGCCTTCATGGGAGGCGAACCCCTGCTCCGCCCCGACTTCATCCACCGCATCACCTACTACGCCGCCAAAAAAGACTTCTGGATCTATCTCCCCACCAACGCCCGCTTGCTCCGCACCGACGTCATCGACAAGCTGGCCGACGCCGGCATGTCCACCTTCAACATCGCCGTCGACGCCGTCGACCTGAAGACCGGCCTGCCCAAGGCCCTGGCTCCCATCCGCAAACAGTTCGACTACCTCGTCCGCAAGCAATATCGATACGGCTACTCCGTCTTCCTCAACATCAATATCTGCCGCAACAACCTCGACGACGTTCGCGAACTCACCGAGATCGCCCACGACAACGGCATCGCCACCGACTACCACATCAACGAGTCTCCCCTCCTGGAGCAGGACGAGCACTTCCACCATGCGAATGAAAATGTCACCTACATCCGCAAGGACGATTGGCCCGCCGTCGAAGAGACCATCCAATGGCTCACCGAAAAGCAGGACTCCGGCTACAAGATGGTGAACTCCAACACTCGCCTCTGGCAGATGGTCGATTTCATGAAGGGCAACCACTTCCCCTGGAACTGCCGCGCCGGCCAGAACTCCATGATCATTCGCGTCGACGGCACCCTGGCCCCCTGCTTCCCCATGTATACCGCCAGCTACGACTGGGGCGTCGTCGGCGACCATAAGTTCGACACCAAGCAGCTCGATCACCAGAAAGAATCCTGCCAGACACACTGCTTCTCCACGCTCAATCACATCCTCGGCTGGTGCTACAACGACCAGCGCGTCATCAAGTACTTTTTCAAACAACTTGCCCACGGCTTCCAGGGGATGAAAGGCCAGATGTAAGTCCGACGTTTATCTCCCATTCCATCGATCACAACCGCTCACCACTCAGCATTGGAGGGACCCATGCCGCTGATTGAAGAGATCGTTCAGAAAGATTACGAAGTAGAGATCCAGGCCCGCATCGATGCGGAGCGTTCACGCCTGCGCGCTGAAGCCGGCCTCGCCCGTATGCGCGAGTTCAAGAAGCCCATCGAACGCACCTTTACCGCCGCGGAGCGAGACTACGTCACCATCCTCTTCGGCGGCCTCACCTGGAAGCACGAAGAGATGATCAAGGCCGTCTTCCACGGCAGCGGCTACCGCTGCGAGAACATCCCCACTCCCGTAGTCGACGACTTCCAGGCCGGTAAGGAGTTCGGCAACAACGGCCAGTGCAACCCCACCTACTTCACCGTCGGCAACCTCGTGCGCCATCTGCAAAAGCTGGAGCAGCAAGGCCTCACCAAGCAGCAGATCATCGACAACTACGTCTTCTTCACCGCCGGCTCCTGCGGTCCCTGCCGCTTCGGCATGTACGAAGCAGAGTACCGATTCGCTCTGCAGAACTCCGGCTTCGAAGGCTTCCGCGTTCTTCTCTTCCAGCAGACCGATGGCATCAAGGCGGCCAGCGGCGAGCCCGGCCTGAAGTTCTCCGTCGACTTCGGCATGGGCATGCTCAACGCGCTCAACCTCGGCGACGTCATCAATGAACTCGTCTACCAGGTTCGCCCCTTCGAGGTGAACAAGGGCGAAACCGATCGCGTGATCCAGACCTCCGTCAAGACGCTCACCGACACCTTGCGCGACCGCAAGCGCTGGCACATCCTCGACGCCGCGCCCAAGTGGACCCTTCCCTACCTGGAGAAGCATGACAAGCTCGCCGGCATCGGCTGCACGCTCGGAAAAGTTGCCCACAACCTCTACGGCAAAGAGTACGTCGACGCCCTGCACGCCTGCCGCGACAGCATCAACGCCATCGAAGTCGATCGCCTGCGCGTAAAGCCCGTCATCAAAATCACCGGAGAGTTCTGGGCGCAGACCACCGAGGGCGACGGCAACTTCAATATGTTTGCCTTCCTCGAAAAAGAGGGAGCGCAGGTCCTGGTCGAGCCCATCGCCACCTGGATCGCCTACATGATGTACGTCGCAAAAGAAGGAGCCAAGGCCCGCGCCGATGCGGAAGCTCCCTATCGCGATCCCAAGTGGTACGAGCTCAACAAGCGTCTCGCCAACGAGTTCAAGATCTTCAAGAAGACCGGCGGCCTCAGTGCCGGCAGCGCCATGTGGACCTTCTTCTACCACCGCACCATCAAGCACATGGGAGACACCGCGCACCACCTGGTCCCGCAGAAAGAGCTGTCGCGACTGGCCAACCCCTTCTACCATCAGCTCGCACGCGGCGGCGAAGGCTACATGGAAGTCGGCAAGAACGTCTACTACACCGTGAACCATCTCTGCCACATGGTGCTGGCATTGAAGCCCTTCGGCTGCATGCCCTCCACGCAGTCCGATGGCGTCCAATCGCGTGTCGTCAACAAGTTCAAAGACATGATCTTCCTCCCCATCGAAACCTCCGGTGAAGGAGAGGTCAACGCTCACAGCCGCGTGCAGATGGCACTCGCGGAAGCCAAGGCCAAAGCCCGCGCCGAGTTCGACGGCGTCCTGATCGAGACCAGGAAATCCCTCGACGATCTCCGCGGCTACGTCGATGACCACCCGTCCTTGAAGCAATCCCTCTACAAGGTCCCGCATCGCAACGGCATTGCCGGAACCGCCGCGCAGTTTGCCTGGTATGTCAGCGATCTCATCGATAAGGATGCAGCCTATCGCCGCAAGTCGCGAATCTCTGTGCCTCTCACTCGAGTTGCGTGATGCGTCTTCTACCCTGCCTCATTCCCGGAAGCTTGCTGACGCTGGAGATCTGCCTAGTCCTGGCCCTGTGCGCAATCGCTGCGCTAGCGTTGCGCCACAACCTCGTACGCGCAACCAGGCTCACGGCGCTTCGCACACCCTCCAGCATCCATCGGCACGCGGCTTTCACCTTGTGGCCTGTCAGACGTCCGGCCTTTCTCTCAACCGGCACCATCGAGTGATCGTTCAATCATCGCTCGATGGCCAAGGAGACTTGCATGCCTCAGTTCCTCGTTGGTCTCGATGTAGGTTCCACCACCGTCAAAGCCGTCGTCGTCGATGCCGCAACCGACAAGACGCTGTGGCAGGACTATCAGCGCCATGAGACGCGCCAGCCCGAAAAGGTGCTCGAGTTCCTGCGCCGCATGGAAGCCGACGCTGGGATCTCGCCGGAAAATACCCGCATCTTTGTCACCGGCTCCGGCGGCGGCACCATCGCCGAGATGATCGGCGCAAAGTTCGTGCAGGAGGTGCACGCCGTCTCCCTCGCGGTCGAAAAGCTCCATCCCGAGGTCTACTCGGTCATCGAGTTAGGCGGCCAGGACGCGAAGATCATCGTCTTCAAAGACGACGAAGAGACCGGCCGCAAGAAAAAAATCCCTTCCATGAACGACAAGTGCGCCGGCGGTACGGGCGCCGTCATCGACAAGATCAACGCCAAGCTGAAGATCCCCGTCGCCGAGCTCTCCAACCAGGGCTATCGCGGCGTGAAGCTGCACAAGGTCGCCGGCAAGTGCGGCGTCTTCGCCGAAACCGACATCAATGGCCTCCAGAAAACCGGCACGCCTCCAGACGAGCTGATGGCGTCCCTCTTCGAAGCCATCGTCCTTCAAAATCTCAGCGTGCTCACGCGCGGCCACACCCTCCGCCCCCACGTCCTCCTGCTCGGCGGCCCCAATGGATTCATTCGCGGCATGCGCGAGGCCTGGCAGGCCAACATCCCCCGCATGTGGAAAGAACGCAAGGTCGAGATCCCCGAAGGCGTCGCCCCCGAGGACCTCATCAAAGTCCCTGAGAACGCCCAGTACTTCGCCGCACTCGGCTCGGTCGAGTTCGGCAAGGATGAAGAACCCTCCGTCGGCCGCTACCTCGGCATCGATAAGCTTCTCTACTACATCGACTACGGCCGCGCCGAAGAGAAAGCCACCGCGGGCGGCAAAGGCCTCGTCGCCGAAGACGCCGAGCTCACCTCCTTCAAGGACCTCTACAAGCGAAAGAAATTTATTCCCGCCGACTTCCTCCCCGGCCAGGTCGTCTCCGGCTTTGTCGGCGTCGATGGTGGCTCCACCTCCACCAAAGCCGTCCTGCTTGGCAAGGATGGCGAGATCCTCTGCAAGGCCTATCAGCTCTCCAACGGCAATCCCATTCAGGACACCATTGAGATGTTCGAGAAGCTGCGCGAACAGGTCGAGAGCAAGGGCGCGACCATGGAAGTTCTGGGCGTCGGAACCACGGGCTACGCCAAGGACATCCTCCGGGATGTTCTCAACGCCGACGTCGCCCTCGTCGAAACCGTCGCGCACACCGAGTCCGCGCTCAAGTTCTACGACGACCCCCACGTCATCGTCGACGTCGGCGGCCAGGATATCAAGCTGATCGTCTTGAAGGATGGCCGCGTCAAAGACTTCAAGCTCAACACCCAATGCTCCGCCGGCAACGGCTACTTCCTGCAATCCACCGCCGAAGGCTTCGGCATGAAGGTCGAGGAGTTCGCCGACATCGCCTTCTCCGCCAAGTCCATGCCCTCCTTCGGCTATGGCTGCGCGGTCTTCATGCAATCCGACATCGTGAACTTCCAGCGCCAGGGCTGGCGCTCGGAAGAGATCCTCGCCGGCCTCGCCGACGTGCTTCCGAAGAACGTCTTCCTCTACGTCGCCAGCATTCCAAACCTCGCCGCGCTCGGCACCCGCTTCGTCCTCCAGGGTGGTACCCAGAACAATCTCGCCGTCGTCAAGGCCGAAGTCGACTTCATCAAGTCCAGCTTCCGCGCCAACGGCAAAGAGCCCGAGATCATCGTGCACGAGCACTGCGGCGAGTCCGGCGCCATCGGGGCCGCGCAGGAGGCTTTGCGCCTCTGGACCAACGGCAAGCAGACCACCTTCATCGGCCTCGAAGCCGTCGCCAACATCCGCTATCGCACCACCCGCAACGAAGACACTCGCTGCTACTTCTGCAAGAACAACTGCCTGCGCACCTTCATCGACGTCGACGTCACCGGCGGCCAAGCCCCAGATCACGATCATGTGCACGCCGTCGCAGAAGACCGCGTGGCCACAGCCGAAGAGGTCGCCACCGTCGTCAACAGCCTCCCCAGCCTGGAAGAGATTCAAGCCAATCTTCCCCCCGCAACATCGCACGGCTCCTCCTGCGGCACCGGTGGCGGCTGCGGCACCTCCTCCGCCTCAACCTTCAAGGCGAAGATCGAGCCCCTCGTCCAGATTCAGCTCTCCCCTGGCTCGAGTGCTGTCGTCGAGCTGCCCAAGCCGGTCGAGTTCCAGCCACGCAAAACCAAGGTTCCCCTGCGCATCGGTGAGCAGCGCCTGATCATCTCCACCTGCGAAAAGGGTGCCGTCGAAGACCTCGACGAGATGAAGGACATCAAGTCCGACATCGACAAGATGAAGGCCGCCAATCCCAACTACGTCGACATCGCCGCGCGCGATGTCTTCCGCCCCCGCGAAGTCCAGATCATCTCCGATCCCGTGCCCACCACCAAAGGCCTCTTCATCTCGAAGCTCACCAAAGATCGCGCCGCCGCCATGGAGCGCCGCAAGGACTTCCGCATCGGCATTCCCCGCCTCCTCAACACCTATACCTACGCCCCGCTGTTCAACGCCTACTTCGCGAGCCTCGGCCTCAAGTCCGAGAACATTATCTACTCCGACTACACCACGCCCGAGCTCTATCGCGCCGGCGCCAGCCGCGGCGCAATCGACCCCTGCTATCCCTCCAAGATCGGCATCGCGCACGTCTACAACCTGCTCGCCACCAAGCACAACAAGAAGCCGCTCCACGCCATCTGGTTCCCCATGTACGACGTGCTGCACACGCATCTCGTCAATCTGACCGGGTCGAACGCCTGCCCCACCGTCACCGCGACGCCCGAAACCGTGAAGGCCGCCTTCACCAAGGAGACCGACATCTTCTCCGAAAACGGCATCGTCTACATCGATCCGATCCTCAACCTTCAGGACGAACGCATCTGCGCCGACCAGATGTTCAAAGCCTGGAGCCCCTTGCTTGGTCTCAGCCGTGAAGAAAATGAACGTGCGCTCGCGGCTGGCTTTGCAGCCCTGAAGGAGTGCGAAGCTGACATTCGCAAGCAGGCACGCGAGACACTCGATCAACTCGAGCGCGAAGATCGCATCGGCATCGTCATGCTCGGCCGCGTCTATCATCACGACCCGGGCCTCAATCACGAGATCATGGAGGAGTTCCAGAAGCTCGGCTACCCCGTCTTCTCGCAGAGCACGCTTCCCCTCGACGACGATCTGCTCAACCGCCTCTTCGGTGAAGAAGTCCGGGCCGGCCTCATCACCCATCCTCTCGACATCAGCGACGTCTGGAAGAACCGCTACTCCACCAGCACCAACCACAAAGTGTGGGCAGCAAAGTTCACCGCGCGGCATCCCAACCTCGTCGCGCTCGAAGTCTCCAGCTTCAAGTGCGGGCACGACGCTCCCATCTACGGCGTCATCGAAGGCATCATCGAACGCTCCGGAACCCCTTACTTCTCCTTCAAGGACCTCGACGAAAACAAGCCCTCCGGCTCCATCCGCATCCGCGTCGAGACCATCGATTACTTCCTCCGCCGCTACCGCGAAGACATCCTCAAGCGTCGCCGCATCGAGGACGACATCGAAGCCCAGCTTGCAAAATTCGAGGAATCGCTGCGCAACCAATCCGCACCTAGCTCATCCGATCGCCGCGAGTTGGCGATGGCTGCGGACTGATGGGCAGCTCAATCCACCGCTACGTCTTCTCGAATCTCGCCCACCGCCCCATCCGCACGGCGCTGAGCCTGCTCGCCATCGCCGTTGAAGTCACCATGATCCTCACCCTCGTCGGCGTCAGCTATGGCACGCTCGATGGCACCGCTCGCCGCGCCCGCGGTGTCGGCGCGGACATCATGATCCGGCCTCCGGGGTCATCGGTCATCTCCCTCAGCTCCGCTCCCATGAACGACAAGCTCGTCACCGTCCTGCAGCAGCAACCCCACGTCCGCCTGGCCATCGGCACCATCGTTCAGCCCCTCGAGGGCTTCGATACCATGACCGGATTGGACCTCGACCAGTTCTCCAGGATGAGCGGAGGCTTTCACTTCCTCGAAGGAGGTCCCTTCCAGCACGACGACGATATCCTCGTCGACGAGTTCTATGCGCGCCAGAAAAATATCCACGCCGGCGACACCATGCAGCTCATCAACCATAGCTGGCACGTCGCGGGTATCTTCGAGTCCGGCAAGCTCACCCGCATCTGCGTGCGCCTTCCCGTCCTCCAGCAGGACACCGGCAACCCGCACCGCCTCAGCCAGATCTATATCAAGGTCGATGACCCCTCCCACATCCAGGACGTCATGCGCGAACTGCGCACCCTGCTGCCGGGCTATCCCATCTACACCCTGGAGGAGTTCACCTCCCTGCTCTCGATCAACAGCATCGGCCTGCTGCGCAACTTCATCGGCGTCGTCATCGCCATCGCCATCATCGTCGGGTTCATCGTGGTCTCCATGGCGATGTACACCGCGGTGCTCGAACGAACCCGCGAGATCGGCATCCTGCGCTCGCTCGGCGCCTCCTCGGCGATGATCTTCACCCTCCTCTTGAAGGAGACCCTGATCCTCTCCATCGGCGGCACCCTCGTGGGCATCGCCCTGACCTACTTCGCCCAGTGGGCGCTCCAGAATATCGGGCACTCCGGTCTCGTGCAGGAGACCGTCTACGGCTGGTGGCCAATCGCCGGCGTCATCGCCATCACCGGAGCGGTCCTGGGCACTCTCGCCCCCGCATACAAAGCCGTCCGCCAGGAAGTCATCGCCGCTCTGGCCTACGAATAATTCCCCCGAAGGTGTATCCGGACATCCTGACGTTCCTGAATAGCGCCGCTGGCACCATCCATCCCTACTCGACCGGCGTCAGCAGATTCACCTCCAGCGGCTCAGCCAGCAGGGCCTGCGCTTTGCCGAAGATCTCCCTGAAATGCGCGCTTGCCGCATGTGCATCCAGATGCTTCTGGCTCTCCCACAGCTCGTTGAAGAGGAAGACACCGGCCAGGTTCGATGCAAACAACTCATAATATTTGCAGCCGGCTTCGGCCCGCGTCGGCTGCACCAGCCCACGCAACAACGCTCTCAACTCATCGGCTTTCCCAGCCTGCGCAACGGCTCGGGCAATCACACGGACTTCCTGCATACTTGTTTCTCCTCACGAGTTAGACGCGCGCGCAGCAGAGCAGGACATGGAACTTTCCCCAGCGCCCGGCTCGCGGAGGCTCGCTCAACCGGCGCTCTCCCTCACCGTTGCCAGAGAAGAAAAAGCCGCCCGATCATCACGATCGGGCGGCCATTCCATCATTCAAATGAACAAAACAGTGACGCTCTACCTCGGCGTCTTCGCATCGCTGCGCCTTAGAACTCCAGGCGCAACGATACCTGCAATACGCGCGGTCCCCCTTCACCAGCATTGGGACCGCTAGCATTCGTGATGCCATCGCTTGTGATCACGCCAAACGGAGCAGAGCTCTGCGTGATGTCGCTGTTGGCTGTCGACGGATTGTTGAACACCGGATGATTCATCACGTTGAAAGCATCGCCGCGCAGCTTGAAGACGATCCCATCGCGTACCGGGAAGGCCTTCGACAGCCCCGCATCCAACGTCGTCGATCGCGGACCACGCAGGTTGTTGCGGCCGCCGATCGTGAATCCAACCGGGCCGGTATAGTCGCCCAGCGCCTTCGTCGGATTCGAGTAAGCGTACAGCGGACCGCCCTTGCCACCGTTCAGATGGATGTTCATGTCCGTCTTGTTCCCGGTCAGGATGGCCGGCGCATCGTTAGAGAATCCAGCGACAAACGCATTGGAACCCGCGAAGTAGGGGAATCCCGTATGCCAGCCCGGCAACGCGCTGACCGACCATCCACCCAGAAGCTCGTTCACAATCCAGCTGGACGACGCTCCAAACATCTTCCCGTGTCCATACGGCAGGTCATAGGTTACATACCCGTTGATGTAGTTGGTCGAATCGAAGTCCGAGTTCCCTCGGCACTCCCGCGGTCGCACCACATCGCAGATGAATCCGTAGCCGCCGAATGCAACCGTGTTCGAGTTCACCGAAACATTGTCGATCGAGTGCGACCACGTGTAGTTGATATCGAACGTCAAACCGAAGCCCATGTTCTTGTGCAAGGTCACCAGCAGACCGTTGTACCCCGAAAACCCTTTGTTGGTATACACGGTGTCCTCGGCGAATTGAACGGGCATACCGACGTTCGCAGGCAGTAAGTACTGCCCCGGAGCCGTCTGCGTCCCAGCCAACGAATAAGCCCAGTCCGCAAAATCTCCTCGCGCGGCATATGGAGCCACACTCGCTGCATACGCGGTGTTGCTCGTTGCGCCCTGCGTCACACCATAGCCCGGTGTCAGCACATGCTCAAACCACGGCTGAGGCGCCATGTTGTTGGGTGCTACACCGGCCCTCAGTTGGTTCACGATATACGCGAACGCCTGCGACATCGTCTGACCCGACTGGTTGTCCGGGAAGTCGATCAGCTGCGACATATCCGCCTGCGCCATCAGGCGCCGGCCCAGACGGCCAACATAATCCATCTTCAGCATGAACCCCTTCGGGAACTCGTGCTGCATGCCCAGCGTCGGAAGAACGGAGTAAGGATTTCTGAAGTGAGGATCCACCGTTTCGTTGTACTCGCCATCCATCAATCCAACCGGAAACGCATTCGCCGTTCCCGCATTCTGGACCCATGGATAGTACGGAGTGGCCGTCGCCGGCGCCGGCGGCGGTGTCGGGGCGCTGTTCAGGCCACCGAATCGCGCCATCTGCTGGTACGAGGTATACGCGTTGTTCTGGATTCCAAGAGGATCATTCACGCTGTTCTTGAACAGGTAGTTGAACTGCGTCTGCTGATACTGGATCGCGCTGATGACGGTGTGGTCATACACGATGCCCACCCCTCCACGAAACACCGTCTGCGGATCCCACGACGGAGAATACGAGAAGGCGACCCGCGGCGCGAAGTCGTGATACTCCGGAGCGTAATAGCTCTGCGCACCATTTTCCTTGCCACCCAGCACATACGAGATCAGCGGAACACTCAGAGGTCCCGTCTGGCCTGCCGCGCTCTGCGCCAATCGCTGACCGAAGTAATAGTTGAACGTCGAGTTGGAAAGAGACTGGTCTCCGAATTGAGCCAGACCCTCAAGTCCATGGCGTTCGTAGGGCACGGTGTAATACTGCCAGCGCACGCCGTACGAAAGCGTCAGGTGCGGTGTCACCCTCCACGTATCGCCCGCATAGATCTCTGTCTCATAGAAGCGAAAATCCTGCGTCGCCCCTGATCCCTGCGGAAGAGTCGCTCCCTGGTTGTTGTAATTATAGGTAGCTGACACGGAGGAGTACGGCGCCAGCGCCAGCGCATACGCGCTATCGTAAAGCGCCTGCGCATTTGCGTTCGAATTCAGGTCCGAAGGACGCATGCTCGGTTCCGAAGGAGGCGAAACCAGGCTGTTCACATAACCTCCCAGACCCATCCCCGCGCCGTTATAGTTCAGGATCACAAAGTTGTCGGGGCTGATCCGCTTGGTCTGTCCGCCAATCGCGATGTCATGCCGGCCCTTGCTCCAATCAAAGTCGTCCTTGATCATCAGGATCGGATACGTCCGCCCTTGTGCGTTTCCGCAATCCGCGTACGGCCCGCTGATCACACTTCCGCCACTCCCGTTACCACCCAGGTTGCCGAACTGCGTGTCACCTTCCGGGTTGTAGCTGCACGGGAACGAGTAGTCTTCATACACCTCGCCCAGCTCCACCTGGTTGGTCTTGTTCGAACCGATCACCCACGTGTTGATGCCCGCCCAGTCAAAGCTCTGATCCAGGTAAGGGAAGGTCTCCGGATCGCCCGGAAATTGAACCGCCGATTCCGTGCCATTCGTCTTCGTAAATCGCCCCACACCCTCAAACGAAATCCTCGGATTCAATTTGAAGTCGACCCTCTGCGAAAAGTTATCTTCCTTATACGGATACGGCGCATTGAACTTATATCCGGCAAAGTTCACCAAGTCGCCAGCGTCTCCGGAAAAGTCGTTCGCATGCGGATAGCGGCTGGAAATCAGCGACAGCAGCGGCTGGTTGAAGCCGATTCCCTGCGGGTCGAGTGCAGCCACTTGCGTCTGGCTAAGCGTGTTGGTCCCCGATGCGGTCTCGTAGGTCAAAATGCCGTTGCGATAGTTATCGATCGGCACCGTCCGCGTCGTCAGATTCGACAGCGTATCCCTGCGCCCTTCGTAGTTGAAGAAGAAGAACAGCCGATCCTTAATGATCCGTCCGCCAATCGATCCGCCAAACTGGTTGCGCACCAGTGGAGACCGGGGCACTCCAGTGTTGTTGCTGAACCAGTCATTGGCCTCCATATCGGTGTCGCGGTGATACTCGAACAGCGATCCATGAAACTGGTTCGTGCCTCCCTTGGTCACCAGTTGAAACTGGCCGCCCCCGCCCTCGCCGGAGCTCGAAAGCTGACCGCCCACAACCCCGCGAAACTCCTGCACCGAATCGACCGGAGCATTGCCGACAACCGCGCCGAAGTTGCCCGTCGCATTATCGTTTACATCCAATCCGTCCATCGTCACATTCGATTGGTCGTTGCGCGCTCCGCTCACCGATCCATCCGACGTCACGCCCGGCAGCATATAAAACAACGCCGCCGGACTATCCCGATTCAACACCGGCAGATCGTTCAGCACCTGCACCTGGACGTTATTTCCCACCTGCGCATCCGTCGTATTGATCGTTTCACTTGCGCTCGTCGCTGAAACCTGGACCGACTCGCTCGCACCCGCCTGCATCTTTGCGTCCTGCGTGCGCGTGTCATCCACGTTCAAATAAAGATTCGAAATCTTGACCGCGCTGAACCCCGCATCGTCGAACTCGATCTCGTAGCCGGGCCCCGGCGGCACCAGCCGGAATACATACCCACCCCCACTGGCCGTCGTCGTCTTCAATACGACTCCAGTCTGCAGGTTCCTGAGTGTTACCGTAGCGCCCGGAATCACTGCGCCTGTCTGGTCCGTCACGACTCCGGAAATAGCTGCTGTTCCTTGTTGAGCCCGTGCGTTGATGGTGAGAGCGAACAATACAATGAAACCAAGTGAAGCGAAAATCCGACGAAACATGAAGCTCCTATGGGACGATTTCAGCTACTGGTGTATCTGTTAACGACATTGCAATCAACGTGCCAAATGTCTCGTGTCCCGATATCTATGAAAACGAAAGAAAATCCAATTTCGGATACGCCATGTGGCGCTTTGGGGCACACTTAATCATATTTTTGGTATGAAAATCCGGAGAACGGCCAAATCCTGCTCGTTCGGATCTCTAGCCGTTCGGCATAGCCACCACCCCAGCTCCACCATCGCCCAGCGCTCCGGCGCCCGCTTCGTACCCCAGCGAGCCCTCGCTACGGCGCAACCTCGACCGGCAATCCCCGCCCCTCATCAACCACCGTCGTCGAGCCGTCTTCGTCTTGGAACGTCAGCAGGAACAACACCAGCACCACCCCCGACGCAGCCGCCGAGAACATCCAGATCGCGTGCCAGTCATGCGCCACCGCCAGCCCGCCTCCACCCACAACGTAGTGCTCCACCACGGCTCCCGAAAGCCACGAGCCCACAAACATCCCCGCCCCATACGTGATGAACGTAATCAGTCCCTGCGCCGCCGCACGCAAGCGCGACTGGCGCCTTGCGGTCGATAAAGATCTGCCCCGTCACAAAGAAAAAGTCGTAGCAGATACCATGCAGCAGGATGCCTCCCCACAGCATCCATACCCGATCCCCAACGCCCCCATACGCGAACAGAAGATAGCGCACCGTCCACGCCAGCATCCCCGCCACCAGCATGTACTTCACTCCCAGCCGTGCGAAAGAACCAGGGAATCAGCAGCATGCAGAACAGCTCCGAGAACTGCCCTCCCGTCATCTTCCCGGCTGCATTCACCACACCCTTCTCATTGAGAAAGAGATTCGTAAACGCATAGTAGAACTGCAGCGGAATGCAGATCAGGAACGAAGCAATCGCAAAGATCGCCATCGATCGCTCGCGCAGCAATCCCACCGCCTCGCGCGGAAAGATGGAGCCCACGCGTGAACCGCTCGTCCTTTGCCAGCGGCGGCGTATGCGGCAGCGTCAGGCAGTAGATCGCCATCAGCAACGACGCGCCTGCCGCCAGCTGCACCGGCTCGCGCGTCTTCTCCCACGCCAGCGTGCCCACCAGCAATCCAGCCACAATCCAGCCCGCAGTGCCCAGCACGCGGATCGGCCCAAACTCCACCTTCGCGTCCCGCATCTGCCGAAACGCCAGCGAGTTGGTCAGCGCCAGCGTCGGCATGAACGCGAAGCAGTACAGCAGGACAAACACATACAGCGACCCGAAGCTCGTCTGCCGCGACAACCAGGAACAGCAACACCGCGCCCAGCCCATGCAAGAGCGCCAGCACCTTCTGCGTCGCGAACAGCTTGTCGGCAATCAGGCCAACGAAGAACGGCGCGACCATCGCGCCCACCGCCGTCGCTCCCGCGGCAACACCAATCTGGCTGCCCGCTGAAGTGCAGCGACTCTGCCAGCCACGTGCCCAGCGTCACATACCACGCGCCCCAGATAAAGTACTCCAGAAACATCATGGCGCTCAGCCGAATCCTCATCGACCATGTCATGCCGTCACCCCCGCGCCCTCGGCTGCTCCCACCTCGACCCACACCCCGCCGCGCTCATGGCTTTCGAGCATCCGGTCGACGAGCCGCACCGTCCGCGCCGCCTGCGCAAACGTGCACACCGTCTCTCGTTGCGCGCCCGGCTTCCCTCCCTCGCGAACCCACGCATAAATATCCGCAAGAACGTTGGTGAACGCCGTAGCCCAACCCTCCTGGTGCCCGCCCGGAAGATGCGCATAGCTCCGCGCCTCGGGCAGCAGCAGCGAAGGATCCTTCACCAGCACGCGATTCGCCTCGTCATGGCGGCCCATCCACAACTCGTTCTGCCGCTCCTGGTTCCACAGCAACGATCCCGCCCGGCCATTCACCTCGAGCTCCAGATCGTTCTTATGCCCCGGCAAAACCTGTCCCACCGTGAGGCTGCCGCGCGCACCATCACTCCACCGCAGCAGCACCGTCCCCAGGTCCTCGCCCGATACCTCCACCGGGCTTCCCTGCTCCGCACTCTTCGCAAAGGCCTCCGCCGATCCACCCGCCGTATAGCGCGTCGGCACCGCCGTCGTCAGATCAGCCAGCACGGCCGTAATCCGCGCACCCGTCACATGCTCGGCAAGATCGCACCAATGCGAGCCAATGTCGGCCAGCGCCGAACTCCGCCCGCCCTTCGCCGGATCGGAGCGCCACGAGTACACATGGTCATCCGTCATCCAGTCCTGCACATAGTGCCCATGGATGAAGACAGGCCGTCCAATCGCCTGCTCCTCGAACCATCGCGCGCATCTGCTGCACCAGCGGATTGCCCCGATAGTTGAACGTCACCGCATTCACCACCCCGGCCTTCGCCGCAGCCTCGCACAGCACGCCGCACTCGCTCCGCATTCAGCGCCAGCGGCTTGTCCGAGATCACATGCTTGCCCGCCGCCAGCGCCGCCAGGCTTACCGGCAGATGCAGATGATTCGGCGTCGTGTTATGCACCACCTCCATGTCCGGATCGGCGATCAGCTCCGCCCAGCTGCCATACGCGCGGTCGACACCATACTGCTTCCGCCTTGCGCTCGGCCGAGCCAAGACTCGATCCAGCAATCGCCACCACATCCACATCGCCCAGCCGGCGCACCGCCTCAATGTGTTGCGCCGCAATAAAGCCGGGCCCTACCAATCCCATCCCGATACGTCTCCGTCGGCTCATCGATTCCCCCACGAACGAAGCCTGCGCACACCCAACATAGACTTCCCCTGCTCCACGCAGCTTATCAGCCTTCCGCCAAACAGCGCAGCGTGTGCACTCTTCGCGCTCCCATCCCGCCCACCGCATTCCATTGTCCTCGAAGACTTTAGTCCGGCCTGCACCAGGCGCCAACCCTCCTCCACCCTCTCACGCTCTGGCACAGAACCGACAAAGCCATCTATGATGGGCACACAGTTTGAACGGCTTCCACGACGAGGGCAATGTGACTGAGTTGAATCGCAGAAGTTTTCTAAAGGTGGCAGGAACGCTCACTGCCGAGAGCTTGGTCGCAACAAAGTTGCATGCGCTCACCGCGCTTCAAAGCGAACCCGCCAAGCCCGTCGGACCGAACGACCACATTCAGTTTGCCCTCATCGGCGCCGGCATCCAGGGCCAGGGCGACACCAAGGTCGCCGTGCAGGTTCCCGGCGTCAAGCTCGTCGCCGTCGCCGACTGCTACGACGGCCGCCTCGCCCACGCCAAGGAGCTCTGGGGCAACGACATCTTCACCACCCGCGACTACCGCGAGATCCTCGCCCGCAAAGACATCGACGCCGTCATCATCGCCACCCCCGACCACTGGCACAAGCGCGCCGCCATCGACGCCATGAAGGCCGGCAAGGACGTCTACTGCGAAAAGCCGATGATCCATCTCTACGCCGACGGCCCCGAGATCATCGAGGCCGCCCGCTCCACCAACCGCATCATCCAGATCGGCAGCCAGCGCGTCAGCTCCATCGTCTACGCCAAGGCCAAAGAGCTCCTCGCCTCCGGCGCCATCGGCAAGCTCAACATGGTCACCGCGCGCTGGGATCGCAACTCCTCCATGGGCGCCTGGAACTACACCGTCCCCCTCGATGCCTCGCCCGAAACCTGCGACTGGCCGCGCTTCGAAGGCACCGCGCCGCAAGATCCCCTTCAACGCCGAACACTTCTTCCAGTGGCGCAAGTGGAAGGCCTACGGCTAGCGGCGTTGCCGGCGACCTCTTCGTCCATCTCTTCAGCGGAACCCACTTCATCACCGGATCCAACGGCCCCACCCGCGCCATGGCCACCGGCGGCCTGCGCTTCTGGAACGACGGCCGCGACGTCCCCGACGTCATGCTCGGCCTCTTCGACTATCGCGAAGGCTTCAACCTCAGCCTGCGCGTCAACTTCGTCGACGGCGGCGAGGAGAGCGAAGGCCTCATCTTCACCGGCTCCGAAGGCACCATGGAGATCGCCGGCAACACCGTCAGCGTCAGCCGCGTCCCGCGTCCAACCGAACCCGGCTACACCATCGGCACCTTCACCGAAGCCATGCAGAAGCAGCATCCTCGACGCAGTACCGCGAGAAGTATCCGCTCACCCACCCCTCCGGACCGCCCGCCGCCGGCTTCGAAACCTACGCCGCGCCCGCCGGCTACAGCGACAGCTACGATCACTTCAAGAACTTCTTCGCCTCCGTCCGCAGCCGCCAGCCCGTCGTCGAAGACGCCGTCTTCGGCTTCCGCGCCGCCGGAGCCGCGCTGCTCAGCAACCTCAGCTACGAACGCGGCGCCGTCGTCAAGTGGGATCCCGATGCCATGAAGCTCGTCTAGATCCCGTCACCCTTGCAACTCCGACATACTTCATCGCCTCTGACCGAATCTCCCCGAGGATTCAATGATGCATCGCAAACCAACTGCGTCGACCGTGACGAAAGTCTTCGCGCTCTTGCTCGCGACCGGCCTCTCCTTGCCCGCGCTCTCGCAGAAGATTCCCCCGCACAAAGAAGCCATCGTCCTCTTCGACGGCAAAGACCTCAACAACTTCGACACCTTCCTCAAGACCAAGGGCCTCAACGCCGATCCCGACCACGTCTTCCAGGTCGAGAACGGCGTCGTCCACATCTCCGGCAAGGAGATGGGCTACATCATCACCAGGAACTCCTATCACGACTACTACCTGAAGGCCGAGTTCAAGTGGGGCGAAGGCACCTACGGCGACCGCGCCGGCAAAGCCCGCGACAGCGGCATCCTCTACAACATCCAGGGCGAACAAAAAGTCTGGCCCCGCTCCATCGAGTTCCAGATCACCGAAGGCGGCACCGGCGATTTCTGGATGACCGACGGCGCCGCGCTCACCGGCCGCGACGGCAAGCGCGTCACCGGACCTCCCGGCGGCGCCCTGAAGATCGATCACTTCGGCAAAGGTCCTTCGCAAAACGTCGTCGGCTTTCGCGATCCCATCGGCGACCTCGAAAAGCCCCACGGCGAGTGGAATCAACTCGTCCTCATCGTCCACGGCAACGACGTCAAGCAGTACGTCAACGGCAAGCTCGCCAACGAAGGCACCGACCCCTTCCCCACCGAAGGCAAGATCCTCTTCCAGTCCGAAGGCGCCGAAGTCTACTTCCGCAACATGAAACTCTACCCCCTCAAATAACATCACCGGAGCATGAACGTGGCCACCAGACTTAAACTCGCAGCCCTCGTCGTCGCCACCATCACATCGTCCCTCGGCATCGCCGGCGCGCAAATCCACGCGCAAGACCACTCCCGGCAACGGCCCCTACGGCGTTCCGCAAGTCACCTTCCGCGTGCATCGCCTCGGCACCGACCACGCCGAAGGCATCACCACCCTCGACATGAACGGCGACGGCCGCCCCGACCTCGTCAGCGGCGCCTACTGGTACGAGAACCCCGGCCCCGACGGCGGCGAGTGGAAGCGCCACCAGTTCCGCACCGTCGGCATCCTCGGCGAGTTCGTCTCCGACTGCGGCGAGTGGGCCTTCGACGTCAACCACGATGGCGCTCCCGACGTCGTCACCACCGGCTGGATGGTCAACGGCCTCTGGTGGTACGAGAACCCGAAGAAGCCCGACGTCCTCTGGCAGCGTCACTTCATCACCGACAGCTACGACACCGAGGGCGGCGCCACCGGCGACATCAACGGCGACGGCAAGCCCGACCTCGCCCTCGCCCACTACAACCACTCCGGCATCCTCTGGGTCGACTTCTCCGGCCCCACCCCCAAGGTCCACCACGTCGGCGGCAAGGAGCAGGACGGCCACGGCATCGGCATCGCCGACGTCGATGGCGACGGCAAGGCCGACATCCTCACCCCCTACGGCTGGTTCAAGAACATCGACGCCGACCACGACAAGTGGGAGTGGCATCCCGACTGGCAGCTCGGCGACGCCGGCTTCCCCATCCTCGGCTACGACGTCAACGACGATGGCAAGACCGACATCATCTACGGCCAGGGCCACAGCTACGGCCTCTACTGGCTCGAGCAGCAGGGCGACGGCGCCAGCCGCCACTGGGTCAAGCACACCATCGACGAGTCCTTCTCCCAGAGCCACGCCCTCGCGCTGGTCGACCTCGACGGCGACGGCGTCCCCGAGCTCATCACCGGCAAGCGCTACCGCGGCCACTCCGGCCACGATCCCGGCTCCTACGATCCGCTCGTCGTCTACTACTACAAGATCGATCGCAAGACCGGCCAGTTCACCCGCTATCCCATCTCGGTGAACGGAACCGCCGGCGCCGGCACCCAGTTCGTCGTCCAGGATCTCGACGGCGACGGCGACCTCGACCTCGCCACCGCGGGCAAGACCGGCGTCCACTTCTTCGAAAACCTCAACATCGATCGCGTCCCCAAGGCGACCCGCGAAAACGATCTGCTCCTCGACAAGAACTGGCCCTTCCCCGGCGAAGGCGTCACCGTCAAGCAGGAGAACGGCCCCAAGCCCCAATAACTTTCCCCTTCCAACCAACAACCGCGCGCCAGCGAAATCTCTTCGCTGGCGCGCCGTCGTTAGCGTCACAAGTTCTCAGCCTTACACGTAGCGCATCGCTTCCAGATCGGCGATCAGCCCAGGCCCCGTCGGCTTCCATCCCAGCCGCTGCTGCGTCAGCGCGCTCGATGCCGGCATGTCGTAGCCAATGAACGCCGCCAGGAATCCGAAGTGGCCCGGCGCCTCCTCCGGAGTCAGGCTGACCACCGGCAGCTTCAAGCCGCGGCCAACCGCTTCTGCAATCGCCCGCGCCGTCACGCCCTCTTCGCCCACCGCGTTGTACCGGCTGCCCGCCGCGTGCTTCTCGAACGCCAGCTTGTACAACCGCGCAACGTCCAGCCGATGCCCCGCCGGCCAGCGGTTCAGCCCATCGCCCACGTACGCCGCCACGCCCTTCTCGCGAGCGTTCTGGATGTAGTACGTCACCAGCCCCTGCTTCACCGGATCATGCACCTGCGGCAGCCGCACCACCGACACATGCACGCCCCGCTCCGCCACCGCCATCCCCGCCAGCTCCGAAGCCCTGCGAGGATTCGGATGCTCCGGATTGAAGTTGTCTTCGCTCGCCGGTTCTCCCGGAACCGTGTTCCCCATGCCGGTCCCTGACGTGATCACCAGCGGCCGATCCGATCCCTCCAGCGCCGACCCCATCGCCTCAATCGCCCGCCTGTCCTTCTCGCAGATCGCCACGAAGTCCGTGAAGTTGTGGTCGAACGCGCAATGAATCACGCCATCCGACTTCGCCGCTCCACTGCGCAGCGTCTCCACATCCTCCAGCGTCCCCCGATGCACCTCCGCGCCCGCCGCCTTCAACTGCTCCGCGCCCGCATCGGACCGCGTCAGTCCCAGCACCGTGTGTCCCGCGTCGATAAGCTCCGGAAGAATAGCCGATCCGATAAAGCCCGTAGCGCCCGTCAGAAAAATACGCATGCTCAAATCTCCTTTACTTCGGTTAGAAATCTGTTTTGGTTGAGGTCCACATCCGCCAGGTCCATCCCGCCTTCGCGTCCTGTACCCACCTAGATGAGGCGAAACTCGATACGATCTATACTGAAAGTCCGCATGATTGGTCTAATCGTCCGAAGCCCCTCATCATCCAATAGTAGCCCGGAGGCCCCGTGGATCCACTCTCCGAAGTACTGTCGTTGCTCAAGCCCCAGAGCTACATCTCCGGCCGCTTCGGTCTGGACGCCCATCTGGCTATCCAGTTCCCCCAGCATCAAGGCATCAAGTGCTATGCCGTCCTCGCCGGCCAATGCTGGCTCTCGGTCGAAGCCGTCCCCGATCCCGTGCGCCTCAACGCCGGCGACTGCTTCCTCCTCCCCCGCGGCCTGCCCTTCTCCCTCTCCACCGATCTCTCCCTCCCCCCCATCGACTTCCGTATCCTTCTCGAAGCCCACAAGTCGCAACGCCGCTCCCTTCAACGAAGCCGCCGAGCACTCCATCGCCGGCGGCCACTTCCTTCTCACCGGCACCCACGCCGACATCCTCCTGCACTCTCTCCCGCCCATCGTCCACATCCGCAAAGAGTCCGACAAGGCCGCCATGCGCTGGTCGCTCGAGCGCATGAAGGAGGAGCTCCGCGACCCCCAACCCGGCGGCTCCCTCATCGCCCAGCAGCTCGCCTACATGATGCTCATCCAGGCCCTTCGCCTGCATCTCGCCGACGCAGCCAAAGGCAGCGTCGGCTGGCTCTTCGCCCTCGCCGACAAGCAGATGAGCGCCGCCATCACCTCCATGCACGACAACCCCGGCCATCCCTGGACCCTCCAGTCCCTCGCCGAGCGAGCCTGCATGTCCCGCTCCGTCTTCGCCCTGCGCTTCAAGGAAACCGTCGGCACCACCCCCATGGAATACCTCACCCGCTGGCGCATGCTCCTCGCCGCCGACCGCCTGCAACACTCCGCCGACTCTCTCTCCACCATCGCCTCCTCCCTCGGCTACGAATCCGAAAGCGCCTTCGGCAAAGCCTTCCGCAGAATCATGGGCTGCTCCCCCCGCCAGTACGGCCGCCGCTCCACCTCCCCTCTCGCCAGCTCCGTCGAACCCGCAGCACCGTCCCACCCCGCCCGCACCCGCGTGGATAATCTTCCCCGCACATCCCTAAATCATTCCCTGTCAGCAGCTTGCCCTCCGCGCATCGCGCCCGGCCCTCTCCGCGGTCCCGCGCACCCGCCACGCAGTTCGCCGACACGTCCCGCACCCTCTCCCCCTCAAAAAAATTCATCGTCCCAAATTCAAGAGGCCGTGTAGAATCAGGCGACCCTTGGATTTATCCGAACGTCTGTTTCCTACGCTTCTGAGCTATCACTTCGCGGATCGAAACCCTTCTTCAGCGTGTCTCGAGCGTAAGCCACGTTGCAGGAGCGTTCTCTTGAGCCATCGCGTCGCTATCCGCCTACTCTCCCTCGTCCTCGCCTCGCTCGCCTTCACCGCCGCCGCCAACGCCGCGCAGGTTGCCTTGGTCGGCGACGCCAGCGTCAGCACCGCGCGTCCCTCCACGAACTTCGGCACCCTCTCCAATCTCTACATCGGCAACGGCAACACCGCCTTCCTGCAGTTCGATCTCACCACCCTGCCCGCCGGAACCACCTCCTCGCAGATCGCCCGCGCAACCCTGACCGTCTTCGTCAATCGCGTCAACGCCGCCGGCTCCGTCTCGCTCGCTCCCGTTACCTCCGCCTGGACCGAATCCTCCGTCACCTCCGTCAACCTCTCCCTCCATCGGCGCGACCTCCGGCATCTTCCTGGCCTCCGCTCCCGGCCAGTACGTCACCCTCGACGTCACCACGCTCGTCCAGGGATGGGTCACCACCCCCGCCACCAACTTCGGCTTCGCCCTCACCTCCGACACCGCCAACCTCCTCCTCGACAGCAAGGAGAATGACGAGACCGGCCACGCCGCCACGCTCGACATCACCATCACCTCCCAGGGAGCCACCGGCCCGCAAGGCCCCATCGGTCCCCAAGGCGTCCCGCCGGCCCCGCAGGAGCCAACGGCGCTCAAGGCCCCATCGGCCCGCAGGGCGTCACCGGCGCCATCGGTCCGCAAGGCCCAGCCGGCCCCGCCGGAGCAGCCGGCCCAACCGGTCCCGCCGGTCCGGCCGGCACCATCGGCTCCGTCTCCAACTGGCTCTCCAGCGTCGTCTACCAGATCGGCAACGTCGTCTTCAACGCCAGCACCGGCTCCAGCTACGTCGCTCTTGAGGGCAACTTCAACGTGGTCCCCGGCCAGCGATCCCTCCGTCTGGAACCTCATCGCCGAGCAAGGAGCCACCGGCCCCGCAGGAGCTACCGGACCCGCCGGCCCCACCGGCACCACCGGGGCGCAAGGCCCCACCGGCGCCACCGGACCTGCGGGTCCCACCGGCCCCACCGGACCGCCGGTGCGACCGGCACCCTCAGCACTGTAACCGACTGGTCACGTCCCCCACCACCTACCAGGCCGGACAAGTCGTCTACTGCGCTGCCTGCTCCACCAACGGCTCCAGCTACATCGCGCTCGCCACCAACTCCGCGATCGACCCCCCACAAACCCCGCCATCTGGGACCTGGTCGCCCATGCCGGAGCCACCGGGGCCACCGGGCTGCAACCGGCCCCACAGGCCCCGCCGGCCGGCGCGACCGGTCCCACCGGACCCGCAGGCACCGGAACCGTCTCTTCCGTCACCGTCGGCACCGTCTCCAACACCGCCGCCGCCGGAGCCGGCACCCTCACCATCACCAACCCCACCACCACCCCCACCATCAACATCAACTTCCCACGCCGCCGCCGGCGGCAACCTCGCCTACGGAGGTACCGCCACGAACAGCTAGATCCTTCGGCGACCAAGAACACCTTCTACTTGTTGCGGATCAGGGGACGTTTACCTGCCCCCGGCAACGACACGGGCAGCGGTTACATCTTCGTCGGATCACAACCGTCCATCGTCAATTCGCGCAATTCATCATTCCCGGGCCGACCGGCGGCTTCGTGCAACATATCGAGTGAATACCATGTCCACGTAACCGCCGACGTTCTCGCAACCAGAACGTGAGTAAACACGCATACCATCATCGTGAGCGCAGGCGACTTTATGATTTTCGGATTGCCCGGTCCAACGCTACGCCTTACGTCAACTGCAGCACCGAACTCGTCTGTAAGTGAGGGCCTCTACGAACCCATCTGGATCGCCTTTCGAAGGAACCACGGTTCCCAACACGACTTCTCCCACCGCGACGCGATACCCACTGTCCCGGCCCAACCGCGACACACTGCAACCCTGTTCTCGTACTCCAGGTAATCGGTACTGCACCGCCCAGAACATACCTCCGTTCCGTGGTCGATACCTCCCAGGCATGCTGAACCTGCCGCAACGGCACTGGACATACGAACCACTCGAGGAGCTTTATGTCGGATCAATATCTTGGCGAAATCCGCATGACCGGATTCAACTTCGCACCCCAGGGCTGGGCGCTCTGCAACGGCCAGACCTTGCCCATCTCCGCAGTACAACGCCCTGTTTGCCCTGCATCGGCATCACCTACGGCGGTAACGGAACCACCACCTTCAACCTCCCCAATCTGCAGGGCCGCGTTCCCATCCACCAGGGCACCGGCGTCGGTCTCTCCCCCGCCGTCATCGGCACGCTCGCCGGCACCGAATCCGTTACGCTGCTGGCCTCCAACCTGCCCAGTCACTCCCACGTCATCACCCCGCCCGGTCTCCAGCGCCGCCGGCACCGCCAGCACGCCGGTCAACGGCTTCCCCGCAGTCGATGCCGTCACCGCCGCCCCTCCCATCGAACGCACCACCTTCACCGCAAAGAGCTACGCCGCCTCCTCCAGCCTCCGGGCAAACCGCCGGCTCCTATCCCAGCGGCGCCACCGGCAACAACATCTCCCGTCGACATCGCCCCTCCCTACCTGGTCATCAACTTCATCATCGCCCTCACCGGAATCTTCCCACCCCGCGACTAGTCCCAACCCGCACTAATGCTCACCTGCTTCGCACACCTGTTCCTAAACGATGACACCTGACCTGCCACAGCCTGTTGCTCTCCAGCCCGCCACCGACCTCGATCAGCCCCTGCTGCTCCGCCTCTTCGTGGAGCAGCGGTACGAGGATCTTCGTCGCCGCCGGTCTGGACGAGCAGCAGGTCGCAGGCCATGCTCCAATCGCAGTTCCAGTTCCGCTCCCACGCCTACTCCCGGCAACACCCCTTCGCCGAAGACCGCATCCTCGTCACCGACTCCGGCGAACGCATCGGCCGCGTCCTCATCGATTGGTCCGGAGGTGTCGGCCGGCTCATCGACTTCGCCATCCTCGGCAGCCATCAGGGCCTTGGCATCGGCACCACCATCCTCAACGCTGTCTCGAGGAGGCTGCCCTCCGCGGCTGCCGCCTCCAACTCACCGTCGACCGCGGCAGCCCCGCCGAACACCTCTACGCCCGCATGGGCTTCACCATAAGGATGAAACACCGCTGCAACGACAAATGGAATATTCCAGCGACCAAGGGGTAGCCGAGGATGACACCGCCACCGCCAATCGCGTTCTGCCTGCGAACTCTCCGGCAGCCGAGAGCGCTTGACACGCCCGTCTATACTTGAGTCAGAAGCAGCCAGCACGAGTCAGAGCTCCACCCGGCTCCCTGTTCCCGCAGCTGCCCAAAACTGGCCTCAGACGCAACTTTCCTCGGGTACTTGGCCCGCAAAGCCCCTGAATGGAATACTCTACAGCCAATGTAAATACGGTATCTCGTTGATTACAACAGAACTTACGAACAAAAGTATGGGGGGGGGAGGGGGGGTGTACCCCGTACCCTGGCAGCCTCCGCGGCGATTCTGCTCTTCGCTCTCGCCGCTCTCGCTGCACGGCCAGGGCATCCTCACCGTAACCCCCAGCCGCACGGCGAACACCACCGCCGGCACCGGCACCGTCGGCTACACCGGCGACACCGGCCCGGCCACCGCCGCCACCCTGGCCAACCCCGCCGCCGTAGCCTACGACACCCACGGCAACCTCTACCTCGCCGACGCAAATAACCACGTCATTCGCGAGATCTCGACCAGCGGCGTCATCACCACCATCGCCGGAACCGGCATCGAAGGCTTCGCTGGAGACGGCGCCGCCGCAACCTCCGCGCAGCTCGACACGCCCACCGGCGTCGCCGTCGACGCCAGCGGCAACGTCTACATCGCCGACTCCCACAACCACCGCATCCGCGAGGTCAGCGCCGGCACCATCACCACCCTCGCCGGAACCGGAACACCCGGCTTCTCCGGCGACGGCGCCGCCGCCACCGCCGCCCAGCTCTCCCTGCCCAGCGGCGTCGCCGTCGACGCCACCGGCAACGTCTACATCGCCGACACCAACAACCACCGCATCCGCAAGGTCAGCGGCGGCACCATCACCACCCTCGCCGGCGACGGCGAGGAGCTCTACGCCGGCGACGGCGGACCCGCCACAGCCGCTGCCCTCGACTCCCCCACCGGCGTCGCCGTCGACGCCAGCGGCAACGTCTACATCGCCGACCGCCTCAACCAGCGCATCCGCGAGGTCAGCGGCGGCACCATCACCACCCTCGCCGGAACCAGCACCGCAGGCTTCTCCGGCGACGGCGCCTCAGCCCGCCGCCGCCACCCTCGCCAAGCCCAGCGGCGTCAGCGTAGACGCCGCCGGCAACGTCTACATCGCCGACACCGACAACCAGCGCATCCGCGAGGTCGGCAACGGCGCCATCGCCACCATCGAGGGCTCCGGCGCGCAAGGCTACGGCGGCGACGCAGGCCTCTCCACCGCGGCCATCCTCAACTCCCCCCGCTCCGTCGCACCCGACGCGTCCGGCAACCTCTCCATCGCCGACCAGCCTCAACCAGCGCCTGCGCTCCGGCACGCTCCCAACCCTGACCTTCCCGGCCGAAGACGTCGGCGTCCCCAGCCCCACCCAGAGCGTAACCCTGGCCAACACCGGCACCGCCTCGATCACCGTCTCCTCCATCACCGCCAGCGCCGGCTTCACCACCGCCGACCGGCGGCACCTGCTCCGCCCCGCCCATCACCCTCGCCGCCGGCGCCAGCTGCACCCAGAACCTCGAGCTCCTCCCCGTAGCCGCCGGCCCCTCCACCGGCTCGGTAGTCTTCAGCGGCACCGGCATCGTCCCCCAGAGCATCCTGCTCACCGGCTCCGCAACCGTCGTCCCCCACCACTGTCACCCTCACCTCCAGCGTCAACCCCGCCCTGGCCGGCCAACCCATCACCTACACCGCCGTCGTCACCCCCACCGGCCTCGGCACCCCCACCGGCACCGTCGCCTTCGACGCCGCCGGCACCCCCTTCAGCACCCAAACCCTCGCCCCCGGAAGCGCCACCGCCCTGGCCGCCACCCCCACCCTCCCCACCGGCACCGACACCATCACCGCCGTCTACTCAGGCAATTCGAACTTTACCGCCAGCACCTCCACCCCGCTGCCTCAGGTCGTCGAAGACTTCAGCCTCACGCTGACGCCGCAACCGGGCAACTCCAGCCGGCTCCGCCAGCCAGACCGTCGTTCCCGGCAAGGCCAGTCACCTTCGACTTTGCACTGACGCCATTGCTCGGGCCCTTCAACTTTCCCATCACTCTCACCGCAACGGGATTGCCCCCGGGGGCCGTCGCAACCTTCACCCCCAGGCCGCCACCCCGGGCACGAACCCGACAAGCTTCACCATGACCGTTCAAACGCTCGTCAGCCAGGGTTCCCTGCGATCGCAGCCGCTCGATGGGAGGCGGCGCCATCGCCTTCGCGCTCTGCTCCTGCCCTTCACGCGCAAATGGCGTCAGCGTGCCAAGCAACTGAAGAAGCTTCAGCGCAATACAGTCTTAGCCTCACCCTCCTGCTGTGCCTGGCCGCACTTGGCAGCATCACCGGGTGCGGTACCGATTCTGGCTTCTTTGCCCAGCCTCAGCAAAACTACAACATCACGGTCACAGGAACAGCTGCTGGCTCCAATGGGTTCGTCCTGCAGCACAGCACCACGGTCACGTTGACCGTGCAGTAGAGACCGTCGACTGCATGCGTCACCATTGAGTTCCACACGAGGAGTGTCCCATTTGTCGAGGATTGCCCGATTCACTCTCTGCCTCCTTCTGCTCCACGCGGCTTCAGCCTTACGCGCCCAGGAGCTGCAGGCCGCGCTGTCACCGAAGATCGATCTCGCCGTCACCTTCACCGGCGAGCGCTCCCTGAGGTCCGCAACTTCCGATAGTTTCTGGATGCAGGGTGGATCCATCGAGCTTGGCACCAACACCTGGCGCGGTCTAGGCATCGCCGCAAATGTCACCGGTACGCATGCGAGTGCGATCGATGGAACCACGATTCCTCTATCCATCGTGACCACCACCTTCGGGCCGCGTTACCGCTGGCACGCGGATCACCGCGTTTCAGTGTACGTTGAAGGCCTGATCGGCGAGGCGAATGGCTTCAAGAGCCTCTTTCCAACGGTCACAGGCTCCCAGAGCAGCGCTAACAGCCTTGCGGCTCAAGCCGGCGGCGGACTCGACTACCGGCTCTCGCGGCACGTCGCCATTCGTGCAGTGCAGGCAGCTTGGCAACACACCCAACTACCCAATGGAACCAACAATGTTCAGAACGACCTCCAGCTGGGTGCAGGGATCGTCGTGGGCTTTGGACGATGAAAGGATCTGGCGACCTGTTCCCCGAGAACCTCCTCTCCAGTCGCTAGACCTCTCTTCAGAGATCACTGCGACGTGATAGCGAGGCTCTGGCCACTGGAGAGACCGGAAGTGGCATCGTGCATCGTCGTGATCGGCGCTCCAGAGTTGTTGAAGACGCTGACCGCGCTTCCGGCGCCGCTCGCCCAGATATATCCAGAGCCGTCGATGGCGAGGGAGTTGTCCATGGTGAGGCTATCGCCGGCGTGGTTGGTGAAGCTACCCGAGGGCGTGACCTCCAGCAGCGAGCCGGGCGCCGTGCCCGCGACCCAGGCATCTCCACTTGGATCGACGGCGATCGCGATGCTCCCAACCTGTCCCGCAGCGTAAGTTCCAGTCACCGCTCCCGAGGCATTGAGCAGCGTCACCGATTGGCCAACCGCGTTGGTCACCCAGAGGTTGCCGGATGGATCCGCCGCGATGCCGGTGGGCGCCGAGAGTCCCGCCGCCGCGTACTGGATGGCCATCGTCCAGGCGACGGGCGCTGCGGGCAGGATCGGCTGGAACGGCCCTGCGGCGCCTGCCAGCTTGTTCAACCCGACGACATTCCGCGTTGGATTGTGCGCGATGTTCAATACCGCGGTGACCACATCGGCAGGCGGGACACCGGTGGAGGAAACAGCCAGCGCGAAGAGGTTGCCGCAGGCGCTTCCGTCACCCGCCGTCCCGCCGCCGGAGGTGTCGATGCACGAGGCGATGATATCCGCGAGGGTGTTGAGTTCAGCGGCGGGAATAGAAGCACCCGGCGGCAGGGCCGGGCCACCGAGCGCGCCCTCGACGGGATCGACCAACTTGCCGACCGCCGCGAAGGCATTGCGCAGGCCAACGCTATTGGCTGGACTGGTGCCGACATTGGTAGGCCCCGTCATGAACGGAGCGAGTGCCCACACCGAAGCCACCGTCGTCAGCTCGTTGATGGTAATGGAACCGAGGCTGGGAAGACTTCCGCAAGGCCCGAGCGCGGCGATCATGAGGATGTTGGGATTCGGGGCCTGGCCCGCAATGGCAACACCCCCAATCGCCTCGATGTACACCTCAGTGGAACTGGAGGGACAATTGTAGTCGCCACTGATATTGAACTCCCCGCTACCGGCCGTCGTGATGACGTGATTGCCGAGCAGCGACGTGCCAACCGGGTAGAGATACGCCGAGCCGTAGCCGCTGCTGCCAGCGGCGTATAGCTGGATGCTGGCGGAGCCGATGGGCTGCTGGCCGCTCATCACGCGACCCGAGATGCTCACCGTTTGCGGAGTGCCGCTCAGAGCGGTGGCCAACTTGCTGCTATCGCCCCCGCAGCCGCCAAGCGGGATACAGAGTGCCAGGGAAGCCGTCAACAACGTGAGCCCGCCATGCATGGAGCTCTTCAAGATCGCCTGCGCATCGGGGATGACGAGTAACCTCGTGCGTTGTAGACGAAAGCTCATGGCTTGCCCCCCACGGTGTGGTTCGCCAGCGAAGTAGAGAGCGGTGCAACCGGGGCGGCGGCTCCAAGCATCTCCGTGACCGTATTGCCGGCGTTGTTGGTCACCCAGACGTTGCCCGAAAGATCGATGGCGATGCCACCCGATGTGGAAGCATGCGCGCCGACCGCATAGCCCGTACCTGGCGAGAGCGCTGTGCCGGTATGCGAGATGGCACTGACACTGCCATTCGCGTTCGCCACCCACACCGTGCCGTCGCCGTCGATGGCCAGAGAGAGCGGGTTCGAGACGCCTCCGACCGTGAGCGGAATCGAGGTGCTGGCAGCGCCGTAGCGGTTGAACTCGCTGACGCCAGCGCTGCTCGCCACCCAGAGATCGCCGCTGCTGTCGAACGCCACTCCTTGAGGCGTTGCGATCGTGCCGGCCCCTGTAGCTCCGAATACGGAACGGGTCGAGATACTGTTGCCAAGCAGGTCGAAGATGCTGATACCCCCGCCAGAGTCCGCAATCCAGATACTCCCTGCAAGCACCGTAAATGTCGTGGTCGCGGTCGTAAGGCTGTAGACGGTGCCAGCCGCCTGGCTGACCTCGAGCTCGACCGTTCCGGCGCCGGTGAGTGTGGCAACCGAGCCCTGGACAGTTGCAGGACCCGAGACAACAGAGAAGGTAAGAGGCCCGGAGGTGTTATTGGAGTATGCGGATAAATCGATGGTAGGCAGCATCGTGTGCTGCGGACTCGCAACAGTAAATCTCAGGGCAGAAGGATTGCTGTACACGGACACGGCGGCGGTCACGGGTCCGATCGCGTTGTAGTTCACATCGCCGGGATAGCTGACACTCATCCGGTAATTTCCCGCGGCCAGAGAGGCGACGGGGTAACTTGCCGTGCAGGTGATGGGCGACGTAGTTCCATTGCATGCGCCAGGGACGACGCTGCCGCCGTTCACGCTGAAGTTCACGCCACCCGTGGGGACGTCGCCCGCTCCAGTAAAGGACAGCATCGCCGTGAGTCGTACGGTCGCGTTGCCGAAGGGTGTACTGGCGTTGTTCGCGACGAGAGTGGGACTCTGCTTGTTGATCGTGAGACCGATTGCGCCGGATCCGCCGGTGTAGTTTTCGTTCGTCGGGCTGTAGGTAGCGGTAATCGTGTAGCTCCCGCCGGCAAGCGTAGCCAGCGGCAGGTACGACTGTGTCGTGGATTCGGTGCAGTTGCCTGCATCCTCACATCCGGCGCTGATCGACAACTCGTTCGCAGCACCTATCGCTCCAATGGCCGGCGAACCAGAGAACGCGACCGATCCGGTAGGAAAACTGCCCGTACCCGAGACCGTCGCTGTGTAGATGATGGCCGTGGGCACACCATACGTATACGAGGCGAGGCTGGTGGCGAGCGTGACCGCCGGCGTGAACAACGCACTCTTGTTCGTGCGTTGCCAGTTGTCCACCAGATTGGTGATGTTGATCGAGCCAAGCCCCGTAGCCAGATCATAGCCTTCGCCAGCAGAATAGGCGGCCTGTGCGGGAGGGTTCGTCGATAGGTTCGTTGACGGGTTCGTGGCAAGGATTCCATAACTCCCGCTATCGACGTAGCAGTTCACCGAGTTCGTGCTGCACGGCTGAGAGATGTTGCCGGTTTCAATGTCGTGGAAGATGCAGTTGCTGTCGGGCAGTGAGCCCGTGCTGCCGGTGCCCAGCGCGCCGCTGCCATTGCAGGCGCCGGTGGGCGTGTCCGTGCCGTACTCCAATGCCCGCCATGGTGTAGAGCACGTAGTCGGCCTGCCCCTGGCGCTCACCGGTGCTTTCGTTAATGAGTGCGAAGACGCCGGCGAGTTGCGGCGCGACGAACGAGGTTCCGCCTGCCGAACTGCAACGCGGTCCCGCTCACGTCCGACTCAAAGTAGTTCAGCAGATGTCCCCAAAATCCATTGGAGGCAAAGAGCGAGATGTCCGGCAGCATCCGATATCCCACGCCTGCCGGCAAGCCGTAGACGGACGCATTCTGAAAGGATGGAAGCGCGTTGATCGCGCTGCTGCCACCACCACCGCCCACCGGCGCGAGGTAGTCGCTGTAACCGGTCGCGGTATCGCAAAAGGCGGTCGGGCTGCTGCTGCCGGTGACGTAGTAACTGGCGAGACTGCCGGCGCAGGTGTCGTTCCAGGTGGTCTCTGGAACATAGCCCTTGGCCGAGCTCTCCCCCGCAGTGTTGGTCGCGTTCCAAAAGGTGGAGACCTGGAACGCCGTGTCGCTCAGGCCCTGGTTATACGCGTCTTGAAAGTCGGTGCCGCCGGCGGAGACATTGTAGGCCGTGGAGGAGAACCCATTGACGTTGAGCCCATGGAGTGCAACGGCAGAGCCTTGATCCGCAGCGTCCGAGCCACTGTCTCCCGAGGAGACAACAACCGTCTCACCCTGTGCGGCCGCCTCTTCCCAGAGGTCGCTGATCGTGGCTTCCTCCGCGGGGGTAAGATCCTCTTCGGACTCGCCGTAGCTCAGACTCATCGAGCTCGCGAGATTGTTATAGATCACCGCCTCGGCGGATAGAAAGATGCCAGCGGTGGCATTGGTGCTGGCGCAGGACATGACGAGCAGGCTAGCGTCGGGTGCGACCGCTCCAGCCCACTCTGTATCCAGGATCGCTTCGCCTTCCTCGTCGTCGGCATTGCTATTCAGCGATGCCGGGGTCGCCGCAGCTATACGCTCCCGCCCCATGCAGCACCGTGAGTGCAGGCGTATTGGGCGTAACCTTGAACATCGTCCGAAACGCCGTGACGTCGGCCGTATGGATGTCGCTCTCTTCGAGCAGCGCAATCGTCTGCCCCATGCCATTCACCGGACTTGCCGCCGTGAGTAACGGCGTCTCGTTGTAGATGGTGTAGAAGTCCTGGGGGCCGACGTTGTAGTAGGTGCTCCTGTCGATGAGCTCGGTATTTTGCGGCACCAGCCGCGCGCTTGTGCCAGATAGGCAGCGGTTTGCTCCTCGGCAGCGGCTTGCGAAGCAGCGGTTTGGGCACCGAGGCATTGCTCAGCGAGACGAAACCCGGCAACCGCCGGCGCGAGTGCCGCCGGAATGGATGCAGTCTTGACGGCCGCGTACTTGAGCTCCCCGTTCGCCATCTGTACGCTGTGGATCCGGGTTTGAAAGCTGTGCTCGATCTGCGCGGCGGTGCCCGTAAAGTCAATGAGATTGTTGCCGGGCGAGACGAAGTTAATCGGTGAAACCTTCGGACTCGAGATACGAGGTGAGTGTGGCGATGTCCGACCCCGGAGAGCCCGAACTCGGCGCCAATGACCGACGGCGTCAGCCACTTGGTGATAGCTCGGGTTGCCAGAGGTATGCAGCGCTTCGACCGCGGCGTCGAAGGCGGCCTGGCGCTCAGCGGGACGGCGCAGCCGAAGCTGAACGTGTTCCATCGGCAGCGTCACGTCCGCCTCGCCCATATCTCGCAGCGATCCAGCCTTCGCGCGCAACGCGCCCGGCACCTCCGCCCTCTCGGCGCGGTCCACGCTGTGCGTGATCAGCGAACGCGGAACCGTCTGGAACTGAGCATTCACCTGCCCGCACGATGGAATCGCCATGCACCCCGCGGTCCCCGCCACCAGGCATGCCAGGCCACGCTGCAGGGCAGCGGCCAGCCGCAGGGCTCCGGCCACCCGCAGCATCCCGCCCTCCTTCTCCGTTGCACGAGCATACCTGCACGTCGACAAACACTTCATTCACACGCCCCCGGGCAATCGAAGCTCCACAGGGAACGTATCGGCGAATCATCGCGAGTTCAATAGTGCGAGCGCGCGCCTCGATCTTCCGCAAGGCAGCCGTCCAGGACAACCCTCGCCAGCAACAAAAGCCCACCCTGCAGCATCTCCGCTGCAGGGTGGGTCCGTGAGGTTGCGTTGCGCGTTAGTGCTTGTGAGGATTGAAGCCGAAGATCACCGAAAGCATGATGCTGCGCCCCGGCAGGATGGTAATGTTGTCCCCTCCGTTGTACGGCGTGGGGCCCAGCGTAGCGAACGGATCCGTATAGCTGTACGTCACGCCGTTGACTGTCTGAGTCAGCGTTGCAAGGTTTACGGTTCCAACCGGGGTATTTCCCGTTACGCTGTGCTGATCGAAGAGGTTATTGAAGCTGAGGCGAACCTTGGTCTGATCAAATCTCCCACCCGTACGAATGGTGTAGTTGAGGAACAGGTTCGTCAACGTAAAGGGGTTGACCGCGTACTGATCGTGATATGCGCCGTTATCAATGTAGAACATCCCGATACGCTTGTTGAACAGGCCGAGATCGAAGGCTCCGTGCTGGTAGGTCACGCCTTCGGTTTCGGTATCGGATGGCGTGTTCTGAACATTCTGACCGGAGGGCGCCGACACGTTGAGCACCGGGGCCGTGGCAGCATTGGCGCCGGTGGCAGTAGCCGCCAACGTGCCCTTATAGAAGGCCTTGCCGTACGTAGCATTCAGGTAAAGGCTGAGGCCCTTGCCGAAGTAGAGGTTGCTCTCCCCTTCGACTCCCTCGCTAGTTGAGCTCGGCTGCAGAAAGCAGGCCTGGTCATCTCCCTCTGACGTGGTCGTCTCGCAGGAGTAGCTGTTCTCAAAGTGGATGTGGTAGTAGTCCGCATCCAGTGTCGCCCGCTTGAGCTTCAGCACCGTGCCCGTCTGATACGTGGTGTTGAGCTGCTGCTTCGGCAACGTGGCTACCGGCACGAACGAGCCGGGAGTCGTTCCCTGCGCGTAGTCAAAGACGCTGGACGGAGGAACGATGCTGCCGCGGGCAACCTGCACGTACGCCGACCAGTTCCGCTTGACGCGGTAGTTGATATCCGCAGACGGGAGCGTGGAGAAGTAGCTGCCGCCATTGGTGACGAAGCTGTCCGGGTTGTTCGTGCCCAGACCACCAATGGTCTTGCCATCATCTGCGAACTGCTGCGTGGCAATCGTGTAGTACGAGAACTTCACGCCAGCATCGACATCCAGCTTCTTCGTCACGTGGTACTGATACTCGGCAAAGGGCTGGTACGAATTGGTGTTGAACTTTTCGCTGAAGTTGCTCAGCGCCTGATCCGCCCAGTTGTTCAAAGGATCGGTCGGGAACTGATGACGATTGGTCTTAGCCCACTCATACCAGAAGCCAGCCTTCAGCACGCCGTACTTCGACACCTGGTCCAGCTCCGAGGTTTCGCCGTACTTGCGATAGCTGTTGTACTTGTCGACGGCACAGGGAATCGCGGTAACGCCCTTCTTCGTTATCGGAACATCGCATGGCTCGATCGGCAGATCGAGCGGGCCATAGGTCTTGGATCCATTGATGGTCGTGGCTTCCGTGATGGGTGTGGCGTTCGTGTATTTCTGGGTGTTGTCGTAGTTGTACGTGTACGGCTTGGTGTCGAGGACGAAGCCGTGCCCGAAGATCTTGTGAATTCCCACATACTCAAAGTCGGTGGGCACATGGTAGAAGTTGTACTTGTAGTCGTTGTAGTTGACGGGATCAGAGTTGCTGCTCAAACCGTAGTTGATGCCGGAGGCCGCGAAGGGGGCGAGTGTGCCGGTGCAGCTGTACGCCGCCGTGGGACCGTACATCTCGCAGCGAGTCGCCGCGACGTGCGGCACATTCGCATCCACCCAGATCACACCTGAGAAACCAGTAATCGTCGTCTGGTTCGAGAGCTGGTACAGGACCTTGATGGCGCCGCCGTTGTACGTCTGATAGCTGTACGTCTGGTAGCCGTCCGACTGCAGGTGGTGCACATCCATATCGATGTTGAACTTGTGGCCAGGACCAAACGGGCCCGAGTCATATTGACCGTCGTAAAGATAGGTATTCCAGGAACCTCCCGAGAACCCGCCACGGATGTTTTGCAGAGGCTGAAAGTCCTTCGAAAGCAGGTGAATGGAACCACCGAACGGCGCAGGCCCAATGGTGGCAGCTGTTCCGGGCGAACGGTCGAAGTCAATGCCGCCAAGGAACTGCGCTGGAAAGAATGCCCACGAGTGATGGGTGGGTGAATTGGTGTCGTAAAACGGAATGCCATCGAAATCGATATCGTAGTCGCCGTCGGGAAAGCCGCGAAAGTACGTGCTCGACTGGCCGAGACCCACACCGTTGCCGTTGGTGGTAAAGGTTCCCGGAGCCATCTCAACCGCCTCACCGAAGTCGGCCACCGGCGACATGAAGTTCTGGATCATCGCCGAGGTAATCTCCGTGCGCGCCGAGGTCTCCGAGAGCAGCGCATCCATCGGCGCCAGCGCGGCCGCGACCGATCCAGTAGCATCCGCCTCTACCGTGATGTCCGACGTTGCCGCACCGATCTGGAGCGTAAGCGCTACGCTGTCAGAGTGATCCGCGGCCACGTGTACGTTCTTGAGCGTACCGGCAGCAAATCCCGGCGCCGATACATCGACGGTGTAGGTGCCGATCGCCAAACCTGCGATGCTGAAGTGCCCTGCCGCATCGGCGGTAGTTGTCTTGATGCGGCCGTTGGCGTCGTTGCGGACGACGATCGTCGCCTTCGCAATCAGACCGCCCTTGGCGTCCACAATGTTGCCTTCGAGCGCCGCCCCTGCCATCTGCGAGCTAGCCTGGTTGTCATCCGCCGTGACAGTTTGAATCGTCGATTGGGCGATCCCCATCTTGGGCAGCGTAAGAAATAAAGAAGCGATTGCAATCACCCGGATGCTCTGTTGCATCCAGTGGCCAGAAATTCTTGATTCGAAAAAATTCACCGATACTTCCCTTCTTGCGAGAGATGTCTTGTAACTGCATGCTGCGTTTGGAGGCAGGTTGGCCTCCCACGCCTAAGCCGAGGCTTCGCATGGAGCTGCCAACGGCACCTCGAGTGGAGATGAATTTGGTTTACTCGGTTACCAGGAAACGCCAGCCCCCTTGGACACGCGCCTTCGGCTCCATTAGGAGAAAAGGCATGCGGCCACAACATGGCAAGCGCAATACGACATATCTGGAACGAGTGATATCGTGACAGTCCACGATGCGCGATTCGATGAACAAAACGTCACAGGAATGTAAATCCGGCTGTTCCGTTGTGAATAAACGGAAACAACACCAGCATTGGTTTTGCGAATCAAAGCTAGCCGGAGTGCAGACCTGCAAGAGTTGCGGGTCGGCAATCGGTCTTGGAAGGTGACCGGATCAGCGACCGATGGGGGACAACGATGAGGCTGACAATGAGGGTGGGGCAACAAGCAACTGCGAATCTCCTGGTCACCGCCTTGCTGACGATGGTTGTGCTGGGCGGACCTGTTACACGCGCGTCGGGACAGCGCTCAGAGCCTGCATCTGCGGCTCCGGCTCCGGCTCCGGCTCCGGAAAAGGTCATCATCGATACGGATATCGGCGATGATATCGACGACGCGTTCGCTCTCGCGCTCGCCCTTTCGAATCATCACCTGCAGATTCTCGGCGTGACGACCGCATGGGGCGACACCAACCTGCGTGCCCGACTCGTCGCACGCTTCCTCCAAGAAACGGGTCACGAAGATATTCCCGTAGCCGCGGGGCCCGAAACTCCATTTGGCACCGCATTCACGCAGGCTGGCTGGGCACGCGCGTATCCAGAGCCTCCCAATGGATGGCCGAGTGCCATTGACTTCATCCTCGACGCCATCCACAAAAATCCCGGCCAGGTTACCCTCATTTCGCTCGCACCGCTGAGTAACGTCGGTGCACTGATCGAGAGAGACCCCGCGACCTTTCGCAATCTCAAACGAGTCGTCATGATGGGAGGATCCATTCGGAAAGGCTATGGAGATCTTGGCGATATGCCTGACCGCGGACCGGATGCGGAATACAACATCAAGATGGATATCCCGGCGGCGCGAGAGCTCTTTGCCTCGGGCGTGCCCATCGACATGATGCCACTGGATTCTACACAACTGAGACTCGAAGCTCCCCTGCGTGCGACCCTGTTCGCCCAGCACACTCCTTCGACAGACGCGCTCACTGAGCTCTACCGGCAATGGGTAGCCTTCCCGCCGCACCTCACCCCCATACTGTTTGATGCGATGGCGGTCGCGGTCGTCATCGATCCCGGTCTTTGCCCCACCACGTCGATGCACCTTCACGTTGACGATAAGGGCTTCACGCGCGTGGTACCTGGAACACCCAATGCGAATGTTTGCCTCCACTCCGATGCCGGCCAGTTCTTCCACTTCTACATTCCAGAGGTGTTACGTGAACAAATTTCCCATTTGAAATCCAAAGACGGACCCGCGAACTGAACGCGCAAGAGCACACCGGCATTTATTCCTCCTCTCCAATGGCTATGATGTTGTCAGTCTGAAGCGGAGAGTTATTGAATGCATAAAGCGGTTGCCTGCCTCCTCGTCCTTGTTGCCAGTGCCCACGCTGCACCGGTCCATCTCAAGACCAACGCGCGCATCGAAGCTCTGGGCATCGACACCCCGCAGCCCACTTTTTCCTGGCGGAGCGACGCGAAGACGCCGAACTGGCTGCAATCGTCCTATGAGGTGCTGGTCGCGTCCAGGGCGGAGCTGCTGGTGCCCGGGAGATCGGACGCCTGGGATTCCGGCCGCGTGCATTCGTCCGCGTCGCTCGATGTTGTCTACGCCGGCGCACCCCTGGTGTCGCAGCATCGCTATCTCTGGAAGGTGATCGTGTGGGATAACCACGGTCAGCAAAGCGCCTCTGCACCCGCATGGTTTGAGACGGGCCTGATGCATCCCGGCGATTGGAAGGCAGAATGGATCACAGCGGAATGACCCTGCGGAGGAAGCAGAGATCCAGGCCATCCGCTGGATCTGGCTCGCAGGTTCAGACCCGCTGCATGTGCCCTCCGCAAACACCCGCGCAGTTTCGCTACCGGCTGCATCTCGATGCGAAGCCCGAAGCCGCAAGCCTGCATGTGCTCGTGCGCGGTGAGTTTACAGCCCGTGTGAACGGAACCGTGACCGGCCACCACGATGAGTGGGCCGCCTTCGACCGCGAAGAGATCGCCTCCCTGCTCCATGCCGGAGACAACGACGTGGAGCTGGATGTCATCTCCCATCAAACCGATGCCCCAGCGAAGGAAGCGCCCGCTGCGATCGCTGCGGCCATTCACGTGACCCTTGCCGATGGCAATGAAGAACGCATCGTGAGCGACGCAACCTGGCAGGGACGCTCTACCCCCAACGGTGCCTGGCAGGCCGCGGAGATTGCAGGCCCCCTCTCGGCGCACTTCGGCATCGGCACCGACCGCCAGGAGCCCGTTGCCGGGCCCGATCGCATCACAACCGACGCATCGTTACTACGCAAGGACTTCCATCTCGCCTCGAATGTTCGCGAGGCGCGACTCACCATCACCGCGCTCGGCGCCTACGAGGCTTTCATCGATGGCAAGCGTGTCGCTCCCCATACCCTCCTCTCACCCGGTTGGACAGACTTCCATAAGCGCGCGCTCTATCAGACCTACGACGTCACTTCCCTCCTGCAGCATGGCGCGAACACCCTCGGCGTCATGCTGGGCGGCGGATGGTATAGCTCACCGATGACCTGGATCGGCTACCGCTCCACGCCCGGCCCCAACCTGCTGCGCGCGCAGCTCGACGTGACCCTCGCCGATGGAACCCATCAAACCATCATCACCGACCCAAGCTGGCTGACCGCCTCTGCGCCCATCACCTTCTCCGAGATCTATGGCGGCGAATCCTACGATGCGCGTCTCGTTCAGCGCGGCTGGGATACGCCCGGGCTTCGACGCCGCGCACTGGACGCATGCCGCCGCCGCGAACACCACCGGATGCGGACATGACCCTCACCGCCCAGCCCGATGCGTCCATCCACACCACCCTCACGCTTCACCCCATCCAGCATGGACCCCGCCAACGCCGACCATCCCTTCGTCTTCGATATGGGGCAGAACATGGTCGGCAATGTGCGTCTGCATGTGCGCGGCCCGCGCGGGACTGGTCGTGCGCCTGCGCTATGCCGAGCGACTCAACCCCGACGGAAGCATCTATACCAAGAACCTTCGCAACGCCGACGCCACCGACACCTACGCTCTCTCCGGCGACGGCGAAGAGACCTGGACGCCCGCCTTCACCTTCCACGGCTTTCGCTACGTCGAGCTCTCCTATCTCGGCGGCCAAGCCCGCAACTCCACCCACGCTCGCGACCATCGATGGCCTCGTCTACAACAGCCTCGACGAGCCGCCCACCGTTCGCCTGACCAGCTCCAGCGACACCCTCAACAAGATGAACCAGCTCGGCGCCTGGGGCCAGCGCGGCAACTTCGTCTCGATTCCAACCGATTGCCCGCAACGCGACGAGCGCCTGGGATGGATGGGTGACGCCGGAGCCTTCTGGCGCACCGGCTCCTACAACTTCAACATCGACGCATTCACGCACAAGTTCATGCATGATGTGATCGACGCGCAGAACCCGGCCGGCGCGTTCTCCGATGTCTCCCCGAATATTCTTGGGCCCGGCCCTGGCGCCCCGGGATGGGGTGATGCCGGCGTCTTTATCCCCTACGCCGCATGGCTGCAGTATGGCGACGTCAGCGTTGTCGAGCATGCATGGCCGGCAATGGAGCGCTGGACAGACTTCATCCTCACCAACAATCCGGACTTCGTGCGCCGCAACGCGGTTGGCAACAACTATGCGGATTGGCTCGCACCCGATCAGCACACACGCCGCGCGCTCTCATCGACACCGCCTACTGGGCTCTGGTCGTTCGCGATATGGCCGAGATGGCCACCGCGCTGCATCGGCCCGCGGATGCCCGAGAAGTATCAGCAACAGTATGAGCACATCGCCGCCGCCTACCGTGCCGCCTTTGTGAAGGACGACGGCAGCGTCGCCGGCGATACGCAAACCGCCTATCTGGCCACGCTGTTCACCGGTATCGCACCCGCCTCCCTGCGGGCCAGCATGGTCGATCGCCTGGTAAACAACATCCACGCCCACGGCGATCACCTTACCACCGGCTTCCTCGGCACACCCTTCCTGCTATTCGTCCTGGATGCCAATCATCAGACCGATCTTGCCTTCAAATTACTGCTCTCAGAGACCTACCCCTCCTGGGGATACATGGTCAAGAAGGGCGCCACCACCTGGTGGGAGCGCTGGAATGGCGACACCGGCGATCCCAGCATGAACTCCTATAACCACTATGCCTTCGGTTCCGTGATGGCGTGGGTCTACCGTCGGGCCGCAGGCATCGACACCGACTCCACTGGGCCAGGCTTCCACCACCTCACCATCGAACCCCACTTCGACCCATCACTTCCCGCGCTGCACGTCGAGTACGACTCCGACTACGGCACCATCGTCTCCGACTGGAAGCAAAGCCAGCACCGCTTCACCATCACCATTCCCGCGAACACCACCGCGACCGTCATCCTCCCCACCATAAGACGGAGACGATCGGCAGTGGCACGCACTCCTATGTCGTTCAACAGCCGTGAGCGCTCAGGCTCGCTGCGCCTTGGGCGGTGAGACGATGATCGGCAGCACAGATCGAAACGGCCATGATGACCGCAATGACGTGAAGGCCGCTCGCATAGGCCCCGCTGGCCTCGCGCATATGAGCGATGAGCAGCGGGCCAAATGCGCTTGCGGTACCCCATGCGGTCAGCATCAGACCGTAGATCGGGCCAACGTTCTTCGATCCGAAGTAATCTGCCGCGAAGGCCGGCATCGTCCCGAACCCGCCGCCATAGCACATCAGAATGACGAACGAGACCGCAGTGAGAAGCGCGATGGAGCCAATGCTCGGCAGCATCCAGAACAGGCCTACCTGGATCAGGAACATCACCGCGAAGGTCCAGCGCCGGGTGATGCCATCGGAGACCCAGGCCCAGAAGATGCGGCCGGCCGCATTGCCGATACTGACGATGCCCACCATCCCCGCAGCGACGATCACGCTCGCCTTGGCGATCTCCTGAAACATCGGCGACTCCTGCGAGATGAGGCTAATGCCCGCGGAGGTATTCAGAAACAGCAGCAGCCACAACGCCCACCATTGCCAGGTGCTCAGCGCCTCGCCAAGCGTGTAATCCTTGGCCGCGCGTTGCAGGTTCTGCGTGGCTGCTCGGCGTCCATCCTTCCGGCTTCCATCCGTCCGGAGGGTTCTGCATGAAGTATCCCGTAGCCATCGTAATGACGAGATAGATCACGCCAAGATACGCGAAGGTGTGCAGAACGCCCACACTCTGAATCAGTCGAGTCGCCACCGGCGCCGTCACCAGCGCCCCCGCTCCGAAACCGCCCACTGCGATTCCGGTGATCAGTCCGCGGCGATCCGGGAACCATTTCACCAGCACCGCAATCGGCACGATGTACCCGAAGCCCAGGCCGATGCCGCCGATCACGCCGTAGCTTAGATACAGCCACCACAGCTTGAACGCTGAGAAGCTCGCCAGAAACACGCCCAGGCCATAGAGAAATCCACCCGTGAGCGCGACGACGCGCGGGTCCGACCTTGTTCAACCAAAGGCCGCCGAAGAACGCAGCGACGCCGAGAACGAAGATGCAGATCGTGAAGGTCAGCGTTACGTCCGAGATCGACCAGTGAAACTGCTTCACCAGCGGTGTCCGAAAGACGCTCCACGCATACACCGCCCCGAGAGCCATCTGCAAAAGAAAGCCTGCTGCTGCGATTCCCCAGCGATTCGACATTCAATTCCTCCCTGTTGCTTCTTGAATTGCTTCTAACACTCGGTGTTGGCCTTCGCAACTTGATCTGCTTGACCGAGCGTCTCCAGAAAGCGATTGATCAGCGCCATGCTTCGGCGAAGCTCCTTGTGACGGAACTGGCTCAGCAACGAAAAGAGGCCCGGCGGCTCAATAACTGGCTTCTCGTAACATCCAAGCGTCTCCGCGGTGGCCGCGGCAATGCACTGCAGCACATCCGGATTGATGGAGCCGAGCATCTTGCCAAGAATGATGGCATTGCGAATCGCGCGAATCGACTCCTCCGATTTCGCTGCATCCGATATCGATTCAATCGCTTTGTCGCTTGCACCCATCGCGCCGCGCAGCAGATCGAAGACGCCGTGGTCGTGCATCTGTTGCAGCAATTCGTACGAGTCGAGCAGCGCTTCGGCATACTCCACCGGAGCTTCATCCAGCCGTTTGCGTAGCTCCAGGCGAGGATCACGGGGCGGTAACTCCAGGGATATCGGTCGAGCCATCTTCCTTCTCCTTCGGCTTTGCGCGTTTAGTGGGTCCGTATTTGAACGAGATCATGGCCAGGTTCGCGATAGTCCGCACGCTTCCACTTGCGCTCTACCTCGACACCCGCCTGCGGCGTCGGATGCCCAAAGCGCGAGTTCGTCGGCGGAAGAGGATTCGGGCCCGTCTCGCCCAGCAAGTGCATCTGTACCGAATTCTCCTTGTATGCCGGCGTATGCGTTACCTTGTCGGTATGACTGCTGGTCAGCCGGTTGACCGGCTCCTCCGTCGAGTTCATCGGCATGTATAGCTCCTTGCCCTGCACGCGCGTCGTGATCACCGCCTGCGCTTTCACCTTGCCGTACCGCGACGTCAGTCGAACCCAGCTCCCCGTCTGGATACCCCGGTCCACCGCAAGTTCTGGCGAGACTTCAATAAACGTGCACGGCGTCTTCTCGCGAATCCCCTCCGTCCGGTACGTCATATTGCCTTCATGGAAGTGCTCCAGCAGGCGCCCATTGTTCAGGTGAAGATCATACTCCGCATTCTCCTGGTCCGACGGCTCCGTCCACGGCACCGCAAAGAACTTCGCCTTGCCATCCGGAAAGTTGAATACCTTGGTATACAGCAGCGGTTGATCGCTGCCATCCTCCGCCACGGGCCACTGCAGCGTCTTGTACCCTTCCAGACGCTCATACGTGACGCCCGCCATCAGAGGCGTCAGCGACGCAATCTCCGTGTAGATTTCGCCAGGATGTTCGTACTTCCATCCAGCGCCCAGCCGGTTGGCAATATCCTGGATGATCTTCCAGTCCGGCCGGCTCTCCCCCAGCGGCTCAAACACCTCATACAGCCGCTGAATCCGCCGCTCCGTGCTGGTGAACGTGCCCTCCTTCTCCAGGCTCGGGCACGCCGGCAGAATCACATCCGCAAACCGGCAGGTCTCGCTGAAGAAGATCTCCTGCATCACGAAGAAGTCCAGCTTCGACAGCGCATCCTGCACATAGTTCGCATTCGAATCGACCAGGCTCATCTCTTCGCCAAACACGTACATTGCCTTGAGCCGGCCATCGTGAATCGCGTCGATCATCAGGTGGTTGTCGAGCCCCGGCTTCGGCGGCAGACTCACGCCCCAGCCCTTTTCGAACTTCGCGCGAATCTCCGGGTCATCGACCTTCTGATAGCCGGGGAAAAAGTTCGGCATCGCTCCGTGGTCGCTCGCACCCTGCACGTTGTTGTGTCCGCGCAAGGGATAAGCGCCCGTCCCCGGCTTCATATAATTTCCAGTTGCGAGCAGCAGATTCGAGATGGCCGTCGATGTGTCCGACCCCATGGTGTGCTGCGTCACGCCCATCGCCCACAGGATGCACACCCCCTTCGCCTCCGCGATCATGTGCGCAACCGTGGTCAGCGTCTCGATCGGAATTCCGCAGCGCTGACTCGCCATCTCCATCGTGAACGGCTCAAGACTCTCGCGATACGCGCTCGCCCCGTTCACCCACGTGTCGATAAACTTCTGATCCGCCAGCCCTTGATCGAGGATGTAGCGCGTCACCGCGGAGAGCCAGATCAGATCCGTCCCCGGCCGGGGATGCAGGAAGATATCCGCACGCCGCGCCATCTCGTTCTCCCGAAGATCCGAGACAATCAGCTTCTGCCCATGCATCTTATGTGCCCGCTTCACACGCGTCGCCAGCACCGGATGGCTCTCCGCCGTGTTGCTCCCCACAATCAGCACCAACCCCGCCTGCGCAATATCGGAGATCGATCCGGAATCCCCACCGTAGCCCACCGTGCGCAATAGACCCGTCGTCGCCGGCGCCTGGCAGTAGCGCGAGCAGTTGTCCATATTATTGGTGCCGATCACGGCCCGTGCCAGCTTCTGCATCAGGTAGCTCTCTTCGTTCGTGCACTTCGACGAAGAGATGAACGCCAGCGAATCCGGACCGGTAGCCGCTTTAATTTCTGTGAACCGCCTCGCCACCAGGCTCAGCGCTTCTTCCCACGACGCCTCGCGGAAGGTCTCCCCCTCCCGGATCAGCGGTTGCGTCAGACGATCAGGGCTGTTCACGTAGTCCCAGCCAAACTTGCCCTTGATGCACGTGGAAACACCATTGGCCGCACCCTCCGACGGCTCCACCTTCAGGATGTGGCGATCCTTCGTCCAGACATCAAAGCTGCAGCCGACCCCGCAGTACGTGCACACCGTCTTTGTCCGCTTGGTGTGCGCCGTCCGCATGGTCGCTTCCACCTCGGAAAGTTGCAGAATCGCGCCGTAACCCACCTCCGGCTCAATGCCCTTCACCACGTCGATCATGCTGTTGAGCGCGCCCTTGGGGAGTGCCGTGAAGTAGCCCGCCTCGCCCAGCATCGACTTCTCCATCAGCGCGTTGCACGGGCATACCGTCACGCAGTGGCCGCAGGAGACGCAGCTGGATTCGCCAATGGGCGCGCCGCCATCCCACAATACCCGCGGATGCTCATCCTCCCACCGTATGCTCAGCGTCTCATTCACCTGCAGCGTCTGGCAGGCCTCCACGCAACGGCCGCACAGAATGCATTGATCCGGATCGTAGCGATAGAAGGGATTGGACATATCCACGGCATACGGCTTGGGCCGATACGGAATCTGCTGGTGCTCCACCTTCAGCATCGCGGTCGTGTTGTGCACCGTGCAATTGCCGTTATTGTTGTCGCAGACCGTACAGTACAGCAAATGATTGCCGAGAATCCGATCGAACGCCTCGTGCTGCGCTGCCAGCGCTCGAGCCGATTCCGTCATCGATCTTCATCCCCTCCGACGCCAACGTGCCACAGGCCCGCACCAGCCTGCCGTCCACCTCCACCATGCAGGTATCACAGGTCTGGATCGGTCCCAGCTGAGGGTGATAGCAGACGTGGGGAACATCAACGCCGTTCCGTTCGATCAGGTCGATGAGCCGCTCTTCTGGCTGGATCGCGCAAGGGGTCCCATTGATGGTGACTGACATTGCCTGCCCTCCTCCCACGGTGTCTCCGGATCGTAATCCGTGCGATATGGAAACGTAAAGACCCTGGATGGCTCTTGGCAAGAAATCGAATGTTAATTTCTGAGACCCAAGTTGGGGGGCCGGGCGCGCCGTCGCATCGCTCAGCCGGCATCTCCTCGGATTCCCTTCACCGGCACGGTGGCAGGCACAATAGCCCAACTGCCAGCCTTCGAACGCTATCGCAGCGGCAGATAAGGGGTCGGCGGAAACCCGTGCCAGCGCAACACCATCGTCTCGGCAACTTCCTCGGCATACAACGTAGCAATCCATCGCCGGCTATACTCCGGTGGCCAGCCCGCCGCATGCTCCATCCACTGAAAGTGATAGTGCTCCAGTATCAATCCGGCCCTGGGAAGATGGCTCGGCGAACTCACCACCTCCGCACTGTTCCAGCCCTTCTGCTGCATGATCTGGTTGCTGAAGTAGATATTCTGGATGGTGTTCTGCGATTGCCCCTCGATGACGATATCGTCCGCGGGCACGCCCTCCGCCTCGGCAAGCCCAGCCATCACTCGCCCTTCGACGATATTGTTCTCGGCAGCTCCCCCCGTGAAGATCATGTGCCCGGCTCGTCCCGCCTTGAACTCCTTCACGCCCTCGCCCACCCGCGTCGCGCTCCTCCGGAGAAGGCTGGCCACTGGGCAGCGCCGGCGATCCAAGCACGATGATCGTGTCAAAGTGCGTCAGGTGACAGTTACGCGATGGAACCGTCTCGTAGGTTGCACACACTACGGCGATCGAGACAATCACCAGCAACCCGAACCCCGCTAATCCCCGCTCGATCCATCGCAACATGCGCTCTCCACCGCTCCCCGTTTGTACCATCTACCCAATGCATGTGGAGATTCAGTTGCCCGCCGTCAGCCTGCGGTATTCCATGAGCATGTTCAAGCGCCAGCGCACAATCATTCCAAACGCCAGCACAAAGAACAACGCGCCCGACTGCTCCACCGTCAACAACGTGTCAAAATAGCCGCGAGCCAGGATGCGCACCGCCGCCAGCACCAGGATCACACTGAAAAATGCAGTCGAACGCTGCATCATAATGTCCTCGCCCTGCCGCACCAGCCGCGACGTGCGCAGCAGCGGATACGCCAGCACCACGGAGCCAATCAGGAACGCCGCCACCCCCCACGTCCAGGGGATCCGAAACGCCGGAACAATGAACATCGAAAACCCCGTTGCCATGCCCAGCGGAGGAATCACAATCTTCGGGGTGGAGACGGCCGTCCGCCCCTCGCGTACGCGCCATACCAGTACGGCAGCCAGGCCCACCAACGAACCAACAATCGAAATCTTATTAGGATGAAACATCATCACCTCCATGATATCCGGTGAGACCCATCCTGACCGTCTCTTTCGCAGTCCCGGCTGACGGACGCCAAGACCGCTCCCCGGCACACCCTACCGCCTCACGTCGAATCCCCACGCCGGCCGCCAGAATCCCACCGCGCCCGATCCCCCCTGAACATCGCCATCTTTCGAAGTGTTGCGATCGTGGTGTCTGTGATACCGTGAAGCGATCCAATATGTCTGATCCCGCGCGCACGTTGAAGCAGACCCTTCCTGGCCGCCAGCGTAAAACGCCCACCCTCCTGGGAGTGCGCCCGCTTCCCTGCGCCTGCTTCGCGTCCGCCATCCTGTGGTTCGGCCTCCCGCTGCCGGCACTCGCTCAACAGCCTCAATCAAACCCCGCGCCCGTCGTCCAGCCCGGCGCACCCGGCACTCCCAGCCGAACCCTCCCGCCATCCACCACCGGCATCCTGCCACCGGCCTCGCACGCCGACATCGAGTTCATGCAAGGCATGATCATGCATCACGCGCAGGCCGTCGAGATGACCGCGCTCATCCAGTCCCACACCCGGAATCCAGAGATCCGCACCCTCGGCGCGCGCATCAGCCTCTCCCAGTCGGACGAGATGAAGTTCATGCAGCGGTGGCTGTTGGCGCGCGGCCAGCCAGACTCCATGGCCATGCCCGGCATGCCCGATATGGACCTCCACGGCAACCCCATGCACCCCATGCCCGGCATGCTCACGCCGCAGCAGATGGATGCCCTGCGCCACGCCAGCGGCGCCAGCTTCGACTACCTCTTCCTCACCGGAATGATTCAGCACCACAACGGCGCACTCATCATGGTGAAGGACCTGTTCGACAACCCCGGCGCCGGCCAGGACGCCGAACTCTTCGACTTTGCCACCGATGCGGATAACACGCAGCGGGCCGAGATCAAAATCATGCAGAACATGTTGAAGGAGAATCGATGAACCGTGTGCATGCTCTTTCTGTTCGTTTCGCCGCTGCGACCTTCGCCGTGGCGATGATGTGTTCCGCCCTGAAGGCCCAAACGCGCCACCCAGCCACCATCCGCAACCCCCGCCGCCAAACCCGCTCCCGCAGAAGACAACCCCTTCGCTCCTCCTCCCGCCTCGCCTCTTCCCCCGGGAATGACCGGGTCCACCACCAACGATCCTCGCGTCGGGTTGAAGCCCGGCTTCTACGACGCCGGCGAATCCGCCATGGGTCTCGAGCATATCGACTTCCTCAAGAAGCCCAATGCGTTTCAGCTCGCATCCACAAACCCGGACGATCCCGCCGTGCAGAAAACCTTGAATCTGCTCGGCATCAGCGGCAACACGAAGATGCCCGCTCCCATGCGCCTGGTTATCGCGCAGCTCGCCTTCGCCAACTCCGACTTCGCCTTCCAGGGCAACCACCTCTTCCAGGGCAACTTCTACGGCGTCAACTTCTATGACATCTCCGACCCCGCCAAGGTCTCGCTGATCACCTCGCTGGTCTGCCCCGGCGGTCAGGGCGACGTCTCCGTCTACGGCAACCTGCTCTTCATGTCGGTGGAGATGCCAAACGGACGCCTGGACTGCGGCACCCAGGGCTTCCCTCCTCCGCCTCCGCCCGCCCCCGGACATGAGAAGGAACACCCGCTCCCCGCCGCCAGCCCCGATCGCTTTCGCGGCGTCAGAATCTTCGACATCTCCGATATCCGAAACCCCAGGCAGGTAGGCGCTGTGCAGACCTGCCGTGGCTCCCATACCCACACCCTCGTCGTCGACCCGAACGATAAGGACAACGTCTACATCTACGTCTCGGGAACCTCCTTCGTCCGGCAGAAAGAAGAGCTTGCCGGCTGCTCGAATGAAGCTCCGGACAAGGATCCCAACACCTCGCTCTTCCGCATCGACGTCATCAAGGTGCCCCTCGCCGCACCGCAGCAGGCTCGCATCGTCTCCAGCCCCAGCGTCTTCATGGATCCGCGCACCGGCGCCCTGAACGGCCTCAACAACGGCGGGAGCCATGACAAGGGTGCCGAGAAGCCCGCAGACACCAACCAGTGCCACGACATCACGGTCGACTCTTCGCTCGGTCTCGCGGCCGGCGCCTGCTCCGGCAACGGCCTCCTGCTCGACATCAAAGACCCCGTCCATCCCAAGCGCGTCGACGCCGTGAATGATCCCAACTACTCCTACTGGCACTCCGCGACCTTCTCCAACGACGGAACCAAGGTCGTCTTCACCGACGAATGGGGAGGCGGCCTCCAGCCCCGCTGCCGCACCACCGATCCCATCCAGTGGGGAGCCGACGCCATCTTCACACTGAAGGACGACCACCTCTCGCTCGCCAGCTACTACAAGATGCCGGCAGCCCAGACCAGCACCGAAAACTGCGTCGCCCATAACGGCTCGCTCATCCCCGTTCCCGGACGCGACATCGAAGTGCAGGCCTGGTACCAGGGCGGCATCTCCATCATGGACTTCACCGACGCCGCGCACCCTTCGAGATCGCCTACTTCGATCGCGGTCCCATCGACTCCAAGACCCTGATCCTCGGCGGCTACTGGTCAGCGTATTGGTACAACGGCTATATCTACGGCTCGGAGATCGCGCGCGGCCTCGACGTCTTCAAGCTGGTGCCGAGCAAATTCCTCACGCAGCATGAGATCGATGCGGCCAATCTTGTCCAGTTCCACGAACTCAACGTGCAGAACCAGCCTAAGATCGCATGGCCTGCGCAGTTGACGGTCGCCCTCGCATACCTCGACCAGCTGCAGCGTTCCAAGGCTCTGCCCGAGGAACGAATTGCTATGCTCAATAAGGCAATCCTGCACACGCAGACAATCGCACCTCGGCAAGAAGGACCTCGCCCGTCTGCATACGCATGTCGGCCTCCGTAGAGACCGACGCATCCAGCGCCGCCAACCCCGCGGACGCCAGCCGACTGCACGCACTCGCGCAGATCCTCGACCATCCAGCAGCCTGACCGGCTTCAGCAGGAACGCTGAACCCGACAGCCATCAAAACCAAACGAGCGCGGAGAATTCTTCTTCGCGCTCGTTTGGTTTTCGCATCCGCGCCTGAGCTCAAATCCCCATCGCACGGGAACCGTTTGTATCAGTGGGCCAGGTGATCGTCGAAGAACTCTGTAATCTCCTGGAACGCCTCGCGATCTTCCGGGATGCGGTCGTCGAATTGGAACTGGGCATGCGACATGCCCTCGAAGACCTCAAGCTGTGCGTCGATCCCGGCGCGGCGCAGCTTGCGATGCACCCTGACCGTATTGCTGAGCAGGAGATCGCGCGTGCCCGTCGTGAGAATCGCCGGCGGAAAGCCGTGCATGTCCCCATTGACCGGAGAGAGCAGCGGGTCCGCAAGATCATGGCCGTGCGCGTACACCTCGGTGGCCGCGTGGCAAAAGCCGTCCCGGGACACCAGCACATTGTCGACCATATCGTTGGTGTAAAAGCTGTCGCCCGTCTTCGTCACGTCGGCCATGGGAGTGCCCGGCGCAATCGCTCCCGGCATCGGCAGGCCAAGCTGCTTCGCGCGCAGCATCATCTCCAGTACGAGAGCTCCGCCGGCAGAGGTGCCGAAGACGCCAATGTGCTTCGCGTCCGTGTCTTTGAGCTCGGCCTGGTACACCGTCATCGCGTCATTGAGCGCGCCGGGAAAGTAGGCCTCCGGTGGCATGCGATAGTCCACCGCGATGACCCGGTAGTGACCGAGGCCCGCCATCAGCATAGCCTCGCCCGTGCCGGACTCGCCCGGCATCAGCTCATAGCATCCACCGTGGACGTTGATCAGTGTCTGGTTGCGGTGCTCCGGCGCAATCACCTCGGGAGTCACCACGAAGGCGCGGACACCGTCGATCGTCGTGGCCTTCACCGTGACGTGCAGGCGCTCGCGCATGGCCGCCAATCCCGGCATGGCTTTGGCGGCCTGCTGGTTCGCGTACGCGCGCCACTCGGCTCCGGTCTTCCACAAGTGATCCCAGTCGGGATTGCGCGGCGCCGCAATCAGCTTCTGCAGCTCGGGGCTAACGTCCGTGGGCACGGGGAGCGACTTCGCGGGAACCTGCTCAGGGGCAAACGTGCTTTGGGCAAAGACCGGGAAACACGCGAGCGCCGTCGTAACGAACGCCATGGATCGGATGAGCTTCATGAACAACTTTCCTCCAGCTACACCGAATTAGACTCCGGAGCAGGGAGCGAGGAGGCAGCAGGCTGGGATCAACAAACAGAAATCGCAAAGCCTTGCTCGGCCCGCCCGACAGCGGCGACCCGCGCCTTGCGATTCCGCTCCTCGAACGTTCCTCCCTTCCCGCTGCTCCTCTCCGTTTCGCAAGTGCCGATCGCGTCTCGCCCGGCACTCGGCACATCCGCTCCCCGCCCTGCCTGTCCCTCTACCTCGGGCTGAAAGACGGAGGCGCGTCGCTTGTGCCGCTGCCCCAGGTCTTATCGGGAGTCGAGGACAGGACGAAGTTCAGCGTACCGCCATGCAGTGCAAACGCCTCCGGAAGGAACGTCCTCGTGCTTGCCTTGCCATCGACCTGCAGGCTCTGCACGTACGGCCGATCCGTTGCCGCCGCCGGGGCTGTGATGCGTACATCCCCTGCCGCGCGATGCACGACGATCTCAGGAAAGAGTGGACTCCCGATCACCAGCTCGGCACGCCCAGGGATTTCAGGGTAAAGTCCCATCGAGGCGAACACGCACCACGAGCTCATCTCGCCCAGATCATCATTGCCCGGAATCCCCGTCGGCGTGTTCGTCCAGATCGTGTTCAGGACCTCTCGAACCAGCTGCTGCGTCTTCCATGGCTTATGCGCGAAGAGATATAGCCACGGTGTCTCGATGGAAGGTTCATTGTTCAACTCGGCGTGAAGCGGCCCGGCATTGGTGACAGCCGGCGTACCGTCCTCCTTGTAGAAAAAGTGGTCGAGGCGCGTGCTGGCTCTCTCGACTCCTCCCATCTCCTCGAACAGTCCCGCAACATTGAACGGAACCATCCAGACATACTGTGCGGCCGTGCCTTCCACGAACCCGGCGCCCGTTCCAGGAGAGAACGGCTTCGGCGCATGGTCGCTATCGTTGTCTTCGTCGGTTTGGAGCTTCGGCCAGCTTCCGTCGGCGTTGCGGTTCATCATGTAGCCGCCTTCAGGAGTCGCGTTCGGATTCCAGATGTTCTTCCAGTACTGCGCCCGCTCCAGGAACCGCCGCTCCGTCGCCTGGTCTCCAAGGTGCCCCGCCAGCGCGGAGATGCCGAACTCTGCCGTGGAGTCCTCAAGCGTATCCGCAGCCGGTCCCCAGGCCGGCGCGCCCACCGGAATGTAGTGCAGCTTCAACCATTGGTCCAGCCCCGGACGCTCGCCCGTGCACTCAACCGGGCAGCCCGCCTGGCTCAGGTCCTCCTTGGTCGGAACATCCGCGGCTCGCACCAGCGATGCAAGCGCTGCCTTGGCCTCAAAGCCACGCCCGCCGAAGGCATAGATATCCGCAACCGCCGGTGCCGCCGGATCTCCATTCATCACGTGCGTCGCTCCGGACAGATGCGTCCAGCGGTCCCAGCGTCCGTTGTCCTGCCGCGATTGGTTCAGCAGGGATTGCGCGATGTCACTTCCCAACCTCGGATCGAGCCACGTGAGCAGCTGAAACTGTGACCGATATACGTCCCAGCCGGAGAAGTTCGCATACTGCGCGTGCTGCCCCGGCGACACTTGATGCACCTGGTGATCCATGCCCTCGTACTCACCGTTGGCATCGCTGTAGGTCGTAGGCGTTTGAAACGAGTGGTACTCCGCTGTTCGGAAGACAATCCGTTGGTCCGGCGTGCCGCCCTTCACCTCGATCTGCTCCAGCCGCTTTCTCCATGCCTCCGCCGCGCGTGCGGCGATCGTCTCCGTCGTCGTCGTCTCCGGAGCTTCCGCCTGCAGATTGGCCTCGGCATTGGCCACCGACACATACGAGACGCCAATCCGAACCCGCACCTCCGTCCCCGGGGCGAAGGAGAGGTACACGCCAGACCCGTGTCCCGCCTCCGGGAAGCCCTTCGGACCGAATCCAGTCCCGCCCTCGGAGCTCGTCTCGCCAGCCGTCAGCGTGGTGTCGTGCCAGGCTCCGTGCCCAATCGGCTTCGCGTCGAAATGCATCGTGAAATGCAGCGTGTAGTATGGCCGCTTGTCCTCGTAGCTATTGTCGGAGCTCCCGATGTAGCCGCAGAAATTGCCGCTCGTTACCGAGCCCGTTACCACGCCCGTCGCTGGGTCGAAGTGAGCATCGGCGGCGGTCGAACCAACTTCAGAGTCAGATGTGCGGATCAGCACGTTGGCCGGCTTGCCTCCCGGAAACGTGAAGGTACCCACGCCGACGCGCAGCCCCGCCGCCAGCACAACCTCCACACCATTGCCCAGGCGGACACGATATTCACCCGGAGCCGCATGCTCATCCGCATGGCTGAAGGACGAGCTGTACGCGCGCCGGAAGTCTGTCGACGGAGACATTGTCACCGCTTCCGTCGTCGGCATCACCGGCACATCCCCGGAGCCTCCAGCGCAGCCCCAACCCTCAACATTCGTGAGCGAGAAACCACGGATCGCCGTGGACCGAAACTCATAACCACCCGGCGCTGCAATCAGCCGCCGGGCATTGCTGGGCGTCGCCTCTGGAGAGAACTGCACCATGCCGAAGGGCACCGACGCTCCGGGAAAAACATTCCCGCCGTTTGCCGTGCCGATCAAGGGATTTACTTCACGAACACTGTCTGGAACAGGAGCCTGGGCGCGACCCAAAGGCAGAATTGCGGTGAGAAGCGCGATTGCGACGAACGACCGGCAGAGCGGGGAGTGTTTGGCCATACCCAATAGAGTAAGCGACAACTCGCATTCCCTTAACTCCCTTCCTGCCCGCGCACAGCCTCTCAGATCTCCCTCATCCACAGGTCACCGCGCGCGATGCGCTGATGCATAGTTTCTGCATCCGCCACAGCAGCGTGGTTCTGCGCATGCCCAGCAGAGCCGCCGCTCCATCCGGGCCGCCCACTTTCCCAATCGTCTTCTCCAGCGCCGACAGGATTTGCCGCCGCTCCGCGTCCTCCAGGATCGTCCGCAGGTGCCCGTTGTTCCTGCGACTCACGGGTCGCCCATCGCCGGTAACGTACAGCTCATCCATCGACAGCCTTAGAACCAATCCATCCGACAGGATCACCGCCCGTTCGATGATGTTTTGCAGCTCGCGTATATTCCCTGGCCAGGGATACTGCACCAGCGCCGCCATCGTCTCTGTCGGGATGGCAGGAATGGTCTTGCCCATCCGCCGGCTGAATTGTTGTACGAAGTGCTGCACCAGCAGCGGAATATCCTCCGCCCGTTCGCGCAGCGGCGTAACCGCCACCGGGAAAACATTCAGGCGATAGTAAAGATCCGAGCGGAACGTCTGTCCCTCCACCATCGCTTCCAGGTCCCGGTTAGTGGCGGCGATCAGACGTGCATCGCTCCTCAGCGTGCGCGAATCGCCAAGCCGCTCAAACTCTTTTTCTTGCAGCACGCGCAGCAACTTCGGCTGCAGGTGCAATGGAATCTCCCCAATCTCGTCCAGGAAGATCGTGCCGTGGCTCGCCAGCTCAAATCGTCCCACCCGCCGCGCAATCGCCCCTGTGAACGCGCCGCGCTCGTGGCCAAACAACTCACTCTCCAGCAGGCCCGCGGGCATCGCCGCGCAGTTCACCTTCACAAACGGACCCTTCGCCCGGTCGCTGCATCGGTGAATCGCTTCGGCAATCAACTCCTTGCCCGTCCCTGTCTCCCCGTTGATCAACACCGTGGCGTCGGTTGGCGCCACCACCCGCACCATCTCCAGCGTCCGTCGCAGCGCCGCGCTCTGGCCAATAATCCTCGGCATGCCTTTCCCGCTGGCGTCTTCGTTGGAATGCACCCCCTTCACCAACCGCGTGTCCTCCACTGCGGCCGCTTCGGTAGAGCGCATCGCGATTCCTTCGGTGTCCCAGCTTGCTTGAATTCCCATGTCGTGCCTCCTTCGGGAGTCCTGCCTTTTGTCGAACATTGAGACGCCAGCCTGCCAACGATTTACCGATGAATAAACACCACAGCCGTCACGCATCCACCAGAGAGAAACTCACCACGATATCGACGGCTCTGCAAGCATCCAATCAACTTCGCTCGACCTTTCCATCGTCTGCCGCATGCCCGTATCGGCGGCCGAGATCGGGGTCCGGTCCGTTCCCTGCGATTGCCGAACCACTGCAAGTTCAACCGGCGCCATGCAGTGGGGACAATGACTCGTGCGGGACAGGCGCTCCACGCTGTCCGCTGGCTGAGAAAAAGGCCGCAGGCATTCTGGACAGGAGACCAGCAGAACAGGCTCGCCCCCAGGATCGACCGAGACCTCCGCGATCCACACCGGTGTCGCGGAGCGAAGCGCGTCTACCTCGTCGCGCCGAACCGCATTCACCATCTGCAGGAGCTTCGTCACGCTGCTCACTCCCTTTGCGTAGAAAGCATCGGCAGCAATCCCCGCCGGAACGCCTCCACCGGAATGGGCGCCGCTCATCGCGATCACACGAATCGACGGAAACCGGCGACGAACCACCGACAAAAGTTCATAGCCTGACATGCCCGGCATCCCCAGGTCCGAGAGAAGAATGTCCGGCACCTTCTTCTTGATCTCTGCGAGACCGACGAAGCCGTGGAAAGCCGCGCGAACCTTGTGCCCCGCCTCGCGGAAGATCTCCGACAGCACGCAGAGCAACGCTGGATTATCATCGACGATCACCACATCAAGAGCTTCATTCGGCAATTTCATGCATCCTCCTCGGAACGGCCCTGTCGCGATCTCCGCGATGATCCTCGAGATCATGCCCATCTCTTCTCTGACCAGCTCCCAGCGCCTGCGCACATCGAACGACGTTGTGAGACCTGGCCGTTTCATCGTTCCCTCAGAGGCCGAATTGGCCGCCCTGCCTGCGATATTCACTGAATCCCTCGTGCAGCTCATCCTCTGTATTCATGACAAAAGGACCTCGCGCCGCGATTGCCTCACGCAATGGAAGCCCGGCGATGAGCAGCGCCGCCGCCCCCGCCTCTCCAGCGCCCACGCGCACGGAACTCGCCTCGTCGCTCCGCGTCAGCCACGCCAACTCGCCCGCTTTCACCTCCGTGCGCGCCGTTCCAATCTTGGCGTTCCCTTCCAGAACGACGACGAACCCGTTGTAGCCCGCAGGCAAGTCCTGTTCCACGCTGACGTTGGCATCCAGATCCATCCGGACCATCGTTACCGGCGCATGGTTGGTCGTGGGCGCCTTCACGCCGCCAGAAGAACCGGAGAAGACCGTGATCGCAGCACCCGCCTCCCGCCGCTTCGGTAACGAGGCTGCCTGGAGGTTTTGATGATGGGCTTGCACCAGCTTGTCCTTCGCCGGCAGGTTCACCCAGAGCTGCAGAACATGCGCCACCCCGCCGTCCCGCGGGTACTCGTTGTGGATCAGCCCTCGCCCCGTCGTAAGCCATTGAGCGTCGCCCGGGCCGATCGTTCCCTGGTGCCCGTGATTGTCATAATGCTCAATCCCGCCGTCCATCACATAGGTCACCGTCTCAATACCCCGATGAGGATGCCGGTCAAACACACCCTCCGGAAACCAGTCTTCCATCAGCAAAAGGAACGGGTCCGTAAACGCCCAGTCGCCGGGAGGGATAAGCGGCCGAACCTGGTGCAACTCCGAAAGCCCGCGACCAATGGGAGGTGAGTCGATCCTCGCAACCTCTCGTTGAACCACCCTCTCGGCCATCTCTGCTTCCTCCTGTTACGGCTCTGCTGTGAATGCTCTGGCCCTTCGCGCGACACGCCGAAACCGGCAAACCAACCGTGCCGCTCCACTCCGCCTTCATGGAAAACCCGGAATGAAGTCTGTGCACTGGACCCAAAGTAGCGTCAACGGGATTGCGTCACAATCCCGAAAGGGGTAGCCCCGGATGCACCTTTCGGACTTCCCGGGGCGCGCGCCCTTGCGCTATGCTTAGCGCACCGCCTCCTTTCCGGCAGCGATCATGGCTGTAGCTCCCCCTCCAAAGGCGCGACACATCGACCTCCCAGCTGCGTTGACTCAACGCTTCGATGTGCTCCTCGGCTGCGCTGGCTTGTCGCTTCGGGTCTTCAGGCCGGCGGTTGCGTGGATCTGCGCGTTGCTGGCCACCCTCAGCGTTCCCTTCGCCCACGCGCTCGATCTGCAACAACCCATTGGCCAGCTCTACCACACCGGCTGGACCGCCAAGGATGGATTGTCAGGGATGGCCCTCGCCCTGGCACAGACCCCGGACGGCTACCTGTGGATCGGCACTACCCAAGGCCTCTATCGCTTCAACGGCATTTCGTTTGAACAATATCAGCCGGAAGCCGGGTCGTTTCCCGCACGCTCCATTCGATCGCTCTTTTCCGATCGCAGCGGTGGCCTTTGGATTGGCTACCTCAAAGGCGGTGCCAGCTATCTGAAGAATGGCCGCGTCACCAACTACTCCGGTCGCGATGGAATTCCCTTTGGACAGGTCCGATGCTTCGCCCAGGACTGGGACGGCACCATCTGGGTAGCGACGATCGGTGGCCTGGGCCGCCTCGACGGATCGCGTTGGGTCATGAAACACAAGCAGTGGAACTACCCCGGCAACTCCCCTGACACGCTCTTTGTCGATGACCGCGGCACCCTCTGGGCCGGCACCGGGCAGGAGGTCGTCTTCCTTCCACGCGGCGGCAAACAGTTTGTCGAAACCCACATTCCTGCCTCCCTCGTGGCCGCCTTCGCCGAGTCGGCCGATGGCACGGTCTGGTACCTGGACCAGAATCGCGAGCGCCTTCTACCCATCCCGCAACCAACGGCTCATCGCCGTCCTTCATGGCTCCAGAGCACGAGCTCCTCGCACGTCGGCATCTTCGATCGCGATGGCGGCTTCTGGTACACCTCCGAAAATGGAGGGAGAATCTGGCGCTTCGTCTCGCAGCAGCAACTCCCGCACCTCAAGCTCGACGGCTCCGGACCCTCCATCGAAACCTTCGACACCAAACAAGGCCTCACCTCCGACAGCACGTACGGCGTCCTCGAAGACCACGAAGGCAATATCTGGATTGCCACCGACAGCGGAATCGATCGCTTCCGCCATCGCAATCTCTCCTGGTACTCCGTTGTCCCCGGTCCGCATGTCTTCAGCCTCGTACCCGGCGAAGACGGCAACGTCTGGGCCGGCACCGATCCCGGCACCGTCGTTCATATCCCCGATGGCAAGGCCGTACCCGGCAGCCCCAAGTCAGCCTTCGGCGCTTATCACGCGCCGGACGGCACCCTCTGGTTCTATCCCGCGCACAAACTCTTTCTCTGGGATCACGAACGCTTTCAGCAAGTCCCGCTCGCAACCGCCGCCATCAGCGATCGCGTCAATTCCCTCACCATGACCCGCGACGGCACCCTCTGGGCATCGATCGCCGGCAGCGGCGAGTTCTTTCGCAAAGACGGCACGTGGCAGTACCTCAAAGTCCTCCAGGCTCACCCGGACTGGACCGCCTCGGCCGCCTATACCGATGCGTCCGATCGCGTCTGGCTTGCGTTGCAGAACTATGCCGCCGCCATCGATCATGGCCGGATCCAGGTCTATTCCACCCAACAAGGCCTCGCCCTCGGCCCCATCCTCGCCATCGGCGGCAATCAGCAGCAGCTCTGGATCGGCGGCGAAAATGGCCTCGCTCTCTTATCCGGCAACCGCTTTCGCCAGGTGCGCGGCAGCGACGGAACCGACTTCGGCGTGGTCACCGGCCTCGTCGCCACCTCCGGTCACGGCCTCTGGCTCACCGCCACCGCCGGCATCCTCCATATCTTCGAGGGCGAGATCCAGCAGGCCCTCAAAGATCCAGCTCATCCCCTGAAATACGAAGTCTTCGACGGCGTCAGCGACCTCCCCGAGGCTCCCCTCAGTGCCGGCGTCTATGTCAAACCAATCGTCGAGGCCAGCGACGGCGTGCTCTGGATCGAAACCACCAGCGGTGTAGCTCGCCTCGATCCTGCCCACGTCGTGCACAATCCCTTCCCGCCGCCGGTCTCCATTCGATCCGTTACCGCGGATGGCAGGCAATACTCCGCGTTTGCCAGCGCGCGCATGCCCCCGCTCACCAGGGAGGTGCGGTTTGATTATGATGGGCTGAGCCTCACCATTCCCGAACGAGTGAAGTTCAGATACCGTCTGCGAGGCCTCCACCAGGGCTGGGTCGACGCCGGCGTTCGGCGGCAGGCCTTCTTTACCAACCTCGCTCCCGGTCACTATGCCTTTGAGGTCCTGGCCTGCAACAACGACGGCGTCTGGGCTTCCACGCCAGCCATGTGGCGCTTCGTCCTTCTGCCTGCGTACTACCAGACGTTTTGGTTCAAAGCTGCAGGCTGGGCACTCATCCTCCTCCTCTTGTGGCTGCTCTATCTCTACCGCCTCCGGCAGCTCAGCGAAGAGATTCACAGTCGCCTCAACGTGCGCCAGAGAGAACGCGATCGCATCGCACGCGAATTGCACGACACCTTGTTGCAGGGATTCCAGGGGCTCGTTCTTCGCCTTCAGGCCATCCTCAATCGCATCCCCGAAGACGATCCCCTGCGTCCCAGCGTACGCACCGCGCTCCTCCGCGCGGATGAGGTCCTGATCGAGGGCCGCGACCGCGTGCGCGAGATTCGCTCCGAGCCATCCTGCGAGCTCCATAACCTGCTGGAGTCCTTCGGACACGGCCAAGCCTCCGAATCCACCTCCTTTGATCTATCGCTGGCCGGCGCCGTCCTTCCGCTCAGGCCCCTCATCTATGACGACGTCTACTCCATCGCTCGCGAAGCGTTGACCAACGCCTTCCGTCACGCCTCCGCCAGCCGCGTCGAAGCACAGCTCACCTATGACCGGGCACAATTCAGCTTGAAAATCCGCGACAATGGAACCGGCATGGATGAACAAACCATCAACCAGGGACGCTGGGGCCACTGGGGCCTTCAGGGAATGCGCGAACGAGCCCACCTGTCCGGCATGAAATTGTTCGTCCATAGCCGCCCCGGTGCCGGGACGGAAGTGGAATTGCTCATCTCCGGAAAGCTCGCGTATGCCGACACTGGACGGTCCGATAAATTAAGTGATCCCAAACTCCCCTGGTGGAAACGTCTAATTCGGCATACGAGGTGAAGCAATGCGGGTTCCCGATACCATCAAGATCATGGTCGTTGACGACCACCCCATGCTGCGGGAAGGCATTGCCGCGGTCCTCGAGAGCGAGGAGAAGATCTCCGTCGTAGCCGAGGCCGCCAACGGACGCGAGGCGATCGAGAGATTTCGCACTGCCCGCCCGGATGTCACCCTGATGGACCTTCAGCTGCCCGACATCAGCGGCATCGAGGCCATCAAATCGATACGCCTCGAATTTCCTTCCGCCCGCTTCATCGTCCTCACGACCTACCCCGGCGACGTCCAGGTCCTGCGCGCTCTCAAGGCAGGCGCCACCGGCTATATGCTCAAAACCACCCTGCGCACCGACCTGGTCGGCGCCATTCGCGCCGTGCATCAGGGCCTGCGCCGCATCCCGCCTGAGATCGCCCAGGAACTCGCCGAGCACGTCGCCGACGACACCCTCTCCGATCGCGAGATTGAGATCCTTCAGCGCGTCGCCGCAGGCACCTCCAACAAAATCATTGCCGATCAACTCAGCCTCACCGAGGCCACCGTCAAGGCGCACATGAAGAACATCCTCTCCAAGCTCGGCGCCAACGACCGCACCCATGCCGTAACCATCGCCCTCAAGCGCGGCTTCCTCTCCTAACCCATTCCTCCGGGATCTGCGCCACGGCTATCCCGTGGAACACCGACGCCCACCTCGCAGCCACCCGGCAATCCGCAACCCCTCGGAAATGCATCTCAAAGCCTGTCAAGCATTCTCCAGGACCTCGGAGGCGTCGATGCAGTTTCTCATCAATCAAAAAGCCCTTGAAATCGAGTTGGATACTCGCACCTCGCTGCTCGATCTCCTGCGCGACCACCTCCATCTTCACGGCTCCAAGAAGGGCTGTAATCAGGGTGCGTGCGGCGCCTGCACAGTATTGGTGGATGGCGAACGATCCTCTCCTGCCTCGCCCTCGCCGTGCAGTATCAGGGCCGAGCGATCACCACCATCGAGGGCCTGTCCCAGGACGGCAACCTGCATCCACTGCAGCAGGCGTTCATCGACCATGACGGTTTCCAGTGCGGCTACTGCACGCCCGGCCAGATCTGCTCGGCCGTCGGCATGGCTGGCGAGATCAAGCGCGGCCTGCCGAGCCATGTCACGGCACGACCTCTCCGACAACTCTCGTCACGCTCAGCCACGATGAACTGCGCGAGCGCATGAGCGGCAACCTGTGCCGCTGCGGCGCCTACAACGGCATCGTCGACGCCATCACCGAAGTCTTCGCGGAGGCGCCGAATGAACCCCTTCACCTACACCCGCGCAACCGACGTCGCGAACGCCATCGTCTCGGCAGCGACCGACGGCGCCAAATATCTCGGCGGCGGCACCAATCTCGTTGACCTGATGCGCGAGACACCTGGAGCGGCCATCCGCGCTCGTCGACGTCACCGGCCTTTCGACCGCCATCGAGCGAGCGCGAAGATGGCGGTCTCAGGATTGGCGCCGGCGTGCGAAACACCGCCCTCGCAGAACACCCGGCCGTGCGCACCCGCTACCCGATGCTCGCCCGCGCCATCCTCGCCGGCGCCTCCGGCCAGATCCGCAACATGGCAACCGTCGGAGGCAATCTCCTCCAGCGCACCCGCTGCACCTACTTCTACGACGACGACGGCTCCCGCTGCAACAAGCGCGACCCCGGCCAGGGATGCGACGCCATCGAAGGCTTCAATCGCATCCACGCGATCCTCGGGTGCCTCGCCCTCCTGCGTCGCCACCCATCCCTCCGACATGTGCGTCGCGCTCGCCGCCCTCGACGCCATCGTTCACCTCCGCAGCGCGCGCGGCGAGCGAACCTGCGCCTTCACCAGCTTCCACCGCCTGCCCGGAGACACCCCGAACGTCGAGACACTCCTCGAACCCGGCGAATTGATCACCGCCGTGGAGCTGCCGTCGCTCCCCTTTGCTCGCCCGTTCCACCTACCGCAAGGTGCGCGACCGCGCCAGCTACGCCTTCGCCCTGGTCTCCGTCGCCGCTGCCCTGGAGATCAAGGACGGCACCATCGCAAGACGCGCGGCTCGCCTTAGGAGGCGTCGCGCACAAGCCCTGGCGTGCCTCAAAGCCGAGGCCGCGCTGCAGGGCAAGCCCGCCACCCCGAGAAGCTTTCTCGCCGCAGCCGAGGCCGAGCTGGCCGACGCCAGGCCGCTGCACGCACAACGCATTCAAAGTGGAACTCGCCAAGCGCACCATCGTAGCCGTGCTGCAGGAGCTGGCGGAGGAACGCGCATGAGCATCAAGGAAGCCGTAGCGAAGGCGGCGATGCAGAAGGCCGTTGAGGTGGCGCCGGACGCCTGGATGCCCGGCGGCAACCCCGACCCGCTCATCCGGCACAAGCATGGCCTCATCGGCGATCCGGTGCCCGCCTCGATGGCCCGCTCAAGGTCACCGGCGCGGCGCCTTTCGCCGCCGAGTTCCCCATGCACGGATGGTCTACGCCGCCCTCGCATACAGCACCATCCCCGGGGCCGCATCGCCACACTCGACACCGCCGCCGCGGCCGCCGCGCCCGGCGTCGTGCTGGTGATGACCTATGAAAATGCCCCCAGGCTGAAGCCGACGCCCATCTTCAAGTCGAGCCCCAAGGCCGCCGGCCGGCCACGACCTGCCCATCCTGCAGGACGACCAGTCCACTGGAACGGCGAACCGATCGCCGTTGTCCTCGCCGAAACCCAGGAGCAGGCCGACTACGCCAAGTCCCTCATCCACGCCACCTACGAGGAAGAACCAGCGATCAGTCGCCTTTGACATCGCCAAGGCAATCCGCGCGGTATCCACAGAACGATTCTCGGGCGAGCCTCCTGCGATCGAAATGGGCGATGCCGAAGCCGCGCTCGCCGCTTCCGCGCACCAAGTTGACGTCGCTCTACCGCACCCCGCGTCACAACCACAATCCCATCGAGCTTGCATGCCGCCACCCTCTTCTGGAGGAGAACAACCTCTTACGTCCACGACGCCATCCCAGGGCGTCGCGCAGGCGGCCTGGACCCTCGCGCAGGTCTTCGGCATCTGAAGGAAGAGCAGGTTCACGTCTCCTCCCCCTATGTCGGAGGCGGCTTCGGCAGCAAGACGCTGTGGCACCACCAGATCCTCGCAGCCGCCGCATCCAGACTCGCGAAGCCGCCAGTGCGCCTCGTCCTCTCGCGCGAAGGCGTCTACCGCACCGTCGGCGGCCGCACCATCACCGAGCAGCGAGTCGCGATCGGTGCCGACCGCGATGGTCGCTTCGACATCCCTCATCCACACCGGCGTCGCCGCCATGACCGCGCACAACGACTGCCCGGAGCAGTTTACCTTCCCCGCTCGCCACCTCTACAACATGCAGACCTTCAAGATCGGGCAGCAAGTCGCGGACATGGACATGCTCGCCAACACCTTCATGCGCGCCCCCGGCGAATCCGTCGGCACCTTCGCCCTGGAGTGCGCCATCGACGAACTGGCCGCACAGATGTGGCATCGATCCCATCGAGCTAGCGCATCCGCAACGAGCCGGAGAAAGATCCGACCTCCGGAAAGCCTTTCTCCTCCCGCATACTGTCGAAGCCTACCGCGCACGGAGCCGAGCGCTTCGGCTGGGATCAGCGCAGCCCAACTCCCGGCACCCGCCGCGAGGGCGAATGGCTGATCGGCATGGGCTGCGCGACGGCAACTTATCCCTACTACCGCATGCCCGGGGGCGGCCGCGCGCATCACTCTTTACCAGCGACGGGACTGCGACCGTCGAGATCGCCGCTCACGAGATGGGCATGGGCACCGCAACACGTCCAGACCCAAGTCGCCGCCGAGCGACTCGGCCTCGCCATGGCAAGTGTGTGCGCGTCGAAGTATGGAGACTCTGCACCTGCCCGGCGTCGTTCTTGCCGGTGGCTCCTCGCAAACCGCCTCCATCGGCGCTGCCGTCATCGCCGCGCACCAGGCGCTGGTCGAACGAGCTCCTCAAGCTCGCCGGCAAGGACTCGCCTCTCGCACGGCCTGAGTGCCGACGAAGTCCAGGCGCGCGATGGAGGCCTTGTGCAGCGCGCCGACCCCGAGCGGCGCGAAAGCTACGCCGCCATCCTTCATCGCGCCGGCAAGGACGAGGTGACGGCAGAAGCCGAGCGCTCCCGCCCCGCTCGAAATGCAATCATTGGTCCATGCACTCCTTCGGCGCCATGTTCTGCGAGGTCCGCGTCAACGCCATCACCGGCGAAACCCGCGTCACCCGCTTTCTCGGCTCGTTCGACTGCGGCCGCATCCTCAACCCCAAGACCGCCGCCAGCCAGTTCCGCGGCGGCATCATCATGGGCCTGGGCCTCGCCCTGATGGAAGAAACGCAGTTCGACGAACGCAACGGCCGCATCATGAATCCCAGCCTCGCCGAGTACCACGTGCCCGTCCACATGGACGTTCCCGCAATCGATGTCCTGTGGACCGACATCCCGGATCCCCACACGCTCCGATGGGCGCCCACGGCATCGGCGAGATCGGCATCACCGGCATCGGCGCAGCCGTCGCCAACGCCATCTTCAACGCCATGCGGCAGGCGCGTCCGCGAACTGCCCATCACCCTCGATCGCCTGCTGTAAACGTATGTCCGTGCAGCCCTTGGAAGCTTGATCCTGCGAACTGAGCCGGCCAGCCCCAACAGGCTCGCCAAGCGAACGGCGCAGACCGAAGCTCAATCCAAACTTCTTGACAACGTTGTCATTCATCACCCTCGCCCCGACTACCCGTCCTTGACAACCGCATCTTCGATGCCTTAGCGTACACCTCATTCGCTATGACAACGTTGTCGTAGCCGCTCGCTTCACAGCAGGAAGTTATGCCCAAGTGGATCCCCGAGGATCCCGTAGATCTCGACGACCCCGACGCCCCCGAGGACACCAAGACACTCGCATGCTGGCAAAGTCCAATCACCCCACCCTGGTGGATGTTGCACGAGAGGCTGGCGTCTCGCTCAAGACTGCCTCCCGTGTGCTCAACAACACTTCGGGAACCGCGCCTGCCACCGCGAAACGGGTCCGCGCTGCAATGGCCAGGCTCGGCTACCGGCCCAACGAACTTGCCCGCGGCCTCAAGGGCAAACGCTCCGCTGCCATCGGGATGGTCGTACCGAATCTCGCCGACCCTTTCATTGCATCCTCCGTGCAGGCGGTTCAGGAGGTCGCCCGAAGCCACGGCCACGTCGTGATTCTCACCAGTTCCGGAGGAGACGAGCGCCTCGAGCGTGAGCAGGTCGAGATCCTGCTTCGGCGCCAGGTCGATGGCCTCATCATCGCTCCGGCCGATGGCCGCAAGAACACCGTCGAGTCCTTCCTGTCCGCGAACATCCCCGTCGTCGCATTCGATCGCCCCATGCAGCACGCCGCCATGGACTGCATCACCGTCACCAATCGCGACGCCGCCCGCGAGGCCACCGAGCACCTGCTCTCCCATGGATACAGACACATTCTCGCCATCGGTGCCCGGCCTCATCTCTACACCTGCGCCGAAAGGCTCGCCGGATACGTCAGCACGATGAAGCGCGCGGCACTCCCCAAGCAGACATTTCTCGTCGACCATGAGAGCGATCTCACGCCCGAGGCCATCAACGATCTGCTGCGCGGTCCTAAAAAGCTGGACGCCATCTTCTCTCTCAACGGAGTGATGACCATGCTTCTGCTGCGCGCGCTCCGCCGTGTGAAACAAAAGATCGGCACCGATCTCCCGCTCATCTCGTTCGACGACTTCGACCTCGCTGAAGTGCTCACGCCAAGCCTCACCGTCGTGCGCCAGCCCTCCGCAGAGCTCGGCCGCCAGGCAGCGCAGATGCTCTTCTCAAGAATCCAAAGCGACCAGGTCATTGCCCCCCAGAAGATTGTGCTTTCAACCACGTTTCACCTCCGCGCATCATGCGGGTGTCCAGAGCACTAGCTCCTGCACGCTGGCTGCTGCGGCTGGCGCCTCGAGCACACACAAGACGATGTCTACTCACCCAGGAGAGGAACTGACCCTCAGCATGAAGACCATCAGCGATTACTTCAAAGCAGCCGCAATCGTCTCTGCCCTCGCGTGCACAAGCTTGTGGGCGCAGCATGGCGGCCCACGGCAACAATGGACTGAACTGTATGGTCCAACCGTCGCGCGCCTCGACGCGATGACGATCTTGCCGATCACAAACTGGCGATCGCATGACGCGGACATCCCGCATGGCGAGGACCCCGCGCTGGACTCAGCCGACTGGAAGGAGGCGATCATCCCGTACTCCAACCGGAAGGTCGGCCAGCACAGCTCCCGAGCGCGCCTGGTACCGCACCACCGTCACCGTGCCGGCGACCCTCGGTGGAAAGGACCTCAACGGCGCAAGACTCAAGCTGGCCGTCCGGTTCTCGAAAGATGGCCGCGTATTCGTCAACGGAGGCCTCGTTGCCCAGGGAGATGGCCGCACCCTCGACCCCATCCTGCTCACCAACAAAGCCGCCGCCGGCCAGACCTTCCTGATCGCGATCAAGGTTCCGTTTCACGAGCAGCAAGGCAACTTCCTCGGAGCCCGCATCCTGGTCGACTATCCCAATCAACCGGACCCCGGCTTCCTGCGCAGCGAGATTCAAACCGCGGAAGCCGCGATCAGCGGCTTTCCTGACGGCCAGGCAGAACGCCGGAAGCAACTGGACAAGGCCGTCGCGGACATCGATTTTGCGGCGCTCGACAAGGGAGATCAGGCTGCCTTCAATCACTCACTCGAAGCCGCTGGCAACGACCTGCAGCCCCTCAATGCTTGGATGAAACAGTTCACCGTCCGCGCTCGTCGGCAATGCGCACATCGATATGGCGTGGCTCTGGCCGTGGACGGAGACGGTGGAAGTCGTGCGCGACACCTTTCCACTGCGTTGCAACTCATGGACGAGTATCCCAACTTCACCTACACGCAGTCGAGCGTTCAGGACTTCGAGTGGATGGAGCAAAAGTATCCCGACTGAATTCAAAGAGATCCAGAAACGAGTCAAAGAGGGTCGATGGGAGCTCGTCGGAGGCATGTGGGTCGAGCCCGATCTCAACATGCCCGACGGTGAAACCCTGGTTCGTCAGATCCTCGTCGGCAAGCGCTACTTCCAGCAGAAATTCGGCGTCGATGTGACCGTAGGCTGGAATCCGGACTCCTTCGGCTTTAGCTGGCAGCTTCCTCAGATTTACAAGAAGTCCGGCTTCGATTCCTTTGTCACGCAAAAGATGTCCTGGAATGACACCACGGTATTTCCCTACAAACTATTCTGGTGGGAATCCCCGGATGGCAGCCGCGTGCTCACCTACTTCCCCCACACCTACGACGGCACCACCGAACCCGTCGGCCTCGCCAACGACGTAGCCGCCTACGTGCCAGCCACTCACTTCCCGGAGATCATGCAACTCTACGGCGTTGGCGATCACGGCGGTGGGCCCACGCGCGAGGAGCTGGATGAAGCCGTACGTTTGGAGCAACCGTCGACGGTATTTCCCAAGGCGGAGTTCAGCACCGCGCGCGGCTTCTTTGACGACCTCGAGGCTTCTCTCAAAGACACGAACCTGCAGCTTCCCGTCTGGAAGAGCGAGCTATACCTGGAGGACCATAGGGGATGCTACACAACCCAGTCGGAGACCAAGAAACAAATCCGGCATAATGAGGAACAGCTTCTCACTGCAGAAAAGTTCTCGGCGTTCTCCTTTCTTGCGTCCAGGCATCCCTATTCCAATACCGAGTTCGAAGGCATCTGGAAGAAGGTTCTCTTCGATAACTTCCACGACATCATGCCTGGTTCCGGTGTCTCCAATAACTACGTCGATGCACTGCGCAATCTGAACGAGGCCAGCCTTGCCAGCGGCAAGATCCTCGACGATTCTCTCGAGAGTCTTGCCGACCGGATGGATACCGCAGGCCGCGGCGTTCCCGTCGTCGTATTCAATCCCCTCTCCTGGGAGCGGACCGAGCCCATCACGGTCGAGGTGCATACACCCCCGTCTGGTCAGCACATCGAAGCCGTCGATGCCGCTGGAAATCCGTTGCTCTCTCAGGTTCTCTCCACCGATCCCGCCACCGAGCAAACTAGGCTCCAGGTTACGGTGAAAGCCGTTCCGTCCCTCGGCTACACGGTCATTCACCTGGTCTCCGTTGCCCAACCCGCGACGGTCCCTTCCTCCTTGAAAGTGAATGGCACAACGATCGAGAACAGCTTCCTCCGTCTCACCGTCGATCCAAAGACAGGCTGCGTAACCAGCCTCCTGGATAAGGCGAGTCACTCCGAAGCCGTCGCTCCCGGGGGCTGTGGCAACCTGCTGCAAACCTTCGTCGACCTTCCGCCGGTGCAGGACGCATGGGAGATTAAGTTTGATGGCAAGAGCTGGGACCTCAAGGATCCGCAGGAAGTGAAAGTCATCGAGAGTGGCCCCGAGCGGGCCGTCCTGAGAATCACTAATAAATTTCAAAATTCCGACTTCGTCCGCGACCTCATCGTCAACGCCGACTCCCCTCGTGTCGACGTCGACATGAAAGTCAACTGGCATGAGCAACACATCCTGCTCAAGGTAGGCTTCCCCGTCAACGTTGAAGCAACCAAGGCGACCTTCGAAATTCCCTATGGCACCATCGAACGGCCGACCACCCGAAATACTCCCGCGGAGCAGGCTCAATTTGAGGTTCCCGCGGAGCGCTGGGGCGACATTTCGAATGGCGCCCACGGATTCAGCCTCCTCAACGCCAGCAAGTACGGTTACGACGCAAAAGGAAATGTGATTCGCCTCTCCCTGCTGCGCTCGCCCAAAACACCCGCCCCCGATGGCAGCTTCGCCGACCAGGGCTTCCATGAGTTCACCTACTCGCTATATCCCCACAATGGCGATTGGAAGGCTGGCAGCACGATGCGGCAGGGCTACGACCTCAACTTCCCCCTCATCGCCATCGAGGTTCAGCCTCACGCCGGCACCTTGCCCAAAACGCATGCGTTCGCAACCGTCGAGCCCGCGAATGTCATCATGACGGCCGTCAAGAAAGCTGAAGACAGCAACGACCTGATCTTCCGCTTCTATGAGTTCGAAGGAAAATCGAGTCAGGTCGCGCTCCACCTGCCCGAAGCAGCCACCAGCGCCGCGGAGACCAATCTCATGGAGAAACACGATCACGATATCCCCTTGCTGCAGGGTGGTCATGAGGTCATCATTCCCACCAAGCCGTATGAGATCAAAACCGTGGCCGTCTCCTTTTCCGCGCCAGGCAATTAGAAAGCAGTTCGTCTCCGTCTTATCTCCCGGAGGTGTAGCACGCACTCATCGCTGCTACACCTCGCTGCTCAACCGACACCCAACAGGAGCGACGATCCCCATGGAATGGCTGCTCAGATCTGCTGCGAGGCGCTCGTGACTCGACGCATAGCGGGTCTTCGCTGGTGGATCATCGCGCTGATCTTTCTCGCGACGCTCATCAACTTCCTGAACCGTCTCACCATCGCAGTGCTGGGTCCGGTCATGACCGTGCAGCTCGGCCTGTCGAGCATGCAATTCGCCGAGCTCACCACCTCGTTCCTCGTTGCCTACACTATCAGCCAGGGCATCTCAGGAGGCCTCTACGACAAAATCGGCACCAAGCGCGGCTTCACGGCGTCCATCATCGTCTGGTCCCTGGCCTCCATGGCCCACGCCTTCACCCGCGGTCTCATCGGCCTCAACAGCCTGCGCTTTCTGCTTGGCATCGGCGAAGGAGGCACCTGGCCCGGAGCCGCCAAAGTCATCGCAGAATGGTTCCCCGTGCGCGAGCGCGCCCTCGCCATGGGCATCTGTAACAGCGGCACTGCCATCGGTTCCATCATCGCGATGCCTCTGATCATTTGGATCGAACTTCGCTTCGGCTGGCGCGCCAGCTTCCTCGCCATCGGCGGCGTTGGCTTTGCGTGGCTGGTCCTATGGCTCGTGTTCTACTCACCAGCCAAAGATAATTCCAGGATCACGCCCGAGGAGTACGCTCTGATCCGCAAGGATCGCGAGCCCGCACCCTCGCCAGGCCGCATTCCATGGAGCAGCCTGCTCCAGCATCGCGAAGTGTGGGCCGTGATGATGGCTCGGTTCTTCGGCGATCCCGTATGGTGGCTCTACACCACCTGGCTGCCGCTCTATCTCTATCGCGTCCGCCACTTCAGCCTCCAGGAGATTGGCATGTTCGCCTGGCTTCCTTTCCTCGCCGCCGATGCAGGCAGTCTCTTCGGAGGTTGGCTCTCAGGCCATCTCATCGGGCGCGGCTGGACGCTCAACAGCGCTCGCAAGACCGTGATCGTTTGCAGCATGCTCCTGATGTGTTGTGGGATCCCCGCCGCCCTGACCGGCAGTGCGACCCTGGCCCTCCTGTTCATTGCAATCGTGCTGTTTGGATTTCAAAGCTGGATCAGCAATGTGCAAACCCTGCCCAGCGATTATTTCCCGGAGGCCGCCGTTGGTTCGGTCATGGGCCTCGGTGGAGTCGGCGCCGGCATCGGTGCCATGCTGCTCACCCAGGCGACTGGCTTTGTCGTCCAACACGATTCCTATACCCCCATTCTCATCACCGCCGGTCTATTGCCCATTCTCGCCACCGCACTTCTATTCCTGCTTGGGAGATCCATTCGCCAGGTAAATGTCTTCGAGCGCGTGCCCGAGGCCGCCTCTAACCCGTCTGCATAAACATCGAAAGGAAACGATCACGTGAATAACATGCTGGATCTGACAGGCAAAGTAGCTCTGGTCACCGGAGCCTCCTCAGGCATCGGCGCAGCCACAGCCATCCTCTTCTCCGAGCTCGGAGCACGCGTCGCGATTGGCTACAACACGAATGCCAGCGGAGCCGCACTCGTACAGAGTCAGATCCGCTCGAGCGGCGGAGAGGCCGTCATCGTTCAGGCCGACGTAGCCAGTGCGCAACAGGTTCGCTCGCTCGTCGACCAAGTGGTTGGTGAGCTCGGACCGATCGACATCCTCGTAAATAATGCGGGATCCCTGCTCGAGCGCCTGCCCCTCCTCGCACTCACCGAGGAACGCTGGGACGCCGTGATGGACCTGAATCTGAAGAGCGCCGTTCTTTGTTCGCAAGCCGTCGCGGCCGCCATGATCGAACGCAAGAGCGGAAGCATCGTGAACATCGGCTCGATCGCCGGCAGAAATGGAGGCGGCCCGGGCGCAGGTCCTTACGCAGCAGCCAAGGGAGGACTCATGACCTATACAAAGTCCCTGGCCAAGGAGCTCGCTCCCTTCGGCGTCCGCGTGAACTGCGTCTCTCCCGGTGTGATTGACACCCCATTCCACGAGGTATTCTCCACCCCCGAAATGATGAGCAACTTCGTCAAGATGATTCCATTGGGACGTGTCGGCACTTCGCTCGAATGCGCCAAGGTCATCGCATTCCTGGCCTCCGACGCAGCGAGCTATGTTGTAGGCGAGACCATCGAAGTCAACGGTGGCCAACTCATGTTGTGAGCTCCCTTGCACAGACGGCAACCCGCTGCTCCGCGATCAGCCCAAAGCGCAACCGACATCGGAAACGCAGGCCGCAAATCAAATGCCGCTCTTCAAGATAGTGTCTGCGGCCGCGGCAATCTGCGAGACATCCTTGATGATCGTGTCGATCGTTCCCTGCTGGCTGATATCGGCTCGCAGCGCCTTCGTGGCCGTGACGATCGTCGCGGCCGCGCTCTTCAGCGTCGCATCATCGCCCTGAATGTCTTTCAGGACGAGCGCCTGATGCCGATCGTCCAGGTCTTCTCGCGAGTTTTGCAGCTGCTGCCACTGCGGTGAGTTGATCGGCGGGTTGCCGCTCTGCAGCTGCTTGTCCAATGCCGTAATCGCAGCGCCGATCGATTGTACAGTTGCATCGGAATCCATAATGCGTTCCCTCCTCTACTTGGATGGTGCGGTGCTCGTCGAGTCTTTCGATGGTGCCTTTACTTCTGCGGCAAAGGACCTCACCTGCGCGATGAGTTCGGCGACGGCAGATCGCTTCTCATCTCCCCCGACGGTAATCACTTTGACCAGCGCGGCATGAGACTTTTCGAATTCGAGGATGCCCTTGGTCGGGTCGGTCAATGGAAGCGCCGCGGCATCTTTCTCGTACTGCTTGATGCGATCGCTCAGTTCAAGAAGCTCGGCTGAATCGACCGGCTTGGCGTTGCGCGCGGTCTCGTAGTCCGAGAACAGCGTGTCTCCCGTGTCGCCGAGATCACTTTGCTGCAGGCTATAAAAATCTGCCGACTCCTTCTCGACGACCTGGTAGAGCGGCGTAATCTTGGGGTCGTTGTCGATGATGCTCTGGCGAATCGCGGACGCCGACGCATGACTCTGGATGAGCCTGAGCACATCCCCGATGGCAGTCGCCGCAATTGCTACCGGACCTCCGAAGTCGGGAGCCTTGGCGCCCTTTGCCGGAGCATCGAACGCGGAGGTAGCGTCGGTGGAGAGCGTCTTCAGACAGGTGCTGGCGCTGGCGGCGTCGGTCTGACTTTGAACCGCAGACTTGTTGGAGGCCAGCGCCGCGAGAGCAGTGGTATAGGCGGCGAGCGCCTTGATAGCGTCGGTCCGGAGCTTGATCTCGGCGTCGGTGAGCATCGCGCTCTGTTGCATCCCGGCGCCATTGATCTCAGCAGCTTTGTAGGTCTGGTTGTCGATGTAATGATCTTCCGCCGCGCTGTTCGCGTTGAGCAGGAATGTCTGGTAAGCGCCCGTCAACGTCGCGGATGCCTGAACGAACGCCGTCGTAGCCTGGTCCACGTCGTCGTCGGACACACATCCGGCGAGGCAGAGGCTGCAGATCGTGACACCGAGCGCGAAACGCAGCATACCGCGCGAAACGCTGAGGGAGTGCTTCATGGATCGATCTCCAGAACGCCTGAAGAGACGCATCGCTATACATGAGTTGCCAGTTGGCGATGAATGTACAGCGGCCGTGGCAGCAATCGCAAGGATATTCTGCGCCCACCAACAAATTCTGCCGAAGCCACGGCCACAGCGGCATCAAGACTTGGAATCTCCAGACAGACTTGCCTCAGTCGCGATCGCTTTCCCTGCCCTGTTCCTTTTCTCCTGCGGACTCCCTGTCCGCGCTTCGCTTACCACGAACAGAGAGAGCGCCTCCTCATGCCTTCTGCGACATGAGCAAGCGGAGGCCGCCACGTTTTCCCGCGACCATCTTCACGCCATTGGAAGCTTTGGATGCGGCACCGTTCACGACACGAATCGCATAATCAAAGTCTCGGAAGCGGTAATTTAACTGGTCCGCAGACACTCCTTCGAGGGCGCTCTGTTCCGCAACCCATTCGAACCTCACACCAAGTCGCAGACCCGATGGTGTGCCACTCAGGGTGAAGACGATCTCTTCTTCATGAAAAGCCGACACCAGCCTGCCGCCGCCCGATAGAGGCACATAAGCTTCGAGTGTCGTGTTCGACTGACTGACGGTGGGTGTACCCGCTAAGGCGAGCGACACCTCGCTTCCATCGTCTCCAATAAGCACAAACCGTCCCATGGCGCGTACGCCGGCGCGGCCAGCGCGCACTTCGTCATCGCTCCAGTGATAGCCGTCGAGCACCGCCAGCAATCGCTGCTCGATGCCATGCTGCTGCACAGGATCTGTGAGATACGGCTGGGGAAATTGGTCGCTATAGACATGGAGATCCCGCAGGTAGAACGCATCATCGCGAAAGTGCAAATTCGCACGATAATATTTGCTCTGATACCAGATCGTGCGCTGCGGCGTCTGATCTTTGCCGAAAGGATCCTTCAGCATCACCTGTGCCTGGGTCGGCGTCGAACGGAACGAGCGCTTGAAGCGTCGTCCCGTCCCACCCATCGTTTCAAGGATTACGCCTCCCTCGCGACGCAGATGCGCAAGCTCATCCATCTGCATCGCATACGCTTGGCTCATCGTTGGCCAGCCAAAACTGTTTTCCTGGCCGAGCTGTGCGTAGGCCAGCGACTGCGTGGGCGCATGAGCGATCATATCCAGGAAGTTATCGACAAAGGTCTGCGATTGACCCGATGGCCAAGCAGGCTCCATGGTGTCGGGATAGGGCAACTGATTGTCGTAGTAGTACACAGGGTCCTGCCCCAACAGGCGAAACATCGGAGTCGCAATCTGATTCTTCTCTTCCAGCGCGGGACTCCATGCATTCTTCCGGCTTGGATAGTATGCTGCGATCGGCGCACCCCAGATCGTGAAGCCGTCAGTCGCCAACTGATCGCGGCAATTGGCAAAGGCGTCCACACCGTAGTGGTCCGCCAGGTGCGCGATCGAAACCGCATCCAGATTCCACGATGCGACAGTCCTGGCACCGTGACCAAAGATACGGTGGAAGGTGGCCATGGCCGTGTCGGCAAGCTTGCGGCGCTCCTCTGGCGTGTAACCGATCGCATAGGCAATCGGAACATGATAGTCCCACTCCCATCTCGGATTTCCGCGCCACGCAACTCCCGCGTCGTCGCAGATCTTTCGATTCATCTCGAGCCAGATGCCCACCTCGTGGTCCGGAGGCATTTCCGATTTCAGATACTCAACGTAGGGCCCTTCCACCAACGCGTCATACTGCAGCAGCCACGTAGCTGGAAATTTGTGCGCCTTGATCAGTGCCATCTGCTGTCGCACTGGCTCCATCAGATCCATGCTTTGGCGTGGTTCCTCTGCGCGGATAAAGTTCATGATGTTGATAACGCGCAACGATGTCCTGGTTTCCAGTGCCATTGCCGAAGCAGCGGGCAGCGAGCTTGAGAGGACCGCACATTTCAAGCCGCCAATCATCACCGCTCGTCGCGTAAGAGGACGCTGATCCCGTCCCATGGGTGTCTCCGCCATGTCACATCCCTTTCAGTCTTCATCACAGATCTCTGCGCACTTAGCGAAGTCCGGATAAAGTTTTGCTAGCAATGGCCGCGCCATAGACCTTGCTATGCCCAATCTCAGATCATCAGGTCAAACGCGATCCGCTAACCCCCGTCCCGTCTGCCACCGCGTGCCCGCCCTGCTCCATGGCACGGTGCATGGACATGGCATGGAAACCTCCAGGGCGGGCACGCCAGGCTAGAACGTCAGTTTGAGTGCGGCCTGCATCACCCGTGCAGCGATTGGTCCGCTACCCGTGATCTGCCCAAAGCTTGAGGATGTTGGATCAGTGTTTGGAATCCCGAAGCTAGGGTGGTTGAAAGCGTTGAACATCTCCCAACGGAACTGAATACCGTATCGTTCCTTGAATGCCCAATTCTTCATCAGTGCGGCGTCGGTCGAGTTGACTGTCGGCGCAATAAATGGGTTTCTTCCCGTGTCACCAAAGGTGCCTACAGGATTTGTCACAAATGCCGCCGGATTCAGATAGTGAGTTAGCCAATGCTGCTGTCCGCCTTGATGCACCTCGGTCGGCACACCTGGCACGAAATTCGCGCGGTCGCCGTATTGATCGGAGCCCGAAGCGTTTCCGTCATCACCGCATCCGCAGATCCCAAACGGCGATCCGCTATAGGCATTGATGATCGCACTGACTTCCCAGCCCGCCAGGAGGTTCCTTCCAATAGCATTCCACCTCTCGAGCGAAGGCACGGTATACACAAAGTACGTCGTCGACACATAGGGAACGTTCAGTTGCGAGATACCTCGATTGAAGCCGATATCGAACGGATTCGCGAGCCCTCCCTGAACCGCAAGATTCCCACTCGCCGACAGATCCAGGACCTTGGACCAGGTGAAGTTTGAACGGGCTTGGAACCCATGAGAAAACCGCTTCTCCAATCCAACCTGCAGCGATTGATAAGGAGAAGTCCCGATGCTGGTCTCTTCTAATATTTCGCTGAAGTTGGGGTAGGTCAGGCGCTGCCCACTGAGCTGAGGGTTGGTCGAATAGATGCCCGGATTCTGATCGATGATTGTCCCTAGATGATAGGACTCTTTGCCGACATAGACGATGTGCAGCGCTACATCTTTCGACAGCTGCTGATCGACCGCCAAGTCCCAGCTTTGTGTCATCAGTGCATGGAAATTACTCGCGAAAACCGCTTCCACACTGACCGGCAACAAGAATGTCGAATTGGCAGGAGGGTTGTAGACGGTCGATGCAAACGGAGGGAACGGGCTGGTGTAATTTGTTGTTGCAAAGGTCGACCATGGGCTTTGGAAAGGGATCGTATATCCCGCACCTGGATTCGCATTCAGGTCGTACAAGGGACTGAACGGTGCGATATCAGCCGTGTGATTATAGGTAGAGTACGGTAGAGGTCCGGTGAACAATCCAAATGCTCCTCGCACCGCTGTATGTGGCAGGCTCTTGGGCTGCCAGCTGAAACCCACTCGTGGTTGGAAGTATCCGTAGGTGGTCGGCATCAGCGCGGCATTGACGCCGGGATCTCCTGGAAAGACGAGCCCGAGCGGAGCGTTCGGAAATCTTTGGCTCTGCTCGCCCGGTCGAAAGGCAGCACCGCGGCCCTCGCCAGGAGTAGACGGTGGCAGGTTCGGATCCCAGCGCAGCCCCGCGGTTATGGTGAGATTGGGCAGTATCCGATACTCGTCCTGCGCGAAGAGCCCGAGCTGCCATCCCTTTTCGCTGGCAATCTCTCCGCCACCTTGCTCGAAGTTGCTCAGGTAGCCCAAGAGGTAATCTGCCAAACCGAAGCCTGTGTAATTTCCGAATCCTGCAATCGGAGCAGCGGGATAATCGGTATTCTCCTGCGCAAATTGCTTCCAGAGATTTCCGCCAAGACTGAGCGTATGCATCCCGATGGTCTTGCTGAACGTATCGTTCAATCCATAGGAATGACGGTTTTCCGTCTGAAGCTCATTGTAGCCAGAGCCGAAGCCACTGGTGGACAGGCCCTCCATGTAGCAGTGACCTGGGATGTCATTCACGTCGATGTACTTCGACAAGCAGACATCGTTGCCATTGATGTCCGTCGGGTGCGCATAGGACGTCACATAGTCCTCCGTCCAGAAGATGCTCGCCGCGTTCACCGTCGACTTACTGAGGATCCAGTCGTGCCCTAGGACAATGTTGTAGTCCCGACCCTGCTGAGCATCCTGAACCGCCATGAGATTACCGTTGATGGAAGATGCCGGCTGTTCTTCCCAATCGGTGAAACTCCGTAGATACAGGCGCTGGTTATCGGTCAGGGTATAGTCGATGCGCGCCGTTCCTTCGTCATAATTTTGGATCTGTTCCGGACTGACAAAATTTACCTGCCCCGTTGCGGCAACCTGCCCTGGCGGCAGAGCTGTCTTCGCAATGGCGACCGCCGCAGGGGAAAAATAGGCAGGGTTGATCTGGTCCGGCACTCCATTGACCGTAGTGAACAAATTCGGCTGGTTTGTATAGGGTGTGGTGCTCAGCGTGACGCCCGCTGGAAGAGCCGCCGCCACCGCACTGAAGTCGCCGTTCAACATGGCCTGCGTGGGGGTGTAGGCTGTGTTGTACTGTGCCGCGTAGCGCTGTCGTGTGCCCTGGTAGTTTGCGAAAAAGAACATCTTGTTTCGCGCAATGGGTCCACCAATATAGGCGCCGAACTGGTTCCGCTTCAGCGGATCAACCGTCTTGGCGAAATAGTCTGCCGCATTGAGATCGTTGTTTCGAAGAAATTCGAAGACGCCCCCATGAAACTGATTGCTTCCGGACTTGGTCTTGATGTTCACTACCCCGCCGGGCGCATATCCATACTGGGCATCGAAGTTCGTGCTCACGCGAAACTGCTCCGTCGCATCCGCATTCGGAAACGGTGCTGTCTCCGGCATATAGGTATCCATGTTCGGCGAGCCGTCCAGTAGAAAGAACACGCTGCCTTGTCGGCCGCCTCCGCCCGAAGCATTGATTTCCGTCGGAATCGCCGTCCCTCCCGGAGAGAGTCCCACTGGAGACTGCAAGACGTTGGTCACTCCAGCGCTCAGGAATATAAGGCTCGATGGATCTCTGCCATTGAGCGGCAGTTGTGTGATGGCGTGCTGATCGATGACCTGACTGACTTCTCCCGACGTTGTGTCGATCAGTTCCGAACCTTCGGAGACCGTCACGGTTTGCTTGGACTCGCCGACCGCTAACGAGAAGCTGAGACTCTTTGCTGCGCCGATGGCGAGCACGACTCCCTCGGTGACCGCAGTCTCGAAACCAGGGCACTCAACAGTGATGCGGTAACGTCCTGGCTCGAGCGCCGGTGCGATGAATTCCCCGGAACCGTTCGTCTTCACCTGGCGAGTTGCTCCAGTATCCAGGCTGACAATTAACGCACTGGCGTTGGGAAGCACAGCGCCTGAGGTATCGGTGACAACACCGCTAATCTGTGCAGAGGACTCCTGCGCGTGCATAGGGAATGCTGGACTTGCAATGAGAGCTGTCATACAAAGGCCCGACAAGAAACGCTTTACGGATTTCCACATACTAGTTGATGCTCCTCATTTCAGATCTGTCTCATGCACAATTTGGTCCAGGGCCTGCAACTCCGTTTGCAACTGGGTCAAAGATGTGCGGAGGTTGACTTCGATTGCATTCGTATCGTTCTGGTCGCTCGGCTGTGAGCTGCTAAGCAGCGTCGACCACCGCCTCGTGGACCGCCTCCGTCGAGGAGTGAACTCGGCGGGTTCGATCTCTCCAGTCTTCTGGCACTGCGAGCGTGTGGGGGGAATCAGATTTCAGCGGCGGATTCACGGACGTGTTGGCCGCCGGCGTATTCGAAGCCCCGGAGAGGACCTCACCCAACTGATTCTGCAGAGAGCTGATGTCCTCACTCAATGCGGATACATGATCGGCAAGGAGCACCTGCAATGTACGGCGTTCCTCTTCGTCGAGAACCGCCACCGCGTGGGGCGTATAACGATCCGCGAGCCGGTTCAAAGCCCACGCGCGCGCCGACGCCGACTGCACCAGGGATAGAGTCTGGTTCACATATTCGATTCGCCGGTCGTTGTCTGCAAAGACCCGATTCAGCTGCTCTTCCAGGAGAGGCGCAGACGCCGCGACCACTTGGACCGATGAAGACGCAGGCTCGGAGCGACTGACGACAGGTGAGGAAGGAGCCTGCCGAGCCGCCTCATCGATTGTCAGGATATGCAGCTTCGTATAGGGAATGCTTTGAAGTGCTGAAACAATCTGCCGCTTGCGCGCATCGTCGCTTACAACTCCTTCGACCGATACCTCACGCTCATCATTCGTGGTGAGATTGATCTGTTCCCCGAGATCCGCACCGAGCCGGTGCAGCACTGAGTCGGCTTCAACTTCTGTAGCTGCCAGATCAGCGTCGTTGGGCAGTGTGGCTCGCAATATGGATGACGGGAGCGGTTTGGCTACCGAAATTTGCGTCGGCGCTCCAAAAATGCCCACAGGTACAGACACGAAGGGAATGACGTCGTACGAAAGCTCTGCAATCTCGATCTCGCTGTGATCTTGCAGGTGGAATCGCTCGGAAACCGCGTGATAATCTGCCACACGGACGGTCAGATCGGCCTCGGTAACCGGACCTGCCGAGGATGTTGTTTCCAACATCAGCTCATCCTTGCCGACCCGCTCCACCTTGTCGCTGCTTCCCGGATGCGTCGCTCGCCAACGGCGGTACGTGTTCGCGTCCAGCACGGAATTCCAGTCGAGCGAAGATTTGAAATACGCCTCCCTGACTTGCCCCTCTCCAACGCTCCCCGCATCCATTCGGCTCGATATCCGGTTATGCGCCACATCCCGATACACAGTCCGCGTGAGCGATGTCTTGCCGAATCGGATCCGAAGCTTCTGGACGACGACCGGCTCAGCCGTCGCTTCGATCGATCTCGCATCAGAGGCCGCCGTCAGGTTCAGCAGTTCGTCTGCGGATACAACCGGGGGAGTGCGCAGCAGGTAATAGCAGGGCATCGCAGCCATGAGCACCAGCATCCCCGTCACCCATGTGAATTGGTTGACCTGACACAACCGGAGAAGCCTGACGATTCCATTGCGCAACGGATGCAGCAGGGACGGCTTCCCCGTCTCGGCAGCTAATGCGTTCAATCGCGCGAGGAAAACCGCCCTCTGATCTGAGGGCGGCGGAAGATACGGAGCTGCCGTCGCATTCTGATAGTCAACCAGGTCGGCGATGCTTTGTTCGGTCGCCTGTTTGCGGCCCCGACAAGACCAACAAGATCGAACGTGGGTATCAACCTCTGCTGCCTCTTTCGCCGAGAGCTCCCCGTCGAGCCACAGAAGGATAGCTTCATCAGTCAAGTGGCTTCCCAGGAACAGCCTGTCAGGCGTGGTCTCTGTGGGGTTGCGATATCTTTTCCTCATGCGCACCCCTTGATGAGTCTGTTAATTGCATTTCTCAGCGAACCAGAAACGGTGGAGGTTCCGACGTTTAGCATCTCGCCGATTTCTCTGTATCGAAAACCTTCCACCCGGAGGTAGAGACAATCCCTCTGTAACTGGGTGAGCTTGGCCAGCCCGTCATGGACACGATGGAGCCGCTCCTGTTGAAGCAATTGCTCCTCGGGACCAGGGGCACGGTCGAACGTCGATTGAGTTAATTGCTCCCACAATTCGGGCGTCGTCTCCACAAGACGTCGCCGGCTCTTGCGGAAGTTAGACGATAGATTGTGAGCAACTTGGTAAATCCAGGCACGAAGATTCTCTTCGTCGCCTCCACTGCACATATGCCGGTAGAGTCGAAGAAACGCCTCCTGGACCACCTCTTCTACATCTTGCGGCGAGAGGCCGCTGCTGATGAGGTATCGATATAACGACGGGCGAAGAGCGTCGTATAGCTGAATAATCCTCTGCTCCGGCGCGTCCGCTCCCCTGCTCGCAATGTTTTCCTGCGTGGCATTCAAACGCAATCCGAGAACACGACCTGAGGGGGCATCAACCTGCGCCGAAAAACAGAGACACCCCTGCTGAATTGGATTCCACCTACCTCGCATTGTATTGGAGTGTCCCAGCGACATGTCTTAAAGTCGGATAGCCTATGCTTCCTGCCTGTACATAAAACAACTCAGCACCCTCTTTTGTGCTCAGGTCTGGAAAATTATTTGAAGGCGTCTCTACCAACCCGGGCGGAGTCCGACAGTGGGAATCGAGGAAGTCATCGGGCATCGAGGTACGTGCTGGCCCGACCGACTTTTGTACCGATTGGATGATTAATGGAGCGGCGCGATGAAACGCCAATGAAAGAGATCTCAGAGCACCGTCCCGGCCAGCGGATGACTTCGCAGTTGAGCCGCAGGCTATATCTCCGCCGCTTGCTGCCGGGGCCAGCAATCAAATTCCGGCTCTTCTCCTCCTGCAGACGACAGCCTACATACCCACCAGGAGTATCCTCACGCCGTGACGCTCAAGTTCAGCCCTCGCGTCCCCCGGGATTCCGTGATCCGTTATGAGGACGTTGATCTTCTGAATCCCGCAGATCACGGCGCGGCTCGTCATGCCGACCTTGCTCGAGTCGGCGACGACAATCACCTCGCGGGCCTGGCGAACCATCACCCGCGACACAGCCGCTTCTTCGATCTCAATCATGGTGGCTCCGTGCTCTACGTCGATGCCGGTCACGCCCAGCAGAATGCGGTCCAGTACAAATCCCTGAATGGTTTCAAGCGCTGCCGGGCCCGTCAGCGAGAAGGCGCCTGGCCATATCATCCGCCCTCCGGTCAGCGTCGTCTGCGGCCCTTCGGCAGCACTGAGCTCGAGCCCAATGTTTACCGCGTTCGTCAGCACCCGCAGGTCCTTGTGACCGCGCAACGCCCGTGCCACCTGCGTGGTCGTCGTACCCGCCGTCAGCCCGATCGTCTCGCCGTCCCCGATCAGCGTTGCTGCCTTCATGCCGATGAGTTGCTTCTCCCGTTGAAACCGGTTTTCCCGTTCCGTGAACGTTGCATCGAAACGAAACGGCTCATAGGTCTGGCCAGCCAGCATGGCGCCGCCGCGTGTGCGATGCACAAGACTCTGCCGCTCCAGCCGCGCAAGATCCCGCCGCACACTGGTCGAGGATGTCTGGAAATGTTCCGCGAGTTGTTCAACCGAGGTCTTGCCTTGGTGAAGGAGAAGGTACAGAATTTCCTTCGCGCGCTTCTCAGTCTTTTGAGCCATGGCGGTATTCTACGAATCCTCGCTCGATCCTGTGTCGTTGCCGCCGATGCCAGCCTTACCGGCGAGCGACATTCCGATCCTGTGATCGGGTCGCTGCAAGCAGCTCGCGCACTTCCTCCGCGAGCACCAGGTTTCTGCTGAACTCATCCACCCCGGGCTCGCCGAGATTTAGGTTCGGCGCCTGATAGTGCATCGGGCTCGGCATCACACGCCGCATGGACGAGTGAAACTCCGTAGCACCCGTGCACGCGATCAACTGCGAGATGATCGCCGGCCGCACGCCACCGCCGACGATAATCGTTGTCCGCCCGGCCGCCTGTTGCACCATCGCCTGCAGGCGCTTGCGCCCCGCCCACGCCGACGCCGCGCCGCCCGACGTCAGCACCCGCTGCACACCGCAGGCGATCACATCCTCAAGCGCTCGTTCCGGATCCGGCGTCATGTCCAGCGCGCGATGAAACGTAACCTGCATCGGGTGCGCCAGCTCCACCAGCGCACGGGTCCGCTCTTTGTCGATATGGCCATCCTCCGTCAGGAGCCCGAAGACAACCCCGTCGACTCCCTCTTGTCCCATGATGCGGATGTCCTCCTGCATCGCTCGGAACTCATCGGCGGTATAGAGAAAGTCACTGCCGCGCGGGCGGATGATCGTGAAGATTTCGATCGAGCAGGCAGCACGCACCGTACGCAGCAACCCGAGACTGGACGTCAGACCGCCCTCGCGCAACGCGCTGCATAGCTCGATACGCTGCGCGCCGCCTTGCTCCGCCGCAACAGCCGATTCAGTTGAGTCGACCGCTATTTCAATCACAGCCATGGTTATTCCCGTTAGAACGAATGTTGCTGCTAGAAGCGATACGTGGCGGAGAATTGCAGACGGCGCTCAACCGAACGGATTTGATTCTCCTGTGCCAGCCACCCGAACTGCGGCGACATACTCAGGTCCGGATTCTTGAAGCTGACCATGTTGAAGGCGTTGAAGGCATCCACGCGGAAGCCAAGGAACTGCTCGCGGATGATGCGGAACTCCTTGAAGCCGGAGAGGTCGACATCAAAGATACAACCGGTGGAGTATCCTGGTCGCTGAAGCAAGTCGCATTGACCCCGTCGTAGTAACAGCTCTTTGCGTGTGGAGGCGTTGGGCCCTCGTCGACCCACACATAAGTAAACGTTGAAGCGGAGTTTGAACAATCAACGGTGAGCACTAAGACGGTGAATCCATTGCCGGTCGGTAGGTACTGAACTCCACCACCCGACCCATTGGTGCCCTGAGACTCGCAGGCCCAGTCGCCTGTTAGAGTAGCAGCGTCCACAAAGCCTGGAATCGTCTGGGCACCGATTGACTCTGTTGTGTTCAATGCTTTGCTTTGGCTAGAAATACCCAACATCAGCAGAACAACCAATCCGTCAAGAACAAAGGGAAATCTCATCGTGTCTTCTCCATTCTTGGTGTGTTGTCAGAGTGAGAATCTAAAGCGTTTTCATAATCAAAAACGCCACCATTTAGTGGATTAGTGACCCGCGTCAAGCCATGTAAGTCACTTCCGAGTGTCATCAGTCTAACTGCCCTAAAAGCGATACGTTGCGGAGAATTGCAGACGGCGCTCAACCGAACGGATTTGATTCTCCTGTGCCAGCCACCCGAACTGCGGCGACAGGCTGAGGTCGGGATTGCCGAAGCTGACCATGTTGAACGCGTTGAATGCATCCACGCGGAAGCCAAGGAACTGCTCGCGGATGATGCGGAACTCCTTGAAGCCGGAGAGGTCGACGTCGCGGAAGCCGGGGCCGCGCACGGAGCCATTGGAGGAGTTGCCGAAGGTGTTCTGCGCGGGCACACCGAAGGCGCAGAGTCCGTTATCGACGCCCGCCTCTGTGCAAGGCTTCGCGGAGGGATCGGTACCGAACCAGGCGTAGCGGGAGCGGTGAACGATATGCAGTGGCCGATACTGCTCGGCCCGGGTGAGCCCGTAGCTTTGCACGTTGCTATTACCTGCGGCGATTGTCTGCGGAAAACCGCTGTAGAACATGAATCCTGAACTGAACTTCCAGCCGCCCAGCACCTCGTCGACCAGCCGGTTCGCATTGCTCATGTACTTGCGTCCCCGGCCGAAAGGAATCGCGTAGGTCGCCGTGCCGTTGAGGTTGTGCTTGACGTCCGATCCCGCCACGCCATAATCAGCATGACTGTCGTAGTAGTTTTGAAATCCTGGATCGGCATTGTAGCCGCCGGTGTTCAGCCCATAGTTGCCCACGGCGTTCGTCATCGATTTGGAATACGTATAGTTCACCGTGTACTCCAGGCCGGTGTTGGACAACCGCTGGCGCAGCACAGCCTGCAGCCCGTTGTAGTTCATCATCGCGCGAGATTCCGTGATGAGCAGGCGATTCGAGCAGACCTGCGTAGCCTGCGGCGAATTGCAGCCGATATACGGGCTGTTGTAGAAAGGCGCCGAGGTCGCATCCCCCGCCACCTTCCACTGGTTTACGTTGCCGTAGTCCTCAATGTGCTGCCCGGTCTCGCCTACATACCCTACCTGCAGGCTCATCAGGTGCGTCAGGGCGTATTCCAGCGTGAGGTTGTAGTTCTGTACGTACGCCGGCTGGATGTTCTGCGGATACGTGTTGTATGTTCCACCTGGCTGCGCAGTCACGTCGAACGCCGTCTGGGTGGTGTAGGGCGTGGGAATGTTGGTCGCGGAGACCCCCAGATTCGGCGTCTGAATCGCCTGAATGAACGGTGTGATGGAGGTCAGGCGCTGGTTGCTGGAGTTGCCTTCAAAGAAGCTGGTGCCGCTGTATCCGCCGCGCACCACGAAACGATTCATGGCCTGCCACGCAAAGCCGACCCGCGGCATGAACTGGTGGAAGCTCCAGTCGTAGCACGCGCGGTTCGAGCACAGCCCAGATCCCGGCGGCGCGCCCGCAGGAACGCTCCCCGCGTAGATCAGCTGCCCCGTCGTCAGATTCACGTTGCCCGTCTTGTTGTTCTCCTCCACCCACGGCTCATCGAGCTCGTAGCGGAAGCCATAGTTCACCGTGAGGTTCGGTGCCAGCTTGAAATCATCGGTCGCGTAGATCGCCGTGCGCCACTGGCGCTGCCCCACGTTCACACTGGCCAGCGTGGCCGCGGCCGACGTGATACGGTCCAGCAGGAAGTCCGCAGCCCCATACCCGCCAACCGACTCCGCCGCGTCGCTCGTATATTGGCCGTTGTAGTTCAGCGAGCCGAGATAGCCGTTGTTGTTCGCCGTCGGATAGTTATTCTGGTAACGGATCGCCGAGATGCCGAAGCTGAAGTAGTGGCGGCCGCGCTGCCAGCTCGCCCCATCCAGGTACTGGTACGTGTTGTCGATCACCCCGCCGCCGTACACCGGATTGCCGCCTGCGAAGATGCCGGATCGCCCGAGACCCTGGTAGGTGTACCCCGCCACACTCTGATTCGGAAAGCTGATCCCGACCTTGGTATCGCCGGTAATGCCAAACTGCCCCGTCGAATCCACCGAGAAGTTCTGCGCCCACACAATCCGCGTGAAGCCCACGTGCAGTGAGTTCACAAACGAGGGCGAGAACGTATGCACCCAGTTCATGCCGCCCAGCTTGGTTGGATACAGGTTCGGCCCGGAGAAGCTGATCGCCAGCAGCGGACTCGTGCCGTCGTAGGCCGTGGACATCGAGTAGAACCCGGTCAGCTTGTCCTTCGAGCTCTTGTCGTACTCGATCTTGATGTCGCCCTGGTTGTTGGCCTTGTAACTGCGCTGGTGCCCCTGGTAGTTGTTGGCCGCAATTCCGTCCGTCGGTGTCGCATTCGGCAGCGGATACAGCGACGTGTTTGCGATCAGGAACTGCGCCACCGGGTTGACAATGGGCACGCCCACATTGCCGACGAACGGCTGATTATGATTCAGCGTATCGAACAACTGGTAGGTATCGGCCGTTCCCGTCGAGTTGCACGTCGCGACGCCGGCGATCTCCGTATATCCGGAGCTGTCGCAACCCTCCGGCAGCAGCGCCGAGAAGTCTCCCGTTCTCATCGCCGCCGTCATCACGCTCGTGGATCCGATACCGCCCACATGAAAACGTGATCCCAGGTAATCGACGAAGAAGAACAGCTTGTTGTGCAGGATTGGTCCGCCCAGCGTCCCGCCAAACTGGTCCTGCGAAAACGGGTTCGTCGGAACGATCGGCGTCTGGTTCTTGTTCTGCCAGGAGTTCGCATTCAGACGATAATCCTGCAGATAGCCATAAAGCGATCCATGGAACTGGTTGGTGCCGCTCCTCAGTACACTCACCACTCCCGCGCCGTTCACGTTGCCCAGCTCCGCCGGCGAGTTCGCCGTGACCACCTGGATCTCGTCGAGCGCAGCCGGCGCCGGGCTGTAGCCAATCTCGTTGTTGAAGGTCTCGTTCATATCGAACCCTTCAAGCGTGTAGTTGTTCGCCTGCGCGCGGTTGCCGTTCACGTTGACCGAGTCGCTGTAATAAGTGTCCCGCTCGATCACGTTGGTAGCCGTGTTCCCATAGGTGCTCACCGCGCCCGGCGTGTACAGCGTGAGCGCGCTGAAGTCCAGACCGTTCAGCGGAAAGTTCGCGATCGTGTTGGCGGTAAACGTGCTGCTGAGCGTGTAGTCCTGCGTGTCCAGAATCGGCGACGAGGAGGAGACAACTAGCGACACATTCGACCCCTCCACCGAGAGCTTCGCGTTGAACGTCACCGTCTGCAGGGCTTCCAGGCTGAACGACGGCAGCGTCTCACTGCCGAAACCGTCCGCCTTCGCGATCACCTCGTACCTGCCAATCGGCAGATGTTCGATGTGATACACGCCATCGGCGTTGGTGGTCGTGGGTGTGGACACGTTCGTGTCCAGATCATGGGCTGTGACCACCGCGCCTCGAATGGCTGCGCCGCTCGGATCGGTAATGGTTCCCGTCACTCCGCCGGTTACGGTCTGCGCGTTTGCCCCAACCGCGAACAACGTGGAAGCCATGAGCCCCACCAACATACGGATGCGAAGTTTTCTGATCACCGGATTCCCTCCAAAGTGCCTCGCCGACCATGCACCGACAGCTAGAATCCCGCTCCGCACGGCGAAATGCACCCGTGCAGGCGTTACGGTGGGCCCAAACATAGTCGAATACCACGGAGCTTATGGTTCGTTATGAGCACTTGTCAAGGAAAAACTGGTTGAAATAGGCAGATTGTTACCCGACACAAGCCTTTCTGCGCGAATTGGTCATTTTCACCGATGTCGGAACTCCCCCACGGAAACACAGGGACTCCCGCTTCCGTGCACTGCGAAGCCCACCCATGAAGGTGGGCGCACCGATCCTGTGAAGCCCTAGCCGTTCCCTACTCTGCCTTGAGTGAGATACCCCTGGCTTCCAGCGTTTGGCCCAGGACTCTTTCTAACTGCGCCTCCGCCTTCAACCAGGCTGCCTTGGCGATGACTTCCGTAGTCTGCGCCTGGGCCAGGTAACTCTGCTGCTCGATGACAGCGAGGTTGGTCGTGTAGCCCGCCCGGAAGCTCTCCTCGGCCGCGGACAACAACTTCGCCTGCAACTCTCGCGCATTGGTCGCCGCAATGGCAGCGCTCTTCGCGGCGTGGAGCGCCGTGACTGCGTTCTGCACCTCCGCCGCAATCTGCGCCTGTAGTTGCGTGAGCCGCACTTGCTGCTCGCGGAGCAGAGCCTTGTCGGCCCCAAGATTCGCTTGGGCGACGCGGTTTTGGATGGGAAGGTAAAACTGCACGCCCGCCTCATAGACAGTCGAGGCGCGGGTGCCCCCGGTCGGAATCGGATCGGTCATGGCGTTGCCGGTCAGGGGATCTCCACCGATCGCCGTGAGGCCGGGGACGACCACGCCCCGGCTCTCGTAGGTTCCATAGAGATCGAGCTCCGGCTTGGCGGCGTTGGCGGAGCTGGCAACCTGGCGCTCGCCATTGGTCAACTGTAACCGCGCCTGTCGTATGTCCGGGCGCCTGTCCCACGCAGCCTTGATCAGAGCGGGCAGAGGATCGGAGGGTTCGGACGCCGGCGGTGAAAGCGGGTCGGCGGCCACGATCTCGCGCGTCGTGCCAGCGGCGCTGGCAAGCGATTGGGGATCGAGCAGCGTGCGCAGAATCACCTCCTGCTGGTCGCGCAGAGACGTTGCCTGCGTGAGCAGCAGTTGGGTGCTGGTCACCAGCGCCTGGGCTCGCGCTATCTCGATCGGCGGCATGCGCCCGACTTTGAGCTGCTGCTGATCGTTGCTTAATAACACGTGCGCCGCGTTCAGCGCCTGCTGTTGCACCTTCACCGAATCCTGCAGGCTCACGAGGTCGAAGTAAAGGTTCTCGACTCCGGAGATCGTGCCGATCATCTGCTGCTCCAACACGGCTGCAGAGATCTTTCGGTTGGTCTTCGCGATCGCGATGTAGCGGGTGTTGTTGCCCTGTCCGGCCCCGCGCAGAAGCGGTTGCACGATGAGCGCATAGGCATTGGGATGCGAGAACGGAACCGCGCTGGAGCGGCCCGAGTAGAAGCTCTGCACAAAATCGTTCACGCCCAGTTGGATCGTGGTCCCCGGACCAAAGCCCTTGGTCAACGCTGTATCGCCGAGAGTGTTATCCGTGATTGCCGAGCTTGCCGGCGTGGGCGCAGCCGAGGTGGCGGAGGTGAACGAGACGGCCGGATTGCGCCGCAGCCAACCGTACCGGCCCATCAGTTGCGCATCGAAACCCGGCACCGGCGATCCGGCCGAGTAAGGTGTTGCGGAGAGGGCGAGGGAGTGCGAGCCCTCCTGCACGCGGCTGGTGTTGTAGGACGAGGAGACGGTGGAATGCGATCGGGTCCACGCTTGAGGGCGACAGCCCGGGAGAAGAGAAGCTGAGCAGCGGCACGGCGACCGGACCTTCGCCCGCTGGCGTGTCCGCGACCGTAGTAGTTGATGGCTCGCGGCAGCCCTCCGCCTTTTGCCAACGAAACACCGGCGTCTGCAACGGCCTGATCGATCTGCTCGAACTCGATGTCAAGATTGTTCTTGAGAGCCATTTGAATGGCTTGCTGCGAGCGTGAGTGAGAGAGGGCCATCGTCAGGACTGGAGGACGCGGAGGAGATCGCCGCAGCTTGAGGTAGCGCCAGCGAAGGCCGGGGAGCGTCAGGAATTCCTGCGGGATGGTGCGAGGATCCCCCAGGCTGCTGAGCTCCTGCTACCCCTAGAGCCGAGCAGCAAAGCCAGAGGCCTGCGTGTCGAAAGAATTGCTTCATCCGGACGTGAACCTTTCCGGGCGGAACGTAGCCCCATTTCCCGCTGCACTCTGCTTACTTGTTCGTGGCTCCCGCACTGGGACTTTCGTCGGCGCCCTGCTGTCCGGCGGGGGCGGGCCGCGGGCGGACGCGAAGACCTTGCTGCACCGCATCGTTGGGGTTGACCACGATGACATCGCCATCGCGCAGCCCGGCGGTAACGTACACCTGCGTTCCCAGGTCGCGCCCCACGCGCACCGGCCGCATCTGGATCACGTTGTTCTCGACCACCGGCACGAACTGACCGCGAGCCAGGGTCAGCAGGCTGTCGCCGGAGATGAGGATGCCCGGGTTTGGCGCCACGTAATGCATCCGCACCGAGGCGAACATGCCGGGCCGCAAGCGATGCTGCGCGTCGTCAATCTTTATCTCGGCGAGCAGCGTGCGCGTCTGCTGGCTCAGCGAATCGCTGCTGCGGATCACCTTGCCGGTAAATGTCTGTCCCGGCAATCTCGGAGACGGCGAGGTCGACGGGCTGGCCAGTCTGCACGAAGGGCGCGTCTTGCTCCGGCACCGACACGAAGACTTCCAGGCTGCGCAGGTCCACGACCTCGAAGAGTTCCCCGCCCTGCGCGCCTCCGGTGGGAGGGCCTCCGTTGTTGGCTTCTGCCGTAACCGGCAGGCCCTGCGCCGCTCCAAGTGCCGACACAAGATTGCCGACCTCCACGTTGCGTGCCGTGATCGTGCCGTCGATGGGCGAGCGGATCTGCTCGAAGTCCGCCAGCGATTGTTCATGCGCCAAAGCACCCTGTGCAGACTTCACCGCATTCTGCATCGCGTGCAAGTTCGATTGCGCAGTCTCCACCGCCGCTCTCGCCGTGTCGTCGTCCTGCTGCGACAGGATGCCGTGCTGTACCAGCGTATGCACGCGGGCATAGGTGGCCTGCTGAAGCTGCAGGTTCGATTGCGCGGTCTGCACGTTGTCCCTGCTCTGCTGCACGATGGCCGCCTGCTGTACGACGGTCGCATCCAGGTCCGGCGCAGAGATGACGCCCAGCAACTGCCCCTTGTGGACCGTATCGCCGAGATCCACATACCGCGCCTTCAGGTAGCCTGAGGCCCGCGCATAGATGTGCGCGATGCGCAACGCAGTCACGGTGCCCGGCAACGTCAGGTCCTGCCTGGAGCTCGCGCTATGCACGGTCTGCACCTCTACGACCGGCAGAGCGTTCTGCTCGTTCTCCGCACGGGCGTTCACTTCCTGGTCGCGCTGGTGGCGTGGCAGCCAGCCCACGACCAGCGCTACGCCAAGCAGCACGACCGCGATCACGATCCATAGCAGCGTGCGCGGCGTGTGCCGTTCATGCCGCGGGTCGCCGCTTGCGGACGAGGATGGGTTGACATCTGCGCTCATTCGAATGCTCCTTGCGTCTCGTCTTCCAGTCGCTTCTCCCAGTTCACGAGAGGTTTCTTGCTCATCAGCGAATACATCACCGGCACGATCAACAGCGTTCCCACCGTCGCGAACAGCAGGCCACCGATCACGGCTCGTCCGATCGGCGCGTTCTGCTCGCCGCCTTCGCCCAGCGCCAGCGCCATCGGCAACATCCCGATGATCATCGCCAGCGCCGTCATGCATACCGGCCGCAGCCTGGTCGTGCCCGCGATCAGCGCCGCCTCCGTGGAGCTCCTGCCTTCGTGGATGCCCTCGCGCGATTCGTTCGCAAAGCTCACCACCAGGATGCTGTTCGCGGTTGCCACGCCGATCGTCATCAGCGCCCCCATCAGCGATGGCACGTTGAGCGTCGTCTGCGTCAGGTACAGCATCCACAGAATGCCCGCGAAGGCTCCGGGCAGCGCCATGAGAATGATGAACGGAATGCTCCAGGACTGAAAGTTCATGGCCATCAGCAGGTACACAAACACCACCGCTGCCGCGATGCCGATCTCGAGGTTCGCGAAGGAGGTGTTCATGGTCAGCACCTGGCCGCTCAGAACGATCTCCACACCGGGCGGCAGATGCTGCGAGTTCTTCTTGATGATCTTCTGCACATCGCTGGCCACGCCGCCCAGATCACGCTGCTCCACGTTCGCGAAGACGTCCATCTCCGGCAGAGCGTTGTAGTGCGAAACGGTCTGCGGCGAAACCTGCCGCTCGGTCTCGGAGACATTGCTCAACAGTTGATCGCTGGACCCGGAAGCTGAAGATGTCACGGCCGTGCGCTCGAGCGTGTCCAGGTTGCGCAGACGATACTGCGGCACCTGCACGATCACCGGATATTCGACACCCGTGGTTGGATCGAGCCAGAAGTTCGGCGCAACCTGCCCGCTGCCGGAGAGCGACAACAGCACATTATCGGAGACGTCCTTCGCCGTCAGCGCGAGTTCCTGCGCCTTCAGCCGGTCGACATTGATGTTCAGCTTGGGAGCGTGCACATCCTGCTGCATGAAGACGTCCACCGCCCCCGGAATATTCTTGATCTGTTCCTGCAGCCGTTGCGCAATCTCCGCGGTGGCCGCTGCATTCTTCCCTCGCACCTGCACGTCGATGGGCGCGGGCAAACCAAAGTTCAGCGTCTGATTGGTGATGTCGGCAGGCTCGAAGAAGACTGTCTCCTGCGGAAACTTCTCCGCGAAATCCTCGCGGAGAATCTGCATCCACTCCTGCGTCGGACGATGCTTTTCCGCCAGCAGCACCAGTACATCTCCGTCGCCATTGCTGGTCGTATCGCTGGTGGCGTAAGCCAGGTTTACGCCACCGGGCGGAAGACCGATGTTGTTCACCACCAGCTGCAATTGATCCGCGGGAATCACGCGACGAATCTCAGCGTTCACCTGCTTGAACACCTGGATCGCAGTTTCAATGCGCGTGCCGACGGGTGGCCGCACATGGAATTCCATCTGCCCGGAATCCACATAAGGGAAGAAATCTCGCCCCAGGGATGGGATCAAGGCCAGCGATCCAAGCGAGACCACCGCGAACCCAATCAGCGTGACGACGCGGTGTGCGAGCGTCCACTCCAGGGCGCCCTTGTACTTCTCCTGGAACTTCTCGAAGCCGTGCTCGAACCTCTGATGAAACCTCCAGATGAAGCTGCGGCTCAGCGGCGATTCCTTCGCCTGTCCCTGGTAGAGCGGAACCTCCTTTGGCAGCAGGAAGTGCATCATCGTCGGCACCAGCGTGCGCGACAGACCATACGACGCGACAAGCGATAACACCACGCTCAACGCCAGGGGCGTGAAGATGAATTTCGCCGAGCCCGAGAGCATGGTAACCGGCACGAAGACGATGCAGATCGACATCGTCGAGATCAGCGCGGGCATCGCTACCTGCTCCGCGCTGTCCAGGATCGCGGTGGCCAGCGGCGTCTTTTCGCCGATACCGAGATTGCGGTGCGTGTTCTCAATCTCCACCGTCGCGTCGTCCACCAGCATGCCCACCGCCAGCGCCAACCCTCCCAGCGACATGATATTGATGGTCTCGCCGAGAGCCGACGACACCGCAATCGCGAACAGCACGGCCAGTGGAATCGAGGCGCTCACAATCAGCGTGCTCCGCCAGCTGCCGAGGAACACCATCACCATCATCGCGGTAAGAAATGCCGCGGTGATCGCCTCCTGCACCACGTCCTGGATCGAGGCTCGCACCAGCACCGATTGGTCGAAGAGCGGCGTTAACGTGAGGGCGCTCGGTAGTCCAGCCTTGATCTTTGGAATCGCCGCCCGCACCTGGTCCACGATCGTCAACGTGGACGATGCCCCATTCTTAATCACCGTCAGCAGCGCCGACGCCTGCCCGTTCTCGCTCACATAACTCGTCTGCGGCTGATACCCGTTGTGAATCCACGCCACATCTTTCATCTGCAGAATCGCCCCGTTGGATGCCCGGATCGGCAGCTCATTGAGCGCGGCGATCGTGCTCGGACTGCTGTTGGTTCCCACCAGGTATTCGCGGTCGCCCATCTTCTCCGTCCCCGACGGAGTGACCAGGTTCTGGTTACTCAGCGCCAGCGAAAGATCCGAGGCCGTAAGATGATTGGCCAACAGTTGCACCGGGTCCACGTCCACCATGATGGAGCGCTGCTCGCCGCCATAGGGCAGCGGCACCGCTGCTCCCTTGATCGTGGCCAACTGCCCGCGAATAAAGTTCTGCCCCAGGTCATACAGCTCGATTTGCGACAGCCCCTTGCCTCCAAGGCTTACCTGCACAATCGGAACGCTGGACGCGTCGTACTTGAGCACATACGGCGGCAGAATCCCCGGCGGCATCAGGCGCAGCAGCGACTGCGCCAGCGCCGTAACCTGCGCAATCGCAAGATCGATCTGCACATCCGGCTGAAAGTGGATCTTGATCACGCCCACGCCGTCGTAGGACCGCGACTCGGTGTACTGGATATTGTTGACCGTGGTAGGCAGAGCCCGCTCGCACACCCCAACGACACGCTTGGACATGTCATCGGAGTCCATCCCGCTGTAGGTCCAGATCACGCTCACGATCGGGATGTTGATCTCCGGCAGGATGTCGGTTGGCGTCGTCACGATCGCTGCGAAGCCCAGGATCCCAATCAGCACCGCGACAATCACGAATGTGTACGGTCTCTGCAGCGCAAAGCGAACAATCCACATCAGCGCTCTCCTCGTTTGCCATCCCGGAGCACGCGAGATCTGCACGCCTGCTCCGGGAGATTCATCTGCCGCTCACTGGATCGTGATGCCTCTAGATGACTTCGAGCTTCTCCGCCGGGATCTTCGTGGCTGTGGTCTTGTCGATGTTCAGGTGCGCCTTCAGCATTTCACTGGGTACACGCCTCAGCCACTGGCTTTACGATACGTCCATGAACTCGTCCGTGGCAAAGGTTTCGAGAAACACCATATCGGTGTCTCCCGTGTTCTCGATGGAGTGTGGCGCATTCGACGGAACGCACCCTACATCGTTGGCATTGAAGTCCACCATGCGCGCGTTGTCAACCGGGAAGAACACCGTCATGCGGCCCCTCCCCGCGATTCAGAACTGCCACTCCGACGCATTCGGATGCCGGTGCAGCTCCCGCATGCCACCAGGCTCCACGGTCGCCAAAACCGCAGCGATGTGCTTCGAGGTAGCAAAATTTCGCGAGTCCACCACCCGCACCGATCCTCCTTTGGTCTCCTCGGTCGGTGCCATCGACTTCAGACGGACCATGCCAACAGATACCGTTCTCCGTCGGCCAGCGCTTCGTGGATGTCGATGCTTGCAACCGAAGGTCACCGCCAATGATCGTATCCATCGGTCGCTCTCGAATCGCTGGCCGCCGACTTTACGGCTGACGATCCCGGCGATACGCTGATCTATCGTCATCCGCAGGTGCAAATGGATTTCGGTTTTCTGCAGATCATCCAGTACAACGCTTAAGCAACGGGCCGCTCGTGAACGAGGGAATAGCATGCAGAGAATGAATTGCGTCTTCGCCGCGGCGGTAGTGGCGACCATGCTGGGCGGAGTCTGCGCGGGACAGACTGCGAAGGGCTGGCCTGTCTACAACGGCGGCCTTGATGGCGACCACTACTCCAGGCTCGCGCAGATCAATCGAACCAACGTGCAGCGGCTCAAGCTCGCATGGACGTTCGACACCGGCGAAACGGGCAGCATCCAGGACAATCCGCTGATCGTTGGAAGGACGCTCTATGCCTACACCCCGACGCAGAAAGTCATCGCTCTGGAGGCAGCTACCGGCACCCTGAAATGGAAGTTCGACTCCGGCATTATCGCCAACCAGCCCGCACGAGGAATGACCTACTGGGTCGACGGCAAGCAGGGTCGCCTCTTTGCGGGAATCATGAATTTTCTCTATTGCCTCGATGCGCAGACAGGCAAGCCCGTTACGACGTTCGGCGAAGCCGGACGCATCGATCTGCGCAAGCAACTGCGCGGCGATTTCACGCAGCAGTCCATCGCGCTCACCACGCCTGGCGTCCTCTACAAGGACATGATCATCGTCGGCGGCCGCAATCCGGAGACTCATCCTGCGCCCCCCGGCGATATACGCGCCTTCGATGTACACACCGGCAAACTGCGCTGGAGCTTTCACACCATTCCCCATCCCGGCGAGCCAGGCTATGCTTCATGGCCTCCGGAAGCTTGGAAGACCGCCGGCGCAGCCAACAACTGGGCCGGCATGGCGCTCGATAAGCAAGCGTGGCATCCTTTACGTTCCAACCGGTTCGGCCGTCTTCGACTTCTACGGCGGTGATCGCGTTGGTAACGATCTGTATGCCGATACCCTGCTGGCTCTCGATGCAAACACCGGCCAGCGGCTGTGGCACTTTCAAGGGGTGCATCACGACCTCTGGGACCGCGACTTTCCGTCCGAGCCCGCCCTCTTCACGTTCAAGCGCAACGGCAAGACCGTGGACGCGCTGGCGCAGACCACCAAGCAGGGCTATCTCTACCTCTTCGATCGTGTAAGCGGCAAGCCGCTGTTTCCCATTCATGAGTTGCCGTATCCCGCCAGCAGCGTGCCCGGAGAGGTGGCCTCGCCCACGCAACCCAGGCCAGACACCCCGGAGCCCTTTGCGCGCCAGCGGCTGACCGAAGCGATGCTGACCACGCGCACCCCGGAGGCACACGCCTGGGCCGTGAAGGAGTTCAGGACATTCCAGAGCGATGGGCAGTTCGTTCCCTTCGCCCTGGATAAACAGACCGTCGTCTTTCCCGGCTTTGACGGTGGGGCGGAGTGGGGCGGCCCGGCCATCGATCCGGTGACCGGCATCCTCTATGTGAATGCTACGGAGATGGCGTGGCTCGGCGGCCTCGTCCCGGCTCAGCACGGCGGCAGCGTGGGAGCACAGACCTATCAGGCGCAGTGCGCGGTATGCCACGGGCCCGATCGCGCCGGTGCTCCGCCGGCGTTTCCGTCGGTGGTGGATGTGTTGAGCCGCCTATCGCTGAAGCAGGTGACGGACACCATCAAGAACGGCAATGGCCGCATGCCTTCTTTTCCCAACATTGACGATGTAACGATGAACGCGCTCATCGAATATCTGCGCACCAGCCCTGCGGGCGCGAAGAGCGACGCGGCGAAAGAACTCACCTCGGTGCCCGCCCAGCAGATGGGGTCACCGCCGCCCGCGGACAAAGCCGGGGCGGCCGTCTATGCGGATCACTGTGCAATCTGTCACGGCGATCACATGGAAGGGCATGCGCCTTCGATCCCGATGCTGATTGGCGTCGGAAGCCGGCTGCGCAAAGCTCAGATCGCCGACATGATTCGCAACGGAAAGGGGACGATGCCGCCATCCCCTGACCTCAGCCGCGCGGATCTCGATGCGCTGCTCCACATCCTTGGCGCAGTGGATCGGCCAGGCGCGGAAGCGTCCCCAGGACAGGACACCACGGACAGGTACATCTTCACCGGGTACCGCAAATTCCTCGATCCCGATGGCTATCCTGCGATTGCGCCGCCATGGGGAACCCTCAATGCCATCGACCTCAAGAGCGGCAAGTATCTTTGGAAGATTCCCCTGGGTGAATATCCCGCACTGGCGGCAACAGGCCTGAAGAACACCGGCACGGAAAACTATGGTGGCCCGATCGTCACAGCCGGTGGCATTGTGTTCATCGGCGCCACCATCTACGACCGTAAATTTCGCGCCTTCGACACTCGCAATGGCAGGCTCTTGTGGCAGACCGAACTACCCTTCTCCGGAGTCGCCACACCGTCCACCTACATGGTCGACGGACGCCAATACGTGGTCATCGGAGCAAGCGCTGCGCGCGACCCCAGAGCGCCCCAAGGAGGAATGTACCTGGCGTTCGCACTCACGAGATGAAGCACCCCATTCTTCTCATCCGCAAGTTCCCGCGCTTGAACAAGTGCGCCCATCCCCTTGGTAACAAAAATCCACCATCGTAAGAAAACAGCGGCAGAGTCGTCATCAACCTGCGGAAAACGACACAGGATGCAGCAGTGAGATGCTGGCTAAGCATCTCACGCTCTTGGATTCACATGATTCTATTGTGGTTAGAGAGAAAACTGGCGGAGAGTGGGGGATTCGAACCCCCGATAGAACTTTTGGTCCTATAACGGTTTAGCAAACCGCCGCCTTCAGCCACTCGGCCAACTCTCCTGCGGGGTAGCTTCGATTATAGCCTGTCCCCCTTCCCCGCGGCGAACCCACCCCCGCACCCTCCCCCGTTTCGCTATAGTGCAAGAAGCCCGTTGCACCGAGCCCACCCCCACTCCCCGCCTCAGGAGACCGCCGCCATCGACTCCGCGACGCACCCTTCCCCCGCGACGAATCCGTCCCCCGCCGCACCCCTCCGCCCCAGCCTCCCCGCGCGCAACCAGCTGCGCCTCCTCCCCCTCCTCGCCGCCACTTACTTCATGGTCGCCGGCGGCCCCTACGGCCTCGAAGACATCATCGGCAAAGCCGGCTACGCGCGCGCCCTCCTCCTGCTCGCCATCATCCCCATCCTCTGGAGCCTCCCCACCTCCTTAATGGTCGGCGAGCTCGCCAGCGCCATCCCCGACGAAGGTGGCTTCTACGTCTGGGTCCGCCGCGCCCTCGGCCGCTTCTGGGGCTTTCAGGAGGCCTGGCTCTCCCTCGCCGCCAGTGTCTTCGACATGGCCATCTACCCCACCCTCTTCGTCCTCTATCTCACCCGCCTCGCCCCCGCCTGGACCGCCGGCTACCGCGGCACCCTCTGGGCGCTCGCCATCGTCCTCGGCTGCGCTCTCTGGAACCTCACCAGCGCCAAAGCCGTCGGCCAGGCCTCCATCGCCCTCTTCTGCGTGCTGCTCTCTCCCTTCGTCCTGCTCATCGCCGCAGCGCTCTGGACGTGGCACGGCCACGGCACCGGCGCCCTGCTCCAATCCGTCCGCACCCCCGACCTCGCCGGAGCCATCTCCGTCACCCTCTGGAACTACATGGGCTGGGACAACGCCAGCACCGTCGCCGGCGAAGTCCACAACCCGCAGCGCAACTATCCCCGCGCCATGCTCGGCGCCACCCTGCTCGTCGCCGTCACCTACATCCTTCCGCTCGCCGCCGTCGCCCTCGCCGGCCTCGCTCCCGGCCCCTTCTCCACCGGCGCCTGGACCGACGCCGCCCGCACCCTCGCCGGCCCGCTCCTCGCCCTCTCCATCGTCATCGGAGGCATGCTCAACGGCGTCGCCATGTTCAACCCCCTCGTCATGAGCTACAGCCGCGTCCCCTTCGCCATGGCCTCGGACGGCCTCCTCCCCCGCACCCTCCTGCGCCGCACCAAACTCGGCGTCCCCTGGCTCAGCGTCCTGCTCTGCGCCGCCATCTGGGCCCTCGCCCTGCGCTTCACCTTCGAGCGCCTCATCTCCATCGACCTCGTCCTCTACGGCGGCTCCCTCCTCCTGGAGTTCGTCGCCCTCATCGTCCTCCGCCGCCGCGAGCCCCATCTCCATCGCCCCTTCCGCGTCCCCGGAGGCATGCCCGGCGCCATCGCCCTCGCCATCGGCCCCACCCTGCTCATCGCCTACGCCCTCTGGGCCGCCCGCGACGAACAAGTCCTCGGCCTCAACGCCCTGCTCTTCGCCGCCCTCGTCGCCATCGCCGGAGCCATCGTCTACGCCGCAGCCGAGCTCATCCGCCGCCTCTCCTCCCCCCGCGCTTAAAACGAATGGCCCGCGCCAGCAGCCTTCGCCGCCCGCACGAGCCATCCTTCATCCACGTCCAACCCTACGCCTTCGTCTTGGTCTCCGCGCCCTTCTTCTTCTCCTCGAACGCCGCCTTCGATTTGGTGATCAGAGCGCGCGCCGCCGCCGCATCGCCCCATCCGCGCACCTCCACCCGCTTGCCCTCCAGGTCCTTATAGATCGAGAAAAAGTGCTTGATCTCCCGCAGAATATGCGGATACACCTGCGAATAATTCGCCACATCGGCATACCGCGGATTGCCCTCGCCCACCGCCAGGATCTTCTGGTCCGGCTGTCCCTGGTCGATCATATCCAGCACGCCGATCGGCCGAACCTCCTGGATGCAGCCCGTAAAACTCGGCGCGTCCACCAGCACCAGCACATCCAGCGGATCGCCATCCTCGGCCAGCGTGCTCGGAATAAATCCGTAATCCCCCGGGTAATGCACCGGCGAAAACAAATTGCGGTCCAGGCGGAAGACATGCAGCTTCTTGTCGTACTCGTACTTGTTGATGCCCTCGAGGGGAATTTCAATCACGGCGTTAACCAGCTCGGGAGCGTTATCGCCCACCGGAAGCTCTAGGTAATTCGGCATATAGTTCGGGGTCTCTTCTTCTCTCTACGATTTCAAACCATGCGACGTGCAGCCATGCCCTCAGAACACGGTCCTCAACACACAACCTTCGGAACCAGCCAGTGATCTCAGACACAGTGCGATGTCTGCTTAACAGTCTACCGTCACGGAGCATGCCCGGTATCTCCCGCCCCACCCACCCAGCTTCCGCCGATCCAGTCTCCTCAACAAGCTATGCCGCTCCAAAGCCTGTGTCCCAGATCCATGCACCCTCCGCCAATCGCACGCCAACCCTCCGTCCCGGCATCTCCAGATGCTAGGCTGGATGATGGGAGTTTGACCCGCCGTGAGCCACGTAGAAATTAACCCAAATGCAACCAGCGCCGCCGCCGCCCTGCACCCCGAGGGCAGCAGCCGCTTCGTCCGCGCTTGCCTCCGCCAGCCCGTCGACCGCACCCCCGTCTGGTTCCTTCGCCAGGCCGGCCGCTACATGCCCGAGTACATGGCCGTGCGCAAGCACCACTCCCTCCTCGACATCTGCCGCACGCCCGAGATCGCCGCCGAAGTCACCATCACCGCCGCCGAGCGCCTCGACGTCGACGCCGCCATCATCTTCGCCGACCTCCTCCTCCCCCTCACCCCCATGGGCCTCGACTTCGAGTTCGTCGCCGGCGAAGGCCCCCAGGTCCACACCCCCATCCGCTCCCTCGAGGCCATCCAGGCCCTGCGCACCGACCGCGTCGAAGACCTCACCTACGTTGCGCGCGCGATCGAAAAAGTCGCCGCCCACTTTGCCAAACCCCGCCCCGACGGCGACCGCCTCGGCATCATCGGCTTCTGCGGAGCTCCCTTCACCCTCGCCAGCTACATGATCGAAGGCGGCAGCTCCCGCAACTACGTCGAAGCCAAGAAGATGATGTACGCCTCTGGCCCCGGCAACGCTCCAGGTGCCCCAGGTCTCGCTTCTGAGACCTGGGTTGGCGGCGACGACTCCAAAGCCTGGCCCTTGCTGATGGAGAAGCTCGTCAACCTCCTCGTCGCCTACGCCGCAACAGCAAGTCGAAGCCGGCGCCGACTGCATCCAGATCTTCGACTCCTGGGCCGGCGCCCTCTCCGTTACCGACTATCGCCAGTACTGCCTCGCCCCCACCACCGAGCTCGTCCAGCGCGTCAAAGCCCTCGGCGTTCCCGTCATCTACTTCGGCGTCGACACCGCCTCCATGCTCCCCGCCATGACCGAAACCGGCGCGGATGTCCTCGGCCTCGACTGGCGCATTCCCCTCGATGAAGGCTGGCGCGCCGTCGGCTACGGCACCGCCGTCCAGGGCAACCTCGACCCCATCACCCTCTTCGCCCCCCTCGACGTCCTCCAGTCCCGCGTCCGCGAAGTCCTCTCCCTCGCCGCCGGCCGCCCCGGCCACATCTTCAACCTCGGCCACGGCATCGTCCCCGGCACCCCCGTCGACAACGTCCTCCAGGTCGTCGAGTGGGTCAAGCAGTTCGGTATCGCCGCAACACAGCATCCACATCTTGAGGTGGCTAGCAAATAATGAGTGGTGAATCCATCAGCCAGCGCACCGCTATCCTCCTGCTCGCCCACGGCACGCCGGACAAGCTCAGCGAGATGGCCGAATACCTTCAGAAGGTCACCGGCGGCCGCCCCATGCCGCCCGAGGTCGTCGCCGAACTCCAGCACCGCTACGCCCAGATCGGCCTCACCGAAACCAAGCCCGGCCTCATCGAAACCAGGATCGGCCAGCGCGACGACCGCCTGCCCGCAGGTCCCCCGCTCACCCACTGGACCCTCCTGCAGGCCCGCATGCTCGGCCAGCTTTTGTCCACCAGCAAGCAGCACCAGCCCGTCTACGTCGCCATGCGCAACTGGCATCCCTACATCGCCGACGTCGTCGCGCAGATGCGGGCCGACGGCGTCGAGCATGCCCGCGTCCTCTGCCTCGCTCCGCAGAACTCCCGCACCTCCACCGGCCTCTACCGCCGCGCCCTCATGGCCGCCGTCGGCGACAGCTTCACCGTCGACTTCATCGCCGGCTGGGCCGACGAGCCTCTCCTCGCCCAGGCCTTCGCCGAACGCCTCTGGCCCGCCTGGGCCGAAGCCTGTGCCGTCGCCAGCGCCGCCGCAGGCAAATCCGTCCGCGTCCCCATCCTCTTCACCGCCCACGCCGTTCCCTGCCGCACCATCATGTCCAGCGTCCCCGCAGCCCAGTCGGAGGCCGCCCACCCCGGCGCGCCCGTCCCCGCCGACGGCATCCAGCACTATGGCACCGCCCAGAATCCCGACGCGTATCCAGCCGAGTGCAAACAAACAGCGATAGCCATCGCCGCCGCCCTTCGCCCCGTTGGCCTTACCGACGCCGACTGGTTCTTCGCCTTCCAATCCCAGGGCATCGCCGGTGCACCCTGGATCGGCCCCACCGTCCCCGACACCCTCAAGTTCCTCGCCGACGCCGGCCACCAAGCCGTCGTCCTCCAGCCCGTCGGCTTCCTCTGCGACCACGTCGAGATCCTCTACGACATCGACATCGACTTCAAGCAGCAGGCCGCCGACCTCGGCATGCAGCTCTCCCGCGCCGAAAGCCTCAACGACTCCTCCACCCTCATCCGCGCCATCCACCACGCCCTCCACCGCCCCTCCACCCGCCTCTCTCCCAACCCCGAGCCCGCGCCCTCCCACACCCGGCCCGCACACCCCACAGCGTAAAATCTCCCTATGGGTATCACTCGCCAACAAGCCCTCGACTGCTTCGCCTCCGACGACCTCATCGGCATCGGCATGGAGGCCGACGCTCTCCGCCGCACCCTCCACCCCGAAGGCGTCGTCAGCTACACCATCGACCGTCCCCTCGATGCCTCCACCCCCGACCTCGACGCCGCCTGCGCGAGCGCCCGCCAGTCCATCACCATGGGCGCCACCGGCCTTCAGGTCCACGCCAGCCCCGGCCAACCCGTCACCCTGGCCCACTTCGAGACCCTCTTCACCGGCATCAAGCAGCGCTTCCCCAACCTCCGCCTGCACGGCCTCTCCGCCACCCAGATCGTCGCCATCGCCGCCGCCGGCAGCCTCTCTCTGCGCGACACCCTCGCCCGCCTGCAATCCGCCGGCCTCGACTGCATCGACAGCCACGCCGTCATCCTCAACGACCAGATCCGCGCCCGCGTCGTCCCCAACCGCTGCTCCACCGCCGACTGGCTCGCCGTCCACCGCACCGCCCACCAGCTCGGCCTCAGCTCCGCCGCCACCATGGTCTTCGGCGTCGGCGAGTCCATCGAGGAACGCATCGCCCACCTCGAGCTCCTTCGCGCTCTTCAAGCCGAGACCGGCGGCTTCACCTCCTTCACCCCCCTCGCCCACACCGCCGGTGGCCTCAACCTCCCCGAGCCCACGGCCGTCGAGTACCTCACCACCCTCGCCGTCAGCCGCCTCTACCTCGACAACATCCCCAACCTCCAGGGCTCCTGGGCCACCCAGGGCCTCAAGGTCCTGCAGATGGGCCTCCGCTTCGGCGGCAACGACGTAGGCTCCGTCCTCCTCGAAGACCGCATCGGCAAACCCGGGTCCCCGACGGGCGTTCTTGGCCCGGTGGGGTGGAAACCCGGCGGCGCCACCGAAGAAGAACTTCGCCGCATCATCCGCGAAGCCGGCTTCAAGCCCGTCCAGCGCGACACCCTCTACCGCACCCTCTTCCTCAACTAACTCATCCCCAGGCAGATCCCGATCCCGCCCACAGCACCGGCGCGCGACAGCACGGCAACCCCGCTCGACCGCGCAAACGATCTCAACCAATCGACGCGCATCGCGTAAAATCAACCTCACCTTCACCCACCGGAGATCTTTCTGCTCAGCCAACTCAATGCGCTCGCCATGCTCGTTACCTCGCACGGTCTAGGGCACTATTGGAAGACCCACTACGCTGATCACACCTTCCGCAACGTCTATCGCTGGAACGCCTTCGACATCAGTCTGCTCGTCCCCTATTTCGTGGTGATGATCATCCTCGCCTTCTACGGCATCCATCGCTACCAGCTCGTCTGGCTCTACTACCGCAACAAGCGCAACGAAGCCCGCTCCAACGAGCCCGCCGCCACCTTCGCCGAAGAAGACCTCCCCTTCGTCACCGTCCAGCTCCCCATCTACAACGAGCAGTTCGTCATCGACCGCCTCCTCGACGCCTGCTGCCGCCTCGACTACCCCCGCGACCGCTTCGAGATCCAGCTCCTCGACGACTCCACCGACGAAACCGTCGCCGTCGCCTCCGCCATGGTCGCCCGCTACGCCCTTGGATTCCCCAGCTCCGCCGGCACCCAGGGGCTCCCCCCCCAGCCCGTCTACTACCTCCACCGCGCCAACCGCCACGGCTACAAGGCCGGAGCCCTCGAAGAAGGCCTCCGCACCTCCAGGGGCGAGCTCATCGCCATCTTCGACGCCGACTTCGTCCCCCCGCCCACCTGGCTGCGCTCTGTCGTCCACCACTTCGCCGAGCCCGGCGTCGGCATGGTCCAGACCCGCTGGACGCACCTCAATCGCAACTACAGCTTCCTCACCCAGGTCGAAGCCATCCTCCTCGACGGCCACTTCGTCCTCGAACACGGCGGCCGCTCCCGCGCCGGCGTCTTCTTCAACTTCAACGGCACCGCCGGCATGTGGCGTCGCGCCGCCATCGACGAAGCCGGAGGCTGGCAGCACGACACCCTCACCGAAGACACCGACCTCAGCTACCGCGCTCAGCTCAAAGGCTGGAAGTTCAAGTACCTCCAGGACGTCGAGTGCCCCGCCGAGCTTCCCATCGAGATGACCGCCTTCAAGACCCAGCAGGCCCGCTGGGCCAAGGGCCTCATCCAGGTCGGCAAGAAGGCCCTGCCCAGCATCTTCCGCTCCAACATCTCCGCCCATCAGAAGCTCGAAGCCTGGTACCACCTCACCGCGAACATCAGCTACCCCCTCATGATCGTGCTCTCGGTCCTGCTCATGCCCGCCATGATCATCCGCTCCTGGCAGGGCCCTCTGCAGATGTTCCTCATCGACTTCCCCCTCTTCATGGCCTCCACCATGAGCGTCTCCAGCTTCTATCTCGTCAGCCAGCGCGAGCTCTTCCCCCGCACCTGGTACAAGACCTTCCTCTATCTCCCCTTCCTCATGTCGCTCGGCGTCGGCCTCTCGGTCACCAACACCAAGGCCGTCTTTGAGGCCCTCTTCGGCATCCAGACCGCCTTCGCCCGCACCCCCAAATACCGCGTGCAGAAGAAGGGCGAAAAGTCCCAGGCCAAGAAGAAGTACCGCAAGCGCCTCGGCATCATCCCCTGGATCGAGCTCGCTCATCGGCTGCTACTTCGCTGCCACCGTCTACTACGCCGTCTCCACCGAAAACTACTTCACCGTCCCCTTCCTCCTGCTCTTCGTCCTCGGCTACTGGTACACCGGCCTGCTCAGCATCTTCCAGGGCCTCTTCGAGCGCAAGGGCTCCCAGGGAGAGGAGCTCCACGAGAAGCCCTACCCCATCGGCATCTAGTCCCAACGCAAAAATAAGAGGCCCGCACCCGCGGGCCTCTCCCCTCAAACACCATCCCTAGAACCGCAAGCCAAGCGTCACCGGGATATACGTTGTCCGATTGCTGTTCGCCGGATAGAAGTCCGTCGTGCTGTCGGTCACCGAAGCCAGGCTCGCCGGCGTATTCGTGATCCCATACCGCTGCTGGTTGGTGATCACCACGTACCGCGCCTCCAGGTAGAACCGCGCACGCGAGTCCGGAGCCAGCCGGCTGGTGATTCCGAACCCTCCGTCATACCCCGGCGCATTCGACGTGTAATGGTCGATATTGTAGTTCGACTGGTAGATCCCGCAGAAGTAGTAGCACTCATACGCCGCGCCAGGCAGCGTAAAGTTCGCCACCTTGTGATAGAAACCGACGCCGCCCTTCACATACGCTCCCCACGCCCCGCGAGAGTAAAACGTGAACGTCGGCTGCAGCGAGAACGACCAGATGTGACTGTTGCCATCCAGCCGGTAATTCACCGCGTTCCCGCCGAACACCGAGTCGTAGATCGCGATCTGGTTATCCAGCGTGGACTTGGTAAACCCGAATTGATCCCAGTCGAACTCCACAGGCACCTGCAGGAACCTGCCCAACCGCGGCCCCATCCCCCCTTGAATACTGAAGTTTTGCGTCAGGTAATCGGACGTATTCGCCAGCGGCACCGTCGCTCCGCCGCCGAAATAGACGGTGAACCTCGCCGAATCGTCCCCATTCCTGTACCCGTAATATCGTGGCTGCCCGCCATAGTACTGCCCATGGCCGCCTCCCGCTCCCATCATCATCTTGCCCAGGTCCGGCAGCGGCGCAACCACCGACGCCTCCGTCTCCCCAGCCATACTCGAGGAATACGCCGGAGCCGCTTCCCCCGCACCCGCAGTACCGCTCTGAGCGTTCATCACGCCAACGCCCGCACCCACCACCGCCATCGCAGCAATGGCCCACAACCCAACACGAGAGACGTTCCCTCCAGACCGCCCGCGCGGGCCGTCCGAGGTTTCGATAATTTTCAACATGGCATGGACTCCTGTCAGTAAGGGCTGCTGCAGCTAGCAGCTACCGAACAAGCGTCTTCACTGCAATCTTCACAGCCGTCTGAAAATCGGCAACCGTTCGCCGTGCTCTCTTGGACGAGCAATCGTTCCAGGAGGATGTCCTTTTCCCCTCGCTTTCTCTGCCCATGCCCCACCCCCGTCCCCCGCCGCGCGCTAACCCTCGCACCTTCAATTTCAAGCACCCGCCGCACCCTCGTACACTGGAGACACACCATGTCCATTGCCTCCAATCTCGAACGAGTCCAGAACGAAATCGCCAACGCCTGCGCCCGCGCCCACCGCGACCCCGGCTCCGTCGCCCTCATGGCCGTCAGCAAGATGCACCCCGCCGAATCCCTCCGCGAAGCCTTCGCCGCCGGCCAGCGCCTCTTCGGCGAAAACCGCGTCCAGGAGTGGCAAACCAAGCGCTCCGAACTCGCCGACCTCTTCGACACGCATGCAAGCGCATCTTAATCGGCCCCCTGCAAAACAACAAGACCTCCAAGGCCGCCGAGATCTTCGACGCCATCGACACCCTCGACTCCCTCAAAACCGCAGACCGCCTCAACACCGCCGCCCAGTCCCTCAACAAAACCCTCCGCGTCCTCATCGAGGTCAAGCTCTCCCCCGAAGACACCAAGCACGGCCTCGCCCCCGAAGATCTCCCCACCCTCCTCCGCGCCCTCCAGCCCCTCACCCACCTCGAACCCCGCGGCCTCATGACCGTCCCTCCCTTCGACGAAAACCCCGAAACCGCCCGCCCCTACTTCCAGCACCTCCGCCGCCTCCGCGACGAGAACCTCGCCCTCTGCCCCACCCTCACCGAGCTCTCCATGGGCATGTCCAACGACTTCGCCGTCGCCATCGAAGAAGGTTCCACCACCGTCCGCATCGGCACCGCCATCTTCGGCAAGCGCACCTACGCATGAGCCTCCTCCTCCGCCGACCAACTCCGGCTGCACCCTCGCCGTCCGCGTTCATCCCGGCGCCCGCCGCAACGCCATCACCGGCATCCACGACGGCGCCCTCAAAATCTCCCTCACCACCCCACCCACCGACGGCCGCGCCAACGCCGCCCTCATCGCCTTCCTCGCCGAAGCCCTCCCATCCCCCGCGCAGCCATCACCCTCGTCACCGGAGCCACCAGCCGCACCAAGACCCTCCACCTCGAAGCCCTCACCCCCGAACGCCCTCACCGCCAGCCCTCGCCCCCAACCTCGCCTAGCTCTTCCGCGCCCACACCATCGCAATCCCCACCACCAGCGTCGCCGCCCCCCCCGCAAACAACCCCGCCATCGCCCCCGACAGCCGCACCTCCGGCTGCATCGCCCCCTTACTCGCCACGTGATCCATCACCCCGCGCGCGGTCAACCACCCCACCCCCGCAAACACCCCCACCAGCACCACCACCCAAAGCGCACCGCATCGCTACTCCAACCGCGCATCCGCGCCTGACACGCGAAGCCCCTCGCCGTCCGACCGCAGGACCTACTCCCACTCGATCGTGCCCGGCGGCTTCGACGTAATGTCATACACCACGCGATTGATCCCCCGCACCTCGCTCACAATCCTGCTCGAGATCGCGCGCAGCACCTCGTACGGCAGCGCCGCCCAATCCGCCGTCATGCCATCCTCGCTCTCCACCGCTCGTATCGCGCACGTATACGCATAGGTCCTCTGATCGCCCATCACGCCGACCGTCTTCACCGGCAGCAGCACCGCAAAGCTCTGCCACACCTTCCGATACAGCCCCGCGCGCTTGATCTCCGCCGTACAGATCGCATCCGCCTCCTGCAGAATCGCAACCCGCTCCGGCGTCACCTCGCCCAGGATCCGCACCGCCAACCCCGGCCCCGGAAACGGCTGCCGCTCCAGAATTTCTTCCGGCATCTGCAGATCCCGCCCAATCCTCCGCACCTCATCCTTGAACAGATCCCGCAGCGGCTCAATCAGCTTCAGCTTCATGTCCTCCGGCAGCCCACCCACATTGTGGTGGCTCTTGATCACGTGCGAAGGCCCATGAACACTGGCCGATTCAATCACGTCCGGATACAGCGTCCCCTGCACCAGCCACGCTACTTCTTCACCCGCGGACTTCTCCGCCTCAAAAATCTTCTTCGCCTCATCATCGAACACCGCAATAAACTCGTTGCCAATCGCCTTCCGCTTCTTCTCCGGATCGGTCACGCCCGCAAGCTTACTCAAAAATCTTTCCGTCGCATCCACCGCCACCACATTCAGGTGCAGCTCCTCGCGCATCGTCTTCTGCACTTTCTCAAACTCATCCTTGCGCAGCACGCCGTTGTTCACAAAGATGCACGTCAGCCGATCCCCAATCGCCCGCGCCACCAGCACCGCCGCCACACTCGAATCCACGCCCCCGCTCAACCCGCAGATCGCATGCCCCGTCGGCCCCACCTGCTCGCGAATCTTTGCCACGGTCGAAGCAATAAAATGCTCCGGCGTCCAGTCCTGCTTCGCCCCGCAAATATCCACCGCAAAGTTCTTCAGCAGCTCCATCCCCTGCTTGGTGTGCGCGACCTCCGGATGAAACTGCACGGCCCACATCTTCCGCGCCTCATCCGCAATCCCCGCCATCGCATTCGACGTCCGCGCCGTCACCCGAAATCCCGGCGCCAACGACTCCGCATGATCTCCATGCGACATCCACACCGACATCGTCGCCGGCAGCCCGCGAACAGCGGCGTCTCGTCCACCACGTTCACCTCGGCATGCCCATACTCGCGCGCATGCGCCGGCACCACCCGCCCGCCCAGGTGGTGCGTCATAAACTGCAGCCCATAGCAGATCCCCAGGATCGGCAGTCCCGTATCAAGAATCGCCTTATCCGCCTTCGGCGCCGCGTCGTCATACACACTCGACGGCCCGCCCGACAGCACAATCCCCTTCGGCTCGAGCGCAAGAATCTTCTCCAGCGGCGTCGTGCACGGCAGCACCACCGAGAACACGTTGAACTCGCGAATACGCCGCGCAATCAGCTGCGTATACTGCGAGCCAAAGTCAAGAATCACAATCGTCGAAGAGACCGGCGAGCAGGAGCCGAAGAAGCGGGGCGAGGGAGCTGACGTGCCAGGAGTATCCACGTATCCAGTGTAAATCGCCCGCCTGTGGGGTCGAGGCGTTTACTCGCTCTTGTCCCGCTGCCGCGTCGAGCTCACCGCACCCATCAATCCGCCGCCAACCAGCAAAATCGCCATCGCAATCGTCCAGTGCTCGGCAGATGCACCAGGTGGCAGATATACAGCACGCCAATAATCAGAATGAGTGTCCCAACACCATACAGAGCGAACGACATGGCAATCCTCCAGAGCCAAACGGAACTCTGCAAGTACGATGCCCCTTACGCCTCTCGCGGGCGCTCCGAATCCGAAAAATCATACGCCCGCCACAGCCGACAGGTGCGCCACCGCACTGCACCACGTGAAAGTAATCCAACATCCCCAAGTACACCAGCCCCACCCCCGCCCACCAGCACATCAAAAACGTCTGCGCTCTCCACATTCGCAAACGGCAGCGGGCACGCCGAAAACACCATCCCCAACACCATCAGCGCAATCCTCACAATCGTCATCACCAGGTTGATCTCGATCAGCTTGCCCCGCGCCGCCCCTCTCCCCAACGCCGCGCTCAAGCTCGCCCCCACCCCCAGCCCCCGCTGCATCGCCAGCAGCGGCGCCAACTAAAACGGCCAACTCACCACCGCCCACAAAACATACACCAGCCAGCGTCCCGCAGATCAGGATCGCGCTATACAGCACAATACTCGGCTCCCCGCCCCGCGCCGCCGGCCCCGTAATCGTAATCGCCCCGCCTTCCACACTACCCAAACCCACAGCCCCCAAACCCCCGTCAACAACCCCGCCCGCAGCACGCCCAACACCAGCATCGTCCCCCGCCGCGCCTGCAGCGCCCCATCCAACCTCCGCAGCACCACCGTCCGCCCCACCGCCGCCACCACCAGCCACACACCGACGCCAACGGCAGCAGCCACATCGCGACCGCTTCGCCGCAGGCAGCACCGCCGCCACCGCATCGTGCATCGCTCCAAACGCCGCCACCGGCTTGAACACCGTCATCGCCTCGAGCGCGGCGGTATCCACATGCACCATCCCCGCAGCCCCAAGAACCCGCCACACCACCAGCCCCAAGACGGCGCGCCCGCCGCCCACCGCCACAGCATCTCCAGCCCCGTCAGCGACGGCCGCTCCCACACCTCCGTCATCACCCCCACAAACGACTGCGCCCCCGCACCGGCGCGCCTTTCCCGGCGCCCGCGGCCCCACCACCCCGCCGTCGCTGTCATCTACTTCACCACCAGGTTCACCAATTTCCCCGAAGCCTTGCTGATCACCAGGTGCTTCACAATCGTCTTCCCCTCCAGCCGCGCCGCCACCTTCTCATCCGCCAGCGACGCTGCCTTGATCGCCTCCTCCTCCGCATCCGCCGCCAGCGTGATCACGTTCGCGAGCTTGCCATTCACCTGCACCGGCACCTCGATCTCGCTCTCCTTCGCC
>CAVXKP010000020.1:0-374533 GCA_963762375.1 uncultured Acidobacteriaceae bacterium
AGCTGGTAGGGCACATACAGCAGGACGTGTGTGACTGGAAGGGGAAGATGTTTGTGGTTGGGATGGTTCAGAGCCTGATCATCCCTGACAAGTACCCGCCAGAGATGCTGCAGCATTTCGGGATGAACATCTTCGACGAGGTGGATAGATTGGCGGCTGATACGTTCATTCAGTCGGTTCGGATGTTCCCGGCGAAGTACCGCTTAGGGTTCTCGGCGACGGTAGATCGTACGGATGGTAAGTCGAAGCTGCTGTACGCGCACATAGGACCTGTGATGGTCAAGGGAACGATAGTGCCGATGAAGCCGCGAGTTCTGATTCGCCATACCGGCTGGAAGATCCCGGTGACGCGCCAGAAGGTTGGCGACTCGTGGGAGTACCTTCCGATTCCGCACGCTCCTGGTCGCATGGTGCAGGTGTACAAGGCGATGGCCTCGAACCCCGTACGGAACGCGGAGATCGTTACGTTTGCACTGCAGGCGTACAAGGCTGGTCGCGTGATATTGGTGCTGTCTGATCTGATCGAAGGTCAGCTGCACAAGCTGTTCCATCTGTTCACAAAGGCAGGTGTTCCTGGTGAGGAGATTGGATACTACATCAGCGGGTTGAGTGACACGAAGATAAACCATGCGAAGAACGCAGCCAGTATCGTTCTAGGGACGTATTTGATGTGCAGCACTGGAACGGACGTTCCTCGCTGGGACACGCTGATTATGGCGAACCCACGGGCGAACGTGAAGCAGCCGGTAGGTCGTGTACTTCGCACGATGGAAGGGAAGCGACAGCCGGTAGTTTTAGAACTCGTGGATAACGAGAAGATACTCCACAACTTTCATCTGAGCCGACTGAAGCAGTATTACGAGATCGGAGCAGAATTAGTAAAAATTGCATGACTTGGAGGACTGAACAATGGCTGTTACGGATTACTACAAGGATTGGTACGCGAAGAATAAGCAGAAGCTGTCGGAGAAGAGGAAGAAGAAGTATCAGGAGGACCAAGGGTACAGAGAGCGTGCCATTGCAAGTAGCAAGAAGCAACGTTCCAACAAGCCCCAGAAGCCAACCGGGTTCGACCTCACGTTTGACCAGGCAGCAGATCTGCTGGGTGTCAGCTCCTGGTCGCTGCGTGAGTGGAGGAAGAAGGAATACTTCCCAAGCCCAGTGGTGTACGGAGGGCGGATGTGGTTCACCGCCGCGCAGGTTGAGCTGCTGAGGAAGCTGTACGAGTTCTTCAAGGAGAACGGGCGAGTGGGAGCCAGCATAGTCGGTAAGGTGGCTGCGATCACGCAAGAGATTGCCAGCTGCTGGAACGTAGTGAGCGAGTAGCCAGCAAAGGAGTGTATATGGCGTTGAAGGGACTTGAGAAGGTTGGTGGCACCGAGATGGTCGATTACTCGAAGCATCTCGGTGCAAAGCCAATTTTGAGCATGACGACGGTGGAGAAGACGATCAAAGGGAAGCCTGTGGCTGTGGGTGCGTCGTCCGAGACGCAAGAGGTGCATCCCGGAGTCTTCACGAAGAAGATCAGCGGCATGTCTATTGCCGTCGAGGGCGGGCGCACGCTGAACCTTGGGAACTATGAGAGTGCACGGATCGGCGTGACCATTACGGTGCCTTGTGAGGCCGACACGTTGAATGAGGCGTACACGTACGCATCGACATGGGTGAGTGACCGGATCGAGGAGTGCGTCAAGGACGCAAAGGGAGTCTGATGGGACTGAAGTTAGCAGGGACGATAACGCCAGCACCGACGCCAGCACCTGTGGCCGCCTCGAAGGGTAAGAAAGGTAAGGACGCCAAGGAGGAGAAGCCTAAGGTAGCTACAGGGCTTTCAAGCCTGGACACCTTGCTAGCCGCTATCCAGAAGTCCAAAGGCAATCATATTGCTGTAGCGGCGACACAGATCAGGCCGGTGATGAGGCTTGCCACGGGACACTTTGAGTTCGACTTCTACACGGGTGGAGGATTCCCGCGAGGGCGCTACACGATTATCTACGGGCCGGAGTCATCAGGTAAGACCAACATTGCCTTGAAGGCTATAGCCGCTGCACAAAGGCTGCCAGGGCCTTGCAACAAGGCAGTGTTCGTAAACATCGAGCAGACGTTCGACCCTGCTTGGGCTGCAAAGATGGGTGTTGACGTAGACAAGCTGATTGTCATCAATCCAGGTTACGGGGAGGAGGCAGTCGATCTGGTTGACGCTCTGGTACGGGCCAAGGATGTAGCCATACTCGTAGCGGATTCTCTGGCCGCACTAGTTCCGTCGAAGGAGATTGGACAGACCACTGAGATTGCAGATGTCGGCTCGTCCAGTCTGCTGATCAAGCGGATGGTGAACAAGCTGATGTACGCCTTCTCGGAGTGTGCGAGGAACAACCATTTCCCTGCAGTTGTGTTGATCAACCAGCGCAGATTCAAGATCGGTGTGATCAAGGGAGACCCTGAGGTGATGCCTGGTGGGGAGGCTCAGAAGTTTCTAGCCAGCTTGATCATTCGCATCTACGGCAAGAACGAGATTCTGAAGGAAGTAAATCCTGATCTGCCAGCTTTCAAGGCTACCCACGCGGTGATCAAGAAGGCTAAAGTGCCAGTAAGGGCTGTAGAGTTCGACTACAAGCAATGCATGTACGAGCATGATGGTCTGAAGATCGGCGAGTCCCGCAGCTGGAATACGGTATGCCAGCACCTGAAGGAGCTTGGGTACTTGGAGAAGGTGTCGAAGGGTTGGGAGCTTGAAGGCATGTTGTTCCCAGTTCTGACAGCCATCCAGGCGATATACGAGAAGGATCACGAGTTCATGCTGCGTCTGCAGGGGTTGGTGATCGACGCCTACAAGGATCAAGCCATACTGGTAGCTGAGAAGGAAGCAGGTGCCTCGATGCCAGTGCAGCCAGGTGAAGCAGTTCCGGTGCAGTATCACCCGCAGACTGACCTGGAGAACTCCGAGGGTCCGAAGGCAATGAATGGAGACTTGAATGACTAAGATCAGGCTGGAAACCGAAGACGGGAGACTCGTGGCAGAGGCTACTAGGCCACCGTTTGGTAAGCCACCAGAGGTGGTGATTTGGGGGCAGCGCGTATTCAAGCTGCATGAGGACAAGAACAGTGAGTCCCACGGATCAGTGTACCGCGAGGTATTTGCTTGGGTGGTGACGTAATGAACCCGTTCCTGAAACGGTTGGAGAATCAAGCAGGTAAGCACGGTACGAGGTCGGAGAAGCGAGTTGCCAAAGGTCTAGGCGCTCGACTCACTCCGGCCTCGGGTGCTATGCGCGGTGCAAAGAGTGATGCGGTTATGGCCGAGGAGAACTTCCGCCTGGAGATGAAGTCCACGATCCATGACAGTATGGGTCTCGAACTTGGATGGTTGGTGAAGATAGCCACTGAAGCACGCACATCCAATCAGATTCCAGCTTTGATTGTCTCGTTCGTAGATGCAAACGGAGACCCGCGCACGCGAGCAAATGCGGAGTGGGTAGCGATCCCAAAGTGGGCGTTTGAGGATTTGTTGGTAAGAGAATAGCTGTGCAATTGATTGCAGTATGGGAAGGGAGTCCAGATGGGTACGGGTTGGTTGAAGAGCGCGGTGATCAACAGCAACAAGCCGAAAGAGAGCATCATTCAGGTGCTTCGCAAGCAGATAGGGGGGTATGAGGAGGGCCGAAGCAGGGAGATCTTGCACGCTTCCGAGGTCACGAAGCCATACTTCTGCCCTCGTGAGGAGGCCCTGCTGGACATTCAAGGCGTGAAGGTAGGCAAAGGCATGTACATCCCGACCGCGCTGCGCGTTACGTTCGATATGGGTAACGCAATGGCCAAGGCTCTGCTGGAGGAGTGGGTGCCTGACTCTGTAGTAGGGAACTGGAATTGCCGACGCTGCGGTGCGCAGAGGACGATGACAGGTAAGCCGAAGCCAGGATGCACGAAGCACGAAGACTGTATCTGGGAGTACGAGGAGGTGCGCGTCATGTCGGAGCAATGCGGCGCGAGCGGAGGTATCGACATGCTGTTCAGTGCTGGCACGCCGAAGCTATTGGTTACCGAGCTGAAGACGATCAACCCGGATGAGTTCGAGAAGATCGTTGCTCCGCTGCCCGAGCACCGGCTCAGAACGGCGCTGTATCTGAAGCTATGGGCCGAAAGCAACTCGCCGTACAAGGATCAGATCAACCTGCACGAAGGTCGAGTTCTGTACTGCAGTCGCGGTTATGGGAAGAAGAACCTGGACTTCGATGGGGAGATTTTGCCCTTCAAGGAGTACGTGGTGAAACGAGATGACGATAGCCTGAGTCCAATACTGAAGAAGGCAACCCAGTTGAAGGTCTTCCGAGATGAAGGAAAAATGCCGGCAGGTATCTGCAACACCGCACTCGATAAGGCCGCAAAGCAGTGCTCGTCTTGCGTGGCTTGTTTTTCAGGGAAGCACCCAGCCATGCAGGAGCCACTATGAAGAGTTTAGGTTTGGACATCAGCACGTACGTTGGAATGGCAATCGTTGGGGAGGAGGATCGCGGTAAAGTCGTGCACCTCGATAGAGCACGAGGGTATCAGAGATTGCAAATGCTTAGGCAGGAAGTCGAGCGTACTATCTCGATCTGGCAACCTGATGTGGCACTTGTTGAGGGGTATGCATTCGGCGCTGCCGGTCGTAGCTCCTCAATAGTGACCTTAGTTGAATGTGGTACGGTAGTTAGGAACGCACTGTTCATGATGAAGATTCCATGGTTTGAAGTACCTCCTACCACGCTGAAACTGTGGACTTTTGGCAAGGGAAGTGCCAAAAAGCCTCAAATGAAGGCCGCGGTACTCTCGCGTTGGGGTTACACGAGTCCATCGGATGACATCGTTGATGCGTATGCGTTAGCAAGAATGGGCCAGATACCAAAGGAAGACCTCTTGGAATTGAAAGGTGTACATCCTGGAGGGTAGTGTCGGCGTCAAATTCAAAAGTTACGTGAATCACAAGGGAGTGTTATGCAGACATCGCTATACCGCAAGACCGTCATGAAGACGGTTCATCCGAAGCGCGCAAAATTAGGCTTGAAGGTGATCGCCAAGAGCACGCACAAGACAAACCTCGCAATGGCCACCGTTGGATTGAACACTGAGCTGGGCGTGTTGATGCGCGAATTGACGCCTTATATCTTGGGTCTCCAGCTTACGCCTGAGATGAAGGCGAACGCTTACGAGGCGTTCGGAGGGGTAGGGTACTATCTCACGATCCTCTGCCGGTTGCTCAAAGTGAGCACCCCTGCTGCGACGAAGAAGGCTCGTCTCACCGGCACCAGAACGTCCGCTCTCATGCAGTTCAACAGCCTGGCTACGGATCTGCTGAGCCTGTTTGGTGATGTCTTCACCGGCCCGAAGATGGTTCCGGTAGAGAAGCTGGTGGTGCTCCCGAAGCTTGGAGGTATCAAGGAAGTCAGGACGGTTCTGACCCTCGATAAGGATGCCGAGGTAGCTGCGGAAGCCAAGCGCAATGACCAGATGAAGGGCATCACCGCTGCGGCTGTGGACCTGTACTGGCGTCTCAGCTTCGATATGTTCGGTAAAGCTCCAGCCTCGATCTTTGACTTCAACGCAGCCCAGCTGAAGACCAAGTTCTTCGAGGAACCAACCAGACGCACAGCAGCCAAGCCGACCAGGATCAGCAAGGTTGCCAAGGCTGCACCTGTACCCGCGCCGGTAGTGAAGAAAGCCACACCTGTGAAGGTGGCCGCAAAGAAGATCGTACCTATCGTAAAACAGGTCGCCAAGAAGGCTACAAAGGCCGCCAAGCCTTTCAAGGCAGCGAAAGCATACAAACCCACCCCCTCGTCCAAGGTAGCCAAACTGGCGAAGAAGGCGAAGAAGGTCAAGAAGTAGCATTGAAATAAATTGCAATTGATTGCAATTCCCTATTGACTAACGGATCGCCAGTGTTAGTATCAAAAAACGTAATAACTCTTCAACGGGAGTGAAGGACATGTCGGCACAGGAAAAGAATATGGAAGCGGCTGAGGGCTCGGTTGCTACCGAGGCTCCAAAGCCCGAAGTTACGGTAGTCGGAGGCAAGAGCAAGAAGGAGAAATCCGGCAACCTTATCATGGACATTGCCCATGAGGTTGAAGGTCTCTCGAAGGCCAAGGCCATCAACGAGGCGGCGAAGCTGGCCGAGAACATCGAGCTGAATTACTTCAAGCTCGGCGGCGTACTGAAGGTCATCAACGAGAACAGCTGGTTCGAGGGCTTTGCCTCCTTCGACCAAATGGTGTTCGAGCAGTTCGGGTTCCAGAGCCGCAAGGCGCGGTATCTGATCTCGATCTACGAGAACCTCGTAACGAAGCAGATTCCGTGGGAGAAGGTCGGCCACCTTGGCTGGACGAAGCTCAAGGATCTGGCTCCGGTGCTGACGCTCGATAACGTCGATCAGTGGGTTGAGAAGGCCGAGAAGGTAACCGTAGCCGAGCTGCAGGCGATGCTCAAGGCCGGTTCCGGCGAAGGCAAGGAGACCACGGCGAAGACCACCGACGACGTGGTGAAGATGAACTTCAAGCTGAAGCCCGATCAGGCAGACGTGGTGCAGCAGGCTCTGGCGAAAGCCAAGGGTGAACTGCACACCGACTATGACACGGTTGCTATCGAGAACATCTGCTCGGGTTACCTGGGCGGCGTGACCTCGGCTGCGGGCGCGTATGACTTGGATGAGGTGATCAAGAACACCGGGTTCGAGCCGCTGCTGCATCGCATCTGCGAACTGTTCCCGGAGTTTGACGTGTCTGTTGCTCCTGCGGAGACGGGAGCGGCTGAAAGCTAGACTGAACAACTGAAGGACTGCAAGGCTATAGAGGGGGAGGAGAACATGCCTCCCTCTCTTCTTGTTTTTGTACGCAGAAAATCGGATGTCAGGAGAATGGATGGAAATGCTGCGGGAGTACCCGTTGAGTATGTGGGGTGTGGAGCCAACTGAGAGATGGCTCAGCTTGTGCAATCAATTGCAGAATTACACGCCGCCACCGAAGAGCCTGGAGCTGAAGAACAAGGAACGCAAGTGGGAGATGGTCAGCTCGTTTCAGAAATCGATACGACGCGGAGATCTGCCTCTGGCGCTCAGTATGGTATCGGCGATGAGCAGTATGCCAGAAGAGTGGCCGTACTTCTGGAGACGCATGAGCGTGGTGGCCATTGAAGATGTGGGACCGGCTGACAGGGAGCTGGTGTTGTTTGTGATGGCGTGCTCGACCCTATACACACCGAAGAAGACAGGGCAGTATCTGTACAACCTGTTCTGCTATCTGGTGGCTGAAATATGCTCTCTGGATCATCGCAGCAGGGTGTACTGCACGCTTACAGTCATAGAGCATAGCCTGAAGAAGATCACCAAGCAGGAGGACTACCAACCATTCGAGTGGGGAGTATTGACCTGGATTGATGGGGTGGAGCAGGTAGTGGATGCGGCAGGTAATCAGATGCACACCTGGCTAAAGAAGAACGGCTGGCGCGGTGACGGGTTGCTGAAGTTCATAGACTTCGACCTGCCTTTTGACATCAAACCGACGAAAGTACCACTTTCTGAATATAAACAGTTGTACGGCTTGCCAAGTTGCGGTTACGACATGTATACTCGCGTCGGCAGGGCAATGATCAAAAAGCTCATTTCTGTCAATGTAAAAATCGCAAAGCTTCTGCATGGGCACCAAGGCCCAGGTAGCTCTATAGATATCGTTGGCGAGTCCTTGTTCTTCGTGGAAGGTGGTCGCATTCGAGGAGAGCTCATCAATCCAGAGCTGTACTGGTTTGAGCAGAAGATGATGGCGAGAGCAGCAGGGTTTCCGTTTGAAAAGTGGATCGCCATGCGGGTCGAGGTGGAGGAATCGCTTCGATCCGGGATGGTTGATAGTTTGCGGTTAGAAGCGTTGAAAGAATCATACGGGTGAAGAATGAAGACAGTGACGTCTCTGCAGGACAAGACTAGGCAGGTAGCTGTACTTGCTGCTCTCAAGGGAGTGGCTGACTCGGGGCATTACACAGAGGGCGCGTATGTGTTCAAGCTGGAGAAGCTGTTTTCAGCTATGACACACGGCCAGTTCTCAGCAGCATTGAACTCGCGAGGCAGTGCGCTGTACACGCTGTTCCGTTACTACGCCGAGAAGGGGCACCGGCATATCGCGCTGCAAAACAACTCGTTCTTTGCTGCAGGTGCGATGGCGATTGAGGCCGGGATGACAGTCCATCTGGTGGACAGCGGGGAGAACACGCCAGCTATGGGTGTGGACTCGCTGAAGCAGGTGCTGAGCAGGGAGAAGGCACTGAAGCTGGTGATGCTCACGCATGTGGGTGGCTGGATGGCAGAAGACTATGACGCCATCACGAACCTGTGCAGTGAGCGAGACACCGTACTGCTGGAGGATTGCTCGAATGTTCTCGGTTTGGATGGTGGGACGTGGAGACCAGGCATGTTTGGGGAGGCCAGCGTTTGGAGCCTGCACCCAGGTAGCGCAGTGCCAGTAGGTGCAGCCGGTATGATATGCACGCGGGATGGGGAAGTAAGGAACTTCGCCAGGCTGTTCCGGTCGTATGGCAAGTTCATGCGCAATGGTCTGGTGGGGTATGGATCAGGCTTTGACTTCAGGATGAGTGAGTGGGAGGCGTCCGTGGCCTGTATCCAGTTGGAGAACCTGAACTCGATCATTGCAGCCAGGAAGCGGGACGCCGCAGCGTTGCAATCAATTGCAACGTGCCTCCTGAAGGGGGCTAGCAATTACCAGAGCTACCCGGTAGATCCAGCACAGGCCAATCAGCGCCAGATCGCACCCAGCATCCACACGTTCAACGACCAGCTGATCGCAACCCTGCCAAAGTCTAAAGTCGTGGCACCGAATCTGGTGCACAGCATCCGGTGGGCGAAGAATCACAAGTGCTTGCCAATTGGTGAAGGGTTGTATGACGGCAAGACCGACAAAGAGATCCAGTTGCTGTTGAAGCGAGCCTAGAAGAATTACAAGATCCAAACCCAAGGAGGGACGCAGTGAAAGAGGTTAGACCATGAGAAATCCATTCGCTCCGATACCGTGGCCTCAAGCGGTCGTCATTGCACTATGGGGTAACTGGTGCGTCGTTATTCCGTTACGGTTGTCATGTGCTATCTGGAATTGGATGTGGGAGTACGAGGGTGATGAGCGTGTCAATTGGAGAACCAAAAAGAAGTTCTCAGATGGTGCCGCATAAGTACCACTGAGGCTAGTGCATAGCAGGGAGCAGTCAGTCCAAGGAGGGACACAATGACCGACCCATTGAAAGAAGCCCAAGACAAGATAGCTGAGCTGACCAGGCAGCTTAGTGCAGGCAAGACCTCGTATCGTATCGAGTACATTCGCCCAGGCAAAAAGCACTGGAACACGCTCAGCCCTTGGGAAGAAGAGGAGGACGCACGTAAGTTAGGTGCCCGGCTCCTCAAGACCAATGAAGCACGTCGGTGTCGCCTGATAGAAGTGACGACTCATGAGCGTGTACTTAGTGACGTTGGTGAATCAGATTGATCAGCATAAACCTCATTGATAGCGTGCACGCAGAGATAGACGAGCTGCGTAAGAGCAAAGGACTTCAACCGTGGAACTGGAATAAGGAGAGAGAAATGGCTGATCGGTTAGCAATAGCATTCAAGCCTGAGGATACGAGACCCAACGGATTCGATCACATCAAGGGATTCGGTCTCCTGAAGCAAGGGCAATGCAGGACAGAAGACTGTCTGGAGCATCGCCACCATCTCGACTGCAGTGGGTACTGCAGGAAGTGCAAACTCGAAAATGGACTGGTGCAACCGAACAAGATGGAATCCGTAAATCGTGCGGTGACCGTTCCCGTGCCGGTCGTAGAAGAGAAGAGAAAGGAAGAAGGTGTGCCTAGTGTGCCGGTTGAATTGGTAACCGAAGTCTTCCAGATGGTTCGCCAGGTGAAGCCTCAGAATGTCCTGAAGGCTCTGGAAGAGAACTGGTCGATCATCCCTGTGCTCGTACAGGTCCAGCTTGTGCGCTCGGCCTTGCGTGGACCCTCTCAATTAGATTTGGTGGTGGCTGAATGAACGGTGTGGGCCAGGTGTGCTCGACCTGCAACGGTGCAGGAAAGATCAAACGCCTACTGATGAGCGTAGCAGCCCTGCAACGCATGAGTCAGCTGGCCGCTATCCTCCCAACCGAGCCCGTCCCAGTCAGTGAAGAAAAATGCCCGGCCTGTCATGGGTTGGGTGAGAAGTTGACGTAGAAGGTAGCAACGCGACCAAGGAGGGTCAATGTCAGTAGAGACCAGAACCGTACACAGCATCAGGGGCATAAGCAGCCCGCCACTAGAAGTAACCGTATCAGCATCCGACGACCCGAATGTTATATGGCTGGGGGGGGTCACTCAGTCTAATCACACGAAGGTAGCACTCACTACTGAATTCGCCCGTGAGGTAGCACGCGTGCTTTTGTTGGTGGCCGGTCCCGAGAGCAGAGAGCAAGCAGTATTGATGGGTGCAACGCACTTGAAGATGCCGCCAGTGATAGTAGTCAATAGTAAGGAGCATGAGGCGGTGCGCAGACTGTACCAGGACGCTGCAGCTATGAGAGCGCAGCTAGTAAGGGCATGGTCTGCTGTTAGGGATACAGCTCATAGGTACATCTCCGGCCCTGACACTGAAGGTAGGTGCTATTTGGTGGATGAGAAGAACCACGCCGAGCTAATGAACTCAGTAGAGAGCGCGTGCAAGCTCATGGATACCGCTTATGCGCTGTGCACCGAGATTCTGAATCAGTAGTAATCCTGCCAGCAGCAGAATCAGATTGACACAAATCCGCATTTGTCCATATAGTCAAAGTTGTGGTTTCGCTGTAGAGCCGGGCTCAGTTCTACGCTTGAAGGCGAAACCACTCTCTGACTCACGAACGGTGGGTCGTTTGTTGAAAGTATTGGACTTTTCCGTAATTCAAGACCAAAAAAGTTGATAAAGCACCTGAAGTAGATTATCTAGGCATCCGTGAGACCTATCAGGACTCCGCCAGGGAGATCCCAGCAGGTTCCAGAAGACCTACCAGAAGTCCCGAACAAGTACCGTAACCCCTTGCATGATGGAGCAGCACTGAAGATGAAAGCTCAGAGTGAATCGACCGTACCGCTGCACTATGTTCGCCCGACGCTACTGCGCCGCATTGCTCTGAGATTCGCGAAGGGTGAGCCAAAGTACGGACGCGGGAATTGGAAGCGAGCGTTTGGGGACAAGCTCGATGTTCAGTTCCTGCGAGAGCGTTACGACCACGCTATGGATCACATGATGGCGTTGCGTGATGGAAACGACACGGATGACAACGTGGCTGCTGTTGGGTGGTTCTTGAATCTGGCTGATGAGGTGGAACAGATGGGTGTCAGCTGGAAGGACATCCTGGCGATTGTCACGCCGGAGGACGAGCACCGGATGAACGAGAAGATCCAGATGGCGTACAAGTCTGGATTGAAGACTGTACAGAAGTCCGGGAGTTAGCCCGGTTGCAATTGATTGCAAAGTTTCGTGTGGCTCAGCCACATGGATTAGGAAGCAAGACTGAGAGGAGCAATATATGACGACCCAAACGACAGGTTCAGCAACGAGCGCGGTGGCGGCAACGACCGAGGCAACGACAGCAGCACCGGCAGCGACACCGGCAGTGTCCGCAAAGCCCGCAACGACAGCAGCCAGCACGACCGCAACCGGCACCTCGATGGTGGAGAAGATCGAGAGCGATGTCACCGAGTCGATCAAGTCCGTTGTATCGAAGGTTGAGTGGCTGGAAGCGACGGCTGTTCACTTTGCTCAGGGTTGGCAGACCGAAGTGAAGTCCAAGCTCGCATCGATCAAGGCGGATCTGGTCGCACACCTGTAAGCCACTTGTAGGCCAGCGGCAGCACACGACGTTACACAGCAGTACGAACCGGGCTTAGCCCAAGAAGAGAGAACGACATGAACCTGAACGATGTAGTAAGCAGCCTCAAAGCCCTCGTTGTTGCACAAGCCGCACTGCTGACGAACCTGCTCAGCGAGCACAAGTCCGACAGCCCTGACCCGCTGAAGATCGAGAGCCTTGCTGGCCAAGCGCACTCGAACCAAGTGCAGACCGCCAGCCTGGTTGGTCAGCTGGAGGAGCACCTGGATGCTCAGAAGGATCAGTATCAGGATCTGTCCAAGGCCGAACCCGTCACGGGCAATGACACCGCACCCGCCACCGAAACGGCAAGCACCGAAGACAGCACCGGCACGACCAACACCGAAACCGCGAGCGAGGGGACATCGACCGATGCTGCTCCCGTAAGCACCGACCCCAGCACTTCTGACTCCAGCGATGACTCCGGTGATGACTCCGGCGACGAAGGTTCTGCCAGCACGGAGAGCGCTTCGGGCACCGCCCAGGAAACCGACAGCACCGATGCGCAGCCTGCCGCCGATGCGCAGGACAGTTCGGATACCGGCAGCACGGATACCGGCAGCACGAATCAGCCGGCACAAGGCAGCACCGAGGGCGAGACCGCAACGGCCTAGTCATCGGTCAGTTGAGGTGAACGTTACGGGCGCTGGTGGGTTTCGACCTGTCAGCGCCTGTGCTGTTTAGAAGACCTGAAGCATTGCAGCACTGGAGAACGGAATGAGCACTGCGATTGAGAAGACAAAGAAGCTGGAACGTGTTGACCTGCCTCTGGCTTGGCTGGAGCCGAACCCGAATAACCCGAATGAGATGACAGACGCGCAGTTCAACATGCTGTGTGACAACATCGAGAAGACAGGGCTGACGGACGCGATTCTGGTGAGAAAGATAGACGAGAAGCGTTATCGCATTGTTGGTGGGCATCACCGTTATGAAGTAGCCAAGCTGTATGGCTTCGAGACAGCACCCTGCACGATCATTGACGATCCAGACTTCGATGACGACCAGGAGAAGTTTCAGGTGGTCAGGATGAACGTGATCCGTGGCCGCATGTCGCCAGCCAAGTTCATGCAGATGTACGACAGCCTGAGCACCAAGTATGCAGATGAGGTGATGTCCGATGCATTCGGATTCGTCGAGCATGAGGAGTTCCAGAAGCTGATCCGTCAGATGTCGAAGCAACTGCCGAAAGAACTGCAGGAAGACTTCACGAAAGCAGCGCAGGAGATCAAGACGATTGATGGCCTGTCGAAGCTGCTGAATACGATGTTCACGAAGTATGGCAACACGCTGCCGTACGGCTACATGCTGATCGACTTCGGTGGGAAGGATTCGATCTGGTTGCGCATGGGGAACGAAACACGCAAAGCACTGCTGAAGCTGGGTGGACGCTGCGTGCAGGAGAAGCGCACTGTCGATGATTTGCTTGGCGGCTTGATTCAAATGGCAGCCACAGGTAAATTAGAAAGCCAGCTACTGCAATTGATTGCAAATGGAAATCCGGTGAATATGCCGGATGGCATGACAGAGATGCCAACGGAGGAGACGCTTGGACACTGACATCCCGGCAGTTGTACTGAAACAGATGAGACAGGCGCTGATGGATGAAGCAGAAGACCAGCTGATCATGGCGAGGTTGGTGAAGCAGCAACAGCCTGATTGGGCGATGCGATTGGTGGCTGAGGCAAGAGACAAGATTGCCCTGGCGAAGAGCTGGGGCAGTTAGACAGATCAGACAGAAAAGGATGGAGCCTGAATGAAGATCGTAAGACCGTACGCAAAGATAGCCCGACCGATGGATGGCGTCATGGCGATGAAGTGGATTGAGCTTGCCGCGAGAATCAGCCACCGCTCAGAAGATGCCGTAACCGACCAGAGCTGGCAGAGGTTTATCCAGGCTGTCGTAGTGGACAGAGGCGACTGGTCGGTGACCGAGCATGTCAGCCTAAGCGTTGACTTCTTTGTTGATCGTGGCATCACGCATGAGATCGTCAGGCATCGCCACTTCAGCTACACGCAGGAATCGACGCGCTTCGTGAACTATGACAAGAAGATGCCGCCGTCGTTCGTGTATCCGCAGCCTGATGTCGAATGCCCGCATTGCATGGAGGGAAGTGAGCCTTGGGGTCATTTGGCCAGGGCATGGCGGCACGAGGGAGGGACGAATTGTTCATACGACCCTTCATGGCTGTTGGCTATTGAGTCGGCAGAGACGCAGTACAAGTCACTGCTCAAGAAGGGCTGGAGGCCGCAGGAGGCACGCAGTGTGCTACCGAATGCCTTAGGCTCGATGATTCGCATGACGGGCAACCTGAGAGCGTGGCGGTGGTTCCTGCTGATGCGCACGACCAAGGAGACGCACCCGCAGATGAAGCAGGTGACGGTACCGCTGCTGTACGAATTCCAGTCCACGATCCCGCTGCTGTATGACGACATCGAACCTGGCCAGTCTCAGGCAGCTGCAACGGCGAAGAGGCACTGAAGTATGCGGCGACCGAAGAAGGTGAACTTTGCCGACACGAGCATAGATGAAGAAGAGCGGCAGATGATCATCAGGCTCTGTGCAGCAAACCGCCAGAGCTTTGAAACAGTTCGAGACTGGTACCTGCAGCTGCGTCGGTTCGAGTGGCTGCTGGCGTACACGTCAAGATTCGTGCAGTAGGAGGCAGCATGGAGAAGTGCGAGGACTGCGGCTGCAAGAGAGACCGAGTGATCTACCTGGGAGCACCGATGGTGATCTGTGATGGATGTCACACGGTGACAGGCTTCTGGTCCTGGGTGTTGTTCATGTGCCCGATTGCGACGATGACTGCGAGCGGGCCACAGTTCACGTTCATGACGTACACGGGACCGTACTTTCTAGCTCTGCTGCACTGGCTGTTTGGCGATTGGTACTTGGATTAGGTATGGCGAAGAAGAAAGACATCCCGGTGTTCACGCACAAGCAGCTGGTTGGGGTGGCGTATCGCTACCTGATGAACCAGTTCGGGTGTCATGTTGTCCTGGCTGAGCTGGCGTCGTCTTCTCCTGGTGAGATACCGGATGCGATTGGATGGCAGTATGGATCGGCAAGCACGCTGATCGAATGCAAGGTCAGCCGATCTGACTTCTTGGCCGACAAGCACAAGCCATTCAGGGTGCAGGTGGAGCAGGGAGTAGGACTGTTCCGTTACTACATGGCTCCGAAGGGGCTGTTAGTGCCGGAAGAGATGCCTGATGGTTGGGGACTGCTGCAGGTGGATGGAGCGAGCCGGGTGTATGTGAGTCGCAAAGGAAAGCACTTCCTGCAGCGGAATTACCGGCAGGAGATGCGGATGATGGTGGGCGCTCTGCGACGTGTGCAGCTCAGGCTAGACCACCCGTTGACGGAGTTCATTGGTCCGGTGACGGTGGACTGGAAGACATCGCAGCAGAACATGATCCGAAAAGAGCCGGAGATGACTGAGAAGTTTGATTACGTTTAGGAGTTGGTATGGCGTTCGACAGGTTGCAGGCGCTGGGTGAGGAGAAGTTCAAGAAGATCGTCAACGAGCTGATGCGTGGCACGCCTGCGATGACGCTTGCACGCACGATCCAGTCGGAGTGGGGTGAGTTTGTAGGTGTGGCCGAGAAGACGCTGACGCAACAGCTGAACCGACTGCGCCTGACGATGCAAGAAGGAGCGTTTGGCGAAGAAGCTGCTCAGGCCCTGAAGGAGAACGGCAAGATCGACATCAAGATGCTGAAGGGGGTAAGCATCGACGTGATGGGGGAGCTGGTCACGCTGGCGAATGTGCAGCGGCAACGAATTCAGATGATCTGGGAGAAGGAGCAGGAGGTCAAGATGCCGATTGCCGGTCTGAATACGGTGATCAATGATCAGCGCGACCTGCTGATTCAGATCCAGAAGATGAGATTCGACCTCGGCCTGGATGAGTACAAGGGTGTGGTGCCTGGATTGAAGATGAAGTCCGAGTCGATCAGCTTGCCGGATGGTACGCAGGCGCACAGGACTGTGATTGATGCCGTCACGACTGTGGAGCAGATCTTCAAGTCGCGAGGAATAGAAGCGCCGCAGGTGGTCGATGGCTCTCGTATTTGAGCGCGGAGTCAGCCTCCCGAAGAAGGTGACGGTGGACGAGAGCAAGATGGACGAGTTCTCGGTGAAGACGTACGCCTATCTGAAGAAGTTTCTGGGGTATCACGAAGCGCAGTCGATATGGCTGGCCGGTCAGAGGATCGTCAACCTCGAAGACCGCACGATGTTCTATGCAAAGGCCGTCATCGAGTGTGAGCGTGAGGTGCATGGCAATGCCGTCAGCGTAGATCGCCTGTCAGCATTCGCAGAGTACAGATGGAAGCCGGTAGGTGTCCGGGAGTTCGTATGCTCACCGCAGTATATGAACAAGGAAGCCGAAGTCTACCCGAAGGTTCTTGAAGAGCTGGAGGAGATCAACAGCGGCAAGTACGTCGAAGCCGTGCTGACAGGTGGAATCGGATCGGCGAAGACGACCTCGGCGCTGTACACGACCTCGTACCAGCTGTACTTGCTCAGCTGTATGAGGAGCCCGCACGCCACGTTCAAGCTCGATGCGTCGTCGGAGATCCTGATGATCTTCCAGTCGATCAATGCGAGGCTGGCGAAGAACGTAGACTTTGCACGCTTCAAGTCGATGATTGAAGGTTGCCGCTACTTCACGGAGCGATTCTCGTTCGACAAGCATGTTGAGTCCAGGTTGGTGTTCCCGAACCGCATTGAAGTTGTGCCGGTGTCAGGAGCTGAAACAGCTGCGATTGGCCAGAACGTGATCGGTGGCGTGATCGACGAGCTGAATTACATGTCAGTCGTAGAGAAGTCGAAGCAGTCAGTAGACAAAGGTACGTTCGACCAGGCCGTGGCGCTGTACAACTCGATTGCCCGCCGCCGCAAGAGCCGCTTCATGGAGCAGGGAAAGATGCCCGGCATCCTGTGCCTAGTGTCGTCGAAGAAGTACCCAGGACAGTTCACCGATCAGAAGGAGGAAGAAGCCAAGACTGACCCGACGATCTACGTGTATGACAAGCGCGTGTGGGACATCAAGCCAGAAGGAACGTTTACGAAGGGGTGGTTCCAGGTATTCGCTGGAGACATGACACGCAAGCCTCGCGTGCTCGATGAGGGTGAAGAAGTAAGCGACGAAGACCGCACGTTGGTGATCAGTGTGCCGACCGACTTCCGAGAAGACTTCAAGAAAGACATAATCAACGCTCTTCGCGAGATCGCTGGCATCAGCACGCTGGCACGGCACCCGTACTTCATGGAGGTGGACCGCGTGCAGGAGTCGTTTGGGCACCACGAGTCGATATTCGGTGAGATGACGGCAGTGGACTTCGTTGAGACTCGCGTGACGATTCACAAGAAGAACTTCGTGCGCCCGGAGCTGCCAAGGTTCGCGCATGTCGATCTGGCGATCTCTGGTGACAGCGCTGGAGTAGCGATAGGTACGGTGATGGACTTCGTAAGCATGGAGCAGCTAGGACGCGGATCTGAGATCGGACTGATGCCAATGTTCCATATTGACGGTGTGCTTGAAGTCGTACCACCACGCAACAGCGAGATTCTGTTCTTCAAGATTCGCGAGCTGTTTGTCACGCTGCGCAAGATGGGATTGAACATCCGCTGGATCACGTATGACTCGTTCGAGAGCACAGACAGCCAGCAGCTGCTGCGCCAGCAAGGGTTCGTTACGGGGTATCAGTCGGTCGATATTGTCCCGTGCAAGCCGTACGACTTCACGAAGAGTGCTATCTATGATGGCCGCGTGAAGCAGCCGCTGCACCCGCACCTGCACAAGGAGATCCTGATGCTGGAGCGAGACCTGAAGACCAGCAAGGTAGATCACCCGCCTGGAGGCAGCAAGGACTGCGCGGATGGACTGGCTGGCGTGGTGTACGGATTGACGATGCGCCGAGAGGTTTGGGGTATGTATAAGGTGCCGCTGGCGCTGATTCCGCCTAGCGTGACAGCAGGTGTCGATAAGCTCGAAGAGAAGAATGACAGACTTGCTCAGGACATAGAAAAAAGCATTGATAAGAATCCAGGTGAGCGTGTTAGGATGCGTGGCAGAAGCTAGACTATTTATGCAGGAGATTGATATGCATCCGATTTCGTTCAGAGCAGCAAAGATCACGTATTACGGGCCGCAGCCCTGTACGAACTGCGGAGTCAACGTAGTAAAGATGGCAGAGCGTTGGGGTGGGACAGCGTTCACGTATCCAGCAGGGCCGATCTACCCGAACACCGAGTGGCCTCCGCATGTGTGCGATCAGGTGTTTGTGCGGAAGATGGAGCATGAGAAAGCCATCAATGAAGTCCGCAGTCAGTGGAAGGAAGCGAATTCGCTGAGGGTTGAGCCGCATGGCTTTGTGATCCTGATGAACGAAGACCACGGTGGCGTGGTTGCTACGGTGCTTAGCCCGAATGGGGCGTTCTATGACGATGAGGGTGATGCGTGGGTTGCCGCAAAGTATCGCGCCCGCAAGGAATTGCCAATGTGGCAGATCGACCTGATCAAGTACGGCGCGTCTCCGGCGACAGGAAATGCTACGGGGAAGATGAACGCCAGCGCCGCTCAGTAGTGCAATTGATTGCAAAGTTCTAATGGAGTAGACGATGAAAGTGTGCAGTCACCAGCCAAGTTTCTTGCCTTGGATTGGATTTTGGAACAAGTTGTTGCAGTGTGATCGATACATTGCGCTGGGTGGCGTGCAGTATGCGCACCACGACTACCAGAACCGCGTGAAGCTGGCCGGATCGTGGCTGACGTTGCCGGTTGACCGAAGCACGATAGGCAGGCCGCTGATTGATGTGCGCGTGCATGACACGGCAGCAGCAGGTGTGAGTCTGGAGAAGACGATCTGCGGACGCAGCTACCCGTATGCAGGCCGCATCAGGCCGGTGATCGAGTACCTGAAGAGCAACGGATCGCACTCCCTGCTGGGTGTGAACCTGGCCACGATGTATTTGATCAGGCAGATGCTAGGCGCGAAGTACACGATGCGCATAGATCACCTGCCGCCAGTGAAGCACCTGACGAAGACGCAGAACGTTGTCGAGCATACCTGCAGAGTGGTCAAGGGTGATGAGTGGTTCCCGCAGGACAAGCAGGAGCCAATTGTCTACTACGCAGGAGCCGGAGCACTGGAGTACCTGAATAAGGATGAGCTTGGTCCTCTGCAAGTCATGGTGCAGCGCATGAAGCCTACCTCCAACGAGACGATCCTGCAATTGATTGCACGGGTGGAAGATCCGCTGAGTGCCGTGATGGAGGCCGCAACGTGGGAAAGCCTGTAAGCAAAGGCTGGATCGACACGGTGCTCAGTCTGTATGGGCTGTACGAAGCTCACGCTGAGTGGGCACAGAAGACATTCGGATCAGATGCCGAGCGCGGCCCGATTGGACCGCTGAAGCACCTGCACAAGGAAGTTGATGAGGCCCTGGCCGACCCAACCGACAAGATGGAGTACGTGGACTGCATGTTCCTGGTCTGGGATGCAGCTCGACGTGCGAAGGTACCGCTCGAAGACCTGATCGAACTTGGGTGGAGAAAGCTGGCGATTCTGAAGACTCGCACGTACGCGAAGCCAGAAAAAGACGAATTCACGGAGCACGAACGATGAAAGTCCTGATTGACCCGATTTACTCGTCCACGCCAAGCCACTGCGCGTCAGCGTTGAAGGCGTGGCGCATAGTGCACCACACGCTGGTTACGATGGGTCGCACAGACATTTTCTTCCGCCTTCTGGTGCCGGAGAACTTGACGCAAGAGGAGATCGACTGGTTTCCGCAGCATGAGAACCTGCAGTTGATTCCGTACCCGTACAGCAAGGATCGGATGCGGGAGTACCAGATCTTCGCACGCGAGTACGACGACAAGCTGGCGTTCAATGGCAGCCTGTGGGACAACGATGTCGTCATCACGATGCGTACGCAGCAGGTGCCGAACATGCAGGTGGTGATGACCAGTCCTCGCCACAGCAGCATGACATGGCTGAAGAAGGTGCTGGTGTACGAAGAGATGCCGGTGATGTCGTTCAAGCCAACTGTGGGCGTCAGCAACGTCACGGCGCAGAACATGGCGACGGCGATTGGCTATCTGGCAGCCGACAAGGTGTTCATCACGATCCAGCACGAGAAGCAGGGGATCATCGACACAGCTCGTGGTTTCCTGGCACCGCGCAAGATTGGCGAGCTGATGTCGAAGATTCAGGTGGCCTCGCCGGTCAAGATCGAAACGTTTGAGATCAAGCAGGAGCAGTACCGCTTCAAGCGCGGAGAGCGCGCGTTCTGCCTGGGGTATACGGGCCGCATGACGAACTCGATGTCACGCCTGGAGACCGTCTATGAGGTCGCGGAGAAGAACTGGATTCTGAAGGGTGACAAGGGCTTCCGCATGGTGTTCTCGACCGTGACGAAAGGTATCAAGATGACACCGCCTGAGTTTGCCGAGGTGATGCATCTGCCGCGCGAGCAGTTCTGGAAGCTGATTCGCACGGAGCTTGATCTCGTCATCTGCATGGACATCGACGCAGGATTTGGAATGAGCTTCTTTGAACCGATACTGTTCGGTACGCCGATGATCGTTGCAGACAAGGAATGGTCGCGTGCTCTGTTGGGTAACGAGTACCCGTTCTTCGTAAAGAACATGGCCGAAGCGTACACGGTGGTCGGCGCATTCCATGACAACTACGAGAAGCAGTATGCGCGGTTCTCGGAGTGGCAGCAGACGAAGATGAAGGCGATCTTCTCGCCTGGTGGGCTGTACGAGCACAACCTGTACGACTTGATGCACGCGGAGCTGGCGACGTTTGAAGCTGACTGCATGGGGCGCTACCGCGAGCAGTTCCCGAACAAGAAAGACAACGAGATCGTCCAGCACATCGTGAGCAAGGTTGAAGGCCGCGAGGATTTCGTGATCCATGCTGTGCTGAAGGAGCTGGATGATGACGGAATCTTCGGCGGCCTGAGTCGAAAGCTGGAGTGGGGAAGGGAAGACTCAGGCATCGTCTGGGCTACACCGTGGAACGACTTCCGAATCGCACTGAAGGCGCATTACGGGTTTGTGGATGCAAGCAACACAGTTGGGCACTTGAGGAGGCCGCAGTGAAGATCGAAGAGATATTTGAGGAGCTGTCTCTGTCGCTAGAGACGGAGCAGTACATCGACCGGCTGATTCGGTTCAACGCTGGTTGGAGATGGCAGAACTGCATTCGACGTTTGCTGAACAGCTATGGTGCGAACGTTGGACCAGTCCTGGACATTGGATGTGGGATGGGCACGTTCTGCAACATGGTAGCTCAGAAGAATCCAGAAACTCGTGTAATTGGGTTAGAGAAGAACCCTGAGATGGCTCTGACCGCCAAGGCTCTCGCATACCCGAACGTGACGATCTTGGAGGGTGACGGAGATCATCTAGGCGCCTGTGAGAAATTTGGCTGGGTGACATGCATTCACTCGATCTCGCACATGCGTGATCCCGAGGGGGTGTTGCAGGAGATTATGAATGTCCTGCACCCGAACGGACTGGCGACGTTTGTTGTCCCGAACCGCATATTCGATTACCTGATGTGGCCGAAGAACCTGATCAGTGGGTACAAGGGTGATCCTACGATCAGGCATCACTGGACGCCGTACTTGTTCGCCGAGATGCTGGACAAGGCTGGCTTTAGGTCTGGGATGTACTTCGACGGAGAGTACACACCGTTCCTGCCTCGTATCGAGAGAACAAGGGCCTGGATGGTGTTCCACGCATGGAAGAAGGTGCGGGTGTGAACGTACCGTTTGCAAAGGCCGACATCACACCCTTAGAAGAGCAGGCAGTGGTTGATGTGCTGCGCTCTGGGTGGCTGACCTCTGGCGCGAAGATGCAGGAGTTCGAGCAGCATGTTGCTGACTATCTAGGTGGCGTCAAGGCGCTCGCCGTCAACTCAGCCACGTCTGGGTTGCACTTAGCATTGCAGGCTGCAGGTGTTGGTCCTGGTAGCCAGGTGATCCTACCGACCATGACGTTTACGGCGACAGCAGAGGCAGTGGTGTATCTGGGTGCCACTCCGGTATTTGTAGATGTAACTGAGCGGTCGCTGAACATGGCGATGAAGCAGGTTCGCAGGAGGCTGACGAGCAGCACGCGAGCGATAGTTCCGGTGCACTTTGCCGGTCTGCCCTGTGCGATGGATGAGCTGTGGGATCTTGCCAAGGATCTGAGGCTGACGGTTATCGAGGATGCGGCGCACGCACTGGGCAGCACATACAAAGGTTTGCCGATTGGAGCTGGAAAGTCGCTTGCCACGGTGTTCAGCTTCTACGCCACGAAATGCATCACGACCGCAGAGGGCGGCATGGTGGTGACGAGGGATGAGAAGCTGGCCGAGCACATGAAGACGATGAGGCTGCACGGAATCAGCAGAGACGTATTTGACCGCTATACGACCGGCAACTGGGAGTATGACGTGGTGGAGGCAGGGTTCAAGTACAACCTGCCTGATCTGCTGGCAGCGATGGGTGTTGTTCAGTTCAGCCGCTTAGAAGAGATGCGTCATAAGCGTGAAGCGATAGCCAAGCGGTACACCGCGGAGTTTGCTGACCTGCCGGTGACTTGCCCGTCAGAGAACCAGCATGGCGTGCATAGCTGGCATCTGTACGTGATTCGACTGCAGGGGCTGGATCGCAACAAGTTCATGTCAGACTTGATGGCGCGAGGCATAGGATGCTCGGTGCACTTCAAGCCGCTGCATCGCATGTCGTACTGGAAGGAGTTCGCATGGGACTCGTACCCGAACGCTGACAAGGCGTACGAGAAGTGTGTGAGCTTGCCTATCTACTCGGGTATGTCGAGCAGCCAGGTGGAACAGGTAACGGAGGCGGTGAAAGCTCTATGCAGCTAAGCGAGATCGACATTCAGGAGCTGTTGGGTCGCAATCTCGATCTGCAGCTGTCGCACATGCAGCCAGTGATTGAAGGCAAGTCGATCATGGTGACCGGGGCCGGTGGCTCGATTGGCTCGGCGCTGGTGATGCAATTGATTGCACTGAAGCCGCGTGTCTTGGTGTTATATGAGAGTTCCGAGTACGCACTGTACCGTGTGATGCAACGTGCAGTAGACGCTACCCACGGGGCCGCCACGCGCCTGGTGCCAGTGCTGGGTCACTTGGGTACGTTGGCAGATGTGGAGCCTCTGCTGGAGGCGTATCGTGTGCAGCACGTCTACCACGCAGCAGCGTACAAGCATGTGCCAATGGTCGAGAGAAACCCTGTACCTGGGCTGAGGAACAACGTCTTCGGGACGAGGGTGTTGGTGGATGCAGCTAGGAGCACTGGAGTGCCGGAGATGGTGTTGATCTCGACAGACAAGGCCGTGAACCCGACGAATGTGATGGGTGCAAGCAAGAGGATGGCAGAGTATGTAGTGCTGAGCCGACCGGAGTTGGTGACGCAGAGGTACAGAGTCGTTCGCTTCGGGAATGTTTTGGGATCGACAGGCAGCGTGGTTCCGTTGTTCATGAGGCAGCTGAGTACGACACGCAAGATGACGATCACGCACAAGGACGTGACGCGGTACTTCATGTCCATAGACGAAGCTGTTGGATTGATTCTGCAGTCCAGTTGGACCGGAGCGGACATCAGCGTGCTCGATATGGGCGTGCAGGTTCGCATTGAAGATCTGGCGCACCGGCTGGCCAAGCTGATGAAGATCGAGAGTTACGACATCGAGTACATAGGACTCAGGCCGGGAGAGAAGCTGTATGAGGAGCTGACGCTTGGAGAGAAGCTGGAGCCCACGAGCCACCCGCTGATCAGAGCAGCGAATGAGTTTGTTCCAACGTATGAATTGCTGAGCAGATACATGCGTCTACTTGGGTCGCTGTGTGCCACGAGAGACATCGGCGGCATACGAACGCTGCTTGGGCAGGCCGTACCTGGGTACGATCCGAGCTGTGGCATCGTGGATGATCTTTGGCTGGAGGAGAACGTCTTCAGCTTTGCAGGAAAGCTCGACGACTGCTACCGCACGCCGTCACCGGAGGTTGTATGAAGAAAGTCCTGGCAGTAGTAGCGCACGCGGATGACGAAGTGCTTGGAATGGGTGGCACGTTAGCCCGACACGTACACGACGGGGACCGGGTGGAAGTCTGCATCGTCTGTGAGAACTCCAGCCTGAAGCATGATGGCAAGGTGGACTGGGAAGATCAGGCGTTCTCCGCTGGGAAGGCGCTTGGAGATCTGTACCCGAGGCTGCTGCGGTACCCGGATCAGAGCCTGGATCGTCAGCCGTTTCTCAGCGTTACAGGAGCCATTGCCAAGTCGTTCGCATTCAAGCCGGATGTCGTGTACACGCACTGGAGCGGAGACCTGAATCGAGATCACCGCGTAGTCAATGAAGCAGTACAGCTGCTGACGCGCCCTATGAACGGGCAGAAGATGGAAGTCCTGGAGGCGTTCACGCTCAGTTCGACCGAGTACAGCTGCCCGCTGTCGTTTGTTCCTGACACATGGGTGGATATTGGTTGGTCGATTGGTCATAAGCTAAAGGCGCTGTCCTGCTACAAGTCGGAGCTGCAGACACCGCCGCACCCACGTAACGTAGATGGGGTGCTGTACGCGAGCCGGTACTTCGGCCAGCAGATTGGCGCTCACGCGGCAGAAGTATTCAAGACGATGAGACGGGTGCGCTGATGGGATTGCTTTGGAAGAAGCGTGAGTCAGCTCAACCTGCACCACCTGCTCAACCTGCACAACCTGCAGAGCCTGCACCTGCAGTGCCGCGAGCGATGCCGCCCGGCATCATCACGATGTATTTCACCAGCCTGAATGAAGACGAGCGGTACCAAGCCACGCACTTCGGACCTGAAAAGCAATGGATGTCGGAAGGGCAGATAAGAGAGCTGGAGGACTCGCTAAAGGGCGCAGTCGTTCGATTGGATCTAAACCACAAGGTAGTCGGCCTCAAGACTGCAAGAAGGTGATTGCAATCAATTGCAAAGCAGTCGCTTTCTTATTGACAAACGCACGGCCAGTGCTACGATTATTCAAGTAACAAATTGAAATTCTCAATGGAGTGAGAAATGACGACGAAAGTTAGCACATGCGACCGATGCTATAAGCCATACCTGCAAGATCTTGGCGGGAACGGTAACGCTGTGTGCTCCAAATGCTCTGAATTCCATGATGAGGTGGTGCCGCCAGTGAGTGCAAAGTTCAAGCCAATGAAACCGCCAGCAGGAAAGCTGGAAGACGCAGACCTACCGAAGCTCAGGTTCCCGCTGATAGGCAGCCCGAAGATCGACGGCATTCGCGGTAGCGTGCAAGACGGTCAGCTGGTGTCGAACACCCTGAAGCTGATTCCGAACAGGGAGTTGCGGCTGGCGTTTAGCCGACTTGAGTTTGAAGGCTTGGATGGGGAGCTGGTGGAAGGCGACCCGACAGCAGTTGATGTCTTTCAGAAGACAAGCTCAGTGGTGATGTCTGACGACAAGCCAGCAAGCAACGTGACATGGTTCGTGTTCGACAAGTTCGACGCAGATCTCGAATACAGCCAACGCATGATACGTGCTTGCTCGCAGCTGTTTGATTTGCCTGGTCGGCCACCTATGACCGCACGTATCGTCTGGGTGCATACCAAGTGGCTGCACTCTCTCGCGGAGTTGCTGGATTATGAGGCAGAGTGCCTGGAGAAGGGTTACGAGGGCATCATGCTGCGCAACCCTAAGGAGAAGTATAAGCAGGGACGCTCGACGCTAACCACGCAAGGGTTGTTGCGTAGGAAGCCTCGCCTGGATGCCGAAGCCCTGATCCTGGACTGCTACGAGGAGATGGAGAACCGTAACGAAGCCGTAGCGAACGGTATCGGTCACATGAAGCGCAGCACCAGCCAAGCCGGAAAAGTCGGCAAGGGGACGCTAGGTGGCTTTGTTGTTCGCGGCCTGACAGCGTTTGAAGGCATCCAGTTCAACATCGGTGGATTTGGTACGGTGCCGGAGATGCAGGCAGAGTGGAACAAGTTCAAGGCCGGTGTCGATAGCCCTGTAGGCAAGATTTTGAAGTTCAATTATCAGGCGGTCGGAAACAAGATCAAGCCTCGTCAGCCGATTGCAGTAGGTTATCGGGATGTGCGAGATGTGGATGCAGGAGATGCACAAGGCTTCGAGATCCTGACCAACGAAACGCCGGATGCAAACGGCCTAACCTTCACGAGGGAGTAGGGCATGGGTAAGGAGTTCAACATCTATCGCGACGTAGGCTGCAGCCAGGAAGATCATCTGAAGAACTGCGGTCATTTTGGTTACAGCGGTCTGTACTTGTCGGATCATCTGAAGACGTGCCCGCAGTATGCCGCCAATCTTGAGCCCTGCAACTGCAACCCGGAAGCAAGGAGAGCATTAGGTGAGTAAGGTGTTCAACTGCTGGTGCTGAGAGCCCTAGCCATGCTACTGAAGAACGCCGTTCGGTATGGCGATGGGTCGCTCAATGATGTAGTGGATGATTGGAAGCTCGACGTGGAGAAATGGAAAGATGGCCGGTAGGTGAGAGGGGTGGGTATGGATTGGACGAAGGAACAGCGTATAGCAGCATCACGAAAGCTGGCTATCAAGAAGTTCGGGGAAGATGATGCATCTGAGGCCGAGCACCACATGTGGGCTCAGCGCACTGGAGACATAGCGGAAGCTATCACCCTCCAGTGCGAGGTCACGGCTCTACGGGAAGCGCTGGAAAAACTTAGAGAGGAGTCGAGCAGAACTCATCATCGCCGCTGCAAATGCTTCTCTTGCAAGGATGTGAAAGAACTCCTGACTCAGATCCCAAAGTAGCGCCAGAAATGATATAGACGATGAGCAATAAGATTCCATTTTCAGAGTGGTACAGGATTGAAGATCAGATGGTGAGCGCGATAGAAGATGCCGAGCGCGAGCTATTCAGATCGGAGTTGCAGATCTACGTTCGCACGTACAAAGTCATGAAGGAGACCCCGAAAGGCGTGTGGTTGTGGGTGTACGGTAGGCGCAGGTTTGTGCTTCACGAATCGCGCAAGAAGTTCGCACACCCGACACTGGACTCAGCACTGACATCGTTCAAAGCCCGCAAAGCCGCTCAGATCAGGATTCTCAGCTCGCAGATTGCCCGCGCAGAGCAGGCCGTGACGCAAGCGAGTATGCATTGCAATCAATTGCAAACTTCGCATTTATCATTGACAAACGCTTGGTAAGTGCTACGATTTTCCAAGTAACAAATACACAATCTCAACGGAGTGAGATTCTTGAAGATCGAATCCAGAGGAACAGAAGTAGAAATCTATGGAGCTGAGACTGAAGAGGCAACTTTTCAGATTCAGACCTCGGCTATCGCATTCCAGACATTGAGCGCCAAGCTGTACTCGGACACGACTAAGGCCGTGATCAGGGAGCTATGCTGCAACGCTTATGACGCACATGTTGAAGTAGGCAAGAAGTCGAAGCCGTTCGAGGTGAACCTGCCGACGTTGATGAACCCGGAGTTCATTGTGCGTGACTTCGGTCCGGGTATGAGCGACGAACACATCATGACGCTGTATTGCACGTACTTCTCCAGCAGCAAGCAGAGCACGAACAAGCAGATCGGTGGATTCGGAATCGGCAGCAAGTCACCATTCAGCTACACGGACGGGTTCACCGTCATCAGTCGCCAGGGTGGAGAGAAACGGACGTACAGCGCGTATGTCAACGAGAACAAGATCCCGGCAGTTGTGAGACTGAGTACCGAACAGACAGGTGAAGAAGACGGTCTTGAGGTCAAGTTCCCTGTGCAGGTGAATGATACGACCGAGTTTGCAAAGAAGGCCAAGGAGGTCTTCGAGTTCTTCGAGCCCTGCCCGAAGGTGAATGTGCTGAACTTCACGCCGCAGAAGCAGACGTACACGGTGGATGGCAAGAGGTGGAAGATTCGCAGCACTGATAGCAGCATCCAGGGAGTCCGAGTGATTCAAGGCATGGTTCCGTACGCGGTGCACGGCATGGACGGACTGGAGCTGACGGAGGCTGAGCAGAACGTACTGAAGATGCCTCTCGACATCTTCCTTCCGATTGGAACGCTGTCTCCAGCAGCTACCCGCGAGTCGTTGACGAATGACAAGGAGACGACGGCTAAGACGCGCAAGATTCTGACAGACATACACGCTGAGATGATCGAGCACGTAAAGGCGAAGATGGTGACGTTTACGACCGGATGGGAGATGCTGTCGTTCCTACACCAGTTCGACAAGGAAAACGGCTTTGAGCATATCGCAAGCGCGGCCAGGGCCAGCATCGTAAAGGACGTGAACCTGTTCATGGATGAGGAGATCGAGCAGGAAGACTTCCCGAGCTTGAGGGTGCGCGTATATGAGCATGGCTGGAGCGGCGTCAGCATGGATGAGTTGTCACACAGGTGGACGCTGGATGATGAGGGTCCGTTCAGAGATCCAGAGAAGCTGGAGTTCATCGTAGTTGACCGGCATTCAGGAGGGGATAAGCAGATTCGCGAGCATGTGCGGGAGAAACCACGAGGGTTGCGGGTGATAGCAGTATTCCCGAGGTTCACAGCAACGAAGGCAGCAGACTTCGATATGCAGGCACATCTAGGTGCAGCTGATAAGTTCTTCGATGCGGTCGGAAAGCCTAAGTGGGTGAAGCTGTCGGACATGCCTGTACCGGAGAAGATCAAGGCTGCCAGGATGGCCGCGCCTCGTGAGACCAAACGATCTACGGTCTGGAATCCAGACGGATACTCCATGACGGGATTGTGGAGGAGAACAAACACCCCGCTTCCGAAGGATGGCACTCAGTTCTATGTCAGGGTGACTCGCGGGCAGATCTCCGGTGTGCAGCCGTACATGACCCGGTATGGCATTAGCAAGATGATGGAGAAGATCATGGCCTTGAATATGCCTGGAGTGAGTCCAAGCACCACGATCTATGCCTTCACGGAGAAGGACAGTTTGCCTAAGAAGACAGAGGCAACCTGGGTGAACCTGTTCGATTACGTCAAGGAGAAGGCGCTGGAGTATGCAGGCGACCGGAAGAACAGGAATATCACCCTTTATAGGGCTTGGGAGCTTCGCAACTCTTGTGGGCTAGGGGAGGTAATGGACGCAAAGGTGACCCACAAGTTACACCCAGACTCGCTGTTCAAGATGGCGATCAAGTTGCTCAACTCGGAGAAACCGAAGGAGGAGAAGTTCACCGCTGCGCTACAGCATCTCACGGGGACGCAGGAGGTAAAGATCAAGCTCACTAAGCTGAACGTTGAGGAAAAGACCTCGGCGGCAGAGATGATGAGGAGGGTTGAGAGACGGTACCCGCTGCTACGCAATGCAGGCAAAAACGTTGGGTCAAGAGCTGCAGATTTAGTCGTGTTCTATGTCAACGCCATAGATCACGATCAGGATTGGTTGGCTAGGCCGGAAATTTCGTTCACGCAAGGGGAGATGAGATGACAGCACCGAAAGACAGCAACGTGATCGCCTCTGCAGTCATGCAGAAGACGCACATGACCGTACCGTTCAAGGATGGCAAGACCTTCAGCCTGGACAGTTCGCATCCGACGTTTGCGAAGCTGAAGGCTGCGCTAAAAACCAAGGACGGAGCCAAGGCCCGCAAGATGGTCAACGCCGCCGAGTACATAGGCGTGTGGTCAGAGGGTAGGCTGACGGTCGATAAGAATGACAACGTTCTGTATGACGGCAAGCCGATCCACCCGAAGATGCATACGCGGCTGCTGAAGATGGTGCGTGAGGGAACGGCGGTGTCTAGATTCGTCAAGTTCTTAGACAACCTGCATCAGAATCCTCTGGCAGAGACGATTGCAGACCTATATGAGTTTCTGGAGTACAACGATCTTCCGCTGACAGAAGACGGACACTTCCTTGCATTCAAGAGAGTGCGTCAGGATTGGAAGGATCAGTACACCGGGAAATTGGACAATAGCGTCGGCAACGTGGTGAAGATGCCTCGCGAACAATGTAATTCCAGCCGGCACCAGACGTGCTCGCGTGGGCTGCATATTGCCAGGTACAGCTTCTTTGCGTCTGGAGCTTATGGTGGGTGTCGCACGATTCTGGTCAAGGTGAACCCGAGAGATGTGTGCGCGATACCTGTGGAGTATGGTAACGCCAAGGGACGCGTATGTGAGTATGAGGTGCTGGCGGAAGTTCGCAATCAGGCCGAGGTGGACGAGCTGTTCGAGCGTGCGACAGTTAGCACGATGCAGGTGCAGAAGACCTGCAAGACGGAAGTGAAGGAAGAGGTTACGGTGGTGGAGGTTGATCAGAACGTAGAAGACAACCAGATCCAGGACGTGAAGAAGACGAGCACCACCCGCAAGGAGATCAAGAAGGCGAAGACCAGCATCCTCAAGAAGGCCGCGCAGGCTGTGAAGAAGGCAGTACGCAAGGTAACTGGATCCGACAAGAAGCCTGTAGCGAAGCCGGTCCCGAAGAAGGTGGTAAAGAAGACACCAACCAAACCGGCAGCGAAGAAAGCCGCGCCAAAGGCCGCCAAGAAGTCGGTAAAGAAGGTTCAGAAGAAGTCAGCAAAGAAGGCCGCTAAGAAGTCAGTACGCAAGAAGAAATAACTTTGCAATCAATTGCAATTCCTATTGACAAACGATCGGCTAGTGCTACGGTAACGATTAGTTACCAAATCCCAAAGGAGTGGGAGCCAATGCAGATCAATCAGAAAAACACGAATTTGACGCCATTGATGATGATTATCTGGATCACCTTGCTTGTCATGGGGGCGATGGAGCACACGGTCGTCAACACCGTACACAGCATTGATCATCAGCTGACCACTGCTTTGAACCCAAACCAGTAAAGGAGATGTGATGGGAGTACCCTGGGCTGTACCAACGACGACGCTGGAGGAGTTCGAGGCTTTCGAGGCGACTCGGAAGCGCCGAATCAACCTTGACGAGCACGAGGCCGCGATGGCCGCTGCCGACGATCTTGAAGATGAAGATCTCGACGAAGACGAATTCGACGACGAATTCGATGACGAAGACGAGGAAGAGTTTGAAGACGAAGAGGACGAAGACTAGATGCCTTTGTCTAAACGACAACTCGAAATCCTTCAGCACTCGCTGGGAGCGAACTCGCTTGGTAGGGGTTCGTATCAGAGAAACCACTTCTGCGCTGGACCGGAAGATGCGTTCGACTGCCACCAGCTCGTAGGTCTCGGTTACATGGAGCCGCACAGGAGCAGCATCCAAGCACCGTACCCGACGTTCAGTGTGACGATCAGCGGTAAGGCTGCACTGTGGGCCGAGGGACTTGCGCCGCCGAGGCTGCTCAGAGCACTGCTGTATACGGTCTCTCCGAAGCAGGAAGGCAGGCTCGGATGCGAACGTTCGAGGTAACCGGCCTGACTCGCCGGATGATGGTGGAGATGAACAAGATGTACGTGACCGGGATTGGGAGTATGCAGTCCCGGTTGGTGTTTGTGCCTGACTCTGAGCAAGAGCAGTTCACAGATTGGCTGGAGTACAGAGGGCTGCAGTATTGCCTGATTGAAGGGGTTGTCCATGATCGACATATCGGTGCCGCTGTACCTGGAGACAAGTCTGATATCGCTCGTACTTCATGAGCTTGCGCACGTTGCCGCCGCCAGGGCGCTCGGTGTGTGTGTCAAGAAAGTAGGGTTGAGCTGGAAGGGGCCGTACATCGTCCGTGAGGCTGGCAGCCCAATGCAGAGCATGATGATAGCTTTGGCCGGTCCAGCGATGAACCTGATGATTGCCGCTTGCTTGTGGCCGTGGGTGCCTAGATTTGCTTTCGTCAATCTGGTGTTGGGTGTAGGGAACATGATGCCGCTTCCGTCGTCAGACGGTACGCGGGCACTGAAGTGCTACCTGGATTGGAAGGTCAGATGCATTTAGTGGGCAAAGACAGGCAGTGGTTGTCGGTGGCGAAGGTGATAGCCGATCAGTTCAGTAAGGACCGCAGCACTAAGGTAGGAGCCTTGATCGTGAGCGCAGATGGAAGGCTCGTATCGAGCGGTTACAACGGATTCCCTCGTGAGGTTGATGACCAGGATGAAGCGCTGCACGAGCGCCCGGCGAAGTACATGTGGACAGTACACGCAGAGATCAACGCAATAGCAAACGCAGCTGCTGGCGGAGTCGCCACGTTTGCGAGCACGATGTACACTACGATGCCAGCGTGCTCGAAGTGTGCGCCGATCATAGCGCAGGCTCGTATAGCCGAGGTGGTGTCCTACCGCTTCGATGACAACATCCATAGCGTCGGAAATGCCGAGACTCGCCAGAAATGGGTAGACGAGTCTAAGGCTGCAATGGAGATATTCAGGCGTGCTGGTGTACGCGTCAGATTTGTTGGCTGATAGCTGCAATCAATTGCAATAGACATTGAAATAAATGCTGTAGACCGATCATACCTATTGACAAACGTGTCGTCAGTGCTAATCTAACGATAGAAACAAATCAGAATCCTCAATGGAGTGAGAGATGACATCACACGAATTCAACAGTAGGCAAGAAGTAGCCCTTGAGGGCATACACCCTGAATTGGCCAGCGTTATTCGCCGGATTGCCTACGACCAGAATCACAGCTCTGGGTATGAGGAAGTCCTGAGCAAGGTTGAGAGCCTTGCTTATGAATTTACGAAAGTGAACGAGGTTCTGATGAGGGTGGGTAGGTGCTGAAGCTCAATAGATCGCAGACTCAGATAGCGCAGCCGACGCAGCCGGTGTCGCAATCGGAGACGCTGGATTTCGATATGGCGTTCAGGGTTGCTGGGTCGGAGCTTCCTTACGGTTGGGTGATTGACCTCACGATGCAGGCTGGGTTCGCCTCGGTGTACCTGCATGACCCGAGAGGGAACCGCGTGGCGCTACCGAAGGGGACGCCGACACACCAGTTGAGGGTGGCATTGGCGGAAGCCAAGAGACTGGCAGCTGCAAGCAAGATCGTTGTACCGGCGAAGGAGCTAGCGCCTGTAAAGAAGCCCAAGGGAGGGAAGAAGTAATGGCACTGTTCCTGAATCACTACGTGCACTGCGGGAAGACTTGGAACGATACCTGGTCCTGTATGTCGAACGATGAATGCCCGGAGTGCGGTACGAAAGACATCGAGCCCTGGGCGTCGGAATCGCTGGATCGCAAGGGGGAGTCAATCGGTGTGGAGATGCACGTTGGTAAGGACTTCGTACCTGCCACCGGATGGCCTGAAGGAATTGGGTCGCTACAGCAGCTGATCCAGTATGAGCTGAGCACGCAGTAAGAACCAGTCAAAGGAGTGACGAAATGCTTGACCTTGCACCCCTCCTGAGTGAGGGGTTCAACTTCAGCGAGGATGATTTGGCGGTAGTGATCCAGAAGGACACGAAGCACGTATCGGACACGCAGCAGACCAGCAATTACGTGGGGTACCCGGCAGAATTCCTGGCTGATTTCCCCGACTTTCAACCGCAGACCAGCGACCGGCTAGGAAAGGCAGCATAGACGTGGCAGATCAGACAGTAACGTTGCGGGTGAACAAGATCGACATCACGACGGAGAAGGCGATTGGAGTGCGTGACGCCAACGACAAGCTGGTTTGGTTCCCGAGATCGCAGGTGGACTATCAGGCCGTGAAGGGTGGGGTGGAGATCACGCTCCCGAAGTGGTTGGCAGACAAGAACGACAGTTTGGAGTACGAGGAGGAGTAACGAATGAAAGTATTGTTGATTTATGACAACAGCCCGGAAGAAGTAACGTTCTATGTGATCACGAACCCGACCGATGATCAGCTGAAGACCTTAGCCTTGTCGAACGGCCACTTGATCAACTCAGACATGCCTGAGGAGGCGGAGGAGGCGTGCAATAAGATCAACGACGCATTATCTGATCCAGGGAATGTTAGCGGCGATTACCCGGAGTACAACTCGATCTGGGGTGCGGCTCAGATCAAGGTCGAGAGTCTACCAACCGCAGGGCAGTTCGATCAGGTGTTTTACACCGGATTCATCTGCTAGGAGTCTCAAGATGCCCGATAGAATCGTCAGCTTTGGATACAAGTATGGGGAGCCAACGAGTGAAGGGTTCGATGCTCGTAAGCTGTTCCGAAACCCGCACAGCGTGTTCCATCTTCGTAGCCTGACCGGAAAGCACGAGGAAGTGCGTAAGTTTATTGAAGCGGACCCTGACTTCCAGAAGCATTATGCCTGGTTGAAGGATTGCGCCGCGCTTATCGAAGGAACCGTGTACGTCGGCTGCGTAGGAGGTAAGCATAGGTCGGTGTTTCTGGCCGAGAAGCTGGCCGCAGAGTTCAAGGTTCCGGTGGAGCATCGGGACTTAGGGAGGCAGCAATGGAAGACACAGTAGTGCAGGTGTTCAAGGATGGCGATCAGTGGTGCGCTCTGCTTGGCAGTAACTTGCAAGAAGGCACTGCAGGGCTTGGCGATACTCCAGCAGATGCATTGAGGCAACTCGACGACAGCTGGCCTGACTGAAAAGAGTTTGAATTTCCTGGACGCCGGGGAGGCTTTCTCCTCGGCATTTTTTTGCAATCAATTGCAATTCTTATTGACAAACACGCTGTATGAGCTAACGTAACGATACGTTCCTAAATTGGAACAAATAGGAGAAACGCAATGCGAAGTATTCTTAGGCTCCGGCGAGTGAAGATCTTGGCCAAGATGGCAGTAGCCACCGTCGCCGCTATGCTGATCATTTGGTTCTATGCGGTAGTGATCTTGCTGCACTAGATTGCAATCAGTTGCAAGTCAATTGACAAATGCTAGACAAGTGCTATCGTAAGAAATGTCATCTATTCAAATCTCAATGGAGTGAGTGTGAAATGGCAGAGCAGAAAAACATCCCCGAGATGGTGAACGGACTTGAGGGCCTTCTGATGAAGGTGCCTGTGGACAGGCTGGAGTTCGCGCACAGCCTGATCTCGCAATGGAAGCGGTACGGGAAGCTGTCGGGTAAGCAGATGTATTGGGTGGAGAAGCTGACGCAGATGGCTACCGGAAACGAGGAGCCTCCGATGCACCCGGAAGTAGGAGACTACTCGAAGGTAGTTGACCTGTTCGAGACCGCGAGCGCCAAGCTGAAATCCCCGAAGATCGTGTTTGCCTCGGATGTGATCACGGTTGTGTTCTCGAAGGCAGGCCCGACCGCGAAGTACCCAGGATCGATCAACGTAGCGTCAGAAGGAGGCTACGGATCGAACAGCTGGTATGGCCGTGTGACCAGGACTGGACTGTGGATGCCCTCCTCGGCAGCTGATGAACTCAATGTGGAGGAGCGCCAGGCACTGGAGAGCTTGCTGATTGACTTCGGACTCGATCCTGTTGCATCGGTTCAGAAGTATGGCAAGAAGACTGGCATGTGCTGCTTCTGCCATAGCAAGCTGACCGACGAGCGCAGTGTGAACGTAGGATTTGGTCCGCACTGCGCATCCAGCTACGGCCTGAAGCCCCTATGGGAGGAAGCAGTGAAAGAGGTGGCGGCGTGAGCAAGTGTCCTGTAACGACTGTATTGAACCACCTGAAGCGATTTGCTGGACTGCCGGTGCCATACGTGGTGCCAGAGGAAAATGGCAAGCCTGATTTTCGCAAGACTGATCCGAAGATGTGGCTTGAGTGCGTGCTAGATCGCAAATGCCCTGTCTGTGGCAAGGCACTAGGTGATTGGGCGTTCTATGTTGGAGGCCCTGCGTGCAGGAACAGCGAGGTATTCAATGATTCAGGAATGCATGAGATGTGCGCCCGCGAGGCGATGCGCTTGTGTCCGTTCTTGAGTGGGGTACGGGGTGGTTATCGAGGAGATGACTTGAATGCAGCACCTCATCAGGACGCCACGGCGAGGCCAGTGACGATGTACCTGATGAAGGGGTGGTCAAGGTCCGCAAAGCTGATTCAGGTTGGTAAGCATGTGGCTGTAGGGTCAGGGCCGCTGAAGGTGATGGAGGAGTTCTAAATGGCAGTGAGAAGCAGGTTACATCACACGAAGATTGAAGAATTCGCCGTATGGGCGATAGCGCAGGGATTCCAGAGACTTCCAACCAAGGGAGATTACGAGGTGCTTCGTCTGAAGAAAGATGGGCGCGATCCGGTGATCATGTACAAGCGCCTCAGCACAGATCACGTCTCAACGTTTGGGTATGGGTCGGTGCTGGTGAATCGGTGGTTGGCGGAGAAGAAGCAGTTACGCGGCAAGAAGTGTGCGGGTTGCGGAAAGCCTGGTGGTCCTCTAGGGCTGTGCGACAAGTGCGAGGCCGAGATACTGTGTGACCTCTGCGAGAAGCCGCTCAGTGGTAGCTGGGAGGAGCATCACCCAGACAAGTTTGTTCATACGAAGTGCAAGGAGGGTAGCAATGCAGCAGAAACAGCAGCGTAGTTGGATTCGGTCTTTGTTTGGTCTTCTGTGTGATCACTACGACGGATGGCCTCATAGGGACAAGGATGGAGTGGACTGGCAGACCTGCACAAAGTGCGGCAGGAGAAAGAAGTGCAAGGTTCAGTTCACCGTGCATATCACGAGGCCAGTCTGATGCCTTTGGAGATGACGCGAGAGGTTCTGGATCAAGTAATTGCCGGTTCCCGCACGTTGACTCCAGCACAAGTGCGAAGATTGGCCAGAAAGCATCTGCGAGACCTGGACAGGGCACATGCAGAGGCGCTGAGACTACAGCAGATGCTCGACGATCTGGAGTATTGCGCCGTGTTGATGGCCTCTGCAGAGGGCTTCGACAAGCCGGATTGCAATCAATTGCAGGAAGATGTTGACCCTTCATCCTGATTGGCTATAATCAGCCGTAGCATGAAATTTGATTTGATATTGAAGGCAGAACCCGACAATACGACCCAGTACCAGTACACCCGGTCAGGCATCCAGCGGGTGCCGAAGATACCGAAGCACGCGCCGCCGCCGGATGCCGCCTTCGCCGAGACGATGGAAGGTACTGTCGCCGGATTCCCGGCACCCCAAGAGTCATTCTAGGAGCTTGAGATGAAGAACACGACGGCAGTACGGAAGATGGACCTGGGGATCGCCTCGAAGTCAGACAGCAATATGGCTGCTCCCACTTCTGTTGGGCAGGTCGAGCCAAACGAGGTGCACAACGCCCTGTCGCTGCACGGGGGAGAATCCAGCGTGTACGAGGTTCGCCACAAGGGCCGTAAGATCGGAACGATCTCGAAGGAGACCAGCAGCGCCGGTCGTCCATCCTGGTCGGCTCAGCATGACGTGTCTGGTGGGGTGAAGGGGCTTCCGACGCAGGGTGAGGCGAAGGCACAGATGGCCTCAATGCACGCGGCGCACATGAACAAGCAGGTGCGCGACTACGCTGATAACGTTTACGGCACGGCGGCGAAGAAGGATTACTCCGAAGAAGAGCGGAAGCAGCTCGCCAAGGAAGGGAAAGCCCTGCCGGATGGCTCGTACCCGATTGTGACAGGGACGGATCTGGAGCACGCTGTGGAGCTTGCTGGGACAGGTAGCGACGGTAAGACGGAGATCAAGACCCACATCAAGACCCGCGCAAAGGCGCTCGGTATGGAGAGCAAGATCCCGAAGTCGTGGGGGGCCCAGAAGAACGACTTCGCGAAGATTCTGAAGGTTGCCCTACCGGACAATCCGCTCCAGTCGGACCCAAAGAACACGGACACGATGGAGGAAGACCCGGACGTGGACTCGCTCCAGACCCCGAAGCCGTTCTCGTCGATGCTGCGGCATCAGCCGTACGACAGGAAGAAGCCCGCACCGTACACGCAGGCCGGATCGCAGGATGTGCCGGTGCTCCCCGCCAGTGCGCTGGCTTCGAGCGTAGTCGGAACCAACTAGGATCAGGCCGGAAGGCGAGCAAGGAGTAGATATGCCCGAGTATGGAACGAACACAGCGCCGATATTGACCTGGAGCCAGCCGACACAGGTTTGGAGTGCGGAGACTCCCACGCTCGGAGAGCTTAGCCAACAGGTATGCCTTCCTCCGGCCAACGAGTACCTTCCGAAGTGCCTCTCGGTGGAGATCGCATTCAGCGCGGCTCCAGGCACGTTTGAAGTGGATGTGATGACCACGGATACGGACAACGAAGCGTACTACACGAAGAAGGCAGCAATCACGGAGGTCAACGCCGGGAATGTGGCTCGCGTTGAATTGACGGGTATTGTGGCGAAGTTCGTGGCGCTGCAATTGGTTGCACTGGAGAACGCAGTCGAAGTTACGGCAGGAATCTGCACCTAAACGAATACAGTAGTGGCCGTTTCGCTTTTTACTTGACTCCAGCAGTTCATCAATTACGATTATTCAAGTTTCAAAAATACTCAATGGAGTGAGTGAGCAATGGCATTTGAAATTCAAACATTCGGACTCGGGGATCAGAACACGGAGACCTCGACGGAGATCTTGGGTGGTAAGGGGGCAGGGCTGGTTTGGATGACCAGCAACGGGCTGCCGGTGCCTCCAGGCTTCATCATCCCGACGACAGCATGGGTGGAGTACAACAAACAGCCCGAGGCCGTGATGAATCAGATCCGGCAGCAGATCAAACCGTATCTGGCCCGGCTGGTTGAACACTTTGGGTATATGCCGCTGCTGTCGGTTCGGTCGGGTGCTCGGGTGAGCTGCCCAGGCATGATGGACACTATCCTGAACGTTGGACTCGAAGCAGAAAATCTTGACTTTTGGACGAGCAAGCTCGGCGCTCATTGCGTGGAGAACAGCTATCACCGGCTGGTGACCATGTATGGCTCGGTGGTCGATGGGATTGAGCGGCAGACTTTGGAGTCGGCCAACTTTGACAGCGTTCTCAGCATCTATAAGCGGATAACGAATGAGGAGTTTCCCGGCTTTGAGGGGCAGTTGCTGGGGTCGATCAAGGCTGTGTTTGATAGTTGGATGAACGAAAGAGCGAAGATTTACCGCAAGCTGAACAGCATTCCTGCAGAGTGGGGCACGGCGGTTACAGTGCAGGCGATGGTGTTCGGAAACCTGAATGACAATTCGGGAACGGGGGTGCTGTTCACTCGCAACCCCGACACCGGATCGAACATGGTGACCGGCGAGTTCTTGATCAACGCACAAGGCGAGGATGTGGTGGCCGGAATCAGGACGCCAATGCCTCTGGCGAAGATGAAGGATTGGAACGAGCAGGTATCTGCAGACCTGATGCTGCATGTACTGGCGTTGGAGAAGCTGCGCAAGGACGTGCAGGACGTTGAGTTCACAGTTCAGGATGGGAAGCTGTACTTCCTGCAGACCAGGAACGCGAAGCGAAGCGCGACGGCGGCGGTGAAGATCGCACTCGACATGGTTGAGGAAGGTATGCTGTCGAAGGCTGAGGCTGTTGGGCGTGTGAGTCGTAAGCAATTCGACATAGCACAGCAGACGGTGATCAGCCCGCATTGGAAGAAGGCTCCAGTGTTTGTTGGCCTCTCGGCTTGTTCCGGCGTGGCGGTAGGTAAGCCGGTGTTCTCGTCGTCTGAGGCGATGAAGAGCAAGGTACCCTGCATCCTGATTACGGATGAGACGACACCGGACGACATTGGAGGCATGAACGCAGCTGTAGGTGTGATCACGATGACCGGAGGAGCTACCAGCCATGCAGCGGTGGTGGCGCGAGGAATGGATAAGCCTTGCGTGGTTGGGTTGGGTAAGACGATTGAGGAATTCAAAGGTCACCCGGTCGTAGCGTTCGATGGGGCAACCGGCAAGATCTGGCTGGAAGAGGTTCCTGTGGTGGATGGTAGCAGCAACGGGCTCACACATTCCTTCAGCCGGATGGTCCTAGAGACTATAGGGGCAACCACGATCATCAATGACGTACCCAGCAGCCACCTGGACAGTGCACTGCTTCATCTTGGCGAGAAGGTGCTGTGCGTGGATACGGCGTTCAAGTTGGTGGTGGAGACATCGGCCAAGGTAGGTACTCTGTACCTGGACTTGACGCAGAGCAAGGACGCGAGCGCGTTGTTCCTAGCTACCTTCCACGGGGAACGGTACATACAGGCTTTGGTTACTGCTCTTGAGAGCGTTGCGTGGACGAACAAGCTGATCATCCTCGGGAATGTGAAGACGAAGCTACCCAGGCTTGAGACAGGAAACGACATTCGTAGCGTGGTGATGGCCGAGGATCATCTGGTTCTGAACGAGCTGGATGTGAATGACCCGGCGCTGGCGAAGGTTTTGAACTGGAAGAAGGCGGAAGGATTGAAGTTCGTATCCTTGGGTAGCCTGTTGGAGGGGAGCCTGTCGTTCATGAGTATTGAGCAGGCTTTGCAAGTAGCGTGCAACTAGCTGATAATTGGTGCCTAAACCGTAAAATTTTGGTAGGAGGACTGTATGGCACTCAGCCTTGGTGTATCTGAGGGAAGCAAGATAGAGGTCGGGGCGAATATGGTGACGGTGCGCCGGATCATCACATCGACCCTGATAGTAGTGGCTGTGGATGGTGGACCCGACGTGACGGTCAGCGAGCAGGAGAAGATTGAGCTGATGCCGGGTGTGTTCGTCTTTGCAGGCGTCGGTGGCAGCGGACTAGGAAACCGCCTGGCGTTTGAAGCTCCACGAAGCGTGAACATTCGCAGACTGGAGGCGTAATGGCGCACACGTACAGACCTGCTGTGCAGCGCGTAATGGACGCTGAGGGTATCTCCAGCGACGAACTGGAGCACATGCTGGAGCGGGCTACGATAACGAGCAAGACCGGATTCAACCGCAGGTGGTACCACTGGATGTTCGCGGTATCCGATTCGGAGGTTGTGCGGATGGCCTCCACGGAGGTTCGCGAGGTAGGTCGTGGGCGCGACAAGATGCACGAGGATTGCGAAGATTGCTCCGGGTCAGGCTGCAAGACGTGCGGGTGGCATGGAAGCATCATCCGCAGAATCTGATTGCAATCAATTGCAATTTCGTATTTCCCATTGACAAACAGCACGCCAAGTTTAGAATCTAAAAAGATTCAAAAACTCGGTAAGCGAGGTGCTGGATGTTCAAAGGGTTTGCGCATTGGGATTTGGTAACGATGTTGGCGTTGATGTTCGTGCTGACAGTCTTTGAGTTCCTGGGCGTTTTCAACGCAAGACTCGTGACGATCACTCAGATCATCAAGGACTTCGTGCCGATGCCGTGCCGGATCATGGTCTGCGCCTGGCTGTGCTGGCACTTCGTTGTATCCGACATTGTGCGGCCTTTCTACCCGTACACGACGACAACCGTAGTCAAATAACCGCTGAAAGACGCTAAAGGAGTAGCGAATGCTTGGACAGTTGGAACTGCCTTTGATTGGGCGCAAGAAGTACACGGTTACAGGTGGACCGTACCTGCAGAAGCCGAGCCACATGGTGGGGGTGAAGCTGGCTCGTGAGATCAGGGCGCACTATGATGTGTCGATCCCGGTTACGGACTTCAGCGTGCCGAGCAAGAAAGACCTGGATGCAGGTCTGGAGCGGATTGTCGATCTGCTGGCCAATGGACAACCGCTGTACGTTGGGTGCATGGGTGGTCGCGGTCGGACAGGGTTGGTCTTGTCTGTGCTGGCCAAGGCGTTCGGGGTGAAGCACCCTGTCGAGTATGTTCGCGACACGTACAGCCATCACGCGGTGGAGACCGAAGAGCAGTACGAGTTCGTCGAGAGCTACAAGATTCCGGCAAAGATTCGGTGCAAGATTGTGGCTCTGAAGTTCAAGTCAGTCTTCACGCTCAAGACGAATCTCACGAGCCAATCCAGGGTGGTGCCTTCGAGTTCTGCGGCGGCAGGAAATTGATCGAGATTGATTGTCTCCACTGACGCCGATCTTGGGACGGATGTGCGTGGCGGCAGTCAGTAGATGGGGTGGACTTGGGAGAGTCCATCCCGTTTTCTTTTGCAATCAATTGCAATAGGCCGCATTTTTATTGACAAACGCTCGGCAATTGTTACGATTATTCAAGTAAACAAAACTCAACGGAGTGAGTTGATGAAATACATCCCAAACAATACGCTGGCTCACTATCAGGCCGCACCGCAGTTCAAGCAGATTCAGCTTGGGCATTTGCCGGTGTCGGTGCTGGGGGAAACGACGAAGGCATTCAGGGTTGATTGCGGGCAGGTGTACCCGGATGAATCGGCATTGACCTTCTACGCGACGAATCACTTGGCTGCCATTGTGAAGAAGATGTTCACGCCGAACGAGCCGCTACCGCCCTGGGCGGAAGAGGTGATGCGCGTATACATGGACGTGTTGGCGCAGCAAGGGAAGAGACTGCTGCACTATCTGATGAGCATCACGACACGAGAGGCCAGGCATCTGCGAGCTATGCCTCAGGAGTGGCACGAGAAGGTCGCAGCCCAGTTTGGGCAACCGTTCAACGAGTTCCTGACGAAGAAGATAACGCCGTGTGGGGAGTCGGACGCTGTGGACAACTTCATGTACACCCCTCCTGTTAGCACATGTGAGCAGTACAGTCGCGGGTTGACGTGGGTGTTCCAGAAAGGGAAGTGGAACAGTGGTTACGGAGGAAAAGCCTGGGGCAAGATTGCCGAGTGTGCGGAGATGTTCCTGCTTGGGAAGATCTCGATGGAGATGATGGTCGATACGTCGTACACGCTGGCTCACAACAACGGGCCGATGTTCAACAAGGGCATGATGTACTCGATGTACTCACATAGTTTTCTGATGATTCTAGACGTACAGCGATCCGGACAGATACCAGAGATGGTGCTGGACGACGATAAGTATGGTTTGGTGGCCATACCAAAGGAGCTGAAGAAACTCGTTGAAATGGTGAAGAAGGAGTGTCCTGACGAGTTTGGTAGTTGGGTTGATTGGTACAAGGTTGAAGCTCTTGGTTCGCTGAAGAAGTATCCGCAGTACAAGGAGCTGCAGCTGAAGAAGCATGGGGCTGCTATGAATCCTCTGAAGTTCGGAAATAAGACGGCTAAGGTGATAGGGCAGCTGGCGATCTTCCCAGGCGAGGTCGTACAGATCGTGGAAAGGATGAAGGCGTAATGACGAAGGGATTCTCAGAAGATTTGTACGGTGGGACGCCAGGGCGGTGCTACCACTCGCACCCGGCACTGAAGATCAAGGAGTTCTCTATCTACGGCGGAAGCTGTGGCAACCCTGTAGTGGAGGACGCAGACATCTACGTGGCGCTCCAGTCAGGGTCTAGATCAGGGCTAGCAAGTGATCCTTGGGATAAGCAGTTGGTGACGGAGATTCACTTCTCGATCAACGATTACTGCGCACCTGAGACGAAGAAGGTGGCTCGATTCAAGAAGATGATCGACTGGCTCTGCAATCAATTGCAGGAGGGGAAGAAGATCCACGTTGGCTGCATCGGTGGGCACGGACGGACAGGGCTGGTGCTGTCTGCTATCGTCGCTCAGATGGGAGAATCCGACGCTATTCAGTACGTGCGCAAGCACTACTGCACCAAAGCTGTCGAAAGTCCAGAGCAGGTGAAGTTCCTGATGAAGCACTACGGGGTGTCTCAGGTAGATGGGGCAAAAGAGAGGATGCCTCTACCGAGAGGATCTAGCTTCAGTGGATTCGGATCGAGCAGCGGAAAGATCGACTTTGGTGGATCTAGCTACAGCAGTCAGAAGTCAGGGACGTTGTGGGATCAGCCAGGGCCGAGCAAGAAGGCCACGAAAGACGACAGAGCGCCGAGCACGCCAACCAGAACAATTCAGCCGGTGACATCAGCGCGAAACCTATGGAAAAAGCGCGAATCTAAATCGAAAAGCGCGTAATTTCTATTGACTAATGTGCCGCTAGTGCTAAGATCACAAAAGTTACAAAATCTCAATGGAGTGAGAAGTTTATGGCATTCAAGCCGAAAGCAGAAAACCCAATAGAGTTCTTCCAGAAGGTGTTCGGGGTCGAGGTCTTGGCAGGTGGCAAGACTGTGGTTGAGGTTGTAACCAAGCTGATACTGAAGGAATATGTGTTTGACATCTCGCTGTACACGGTGAAGGTGTCAGACAAGCTTGGGGGAGTGACATCGGCCTCGCTCACGGTAGGCTCCTCGACGCTGATGAAGAATGCAGCGCCGCCGAGCGTGCAGCAGCTGAACAAGCTGGCGATTGTCAAGATGCTGATACCGATAGTGAAGGTGGTGTTTCCTGAGCTGTACGCAGATCAGGAGAAGCCGCCAGCCCTTGAACCTGACGGGACGAAGTACACGCTGCGACTGCTTGGAGCAGGTCCGAGCTTCCTGAATACGATCAAGGTGCTGCGTACGGTATTAGGTTGGGATTTGAAGGCAGCAAAGATCATTGTTGATTCTGTTCCATGCACGGTATGTACCGGCCTGAGTGCTGATGTAGTCGTGAAACTAGGCAGCGAGCTGAGTAAGGTTGGGGCACCTATGGTGTGGATGCCTGATGCGGAGGCTCTTGCGACCCCGCTGATAGTAACCGAGCTCAATGTGACCACGACGATCAAGAAGAACCAACCGACGAGCGAGAAGGTGTACTTGAAGGACGCGCTAGCGCTGGCTCAGCCGGTCTTCGGATCGAGCACAGGCAGCACGTACTATGTGATCGCCTACAACTCCAGGGTGAAGGTGGCGAGCAGGATCAAGCCTGACGGAAACATCTCGATCAGGGTCGAGTTGCAGGGAGCGACGACCGCAGAGAAGAAGCTGGTGGGTAATGCGGTGACCTGGCAGGGTGAGTACGGTTCGATTCACCTGAGTGCGGGAAACATCCCACCGGCCAGAGTGATCGGAGCCTTCCTGATGGGGATGGGTGTGAAGTTCGACCAACAAGTTACCAATGCGGAGGAGTTGAAGATCAGTGCCAAATAACGAGTATGGAGCGCCTGTGTCGCGAGAAGACGTTGTGAAGTTTCGCGACAAACTGAAGTCTATGCAGGTCGGTGAAAGTTTTGTAGCCGACCCGCTCGTGCCATCGATCCCGGAGCGTGTGACTCTGACGATGCTGGAGAAGAAAGATTCCGAGTGGAATCTGCAGATGATCTACTGCGGCATCGAAGTTGCGAAGATGCGGGTGTTTGAGAAGGACGAAGAGCTGATAACGGTGGTGACCCTGTGAGCACTTTGTATTTTGTCGCAGACATGATGGACATGCCGCTGCAGTGCACGCCTACCAAGGCATGGGGCAAGAGCACGAAGACCATCCAGATGGGGCCGTTCAACATTCAGCTCAACACGGAAGTCTACTCGGATGTGTTGTTGCCGAGCGACCAGAACGGCTTCTTCGTCAAGATAACCAGCAAGGTGTGGCTGTATCTGGTGGTGTCGGCAAAGGACACGATGGTGTACGTCCTTGACGGAGAGAAGGCTGAGATCACGACTGCCAACGTCTCCAAGTTCGGAGGGTTGAGTACGGCGAAGACGCTTGTGAGGCTGCACTCGCGTAGCTCTCTCAGGAAATGGTTTCAGTACCAAGGTGACGGCAACTGGAAGGCTGTTCCGATGAAGGAGCAGGGCAAGATCAAGGAAGAAAAGTAACACCGGCGCACGGTGTGTGCCACCTGCACTCTAGCTTTGATTGCTTATCTAAGGTCAATGCCCGCCGTCTTCGGACACTTGGGCTCGCACTGAAGGATTCAAAAAGCACGAAGTACCAATAGAGTGCGGGTGCTACCCACCGAGGCACCTGAAAGGCAATCCACACATGCTAACGATTTGGGCCAAGCAGTCCAAGGGGAGAGTGTTCTCCGCCTTGTCGCCTGTGTTGCGCAGTTACCCTGACATGCCGGTTGATGTCGTGCCGAGCGGCGTTGCTACGCCGAACTCGAAGCTGATCATGGCGCTTGGGAGCGATCCACTGCAGTACCTCGCATCGCAGGGCCTAATACCTAAGAACAGGACGGTTACAAGCCTACGGGGTGCCCAGCATCTCTACGGAGTCACACCGCTGATGCTCTCTTACTCCCCGGATATTGGCGACATCGACCATGCATTCTACGTTGACCTGCTGACAGACATCAGCCTGGCTGTGCGCTTCGTTCATACCGGAACGCTGAAGCCGGTGTATGGGAAGTATCGGTACATCGACGACTTCTCGGAGCTGATCGAGCAGATCAAGGCGAGGTACGCGGCGACCGGGGAGCCGGTGCCAGTGGCTGCAGACCTGGAGACGCTAGGTAAAGATCCGTGGGCTCCCCCAACGCTGAAGAGCCCAGGCGCTTACATCGTCAGCATCCAGATGTCGATGCAGCGAGGAACAGGTGATGTTGTGTACTTCAACAGTCCGCTGGCCGAGAGGCAGGCGCTGAATGGGCTGCTAGGCGAGCAGCTTGAGTGGTTGCTGAACACGCCTATGGTGTCGATGCGCGGAGCCAACCTGAAGTTTGATCTGATTTGGCTGTCGGTGAGGGCTGCAATTGAGTGCACGAACTTCCGGTTCGACACGACGCTTGTGGGTAGCTTGCTGGACGAGAATCGCTCGAACGGCCTGGACGTGCACACGAAGATTTACGTTCCGTCGCTGGGTGGCTACTCGGATGAATTCGATGCATCAGTAGACAAGAGCCGGATGGACTTGGTGCCAAAAGACAAGCTGCTGCCGTATGCCGGTGGGGACGTGGATGCCGACCTGCAGGTGGCAGACGCACAGAAAGCTGAGTTGCTGCAAGATCCGGCGCTGACGGCGTTCTACGTCAACATCCTGCATCCAGGCAGCCGAGCGTTTGAGAACATCGAGCGCGGGGGCGTGCTGGTGGACCTGAACGCCTACAAGGAGCTGGAGAGCGCGGTAGACATAGAGATCGACGGGTTGCTGGCTAAGGCCAAGCGCATCATGGGCGGAAGGGTCGTAGCCAAGCACTACGACTCCAGCAAGCGTGGTGGATTGAATCTCACGAAGGCGTCCCTGTTGACCGACTTCATGTTCAGTCCGATGGGGTTGAATCTGAAGCCGAAGATGTTCACGCCGAAGAGTGACCCGAACGACCCGACGCCGAGCACGGCTGCCGATCATATCGAGATGTTCATCAACGATCCCGAGGCGCAGGAGTTCGTCCAAGTATTTCAGGATTACGGGAAGGCGGCGAGAACGAAGTCAACGTACATCGGGGAGATTGGAGTCAGCGGATTCCTGAAGCATCTGAGGTCGGACGGGCGCTTCCATCCCAGTTACTGGCTGTTTACGGGTGACAAGTCGGAGGGTGAAGGCGGAACGGTGACAGGGAGACTGTCAGCGAAAGACCCATCCTTCCAGACGATTCCGAAGCACACCAAGTGGGCGAAGATGATTCGCCGATGCTTCCCAGCACCGCCAGGATGCCTTGTGGAGGAGCGAGACTACAGCCAGGGTGAGTTGAAGGTGATCGCGTGCATAGCCTGGGAGATGAACATGATTGCCGCCTACAAGGAAGGGCGCGACCTGCACTCCGAGACCGCTGGACCGTTCCGAGGGTATTCGTATGCGCAGATGATGGAGCTGAAGAAGACAGATAAGGAGCTGTTTGGAGAGATTCGTCAGCTGGGGAAGGCTGGCAATTTCGGCCTCTGCTTCGGTATGGGTTGGGAAGGCTTCCAGGTCTACGCAAAGCTGAACTATGGAGTGACGCTGACGGACAAGGAGGCGCAGGACTTCCGATCCAGCTTCTTCGAGAGGTACCCCGGACTGACGAGGTATCACAAGGAGTACAAGGATCGTGCCAAGCGTGATCAGATGGTGCGCGGGCCGCTAGGTCGCATCCGGCACCTGCCGCTTATCAAGAGCCCGAATCAGGAGTTCCGGTCGAAGGCAGAGCGCCAGGCCATCAACAGTCCGGTACAGATGACGCTATCGGACATGCTGATGTGGGTGCTTGGTCTGGAGAACGCACAGGGCCTGACAAAGATTGCCCCGGCGTTTGGAGCTATCCACGATGCCGCGTACAACTACGTGCCTGAAGACAAGGCAGACATCATCGTGCCGAAGCATCTGGAGATCATGGAGAACCTGCCGTTCCACCTGGTCGGATGGACTCCGCAGCTGAAGTTCACTGCTGACGCAAAGCTGGGGCCGAATATGGCTGATCTGAAGGAGTATGGCAAAGCAGCATAAGGAGGCGTAATGGAGTACGAGTACAAGACCTACTGGAGAAAGAACGTGCATAGCGGGGCTGTAGAGGAGGTTCCGTTTGACGCTAGCCACGTCCACGCTGCCACGGATTCTGAGTACATGGCCAGAAACAAGCCTCACAGGATTGCAGAGACAGCCGCTCTTCGATTGATAAACGGATGGAACCGTCAGCATCAAGCGAAGAATTTGGTGTATTGGCTGCAGCGGTAGTGCAATCAATTGCAAAGTTGACGAATTCCAATTGGTTTAGATTGACAAACGATGGTTTGCGAGGCAAACTCATAATTGTGGAGGGGTAGTATAATGGCAGGTAATCGTGAAGGATTAGCCGCAATAGCAAGAATCGCCTGGGAGAGTGCTCAGGTGAAGGACCGCCAGCTACGTGAGATCGAGCGACTGCTGGTGGTCGGAGCTGAATCCGAGGCCGTCTCCGCGATGAAGAACTTTTTTCAGATGAAGCCAGTCGGCAACGGAGTGACGACTCATGACCAGCAAGTCCAAGGCGCATAAGACGAAGGACTGTGTGATGCTCATCCGTGTGAGCACGCTTGATCAGGCGACTGCGGATAAGGGTGGCATAGACGCGCAGCGGGACTCGTGCAAGAAGATAGCCGAGCACCACGATCTGAATCTACGGTGGGTGATTCAGTTGGAGGGTGTAAGCGGCGCGGCGGTGAAGCGCAGCCCGAAGTTCCACGATCTGCTCAGGATCGTAAAGAGTGGTGAGTGCGCCGGGGTGGTGCTCAAGGAAGAATCCCGACTCATGCGCCCGGAGAGCTTCGGAGACTACGAGGTCTTCGAGACGCTGCAAGAGTACAACGTCAGCCTGTACCTGCTGGATCGAGTGGTGGACTTCTCGACCTACGAAGGGCGCTTCATGGCTACGCTCATGGCGGCTGTTGCTGGCAGGGAGAGAGCAATCATCAGGGAGAGGACTCTGGGAGGCAAGCGGGCCAAGCGCAGCCGTGGGGAGGTTGTAGGAGGAAAGAACTCCGTACCGATTGGCCTCCGTATCGAGGAGCTTCCGAACAAGGTGAGGCGCTATGCGGTTGACCCGGAGACCATCGGTAGGGTGAAGCTTCTGTTCCAGATGGTTGTAGACGGAGAGACCTCCTGGAAGACGCTGGCGGCAGCGACCGGCATAGGGTACTACTCGGTTCGCAAGGTTCTGCAGAATCCGATATACACCGGGACTCGCGTGATACGTGAGATGGCTGACCCGAAGCTGAATGCATACCGCGACGATGGAACGCTAAGATACCAGATGAAGCGAGTGCTGCCAGAGGAGGAGCAGGAGCATATCCGAGTGCTTGAGAACGCACCGATATCCAAGGACGTGTTTGAGCGGGTGCAGCAGATGATAGCGGTGAAGCGTGAGTTCCGCTCGGTGGTCAAGAACGCTGAGAACGACCCGTTCATCTACCGAGGATTCCTGCGATGCTCCGTGTGTGGATCGACGCTCTACTGTGTTCCGTATACGGACAGGAGACGGAGCGGTACGCTGAGATTGAATTACTACATGTGCCGCAGTGTGCAGGTCAGGCATGGAGGGTGGAGTAAGGAGGCTGGAGACTTCGAGCCGAAGAGCTGGGCACCATGCGGAACGACCAGGGTACGGGTGGAGAAGATGCATCCTCTGTTGGATGAGCTGGTGCAGACTCAGCTTGGTAGCTTCGAGTTCTTCCTGAAGGCGACTGAGGCGGCGGCAGCCACGGAGCAGGATGAGAGCCACGAGGAGCAGATTCTGGCCGACATCGAGCACAAGAAGAAGTCGATCTCCCGGCTGCTGGACCTACACGTAGACGGCAAGGTGGATGTGGAGACGTTCGACCGGAAGAGGACGGAGCTGCGGGGGGAGATTGAAGCCCTCAACCGGGCGCTGAGGGCCAGTCAGGTGGAGAAGCCTACCGTCTCAGTGGCCATGCAGGAGCAATTGGCTAGGGAGTTTGCCCGGTGGGATAAGATGGACCTTCGGCAGAAGCGGCTGGCTCTGACGGTGCTCAACCCGGTGTTCAAGGTGACTGCAATAAAGTTGCCAGGGAAGTCGAACGTCCGAATCACCGTTGACGAAATGCAGTTGAATTTTGGTGGGTTTGGCACGCAACGTGCTCTAACGCTCGATCTGAAAGTGGTCTAAGTCTATGAGTCCTAGCAGGATAGCAAGTGGTTATCGAATGGCTGCTATTGATATCGGGTCCAACTCCTGCAGGCTGGCGATTGCGTCGGTGCAGCAGCATCGGCTGAAGACGCTGTTGGAGGACCGCGAGGTAACGCGGCTGGGCGAGAGCGTGTTCGAGACGGGCGTGATCTCGCCCGAGGCGATGGCGAACACGATCAAGACGCTGAAGCGATTTCAGAAGGCCGTGCAGGCGCAGGTGGTGGACAAGGTGCGCGTGGTGGCGACGAGCGCGGTGCGGGATGCGCGCAACTCGGAGGCGTTCCGGGCATGGGTGAAGTCGGCGACGGGATGGACGGTGGAGGTGATCTCGGGGCTGGAAGAGGGGCGGCTGATTCACCTGGGGATTGTGACGCATGAGCCGGGCGCGCAGGGGCGGTGCCTGCTGATCGACCTGGGCGGCGGGAGCTGCGAGGTGACGATCTCGGATCATGGGCGGATTCAGGAGATGGTGAGCCTGCCGCTGGGCGCGGTGCGGCTGCAGGCGGAGTTTCTGCGCACGGATCCTCCGGCCAAGGAAGATGTGGCGCGGCTGCGGAAGTTCATCGATCGCGAGCTGGGGAGGGCGGAGCGGAAGCTGGGACAGCCGAGGGTGGGGCTGGTGATTGCGACGTCGGGAACGGCGGCGGCGTTGGCGGAGTCGAGCAACTCGCTGGAGCTGGGGCTGGAGAAGAAGAACGGGAAGGCGGCGATCGGGAAGCGCGCGGCGAAGAAGGTTGCGGTGAAGCGGGTGGAGATTCTGACCGCGGACACGGCGGCGGTGCGCAAGATGGCGGACCGGCTGGCGAAGCTGAACAATGCGGAGCGGGCGGCGGTGGCGGGGATCGGACCGCGGCGGTCGGAGATTATTGTGGGCGGCGCGCAGGTGTATGCGGCGCTGCTGGAGCGGATGCACCTGAAGGGCTACCGGTTCTCGCGGCTGGGGCTGAGGGATGGCGTCCTGGCGCAGATGCTGGCGGACGCGGATGTGCGGACGAGCGCGCATCGCACGATGGAGGCTGAGCGCTGGGAGGGGGTGCTGGAGGTATGCCGGAGGTACGGCGTGGATCCGCGCAAGGCCGAACCCGAGCGGGAGCACGTGGTGCAGTTGTTCGATCAGCTGCAGGCCGTGCACCAACTACCGGCGGAGTACCGGCTATGGCTGCAGGCGGCGGCGATGATGCAGGAGGTGGGGAAGTACATGAACCACCAGGGACATCATCGGCACTCGCAGTACATCATTGCGCACTCGGAGATCTTTGGGTTCTCGCCGGCGCAGCGAGCAATTGTTGCGGCGATTGCGCGGTACCTGGGGAAGAGCCGGCCGGAGGCGATGGACCGGCCGATGCGGTATGTGCCGGTGGAGGAGCATGCGCATGTGCAGAGCGCGGTGGTGCTGCTGCGGCTGGCGGAGGCGCTGAATCAGGATCGGGCGACGGCTGCGGTTCGGGTGCGGACGAAGGTGTATCCGAAGCGGGTGGTGCTGGAGCTGATTCCGGCGCGGGGTGGGGCGGAGCTGGAGCAGTGGTCGCTGAAGAAAGAGGCGGGCTACTTCCGCGAGGTCTTTCGGCGCGAGCTCTTGGTGGAAGTGGTATAGAGGGCGCGGACGACGCGGGGATCGATGAGCGATTGAAGGACGACTGAGCCGCGCTGCAGACTGACGCGGGCGAGCGAGCCCTTGCGCAGGCGGATGCGGGCGGGGGTGGTGGAGGGGTCGTCGTTGGTGCCGACGCCGAGGAGATGGCCGAGGAACTGGGTGATGTTGGGGTTGTGGCCGACGACGAGGACGTTCTCGTAGGGGGCGCAGTCGCGCAGCAGGCGCTGGAACTGGGCGAAGGTGGCCGTGGGGGCTAGCGAGGTGGAGATGAGGATGTGCTGCTCGTAGCCGGTTTCGGTTGCGATGAGCTGGGCGGTCTGCAGGCTGCGCTTGAGGGGGCTGGAGACGACGAGATCGAAGTTGAGCTTGAGGGCGTTGAGGACGTGGGCGAGTTGCAGGCACTGGGCCTTGCCGTCCTTGTCGAGAGGACGCTTGATGTCGAGGATCGGGTTGGCACGGCGAAGGCCGGCGCTGGCGTGGCGGAGGATGAAGAGATTCATTGCTTAGGGTTCGATGCCTGCGGATGTGGTTTCGATGGTTGAGGTTGGGTGGGTTGGGGGTGAAAGACGCCGGGGTCAGGGTCGGGCAGCGAAGGTGCGGCTGGCTCGGGGTCTGACTGGGGATCGTTGACGGGTTGGGGCGAGGGCTTCATTAAGAATGTGTTAAATGAGTTTACCGGCGTTGCCAGATTTCTGTGTAGAGAAGTCCGCAGAGGAGGTCGTGGCGGGCGATGCGGTCGAAGCCGGCGGCGGCGAGGGCGGTTTGGGGATTGGGGAGGTGGGTGACGCGGAGGCCGGTGAGGATGCGGAAGGCGAGGTAGAGGGCGCGGATGTAGAGGGCGGCGAGGGGGCGGAGGAATGGGGATGGGGGGATGGCGAAGTCGGAGAGGAGCCAGAGGGTGCCGGGGGCGGTGTGGGTGGCTAGTTGGTGGGCGAGGGTGTCGAGTTGGGGCTGGGTGAGGCAGTCGAGGAAGAAGTGGGTGGTGATGAGGTCGGGAGACGAGATGCGAGGGGAGCTCTCGTATTCCGCAGCGAATCCGATGCTTTCGTGCGCCCGGTGATCATCATGTGTCTGCATGCGCATTTCGCATCTCGTCTCTCGCATCTCGCCTGAGGGCTGGAACAGGTCGAGCGCGGAGGTTTGGAGGGTTTGGAGGCGGTGGGCGTGGGGTTGGCAGCGGCGGCGGAGGAGATGGAGCATGGCGGCGCTGGTGTCGATGGCCAGGGCGTGGAGATTGGGTTGCGTGGCGAGGAGTTGGGCGAGGAAGCGGCCGTCGCCGTCGCCGAGGAGGAGGGCGTGCGAGCGGGGAGGGAGCTGGGGGAGGAAGTGGGTGCGGGTGCGCTGGAGGAGCGGGCCGAGGGCGAGGTACTCGGCGAAGCGGTAGATGCGGGCGACGGGGTCGAAGTTGGGGAGGGAGACGTTTGGGGGAGCGAGGCTGAGGGATGGGGCGGGCGGGTGATCGGTCGTCATCGTGCTTGCGTCAGCGTGCGAAGGGGAGGAGGAAGAGGGGGGTGAGGAGGACGAGGTCGGCGGCGGCGCGGAGGTGGATCGGGGAGAGGCGGCGGCGGTAGCGGTTGAGCGCGAAGAGGGCGGCGGTGCTGACAGAGCAGGCGAGGGCGGGGAGGGCGACGGGTAGAGAGAGGCTGAGCGTGGCGATGGTCGAGGCGGCGAGGAGCGAGAGGGCGAGCTGGGTGAGGTGGGCGGTGGCCCAGCGGGTCGTCCAGTGGGCCTGCAGGCGCGGCGCGGGGTGCTCCCAGGCGTAGAGGCAGAGGCAGTTGAGGGTGCAGATGCAGGCGAAGAGGAGTGGCGGACGGGAGCAGGCCGGGGCGAAGCCAGTTGGCGGTCCAGCCGAGGAGATGGACGGCGGCGGCAGATGGGGAGGTGCGGGCCAGGGTGGGGATGAAGATGGCGGCGGGGAAGAAGATGCCGACGGCGAGCTCCTTGGGCAGGCGGCGGGTACTGCGCGGACGGCGAGGGGCTTCGCGTGGCGAGGGGGAGGAGGTGGCGTCGCGGAGGGAGGGACGGATGTGGAGGAGCAACGGCTGGGAGTGGATGACGACCATCCAGGCGGCGAGGAGGGTGGCGAGAAGGACATAGAGATGCAGGGCGCGGGGGTCGGTGCGGTGGAGGAGGGCGGCGAGGACGAAGGAGCTGAGCAGGATGACGGTGAGGAAGGCGGAGCGGTGCTGGTGGTGGAAGCGGTGACGGGCTTCGAGGTGGGGTGGGGAGATGAGGGATTCGGAGATGCGAGATTCGGAGGGGCGAGCGTCGGGGATGGGCGCGTCGAGGATGCGGGCGTCGAGGAGGCGGTCGGCTGCATAGATCATCCAGACGGCCACGAACATGGCGGCGAGGGCGGTCCAGGGGAGGGTGAGGTGGGAGCAGCGGGCGATGAAGAGGGTCCAGAGGGTGGCGACGGTGGGGGCGTCGAGGGAGAGGAGATGCCAGAGAGCGAGGGCGGTGTAGCGGGGGTGTGGCGGCGGGACGAGCTGGGGGCGTGGGGTGTGGTGCGAGGATGGCAGGCGGGATGGATGGGGGGTGGGAGAGGAGCTCATGGGAGGACCGGGAGAAGAACAAAGACGGCAGGCGGCGGGCCTGGAGGGTGATCAGGCGACGGGGTTGGGAGTGTAGCGGCGAAGCTGCGAGGGATCGGCGGCAGGGTCGGCATCGGCGTTGGGGGAGGCGGAAGCGGGAGCGGCTTCCGGGTGAGTGGTTGGATGGGTGGTGTGGGGTGCCGGGGTGCCTGGCTGGGTGCCTGGCTGGGTGCCAAGGAGTGCGGGGCTGGCGGGAGCCGGTGGCCCAGAAGCCGGGGTCGATGTCGGGGAAGATGTTGTCGCGCTGCTTCGATGGCGGCCAGGCGTTCTTCCTGTTCCGGGGTGATGGTGTTGTGGGATTCGAAGTGCTGCCAGATGGACTTGAGCTCGTTGAACTGGTCCATGTGGGTCTCGAAGCGGAGCTCGGCGTAGTCTCTGGCCGCGCCGGTGGTGATGAGGAACTGCCAGTCGGAGGATTCGAGGAGGAGGAGTTCGCGGCAGAGCTGCTTGACGACACGCTCGGCGACGGGCTGGGTGGGGCCGCCGTTGGGCTTCCATTTGCCGGCGGTGCAGAGATCGCGGACGTAGAGCTCGGCGGGATAGATCTGGGCGTAGGTCCAGGAGGTATCGGGGTTCATCCAGACGTGGTTGGTGCCTTCGGCGCCCCAGGAGCCTTCGTGCATGCGGATGGAGCCGGCGCGGGGGTAGTGGTCGAGGTAGTTGGAGCCCGAGGTGAGGGCGATGCCGATGGGGTAGTCATGGAGGGTGCGGGCGACGGCTTCGAGCCAGCGCGGGCCTTCGAACCACCAGTGGCCGAAGAGCTCGGCGTCGAACGGGGAGCAGAGGATGGGCGGGATGGTGTCGTTCATGCCGGCGTGGATGGCTTCCCAGACGAGATGGACGAAGTGGGAGGCGTGGACCTGGGTGCGCTCGGCGGCGAGGTGGGGGTTGTAGGGCTGCTTGTCGGCCATGTCGATGTTGGAGCCGGTGACGGACCAGTAGCGATGACCTCCGGGCCAGCGCTTCTTGTGGAAGTCGAGGTAGTTGCCGTCGCCGGGGTAGCCGAAGTTGCCGGACCAGACCTGGATGCCGGTGCCGGGGTCGCGGGGGAAGACGGTGGTGGGGTACTGCTGGTCTTCGGGAGCGTAGGAGCCGTCGACGTAGTAGGGCTGGTAGAGGCGGCGATAGTCGTTGTGGGTCATGGGCTCGTCGTTGGGGTTGGCGACGTCGCCGTTGCGGAGCTCGTAGGGGGAGGGGGCGCGGGCGGCCTCCTCGATGAGGTGGGTGTCGACGAAGAAGAAGTCGATGCCGGATTCGCTGAGGGCCTGCTCGACGCCGATGCGGTGGAAGGCTGGGCCGAAGGAGGAGCCGTCGGTCTGGGTGAGGGGATAGTTCCAGAGGCCGGCGGGGCGATAGCCGCACTCGGGCGCCCAGATGCCGCGGGGATGCTTGCCGATGTGGCGCTGGTGGGCGGTGACGGCGGTGCGGATCTGGGCGCGCACGCTCTCGTCGGTGCCGAGCAGGGGCATGTAGCCGTGCGTGGCGCAGCAGGTGATGATCTCGATGAGGCCGGCGTCGTTGAAGTGGCGGAAGCCTTTGATGATGTCGCGGTCGAGGGCTTCGAAGTCCTGGAGGGCGTCGGTGAAATATTTTTGCCAGAAGCGGGCGAGCTCGGCGTAGTGGGATTCGCTGACGGAGATGAAGTAGGCTTCATCCTCGCGGGCGGAGAGGATCTTGCGCTCGAGGTAGCGGGGGAAGTCGGCCTGGAAGACGGGGTGGGCGAGCTGCTCGAGGAGGATGGGCGAGAGGTTGAGATTGCAGTGCAGGGCGATGTTGTCGCGCTCGAGGTTGGCGAGGACGCGGAGGAGGGGAAGGTAGGTTTCGGCGGCGGCCTCGTGGAGCCACTCGATGCCGTGGGGCCAGGTGCCGTGGTTGACGACGTAGGGCAGGTGGGCGTGGAGGGTGAAGGAGAGGAAGCCAGCGGGTTTGGACACGGAAGGGGCGCCGGAAGGGGAGCCGGGACGGGAGCGGACGTCCTGTGGTGTGGGCACGCTCTGCGGTGTGGGCACGCTCAAGGTGATGATCCCTTCTGGAAGACTGGCTGGAAGCTGGCTTGCGGGATGGATTCCGCAAGGGAAGCCAGGGAGAGTCGGCGGACTTAAGGCAAAGTCTACATCTTTGGGGTTAGACGCTGAGAGATTGCTGAAGCCGCAGAGGACAAGGAGGACCGCAGAACGGCGGGCCGGTAGGTGGCGGCAGGAGCGACGCAGCGGAGGACGAACGGCTACTTGGAGATTCGATGCAGGGAGGAGGGTCTGGGGCTGTATGCGATGACGTGCAGGCTGTGCGGGAGATACTGCAGGCAGCGCGGGGCATGCTGGAGGCAGCGCTGGGCATGCTGGAGGCTACGCCGGGCACACAACCCCCGGATGTTCAGGAGGCATCCAGTAAGAGAGGATGATGGAACGCGACAGCTTTCGATGACCGGCAGACCGAAGTTTTTAAGGCCCGGAGAGAGTATTCTGTCGCAGAGAGTCAAGTCACGTGAGGAGAATGCAATGGCAGAAAATGACAGCGCAGGTGGATTTGGATGGTTTCTGGCAGGGCTGGGCATCGGGGCGCTGGTCGGCGTGTTGTATGCGCCGAAGTCCGGCAAAGAGACTCGCGAGGACCTGAGGGCGGGCGCGCTCGAGGCCAAGGACCGTGCCAACGATCTGTATGAGCAGGGCAAGAACCAGGTTGGCGCGTATGCCGAGCAGGGCAAGCAGGTTGCGAGCCAGTATGTCGACAAGAGCAAGCAGGTTGCGGCGGAGTATGTCGACAAGGGCAAGGAGTATTACGACCGGGGACGGACCCAGTGGACACAGTATGTGGACAAGGGCAAGGACCTGATCCAGACGCAGGCGGATGCGGCGAAGGCGGCGGTGGAGGCGGGCAAGGAAGCGTATGTCGCCAAGACCAGCGAGACGACGCCGATCGCGTAGCCAGCGGCAGCTGGACGAAGGTGGATGGCGTTCTGAAGCTGATTCGCTCGCGGCGCGTTGGCGGATGGGAATGCTTCGATGGGGGCCGGTTGAACGCCGGCCCCTCGTCGTGGACGGCGGCTGAGGGGGGTGCGCGACTTGCAGAGGATCGCGGGAGCGCACAAGATAGTAAGGATCAATAGTTTATCGATTGCTTCCGAGGATCGAACAGGAGTGGGTTCATGCCGGTACTTAGTGGCGCAGCCGTAGTTTTTTTGCAGGATTCAGAGCTAACCAGGCACGATATTCATCTGGCGATGATCTTTCTGGCGATCATCGCGCTGGCGCTGGTGGTGCAGGCGATCGGCGTGCTGATCAGCAGCGCCTTTGGGGCCAAGCTGCTGCACCGGGTGAATAGCATTGCCGACATTGTGGAGACCAAGACGGGACCGATCCTGGATCAGACCAACCTCATCCTGAAGGACCTTGCGCCGAAGGTGAAGAGCGTGAGTGACGATGCGGGGCACATCAGCTCCACGGTGCGGGTGAAGGTGGAGGAGCTGGGCACGACCGTGAGTGAGCTGAATGACACGGTGCGCGAGATCAATGGACGGACGCGGGCGCAGGTGGTGCGCGCGGACAACATTGTGAGCGATGCGCTGCAGGCGACCGAGGAGATCTCGCAGACGGTGCAGCAGGGGATCAAGGGACCGGTGAAGCAGATTGCCGGGGTGATCGCGGGGGTGAAGGCGGCGATTGAGACGCTGGTGGCGAGGTCGCCGTTCGGGCGCGGGTAGAGGTGACGTGGGGATCTCTGAGAACCCATGTCTCAAAGGCGAGACATGGGGCACCCGGATTGGTGGGCAGATAGAGGCTAGAGGATCCAGCCGCCGCCGGCTACTTCGTCGCCCTGGTAGAAGACGGCGGACTGGCCGGGGGTGATGGCGCGCTGGGGGTCGTCGAAGATGGCTTCGATGGTGTCGGGGCCGGTGACGTGCAGGGTGGCGGGGGCGGGCTCGTGGCGGTGGCGGATCTTGATGGTCACGCGGATGGGCTCGGTGGGTTCGGGGATGGAGACCCAGTTGAGGCGGTTGGCGGTGAGCTGGGTGGAGAGAAGCTGATCGTCGGGGCCTACTTCGACGCGGTGGGAGTCGGGATGGATCTTGAGGACGTAGAGCGGGTCGGGCGAGCTGAGGCCGAGGCCCTTGCGCTGGCCTACGGTGAAGGCGTGGATGCCCTCGTGGCGGCCGAGGACTGCAGTGGATCCGTCGGGGGTCGTGGCTACGAGTTCGCCGGAGGAGTCGGGGACGTTCTTGACCTTGCTCGGCGAGGTAGGCGGTGAGGAAGCTCTGGTAGCTGCCGCCGGGGATGAAGCAGATCTCCTGGGAGTCGGGCTTCTGGGCGAGCTCGAGGCCGTGGTCGGCGGCCATGGAGCGGACGGCGGGCTTCTGCATCTCGCCGAGGGGGAAGAGGGTGCGGCTGAGCTGGGCCTGCGGTCAGACCGAAGAGGAAGTAGGTCTGGTCCTTGCGTGCGTGTCGGCGGGGCGGGAGAGGATCCAGCGGCCGCGGGCTTCGTCGTAGTGATTGCGGGCGTAGTGGCCGGTGGCGATGCGCTCGGCGCCGATCTGGCGGGCGGTGAGGAGGAGCTGATCGAACTTGAGGTGGTTGTTGCAGAGGGTGCAGGGGATGGGGGTGCGGCCGGCGAGGTACTCGGAGACGAAGGGACGGACGACCTCTTCCTCGAAACGGTCCTGCGCGTTGACGAGGTAGTAGGGGATGCCGAGGTGCTCGGCGACGTGGCGGGCGTCGTAGACGTCGTCGATGGAGCAGCAGCGGCCCTGGGGGACGGTTTCGGGGAGGCCGAGGTCGGCGTAGTTGGCGGCGAGGCGGCGCTGGTTCCAGAGCTGGAGGGTGAGGCCGACGAGGGGGTGTCCCTGGGCGTGGAGAAGCGCGGCGACGGCGGAGGAGTCGACGCCACCGGACATGGCTACGGCAATGGTGTCCTGCTGAGACATAAAGGCCCTAGGTAAGATGATAGTCTGTTGCGAAAAAAATGCGAGATGCGGAGATGCGAGATGCGAAGAAGATGCGAGATGCGCTGGGCTCCGCCTCCGGAGTCTCGAACGTCGCATCTCCGAATCTGGAATCTCGCATCTCGTATTTCCGCATCTCGAATCTTTAAGAGGCTGGATTGAGTAACGGGCAGCGGAGTGCGATGGCGGGACGATGGGCGCTGCCGTTTCTGGGGATGGCGTGCGCCGTCGGGGTCGCGTCGATTTACTATAACCAGCCGTTGTTGCTGGTGATGGGCAAGACGTTTGGGCGGGACGCGCGGGCCATGGAGTGGGTGGCGGTGGCGACGCAGCTGGGGTATGCGGCGGGGATTCTTTGCTTTGTGCCGCTGGGGGATGTGGCGGAGCGGCGCTCGCTGATGATGCGCATGTATGCGGCGGTGAGCGTGGCGTTGCTGCTGGCGGCGCTGGCGCACGGGATCGCGTGGATGATCGTGGCGAGCGCGCTGGTGGGTCTGATGGCCGCGGTGACGCACGTGGTGCTGCCGATTGCGCCGGACCTGGCGAGCCATGAGGAGCGGGGGAAGGCGATTGGGACGGTGATGACGGGGCTGCTGCTGGGGATCCTGCTGGCGCGGACGTTTGCGGGATGGCTGGCGAACCTGGCGGGATGGCGGTCGGTGTTTGTGGTGGCGGCGGTGCTGAACCTGATGTTCGTGCCGGTGATGTTTCGGGTGATGCCGAGGATGGAGCCGCGGGAGTCGCTGACGTATCCGCAGGCGATGCGGTCGCTGTGGGCGCTGTTCTGCGGGGAGCCGCTGCTGCGGGAGGCGTGCGTGCTGGGAGCGCTGACGTTTGCGTCGTTCAGCTGCTTCTGGACGACGCTGGCGTATCTGCTGTACGCGCACTATGGCATGGGGCCGGGGGTTGCGGGGACGTTTGGCGTGGTGGGCGCCGCGGGAGCGCTGGTGGCGCCGTTCGCGGGATGGCTGGCGGATCAGCGGGGAACGCGGTTTGTGGTGACGGTGGCGGGAGGGGTGCTGACGGCGTCGTATGTGTGGCTGCTGGTGGCGGAGGGTTGGCATATCTCCACGGGCTGGCACATGGCGGCGCTGGTGGTGGGCGTGGTGATGCTGGACCTGGGGGCGCAGATGATGCAGGTGAGCAACCAGACACGGATCTTTGGGCTGGGCGCGGGGGTGCGGAGCCGGCTGAACACGATTTATATGACGATGTACTTTGCGGGCGGAGCGGTGGGGTCGGCGCTGGCGGGATGGGCGTGGTGGCGCTGGGGATGGAATGGGGTGTGCGCGCTGGCGCTGCTGCTGATTGGCGGGGCGGGGCTGCGGCACTGACGGGATACAGCCGCACGCACGCAGGAGGCAAGAGTGCATGTGGAGGCGAAGGAGTGCGAGCCGCTGTGAAGTCCAAAGGCAAAGCTCGGGGCGCAGGGCTTGGGGCTTAGGGTGCGGCGGGGTGGACTTCGGAGTCGTCGGGGAGGGCCGAGGCCTGGGCGCGGCGTTCGGCGCGGAGGGCGGCAGAGCGGCGGGCCTGGCGCCAGGTGGTCATGGCGGTGACGCCGTAGTTCCAGACGCCGCTGAAGAGCAGGCCGGTGATGCCGGCGAGCGGCCAGGGCATGCCCTGGCGAAAGGCTTCGGTGCTGATGCCGACGTTGGCGATGCCGCCGAGGGCGCAGGCGACGCAGAAGGTAAACATGCCGAACCAGAAGGCGGAGCCGCGGCGGCGGCGGTCGCGGTAGGTGAAGGAGTTATTCAGGACGTAGTTGAGGACCATGACGATGCCGGTGGCGCAGGCCTGGGACTCGATGAAGCTGAGGCGCTCGATCTTGAGAAGGGCGCCGAGAAGCATGAGATGGATGACGGCTCCGATGGCGCCGACGAGGCAGAAGAGGACGAAGCGCACGGAGACGTAACTGCCGATGAGCTTGTCGAGGATGAGCTCGAGGTACTCGAGGCCGACGATGAGGTCGAGCTTGCTCTGGCCGTGCTGGCGGAGGCGGAAGTGGTAGGGGACCTCGCCGACGCGGACCTGGCCGTCGGCGGAGAGGACGATGTCGAGGAGGATCTTGAAGCCGATGCCGGTGAGGCGGTGGGCGACGCGCTCGAAGAAGGAGCGGCGCACGATGAAGAAGCCGCTCATGGGATCGGTGAGGGTGGCATGGCGCTCGACGCCGGAGAGACGGCGGCCGAGGCGGCTGAGGCGGACGCGCCAGCTGCCGAAGTCTCCCATGCTGCCGCCGCCGATGTTGCGTGAGCCGACGACGAGGTCGAGGTTGTCGGAGGCGATGCGGCGAACCATCTCGGGGAGGACGGTTTCGTCGTGCTGGAGGTCGGCGTCCATGACGGCGATGAAGGGGGCGGAGGTGGCGAGCATGCCTTCGATGCAGGCGGAGGAGAGGCCGCGGCGGCCGATGCGATGGAGGACGTGGAGGTTGTCCTGGGTGCGGGAGAGGCGCTTGACGACGGCGGCGGTGCCATCGGGCGAGTCGTCGTCGACGACGATGACTTCGTAGCGGATATCATGGAGGGTATTGCGCAGCCTGTCCAGCAAGAGCCCAATGTTCTCGCGCTCGTTCAGCGTGGGAATCACGATGCAAAGATCATAGGACGGCATGGAGATCCTCTGGCGAGTCACCGAAAAACGTTGGAACTTTGTACTGCGAAGCGATTGGAACGTTCCTGTAAGGATAGATGCTTGCAGCGCCGTTTCGGGCAAGATTAGATTATAAGATTACTCACCCACATCAAAATCGAGAGATAGATGATTTCAGGACCCTCGGCAAAACAGAAGGCAGGCTCTGCGCTCGAACGTATCGGAGAGACGGTAGAACAGCATGCCGGGGCCGCGATGGGTGTGCTGCTGTGCCTGTTGTTCGTTGCGCTGGTGGGGCTGGCTGCGAGCGACTACCTGTGGTATGACGAGCTCGTCATTGTGCGGGTAGCGGGGTTGCCGCACTGGCGCGACATCTGGAACTTTTATGCGAGCGGGCTGGACACGATTGGGCTGCTGTATGCGCTGGTGTTGCATGCGGTGTTGAAGCTGCCGGCGAGTGCGGAGATCAGCTCGAGGCTGCCGGCGATCGTGGCTTTCCTGGCGATGCTGGGGTGCGTGTTCGTGTTTGTGCGGCGGCGGTATGCGGCGGTGTATGCGTTCGCCGTGGTGTTGTTGCTGACGACGTATCCGCTGCTGGACATGGCGGTGTTTGCCAAGAGCTATGCGGTTGAGATGGCGGGCATCTCGTTTGCGATGATCTGCTGGCAGTCGGGGATGGACGGGCGCGGCCGGGCTGTGGAGTGCGGTGGGTGTGTGGTGCGGGCTGGCGCTGGCGATCTACTCGCACACGTTCGCGATATTTCTGTTTGTTCCGTTTGCAGCGGCGCAGTGGTGGGTGGATGCGCGGCGGGGGCGGGTGAATTGGCCGATGTGGGCGGCGCTGGTGCTGTTTCCGGCGGCGCTGCTGCCGGTGCTGCGCGGAGATCTGCTGGCGTCGAAGCTGTATGGCTCGAACTTCTGGTCCAAGCCGAGCGTGGCGCTGATGAAGCAGACGTATATCGATTACTTCGTTGCGAACTGGCGGTTTCTGCTGGTCCTGTTGATCGCTGGGTTGGTGGTGTCGTTGGTGCTGAGGGAGGGGACGGAGAGAGAGGACGAGGCGGGGGCGTCGGCGAGGAAGAGCGGTTTTTCGGGGCCGGAGTGGGTGTTCGTGGGATTGCTGACGGCGCTGCCGGTGTATGTGCTGCCGGCGTCGTATCTGCTGCATGCGTATCGCGGCGATTATGTGCTGGGGTTTGCGATAGGGTTGGGCGTGCTGCTGGTGGCGTTGTTTGCGGAGCAGTCGAAGCGTACGGAAGCAGCGGGCGTGGTGGTGCTGATTCTGTTTGCGGTGGTGACGCTGAAGGTGGATTTGAAGACGATTCCGGAGGGGATTCGCGCGCTGATGCATCCGCAGCAGGTACATGCTGCGCTGGCGGAGAGCTACGATAGCGCGGCGTGGGTGAAGGCGCTGGAGGGAAGCGATCTTCCCGTGCTGGTGGGCGATCACCTGCTGTATACGCGGCTGGAGTGCTATGGTCCGCCTGAGCTGAAGCGGCGGTCTGTATTTTCTGACGGACTTTGCGGAGGTGAATCGCTATCCGCTGTCGGAGACCTCGCAGAGAAATTTTCTGTTGTTTGGAAAGATGCTCGGATACCAGACGATGGAGGTGGGGAGCTTCCTTCCGGAGCATCGGCATTTTCTGATGGCGGTTAGTCCGATGAGGGGGACGCTTGTGGCTGCCGGAGTACATGATGCAGCAGGCGGAGGAGGGGAATGCGACGCTGCGGCTGGTGGGGCCGGGATTTGAAACGCCGAGTGTGTATGAGGTGCAGTTGAACCGGATGCCGGAGTTTCCTGAGGTGAAGCCGCTGGTAAAGTAGGGCGCTTGCCAGCGGCGGGAGTTGAGATGGGAGGTGATGGTCGCAACATATAATGTGACCTCGGAGTGAAGCACCAACGGCTTCGAGGGGTTGGCGAAGTTGATCAATCGTTGATTGGGGGCTCATTGCAACTGGTTCGGAGATTTCGCATTCCTGCTCTCGTTTGCGCCCTGGCGGTGCTGGTCTGCGAACTGATCAGCCAGCCCTATGCCAACATGGGGGTCTGCGACGATTGGCCGTACATTGTGATGGCGCGGAAGCTGGCGGCTACGGGCCACTTTGCGTATAACGGCTGGGCGGCGCCGATGATTGGGTGGCAGTTGTACCTGGGCGCCGCGTTTGTGAAGCTGTTTGGGTCGTCGGCGACCGCGGTGCGGATGAGCACGCTGGTGGTGGCGATGATGTTGGCGTTCCTGTTGCAGCGGACGCTGGTGCGGGCAAGGATCAGCGAGTGGAATGCAACGATTGGAACGCTGGCGTTTGTTCTGTCTCCGTTGTACCTGGTGCTTTCGGTCACGTTCATGACGGATCTGGAAGGGCTGTTTGCGCTGGTTGTCTGCCTGTATGGGTGCCTGCGGGCTCTGCAGGCGAAGAGCTCGAGCGCAGCCATCGGGTGGTTGATCTTTGCGGTGGCGACGAACTCGGTGTTCGGCACCGCGCGGCAGATTGCGTGGCTGGGGATCCTGGTGATGGTGCCGTGCGTACTGTGGCTGTTGCGCGGGCAGAGGCGGGTGGCGCTGGTGGGCGCGGCGGCGACGGTTGCTGGCTGGATCTTCATGTTGGCCTGCCTGCAGTGGCTCAAGCATCAGCCGTATACGGTGCCGGAACACGTGTTGGTGGGAAGGTTTCCGGTGGGGCACGCGGTGGATCAACTCATCCGCACGTTTCTGGATGCGCCATTTTTACTGTTGCCGATCGTGGCGCTGTTTCTGCCGCAGGTGCGGAAGAGCCGGCAGCGTGTGCTGGCGATCAGCGCGGTGGTGTTCCTTGGGTATCTGTTCATGGCGACGTACCCGAGTCATCTCCGCGGCGGGTTTCTGCTGGAGCCGACGGGAGGGGATTGGGTCGGCATCCATGGGACGTATGAGTTCATCATTCTGAAGGGCAATGCACCGGTGCTGCTTGATCGGTGGGTGCAGGTGTTGTTCACGATCGTCGCGTTTGGCGGTGTGTATGGACTGATTGCCTCGCTCGCATCGCGGGCAGAGACCGTCGCCGCGGAGGTGCGGGAGGGCGTTTCCTGGAAGCAGCTGGGTGTGCTGCTGGTGCCGTTTTCCGTGGTGTATGCGCTGCTGCTGGTGCCGCGAGCGGGAGCGTATCATCTCACCGAACGCTACTTGTTGGGACTGTTGGTGGTGGGGTTGCTGTGCATGCTGCGGTACTTCGAGGAGCGCATTCGGCCTCAGCTTCCGACCTGGTGTGTGGTGCTGGTGGGAGCGATGGCGGTGTATGGGATCGTGAATACGCATAATACGTTTGCGATTGACCGCGCGCGTGTGGTGCTTGCGAATGAGTTGACGGCTGCGGGGATTGCGGACACGGCAGTGGACAATGGGTGGGAGTACAACCTCGAGGTGGAGTTGCGGCATGCGGGGTATATCAATACGGACCGGATCGTGCTGCCTGCGCATGCGTATCGGCCGGCGCCGCCGTTGCCGGCGGGCACCTGTGAGGTGAATGCGTACGACTTTACTCCGCACATTCAGCCCGAGTATGGCATCTCGTTTGAGCCGAATGAGTGCTATGGTCCGGCACCGTTTGCTCCGGTGCACTACTCGCGGTGGCTGGGTTCGGAGCCGGGAACGCTGTACGTTGTGTACTACAGGGAGCCTCCCAAGGCGTGAGACAGCGGCGATGCGGATATACCTGAAGCGTGTGAGGAATGCAAGTGAAGCGTGTGACCGGTAGGGTACGGTGCAACGCTACGTGGCCGTGTACACTCAAAGCCAAATGGGTAAATGGCTTGCAATGCTGGAGTGAGCGGAAGAGCTCCGGTGTTTCTGAAGCAAAGCATGAGGGAATGAATGGCTCGTGTAGTGATTATTGGGGCAGGAGCGATGGGCCTGGCAGCGGGATATCGCGCTGCCAAAGAGGGGCACGCAGTGGACGTGATCGAAGCGGCGCCGGACCCGGGAGGGATGGCGGGCCATTTCGACTTTGGCGGATTGTCGCTGGAGCGGTTTTATCATTTCGCGTGCCTGTCGGATCTGCCGACGTTCGCGCTGTTGGAGGAGTTGGGGATCGCGGACAAGATGGTGTGGCGAAAGACCACCATGGGGTACTTCGACGGAAAGCTGCATGCCTGGGGAGATCCGATTTCGCTGTTCAGGTATCCGGGGTTGAGCCTGCTGGAGAAGATACGGTACGGTCTGTTTGCATTTGTGTGCGTGCGACGGAACAGCTGGCCGGTGCTGGAGAACGAGTCGGCGAAGGACTGGATCCTGCGGTGGTGTGGGCAGTCGATCTACGAGCGGTTCTGGAAGCCGCTGTTCGATTTCAAGTTCTATGGGTACGCGGATGATATCTCGGCGTCGTGGATCTGGACGCGGATTCGGCGCATTGGGCGGTCGCGCAAGAGCATGCTGGAAGAGCGGCTCGGCTATATCGACGGCGGGACGATCACGCTGGTGAATGCGCTGATCGAGGGGATCAAGGCACATGGCGGCAAGGTGCACTTAGGGACGCCCGTGCAGCGTGTGCTGACGGAGGGCGGACGCGTGACGGGTGTGCAGACGGCAGGGCAGACGTTCGCTGCGGATGCGGTGATCTGCACAATGCCGACACCGTACGTGAGTGCGATGGTGCCGGACCTTCCGGAGGAGTGGAAGCAGCGCTACGACGCGATTCATAACATCGGCGTGATCTGCGTGATCTTCAAGCTGGCGAGGTCGGTGACACCGCACTTCTGGGTGAATATTTCGGTGCCGGAGATCGAGATTCCGGGGATCATCGAATTGTCGAATCTGCGCAACGTTGGAGGCGACGCGATTGTGTATGTGCCGTACTACATGCCGGTGACGAACGAGAAGTTTTCCTGGCCGGATGAGCGGCTTCTGGCCGAGGCATTTGCGTGTCTGCGGCAGATCAATCCGATGCTCTTCGAAGGCGATGTGAAGGACACGAAGGTGGCGCGGTTGCGCTATGGGCAGCCGATCTGCGAGCCGGGATTCGCTGCAAAGATTCCTCCGGTGAAGACGCCGATTGAAGGGCTGCAGATCGCGGATACGTGCTTCTACTATCCGGAAGATCGTGGCATTGCGGAGAGTGTGCGGCTGGGCTCAGCGATGGCTCAAGCTGTTGGGGCGGCGAAGTAGCACCGGCGCGTTGATGCGTGGGTGCGGTATGCATGGCGGCGATGTCTGCACGGTTGAGTGACGACAAGTGCCGCTTGGTTTGGAGATTATGTCAGCGAGAAAAATTGTCATTACGGGGGCCGCGGGCCTCGTCGGCCAAAACCTGCTTCCGCGGTTGAAGCGCAAGAATCTGGGCGATCTGGTCGCGATCGACAAGCACCCGAAGAACACGGCGATTCTGCGGCAACTGCACCCGGAGCTGCGGGTCATCGAGGCGGACCTGGCTGAGCCTGGAGCGTGGCAGCAGGAGCTGGAAGGATGCACGCATCTGATGATCGGGCACGCGCAGATTGGCGGCCTGTTTCCTGAAGAGTATGTGCGCAACAACATCACGGCGACGGAGCGTCTGCTGGAGGCGGCGCTGAAGTACAGGGTGCCGTATGCGGTGAGTATTTCGTCGTCGGTGGTGAACTCGATGGCGGTGGATGACTACACGGAGACGAAGAAGGCGCAGGAGGCGTTGGAGACGGCGTCGGGGATCAAGCAGGTGGTGTTGCGGCCGACGCTGATGTTTGGGTGGTTCGACCGCAAGCATGTGGGCTGGCTGGCGCGCTTCATGCAGCGGGTGCCGGTGTTTCCGGTGCCGGGCGATGGGAAGTTTCTTCGCCAGCCGCTGTTTGCCGGAGACTTTGCGGACATCATTGCTTCGTCCATCGAGACCGAGATGACCGGCGCGTATAACATCACGGGCATGGAGCGGATCGACTACATCGATCTGATCCGGCTGCTGAAGCAGGCGACCGGGGCGAAGGCGCGGATTGTGAAGCTGCCGTATCGATTGTTCTGGACGCTGCTGAAGATCAATGCACTGTGGGATAAGAATCCACCGTTCACGGCGAGGCAGCTGGAGGCGCTGGTGACGCCGGATGTGTTTGAGGTGATCGACTGGCCGGGGATCTTCGGGGTGCGGTCGACGCCGTTGAAGGAGGCATTTTATTCGACGTTCCGGGACCCGGTGTATTCGAAGGTGACGTTGGATTTTTAGGCGGTTGTGTTCTGTAGAGATAGAAACGCCCCGATCCAGAAGTGGATGGGGGCGTTGGTGTTTGGGTTGCGTTGGGTTAGAAGATGATCTTGCCGGCGAACTGGACGTTGAAGGGCTCGCCAGGGCCGATGCCAGGGGCTCCGAAGAAGGCGCCGATGGTTGAGCCGATGGAGTTGCCGCCGGCGCTGGTCTGCGGCGCGCCCACGGGAGCGAGATTGATGCGGTTGAAGATGTTGAACATCTCGGCGCGGAACTGGAAGCTCACCTTGTCGGTGATCTTGGTGTCCTTGACAACCGAGAAGTCAACGTCGGAGAAGCCGGGGTTGTAGTACTGGTTGCGGCGCTGATTGCTGATCTGGCCGGGGTTGGGCTCGGAAAATGCGGCCGGGTTGAACCACTGCGCTACGCCATTGACGATGGCGTGGGAGACGCCGTGGAAGGGGGAGATGCCGGTGACCATGGCGCGGTCCGCATCGTCCCCATTGCCTAGCTCATCGCTATTGGCTACGACGCTGAAGGGCTGGCCGCCGTGCAGGCTGAGAGCGCTGTTGAGCTCCCAACCCTGGGTGAGGCGGGGAAGGCTGGAGCCTCCGGGAACCTTGTAGCTCAGCAACGCGGAGAAGGTGTTGCGGGTGTCGTAGTCGCTGTTGCCGTACTCCTCTTTTTCGTTGTAGCTGTTTTCGGGGAGATAGGGGATGAGACCGGTTTCGTAGTCGAGTGCGTGGCTCCAGGTGTAGACGATCTGCGAGGTGAGGCCGTGATAGCTGGTGCTGCGCAGCGTTGCCTGAAGGCTGTTGTAGTTGGCGTTGAGGTTGCTGTTGAGCTGGTTGACGTTGCCGATGTTTGGATACTTGCTGTAGTAGGGACGCGTGGTTTGATCTTCGGGGTCCGTGGCGCTGATGGCTTCGGGGTTGATGTCGAGAACGCTGGTGAGTTTGCGGGAGAGCGTTCCGAGGTAGCCGATCTGGGCGACGATTTTGGGTCCGATTTCACGCTGAATGTTGAGGTTGTAGCTGTAGGTGTAGGACGGGCGGTAGTTGGGGTTGACGGAGAAAGCGTTGGTAACGCCGGCGCCTGCTTCGGCTGCGGTGAGAGAGGGGAAGATCGGGACGCCGGAGTGGATCACGACGCCGCCGCCGGGGCTGGTGGGATTTGCCTGAGCGGTGACGACGGGGAGAGCTCCGGCGAGATTATTGCCGATGCCGAGTGCGCCGCCGTCGGTGGTGCCGCGAAGGTTGAGGATGGAGAGCATGTAGACGGCGTCGTAGAAGATGCCCGCGCCGGCGCGGAGAGTTGTCTTCGGGTCCAGCGAGTAGGAGACACCCACGCGCGGGCTGACAGAGCCTTTGAACGGATTGTAGAGGTTGCTCACGTTTCCACCCTGGATGGCGAAGCCACCGGTGAGGGTTGGATCGAAGCTGGTGAGGTCCTTGCCGGAGTCATGGACGCTTTGCGCGTAGTCGTAGCGGATGCCGTAGTTGATGTTCAGCTTCGGCGTAATCTGCCAGGCGTCCTGGGCAAAGATGTCCCAGGTGTTTTCGTAGACGGTGCGTTTCTGGTTGCCTTCGGCGATGTAGGCGTTGGTGGTGGAGACGCAACCGGCCATGAAGTCGGCCAGCAGGAGAACGTTGCCGTCGGTGACAACGGGCGCGGCATGCCGAACGGTACCGACCGGCGCGGTGTTTGTGGTGGAGAGAGCATCGCAGGCTGCGGAACCTCCGCCCGAAGCCCAGGGTCCCTGGGAGCCGTCGAAGGTGAAGACGCCGCGGGCGCCGGTCTGATAGAAGTCGTAGACCTGGGCCTTGCGGAACTCGCCGCCGAAGCGGTATTCGTGCTTGCCGATGGTGTAGGAGACGGAATCGTCGAAGTGGCCGGTGATATCGGTGCGGCCCTCGGGAGGGGTGACGCCGATGGGATCGAAGCCGCTGGCGCTGCCGGTGAGGCCGCTGCCGGCGGAGGCTCCGCCGATGGTGATCTTGGGAGCTCCAGAGAGGCTTGGATCGGTGACGCCGGTATCGAGGCCGAGAGCGACGGGATTGTAGGAGTGAACCGCGTCGGAGAAGACCTGATCGAAGTAGCTGACACCGAAGAAGGCCTGGTTGGCGAGCTTGGGCGAGAAGATGTGGTTGTAGATGACCGCGTAGTTTTCTACGTGGATGGGAGCGACCTCGAAGTAGGGGCTGAGCTCGCTGCTGGTGGGCGCGGTCTGATTGCCGTCGCCGAAGTAGCCACGGACGCTGAGAGAGTTCGACTGGTTGAAGTTGTAGTCGAGGTGGACGAGGGGGTTGAAGCTATGCCCGTTTTCGGTGCCGGGGTTGAAGTAGTTGAGAGACGATGCGGGACCGGTGAGAGCGGAGGCCGGCCAGAGGTTGGCGAGCAGTGCGGTGGAGACTGGATTGACGGGCACGCCGTAGGCATCGAGCAAGGAGATGGCTTCGCCCTGATACGCGATGGAGGGTTCGGTCTTGGCCTGTGCGGCGCCGATGACGAAGCCTTGATGCTCGTAGCTGAGGAAGTAGAAGAACTTGTCTTTGATGATGGCGCCGCCGAAGCTTCCGCCGTAGTCGATGTCGCGGGTCTCGCTCTTCTTGGAGCCTGCGGGGGCGAAGGGGGTGTTGGCGGCGAAGAACTCGTTGCGGTTGTAGTAGTAGGCGTCGCCGTGGATGACGTTGGTTCCGGACTTGATGGAGAGGTTGACGGTTCCGCCGGCGTTGCGGCCGGTCTCGGGCATGCCGCTGGTGATGAAGGAGAACTGCTCGATGGCGTCGAGCGGAACGACGATGCCGGCGATACCGGAGACGCCGCCCTGGTTGATGGCGGGGATGTTCCACCAGAGGTCGTTGTTGTCGGTTCCGTCGATCTGCCAGTTGACCTGGTTGGTGCGAACGCCGTCGACCTGAGCGGCGCCGGCGCCACCGCCGACGGAGTAACCGGCGAAGCCTGGGGTGTACTGGATGAACTGGGTGAAGTCGCGGCCGTTGCTGGGGGCTTCGTTCACGATCTGGCTGGGAAGGTCGGTGGTGAGGACGGCGGAGGTGGTGTCGAGCGAGACGGCTGAGGCGTTGACCTCGACCGTTTGGGCGGAGCTGGAGACGGCCAGGCTGACGGGAAGGGTGTAGGGAGTGCCGGCGGAGACGGGGATCTTGTCGTACTTGCCGATGGTGAAGCCTGAGGCGGTGACCGTGACGCTGTAGGTGCCGACGGGGAGATCTTCAAAGGCGAACTCGCCGGCTGAGGAGCTGATGGTGGTGCGGGTTACGCCGGTATCGACGTCGACGGCACTGACCGATGCGTGCGCGAGGGCAGCGCCGGTCTTATCGGTAACGGTTCCGTTGAGCGTGCCGCGGAAGTTTTGCGCGGAAGCTGAGATGCCTCCTGCGATGAGAATCAAGAGCAGAAGCAGAGAACGGGTCGTGAAATGCATCGAGCGAAAGTGGTGCATTAAGGCGCCTCCGGAAAACACGAATCCTGCATCGTTCTGAAGAGAACGATGGGTGGTGAGGAGGTCGCACACCTGCAGGTGTGCGACCTCCTGAGAGTCGGATCATCTGAAACGGATCAGCGGGTGTGACTCAGTTCCGGTGAAAATGTAAAAAGGGTAATCTCTGGAGTGTAACGTTGCTTTAATGTTTTGGCAAGGCTTTTATTCAATCGGCGGCTGCGCAAGGCTGCGCGCCTGGGCAGCAGGGTTGTGATTGCCGCTGCAACGTCGAGAGAATTTTGGGGAGTTCGGTGACGAAGATCAGAAGAGGTTGCCAGCTGCTTCTTCGGCCGCCTGTTGTACGACGGCCTGGCGCTGGTCCGGAGGCATGGGGTTTGTGTTCTTGCCGGTGACGGTCAGTTGCACCGTGAGAGTAGCGATCGCGAATGCGGCTGTTGATGGTGTCGGTGGTCTGGTTGCGCGAAGGGCTCGCGGAGCAGAGGACGGCCTGGTTGCCGATGCCGGCGATCGGCTTGCTGCTGGTAGGGCAGCGAGGATGGTCGGTGGCGGAGACGGTGATCTCAAGGGTGTAGGAGGCGTTGTCCTGATGCAGGGTGAAGGTGCAGGTTCCTTCGTTGGTGGAGAGAAGATTGGTGGAGACGGTGACGGGGCCTTGCAGCCAGGTGGACGCGGTTCCCTGGGTGAGCCAGGGGCAGGTGGTCTGCGCGTGGGCGGAGGCGCAGAGGAGAAGGAGCGGGAGAAGAAGCCAGTGAGCGCGAAGAGAGTGCACGTGGGCTCCTAGACTTTGCTCTTGGCTGGGGTGAGCGGGCCGGCGTGGAGGATCTTGCCGCCTTCCTGGATGACGTAGAGCTGGTTGACGTCGAGGTTGTGGAGCTGATCGACCTGGCCGCTGAGCCAGCGGATTTCGACGAGGTCGACCTTCTTTGCCTGGTCGAGGCCGAAGTGCATGCGGAGATCGTTTTGCGAGAAGTAGCTGCCGCCGCTGCGCAGCTCGTCGGTCTGGACGAGGGGCTTGGCGGCGGAAGGCGTGGTGGTTGCGGTGACGATGAGCTTGCTGCCGATGCCGGAGCGATTGGATTTGACGCCGACGAGTTTGATCTTGATCCAGTTGCGTTTGAGGGTGGAGTCGCAGCGGAGGAGTTGGGGGATGGTATTGATGCAGTTGACGGCGACATCGATCGAGCCGTTGTTGTTGTAGTCGCCGAAGGCACAGCCGCGGGCGGGGGCGCGCTCGAGGATGCCGGGACCTCCGTGGTCGGTGACGTCTTCGAAGCGGCCGTTCTGCAGGTTGCGATAGAGGTATTTGTGTTCGGCGTATTTGAGGTCGGCCTTGGACTTGTCGACCTCGGGATAGACGTGGCCGTTGGACATGAGGATGTCGAGCCAGCCGTCGTTGTCCATGTCGAAGAAGCCGACGCCCCAGCCGAGGAGACGGGTATTTTCGCCGAGGCCGCTGGGGTAGGTGTGGTCTTCGAAGATGGCTTTGCCGAGGTTGGTGTAGAGGGAGTCGGTGTCGCCGGCGAAGTTGGTTTTGACGATGTCCATGTTGCCGTTGTTGTTGTAGTCGCCGATGGAGACGCCCATGCCGGCCTGGGGCTTGGCTTCGGCGGAGAGAGCGGCGCCGGCTTCGATGGCGATGTCGATGAAGGTGCCGTCGTGTTGATTCTGGTAGAGGGTTGCGGGTGCGGAGTCGTTGGCGACATAGATGTCGGGCCAGCCGTCGCCATCGAGGTCGGAGGCGCAGACGCTGAGGCCGTAGGTGCCGACGGCGGTGAACATGCCGGACTTCTCGCTGACGTCGGTGAAGACTCCGTGGCCGTCGTTGTGATAGAGGATGTTCTTGCCGCCGGGAAGGCCGGGAGGTCCGCAGGCGACGAGCATGCCCTTGTAGGTGCAGGGGCCGTCTTCGGGGAGGGGAGCGGTCTTGAGGTCGAAGTCGACGTAGTTGGCGACGAAGAGATCGAGGTGGCCGTCGCGATCGTAGTCGACGAAGGTGCAGCCGGTGTTCCAGCGGATCTTGGGGCCGGGCTGGAGGAGGCCGGCTTCGGCGGTGACGTCGGTGAAGGTGCCGTTGCCGTTATTGCGGTAGAGGACGTTCTGGCCGTAGTAGGTGACGAAGAGATCGTCGTTGCCATCGTTGTTATAGTCGCCGACGCAGCAGGCCTGACCCCAGCCGGTCTTGTGCTCGAGGCCGGTGCCCTTGGTGACGTCGGTGAAGGTGCCGTCGCGATTGTTTTTGAAGAGATGGCAGCGAGGGGCCTGGTCGGGCGTGAAGCCTTCGAGACGCCAGCCGTTGACGAGGAAGAGATCCTGCCAGCCGTCGTTGTCGTAGTCGTAGAAGGCGAGGCCGCAGCCGGTGGTTTCGAGGAGGTACTTGTTGGTGAGCTGGCCGCCGTAGGTGGTGACGATGTTGAGGCCGGATTGGGCGGCGACGTCGGTGAAGCTGATGCCGAGGGGCGTGCCTTCGATGGGAGATTTGGGGCCGGCGGGCGGGGGCGCAGGTTTGGCGTCGTAGGTGCGCTCTTGTGGACCGATTTTGGATTGTGGGGTGGATTGTTGTTGCGCGGGGGCGGCGAGGGCGAGGATGTCGGCGAAGGGAAGGATGAGCGCGGTGCGGCTGAGGGAGCGGATGAATGTGCGGCGGTTCAGGCGATGCAAGGGAAGGTTCACGGCTTGGCTGTTGCCTCGGTGGTGGGTGAGGTGGATTGCGCGTGGAGGTGCCAGGGCACGCTCTCGATGCGGAGCTCGGGATGCTTGCGGAGGTAGTCGAGAGAGTAGGTGGGGGCGCCAGGGTCGATGTACTTCATGGCGTACTGCGCGGATTGCTGGGCGGCTTCCTTCTTCATGCCGAGGCGACGGTAGAGGATAGCGAGGTTGTAGTGAGCGGCGAGGTCGTCGGGGTCGACGGCTTGCAGGGCCTGGAAGGTGGCGACGGCGTCGTGGACGCGGTGGGACTGGTAGAAGGAGATGCCGAGCTCGCGGAGAGGATCGCGGGCTTGCGGGTATTGGGCGACGACGGCTTGCAGGTCGGCGATGGCGGCTTCTGGATGGCGCTCGCGGCGCTCGACGATGGCGAGGTAGTAGAGGGCGCGGGCGTTGTTGGGCTGGAGGGCCAGGGCGCGCTCGAGGGGGGCGCGGGCTTCGCGATATTTCTCCCACTCGATGAAGTTGAGGCCGAGGTTGGTGAAGCCGTCGGGGTAGTCGGGACGGAGTTGGGTGACGTGCTCGAAGGCCTGCATGGCGTCATCGTATTGAAGCTCGTCGAGGTAGCCGATGCCGAGGTTGTTCCAGCGCATCCAGTCTGGGTTGTCGGCGGGGAGCGGCGGTGTGACGGGGTTGAGGCCGAGGTTGAGGGTGCGGGTGCGGGAGGCGAGCTCGACGATAGGATACGCGGGGTGATCGGAGCCGAAGACGTTGTTGAGGTAGGTCTGGCGGAGGTGGCGGTACTCGACCGCGGCCTTGATGTTGATGGGGCCGGTGAGGTTGGCGGGCAGGTGGAACTGATAGCGGACGAGGGCGGAGCGGCCGGACTGGATGGAGTTGTCGTAGGCGACGGAGTGGATGGTCCAGACGCGGTGGTTGTCGACGAAGGTGCCTTCGGAGTTGACGGGGCGGTTGGTGAAGCTGTGGGCGCCGGGGTCGAGTGTGCCGTCGGGACGGAGGAAGCCGGATTGATAGAGGGTGTGGCCGGCGGCGTCGGTGACGGTGAAGGAGACCCAGGCTTCGTAGAGATCGCGGACTTCGGGGATGAGCGAGTGGCCGATGGCTTTGCTCTGGATGACGACGTAGGCCTGGAGGGTGTCGTTGGGCGCGAGGGTGAAGGGAGCGGAGCCGAGGGGGGCGATGAGGGGATCGTCGTCTGTGGGCGTGGTGCTGCTGGCTTTGAGGCCGACGATATCGACGTTGAGGTAGTTGCCGGACTTGAGGAAGTCGATGGTCTTCTGGAGTTGTTCGTCGAAGCCGTAGTAGAAGGGAACGGCGGTGTTGCCGGCGGGCCAGCGATGGGAGGCGAAGGTGCCGTCTTTGGCGCCGGGATCGGGGAGGGTGAGCGCGGCGCGCTTCATGTGGCAGCCCTGGCAGGTGGTGAGGTCGGCGGTGTAGAAGACGAGGGGATTCTGTTGGGAGAACTTGGAGTTCTGCCATTCGTCGAAGGTGGTGAAGGCGCGAATCCATTTGTAGTCGTTGAGGATGACAGGGAGATTGGCCTTGTGGCAGACGAGGCAGAAGTTGGCTGAGCGGTAGAAGGGCTGCATGACGGCCTTCGCGTGGCGCTCGGGATGCGCGAGGATCTCGCTGTCGGGGACCATGCCGGGGATGCGATTGCCTTGCTCGTCGACCATGACGGCGGGGACGCCGAGGACGTAGCTGCCGTTGCCGGCGCGGTTGTCGACGCTCTGGATGGAGTGGCAGACCATGCAGGTGACGCCGTCGCGATCGAAGCTGCGATCGCCGGCAGCGTTGGGGTTGAGCGCGCCCGAGAGCACGGCGATGGGATTGTGGCAGCTATCGCAGTGGCGGGTGAAGGCGATTCCTTTTTCGCGAATGAGAAGGTTGACGCTGGTGCGGTAGAAGGGCGTGCGGAAGGAGTTGGCGTGGAGGGCCTGGCGCCACTGGTGGTAGGCCTCGTTGTGGCAGTGGCCGCAGTAGTCGGCGGTGGGAAAGGCGGTGGGCTGAATGAAGTCGTTGGCCTGGATGGAGGCGTTGCCGGGGAGGGAGATTTCGTTGGGAGCGAAGGGAAATTGGTAGGCTTCGCGGATGTGGTCGGCGTAGGCCTTGCGGTCAGGGCGTTCGGGTGGGGTGGGAGTTTGCGGGATGGGGGATTTGGGATCGGGATAGGCGTTTTGTTGGGCGTGGATACCCGACCACACGAAGATGGACGCGCCGCCGCAAAGGAGGAAGAGGAGGAGCGCGCGTCTTGCGGGGGAGTTCATGAGGATAGGCCCATCGCCCCGACGACCGAGGCGGTTGCTGCGCTGAGAACCACAACGACGGTGATGCGAGGAACGATCGTTGCGTTCGCGGTAAACGGAAAGATTTCGCTGGCGAGGATTATAGCGAGGTGAGCATGGCGAAGGATAGACAGCCGGTGGGCCAACGTGACGGTTGGCTATGACAATTTGGGTTCAGGGCTGGGGCTGTGCGGCTTTGGCGCGTTCGGCGGCAGCGTCGGCGGGTTTGCCCATGGCGTCGAAGACCTGGGCGAGGCCGGTGTGGGCGTCGGTGTAGGTGGGGTCGAAGGTGAGAGCGTCTTTGAACTGGACGGCGGCACCGGCGAGGTCGCCGTTCTTGAGCAGGGCGGCGCCCGAATGGGTGGCGACTTCGGCGCGCTGGCGGTTCATGTTGGTGCGCATGAGCGTGGCGGCTAGTCTTCGCTGCTCGGTGGCGTCGGCGAGCTTGTTTTGTTTGATGAGGACATTGGCGAGGGTGAGGTGTGGGTCGGGCTGGCCGGGGATTTGTTCGATGGCGTGCTGGAGGGCGTCGATGGCTTCGGGAAGCTGGTTGAGCTGGTTGTAGACGCTGCCGAGGGTGGCCCAGCCTTCTCCGTTTTCGGGGCGCAGGGTGAGAGAGGATTTGAGTTCGCGGGCGGCGTCGGCGTAGCGGCCGGCTTGAAGGTAGAGAAGGCCGAGGGCGTAGGGAGACTCGGGTTGTTGCGGATCGAGTTTTTCGGCAGCTTCGAACTCGGGGATGGCGTGGGTGGGGTCGTCCTGCATCTTGTAGGCGAGGCCGAGATCGTAGTGAAGTTGAGGGCGGTCGGGAGCGAGTTTGAGAGCGGTGCGCAGCTCAGCTTCAGCGTCGTCGAATTGATTGAGCTGGACGTAGGCGGCGGCGAGATCCTCGTGCGCGGTGACGCTGTCGGGCGCGAGAAGGGTAGCGTGTTGCAGGACGGGGACGGCGTCTTTGGCGCGCTGTGCCTGGGTGAGGGCCATGCCGAGGTCGGCGGCTGCGATGGCGTTGGCGGGGTCGGCGTCGAGGACTTTGCGGAAGAGGCCGATGGCATCCTGGGGGCGGTTGGAGCGCTGGTAGGCGAGCGCGAGCTGGCTCATGGCGTCGATGGAGTGGGGATTCTGATCGAGGACCTGTTGGAAGAGGGGAATGGCTTGATCGTCGTTGCTTGCGGCGACGTAGGCTTTGCCTAGCTCGAGCGCGATGACAGGGTTGTCGGGGGCGAGGGTACGGGCTTGCTGCAGTTGATTGAGGCTGCCGGGCTGGTTGAGGGCCTGGAGGGCGAGGCCGAGGTGAAGATGCGCGGCGGCGAGTTGGGGATCGATTTGGATGGCTGCGGAGAACTCCTGGCGAGCGCTGTCCCAGGATGTTTGTTGGGCGTCGATGGAGCCGAGGTCGTCGTGCAACTGAGCGTTGCGCGGATCGGCGCTGAGGGCGGCTCGCATCTTGAGCGCGGCCTGGGATAAGTTGCCGGTGGCGGCGAGAGCGCGAGCGTAGGCAGAGAGGATCGAGGCGCTGAGCGGCTTCTTGTTGATGCGGGCTTCGGCCTCCATCTGGGTGAAGAGTGGGATCGCTTTTGCGGGCTGGCCAATCTGTTGATAGGCGATGGCGAGGTTCAGCTGCGCGGTGGGGTCGGTCTTGCGCAGGGTCAGGGCGAGTTGATATTCGTGGATGCCTTCCTGGAGGTGGCCGCGATGGACGAGCACGAGGCCGAGGGCGACGTGGGCGGGTTCGGCCGAGGGGATGAGGCGGATGACCTGCTCGAAGTCCGATTGCGCGGTAGCGAGATCTTGATGAGCGAGAGCAGCGGTGCCGGCGCGATAGATGGTGTCGGCCTGGTGGAGTTTGTTGGCGGAGACCGGGCCCTGGGCGAAGGAAGGCGCGCTGATGATCGCGATGGCGATTGCCTCGATTGCGATGCGCCGGATTGTGAGCCGAAAATGCATGGGTCTCCGAGGATGGGGTGCTAGGGGGTTGGCCTGGTGTCGGGGTGCAGGGTGCAGTGTTGACCTGCGTAGGTTCCGTGATGGAGAAAGTCTCTGAGCTGGGGATCGTCAGGGTTGACTGCGGCGAGGCGGTCGATGAGGTTCAGGGCGCGGGTTGGCTGGCCGAGCTTGCATTCGATGAAGGCGAGGTTGAGGCCTGCGGATGTCTGGCTGGGGTCGGCACGGGTGAGGCGGTCGAGCAGGTGAATCGCTTCGGGAAGGTGTCCGGAGCTGGCATCGAGGACGGCGAGATTGGCGAGGGCGGTGGGATCGTAGGGATCGTCCTCGAGCGCGGCGGCGTAGGCGGGGCGGGCCTTCTCGGTGTCGCCGGAGGTTTGAAGGAGATAGCCAAGGCGCGCCTCGAGTTCGTGGTCGGATTGGCCAGATTGCGCGGCGCGGGTGAGGAGGCGGACGGCCTTTTCGCTGGCGTGGGGCAGGCCTCGTTCGGCGAGCTGCGCGTAGGCGAGGCCGAGTTCGCGGTCGCCGGCGGGGAACGGGCCCACGGCGACGAGATCGTAGGAGGGAGAAAGATCGGTGAGTTGCGTGGTGTTCGCGGGATGGATCTCGATGTCGTGATCGGTGACCTGGTTGTGGGAGATGTCGGTGGTCGTGCGGGAGGGCATGTGGCAGGTGGCGCAGTCCTGCTGCTCGGGGTGATGACTGGCCATCTTCGGGCTGGTGTGGCAGGTGAGGCAGCGGGCTGCGGAAGTACTGGATGCGTTCGGCGGGCGAGGGATCGGTGTGGGGATCGTGGCAGGTGATGCAGGTAAGCTTGTCGCCGACGGCGCGCTTGCAGGCGCTGTGGAGGAGGGCTTCGTACTGACTGACGGCGCGGTTGCCTCCGGCGGCCTGGCTGGCTTTGACGAAGTAGACGGCGATGTCTGCGAGGTTGTCGCCGGGGACGAACTGCGCGAGAGAGCGGCCGGGCCGATAGACGACGGCTTCGCCTTCGAGGTGGCATTGGATGCAGGCGCTGTCACGCTGGAGGGGAGCGAAGTGTGCGGGGTTGGCGATGGGGCCGCGGCCGCGCTGCGCCAGGTGCTGTGCGGGGTCGCCATGACAGGCGCTGCAGCCGATGCCTCCTTGAAGAAATGGCTGGCCGGCATAGGCGTTGCGCGCCGTGATCTGGGAAGGCTGGACGTTCGTCACGTGGCAGTGGAGACAGTTCGGATCGGTGGGAAGAGGCGCCGGCATGCGTGGGGTGTCGGCGAAGGCCGGGGCCATCTCCCAGGTGTTGCGCTGGGTGTAGAAGTTGATGGGGAGCTCGAACCACTGGTGGTTGACCTGGTAGAGATAGGTGCGGCCCTGCGCGGCCGAGCCGATGAAATATTGCAGGGGCTGCTCGCCGGAGAGAGCGCCGCGAGGGTCGGTGGCGGGGCGACGGTAGGACATCCAGGCGGAGCCGTCGCGTTCAAAGACACTGTAGTCCACGTTGGAGCGTGGGTGGTGATAGTTGCCGGGGATCAGGCCGTCGACGGCGAGGCCGCTGCCGCGGGCCATTTGGGTGCGTTCGTAGTGGTCGTAGATTTCTTTGTGGCAACTCGCACAGATGGCGTCCGGATGGTCGAGTGTTGTCTCGGCTGCGAATACCTTCGGGGTTGGGTGCGAATGGATGGCTTTGCAGAGGTAGAGCATTGCGATCGAGAGGGTCGCGTACGCAAGGAATCGACCTAGGAACGATCGGTGTCGCAGCGTGGGCGCGATCACTGGGGTTCCTTGGCCGCGTGGCTGGCGGAGAGAGATGAGGCGAGTGTACGCTCGGCTGCAGCTTTGTCGGGCTGGCCTTGGCGGGTGTAGGCATCCGCAAGCAGGAGATGGGGTTCAGGGAGGGTCGGGTCGGCCTGGGCTGCGTTGTTGAGCTGGAGGATGGCTTCGGGAAGCTTGTCTTGATCGAGAAGAGCGCGTCCGCTCTTGAGAGCGAAGCTGGCGCGCTGGCGATTGTTCGCGGCACGGCTGAGGGCGGCGGCGGTCTTGCGTTCGTCGGCAGCTTCGGCGCGCTTGCCTGCTTCCATGTCGAGGGCGGCGAGCTGGATGTGGAGGCTGGGTTGATCGGGTTCGAGAGCGACGGCACGGGTGAGGGCGTCGAGCGCACCTGCGGCATCGCCGGAGTCCTTGAGTATGCTGCCCAGGAGTGACCAGGCATCACCGTTGACAGGCTGCAGCTCCACGGCATGCTTGAGTTGCCGGACGGCGTCGGGGAAGCGGCCCTGCTGCATGTAGATGACGCCGAGGGTGTAGGGCGGATCGGGGAGGGAGGGGTCGAGTTGCTCGGCACGCTCGAACTCCGGAACGGCAGCGGTGAGGTCGTCCTTCAGCTTGAGAGCGAGACCGAGGTCGTAGTGGAGATGAGCGCTGGTGGGATCGAGTGCAAGGCCTGCGCGGAATTGCTCGAGAGCGTGATCGATGTCGGATTGCTGGAGGTAGGCGACGCCGAAGTCCTCGCGGAGGTCGGGCGTGTCGGGGCCGAGGGCGAGGGCACGTTTGTAGAGCGGGAGGGCGTCGACGGCATCGCCGGTTTGCACGCGGGCGAGCGCATAGTTGGTGAGGGCTGCGCTGCTGGAGGCGGAAGACGATGCGGCGGGTGCTGTGGTGGCTTGCTCGAAGACGGGTAAAGATCCCTTCGCGTCGCCACTGGCTTGCAGGGCGAGCGCGAGGGCGTAGAGCGCGTCGGGCGAGGTTGCGGGGGTGAAGAGCTGGGCGGCGAGGTGAAGGTGCGTGAGCGCCTCGGCGTCCTGATGGGTGGCCGAGAGCGCCTTGCCGAGCTGCAGTTGCACATCGAATCGATCAGGCGTGGCCTGGGCTGCGAGACGCAGAGGGGAGAGCGCCGCGTCCGGCTGATTCAAGGCGAGAAGCGCCGTGCCGAGATGGTATTGAGCGGTCGCCAATGTGGGATCGCTGGCGACTGCGTGCTGGAAGAAGGGCAGAGCGACTTCGATCTGGCCGGACTGGGCGATCAAGGTGCCGAGGGCATCGTTCAACGGAGCGGAGTCGGGCGATCGTGTGAGGGCTTCGTGGAGCTGCCGCTTGGCGCCGTCGATGTCGCCGGTAGCGGCGAGCGAGGTCGCGAATAAGAGGGCGTCGTTATCGGAGAGTGCGGGAGGCTGCGGAGAGGCGAGGACGGAGTGGAAGAGGCTGACGGCCTCGGCAAAATGACCGAGCGCCACCTGCTCTCGCGCCGCGGCCAGCGGGGTGGCGAGGTCAGGAGTTTGGCTATCGGCGGAGGCGGCCGTTGTGTTGGGGATCTGGGCCATCGCGCTCTGCGCCGGTGACCATGCGCATCCGATCAGGATGGCTGCCGGCCAGAGTAAGACGGATCGGCATCGAGAGCAGGGAATCCCCATGGTGAGCGAAGACTACTTTGCTGCAGATAGCGTGATGTAGCTGCGACCCAGATAAAGACGGTAGTGCCCGGGGGCCGTTTCATCCGGAAGGATCTGCAAGGGGTTGGGGCGAGCCAGTTGAGGATCGCGCGTTGTGGTGGCATGCAGGAGTTCGTGGCCGCCGATGTCCATGACGACCAGTCGATCCCCAGCGATGAACCCGAAACCGTAGGCGCCTGGGGGCAGGACCTTATCGCCGATCTTGAGATGCGTCTCGTTGAGGAGATAGGCCTGGTAGGTCTGCTGAACGGCGGAGGAATATCCGGAAACATCCACGAGGGTGAAGAGGGCGAGGTCTCCGCTGGCGAAACGAATGCCGGCCGAGTTTCGTTCCTGGGTGGTGGCGCTCACTCCTTTGAAGAAGACGGTCTTCGGAAGAATGGCTGCGGTCTGAACGCGATCGAGGACGCCTGGCTTGGTGTCGACTTTAGACGGCGAGCCGGAGGACGATGCGGATTGTGCGGAAGCGACAGGACTGAACGCGACCCAGGCAACGCCGAGCGCAGCAAGCAGTAGAAGGTGGCGGAACGATGAATGAGTCTTGATCATGGCGAGATCATGATAGGGTACGCCCAGTCAGCTTGCAAGGCAGCTTGCCGGAGTGGGATGCGTCCACCTAAGGTGGTTGCGGTGAAGGTGTGCTGATGGTGTCTTAGGGCTTGTTGGGCTCGGCGATGATGTCCTCAAGTTCCAGGTAGGCAGCGTTGGTCCAGCCAAAGCCGACGACGTTGCTCTTGTAGCCGGTAGCGACTTTGACGTTCGCCGAGCCGCTCGCCACGTTGTACTTCTCCCGAATGGTTCCGTCGCGGAGGAAGTTGTCGAGGATGGTGGCGGTGAACTCGCGGGCGACTCTTGCGGCGTCGTCGTGGAAGCCATTGCGATCGAGGCCTGATACCGCGAGCCAGGTGCAGGGCGCCCATCCGTAGGGTGCGTCCCACTGCACGCCGGAGACAACGTCACTGGTCTCGAGGCCGCCGCTCTGTTCGAAGAGATTGAGATGACTGCGGACCGCCGCAGCCTGCGCAGGGCTGGCGGCTCCTGCCCAGAGGGGATAGAAGGTGGTGATGAAGTGGTAGTGGGAGCGCTCGCCGGTGATGTAGTTGTAGTCCCCGTAGAGGCCCGCGTCCTGGTCCCAGAGATAGTGGTCGATTGCTGCACGCCGCGCGGTGGCGCGACGGGTCCACTCGGCAGCGTCCTCTTTGCGGCCGAGGATGGTGGCGAAGTCTGCCATGTCGCGCTCGTACTTGTAGAGCAGACTATTGAGGCCGATGGGAGCGTATTGGTCGGTGGAACCGGAGAAGGGGCCGAAGCGGAAGCTGGGGTCGAAGCCGGATTCGCGCATGGCACGGTCGCCCTGGTAGAACGCAGCGGAGAGCCGATGACCGTCCACGACGGCCAGCGCGCAGACGCGGGAAGCCGTTACGTCGCAGCTGGTGTGAGCGAGGGTTTTCGCTTCGGCAGGGCGTGGGATGCGCAGAGCCTTTGACGAGATATTCGGGGTGGTCGCCGGGATGGGCGAGCAGCCAGCGAATGACGTCGGGATAGTAGCTGGAGTCATCCGACTCTTCGGGCACGGGGCCTTCGCCGAGGTCGTGATAGTGGGCGAGGCCCGTGTTGCCGGCGCGATGCTCGGGAGAGATCCAGAGGGCGTAGTCGCGTTGGGCATAGGTATAGGCGCGCGCCAGCCACTGCTTGTCGGGTGGTGCGCCCGGGGCTGGGTGCTCATAGACTTCGCGAATCATCGAGGAGAGAAAGGGCGGTTGCGATCGCGTGAAGTAGTAGGTGCGGTTGGCGTTGAGGATCGCTCCGTAGTGTTGAATCTCGAAGAAGAAGTTTTCGACCATGCCCTGGGCGAGCGCGCGGCGGCCATCGTGCTCGAGACCGAGCAGGATGAAGTAGCTGTCCCAGCCATACATTTCATTGAAGCGGCCGCCCGGCACGACGTAGCGATTGGGCAGATAGAGGAGGCCCTGGACGGGCAGAGCGGAGGGAGGCACCTCGTCGATGTGGTGGATGACGCGGGGGAGATGGCGGACGTCCACGGCGCAGGACTTGCGCATGGCATCGACTGCTGGTGGGGTTGGGAGATCGGCGGGAAGATATAAGACCGGCGTCGCGTTGACCTTGATGTCCACAACCGATTTGCACTCCGACATGGAGCGCGAGAGCGTGTCCCAACCATTGCGAATGTAGTCGCGGATATGGGCCTGGTCCGTTGCGGAGGGTGTCTGCGCACTCGACGTGAGGGAGGCGAAGAGCAGGATGGCGGAGAGCGCGTGCTTGCGATTCAGGGTCATCAGATATCCGTTCATCAGGTGTTCGTTACCAGCATTGCGGGAGAGAGAAAGGAAATGGCCCGGCGAAGGTTGGCTCCGCCGGGCCACGCTGCGAACAGAACTACTGTACGCTTGCCACCCAGCTTGCGTAAGGCGGCAGGGTGATGTTGCTGAGCGTGGAGGTGGACTTCAGCGAGTCGTCGTCGGCTGCGAGTGTCTTCACGGTTGTGCCGGTCACGCCCGACCCGGCGAGGTCGAGCGTAATGGTCTTCGGCGTTGGGGTGAAGTTCATCGCGACGACGACGGCGGGGCCTGTGCCGGTCGTGCGCACGTAGGAGAGCACGTCCGGATTGCTGGTGTCGAGCATCGTCATGTTGCCGCTGTGGAGGGCAGGGACATCCCGCCGCAGCGCGATGAGCTGCTTGAACCAATCCAGCTCGGAGTTCGGGGTCCTTGGATTCCACGGCCACGTTGATGGTCTTATAGGTAGGCGGAATCGGCAGCCAAGTGTGGGGATTGGTGCTGAAGCCGGCTTGCGGGCCGGCGGTCCATTGCATGGGCGTGCGCTCTCCGTCGCGACCCTTTTCCTTGGGCCATCCGGTGATGCCGATCGGATCCCGCACATCTTCACGCCGGGTGGGTGTGGTGGTGTGCATGCCGAGCTCTTCGCCGTAGTACATGAGCGAGGTTGCCTTGGTGGTGAAGAGCATGGTGGCCAGCAGCTTATTGATCTGGTCATCGTGGGTGCCGTCGCCGTAGCGATCGATGGCGCGCACGTTGTCATGGTTGTCGAACACGATCAATGGCTGCGATCCATGAATCTGGGTCTCCACCTCTTCAATATGCTGGCGGAAGCTATCGGCATCCAGCTTGGCATGATCGCCGTGGAAGCCGATGAGCATGTCCATGGGAAGCTGCAGCTCATTCTTGGCCGCGCCGCCGTACCACTTGTCGAGCTCGGCCGTGTTGGGCAGATAGGTTTCGCCAATCAGGACGCGGTCTCCGGGATACTTTGCGACCATCGCGCGCATGCGACGGATGACGTCGTGGACTTCGGGAAGGTTGTTGGTATACGTGTCTCCGAGGTTCGGATCGCCCTGGGCGTTGATTCCGCCCAACTCTGGATTGTTATGCAGCTTCGGGTCCTCGAAGAGGTTGGGAATGGCGTCGAGACGGAAGCCGGCGACACCGCGGTCCAGCCAGAACTGCATGGCGCCGAACATGGCTTTCTCGACTGCCGGATTGCGCCAGTTCAAGTCGGGCTGCTGCTTGTAGAACTCGTGGTAGTAGAACTGATGCACGGCCGGCACCCACTCCCAGGCAGAGCCTCCGAAGCCAGAGACCCAATTGTTGGGCGGAACGCGGCCATCGTGTTCGAAGCGCTTCTGGTAGGCCGTAACGCCGGGCGCGTCGGCGGGGATGCCGTCGTTCCAGACGTACCAGTCATGCTTGGGGTTGGTGCGGGAGCTGGAGGCCTCGATGAACCACTGATGCTTGTCGGAGGTGTGATTCAGGACCATGTCGAGGATGATGCGGACGTGATGCTTCTTGCCCTCGGCGATGAGGTGGTCCATGTCGGCGAGCGTTCCATACTGCGGATCGACGGCCTCGTAGTTGGAGATGTCGTAGCCGAAGTCCACCTGCGGCGAGGGATACATGGGAGCAATCCAGATCGCATCGACGCCGAGTCCTTGGAGGTAATCCGAGGCGTGAGGTGATGCCATTCAAGTCACCGATGCCGTCGCCATTGGAATCCTGAAAGGAACGGGGGTAGATCTCGTAGACGACCGCATGCTTCCACCAGGGGTCAGCAGATTGGGAAGCGGCCGCAGGCTGGGCCTGTGCAGCGGCGTTCGGAGGGCAGAATGCCTGGAGACCAACGCCAAGGGTAAGGGCTGCGGTTGCGAGCGTGGCGGACCCACACAAACGCCGCCAGGCGCGGGGTACAGACAGGGACATCGGATTCATCGAAATTGCCTCCATAGGGGTCGGCGTGAACTATAGCATTTTCTAGCTAGGGCACGGTTTGTGTTATGTCATTTTGGCCAAGATGAGGATAGGACGGGCGCCGCGACTCGGCGGAATTCCGTGGGGTGCAGGACGCGGAATCGGGCGTCGGTCATCCTGAAATGGCGATAATTTCCTGATTATCAATCACTCCGCTTGCGCTTCCGTTAAATTGTCATGTCATTTATGTGCATAGTCTCCGAAAACGGTCCTAAAAAACAGCTTGACAGCTTAGCCTCCCGATGAGTACCGTTCGTGGGCAATCAAAAGGACCTATTCAATATCAACCGAAAGGTTGAGTTGTCCTCATCCGATTTTATTCGGGGTGGAGACGAGAGCCGATACCAGGCTGCGTCTCGACAGATTCGTCGGTACAGCGTGGCGGCTCCGGAATTTGGGTCAGGTATTGGATTTATGGCAGTTGGCAGCATTTTTATGGAGGAGTGGCATGAAGAACGTCTGGTTAGGTTTGGTACGCGCGCCGTTGTTTGCGGCGGCGGTTGGGGTATTGGTGGGGTCGAGCCACTTTGCGATGGCGCAGACGACAACGGGCGAGATTGTTGGAACCGTGACGGACTCAACCGGAGCGGCGATCCCGAACGCGAGCATCAAGATCGTTGATGAAGAGAAGGGGACGGTTTCAAACATCACGAGCAACAGCGCTGGCGAGTTTGCGTTGACGCAGTTGATTCCAGACGACTATACGGTCACGGTCGAAGCGCCGGGGTTCAAGGGATTTGAGCAGAAGGGCGTACACCTGGTGGCGGGTGAAGCGCCGGAAGTTTCAGCGGTACTCGCTACCGGCAGTTCGAGCGAAACGATCGTGGTTCGCGCCGATCAAGCGCCTCAGTTGAAGACGGAGCATGTGGACGTAGCGGCCATTTACTCGGCGCAGGATATTGAGTCGTTGCCGATTCCTGATCACAACTTTGCGAACCTTCAGCTTCTGCTGCCAGGCGCGGTGCAGCTGGGATGGGCGCATGCGGCCGACGAGAATCCGCAAGGGTCGAAGCAGATTCAGATTGATGGGCAAGCCTTCGGCGGCGTCAATTACACGCTGGACGGTACTGATAACCAGGATGCGATTCTAGGTATCATCGTCATCAATCCGAACTCGGACTCGATGTCCGATGTGAAGATCGCGACGCAGAATTATGACGCTGAGTTCGGCAAGGCGGTCGCTTCGGTGGATACGATCTCGACGAAGTCCGGCACCAATCAATTCCATGGCACGGCCTTTGACAATCGCGAGAGTTCGGCGAATCTGGCGCGAGATCCATTCTCTGAGTCTGGCTCGGGTCCAATTCCCGCGGGTCTCAAGAATCAATTTGGCGGATCCATTGGGGGACCGATTATCAAGGACAAGATCTTCTTCTTTGGTGATTATCAGGGTGTCCGCCAGAAGGTGGGCACATCGGAGACGGTGACGGTTCCTACCGCCCAATTGATCTCGAGTTGTTTGAGTGGCACTGGATGCAATTTCAGCCAGTACATTGCCTATGGCGCAAGTCTCGTTGCGGGCACGTCCACACCGAATCCCTACCAGGTATATGACCCGCTTCTGCCGGGCGATCCAGCCGTGACCGTGATTCCGGCCTCGGAAGTGTCGCCGACAGCGATGAATCTGTTCAAGCTGCTCGCGCCCTATGCACCCAATACTCCGGGCAGCTTTGGCGGACTTTCAAACAACTATGAGGGCAGCGGTACGGGGCTCTTCAACAGCAACCAGTGGGATGTACGTGGCGATGCGACGATCAGCCAGAATATGCACGCATTTGGTCGCTTCAGCCGCTTCACGGATGTTCTGTCTGGTCCTGTGTTGTTCGGTAAGGCAGGTGGCAGCGGTCTTGGACTTGCTGGTTACGGCGGCACCTCGCTCGGCGCCAATGACAGTCTTGCGCTGGGCACCGACGTAGCGGTGAGCAGCAGCCTGGTGACGGAGGTTCGTCTGGGCTACTTCCGCTACGACGTGATCACGCACAAGTACGATACGGGGAATACGAATCTTCCGATCCAGGGTGAGAACATCAGCGGCACGGGGGCGAACTCGGCGCTGACGGTAGCAGTGGATTATGGTGCTCCGGATTTCAATATCGCCGACATGAATGTGACGAATCCGACGGCCGGTCCGAACAACGCGGCGGGGGCTGGATCGCAGTATGGAGCCGGCCTCAACGTCAACCGCTGCAACTGCCCATTGACGGAACGGGAGGACCAGTTCCAGTTGGTGAACAACTGGACGAAGGTGATTGGCACGCATTCGATCAAGTTCGGCGTGGATCTGCGCTACGCTCGAAATCTTCGGGTTCCGAGTGATAACGACCGTACCGGCATCAACAACTTCGGCCCCGGACCGACGTCCAATGGTTCCAGCGGCGGTCTTGGTTTTGCTACCTACGTGCTGGGAGATGTGACGGCGTTCAACCGCTATGCGAGCACGTCGACGAATGCCAAAGAGTTCCAGAAGCGCGACTTCTTCTTTGTGCAGGATACGTGGCGCACAACGCCGAAGCTGACCCTCAACCTCGGTCTGCGCTATGAGCTGTATTTCCCTGAGGATGTGAATGGCAAAGGCAATGGCGCTCTGATGAATCTTGACACCGGGTTTATCAACGTTGCCGGCTACGGCCCCATTGGCAGCAATATGGGGGTCTCGATTGCTAAGAATGCCTATAACCCGCGCATTGGAGCGGCATACCAACTCAACTCCAAGACGGTCATTCGTATGGGGTATGGCCGCAGCTTCGATCTTGGCGTCTTCGGCTCCGTGTTCGGTCACGTGGTGACGCAGAACCTTCCGGTGCTGGTGAACCAATCGATCGGCGCCACGGGCGGAACGAACACCTATGCGTTCCAACTGGACAACCCGGCGAGTACGCAGGGGGGCCTGGCGACAGGGCTCAGCAACTATGTACCGGTGGCTCCGAATGCGAATGGGCAGATTGTCAATCCGGGCGCATCTGTAAACACCAAGGCTCGTCCGTTCACGGAGCGGCTGCCGACGCTGGATGCATGGAACTTCACGGTTCAGCGCGCGCTGACACCGACGTTGTCCTTGACGGTGGGCTACGTTGGCAACAAGGGAACGCACACCCTCAATGATGGCGATACCAATACGACCAACCCGAACGAGTCAGCTATTGTGCTGCCAGCGCAATACAGCGTGACGGGATCGGCTCTGCACTTCGATCCAGCGGGCGGCAACTGCTACCCGGCATCAGCCACCTGCACCCATCCAATTAATGTTGCAACCGGCGCAACCAGTAACCAGACGTTGCTGCAGCGATATGTCGGTGGAACGCTGCCTGCTTGCGGCGGTCCATGCGGTTGGACCCAGGGCATCAGCTACTATGGCGATAACCAGAACACGCACTACAACGCGGTGCAGGCAACGTTGCAACAGAATCTGTGGCATAACCTGTCCGGAACGGTGAACTACGCTTACCAGGTTGGTACGGATGCGCAGAGCAGTTATGCGACCTGGAGCCACTCCGCGGTGTTTGGCAACGATGGCTCGGTTCGTCGCAGCGCGCTCACGGCGTATGCCTTATACAAGCTGCCGTTCGGTAGAGGACAACAGTTCCTCGGGCAAGCGAAGGGCATTGTGAACCAGATCGTCAGCGGCTTCGAATTCAGCCCAACGTTTGTTTATCAGAGTGGACTTCCATTCACGCTTTCCTTCAACGGATGCGGTTCTGACATACCGGGATCGGCACCGTGCTATGTGAATGGCAGCTCCTCTGCATTGCCGACCGGGCCTCATGGCTTTGCCGGTTCTGGGGCTGCGAATGGAGTTTACTGGTACTCGCCACAGACGATCGGTACGACATTCACCGATCCTGGATTGGACAATATCGGCAATGGGGGACGCAACAACGCATGGGGACCCCATCTCTTCAACTCCGATATGTCGGCGATGAAGAACTTCCTGATCAACAGATACACCTTGCAGTTCCGTGCCGACGCGTTCAATGCATTCAACCACATCAACTTCGGCAATCCGAATGGCAACATCCAGGACTACGGAACCATCACCTCTGGTCCTGGCCCGAACGGAACCGCCAACCCACGCCAGATGGAATTTACGGCTCGTCTGGAGTTCTAACCAAGTTCGACAACCTCAGGTGGGAGGAAAAACTTCCTCCCACCTACTTTTTGTATTAGCTTTCGTTCATGCAATGTTTCCGGGGTTTGTGCGGCGTGAAAACCGTTTCCAGTGGATGGCTCAGGTGGGGGAGCGGTGCATTCTTTGTGGCCAGTCTCTGTTGCTGCGGGATGGCGCAAAGCTCCTCTGTCTCTACTCCAAGGACTGCTGCGCCCGCAACGCCAGCTTCAGCGCAAACGGCTGGGTTCGATGCCGCGACAATGTTGAAGTCCCTGCGGCATAGCATTGACACCGGTCATGCCGCGGACGCGCTGAAGACCATAGCGGCTCTTCGAGCCGAGCACCCGGAGATGCGCGGGCTGAACCGCATTGAAGGGCTCGCGCTGTATTCCGAGTCGGACCTGCCGAAGGCGGACGTTGCGTTTGCCGCGGCGCTCAAGGAAGATCCGGGAGATATTGAATCCGGACAGATGCGGGGGCTGACGCTGTTCAGGCTTGGCCGCCCAGCAGATGCGATTCCTTTGCTCGTGCTTTCGAGTAGCCAGGAGAGCCTGGGTAAAGCCGATCCTAACTACATCCTTGCGCTGTGTTACATGGACACGCACCGTTACGATGATGCGCGCCATGCCTTCGCTGCGCAGTTCGGGTTTGTTCCGGACGGCGCTGAGGCGTATCTGGTCGCAGCGCGCATGTTGCTGCGGCGGGAGTATCTGCCGATCGCACAGAGCTATGCGGAGAAGTCGGTGGAACTGGAGCCATCGCTTCCATTAGCGCACGAGTTGCTGGGTGAGATTGCGCTGGCGGGTAACCATCTCGACGAGGCCATCAGCCAGTTTGAGCAAGAGAAGGTACACAACCCGCTGGAGGGGTCGATCTACGATCGTCTGGGCGACGCTTATGACCGCGCTGCCAAGTATGATGATGCCCAACGCAGCTTGCAGGAGGCGATCCTGCTGGAGCCGAATACTACCGGGCCGTATATCCTGCTGGGGAAGACGATGCTGAAGAAGGGCGACGCGATCGCTGCCGTGACCTATCTGCAGCGCGCGGAGCAGATGGATCCCGCAAACTTCATCACGCACAGTCTACTGGGGCAGGCGTACCGCGCAATGGGGCGCCAGGACGATGCGACCCGCGAGACCACAACGGCGCAGAAGCTACAAACGGCTGCCGAGCCAAAGCTGTATAGCTCGCATTGAATTCGATGGTGAGAGAGCAAAGGGCGAAGTTGTACCGCATTCGGCGGATTGCGTGGTTGATGGCGTACGTCCTCGCGCCGATGGCTGCTGGAGGGGCCGGGGCAGAGAGCACGATGGAGATGTGATCGCACGGTAGGTTTTGGCTCGATTTTTGGGAAACACGCTGGAACAGCATCGCGACGTGGGCGGCGCGACGGGAGTGGCCGAGATCACGGCAAATGGGCTCGCTAGCGGTATGATCGACCACATATACAACACACAAGTCGACCATCGTTATCGTTTGCGCGAGGGAGACGGAAAAGTTCGGCTCTTCGCCGCGCGAGAGGCCGGAAGGATTCGCTACGTTGACACAGGCTCACTATACTTGGCGCGAAGGATTTGAGAGAGATGATCTGGACTAGACGCGGATTCGTGAAGTCGCTGTCGCGCTCAGCGCTGGTGCTGCCGTTCGGCGATGTGCTCAAGCTCGCGGCCCAGGCACAGACGATGGGGAGTCCGCAACAGATTGGAGCGCGACCTGCCTATGAGGCACAGCCGAGGTCGGCGAAGATGCTGCCATCCCCGGTTCTGAATACTCCTTTGGGATATAGCTTCATCGATGTTGCTTTGCAGAGTGGACTCAATAAGAAGACGATTTATGGAGATGAACACAGGAATCGATTTCTATTGGAGACTACGGGATGCGGTGTCGCGTTCTATGACTTTGATCATGATGACTGGCTCGATATCTTCATGGTGAACGGGACACGGCTGGAGGGATTCTCTAAAGGGGACGAACCGATCAGTCGCTTGTTCAAGAACAATCGGGACGGCACGTTTACCGATATCACTGCGAACTCCGGCATGGTTCGTTCTGGTTGGGGGCAGGGATGTTGCGTGGGGGACTATGACAATGATGGCTACGACGATTTATTTGTCAGCTATTATGGTCAGCCCATTCTCTACCGCAACCATGGCAACGGGACGTTCACCGACGTGACGGCCAAGGCAGGCCTGATCCAGAGCAAGACCCGGTGGAACTCCGGCTGTGCGTTCCTTGATTATGACAAGGACGGGCACCTTGATCTGTTTGTCGCGAACTACATCGACTTTGACATTAAGACTGCACCGTTGCCGGAAGCAGCGGGGTGCTCGTACAAGGGGATACAGGTTGCGTGTGGGCCTCCTGGGCTGGAGGGCGGAAAGAATATTCTGTATCACAACAACGGAGATGGCACGTTCACGGATGTCTCCGAGAAGGCGGGTATGTGGGACACGGTTGGCACCTACGGTCTCAGCGTCGTGGTGTCCGATCTGGACAATGATGGGTGGCCTGACATCTATGTCGCGAATGATTCCACGGCCGCAACCTACTATCAGAATCAGAAAGATGGCACGTTCAAGGATGTGGCCATCGAAGCTGGAGTCGCGTATTCGCCGGACGGGAAGCCGCAGGCAGGCATGGGGGTTGCGGTCGGTGACTTCAATCGCGACGGGCTTCTGGATATTGTCAAGACCAACTTTGCGGGTGATACCGATTCGCTCTATGAAAATCTAGGGGACGGGAGTTTCGAAGACCATACCTATCTGTCGGGAATCGGCATCAACACTCGCTATCTGGGATGGGGTGTAGCCTTTATCGATCTCGACAATGACGGTTGGCTTGATATCTTCATCTCGAACGGGCATGTGTATCCGGAAGTGGATGGATCGCATCTTGACGCGCCGTATGCGGAGCACAAGTATGTCTATCGCAACTTGCGAAACGGGCAATTTGAAGACGTTACGAATAGAGCGGGTAGCGGCATCACCGATGCGGTGCCGGCTCGCGGCTGCGCCATTGGCGATTACAACAACGACGGGCACATGGATGTAGTGGTCAATTGCGTCAACGCACTTCCGCAGCTCCTGCGATGCGATGCGACGATTCCGCGTAACTGGATGAAGATTCGACTGGTGGGGAAGAAGAGCAATCGGACGGGCATCGGCTCGCGCATTACCGTTACGGCTACCACGGCGCCTCAGTCTGTCTCGGGAATATGCAAACAGCCGATGCGACAAATTGACGAGGTGCGGAGCGGTGGCAGCTACTACTCGCAGAATGATTTGCGTCTGCACTTTGGCCTGGACCAGGCAGTCAAGGCGGACACTGTCGAGATCGCGTGGCCTTCTGGCGTGAAGGATGTGTTGCACGATCTCGCGGCGAACCATCTATACATCATTGAAGAAGGTGGCAAGATTCTGAAGACGATGGCGATGGGTGCGCCGGTTGGAAGCGGAGCATCGAAATCGGGGGAGTGACTGTGCGTTTCAGCGGAATGCTTTTTACTCTCGTGCTAGCGTCCTCCGCTACCTTGCTGGCACAGAAGAGTCCTCCATCTTCGTCGCCCTACCCTGCAAGCACAGAGCATGCGGCGCCCGCGTGGTTCGTGGACGTTGCGGCGAAGGCGGGCATTCTCGTGCGCAACGTAAATGGAGATCCTGAGATCAAGAAGTACATCATCGAAACGACCGGTTCGGGAGTCGCCATTCTTGACTACGATAACGATGGCTGGCCCGACATTTTTCTGGTGAACGGCTCGGTGCTGCCGGCGGAGAAGCGGGCTGGAGAGCCAGCGCCAACCAACCATCTGTTTCGGAACAACCATGATGGCACGTTCACCGATGTTACAGAGAAGGCAGGATTGGTCTCGACAGGTTGGGGGCAAGGGGGCTGCGTTGGGGACTACGACAACGATGGATACCCCGATCTTTATGTCACGGGGTATGGGAAGAATCGCTTATTCCACAATCAGGGCAACGGTACGTTTCGCGAAGTTGCGGAGCAGGCAGGCGTTGCCGGCACGGGAAAGGAATGGGGTACGGGTTGCGCCTTCATCGACTATGATCGCGATGGCAAACTGGATCTGATGGTCGCGAATTATGTCCACTTCGACGCGGCCGCGCCGCCCGAGCCTGGCTCGGAGGCGGACTGCATGTGGAAGGGGACGCCGGTGATGTGCGGCCCGCGTGGACTGCCGTACACGACGAACATCCTTTATCACAATGAGGGAGGCGGCCGATTTCACGACGTGAGTGCGGCGAGTGGAATTCAAAAGACGCCCGGTCACTACTGCTTTTCTGTCACGACGCTGGACTACAACGAAGATGGGTGGCCCGATATCTACGTGGCGTGCGACTCGACGCCTGCGATTCTTTATCGCAACAATCACGATGGCACATTCACGGATGTCGCGGAGGATGCGGGTGTGGCATTCAACGAGGATGGCCGTGAACAGGCTGGCATGGGTTCCACGGCCGCGGATTATGACGGCGATGGTCACTTGGACATCTTCAAGACAAATTTCTCGGATGATACGGCCACGCTGTTTCACGCGAATGGCGACGGCACGTTCACGGACAATACCTTCGCCGCCGGGCTCGGAATCAATCTTGAAGAACTCGGTTGGGGAACGATGTTTGCCGATGTCGACAACGATGGCTTTCCCGATCTTCTCGCTGTCAATGGTCACGTCTATCCGCAGGTTGATTCGGCTCACCTGGGAGCCAGCTATAAGGAGCCGCGGTTCCTTTACTGGAATCAGGGCAACGGCAAGTTCAAGGACGTCTCAAAGAGTTCGGGCCCGGGGCTCACCGTTCCGTATTCGGGGCGAGGTTTAGCGATCGCGGACCTCTGGAACGATGGGCGCCTTGAGGAAGTGGTCAATAATCTAAGCGATGTTCCTCTGCTGCTGGTGAACGAGGCGAAGAATGAAAACCATTGGCTTGGCCTCAAATTGACAGGAACCACCTCCAATCGGTCGGCGATCGGAGCGCGCGTGACCGTCCATGGCAACGGGCGCAATTGGGTAGATGAGGTGCGCAGCGGATCGAGCTACAACAGTAGCAGCGATCTTCGCCTGCATGTCGGTCTTGGCGCAGAGACCAGGATTACGCGTATCGATGTACGCTGGCCGAATGGTGAATCGGAGCAATTCCCTTGCGACGGAGTTGATCGCTTCGTCGAGCTGGTGGAAGGCAAAGGCAAGGCTCTGCACTAGTTCGGGGGGGTGGCAGCGGCGGAAGGGGTTAGTTGGCGTCCGAACCCGTTGTCGTGGTGGTGGGCGAATCCAGGTGGGGTGCAGGGGAGACCACGATGACCTTGCGCTTGGCGCGTAGATAAGCAACCAGATCCTGAATCTCGGGCGTCGTCAACGTATTGCCGAAGGCAGGCATCATCATCCCGCCATTGTGAATCTGCTGGGTGATCTGCGCCTTGTTCATGTGCTTCCGCACCAGCTGAAGGTCCGGGCCTCGCTTGCCTCCAATGCCTGCAGGACCATGACAATGGGAGCATCCGCGCTGATCAAAGAGCTCTGCGCCGCGTTGTTTTGCCTTGGACCCTGCCGACACGGAGGACAGCGGCTGCAGGAGTGCAAGGCTCAGAACGGCGCAGCCCACCGCCGCGCAAACGATTGCTGATTGTAAAAACGGTCGCATGAAGGATCCTATTTCAGGGTAGGAGAGATGAGCGAGCTTTGTCCAGACGGAGGTACTGCTGCCGTCACTGGGGTTGCTGGCTGGCGCTCGTCGGCACCGTGCTCATCGAGATCATGAACGTGCCAGGGGATGCTTTCCTGCGCAATTTCGTGGTGTTTGCGCAAGTATTCCAGCGCATAGGTGCTCGCCGTCGGGTCGTCCTTTTCATCGGCGAAGTACGCTGCTTCAATGGCCGCCTTGTCCTTGATGCCAAGCCGGCGATAAATGATGGCCAGGTTGTAGTGAGCGGCGAGGTCGTCGGGATCGATGGATTGCACGTACTCGTATTCCGCGCGCGCAAGAGCATACTTGTGTTGCTGGTAGAACGAAAATCCCAATTCACGATGTGCATCGCGAGACTGCGGGAACTGGGCCACGACCTTCTGAAGGCTGGCGATGGCCTCATCGACGTTACCCTCGTTGCGCTGCACCAGCGCCAGGTAATAGAGCGCACGTGCGTTGTCCTTCGCAATCTCCAATGACTTCTGCAGGTAGGGAAGTGCGTCGTTATACTTCTCCCACTGGATGAGTGTGACGGCAATGTTGGTCGGTGCGTCGGCGTAGTCGGGACGAAGTTGTTGGACGTGCTCAAAGGCACTCACGCTGGCGGCATATTGCTGTGCATCGAGCAGGGCGATGCCATAGTTATTCCAACGCATCCATTCGGGATTCTCGTTGGGGAGCGGCTTGGCCGGCTCATTCTGACCTGCATTGAAGGTGCGCGAGGTGCTGACCATGTCGACGATGGGCTGCTGATAATGCTGACCCTCGGGCATGCTCATGCCGAAGTCCATAAACTTCTGGTCGAACCGGCGATATTTGACGGCCGCGATGACCGTCACGGGGGCGCCGTTGCGAGGCATGGTAAAGGCGTACCGCACCAGTTGCGAGCGACCAGACTGGATGGTGTTGTTATAGGCCACCACTCGGTTGTCCCAGACCTGGTGGAGGTCGTTGAGGCCGCCCCGCTTGTTGATGAGGCGATTCGTGAAGCTATGCGCTGCGGGGTCCAATTGTCCGCCAGGCTCGATGTAGCCACTCTGCGCGATGATCTTCCCGGTTGCATCCTTGACGGTAAATGCGACCCATGACTCGTAAAAATCGCGCTGTTCGGGCACGTGCGAATGGGCAATGCCCTTGTTCTGGATCACAACGGAGACGGTGACATGCTGACCTGCGTTGAGGGTGAAGGGCTCTGATCCGAGGGGCGCGATCAGGGTGGAGTGGGTGTCATTGGGCGAGTCCGGCTCTACCGCGAAGAGATCGACATTGAGGACGTTGTTCTGGAGGAAGGCGACAACGCGCTTCATCTGCTCGTCGAAGTGGTAGTACTGGGGTACAACCGTGTTCGCACCCAGCCAACGATGGGATGCGAGCTTTCCGTCTTTCGCACCGGGGTCGGGGAGGGAGACGAGGGCCTCGCGTTGCATGTGGCAGGTCTGGCAGGTCGAGACGACATCTTTTTTGTAGAAGGGAAGTGGAGACTGCTTCGAGAACGAGGAGTTCTGCCACTCATCGTAAGGCGCCATCGCGCGCTGCCACTTGTAGTCGTTCAGTGTCTTGGGCAGGGCTGCTTTGTGGCAGCTCGCGCAGAACTCCGGTGTCTTATAGAACGGCTTCATGACCGCAGCCGAATGGCGGTCGAGGTGCGCGAGAATCTCGTTGTCAGATACCGGCCCGTGGATAGGCTGGCCTTTTTCGTCGACCATCACGGCGGGTTCCGCGAGGACAAAACTGCCGGTGCCGCGGGTGGTGATCGATTGAATGGAATGACAGACCATGCAGGTAACGCCGTCCTGATCGTAAGGACGCTTGCGCGGAGCACCTTCTGTGATGGCCCCTGCCACGACGGCGATCGGGTCATGGCAGCCTTCGCAATGGCGGGAAAAACTGATTCCCTTTTCGGCGTTGAGCAGGTTGACATTGCGGAGATACCACGGCGCTCGATTGGAGTTCGAGTGCGCGGACTGGCGCCACTCCGCATGTGCCTCCTGGTGGCAATGGCCGCAATATTGCGCGGTGGGGAAGCTCTTGGGATCGATGAACTGGCCGGTGTCCGAGTTCATGTTCGAGGGCAGGAATGGATGGTCGACACCATAGCGATAGGTGTAGTCCTTGGCAATTTTCTGGTTGTAGGCGGCGCGGGATTCGGGGGTGCTGGCTGTCTGCGCGGAGACCCTTACCGACAAGGGGAGCGCGACCGCAATCGAAAGCGCAGCCGCAGCGGTCAGAGCGCGTGCAGATTGCTTTGGGGAGAAAAGGCGTAGCAACATGCTGGATCCTCGAGAGCGGCCTATCGTTAGTTCGAAAGTCTGATCGAGGCTACAACACGGCTCTATGAGTTGTCTGCTGATCAAACGGTAGAGGGCGATGTCCATCAAAAGGTGGAGGTGACGGGGAATTCCGACGGGTCAAGGTTTTGGGACGGCGATGGGTTTGCCCTGCCCCTCTTTGATCGTGATGATCCGATCGATGTCGGGTACGGCAAACTGTTCTACCGTGCCGCTCGGCCAATGTACCTCGAGCGAATCGACCTTCGTTCCGGAACCGAGGCCGAAGTGTGGCCGCATGTCCGAGGTGGAGGCGAAGCTTCCGCCGGAGAAGATATCCGCTCGCTGGCGCATGCCGTTGGCGTTGAGATAGAGCGTTGCGCCGATTGCATCGCGCGGGCTTTTCGGTCCACCGACGAGGGAGAAGGCCACCCAGTGATTGTGGTTGGGGTCGACGTCCAGCAGAAGCGCGGGAACGGAATCCATGTTGTTGACGACAGCGTCCATGTGCCCGTCATTGAAGAGATCGCCCACGGCCAGGCCGCGCGAGGGCATCGCCTCGGCCAGACCAGTTCCTTCCACTGCGGGAACTGGCTCCAGGCGCTTGCCGTCGACGTTATGGAAGAGGAGCGGCCGCTCCGCCCAACTGGTCCCCCAGTTATTCGTGTCAGCGTTGCGATAGACGTGGCCGTTGACTTCGAGGAGATCCTTCCAGCCGTCGTTGTCGTAGTCCAGGAACGCGGTTCCCCATCCAAGGAAGGGAATCGTCATATCCGCGATGTGCGTTTCATCACTCACGTCGGTAAAGTTCGCATCGCCGTCGTTGCGGTAGAGCACTTTATAGTCGTCGGAGAAGGTCGTGTTGAAGACGTCCAGTTGGCCATTGTTGCGATAGTCTCCTACGGCAATTCCCATCGACGCGGTCTCGCGCCCCTCTTTGTTGAGTGCGTAGCCGGAGGGATAGCTCTGGTCGTCAAAGGTGCCGTCACCCTTGTTGATGTAGAGATAGTTTGGCGTTGAGTCGTTCGCGACCAGCAGGTCGACCTTTCCGTCGTTGTTCACATCGATGAAGACGGAGGAGAGACCGTAATAGCCGGATTTATCGCCTACACCGGCCTTGTCGCTGACATCGGTAAAGGTGCCATCGCCGTTGTTATGGAACAGGTGGTCGCTCTCGCCGGGGAGACCGCGGGGGCCGCAATAGGTCCTCACGCCACGATAGCTGCAGAAGGATGAAGGCAAGCCGTCGGTATCGGTGAGTTGCGATTTGAGATCGTAGTGGACATAGCCCGGGACAAATAGATCCAGTCGTCCATCCCCGTCGTAATCGCCCCAGGTGGCGCCGGTGGACCAGTTACCGAGTGCCACTCCGGCCTTCTCGGCGACATCGGTAAACGTGCCGTCGTGATTGTTGCGGTAGAGGCGGTTCTTGCCGAAGTTCGAGACGTAAATGTCAGGCCAGCCATCATTATCGTAGTCGCCTACCGCAACGCCAAAGCCCCAGCGATCGTTGCCGACGCCGGCCTTGGCCGTCACATCGGTAAAGGTGCCATCGTGATTATTGTGAAACAGGGCAGCGTGGGGAGGCATCGCTTTGCCATCCATGGCCGCCTGGGTGCTGCCGTTGACCAGGTAGATGTCCAGCCAGCCATCGTTGTCGTAGTCGAGCAGGGCGACTCCGGAACCAATGCTCTCCAGAATGTACCGCTTCTGCGGGGTTCCCATGACATGGCGCCACGTGGTCAAGCCGGCCTTCGCAGCGATGTCCTGAAAGACGATCGGGCCGGTCTTCACTGTGCCTCCCTCGGTAATGGGAAGGTGATCGGCATCATTGACTGGAGGAAACACGCCAGCCGTGCTGGAACCGCCATGTGCCGCCGGCTGCGCTCCCTCCTGTGGCTTTTCCTTCTGCGATTCGAGTGGCGAGGTTTGCCCGCGCAGAGGGAGAGCGCTGAGGGCCAATGCAGCGGTGAGAGCCAGGACGGCGCGTATAGGGAGTGTTGCCGCGGTATAGGAAGAGGACATGGTAAGGCCGGAGATCCTTTCGAGTCACACATCCTGCCATCCGTTCCCGGACAGTCGCCGTCAACATACTTTCAGGAGTGGACGAAGTAGCGTTCCCAAATTAGCTTGAAAAATCCGCTTTCGGATCAACCATTTGGTGGAGGGCATAGGAATTGCAAACTTTTTCCTCGCGAATCTCGTAGATGGGTAGTAGCAAAGCAGCTTGCGGAATAGCATTTCCCTGCGTGGCAATTATCATGACAAAGTTGCTATATTGATAATACAAATGACTTCTCCCAGAAAAACATCCGGCAACCACCACCCCAGGAAGGCTCCGGGTAAGGAAGCAGATCTCCTGTCGCCTGGAATTCCGAGGCATCGCGCGATCTATGAAGAACTTCTGGCGGAGATCCAGTCAGGCGTCTATAAGCCGGGAGACCGGCTGCCGAGTGAGGCGCTGCTCTGTGAGCGGTTCAACGCGTCGCGCATTACGGTTGCCAAGGCGGTGCAGGGGCTGCAGCGAGACGAGCTGGTTACGCGGCGGCCCGGCTCGGGAACGTACGTCGAGTCGCCCGCCCGCGCCAACTCGCTTCAGTTCGGTCTGCTGATTCCAGATCTCGGGACGACCGAGATCTTCGGGCAAATCTGTCAAGGGATTATGCGCTCACCGGCGGCCAAGCTGCATTCCCTGACCTGGGGGCATTCGACCGGGGATGAGGCAGACCCCGTCAGGGCGATGGAAGAGCTTTGCCAGCAGTATATTTCCCAAAGAGTGGCCGGTGTATTTTTTGCACCTTCGGAGCACGCCCCGAATAGAGATGAGGCGAATCGCAGGATCGTGGGCATGCTTGAGCGAGCCGGCATTCCGATCGTCCTTCTGGATCGGTGCTTTGAGCCTTATCCGGATCGTTCTCACTTTGATCTGATCGGCATCGACAATCACCGGGCTGGCTATGTGCTGACGCGTCACCTCATCCAGACGGGAGCAAAGCGGATCATCTTTGCGATGCGCCACAATTCAGCCTGCACGGTAGAGGCGCGTGCGGCGGGCTATCGCGAGGCGCTCTTCGCCTTGCAGGACGGAGCCCGCGGAACGATCGTCCAGGGTGACTTTGAAGATCCGCGATTGGTCGAGGAGATGATCGGGCGCGTCCGGCCTGATGCGATTGTTTGCGCCAACGATGTTACCGCCGCGCGGCTCATGCAGACGCTGGTCTCGCTGGGGGTGAGAATTCCTGGCGACATCAAGATGGTGGGTGTGGACGACGTCCGATATGCGAAGTTCCTTCCCACGCCGCTGACCTCCATCCGCCAGGATTGCATTCAGATGGGGGCTGTTGCGATGGCGACGATGTTGAAGCGCGTGGAGACGCCTGATCTGCCTGCCAAGGATGTTCTGGTCCGTTTTGACCTGGTGGTTCGGGCGTCGAGCGGCCGGCCCAGCACAGAGGATGAATGACAAAACTCGCATGGGATCGGTGGACGCCACTCACCTTGAATTCCGCTGGAATTCCCCGTAGCGATTGAGGAGAGTATACGATTACTCAATCGTAATGGTCATGTCGAAGGTTCAGGGCCAGCGGTATGAATGTTATACCAGCCGCGATGGCCAATGGCTGAACGACGCTCGATGTGTTCTGCGCATCGCGCCGAGTCGCGTGCGGGCGGCGGCGAATCCACAGCACCTGCCCGATAGCGCTCGGTTGAGTGCTCGCCTCGATGCCGGAACTAGACGTCGATCGTCGGGACAAGAGCAGGTAACCGTTGCCGCTGGTGTGGACAAACGCTGATCAGGGCAGCATGCTGGAATGGACTATGCAAACATTCCCGGCCACCCTGCGCGCAGGTCTTACCAGGCTGCAGGTCTGCGCGCTGCTGATTGCCTGCGTATTTTGCACAGCCAAGGCGCAGAATCTTCGTTACTTGAGCCAGCAGGCCTGGTCTACCGAGGAGGGACTTCCACAAAGCAGCGTGCACAGCATCGCGCAGACTGCTGACGGGTATCTCTGGCTTGCAACCGAGGGCGGTCTGGTGCGATTCGATGGAATGGCGTTCCGAATCTTTGATCGGAGCAGCGAGCCAGCGATGACGAGCGATGACATCTGTTGCCTGGTAGCTGATCGTACGGGCCTTTGGATTGGGACCGCGGACGGGATTATTCGGCTGCAGCAGGGCAAGTTTCGTCGCTACGGAACGGCCGATGGGCTTGCCTCGTCTGCGATCGAGTCCATGTACGAGACGCGCGGCGGTGGGTTCGCGGTGGACACTACTGATGGATGGTCGGAGTGGAAGCAGACAGGTTTTCATACGCTTTCGAAGGCGCCCGCAGCGTTCAAGAGCGATGGATTAGGATTGACGGCGGTGCCGGGCAGTGTGTCGTGGAGATATTCGACCACCGTGGTGTCGGCCGGAGGCGGGCGCCGATGGCGGGTTGGGACGGAGTTGCCGTCAGGGCGCATCCAGACGGTTTACGTGGATCGGGAGGGGATGGCCTGGGTGGGGATGAACAATGGACTGTTCGTCCTGCCGGCAGCAAAGGCGTCTGCCATCCCCGTGACGCTGCTCAACGGCAACTCCGTGCTCTCTGTCTTTGAGGATGCGGAGGGAAATCACTGGATCGGCACGGAGACCTCCGGCTTGCACGTGCTTCGTCGGCTGGCATTCCGCAGTGAACCTGGGCTCGCCGATCAGGCGGTGACGAGTGTTGCGCAGACCAAAGATGGGGCTGTTTGGATCGGCACAAGGGATGATGGACTTCGCCGCGTGCAGGACGGTGCGATGTCCAAGCCGGTGGCAGAGGGTGCGCTGACCAGCGCTGTGGTTCTCTGCCTGGCTTCCGGCGTCGATGGGGGCCTTTGGGTAGGAACGCCGGATGGCCTGAATTATATCGACGCGAGTAATGCGGTTCGCAGGATCACCTCGGCGGACGGACTTCCTGACGACTACATACGCGCTCTAGCCGAAGATAGCGATGGCTCGGTGTGGATAGGCACCCGGCAGGGAGTGGCCCACCTGCGCAGGTTCGGAGCGCATTTGAGTATCACCACGCTGACCAGCGCTGACGGCCTGGGAGGGAATCTCATCGGCGCATTGCATTACGCTCCCGGCGAACTCTGGGCGGCTACGTCGGGCGGGTTGTCTGTCGTGCGGAGCGACGGCACGATTCGCAACTTCACCGCGAAGGACGGACTAGGCGGAACAATTGTTACGGCCATCGGCGAGGACGGCGCGGGCCGTCTTTGGGTTGGCAGCAACAATGGGGGCTTGAGCGTTCGTCAGGGTGAACGATTTGTGCCGGCAGGGATACTCGCAGGAGACGCAGTCCACGACGGAAATATTGAAGGGATCACTGCTGATCCGAGTGGATACCTTTGGCTGCGCATGGATCGGGGTGTTCGTCGTGTCTCCTTGAATTCGCTGCTTGCCTGCGTCGGCAAGAGTCGCTGTGATGTGCCGGACGGTGCCATGGTCAGGTACGGTCTCGCGGACGGCTTACCGAACAACGAGGTGGTGGCGGGTGAACCGTCCGCGGGATTGTTGACCAGCCACGGCGAAATCTGGTTTCCAACCCGTGGCGGGGTGGCCGTTGTGGACTCTGCGCATCTGCCTGTGGACACGATTGCGCCGCCGGTGGTGGTGCAGAGGTTTTTGGTGGATGATCTGTCGGAAAGCACTGGCCCGGCGCCCATCAAGATCCCTTTTGGACATGCCCGCTTCACGGTGGAGTATGCGGGGCTGAGCTTCACGGCGCCCTCCGAGGTACGCTATCGTTTTCGGCTGGAGGGTTTCGACAAGGGTTGGACCGACGCCGGCAATCGACGATCCGCGACCTACACCAATCTGACTCCGGGAGCCTATATCTTCCGTGTCCAGGCGAGAAACAAAGATGGCGTGTGGAATCTGCGTGGGAGCCGAACTGCATTTCAGCATCATCCCGCCAATCTACCGCAGGTGGTGGTTTCTCCTGCTGACGCTGTTGCTACTGTTGGCTCTGCTGGCCGGAATGTATCTGCTCCGCTTGCGCAGGCTGCAAGGAGAGTTCGATGCCGTGCTGGCGGAGCGGAACCGCATGGCCCGAGAGATCCATGACACGTTGACGCAGGACTTTGTCGGCGCGTCGTTGCAGTTGGATCTCATCGCACAGCAGCTGAGCCGAGGCAAAGTGGAGCTTGCGCAAGAACAGGTGAAGCGCACGCGCCAGCTGGTGACGGAGGGGCTGGAAGAGGCGCGGCGAAGTATTTGGGAGCTGCGGGTGAATCAATCCCAGGATAGTCTGCCCACGAGGTTGACACGAATCGTGCAGCGCGATACGTTCACTGCCATCCATCCCCGACTGCACTTGAGCGGAGCGTATCGCGCCGTGGATCCAAGGGTGGAGCGGGAGCTGCTCCGGATCGCACAAGAGGCTCTCACCAATGTGCTGCACCACGCTCGCTCGACGGAGACGTCCGTCGAATTGCACTACTCGAGTGATATGCTGATGCTCACGATCGAAGATAAAGGTGTAGGGTTCGTTATGAACGAAGCGTCCAGCAAGACCGGGCACTACGGATTGTTGGGCATGAAGGAGCGGGCTGCCACGATCGATGGCTCATTGGAAGTGACAAGTGAGCCTGGCCGAGGAACCAAGGTTACGCTGCGAGTGCCCATAGCACAAAGCGTGAGGTAGAGATGGCAGACAAAATTCGCATCATGCTCGTAGAAGATCACCAGGTGGTTCGGCAGGGCCTGGCTGCGTTGCTTTCGACGATGGACGATCTCGAAATCGTCGGCTCTGTGGGCGACGGACTCGAGGCGATCGAGGAGTTCCGCAAGATACAGCCCGACGTCACATTGATCGACTTGCAGCTACCGAAGCTTGGAGGCGCAGACACCATCCGCCAGATCAGGACGGAGTTTCCAAACGCTCGATTCATCGTGCTAACCACCTTCGATGGAGACGAAGATATCTATCGGGCACTGCAGGCGGGGGCGCGCGCTTATCTGCTCAAGGGCATGCCGCTCGAGGAGCTGCTGACGACCATTCATGCGGTGCACAGCGGCAAGTTGCATATCCCTTCGTCAGTGGCAGAGAAGCTCGCTGAACGGCTAAGTGGTCAGGAGCTGACGGCGCAGGGAGTTGAGCGTGCTGGAGAGAATCGTCGCAGGACGCGCGAACAAAGAGATCTCGGCTGATCTATCGATCTCGGAGGCGACGGTCAAGACTCATATCAACAGCATGCTGGGAAAGCTGGGAGTCGCTGACCGAACGCATGCCGCCACGGTTGCGATCCAGCGTGGATTGGTGAGCCACCGATGAGTTTCAATCGCAGGAGCGCATTGCTGTGGGTGATTCTGTGCGCGCTGCCGGCTTCGTTGGCTTGGCCAGGGAAACGGCGCGGCGGCAACGAAGAGGGACTGGCGCGCGGCCACTCCGGCGGAGCTGGAAGCTGTACTGCCTGCGCGAGCTCCGGTCGAGAAAGAGCGCATTGAGACAGAGATGCGCTCGGCCAGCGGAATCGTCGACTCTCGCGGGAACGTGATCGCAGCGGTGGTCTTGATCACAGCAGGCTATGCGGCGAATGGGAAGTACTACTACTATCTGCTCGCCCAAAGTCCGATCCGTCTCGGCGCGAACATCGAGCTTTCGCCGGCGCTTATGCGATTGGTTGGACGCGGGCGACGGATGGGCTCCTGGTCCATATCTATGAAGCAGAGACGGGCATCGAACGCGGTACGGTCATAGCCCATCCACTCAGCCAGCCCTTGCCGATCGTGTCCGTAAAGATCTGGCCGCCGTCCGAACGCAGTGTCGTTCAAATAGGCCGATTCGTCCTTCCGTATTCCCCGGGCGACTGAGCCGTCGCCTGCGAATTGGTAATTGCCAAGACGCATAACGTGCTGCCAAGGTTCATGGTTTCGCTGGAGCGCCCGTTGGCTCATCCACCGTGATGATCCGGTCTGCGGTCACATTGTTCAATGTCTGGACGATGCCGCTCGGCCAACGAATCTCTATGGATTTCGCGGTTGTAGCTGCGCCTAATCCGAAGTGTGCGCGCTTGTCGCTGGACGAAAGATAGCTTCCGCCTGTGGTCACCGTAACCCACTGAGAACCTGATGCCGTTGTCAGCTTGATCACAGCACCGATTCCATCGCGGTTGCTCTTATGCCCAACCAGTGAGAGTGTAAGCCAGTGATTATCGGTCTTGGTCTCATTGCGCAGAACATACGACGGGCCGCCATTGGTGGTGAAGACAGCATCCACTCGACCATCATTGTCGATGTCTCCAACAGCCAAACCTCGCCCAACCCATTGCTGGTGAAACGCGTCTCCCGATTGAGACGATACGTCGACAAAGCCTTTGCCGGTGTTATAGGCAAGCAGAGGGGGTTCCTTATAGCGAAGCTGCGGGTAATTCAACTCGACCGTATCGAGATCATGGCCTTGCGCGATCAGTAGATCCTTGCGGCCGTCGTTATCGTAGTCGAGAAAGTGGATGCCCCAGCCGGAGTGCAATAACGTCATGCCACCGATGCCGCTGATGTAACTGTCGTAGGAGAAGCTGCCGTCTCCATCGTTGTGATAGAGCGCGTATTTCTGATTGGCGAGGTCCGTAATGATCAGGTCCGGAAGACCATCGTTGTCGAAGTCCTGCAGATCAATCCCCATGCCTGCATAGGTGCGCCCATCTCCGTCGACTGCAATTTCAGCGGGCATGCCGACTTCCTCAAAGGTGCCGTCGCCCTTTCCCCGATAGAGGAACTCGGGCATGGAATCATTTGCAATCGCAATATCCACTTTGCCATCTCCGTCGAAGTCGCCAATGGATATGCCGAGACCCTTGCCAGGCTTATCGATGCCGGTCTTCGCCGAGACCTCTGTGAAGTGACCGTTGCCATCGTTGTGATAGACCAGCGGCGCAATGGGTTCAAAGACATCTGGATGACAGTAGGCACGATAGCCATCACGGTGCTCGCCGCACCAGATGTCATCGAAGTCCCATTTCACATAGCGAAGAACAACCAGGTCAAGGAGTCCATCATTGTCCAGATCGACCCATGTAGCCGATGTAGACCAGCCGCTCCCGCCTGTTCCCGAACTCTGCGTAACATCTGTGAAGGTTCCGTTTCCATTGTTGTGATAGAGATGGTTGCCTCCATAGCCGGTTACGTAGAGATCATCGTATCCGTCGTTGTCGTAATCGCCGACAGCTACCCCCATGTCATATCCAGTGCCCTGTAGACCTGCTTTCACCGTCACGTCTTCAAAGGTTCCGTCAGGTTTCTGATGGAAGAGGCGGTTCCAATACTTCGGACCGGTTTTCTGGGGGATGGTTCCCTTCGGGGTGGGATCGCTGAGTGGCGCACCATTGGCGAAGAAGATATCGAGCCGGCCATCGTTGTCATAGTCGAAGAGGGCTACGCCGGATCCCATCGTTTCGATGAGATATTTTTTTGACGTGTGCGAGGCCTGGCCAAGGAAGTTCACCTGGCTTTGTTGCGTGACATCGACGAAGTTACCCGGCACGACCTTCGGCGCCGCGGTTGTTGTGGCTGAAGGGATGGTGGCGGCAGGAGGCGCGACCTGCGCGGCCACTTGCATAGTCAGTGCAGCGCTCAGCAGCCATAGACAAGGAGCCGTGAGTCGAAGCGGCGAGGTCATTTTCACAAACGTCTTGAGCAAGAGCACCCCATCTCTAAAAGCTTTGGCCATGTCCCTCGGTGAGGGTAACGATTCGGTCCACCTGGGGCACGGCAAAACGCTCCCTGGCACCGCTGGGCCAGTGAACCTCCACTGAGTCGATGGCAGTGTTGCCCCCCAGCCCGAAGTGTATGCGCGGATCGTTTGTAGACTCGTAGCTCCCGCCAGAGACGACATCGCCACGCTGGCGGATCTTGTTTGCCGTGAGATACACGGTTGATCCAACTGCATCGCGAGGACTCTTCGGACCGCCGATCAGCTTGAACTCAATCCAGTGATTCTTATCCGGTGATACATTGCGGAGCAGCGCTGGAAAGCCGTCAAGCACATTGATCACTACATCGAGTCTTGCCATCGTTGAAGAGATCGCCGACGGCCAATCCCCGACCTACATACGTCGTAGCAAGCGCTGTACCCTCCACCGCGGGCATCAAATCAAACCTGGTTCCGCCTGCGTTATGGAAGAGCAGCGGCCGTTGCGCCCAACTCGTCCCCCATGGCATTTGATCGACTTGCGGATACACGTGCCCATTCGCCACGATAATGTCTTTCCAGCCGTCATTATCGTAATCGAAGAAGGCAGTGCCCCAACCGAGGAAGGGAATTGTGGGCTCGGCGATACCGAGCTGGTAGCTGACGTCTGTGAAATTCGCGTCGCCATCATTCCGATAGAGCGGGTTGTAATCGTCGGAGAAGACCGTGTTGTAAACATCGATGAGGCCATTATTGCGGTAGTCGCCGGTGCCAAGCCCCATGGATGCTGTCTCCCGTCCGTCTTCGTTCAGCGCATAGCCGGACGAGTAGCTATCATCTTCGAACGTTCCATCGCCCTTATTGATATATAAATAGTTCGGAGTCGAGTCGTTGGTCACCAGCAGATCCGCTTTGCCGTCATTGTTGACATCGATGAAGACCGACGACATGCCGTAATACCTGTTCTTGTCGGAGACGCCTGCCTTTTCGCTGACGTCAGTGAACGTCCCGTCGCCATTGTTATGGAAGAGGTGATCGGGCTCACCTTTCAGACCACGAGGGCCGCACATTACATTGATGCCGCGGAATTGGCAGAAGCTATACGCAACGGCTTTTGAACCGGGTGCAGGGGGATCTGTCAGTTCGTAGTGCAGGTAGCCGGGTACGAAGAGGTCCAGCCGGCCATCGCCATCGTAATCGCCCCAGGTGGCTCCGGTCGACCAATTGCCCAGTGCGACTCCCGCCTTCTCTGCGACGTCGGTGAATGTTCCGTCGTGATTATTGTGGTACAGCCGGTTCTTTCCAAAGTTCGAAACGTAAATATCCGGCCACCCGTCATTGTCGAAATCGGCGATGGCAACGCCGGTTCCCCAGCGGTCGTTGGTGACTCCAGCCTGTGTGGCGACATTGGTAAAGGTTCCGTCGTGATTGTTGTGGAAGAGTGCAGCCTTCGGCGGGGTCGTCTTGCCCGACATGGCGTCATAGGTGGATCCGTTCACCAGATAGATGTCCAGCCAGCCATCCCTGTCATAGTCCAGAAGACCGACGCCCGACCCATTGGTCTCGATGATGAAGCGCTTTTCAGGCGTCCCCATCACGTGCTTCCACGTGGTGAGGCCGGCCTGGCGGGCGATGTCCTGAAACAATATCGGACCGGTCTTGGTGAAGCCGCCTGCGGTGATGGGACGATGTTCGGCGTCGAGAACCGCGGCGTGCGGTGCGCCGGTATTGGCCCCGCCCATCGCCTGGGCGCCCGCTTCGGGCGGATTCGTTTGTGCGTTGGGCGTGGGTTGGCTCGGCGAAGGAGATTGTGCCAAGCAACATTGCGTCGACGAAGTGAACAGGAGGCTTATGGAAAATCCAACGTAAAACAGAAGCGCGCTGGGGGCAATTTGCTTCAGATAAACCAGCCGGCCTGGGAAACGGGAAAAGGTCAACGCAAATCTCATACGTTCCTGTTGTGCGAACCAACGATAATCGCTTAAGTAAACAATTTCTACCAGATTCTACGTTCCCAGGCGCACAACTCTATAATCCAGTTTGACTGCGGCCTGTTGGTTCAGCGCATCGGGCTGCTCGTTCGACATTTGTGGCGAATAAGAGGGACTTGGCAAGTGAACCATCTCATCATGTCCGCTCCGGCGAATCGTTGGTTGCGATCGATTCGTTGGGGGATACCATTTGTCCTCGCTTTGTGCTGTCTGAAGCCAGTCCTTCCGCAGATCCCTGACACTCCGGCGCCTCGAACCGAAGCGTTGGGAAGCACGCTGCAGGCAGCGCAGAGATTGATGGACGTGGGGCAGTTCAAACAAGCGGCGGCGGAGCTTCGAGTGTACCTTGAGAGCGAGCAAAACTCCGCGAGCGCCCATACCCTGTTGGCGTACTGCCTGATGCGATTGGATGATCCGAAGGCCTCATTGGCGGAGTATACGCGGGCAGCAGCGATCCAGCGTCCGAATTCAGTGGATCTGCAGAATGTAGCGAAGGACTATACCTTGCTCAACGACCTTCCGGATGCTGATCACTGGATGTCTCTGGCAGTGAAGATGAGCCCGAATGACCCCGAGGCGTGGTATGGGTTGGGCCGGATTCGCTACACCCAACAGCGCTTTCAAGATGCAGCAGAATGCTTTGAGCGCACGTTGGTGTTCGCGCCACAAAGCGTGAAAGCAGAGAACAACCTGGGGCTGTCGTATGAGGGGCTGAACCGTACAGAAGAGGCGATGACGGCTTATCGCAATGCCGTCCGGTGGCAACAGAACAGTCCTCATCCGAGCGAACAGCCGATGCTCAACCTGGGCATTCTGTTGTTGCATCAAGGGAAGTTGGCAGAAGCGGAGCAGTTACTCACCCAGGCCGTCACGATCGCACCGCGGGACCCAAAGATCAGAGAGCAACTGGGCCACGTTTATTTGCAGCTGAATGAGCTCGGAAAGGCACAGGAGCAGTTTGAAGAGGCGATTGCCCTCAACCCTCAAAACCCATCGTTGCACTTCCTTCTGGGAAGGGTTTACCGAGCCGAAGGGAACGAGCAGAAAGCCAAGGCTGAATTTGCCCGCTCGACCACGCTGAGTGGATATCGCTCAACCCCGGACCCGAATTGAGGATGGATCTTTTGATCCAACAACGATATCCCCAATCTGACATCGACGCGAACCAGGTGGGTATCGGACTCAATCGTTCGATTGATTTCCTCTTGACATGGCTCCAATTGGTGGAATATCGTTCGTGACGATTCCAAGGGCGCTCTTTTTGCGTTGTTGAGAAAACGCTTCCTCGGGTTTCCCTGGAATCATTCGAAGGCTTAGAAGCGATCGCGGATCGGTACTAGCCTGTCGACCGAGGTCGGCAAGGCATTGGCACACGGTTCCAGTCACAGAAGGATTCGCACTTGCAATTTCGTTCTACTCTCAGGAGCGCTTGATGAAGAATTTTGGAAGAATCTGCAGTCTGATGCTGTCCGTTGTCTTCGTTGCATCTGCAGCATTGGCACAATCCAGCCATGGTGCCATGGCAGGCACCGTGACCGACCCGACTGGAGCTGTCATCCCAGGGGCGAAGGTGCTCGCGGTCGAGGCTGCCACCGGGACCAAGAGTCAGACGGTGTCCACCTCCTCCGGAGACTACAGATTTACCGAACTTCCCGTAGGAAACTACACGGTTACGACTACTGCGCCAGGTTTCGCAACCTCGGTCGCAACCGGCGTTCAGGTAACGGTGAACAGTACCGCGGCGCTCAATGTGAAACTCACAGTCGGCGAGCAGACCGAGAACATCACCGTCGACGCCAGCGGCCTGCGTCTTGAAACAGAAAGCTCCGATGTCGGTGGCACTGTCTCCAATAAGCAAGTGGAAGATCTGCCATTATCGTTGGCATTCGGTGTTGGCGGGCTGCGCTCGCCTGAGACGTTCGTCTTTCTTCTGCCTGGCACAACGGGGCCCGGCAGCGGTACCTCTGGCAATTCGACGAACGGCGTGTTCTTCTCCCGCTTGAGCGGGGGCCAGGCTTACGGTGCTGAAGTGCTTCTGGATGGAGCCAGTATTACCCGCAGCGAGAACGGTTCATCGTTCGACGAGACCTCGCCTTCGATTGAGGCTCTTCAAGAGTTCAAGGTCACTACCTCCACGCCGTCCGCGGAGTTTGGCCGCACGACCGCTGGCATCGAGAGCTTCTCCGTGAAGTCCGGAACCAATGTGTTTCACGGCACTGGCTACGCCATTGTGAAGAACAGAGTGTTCGACGCAAATACCTGGTTTAACAATGGCTACAAGGCCGAAGACTGCGTTGGCGTCTCCGAACTCAATTGCAATTACAGCAAGCCGCAAGACCAGAAGTATGACTACGGCGGAGTATTCGACGGTCCGGTATGGATTCCGCACCTGTATAACGGCAAGGATCGTACGTTCTTCCTCTTCGCGTATGAAAAATATCAGTTGCACTACGGACAGGTGACGGTGTCCACGGTGCCGACGGCTGCTGAGCGCAGCGGAAACTTCAACGATATCCTCGGCGGACCTGTCCCGGGTGGAACCACGGTACCAGGAATTGCGTATCCCGTGCTCGTCAATCCTTGCACCGGGCAGCCGGTGTTGTACAACCAGATCTTTGATCCGTCGACCAGCGTTCAGAAGAGTCCGGGTGTATTCTGCCGCACGCCATTCCCGAGCGACACGATACCGAGTGGGGACTTTAGCGCCGTGGCGCAGAAGCTGTTTGCTGGCCTGCCTCTTCCAAATCAAACGCCGTTGTCGACGGACACGTTCGGTTATACGGGCAACTATGCGTATGCAGCGGACGCGCCGATCACCAACACGACCTATACCATCCGCATCGATCAAACGCTTTCGGAAAAGAGCAAGGTGTTTGCGACCTACAGTACTCGTCAGAATTTCAAGTTGACCGCTCCTCCCGATTTCCCGGAGCCGTTCAACAACCAAGGCTTCATTCAGACCTTCACTACCCATTACGCTCGTGCTGGCTGGGACTATGCCTTTACCCCGACTCTTCTGAATCACGTAAATCTTGGATACAACCGGACGAACAGCGTGAACCTTGGAGCAACCCTCGGCTCCAGTTTGACGGCAACCGCCGCCGGTCTCGTGAATGATCACTCCACCTTCTACCCTGTTATCGTGTTCCCGAGCCCAGACCAGCCGTCCACCTGGGGCCAACAGCAGAACGGGGATAACATTGATAACGGCGTTCGTGTGAACGATATTGTGAGCTGGGAAAAGGGCCGCAACAGTATTAAGATTGGCATCGATTTCCGCCACCAGCAATACTCGGTAATTCAATACAACCAGGACACGCTGAACTTTTACCGGGACCAAACAGCGGGTATTAACAACAGTTGCTGTGGTTCCGGTAACCCTTTCGCCAGCTTCCTCACCGGGGAAGTGGGTAATGGCAGCCAGGCGGTTTTCAATGATTCTCCGCGTTGGAACTCTCATTACATTGCGGGCTTCTTCGAAGACGATTTGAAGTTTGGCAACAACCTCACGCTCAATCTCGGCGTACGGTACGATGTGGATGTTCCACGCCATGAGGCGCTCAACCGGACGTCGGAGTTGAGCCTTACTGCCCCCGATGCCGCAGCCGGCGGCCTTCCGGGCGCGCTCGTATTCGGAACCAACTGCAACTGTAATTCGGCGTGGGCTGACACCTGGTATAAGGACGTCGCACCTCGCGTTGGCTTTGCGTACGTTCTTCCTGGGACCAACAACAAGTTGGTGCTTCGTGGTGGGGGCGCAATTATTTATGGTCCGCTTCAATACAACGATTTCGGCGGTGCCATGTCGTTTGGCTATAACCAGAATCGTGACTTTTTTCAAGGGCAGACTGCGACAACAGGTGGGGCGTTCACGCCGGCATTCCGACTCGACTCCACCTCTCCTGCGGATCCGACCAATCCCAATATTGGCTATCCAAATGTAAGCTACGCTCCCAGCACAGATCCTACGCAGTTGACCGCTCCCAATGGCCCCGGAAGCTTCGACGCTGTGGGCGGAGAAGTGATCCTGCCGAAAGATGGCCGTCCGTCGATGACCACCAGTTGGAGCCTCCAGATACAGGATCAATTGGCGCAGGATCTGATTCTTACCATCGGCTATCTCGGACAGGTGTCGCAGAATTTGCGCTCTGGCGATCTCTCCAATATCAACAACATCAATACGAAGTACCTCAGCATGGGCGACCATCTGAATAACTCCGCGTACTTCATTCCGCTTGGTGGTTCGAACTCGGGAGTCAACGCTCCGTACTCGAGCTTCGAGGGTGAGGTCGGACAGGCGCTTCGTCCCTTCCCGCAGTACGATTACATCCAGGGCGATTGCTGCCTGGAAAACCTCGGTCACTCCAGCTATGAATCCATGATCGTGTCATTAGCACGGCGCTTCCGCAACGGCTTCAATCTGCAGGCATCCTACACGTGGTCGAAGAATCTCACGGACGCGGATTCGACGATACCGTTCAGCTATGTTGCCGGCAACCAACTGGAACAGGCAGAAGGCTCCAGTAATCTGAAGCTCGATAAAGCGGTGAGCGTACAAAATATACCGCAGCAATTTTCTTTGAGCTATCTCTATCAATTGCCCTTCGGTAAGGGGCGAAGGTACCTCAACAAGAATACGGCTCTGGACCTATTGATTGGTGGCTGGCAGATAGGCGCGATCCAGCGCTACCAGACCGGTCAACCGATCGGGTTCGGATGTGCGAGTGCAATTCCTTATTACCAGAATTGCATTACGTACAATGCGGGCCCAGCGTCAGCGAACGGTACGAGTTTTGCAAGTGCCGCCTACAAGAACAACAAGAACGGCCCCAGCGTCTTCAACGGAGAATCGTGGTTCAAGCCTGCCTATAGGGCAGTAGGAACGAACGGACCCACAGATCCTGGCGTGCCGATGTCAGAAGCGGCGTTTGTCGACGAGAACCGTGAAGGACCAAACTGGCCTCGGCCCTATACAACGGATTGCGGAAACCAGGCGGCTGGCAATTACTGCTCATCGGACCCGTTTACCTTTGGCAACCTTCGCCGCGAGACGGAAGCCATAACGGGACCTGCGTACAAAGCAGAAGATGTGAGTGTGATTAAGGACTTCCGCATCAAAGGCAGGTATTCGTTCCAATTGAAGGGTGAAGCCTTTGATGTCTTCAATCGGCATCGGATGGCATTACCTGATCTGCAGCCCGGCGATTCGACCGAGGCAACCGGCTTCGGTATACCCACCGGAACGGACTATGGTCCAAGACAGATGCAGGTCACCGGGAAGTTCATCTTCTAGCGGTGTGCAGCGCACATGTATGTCCCTCGACGAAAGGTCAAGCGACGGCTTGGCCTTTCGTTCTTCCCAAGCTAAGTTGAGTTGCCGCGAGAGGGTGGTGTGGTTAGAATCGGGCTCGTAGAATCTATGTTGCAAGCAGCCCTTTTGGTGATCGCAGTGTTGGCGAACAGCCATGTCGCATCAGCGGCTCAGACACAGGATCGTCTCGTAGAAGCTCAGCACCTGCAAGCGAAGGGTGACACTGCGCAGGCCCGCGATCTGTTCGAGCAAATTCTTCAAGCCGATCCAACCAGCGATGAGGCCAGGGAAGGGATGTCCTCCACCACGGAACGCCTCGCACTGAACGCGCGAGCTGCTGGACATATGGACGACGCGCTTGCGGATCTGCTGCGAGCGGCGAAGGTCGAGCCAAAAGATATCCGCGTGCTCTATGATCTCGGGATCCTCGAAGACGAGATGCATCTCTATAAAGATGCGGATGGGGTGCTCGATCAACTGGTTTCCATCGAACCCAACGAACCAAATGCGCTTTATGCACGTGCGCGCGTCAAGCTTGACCTCGGCCAACTCGAAGCCGCAAAGCAGGATATGCTGGCCTATCTTAAGATGCGGCCGCTCGACGCTTCGGCCCACTATGGCTTGGGGCGAATCTACCTCCAGGGGCTGGAATTCGATAAGGCGCGCGCAGAGTTCCAGAAGTCCATCAGTATTCAGCCGCGACAGAGTGAAGCCTATTATCAGTTGGGCCAGACCGATCTCGAACAGGACGAATATAAAGATGCCATCGATCGTTTTCAGAAGACGCTTGAACGTGACCCCGAACATGGCGGAGCTCTCACGGGACTCGGCATTGCGTACTTCAAATTGAAGCAATATGACAATGCCAATGAATGGCTCACGAAGGCAATTCGCGTCGCTCCTTCTTATCAGCCAGCACATTACTATCTCGGTCTCACACTCGCGCGGCTCAACCGGGCCGAGGATTCGCGTCGCGAACTCCAAGCCGCCGCGACGCTCGCGGACAAAGACAACCAACAATCCGCATCTCGCCTGCGGATTATCCATCCGGGTGATCAACCTTAGACTTTCTACCCTCCGAGGCCTCTCAAACATGCTCAATGGTAGCGATCGGTGGCATGCTCTCTCTGGATCGTCGATCTTGCTTGGCGCGCTGATGCTCGCATCTTTGCTCCCAGCCCTGGCGCAAGATCCAGGTCAGAGCGCGCGATGGATGGACCGAGGCGCCGAGGCTATGCGGCTAGGGAATGCCCCCGACGCGGAGCAGGATTTTCAGCATGCAATCGCAGCCGCACCGCACTCAGCGGACGCTTATCTTGGTTTGGGGATGGCTCAACTTCGTGAGGGAAAGCTCGATGTGGCCGCGCAGTCTCTCGCCAAGGCGAGTGAGCTCGAGCCGAAGATACCGAGTGCGCATATGTTTCGAGGGATCGCGCTCTTCGAGATGAACTCACTCGATACCGCCGTGGATCAGCTCAAAGAAGAGATTAGGATTCAACCGAAGAGTTCAGAGGCTCTCACATGGCTCGGTATCATTGAGCTCCAGGCGGGCAAGCCGGAGGATGCGTCGGCGGCGCTTGACGAGGCGGCGACCCTTGCTCCCGGAGATCAGAACATTCTTGCCTACCAGGTGCGCGCGCACACTCTCGCTGCGCAGCTGGCGTTCCGCGCCCTCTATAAGATCAATCCGGATTCCTGGTATGTTCACCGCGCCCAGGCCGAGATCGATTCGGAAGCTCATCAACCCGATAAAGCCATCGAAGAATATAAGGCCGCGATTAAGGCGAAGCCGGGTGACCCCGATCTATATGAAGCCTTGGCCGATGAAGAGCAGGAGATTGGGAATCCTCTAGAGGCGACGAATGCTTATCAGACGGAGCTCTCCCTGCATCCGAACGATCCGATCGCTCTCTTCAACCTCGGGAAGATCCAGGTCGAGACCGGCGACCCGACCCAGGGCGTAGCCTACTTGCGTCAGGCGGTGGAAGCCCATGCAGCGAAGTCGCCCGCGGAGTTTTATCTCGGTCTCGGGCTCTCCAAGCTCGGAGAGAATGAAGAAGCCGCCACGTGGCTCGAGCGCGTACTGAGCGACTCTCCCTCCGAATTTATCCTGCAGAGCGACTACTATGAGTTGGTCCGTGTCTATCAGAAGCTCGGCCGCAAGGCTGACTCGCAGCACGCCCTCGACGCGCTCAAACAGCTAAAAGCTCAATCGTCTCCTGGCAATCAACCGTAGCGTTGCTGCGCGGGGGACTCGCAGGCTTTTGGGTTGACAAGGCTGTGGCGGGAATCGTATCTTGCCTCTCAAGTAAACGTTTGCCCAACGAAGGGCGTCATGCGCCACGCTCGAGGGACGCCGCGGTGGCCTGCCCTGTGAAGTCGGCTATTGCGCCGTCGGATCCGCATGGAGGAATGAATGCGCCAACTGCCGCAGTCGAAGCATCCTGAATGTTCGTTCTCCGCTCTTGTCGTGACGTTGTTTGCTGGCGCTCTTCTGGCTGGGTGCGCCGGCGGGGCGGTTGGCAACTCGGGAGGCGGAACGCAGACTACCGGCACACCCGACAATGGAGTGCTCAGCTCCATCAGTGATGCGTACGGGTTCACCCTCACGAACGCCAGCAGCAGCCTGGTGTTGGGAATCGCGGGACAAAGTCAGGTTGCTGGAACCCCTCTGGCGCAGGAGATGAACGCAGGCGGTGCCACCACGGACGATCTGTGGCATGTAATGCCGATGGGGGCGAATCAGCTTGAATACAACGTGGAAAATCTGCTGACCCACCAAGTGATCGGGATCGCAAATGCCTCCACCGACGCGGGAGCGACAGCCCTGCAATACGCCGACAACGGCACCAACGATCACCTCTGGGAGTTCTATCTCCTCACGGACGGCAACTATCTCGTCAAGAACGTGAACAGCGGGTATTACCTTGAAGACAGCAACTCTGGTACAACCTCCTCCGCCGTCATTGATCAGAATGCACGTGCTACCACCGGCACCGGATGCGCCTGCCAGGAGTGGACGCTTACCCTCTCCACCACGCCGGCATATCCTGCGCCACGAACGGTCACCGGTACGGGAGTCTTTGTCCACGATCCCTATATGCTTAAGGATCCCAACGGCACCTATTGGCTCTACGGGACGCACCAGACGCTGGCCTACTCCAGCGATCTGACAACGTTTACTTACACGACCCTCACTACACCTGATGGTGCCTGCACCGCGACCCAGGGAGGGGCCTGGATCGCCGACGACCAGCATTGCCCGATCATCGGTCCTGACTTCGCCTCCTGGTCCGGTCTGCAAACTCCACCCGCCGAAAATAACGGTGCGAGTACTGACGTTTGGGCGCCCAGCATGCTCACCTCCGCCGGCATGTATTACCTTTACTATTCCATCCCCTACGAGCCATCCACCGGCGCGGAAGCGGTGATTGGTCTGGCGACTGGTACGAGCGCCTCCGGCCCCTGGACCGACAGGGGCTATGCCGTATCCTCGTGGACCGCTGCCACCACGGCTCCGCCATCGAACAACATTTGGAATTTCAACTCCGGGACCACTTGGAATGCTATCGACCCCGATCCGTTCATTGATGCGGACGGTAACTGGTGGCTCTCATTCGGATCGTTTCAGGATGGCATTCACCTCATGCAACTGAACGCGTCAACGGGCCTGGCCCTATCTCCGGTTTTCTTGACGTATCCCATCATCGCGGCACGCGGCGCGGGGGAGGAAGGTTCCTTCATCTATCCGTACATCGTCAATGGGACGCAGTTCTACTACTACTTCGCTTCCATTAATGTCTGCTGCAGCGCGACCAGTCCATACCGCATCGTCGTTGGTCGCTCCACCAGCCCACAGGGCCCGTATGTCGATCGCGGTGGCCTCAATCTCACCGCAGGCGGCGGCACGATTCTGCTCAGCACGCACGGCAACATCGTCGGCCCCGGTGGCCAAAGCGTCTTTACGGATACGGTTAGTGGCGTAGCAACGCCCACGCTGGTTTACCACTATTACGACGGCAACAACAATGGAATCCCCACACTCGGCATCAACCGGATCAGTTTCACTGCCGATGGGTGGCCCTCGGTGGAGTAGATTGCCGGTGGCAGCATTTCGACGCTACTGGCCTCATGGTTCCAAACCGGCATGAGGCCAGCCGCCGCTCCAGTCGATCGTCGAGAGCTGCATCGAGGGCCTGCCTGTCTTCGCGTCGTACGCATGGAATACGATCAGGTCGTCGCTCTTGCGCCCCATCCATACGCTCTCTCCGCCGGGCCCCAGCCATCGGGAATTTCCGACCAGTAGCTGCGTTCCTCCGCCTTCCAGCAACGGCTTGCCGGCCTGGTCTACATATGGCCCGGTCACCGTCTTTGAGCGCCCCACCATGGTTCTGTAGGTGCTCTTTACCCCACGGCAGCAAAGATCCCAGGAAGTAAACAGATAGTAGTACCCGCCATGAAAAACAATGAAGGGAGCCTCGATGGCCTCCCAGTTTGGTGGCAATCCTGGAGGTGCCGGTGCTGCATCCGCAGGCTTTGCGCGGCGCGCCAGCGAGTAGAGTTGGGTATCGGTCGGCGACAACAACCCGGTCGCTTTGTCCAGGCGCCGCATCTTGATGCCATCCCAGAAGCTTCCGAAGGCCAGCCAGTCCTGCCCCTTGTGATCGCGTATGAAATTTGGATCGATCGCATTGAAGTTGTCCTCTGCTTTAGATTCGAGAACCAATCCTTTATCGACCCATTTGAACTCCGGTGATGAGGGATCAAGCGTCTTGTTTACCGCCAGCGCGATACCCGACGTGTTCTTTCCAAAGAGCGAATAGGCGTAGTACAAGCGGTACTCGTGGTCCTCGTAGGAAACATCCGGAGCCCATAGATCCTTGGTTCCCGGGCTGCGCTTTCGGATCCACTCGGGAATTGCGTCGAAGACCTGCCCGCAACGCTTCCAATGTTCCAGATCGGTGGAGCACCGGACCGCAAACTGCCCTCCCTCCGGCGTTTTGCCTGTGGCGAATACATACCAGGTGTTTCCATCCTTTGCGATGGAAGGGTCATGCGTCCAGGCTACGTCTCCTGATAGCGCGTACACATGCGGGTTCTGAGCAGGCGCCCTGCCAGCAGCGGTCAGTAAAGCGGCAAAGGCTACGATGACTTTCCATTGTCGAGACATGAAGGCTCCGGATATACGGGCGGGAACGCCGTCGAGAAATCGTTTTCTATGTAAACGTTCTAAAGATTTCAATCAACGCTTGTCAATGAATTACGGAGGACCTCCGCAGACCAGCCGGGATTTGAAGACTTCTAAATGTTCGAGATGGCAACTTGGGCGAACCATAAACTGCGACCAACGTGCACAGAATGTTTTTGATCGTGTGGGACAGCGTCACGGTTTCGTGCCAAAGAGCTGGTGGATTGTTCGTCAGAGGGCTGAACGGTTGCCCATGCGAATCGCGCCGAACAGGCAAAGCTACGCCGTGCGATTGGTAGCTTGCCCTCCAAGAGGGCGGCCGTCGAGGGGGGTATCTCTGCTCTCTGAGTTCTTACGGAAGAAACCCAAGATCAGGTGTCCTCGTTCTGGAATGCAAGACGAGTTCGAGTTCAAGAGGCTTGAAGAGGGACCTGGCCGTGCAATCAACGGGCGCGTCCACCTGCGCCTTCCGCCTCCAGTCTTTAATGGATTTGGAAGGCGCAGATCGTGCTCGAACGGGTTAGCTCGGAGACCAACCTGCAGCATGAACTCCGAGCTGAAGCAGCGGGGGATTATTCGGAGGCAGGCTCAACGGCACCAATGGAGGGCGGGTTGGGACGTGTGACTCCGTAATAGTCGGTGGTCATACCGCTCGCGGGCGTGCCTGCACCGATGAGGGGGCTGGTTGCGCTGGGGTGGAAGTTGAAGTTGTCAAACACCGTCTCCGGAGGCCAGGCTCCCTGCGCGGGTTCAGTGACCAGGGAGGGATCGGAGCAAAGGGCGTGGGTTCCGGCGAAGGGTAAGCGTGTGGTCTGACTTTCAATTACCCACAAGTTGCGTAGCAAGGATGAAGCCCAGTTGGATGTCTGACAGGCGTGTGAGCCCTCTCCACATGACGAGATTGCCTGGGGGCGGGTCTTTGGCGCGAGCTAGAGAACCTCCGAGCCGGGCGAGCTTGGTGAGATAAATAGTGATTGTGTTGTTGGGTGGCACGTGCCCCGGTCGATCGGGGACCAGCTGGTCGAGCAGATAGAGTTCCGTTGAGGTCAGTGCCATCTGGGGAGAGGCTTCCGGCAGGGAGCGATTCAGCATCGTCATCCAGAAGACTCGCCAGCTAAGGATGCAGAAGATCGCGATCAGATTGACGATTCGCTCGGTCGTTCTCAGCCGGAGCTCTTCGGCCTTGAAGCCTGATTTCAGGATCTTGTGGAAGGTCTCGATCTTCCAGCGCATGGCATACCAGTTCAGCTTTTCGATCGCTTCCTTGCGGGACCTGACGGGAAGGTTGGTGACCAGCTTCCAGTCGATTCTGTCCCTTCCTTTCGGAGCCTCGCGTTCGGTAGCATGAAGCACGGTCCCCATCAGCGCGGGGTAAAGCTTCTGTTTGGCGATCGGAGGCAGGACGCGGATACGCCGATAGCAGAGTTCAAGCACGGCTTCGCTGATATTACCCTTCTTGTCGCGCACTTCGATGCGGTGCAGTCCCTGGACGTTGACCTCGCGCATCTCGTCGGCCACGGTGTGGTCGCCTTCGCCCGCGGGTCGGTCGACGCAGGTTCTCAAAAGGAAGTGAGTCCCGGCGTCCTGCGCGATCGAAAACAGTTCATAGCTATCGCTCTCGCGGTCGCCGATATGGACCGGACGCTCCGGCCAGGGAAGCAGCGCTGTAGACTGCTTTACTTTTTCCAGCCAGCGATAGCTTTCCTTCTGTTCGGTGGAGACGCGGGTCGGGTTGATCCTGCGCTTCAGGGCATTGGCTCCATGAAACTTGTCGCGGGTCCAGAACTTGATGGCGGCCAGACCAAGAGGAAGCCCCTCCCGCGCGACGACCAGGCTGGAGTGCGTGAGAACACCAGAGGTCGTATGGTAACGAGGACGGCTATCGTAGCGCGTCTGCTGCTTCCGGATGATGCCGATCGCATAGGGCTCTTCGGGGCGGTAGACAAACTCCGTTGTGTCATGCAGAACGAGCACAGGATGAGCGTGCGCAGCAGTTCGCTCTCGCGTGCAGAAGAAATGCCCTGCAAGAATCTTCTCCTCGCTGATGCGGTTATTGGAAAGAAATCGATACGGTGCCTTCGTCGCAGCCCAGTCCTGGCAAGCGAATGGGATGCTTCCACCGAGCTGCTCGGAAAGCTGACCAAGCAAAGTGCGGAACCGCTTGCCGTGTCGAAGATCCTGAAACGGGCAACCCGCCACCTCGCGTTCTAGCCAATGGCTCATCTCTTCATCCTGAGGCTCCATGCAAGCAGCCCAGCATGACCACGCCACGATTAAGAGTGACACACTTGAGGCCGAACCTGCCGCGGTTCATCACCCGAGTTATGGGTAATTGAAAGCAACACCGGATGCTTACCGTGTGCCATATCGATCGCTGTTGCGCACTCCAATTTCGTGATTGCTGGACGAGACAATGCCACAAGAGGGATCTCTGGTGGCTTAGGGAGCCGATGCGTACACTGCGCCTATGGTTGGCGTAGTGGTGTACGTCACAGCATAGTAGTCCGTAGTCAAGCCTGGGATTGGAATTCCTGCTCCGAGCAGGGGACTGCCGCTCGACGGATAGAACGAGTTTCGGGTAACGAAGGGGTCAAACACATCAAGGTCAGACTCGGCGCCGGGCCACGCTTGCGCAGGTTCATTGAGCAGTTGTGGATCGGAACAGATGATGCCGTTGGTCGTTGAAGGGCAAGTGCCGTCGATCATTCCATATTCATCGTTGTGGGAGGCGTTCACGACGACCCCGGGAGAAAGATAATAGACCGTCGGCACATTATCTCCATAAGGATTGTTCGGGTCTGTGTAGCCAAGAAACACGTTGTTGGTGGAATTGATTGTGGAAGGGCAACTGGTATCTGTACCAGCACAGCCGGCGTAAATTGCAATCTGTTGCGCGGTGATGAAAGTGTTGTTCTGAATGTTCCATGTTGAGCCGATGGGTATGATGTTGGCCATGCCGTTTCCACCGGCACGGCAGAACCCGGTGAGGTACATATTGTACGTAGAAGGAACGCCAGTCATGGCTGCGCCCATGCGGGTGCAATTATTCACGGTTAGGTTGTTCTGGAAGTTTGTGGTATTGGGAACTCCATCCTCTCCTCCCCACTTCCAGTTCGACCCCATGTTCCCAATAGCGACCGAATTGGTGATGGTGAGAGTGGGAATGGCGATGTGTGGCCCGATGAAGCCATCCTTGGTGTTGTAGTCGTCTACGCAGTGGTCGCAGATAAACGACGAGAGTAGGCTTTCCTGACCACCGCTGCCAGTGCCCTGGCCGCTCCAACTATCTCCAAACCCTCCCGAGTTGGTGTCATAGCAGACTTGTGCGGGATAGGTTGCCGTGATGGGGTACTGCTCATAGCAACCGTTGAAGATCATGGTGACGTAGCTGGCGGTAATGCTGGACCCGGCTGCATCCGGGGTGGCACTTCCATCGTCGAACATCCACCCGGCCTCTCCATTGAAGCCCACAAACATCCGGGTCATCGTGATGGGACCGCCAATCGGCCCATAGAGTCCCGCAGAGTCGAAGCCGTGGACGTATACGTCCTGAAAGACGATGTTTGCGGTAGAAGTGTTGGTTAGAAATCCGTTCTGTGCATAGTCATCATAAGGAATGCTGGAAGAGCAGCCACGCGGATAAGCAGGGGTTCCCATGCCAATGGTGCAGACCCCATTATGCGTGGTGAGCTCGATACCCTCGATTGTGACGTAGCTGGTCGCTTCCAGGTTGAACGTCCAGGTCAGCCCAAAGCCGCCGAAGAGTTGCGTCTCATTGGTAGGACCGTAGGGATATTTGTTGTTGATAGGCGTGCAGTTGTAGGTTCCATAGGCGCAGCCACCGAGAATTCTGGTGGGTTGCGCTGCAGTGCCCGCCGGGATGGGTGGATTGAAGCAGGTATTATTCGCATTACCGTACCCACACCAGAAATTCGGCGCATTTCCATTGTTGTTGTTGTCATATCCTAAGCGGCAATCCGGGTTCGACGCATTCATTTGCGACCCTAACGCCGTGCAACCGCGGATGACTACGGTGTCGCCTCCGGCAATTACCCACGCGTTCTGCGCACCGCTGTTGTCTGACCACAGATAGCGAACGTCATTGAAGGCGCAGTTCTGGTCCACACCGCTGCCGGGATAGGCCGCATCGTACTGCCCATTGCACTGGCCGGTAGGCACGTTGGCGCTGAAGCGCGAGCCGCCGTCCGGTCGAACGAACCAGGTTTGTCCCGGTCCAGTGGTCGTCGCCCCTGCTGCGACGATGAGGCTGGTTGCGGCTGACTGGGTCTGTGCCGGGCTGCTGCTGTCGGTCACCGTGATGGTGATCTTGTAGGTTCCGGCGGCTGTCGGGGTTCCGGTGATCACGCCCCCGGCACTCAGCGTCAAGCCCGCCGGGAGACTGCCCGAGGTGATCGACCACGTGTACGGCGAGGTGCCGCCGCTGGCCGACAGGGTTTGCGTGTAGGCCGTACTCACCGTTGCCGCAGCAAGGGTCGAAGAGGTGATGGTAAGTGTTGGACCCGCCACCGTAATCGACAGCGTCGCCGACTTGGTCTGGACCGGGCTGCCGCTATCGCTCAGGCTGACGGTGAAGGTCGATGTCCCGCTCGCTGTCGGTGTCCCTGCGATCACGCCCCCGGAACTCAGGGTTAATCCCGCCGGCAAATTGCCGGAGGTGATCGACCACGTGTAGCCCGGTGTGCCTCCGCTCGCTTGCAGGGTTTGCGTGTACGCCGTGCCATTTGTTCCAGCGGTCAGTGATGAAGTAAGGATAGATAGCGCTGTAGGTGCCACCGTAATCGACAGTGTCGCCGACTTGGTCTGGACCGGGCTGCTGCTATCGCTCAGGCTGACGGTGAAGGTAGACGTTCCGCACGCCGTTGGAGATCCGGAGATCACGCCCCCGGCACTCAGGGCCAAGCCAGCCGGGAGACTGCCGGAGGTGATCGACCAAGTGTAGCCGGGTGTTCCTCCGCTGGCCTGCAAGGTCTGCGAATAGATGTTTCCTTCAACTCCAGACGACAACGATGCGGTAGAAATCCTTAACGTGCTCGGAGCTACCTTAAGGGACAGAGCCGCCGACTTCGTTCGCACCGGATTGCTGCTATCGCGCGCTGTGACCGCAAGGCTAAACGTCCCGCTCGCCGTCGGTGTTCCCGAGATCACGCCGCTACCTGCAGACAGCGATAATCCAGCCGGCAGACTTCCGGAGCTGATCGACCAGGTGTAAGGGAGCGTCCCTCCGCTGGCATGCAGGCTCTGCGAATAGGCCGTGCCCACTGTTCCAGAGGCCAATGTCGAGGATGTGATGGTCAGTGGGAGCGACGCAATGGGAATGGATCGAACAACCGACGCCGTCTGCACCGGGCTGCTGCTATCTCTTAGGTTGATTGTGAGTGGAAACGCTCCGCTCGTCGTTGGCGTCCCGGAGATCACGCCTCCGGAACTCAGGGTCAACCCAGCCGGCAGACTTCCGGAGGTGATCGACCAGGTATACGGTAGTGTCCCTCCGCTGGCATGCAGGCTCTGCGAGTAGGCCGTGCCTTCCGTTCCCGAGGCAAGTGTTGAGGATGTGATGGTAAGTGGGCGCGGCGCAATGGTGATGGATCGAGCAACCGACTCCGTCTGGCTCGGACTGCTGCTGTCGCGCACAGCTGCGGTGAAGGTGAAGGTTCCAGTTGTCGTTGGTGTTCCCGAGATCACGCCGCTCCTTGCAGACAACGATAATCCAGCTGGCAGGCTGCCCGAGGTGATCGAGTAGATATAAGCTGGGGTGCCTCCAGCAATCTGCAATTTCTGTGAATAGGCGACGCCAGCGGTTCCAGAGGCTAGCGTTGGAGGTGAAATCGTAAGTTGGGTGGGTGAGGCAGGTGCAGCGGTGACCACAATGGACATCACGGCCGATTGCGTCTGCACCGGGCTACTTCTGTCGCTCACGGTCACGGCGAAGCGGAATGTTCCACTGGCCACTGGGGTTCCCAAAATCGCTCCCGAAGTTGCCAACTGTAGACCTCCCGGAAGGCTGCCCGCGGTAATGGACCAACTGTAGGGCGAGGTTCCACCGCCAGCTGCGAGGTTCGCACTGTAGGCAGCTTTCACGGCCCCTGCTGGCAATGAAGAAGTGGCGATCTCAAGGGGAAGGGATGCCGTTGTACTCGAGACGATGGATATCGGAACGGACTGCGACGGCTGCCCCGTCTGGCCGTTCTGGACTTGCAACTGCACTGTACCCAGAGCGGCCAGGATGCCGCCCTGAATCGATCCCGAGAGGGTGGTGGCATCGATCATCGTGGTAGCGATTTTGCTGCCATTCCATAGAATCACAGCGTTGCCCGTGAAGTTTGTCCCGACAACCTTCATGGTTACGGAACTGGAACCAGCGGCAATCGTCTGCGGAAGGACGGCACGGATGCTCGGTGCTCCCAACGGCTCGACTACTGTAGTGCCGCAGCTCAGCGACATGAAGCAGGCTGTTATTCCAAGGATTAGACCAATCGCTTTCAGTACCTTCACGACACACCTCTTGACCTGCCAAAGCGTGCCAATCGCAGTACTTTGGGGGGCGAATTTGCTCTACGGTCCCACATGTTACGAACCAGAACTAAAGTAACTTGTTATGGTTACTCATGAACGTAACATCGTGCACACGAGGTATATGTGCGTAGCATCACACATGCATCCTGATCGACAAAAATTGTTTATCAATGACCTCCCACGCGTCTTGTACCGACTTGGGCGACTCAATAGGACCGCGGCAAGCCGCAGCGCAGAAGACACCACAATCGTGCCTTCGTAGCCGTCGAAAGCTCGGGAAAATGACTTCCAGGCGTTTGGGTCGGAGGTCGCCGCTAAATGTCCTGGCGACGGGGATAAGGTACGCCGCAAATCTCGCATAGGACCGGAAGGACATCTCCCGGAGGGGTGACGTCATCACTTGTAAGGTTTTGATAAGAAGTGTGTTCCAGGCGAGCGCCAGGCCTCGTCGAACCGTATCGGAAGTGAAGTTGGTAGGCGAGACAGGGATCGAACCTGTAACCCCGGACTTAGAAGGTCCGTGCTCTATCCAATTGAGCTACTCGCCCCAATATTCGGGGTCCTGGCTTGGCTTACGACCCCAGGTGCCGGACACGCAGGGGATACGCATCCGTAGAATCGATTGTAGCGGAGCCGCGGGCTGCTTCGAGCTCTTTACTGCGCAGCAGGGCAACGATGTCATCCATGGCCAGCTCCCAGCGCCGCCGGGCGATATCCGGGTCTGGGCCCAAGCGCTGTCAGATAGAGCGTGACGGCAAAGCCTTCGAGCGGGCCGGTGAGGTCGAGAAACGCCGGCCGCAGGACGCATTCGAGGGCGGTCTCCGCATGCGGCAGCCGCTGTGCCCGGCGCACAATGCGATCGAGGCGATCCTGCTGCTGGTGGGCCGAGGCGAAGACCGAGCGCTCACGCCAGAGCAGGTCGATATAACTGGCATATCCATACACCGCATCCTCCTCGTGGAGAAAGAGTTCGAGGCGGAGTGCTTCGAGAGCGTCGGAATGTTCAGAGGAGGAGAGTGTCCAGGTATCGCATTTGGCGGTAAGGAAAGGTGAGCGCGTGGCGTTGAGCGAACGAAGCGCACGGGCCAGCGTGGAATTGTGTTCAGCCTCCGGAATCTCGGCGATATCGTAAGGATTGGCGCGGAGGTCGAAGAAGCGTGCCCCCGTCCCAGCAGGCGATGGATTCTCTTGCCCGTCGGCGGACCACGGAACAATCAGTGTCGGGGCATCGAGGGAACACTCGGCGGTCCATTCAGAGAGCATCACTCTCTAGAATACGTCAGCCGTGCGATAGAACGAAGCGTAGGGCAGTGTGCTCCGCCCAATACCCGTCATTCCCGGAGGCACTATCGGCGGGAGCGAGGAAGGCGCAGTGGCCTCCATGCATGGTCTCAAGGAACGTAATGTGAGGATTGGCGGCGATGATCGAGCGAGTCTCCGGGGTGATCCGAATAAAGGGATCATCGTTCGCGTGAAGAATCAGGGTGGGAACGGTGATGCGATCGAGAACGCGGGAGGCGGCCGCCCGGGTGTAGTAGTCGTCTGCAGAGCTGAATCCGCAGTAGAGCGAGGTAATCCGTTCGTCGAACTCGCGCAGGGAAGTGATGTGCGCGGCGCGCTGGGGATCGAATGCCCGGGGAAACAGCGAGGCCTTGCGGCGGAATCGCTTGAGCAGGGCACGAACGAACTTGCGCTCGTAGATGCGGTTTTGAGGCTCGTGCAGAGCGTCGGCAGAGGCGGCAAGATCCACTGCGGGTGAGACGCCCACCACGGCGTGCAATTGCGGAGGTGCGGAGCTGCCGAGATCGCCAGCGAGCTTGAGCACCAGATTGCCGCCCATGGAGTAGCCAATCAGGGCAACCGATTGCAGGCCTTGTGTCTCGAGAAAGAACCGCAAGACGCGATCCACGTCGCCGGAGAGGCCCGAGTGATAGAGCGTCGGGGACAGGCTCAGCATCTCTCCATACTGTGCGGGACCGCAGTTGCGCATGTTCATCCGCACGATGTTGCAGCCGGCGCGCCACAGTTTGTTGGCATTCCCGACGACATATTGGGAGTGGGACGAGCCTTCCAGTCCGTGAAGGATGATCGCCGTGGGACTCGTCGGCCGCTGCGGGAGCGGTTGCCAATGGCATTCGCAGACGACCTGGCTGGCGATCTGCGAGCCGTGGGCAGGCGAGACTTCCACGAGTTCAATTTCGGGGTCTGGAAGAGCGTTGGGGCGGGGCAGAAAGTTGCCCGCTATGGTTTGCAGATGGCCGTTCACAACCCACCGGCGCGGATGAAAGGGCGGAAACGCCTCGGGCCATTCGATGCTTTGAGATGCCTGTGCGTTCGGCATCGTCGTGGAACTCATGCGCGGCCTCCCCTCGCCCACCTTGGATGCTGCAGCCCATACAGCGGTAGCGTTCAGCGCGCCCGTCGGCTCGTCCTCGTGCTTGAAATAGACGTACACTTCCGACTCCCTCGCGAACCGGCCAGAATCGACTGGCGAACGCCTTCAACTCGGCAGGTGAGTACCCGCCGCTACGGCGCAGGCGGTAGCAACGGAAGTCCGCCGTGGATACGTCGGGCGTGGCCAGATCATCTCCTTCGGCGATACAGAGAGCACTGTTGTTGCGGCGAAGAATATCATACGTGGCGTCTGCGAACCAGCTGGGATGGCGGAACTCAAAGGTCAGCTGCAATTGGGGGTTTGCGGCAAAGGTGGGATCTTTGAGAAAGTCGGCCAGGCGCTCGTTGTCTGCGGCGAAGTTGGGCGGTAGCTGGAAGAGCAGGGGGCCAAGCTTGCCGGCGGCTCGGGCGGGTTCAAGCGCGGCGATGAACTCGGCAATCGCTGCGTGGCTATCGCGCAGCCGCTGGAAGTGCGTAATGCGCTGCGGGGCCTTGAAGCCGAAGCGGAAGCCGGGTGGCGTGGCGTCCAGCCAGCCCTGCAGCTGCGTGGCTGGAAGGGCAGCGTCCGGAAGGTATAGTTGACCTCGACCGACGTGAGGCGGCTGGCATAAAACGCCAGAAAGGCTCGGGAGGGGACGTCCTGAGGATAAAACCGAGGTTTCCAGGAGGGATAGGCCCAGCCGGAGGTCCCGATAAAGAGATTGCCCGGTGAACGGTGGCTAGCGACGGAGCTGCGACGATGGCTTTCGGGGCGCGCGGCAAGGCAGTCTCGCTGTGCATCAGAGGATGTTACGCGCACGGAAGCGCGCCGAGATGGGCAAGCACTGAGTTAAGGATTGGGGCGGCTAGTGGGGGTCGAACCCACGACATCCGCTGCCACAGAGCGGCGTTCTGCCACTGAACTATAGCCGCCGTATCGATCTTGATTGTAGCATCCTACGAAGCAGAAGCGAAGAGGGAGAGTGCGCCATGACGGTAAGAACAACGCCAGCCGGAGATTCTGCCACCCGGTTCTGCGCGAGGCGCGGTTCGTCCACGGCTGGGCGGAGGGGGCGGAGCCTTTCGCGACGAGAACCTCGACCTGCTCTCCCGCGTGCTCGATACGTGGTTTCGGATTCCAGGGACGAATATTCGCTTTGGGCTCGACGGCATCGTCGGATTTATTCCCGGGAGTCGGCGATGTCCTGGGTGGTCTGGCGAGCTGCATTATCGTTCTGGCGGCATACTTCCGCGGGGTACCCCTGATCACGATCGCGCGCATGGTGGCCAACCTGGCGATCGAGGTCGTGGTGGGCATGGTCCCGGTGCTGGGGAATCTGTTTGATATTGGCTGGCGAGCCAACCGGCGGAACTATCATCTGCTGGAACGCAGCCTCGCGGTGGCGACGCAGGGATACTCGGGAAAGACTGGTTGTTCATGGGGCTGCTCGGGCTGGGACTGCTCGCTCTCGCAATGCTGCCCTTCCTGTTCTTGCTATGGATCGGAGGGTCTATCCTCCACTCTTTGCGCGCGCCTGGTTGGCGTTGAGTTGATATGATGAATCTGTCGGGGCGTAGCGCAGTCTGGTAGCGCATCTGCTTTGGGAGCAGAGGGTCGGGGGTTCGAATCCCTCCGCCCCGACCATTCGCGTCAATAGCGTAGCGATTTCTCGCACCCCCCTCAAGAATGCACTGTAGCGAATGTTGTAGCGGTGGCTGCTTTCTCCTGAGCTTTGACCGTCAGCTTGTTCAGCGTTACAGCAGATAGCCAGCGTCAGGTTGGACGGAACAAACGCGCCCAACTGTGTTCGTAACTCGAGATCGCGACGGACTTCATGCCAAGCCTATCGGCGAAATTTCCGGCGCCATGAGAAAAAGCGCTTCAGCTCCAATTGACGTGGCATGGCAACCACTCACGCGGCCTCGAATTCAATGCCGAAACTCCAAGCCAGGTGCTCATCAAGCGCTACGACAACCCCTCCGCCTTTACCTCGAAATACTGGCTGTTACACAGGGCACGCATCCAGAAGTATGTAAACAGGAGAGCGCACAGGGGGGTGGCTTTGCCGCAGCCAAAACACTCCTGGAAAAGACGTCGCAGCACACGCCACTTCCAGCACTGCTCCGGATCCAGAAGGGTTACACATTGCGTAGCAATGAAAAAGGAATAGGCCTTCCTCGATTCCGGCCACACGACCTCCTTTGCCCAATGGAGCGACTGTTCCCAACTGATTTGCCGTGTCATCGAGGGGCCGTCCTCGCGGTGATACACCGTAAGGACTTGCGGCACGGCCACGACTTCTACTCCTACTTCTCGCTGCAGTCGCACCGCCCAGTCCCAGTCTTGGTGTCGCTTCAAGTCTTGCCGAAAGGGGACACGGAGAGCTAATGCCCGCGACAAGAAGAATGTCGAGCTCTGCATAAACGACTCTCCCTTCCGCATACCATTGCGGCAGAACAGGTACTCTACGAGTGGCTCCCCGGGAGCGGGAAACCGAGTGGGCCAGACCCGCGTGATGCGGGTCTCGACCACCTTGGCCTTGCACGTGGTCAACGTCCGTTCAGCCGAATCAGAGCGCAACGCCGACTGCAGTTGCAGCGCCAGCTTCTCTGCTTCGAACTCATCGTCATCGTCGAGAAATGCGATCCACCTTCCCCTCGCCGCTGCGACCCCGGCATTGCGCGCAACAGCTCCCCCCGCCGTTGTCGGTAACGTCAACAACCGGATCTTTGGCTCCCGAAACTCCTCAACAGCCGCTTTGCTCTCGGCATCGACGCCATCCAGAACAACGACCACTTCGAAGTCCTGATGCGTCTGCATCAGCACGCTACGGATGGCTCGTTGCAACAGAAGCGGCCGGCCCCGCGTGGGGATCACGATGCTGACCATGAAGCGGTTTGTGTGTTGGTCCGGATCCGGGGTTTGACGTGGATCTCTGCTCAGCATCGAGGCCCGCCCGTCGCTATTGAGTCGTCACACTCCAGAATCGTCCCCCATCGATGGGAGCCTAAGCATCCTGTTTCTCCATTGACCGGCATCCTCATGATTCTTTATCCCCGCAGCTATCTATCGACGAGATACCAAGGAACTTCAGCGGGGTAATGGAGCCACATGCAAGGGCCTCAGCGAGTAGATGGGACGGCGAGGGACATCAGAGCTCAAGGAAACGTGATGTGTTGATGCGATGCTGCGAGACGTTCCTTCCCCTGAGAATTAGTGCGCAATACAGCGAACCCTTTCTGGATTGATCTAATGCGAGCCGCAGAGCGGACGATAAGTGGTGTAGCAACGGAGAACACTATGTATACGCCGCCTTATTTGCTCGATAGTTCTCAGAGCAATGAACCCTCCAGGGTCTTATCGGTCATGGATTTGATTAATTTTCTAAAACGTCGCAAGTTGCCGATTCAACTTACGGCTGGCGCGATCGTGTTCCTATGCCTTGTCTGGTGCATCGCCGGTACCAAGAGCTATGTTGCAACCGGTAATATCCAGATTCAAAAAGAAGACTCCGATAGCTTCGGCCTGGAGGGATCGATCTCAGGTGAGAACAACGCGACGTCGGATCCATTGGACTACAACATCACTCTGGAAACGCAGGTGAGTATCCTGCAGTCCGAGACCTTGGCGCTCGAGGTTGCGCGCCAGCTGGACCTTGAACACACCAATGACTACGCGGGCAAAACGCATCCGATCCATATTCCTTCCTGGATGAAGCCCTGGGAGCCGAAGGCAGAGGAGCAGAGCATTTCGTTGGAGGATGCTCCTGTGCGCCGCTCGCGGTTTCTGCGTGCATTCGCAAGCCGGCTGAGCGTTACCCCGGTGGCTGGCACGCGTCTGATCCAGATTCGCTACACCGGCTCAGACCCACGTCTGGATGCAAAGGTGGTGAACACCCTCATCCCGGACTACCAGGATAATGTCTTCCAGAATCGCTTCACGGCAACCGCGCAGGTATCGACATGGCTGAGCGCCCAACTGGCCGACCTGTTGGCCCGGACAGAGGATCTCGAGTCCAAGTCGATGGAGCTGCAGCGCGGGACCGGCATCTTCGGCACCGACGACACCCACGACCACAACATCGTGCTGGCGAAGCTGGAGGATCTCAACGCCCAGGTAAGCGCCACCGAGAGCAACCGCATCTTGAAGGAGGCGGTGTACAAGGAAGTGAGCAGCGGGCATCCTGAGATGATCTCAAATCTTGCCGGCACCCCGGGAACTCCTCTCCAGACCAATGCGTTAGCCCTAGTGCAATCGTTGCAGCTCCAGCAGGCCACCTTGGAGTCCCAACTGCAGGAAGACATTGCGCACTATGGCTCCGCCTATCCGAAGATCGCCGACACCAGGGCGGAACTTGCGGGAGTGCAATCTTCTCTTCAGGCAGAGCTCATCCGGGTCGGCGAACGCGCACGTACAGATTATGAGGTCGCCACCGAACAAGCCAACAAGGCCAAACAGGACTTCGAGGCGCAGAAGGAAATCGCCCTCGAGGCCAACGACAATTCGATCCAGTTTGAGTTGGCCAAGCGCGAGGCCGACGACAGCCGCGCGCTGTACAACGATCTGCAGAAGAAGCTCAAGGAGACCGGCATCATGCAGGGCCTGAAATCCACCAATGTCAGTGTGGTGGATGCCGCAGGGGTCCCGGCTCGACCAAAGATGCCCTATGCGCCCGTCGACCTCCCGATTGCCGCCGTCGCAGGCCTGCTGCTGGGGGTCCTTGTAGGAGTTTTTGTCGACATGATGGACAAACGCGTGAACACCGTCGACGATGTGGAATTGGTCGCGCAACGTCCAGTTTTTGCTGTGCTGCCGACCTATCGTCTACGCGCCGGAGACCTGGCGATCAACCGGATCACCCTGTTTCCCAACCTGCTGGGCAACGGAGATCCGGTCCTCCCCATGGCAGCTCTGCGACCAAATTCACCCTATGTCGAATCGATTCGTACCCTGCGTACGTCGCTGACCAATTCCAGATTGCCTGTCAGGCCGAAGGTGATCAAGGTGTCGAGTGCACTTTCGGGTGAGGGCAAAACGACAGTGGTGATGAACCTGGGCACACTGCTTGCGCGCCAGGGAGCAAAGGTCTTACTGGTCGACGCAGACTTCCGCAGTCAGAGTCATCCTATCGACGCGATTAGGGGCATGCTGGACCAGAAAGGTCTTTCAACCGCTCTCCTTTCCAGGGTTGGCAGCGAGCCAGAGTTGCAAGCCGTCCCAGAGATTCCCCGGCTTTACCTTCTGCCCTCCGGTCCCAAACCTCCCTACCCTTCGGAACTGCTGTCCTCGGAACGAATGGGGCAACTGATGGCGGGGTGGCGCAAAGAGTTCGACTACGTACTGCTGGATAGCGCTCCGATATTGTCGGTGACCGACTCCCTGGTGCTCAACCAATACACTGACTTCGATCTTCTCGTGGCGCGCTATGGAAGCACCCCGAAGGCCGCCTTCATGCGTTCGTATGAAGCGCTGAGCCGCCATGCTGATCCCGGGACCGTCGGTGTCGTGCTCAACGCCTTCGAGCAGACCTCTCAGGAATACGAACAGTACTACGGATACAAGGGCTTTCCGAACCGGACATTCTCAAGGAGCACCGACCATGTCATCGCCGGCTAATCAAATTGTTCTGTCTCTCCTCTCGATGGCCCTTCTGCCCCTAGCGTTAGGCGCCCCGTTGGCAATAGCGCAGGGCGCGGATGCAACAACCTCTGCACAGAAAGACTACCTCCTGATCGGCGCCGGCGACCTGGTCAATGTGACCGTGTTCCGCGAGCCTGATCTGGCGGCCAAGTCGCGGGTGGACGCAGCCGGCAACATCACACTTCCCTTGATCGGCGGCATTCATGTGGAGGGTCTTACGCCGCAGCAGGCACAGAAGGTGGTAGCAGAAAGCTATGAAGCGGCGAACTACCTGAAGTCTCCGCAGGTTTCGTTGCTCGTCGAGGAGTATGCGACGCAGTCGATCTCGGTAGTGGGAGAGGTTCAGAAAGCGGGTGCGTATCCAGCGACTGCTCCCCGCAGCGTAGTCGACGCTATCGCCTTCGCAGGCGGACTTACACCCGTCGCCGACAGACACATCACGGTCCAGCATCGCGGATCGCTCCATGCCAGGGAGGAGGTCTTTCTGTCCAATAACTCCGACAAGGCATTAGCGGCGCAGGTAATGGTCTATCCGGGCGACATCGTGATGGTGCCCAAGGCGGGCATCGTGTATGTGCTGGGCGATGTCCATCAGCCGGGAGGATACGTCATGCAGGACGACTCCAAGATGACTGCACTCCAGGCCATCGCCATGGCCGCAGGAAATAACACCACCTCCCTGGGTGGCCGGGTGCGGCTGTTGCGACGCACTCCAGAAGGCAATTCGACGGAGATCACGATCTCGATCAAAGACATGCAAAAGGGGAAGGTCCCCGACATGCAGTTGAAGGCCAACGACGTGCTTTGGGTTCCCTTCAGCTTCGGCAAGAACCTCCTCATGAGCACTACGGGCATTCTGAGTGTCGCCGGCACGGCTGCGGTATACCACTTCTAAACATAGCAACGGAGAGACGACTATGTGGCAATCGAAGAAAGAAGAGGCTTGGGGTACCGGTCTGCTGATATTGATCGCAATGGGCGGTTATCTTCAAGTGCTGATGTCGGGGAAGAGCTCAAGCGAACCTGGGTTTCAGTTCTATAACTCGAGACTTTCAAGCCCCGCAAGCAAAATCGTAGTTGGTAGCCTTGTGTTGGCGGCTCTCTTTCCAGTGATATTGAGGCTCCGCAGCGTCCTACGGGGGGCGTTCGCGTTTCTGCCGCTTGTCCCGTACCTAACGATTGCGGTGGCTTCGATCTCTTGGTCTCAGAACGCCGAACTCTCCCTGCGAAGGGTTGTCAGCCTACTCGCCACCAGCCTCTTCGGTCTTTACTTTGCGGTGCGGTTTCCGCAACGAACGCAGGTAAGAATGTTGCTGGCCGCCGCGTCGATCCTGGCCGTGGCCAGCATTCTTCTAGTGTTGATTGCTCCACAATACGCTACCGACCACGACATGCATGCCGGAGCATGGCAGGGTGTCTTCTGCCAAAAGAACCAATGCGCGATGGTGATGGTGGTGGGGCTCTCTGCTGGCCTGATCTACCAGTCAAGCTCGGTAGTGACGCGCGTATGGAAGATCATGTCGTTTATTCTGTTCTCCGTCATCATTATCAAAGCTGACTCCAGCGGAGCGCTATTGCTGATGCTGGGGATGGTGATTCTGGTGCAAGTTCTTCGCCGACTTACCCGATTTGACGCACACACCCGGGCGCTGCTGTTCTGGTTGCTCGCGATCTTCTCTGGTCTAACAAGTTTCATGGCGATGCAGTTTACCCCAGACATTCTCAAGCTACTCAACCGTGACCCAACACTCACTGGCCGAATCCCACTGTGGGCGCAGGTCTGGCAATCGATCCTTCAACGTCCGATCCTGGGGTACGGCTATGGCGCATTCTGGGATGGGCTTGCAGGACCGTCGGCAAGGATTGTGCTGGCTATGCACTGGAGTGCTCCGCATGCGCATAATGGCTTCCTGGACATCTGGTTGTGCCTCGGATCGCTGGGGCTGGCCGCATTCTGCGTTGTGCTGCTGCAATGCGTGTGGAGGATATGGCAGCTTATCCAGTCGCGTGAGATGCACCTCAATTTGTGGCTCGTGATCAGCCTTGTGTTGATCGTACTTTACAACCTCGACGAGAGCGTCCTTATCTCTACACCAAGCTTGATGTGGGCGCTATTTGTCTCCAGCGTCTGCGGACTAGAGTTGTTTGCGCGACAGTCGTCGGAGCTTCGTCAGCGCTGTCGGTCGTTTACCGGGACGCGGCCTCTCAGTCCTCAGATCCTTCCGAGCTTTACGGCTTCACGCTGAATACCGTCCGTGCCCGCTGGCCATGGCATCTGCATTGATTGGGTTGCCTTCACCTGCTCTATGAATTCTCAATGCTGTTCGCTTCCATGGAACGAGAGATCCCATGCCGAAACAAATCGTTCAAGTAGCCATGCCGATGGAAGCGGGAAGCGTGAGGACTGTTGGGCGGCTGTTCCATATTGCTTTGCCAATGGCGAGAGGGTCCGGCACTCCTGTGCGGCTTGCGATACGCCGCACTGCGATTGGCAGTTACACGGAGTCGCTCTAATGGGGACCAGCACGTTACGTAAGAGCACGATGTGGACCACGCTTGGACAAATATCGACAGTCGGCCTTCAGGCGGTGTATTTCATCATGATCAGCCGAACACTCGGCAGTTATGACTACGGTCTGTTCGTCGGCGTGTACTCCCTGGTGGCCGTGCTGAGCCCCTACAGCACCCTCGGCTTCGGCATGGTGATGCTGCGCGAAGCGAGCCGCAACCCCGCGTGTCTGCCTGCAAGCTGGGGCAAAGCCCTATCGATGCTTTGCCTGGGTGGCATCGTGATCACCGTTATTGTGCTGGCGGCAAGCCGCGTTGTCTTTCACGCCAATGTGCTAAAGATCGTATGTTGCATCGCGATCTCGGAGGTGTTTTGCGCGCGTGCTGTTGACCTTGCGGGACAAGCCTTCCAGGCGCGGCACCAGTTGGCTTGGACCGCGCGGCTAAACGCATTGATGGGACTGGCACGGACGCTGGCTGCACTGTGTCTCACCCTCTACTGCAGACGGATGGCCGTGCGCGCAACGGTATTGCTCTGGACCTTTACTTACAGCTTCTTTTCTCTATTGGGCGGGCTGCTAGCGCTGTGGATCGTCCATCGGCTGCTGGTTCGGCCGAAGTGGACCCGCTTCAGCAGGCGAGAGTGCAGCGAAGGCTTGAGCTTTGCGCTTTCCTCCTCTTCCTACTCTATTTACAACGACATCGACAAGACCATGTTGGCAAGCTATGGCTTTATCGAGGCTGCCGGCACGTATGCAGCAGCCTACCGCATCATCGAGGTGGCTACGGCACCCGTGCGTGCACTCTATACAGCGGCGATGCCGCGTATCTTTGAGCGGGGCGGTGCCGGAAGCAAGGGCCTGCTTCCCTTCATCCTCAAGCTACTCAAGTATTCGTCACTCTATGCGGTGACGGCGTTTGCCGTTCTGGTCTGGACGGCGCCCGGATTTGCGCACCTCCTTGGACCGTCATTCGCCGCCTCAGCGCCGGCAATCCGTATGTTGGCATTGATTCCGTTGTTACGCTGCTTTCACTACGCCGCCGGAAACGCGATCTCTGGTTGCACCTCGCAATGGTACCGTACCGCGTCGCATATCTTTGCTGCGGTCTTGAATCTTGCACTGTGCATGCTTTGGCTGCCGCACTGGTCCTGGAAGGGGGCCGCCCTGGCAAGCCTGATCACGGACGGCTCGCTGGGCGTCATCAACTGGTCCACGTTCCTGTACCTCCACCGCCGTCAAACCCCTGCAGTTGATCCGTTAGCCAGGGTGACAAACTAGCGTATCCTGTGCGGGCGCTGTTCAGGCCACCCTTCTCCCGGTACAGCCGTCCCGTTTGTGGAGATCTCCCACCCTGCCGCGCAAGGCCACGCGCTCCGCGATCGCAACCTCGGATTTCCGCTACCATCCCGATGTCACGTTTTTATCTTCCTTGCCGATGAAGTCTTCGTCCGATGCGAATGCTGGGGCGAGGCTCCCGCGGAGTCGAGGTGGCGGCTTTCGTTTGCTGCGTTGGATAGCACTTCTGGCACTCAAGACTGAGCGATGCGCAACCCATCTGCTGGTACCGGCACTTACCTGTTAGGAGATGAAAGTTATGGACCGACGAGTGTTCTTGCGAAACGCGGCCTCCGCGGCGGCAGTCTTGTCCGTCGACCGCCTGCATGCTCAACATAGCAGAGCAGTCGCTCAAGAGCTGTGTCAGAGCCGGTGTACGGCTCGGGGCGCAGGCTACGTGGGCGGACCTGCAGGACTCTGCGTTTGCGGCGTTCCTCGTGGAAAACTTCAATACGCTTACGGCCGGACAGGAGCTGAAGTGGACCTCCTTTTTGCGCCCATCTCCCACCACCTACAATTTCACCCGCGCCGACGCGATGGTCGAGTTTGCCCAGCGTCATAAAATGCGCTTCCATGGCCATAATCTATGCTGGAACCACTGGCTGCCCTGGTGGGCCGATAGCACCCTGACACGATCCAATGCGGCTCACTATCTCGAAGAACACATCTCAACTGTCGTGAAGCGGTATGCAGGCCGGGTGGACTCGTGGGACGTGGTGAATGAGCCGCTGTTTACCTGGCGGAATGCACTCACGGGGCAGCAGGCGCCGCGGCCGTGGCTCGATCTTATCGGTCCCACCTATCTGGATGTTGCGTTCCATACCGCCGCTGCGGCAGACCCCCATGCATTGCGGGTGCTGAACCTCACTGGCGTGGAGCAATCGAACTGGAACGATGCGGCCCGCCAGCAGAACCTGACGCTGGTGGAAGACCTGCTAAAGCGCAACGTTCCCCTTCAAGCGATCGGCTTGGAGTCTCATCTAAGTGCAGCGGACGCGGTGGAGAACGACTCCCAGAACAAGTTCATTCTGGCCATTCGATCGCTCGGGTTGAAGATACTCATCACCGAACTGGATGTGAGTGACACGAAGATTCCCGGCAGCTTCACCGAGCGTGACGATGCGGTGGCGCGCACTTATTCTGACTATCTGCAGCGGATCGTCCCGCGCGCTGGAATCGAGCAGGTGATCTTCTGGACGCCGTGGGACGGTTCTGACTGGCTCGACACGATGCATGGCGCCTACTTTGACCGCGTCGATGGCAAACCTCACCGGCCAGGACTCATCGATGGGACGATGCGCCGAAAGCCTGCGTTCTATGCCGTCGCAAATGCCCTACGAAAGACACTCGCTTAGGATTACCGCGGAGAACGCGTCGACTGCCAGCGCGATGGTATGGACCGCGGCGTAGGCTAAACGCGCGTGGACTTGAGCCAGTCGAAGCTCTTTGACGGTATACGGTTGTGAATCTCGCGGGGCGGCAGCAGGTCATCTCGGTAGATGAGGACGAGCGCATTAGGACGTCCCTATGGCGGCCTGGATCTCGCCAGTCGTGCTGCAGGCTGCGGAGGGTGCGAGATCGAATGCGTTGAGGTAACTGCCATGTGCGGCTGCCGCGCTGTAGAGTGCCCGGACCCTTTGGTAGCCCGCGCGCGCCAGTTCCTTGCGCTGTCTCTCATCGCCGATGAGCGAGCGAAGTTGCTCTTTGAGATCGGCCGCGTCGCCGGTGCGAAACAATCTGGCGGTGTGGCCCCCATCGGTGATCTCACGATGAACCGGAAGATCGCTGAAGAGGCAGGGAAGCCCATTGCCCATCGCTTCAATCGAGACAAGCGGAAGTCCTTCGGGACCGAGCGAAGGCATCACGAAGATGTCGGCAGCATCGTAGAAGGGCCGAACATTCCGATGAAATCCAGCGAAACATACATCCAGTCCCATGGTCTGCCGTTGGAATTGGGCCAGCATCGCGCCATCTCCCACCACGGTGAGCGAAACGTCGGGCATGTCGTGGATGGCATCCAGGAGAAGGGGCAGTCCCTTGAGAATATCCATGCGACCGACAAACAGTAACCGCGTCTTCTTGTGATCTGTCATGCGGTGCACTGAGCGCGGCGAGTACGACATCCAGTTTGGAATCACGAGGATCTTGTCAGCCGTAACGACGCGGCGCACTTCGCAGGCTACGGCGTCTGAAACGCAGATAACGCGATGAGCAAATCGCGCATTGACGTTATGCATTAGCGCAGAGAGAGTGCGTTTGGGCGCGTGCCACCAGGCGCGCAAGGGGGTGCCCCATGTTGTGTGGCGCGTGGAGATTACCGGCAACCGAGTATACGGGCAGGAGCGAGCAGCATCGACTCCCAGTGTCCGTTGATGTGAACGGTGTCAATCCGGTGCTTCCACACGACGAACGGCAGAAGGACGGCTGCCATCAGAAAGCGCACGCCGCGCAAAGGGCCGGTAATTTGGGGAACCTCAGCACCTGCACGGATTGGGCCTGCAGGCTATCGATTAGCTGTGGGTGCGAGCATAGAGCTACGACCTCGGCATCGTCGCGCAGCAACTGCGCCAGATTGCAGAGGTAGACCTCGACTCCGCCGAAATCGTGGCCGAGATGCAGAAAGAGGATTCGCCGTTTCCTGGTCATGGAGTGATGCCCTAAAACTCTCGTGTGCGGTTGTTTAGCACGCCGCTGCGTCGCGCCCGAAGGGCTCGCTTGAATCGCCAACGAGCCAGGCCCCAAAGGAACTCCAGGTTACCGACGAGGTAACGGCGCCACAAACGCCGCGGTTCCTGGGCGAAACGAAACGCCCACTCCAGTCCCGAACGTTGCATCCACCTCGGAGCTCGATCAATCTGGCCGGAAATTAGCTCAAAGCTTCCACCGATACCGACGGCCAGAGGAACCTGCAGAGGGCGCAGATATCGATGAATGAAAAATTCCTGTTTGGGCGCGCCGAGTGAGACGAAGATGACCTGGGGTTGCGCTCGTGCGATGTGTTCCAGTACTGGATCGAGCGTCTCCGCACTGCGCTCAAAGCCGAACTCGGGGCAGCTCGTCCCGGCGATGACGATGCCGGGATAGCGTGCCTCCAGAACCGATGTGGTCGCCTCCGCCGCACCCGCCTTACCCCCCAGAAGAAATACGCGCAGGCCTTGCGCGGCGCCATCCCGACATATCTCCTCGATGAGGTCGGTACCGTTGATGCGGGGAATGCTTGTATGCATCAGCCGGTTGCAGGCCCATACCAGCGACATCCCGTCTGCACAGATGTACTCCGCCGACGCGACGCAACGGCGAAAGAGAAGATCTTTCTCTGCGAGTACGTAAAACTGTGCGTTGGCCGTGACGATATGGCGGGTCCCCCGGCCATGGAGTGCGTGGTCGAGGACCGCGCGCAAGAAGTCAGGCTTGGTGTAGGCATCAACCGCAAGATGGCCAAGATGGATACGGGGCGCTTGTGCGACCGTCCGCACTTCCGGGGCGAAAGACGACAGCGCGGAGGAGGGCTGAGGCGTCTGGACCGTTGGTGAGGACATGCAGGTACTCCTAAATTGGCCGTATGGGCCTTGTGGAACGGGGATGGCGAAGGGTTGCTAGACGCCGGTTCCCATCAGGACGACGCGAAAGGTCCGCGCGATCAGCTTCAAGTCGAGCCAGTTCGACCACTCATCGACGTACTTGTTATCGAGCTGGATGTAGCGCTCGAAGGATGGGTCGTTGCGCGCCTCCACCTGCCACAGGCCGGTCAGGCCCGGGAAGCACGTCGTGACGAATGTAGTGGGGCGTCTTGTAATGCGATATGTCCGTTGGAATGCACGGCCGCGGCCCTACCAGACTCATGTCTCCGCGCAGAACGTTCCAGAGCTGTGGCAGCTCATCCAGTGAGTACTTTCTGAGGACGGCGCCGATGCGCGTGATGCGAGGATCCTTATTGATCTTGAAGAAGACGCCATCGCGGTCGTTTAGATGAGCGACCGATGAGAGCAGAGCGGCTGCATTGCACACCATGGTGCGGAACTTGTGGCAGTAAATGACCTGACCCTTTTTCCCGATGCGGGGGCTTGCATAGAAGATAGGGCCGGCGGAGTCCAATCGAACGGCGATGGCGATCAGCAGCATCAGGGGGCCCAGCACAACGAGACCGATAGAGCTGAAGATGACATCCAGGATGCGTTTCACGATTTTCTCGATCGTTCGAGGCGCGGGCCTGTGCAGCAGTATGGTGGGCAGATCACCGATAGAACGAATGGTCTGCGGTGCGCGAAGCGTCTCCGATATATTGGGGATAAAGCGGATGTTGATGCTGTGCGGAGCGGCCTCGCTCAGCAGATCGGCTTCGAGCTCCAAGGAGGGCCGTTCGATGAAGATGACTTCGTCCACGAACCTGGAGCGTGCCAGAGCGATGATGTCCCGTGCATTGGAGATTTGCTCTGCATCGGTCGCACGGGTTCGAAATATCTGACGGGGTGTACCAGCGAAACCCCGGAAGTCATAGTTGGTATGAGGTAGGGAGGCGAGATAGTTGCGAACGTCCCGCGCCGTAGCTCCTGTGCCGATGATGAGGAGTCCTTGACCCTTGACCTGCCGGTCCGCCGTGGCGGAAATCTGCTTTTGGCTAACCTCGGTGGAGAGAATCTTGCGGCGATCGATCTCAGCCGGATGCGCGGGCCTTGGCGATGGCATGTTGGAAAGCGTCTGGACCGTTTGGGTTTGCTTTGCGGGTGGACTCGGGCTCGGCGATAGATCGCCCACGTCCGAAGAAAAGCTCGGTCGCCAGTGCGGCTGGGGTCCTTTGATGTTGCGAGAGTCGGCAGATGCCATCGGTTCAGCTCCAGAACGGTTTGTAATAACCGCTGCGTAAGGAACCTATCGGCGCAACAAAGTGCGACTTTAGCGACCGGGGGTGGGACCCTGACTCAGGCAATCCATCATGGAATGGACGGTATTGACTGGCTATATTGGCTTGGATGACGATGCTCCCCGCTGCCTGTTTTTGCATCACAGGGAGACTTTGATCCAGCACTGAGCGTAAAAAGTCGCGGTGCAATCTTGCCGCTCTGGCGCAGCCCAGCAATCAGGACAGCCTCGGTTGCGACAACACTTGAGCCCTGTACCTCATCGAGGATGGCATCGAAGGGCACGGGGGGAGGGGGCCAGCAGGCTCGGCGAAGGACCGGGTCTCGTAAACAGGCTGGATGAGATGATGGCGGCGCCGGATCGGACGCTGCGCTTGAAGGGGCCGGTGGCGGCAAAACCGCTGACGAGGGATAGTGTGGCGACGGCGTGGTAGTGATGAACGGAAGCTAAACCATTCCTGACCCTTCGCCGATAGGTGAGCTGAGGCATTGTCGAAGATGGACGCAGTTGTCCGCGAAGTTAATCGGGGAAGAGAACGCCTGCTGCGCTATGCGATGTCCTGCGTGGCTGTGCTGGTCTGCTATACAACAGGCGTACGGCCATTTCTGGACGGTATGAATACCCATGGCAATGACTTCGACTTTCTGACCACGGGCGTGCGGGCACTGGCGGGCGATGGGCCATACCATTACCAGTTGGGTGTGTTTTATCCACCGGGCGCGCTGGCTGTGTTTTATCCGTTGCGGTCCCTTTCGCCGCACACGGCGGCGGTGCTGAATCTGCTGCTGGGATTGGTGCTGTGCGGAACAGCGGTATGGATGCTAGGGTGTTCGCTAGCGGAGACGCGCAGGGAGCCGAGACGATTTCTGCTGATCGTGATGGCGCTGTTATGGGCGCCGCTGCTGGCGGGGTTGCACTCGGATAACGTGAGCGTGCCGCTGATTGGTCTGCTACTCATGCTGTGTAGCGATGAACTGTTGCAAACGACGTGGCTGACAGGTTTGCTACTTGGGCTCACGCTGGCGGTCAAGCCTCAGTTGGGCATCTTCTTCCTCGTATTCTTGGCCGTGCGTCGGCGCTGGGTCGCACTGGCGATTGCGGTGTCGGTCGCGGTCAGCCTGACACTGTGCGGCGTGCGGTTGATTGGTCATGTAGAGCCCCGTTGGATGGCCGACTATCTGGAGACGCAGCGGTTCTTCAACGGCCCAGGGCAGTGGGCCGATGTCAGCTATAGCGAGCCACGGCGATATCTGCTGCTGAATCTACAGGTCGCGCTGTATCCGTGGCTGCGGAGCGTGCCTGCATCGCGCTATCTGGGAATGGCGGTGGCTGGCGTTCTGGTTGCCGTTTGGCTGGCGATCGACCGGAGAGCGCGACTGCGGAATGACAGGCTGGCGCTCGCGGCGCTACTGCCGATTGCTCTGGTTGGGATCTACCATCTATATTACGACGGAGCACTGCTCCTGCTCTGCCTGAGCGCTGTACTGATGCTGCGGCGGTCCCCCGCGGTGTGGTCGGTCTTCGCTCTTCTAGGAATGTTTTTGGTGCGGCCCGCGCCCATTTACCGGTGCATGCCGCAGCGGTTTCTCGATGGTCGGGTGGCGTCGCCACTGTGGAACTCGCTCGGGGTTGGATTCTCTGCTTGCCTTACCCTCGCCGTGGTGATCGCCATGCTATGGCTCTACTGGCGGTGGACGGCGGGAGAGGAAGGTTTTCTTGCCCAGGAAAGTCCCGCGATCGTCCTGCCAGAGCCATACCCGCCGAGCGTGCAAACACTGTAGCGCATACTGTAGCGGGCTCCGGCCTAGAAAGCCACTCCTTTCAATTGCATGCAGGCTCGACCCAGGAACTAGGTCGTATATCAGCCCGGAACTCTGCGGGTGGCTGTCGTTGATGCACAGCTGGTGCACTTGGTTTCGTCAAGACCGATTCGATCTTGAGCAAATTCCATCGCTAAACGAATAATGTGTGTTTCATGATGACACCCGGCCGGTAGGGTGTCAAATTGTATGCCGCTTTGTTTACGCCGTCGAACGGACCAACGCATGAGTGTCGATACGCACTTCGCCGCGCACGGTTCCGTTACGCGTTGTGGATATCTTTCAGCACAGCCATCGCCGCGTTGCGACCGTTGATCCCGATCACGCTGCCTCCCGGGTGCGTGCACGCACCACACAGATAGACGCCCTTCATCGGCGTGCGCGCAGTCAGTCTCCTTGCCCACATGAACTGCGGCAAACACTCTCCCTGGAAGATGTGGCCGCCCGTCAGTCCCACCTTCTCCTCAATATCCGGTGGCCCCAGCACCTGCGCCTCGATCACTGCGCTCTCAATATTTGAACAGTACCGTCCCAAAGACCTGAGCGCCAGTCGCTTTACCTCCTCGCGGCGATCGTCCCACGTGCCGTGCGCAAATCGGTACGGAACATACTGCGCAAACACGGACATCGTATGCTGTCCCGCGGGCGCCACCGTTCGATCATGCACGCTCTGGAAGTACAGCTCACACCACAACTGCTCCGGCAGCTCACCGCGCCGCGAAGCAGCATACCCAGTCTTCCATTCTTCATGCGTGAGCGGCGCATTGATCTGCCCATAGTGATGCGGTTGATCCACTCCGGGGCGCGCGAGGAAGTCGGGTAGCTCCCGCAACAATACATTCAGCTTCACCGTGCATCCTTCAATCGGAATGCGCTCGATCTGCTCTCGCCAGCCTCTGTCCGCATCTTGCCCAAGCATCCGTAGCGTTCGCTGCGGATCAGCGTTCGACACCACGACCGCCGCGTGAATCCTCTCTCCACCTTCCAGCACGACACCTTCGCCCGGCACGATCTTCGCCACCGCGACGCCGCTCGCGACAATCGCGCCAGCCTCCTTCGCCGCGTCGCAAAAGTAGAAAGACACCATCCCCATTCCGCCGCGCACATATCCCCACATGCCGGGCATTCCGCCCAATCTCCCCGACGCATGATGAAAGCGAATGGAAGCTGTGCCGGCGTCAAACGGACTCGCGTTGGTGCCGATCACTCCTTGTCCCAGGTACGCCGACTGCAGCCGCTCATCCCGCAGATAACGCTTTACGAACTCCGCCATCGACCAGTCATACAGCAGGTGCTTCGCCTCGTCATCGGTCCCGATCCGTCGATCGATCGCCTCGGCCGTTGGCGCATCCCCAATCCATGCGTCCTGATCACCTTCCGGCCGCAACGTATCCCGCAGCCGCCGAATCACATCATTCATCGCACGCCAGCCATGCACGTCCGCCGGAGAAAATCGCCGCACCTCCGCTTCGCAGGCCTCGTCATCATCCCACAGTTGAATACTCGAGCCATCCAGAAACGGAACAAAGAGTCCATTGACCGCGGGCGTCCACTGAAATCCCCGTTCGGCCAAGTTGAGTTCGCGCGCCACCAGCGGATGGAGTAATCCGGCGAGATAAGCGCACGGCGACATGTACACGCCAGGAAACGGCTCCTCGATCGTACATGCCCCGCCAACCCGCTTTCGTGCTTCCAGCACCAGCACCCGCTTGCCCGCCCGCGCCAGGTACGCAGCGCACGCCAGCCCGTTATGTCCCGCGCCAACTACGACCACGTCCCAGCTTCGCGACGCAAGTTCGCGCATCGAAGCGGGAAGCCCCACTTCGCCCAGCACGGCAGCCGTCGGTGACGTCAATGCGTATCTCCCTTGCAAACATCAAAGTGGATGTCCACGCATTCACCATACATCGTCGCGCTCCTGGCTGTTACGCCAGGGGCTTCAGCGATTGCAGCAGCGTGGGAATCAGCTCCGACACCGTTGGGTGGATATGGACCGCCCGCGAGATCGTGGTATACGGCGCCTTGCGCGTACATCACATCCAGCAGGCAGTGGATTGCCTCATCGCATCCCACGCCCAGCAACGAGGCTCCCAGGATGAGCTTGCTCTCGGCATCCACCAGCACCTTCATGAACCCCAGGCTCTCGCCCTTCTCAACCGCCCGATTCACGCGTGTCATGGGCCGCGTGGCGATCAGCGCGGGCTTGCCTGATCGCCGCACCTGATCTTCCGTGAGACCAATGCGCGCTAGCGGCGGATCAAGGTACAGCGCATAGCAAAGAATCCGATCCGAGACTCGCCGGGCGTCGTTGTCCAGGAGATTCGCTGCGACGATCTCATAGTCGTTATAAGCCGTATGAGTAAATGCTCCCCGCCCATTGCAGTCACCCAGTGCGTAAATTCCCGGTACGTTCGTGCGAAGCGCATCATCCACCACAATGTACCCTCGCTCATCGGTAGCGACGCCAGCGTTTTCCAGGCCGAGATCATCCGTATTGGGCACCCGGCCTACGGCTAGCAGCACGTGCGAGCCGCTAATGTCCGGCTCGCCGCTCTCGCAATCCGTCTCCACCACAACGCCGTCCTCGCGCGGCTTGATGTGGATACATTCCGCGCTGGTCCGGATCTGAATCCCTTCCGCTTCCAGAATGCTCTGCACGCATGCGGAGACGTCCTCGTCTTCGTGCCCCACCAGCCGCGGGCCCTTCTCCACAATCGTGACCTCACTGCCAAACCGCCGGTACATCTGCCCAAACTCGACGCCGATATAGCTCCCGCCCACCACCACAAGGTGTTTGGGCAACAGGTTCAGCGCAAGCAAGCTGCTGTTGGTCAGAAACTTAACATCGTGTATGCCAGGCAGATTGGGAACCGCAGCCCGCCCGCCAACATTGATAAAGATTTGCTTTGCCTCCAGCACCTCATCCCCAACCTGAACGCTCGTGGCCGACTCGAACCGCGCAGTCCCTCGGAAGACCGTGACCTTCGCGTTATTACGCAGCGACGCCTCTACCCCATTGCGCGACTTGGCGACGATGTTGTCTCGCCGCGCATTCACGGCCTTCATGTCGACCTCAACCTCCGTGTCGATCGAGACGCCGTAATCGGCCGATCGGCGCGCCACCTGCGCGGCATACGCGCTCGCGATCATCGTCTTCGTAGGAGTGCATCCCGTATTCACGCACGTTCCGCCGAACAGCTTGCGTTCCACAAATGCAACCGTCTGCCTGGCCGCGGTGAGGCGAGCTGCGAGGGAGGGACCAGCCTGGCCCGCTCCAATAATGATCGCGTCGAAGGTCTTCATGGCGAGTTAGATGTGCATCAGCAACAACGCGGCTACACCGAAATCAAGGCTCGTTTTACGACCTCAATGATAGAGCAGAAAAGGCTTGCGGGCGTCCTCATACGTCGCAAGTTCAGGTCTCCACCCATCGGCAATCGTTCGCGGATCGTCTCCGCGTTCCATCGCATCCACCGTGCTCCGGCTGCCCACCAGCCGCAGCGTCTTCTCCAGGTCAAGCTGTCCCGGATACAGCCGATGCAGCACGCTGAGAATCTCCACACCCATTTCCGCCGCGTCGAGTGCGCGCCGATCCGTCACGGTAATCCCCACTGCATCGATTGACTTGCCATGGAAGGGATAGCGATTCGCCGTCTCCGCCACACTCGTGGTCATCGCCCTAAAGCGGACCCCCGGGATATGCCTCGCGTCCAGCGCCTCCACCACCTCTGCTGCGTGCATCCAGGCAGCCCCAAAGAGCTCGAACGGCGTGTCCGTCCCGCGCCCCACCGAGACCCCGCTGTAGTCCAGAAATCCGAGCCCCGGATACAGAATCGCCGCATTCATCGTCCGCAGATTCGGACTCGGATTGGTCCACGGCAGCCCCGTCTCATCGAAGTACTCGCCGCGCGTCCAGTGCTCCATCGGCACCACCGTCAGATCAACATCCAGCCGCTTCACGCCAACGATATATCGCGCCAGCTCTCCAATCGTCATCCCCGTGCGCACCGGCAGCGGCATGTAATCGATATACGCTTCCACCCCTTTCGTCAGCCCGACATCCGACACCGGCCCCTGCACCTGCTCGCCCCCAATCAGGTCCGGCCGATCCAGCACGATGATCTTCAGCTCGTGGTGATAGACCGTCTTCTCCCTCGCTGCTGCCTCCAGAAAATATCCAGTCACGGTGTCATACGTGTAGAAGCGAACCCCCGCGTCCTGCAGATCGATCACCACCGCGTCCAGGTCCTTCAACGCCTCATGCGACGGCCGCTTGTCTGCCTCCGTCGGCCCATACAGACTCGTCACATGCAGCCCGGTAGCCGGATCAACCTCAGCATGGATGTGCTCCGAATCCTGCCTCCCGAAGATCCCATGCTCCGGCGAAAAGATCGCCGCCAGTCGCGCGCCCGGCACCACCTTCGGCAAATCCACCGCAAGAATATCGACCGTGCGTCGTCCCGCGCGATCCAATCCCGTCTGGTTCGTGAGCAGCCCAATCGCAAGCGGATGATCGAGATGCCTCGCAGCTTCGACAAGCGGCGCGAAGTGTTCGCCTTCCAGCACGTCGATCCCGGTGCGCGTCTCTGCGATCGTCGCAGCCGCGCTCCCCGCAGTCGACGCCGCCGATCCATACAGCCCCAGCGCCTCGCGCCGCCGCCGTCGCAACCTGCTCCGCGCAGATTCGAAATCGGCGGATTGCCGCGCGGATGAATCGCGTTCGCCAGCAGGATCACATACGTGTCCGACCCCGGATCCATCCACAGCGTCGTCCCTGTAAAGCCCGTATGCCCAAAGCTCCCGATAGGAAACACCACACCGCGCGGCTTCGAAAACGCGCTATCGATATCCCATCCATACCCACGCAGGTCCTGGCCCTTCACCGCTGGGTAGTGCGGCGCCAGCCCTGGTGCCGCAGGCCTGTCTCCCGCCGCAATCGCCGCGCGTTCAGCAGCATTCGCAGCAGCGAGCTGTCCCGCCTCATGCCCCGGCTGCTCGGGAGTGGTCATCAATTCCAGCGTCGATTGCTTCACCGGAAACTTGCTCGGCCGTCCCGCCAGCCGGTCCAGCAGCGCCTGCGCAAACAACGACACATCATGCGCCGTCGAGAACACGCCCGCATGTCCCGCAACTCCGCCCATCCGCCGCGTCGTCGGATCATCCACCGATCCCCACAGCAGCCGATCGTAATCCGGATTGCTCGCCGGATCAGCCTTCCCCTCATCATCATGTGCCGTAGGCGCAATCCTCGCCAGCAGGGAAGTGCTCCAGTCGCCCTTCGGGCACGCAAACCGCATGTCGTCCCTTCGGCTCAGGTGCCCACCCAATCGCCGCGCCATACACGCGATGCGGCCCGCAAGCCTTGGCCAGCGGAAGATACCGCGTCTCCGTCATCCCCAGCGGCTTGAAGATATGCTCCTGCGCATACACATCCAGCGGCTCCCCGCTCAGCGCCTGCACCATGTACCCCAGCAGGATGAAATTAATATCCGAGTAGCGAAACACCTCCCCCGGCGCCGACATCAGCGGCGTCGTCAACGCACGATGCACTCCCTCCGCGAAGTCCGGTGCGGCCAGCCCCCACGCATCCTTCAGGTTCACGTCCGGAGCCTCGCCCGACGTATGCGTCAGCAGCATGCGGATCGTCACCTTCGCCCGCACCGGATCATGCTCCGCATTAAACGCCGGCAGGTACTTCTCCATCGGATCATCAAACTGCAGCTTGCCCTGCTCATACAGCTGCATGATGGCCGTGGCGGTGCTCAAGCACTTGCTCAGCGACGCCATATCGAAGATCGTGTCCTCGGTCATCGGCTCCGCTGCCGAAGGCTCGCCATCCAGCCCCGGCTCGCCCGCCAGCTTGCGATCGCCATACGCCTGCTCAAACACCACATGCCCGCTGTGCCCAATCAGAACCACCGCTCCCGGTGGCCGATGCATCGCGACCGCATCGTTGAGCAGCGTAGAAACCGCACTGAAGTCAGGCGTGCGCGTCTCCAGTGCTGAGCCTGCGACGATCCCAGCCGCGTAAGTCCCAGCAGAACAATCAGCGCAACCGTTCCTCGTCGCACGGACTGCTTGCCAAAGATCAAACTCGCCAGCGATTCCGACGCCAAAGGTTACCGCCGCGCCGATCAGCACATACCATGTCCATGCAATGTGCGGAATCGTAATCGGTCCAAGATGCACTGGAAACACTCCTTGCCAAAGCCAAAGGTTGAGAACAAACCCAAAGATCATGCCGATCGTCGCTCCCGTCTGCGTCGCGAAGCGCGTCAGCGTACCCAGCAGGAACACCCCAAGCAGGCATCCATACGCAACCGATGCAATCGACAATCCAATCTCCACGACATGCCCTTTCCCGCCCGCAAACACTGAATACACCGCAATCGCGAACAGCACCAGCGCCCACAGCACCGTGGACGACTTGCTAATGATCGCGCGCTCCCGATCATCCGCCTCCGGCCGCAGATGCATGTAAAAATCCACCACCGTCGTCGAGGACAAGCTGTTCAGCGCCGCCGAAAGATTGGACATCGCAGCCGCCAGAATCGCCGCCACCAGCAGCCCCGCAATTCCCATCGGCATCTCCCGCACAATGAACGTCGGAAAGATTCGATCCGCGCTTGCGAACACCGCCGGATGCTGTCCATAGAACACATACAGTCCCGCGCCAATCAGCAGGAACAGCGCAAACTGTATGAAGATCACCACTCCCGAGCTCAGCAGCGCAAGCTGAGATTCGCGCAGATTGCGCGCCGCGAGCATCCGCTGCACCATCAGCTGATCGGTTCCATGCGAGGCCATCGTCAGAAACGCTCCCCCCAGCGCTCCCGCCCAGAAGGTATACGTCGTCGTCAGGTTGAAGGCGAAGTTGAGCATGTGAAACTTTCCCGCAGCCGACGCGACCGCATGGATCGTGCTCCATCCGCCGTTCACATGGGTGCCCAGCGTGGCAATGGCCACCACCGTCCCGCCAATATAAATCGCCATCTGGACCACATCGGTCCAGATCACCGCGGCCAATCCCTCCCTCGAACGTGTACAGCAGCGTCAGCGCGGTGATGATCCCAATCGACAGCACGTCCCTCGTTCCAATCGCAATGCCCACCACAATCGACACCGCAAACACGCGCACACCCTCTGCCGCCGCCCGCGTCAGCAGAAAGAGTCCCGCGGTCACCTTGTGCAACGACCGCCCAAATCGCCGATCGATCAACTGGTAGGCCGTCAGCATATTCCCGGCAAAGTAGCGCGGCAGAAATAGCATCGGCCACCACGATGCGGCCAATCATGTAGCCAATCACCACCTGGAGAAACCCAAAGTCTCCCGCGAACGCCACCCCCGGAATGGAAATGATCGTCAACGTCGACGTCTCCGCCGACACGATCGATAGCGAGATCGCCCACCATGGAATCGTGTTGTTCGCCAGGAAGTAGCTGCGCAGCGATCGATCCGCCGCCCCTGTACTCGACCGCTTCCGAAACCGCAGCCCGAACAGCGTAATGCCCACGAGATAAACCGCGACCAGCGCAAGGTCAAAAGGTCGCAGACGATGCGCCGCTGTGACTCTGCATCAACGCGGACGCCAATAGAGCGAGCTGGGTACTGTGCAAGCCGTTTCTCCTGCTAGGGCGTTGGCGTTGTAGTGGTTGCCTGTGGCGAAGATGCAGGTGGCTGGTCGGAGTCGCCGGCGCTGGTATGCCCAGACTCGCTCGCCGGAGGAAGCGTCCTCAACTCGCTCCACTGCCGCTGCGCACTCCGTACCTTGTCCATCCGCGCATACCACTGCGCGATCGTATAGTCATAGTGCTCCAGCACCGGTCGCAGCCCATACGGACGATACGTCCGATTCCACTGCTGCGCAAACATGTCGCGCAGTTGGGAGTACGTATCGACAATGTCCTGCAGCCGCCCATTCACTCCATTGATATCCGACAGCAGCGCCGGAGTCGACGGCCTGGGCCTCGGCTCGTCCCCGCTCGGCACAATCAGCGCCGTCGCCTGCGCGCGCGCATACTCATCGGCCATCTCATCCGCGAACTGGAATTTCAGCCCAAGAAAATCAATGCGCCGCGCCCCAAACTCCATCGCCGAAATCGCATCCGGCTCTCGCAGCCCCGGCTCCTCTGCCTTCGCCTGGGCGATGAACGTCAGCGCATGCTCGGCATACAACCGCACCGCAGAGTTGATCGGCCGCATCTTCTCCGCCATCACCTGCCCATCCTTCGACCACGGATCGACCCAGAACAATCCGTCGGTTCCCTCCGTATTCGCAATCACCTTGCTGTCGTGCAGCAGCGCCATCGCCGCCGTCAACTCATCCTGCGCCTGGTTCAACAGCCCCAGCGAGTCGCCATGAAACACCTGCGCAAAGCTTTGCTGAAACTCCGGAATCGACGACTCGCCATGCTGCCACGCCGCCGCCGCGCCAAACAGAATCCCATACCAGTTCATGTTCGCCAGCGACTCGCCATCATCGTTCCACAGCGTGTCCAGCTGCCCCGTCGCACCGTAGCGCTGTCCATCCCGCGTAAACTCCTGGATGTCCTCCAGCGCCAACTGCTGGTTGGGCCACACCTGGCGATAGTTGTTGATCGCCGGCGATACCCACACCGGAATCCCCGCCTCGGTATAGGGCTTCAGCTCCGGCAGAAATCCCCGCGGCTGCGGAGAGTATCCCCACGCCACAGCGATCAGCTGGCGCTTGATCGCAGGCGGCAGCGCCTTCAGCAGCTCAGGATCGCTCTGGGCGACATCGCCCCAGAAAAGAATCTTCCGATGCAGCGGCTCCAGGCTCGTCACGATCCGCTGCAGGTAATCGATATACACCGTCGGCAATCCCTGCGCATCGACCTCCGCGCGCGTTCGGCCAATTCCCAGGTCGATCGTCTCATCGCCGCCGATATGCAGAAACGGCCCGGGATACAGTCCCGCCAGCTCCTTGAACATCTGGTCAATCAGCGGAAGCGATCCCGGCTGCCCCGGCGACAGCACCGCCCCATGCGGCGTCTCCGCAACATCGGCATAGGTCTCCCATAGCAGCATCTTGCGCAGATGCCCGATCGCCTCCTGCTCCGGAATCACCGTGATGTGAAACTTCCCGGCATAGGCCACCAGGTCGCGCGCATCGTCAGCAGAGATGCTTCCCTCCGGCGGTGCCGGCAGCGGGTTCGATGCATACTGCTGCGTGTTCTCAAAGTACGGCGAATACACATTGATCTTGTACGCCGCAAGCGTGCGAATCAGCTTCTTCTGGAACGCCAGCGTGTCCACCGGCCCCCGGGAAAGATCGTCATGCAGGCCGCGATAACGCATCGCCGGCCAGTCATGAATCTCCGCCGCATGCAGCACAAATTGTGGGCAGGCTCCAGCACACGCCGCCTGCGGCGCGATGCCCTCAATCATCTGCTTGGCCGTCTGCGCTGCGTAAAAGAGTCCTGCGCCCGTCGCGCCCGTCAGCGTCAGGGTCCTGCTGGCGTACCGAATGGTGTACCCCTCGGCTCGCATCTCCTCGGTAAAACTTTCATCGGGATGTTGCGCCAGCCGACGCAGCACGATGCGCAGCCCCGGCCCCGTCGGGATGCCGCGATCTGCCAGCGTCTCGCGCAGATCGCTCGCAGCAAAGGCATCCTCCGCGTTGCAGCCCGTACACACGACCGTGACCGAGTTGAGCGGTAACTCCTGCACATTCGTAATCTGTCGCGGCATCGGAATCAAGTGGAGTGCCGTCTGGGCATGTACAAGGGGAGCAAGCAGCAGTGCCGTGCAGGCCGTAAGCGTGGCGAGGGGAGCAAGTCGCATAGAGTTACGGTACACGCCAGAGGCCCGGCATGGAAGGGAACGCGCAGCGAACGAATCCGGCGGCAACGGCATCCAACCATTTCAAGGAGTAGCTATGACCTTGGAATCCGGCACCCGCCATGCACACGATCAACGCTTTCGAGAACTCAGCGGAGAAGATGGTCTGAAGAAGCTTGCCGATCTGCTCAAAGGCATGCACATCGCCATGGTCAATACGGTGGCGCGCGACGGCTCGATCAACTCCCGCCCTATGGCCGTTCAGGACAAGACCTTCGACGGCAAGCTCTGGTTCCTTACCCGCGTACGTTCGGAGAAGGTCGACGAGATCCTCCAGGACCAGCACGTCACCCTCACCCTTGCCGACACCTCGGACGCGAAATATCTCACCCTCAAGGGCCGCGCCCGCATCAACCAGGATCGAGCCAAGATCAGGGAGCTCTGGAGCTCGATGTACAAGGCCTGGTTCCCCAAAGGCGAAAGCGACCCCGAGATCGCCGTCCTGCGCGTCGATGTCACCGAGGCTGAATACTGGCAAGCGTCCAGCAGCAGCCTCGTGCGCGCCGCCAAGTACCTCGCCGCCGCCATCACCGGAGGCAAGACCTCCGTCGGCGAAGCCGGCCACGTCCTCGTCTAGCGGTCGCGCTAAATCGGTGCAACCCCATTGATAATCGTTACGCCCGGCGGCGGAGTGAATTGGAAATCGCTGTCGGGCGTGGCCACATTCTCGCGAATGTCGCTGAACGCAAAACTCGTCTCGGCTCCATCGGTCTGCACAATCCGCATCCCCAGGATCTGCCCCGCCGCATCGACCGTAATCCCAATCGACTGCACCGTCTGCTGCATCCCCTTCGGCACTCCTGAGAGCGTGTAGCCCCCGCTCACCAACGTCAGCGTCAGTCCGTCCAGCTCCTTCGCAATCTCCGTGTGCCCTAACAAAAATCGCAGCGGCGACCGCAGGTCGTCGAGCTGCTTGGCTGGCGTGCGCAGCGCCTGCGAGTCTCCCGGCGTATAACTCACGGCAAACTTTCCATCCAGCACAAAGACCTTCCCCGAAGGAGCGTCATAGGCCCAGCGCATCCGTCCCGGCTTGCTCAGCGTCAGCGTCCCCGTCTCCGTGCGATCGATCCCCATCCCGCGATACCGCTCCGTAAAGTGCGCGGTCAACGAGTGCAGATGGTTGTAGTGCGCATCCACCTTCGCCGCCAGCGCCTTCGCAGACGGAGTCTGTGCCTGTGCCCCGGCAGCCATGGCGAATCCAAGCAGAATCAGCAGTTTCTTCATCATGTGCGTTCGTGTGAAGTTCAAAATACCCTCACACTCATTCTATCCAGCGCCCGCCACTTTCCGCCTGCCTACTCCTTCGCCCTGGCCTGCCGCACCATCTCCACCAGCATCTTCCGCGTCTCCTGCGCATTGCTCACTTCACTCAGGAAATTGATCCGCGGCCCCTTCATCCCCTCCGCGGTCTTCAGCCGCAGCGTAAATCCCAGCCGGTCCACAGACGTCATCGCCGCCTCGCTCGCCTCTATCCCCGCATACTCCCGCGCCAGCGTCAGCATCGAGTCCACATGGTCCGCGTTCATATGCGCCAGGATTCCCGGCGCCGCCTCCGCCAGTGGATCTGCCGAAGCCCGAGCAAAATCCTCCGCCTCCACCCACCCCATCACACCAAAGCCGCCCACGTAATACATGTCCACCGGCTCCAGGCGAAAGAACTGGAAGTCCGAAAAGTCCACCCAGTAGCGGCTATTCTCATGCTTTGCGAGATAGATCTCCCGCACCTCCGCCTTCTCCTCCTCCGGCACCACCGCCGCATTCCCGACCAGCGTAGCCCGTGCCGCTCCCAGCGGGTCGCCATCCGCCGCCGCCTGCATCACGAACAAGCTGCACCGCCCGTCGCTGTGCAGATTCTGCGTATGCATCGCCATGTTGCTGATCAGAAAAATCGGCCGCCCCGTCGCATCCAGCGCAAACGGCATCAGGGACCCAAATGGAAATCCCGGATGCTTGCGCGACATCGTCGACAGCATCCCGACACTCACCAGCGACAGCAGCGTGCGGCTGCGCTCCGCGTGGCTCGGCTCAGGAAGTTGTGGCTGTGCAGGTCCGCTCGATGCATGCTGCCGTGGTGCAGGTACTTGGGTCGACGACATCTCTATTCCTCAATTCCTAAAACTCGTGAGCCGCCAGCCGCAGCTAGGCAACATTGAATCCACTCACCACAATCTTCGGAGTTTCGCCGCGCGTATCCGCATGCCGTAGCTCCGTCTGTAGTGTTCGATGCTCGCCCGGCATCAGCAGCACATAATTATCACTATAGATCGCCGGCAGAATCCGGTCGCCGCTCTCCGCCCGCACCGCCTTCACCCGCGTCATCAGCGCCGGCCACGCGGACGTATTCTGCAACTCCGTCGTCAGCCGCCACACCTCGCCCGCCCGCTGCACGTTCGTCGTCGCCTGTACCCGCGCCTTCGCCAGTTGCCGGATCGCCCGATAGTCTCCCTCCACCGCGCTCCGCGTGTAATCGTTGCGCGAGATCACCGCCGTCCCCTGCGCCAGCGTCAGCCGCAGAAAATGCACTGCCGACAACCCCTTCGGATACTGCATCGTCACGGCCGTCTCGACGCTGTCCTCCTTGCTGTCGACCATCACCGTCCGATCGCCCATCCGCGCGCCGTCCATGTTGAATATCTCCACCCGCGCGCTCAGCCCCTGCCGATCGCCGCCGCTGTAGTTCACGACCTCGACGGTCTCCGCATCGCGATTCCATTGGATATGCAGCGGCTCCGACGCCAGCTTGCACCCGAAGTACGCTGCCGTCGGCTCGAAGAAATAGTCATAGGTCTGCCACACAAACGATGGCCAGCACGGATGGCTCATCCACAACAGCAGCCCCGCCCGGTACTTGCTCTGCGACTCGAACATCGCGCGATAGCCTTCGAAGTTCACAAACTGCGCAAGCGCAATCCACTGCTCCGCGTTATCGGCCCCACCATAGCTTTCATCGATGAGGCTGTAGAACGACTTCGCCCCCTGCGCCCCATTCAAGCTGAAATCGTGCAGCCCCCAGTCCAGCCCCTGCGGCCACATCGCGCTTCTCCGGCATCATCAGCCGCACACTCTCCACCGGAGGAATATTCGGCATCCCGATCTCGCTGTGCAGCTTGCGGTCCGCAATCCGGAAGTACTCCACCGGAGCCAGCGCGTGGTACGGCCCATGCCCGCTCACCACATCGTCCGCCGAACTCGGTATGTACTGGATCCCCGGATGCAGCTCCGCCAGCGCCTTGCGCAATCCCTTCTCCAGCACCTTCGGCGGATAGCCCTCGTTCCTCCCGCAGTACAACCCGATCGACGCATGGTTCCGAATCCGCAGCAGCAAGTCCCGCGCATTCGCCAGGAACATCGCATCGTTATCCGGCACCGGGCCATCCCACGGATTCGCCAGCCAGAAATCCTGCCACACCATCACGCCATGCCGGTCGCATGCCTCATAGAACGCCTCATCCCCAATCTGCCCCACCCAGTTGCGAATCATCGTGAAGTTCATCTCGCGGTGATAGCGCACCGCCGCGTCATACTCCCGCGCGCGATACCGCAGCATCGATTCGCCAAAGCCCCAATTCCCGCCGCGGCAGATAAATCTCCGCCCATTCACAAACAGCGTCAGCTTATCGCCCGCCAGGCTCGACGTCATCTGCCGAATCCCGAACTTCAATCGCTTCGTATCGAGCACCGCCCCCGCCGCCTCAAACCGCACCTCCACGTCATACAGATGCGGCTCGCCATACCCCGTCGGCCACCACAACTGCGGATCCTTCAACCGCAGCTCCGGATGCTTCGACGCATCCACCGTCACCATCGCGGCTTCCCCCGCAGCCACGCTCACCGCCTGCGCAACCTCCACCGCCCCAAACTTAAACCGCAGCGTCCCCTCCACCGCGCTCGCCCGATGATTCACCAACCCCACCTCAACACTCACATCCGCGCTCGACGTATCCGGCAGCGGCAGCTCCGCCCGCACCCACGGCGCCTCCAGCGTCACCGCGCCCGTCTTCGTCAGCGCAACGTCCCCCCATATCCCCGTATTCCGTCCCCGAATCGTGGGAATCCAGTCCCACCCAATCGACGCATGATACGTGGGATTATCCGCGCCCAGCGCTCCACCATTGCGGCTTGGATTCTCAAACGTCTTCTGCTTCGTGCTGCCCGGCGTCGCGTTCTTCTCGATCAGCACCGCCAGCGCATTCTTCTTTCCTGCCAGCAACGTCTCCGTCACATCGAACCGCGCGCGGATAAACCCGCCCTCAATCCGCCCCAGCGCCTCGCCATTCAGAAACACCTGCGCCTTCCAGTTAATTCCGTCGAAGTCCAGCCACGCAATCTCGCCAGCCTCCACCATCGGCGCATCAAACTCCGTCCGGTACCAGAAGTCCGCGCAGAAGTACGAGTCCGAAATGTAGAGCTGGTTCTGCCCAAAGTTTGGATCCGGCAGCGCCCCCGCGTTGTAGAACGACGTCAGCACCGTTCCCGGCACCGTCGCCGCCACCCACGCAGCATCCGCGAATCCCGCCCGCGAAAGCTCCGCACCGCCGCCGTTCACCTGGCTCCGGCGCTCCACCCGCCACGCCCCGCCCGCCAGCGCCAACCTTCCGTCCGCATCGATCGCCGCAGCAGGCGCCGCCACCGTCACTGGCCCGCCCCGTCCCCACACCTCCAGCTCGCTCAGGATGTACCCATACGGCGACGTAGGCCGCGTCATCCGCACCCTCACGTACCGCCCATGCACCGCAGCCGCCAGCCGAATCTCCTCCACGTTCCCCGCGGTCTCGCCGCCCAGCGGATGCACGTCCGTCCACTTCACCTCATCCTCCGAAACCTGGACGCGACCCCTCCGCCGCCCGCGCAATCCAGTACAGCCCCACGCGGTCAATCGCGCACCGCGCCCCCAGGTCCACCGACACCCACTCCTCCGCCGACCCGGCGCTCATCCACGCGCTCGTAAAGTCATACGGCCCGCCAATCTCCACCCTCTCCGCGCCGTGATAAAACTCCACCTGCCCAATCATCCAGGGAATTGTTTGCAGGTCATTCGGATGATTCAACCGCTCGCACGTCACCCGGTAGAAGCGGCTTCGGCACACGCGGCGCAACGGCAGCGAAGGGTAGAAAAGGTTCGCTCCCCGCACCAGGTCGGGAGGATAGTTCTCCGGTGAAATCGCCTTGGGCGCGCTCGCCGTTCCCGCCTCCTCCCAGATGCGGCCGTCCTCCGACACCTCCACCGAAAACCTCAGATCCTCCGCGGCCAGGTAATCCGGAAGCTTCGCGAACACCGCCATCCTGTCGACGGCCGGAGCATCCACGCCGCCGGCCACCTCCACCTCTACCGAGACCTTCGCGCCTCCCATCGGCAGCCCGACAGGAGGGAAGTGATCGAGAAGGATCTCGCGATCCGGCTTCGACAGCACCCCATCCACGCTCGTCGATACCCCGACCCACCGCGGCAGTCGGCTGTCCTTGATCCCATCCGTCACCAGCTGCGCCGTCAGGTTGTAGTCATAGCTGCTGGAGTGTTTGGCCGGCCGCCGCAGCGCCAGGTTCCGATACGTCGTCGTATCCAGTCGCGTCGTCGGCGAAAATACATCGCTCGGCATCCCCGGATACATCCCGATCCCGCGCGTGAACTCGCCTGTCCCGCTGCCAACCAGCTCCCCAGCGTCTTCCGCCAGCGCAGGCACTCCCGCCGTCGGCGTTACCGTTGCGGCCATCACCGGGAGCGTGGGCAGTGCGACCTCACCAGCCGCAATCATGGAGCTCTTCAGAAACGCGCGTCGGGATAGGGACACAACAATCCTTTCGTAACCTGCTTAGGCTTTTTGCGTTGACGTCACCTCACCACCGATGCCGCCCCGCTGTACGACCATACTATCCGCAGCCGTCCGCAGAGTTTCCACCGCGCACTTGCCACCGCGCCACTTGCCACCGGTCCATAGCTCCCAGTACGATCCCTGCGTTCGATATTTCGCTGGCGCCGGGCGACTCAAACCCGCCCCAGTTCAGGAAGGCTTCCATGAGACAGTCCTTCAGTATCGGTATCGGAGGAGCCGCCGGTCAGGGCGTCGCCACTCCCGGAGACATCTTCGCCAAGATCTTCAGCCGTCGCGGCCTTCATCTCAACGCCTACAACGCCTATCAGTCCATCATCCGCGGCGGCCATACCTTCCTCACCATCCGCACCGGCCAGGACAACATCCGCACCACCAACGGCCGCCTCGACCTCCTCATTCCCCTCAATCAGGACACCGCCGATCGCCATCTCTCGCTCCTCTCCGCCGGCGGAGCCTGCCTCTACAACGCCGACACCATCCACCCCGGCACCCCCTCTGACGGTGTCCAGCTCTGCCCCCTCCCCGTCTCCCAACTCGCCGACATCAGCCGCAACAAGGTCGCGCAGAACACCCTCGCCATCGGCGCCGCCCTCAGCATGATGGGCATCGGCTTCGCCTCCCTCGAGAGCGTCCTCGAAGAGCAGTTCCGCAAAAAAGATCGCGCCGTCATCGACGAAAACATCGCCCTCGCCCGCGCTGGCTACGACTACGCCACCCAGAATTTCAAGCCCTTCGACCACGCCCTCCCCCTCACCGACGCCCGCTACGCCGTCCTCTCCGGCAACGAGGCCATGGCCATGGGAGCCGCCGCCGCCGCCTGCAAATTCTACTGCGCCTATCCCATGAGCCCCGCCACCGGCGTCCTCCACTGGATGGCCGCCCACGCCCGCAAGGCCGACATCATGGTCCGCCAGGTCGAGGACGAGATCGGCGTCATCAACATGGCCATCGGCGCCGCCCACGCCGGCGTTCGCTCCATGTGCGCGACCTCCGGCGGCGGCTTCGCCCTCATGTCCGAAGGCCTCGGCCTCTCCGCCCAGGCCGAGATTCCCGTCGTCGTCATCGACTGCCAGCGCGCCGGCCCCTCCACCGGCGTTCCCACCAAGACCGAGCAGGGCGACCTCTGGCAGATGCTCGGCGCAGCCTTCGGCGACTACCCCCGCGTCATCGCCGCCCCCCTCGACATCGCCGACTGCTTCACCCTCATGCCCGAGATCTTCAACCTCACCGACCGCTTCCAGTGTCCCGGCATCGTCCTCTGCCGACCTCCTCCTCTCCGAAGGCCGCCTCAGCGTCGACCCCGCCATCCTCGACTTCAACCCACCCGTCGACCGCGGCGAACTCATCACCTCCAACGGCGACGCCCACCAACCCTACCTCCGCTACAAGATCACCGACAGCGGCGTCTCCCCGCGCGTCATCCCCGGCATCCCCGGCTACACCCACGTCGTCTCCTCCGACGAGCACGACGAAGACGGCGTCCTCATCTCCGACGCCTACACCAACCACGCCAAGCGCCGCGCCATGATGGAAAAACGCATGCGCAAGATGGACGGCATCGCCGCCTCCATCCCTCCACCCCAGCTCCTCGGCCCCGCCGCCGCCGACGTCACCCTCATCGGCTGGGGCTCCACCTTCGGCGTCCTCGACGAGGCCTGCGAGCTCCTCCGCGAGCAGGGCATCTCCGCCAACCATCTCCCCATCCGCTGGCTCGTCCCCCTCCACGGCGACGCCATCCTCGTCGATCCTCCGCAACGCGCGCCACACCATCATCGTCGAGAACAACTTCAGCGGCCAGTTCGCCCGCTACCTGCGCAGCGAAACCAGCTTCGTCCCCACCGGCCACATCCGCAAGTACGACGGCGAGCCCTTCTTCCCGCAGCACATCGTCGACGCCGTCAAAGAGCAGCTCGCCGGCGCAACCACCCTCTCCATCCCGGCCCACGAAGTCATGGTCTAACCGCTCGACAACGCTTCCAGGAGATCCCAATGGCCACCGAAATCATCACCCCCAACGCCATCACCATGGCCAACTTCAAAGGCCGCGTCGAACCCGACTGGTGTCCCGGCTGCGGCGACTACGGCGTCCTCGCCGCCGTCCAGAAAGCCCTCGTCGAGCTCCAGATCCCCCAGCACGAAGTCGCCACCATCTCCGGCATCGGCTGCTCCTCCAACTTCCCCGGCTTCATCGAAACCTACGGCATGCACACCCTCCACGGCCGCTCGCTCCCCGTCGCCACCGGCGTCAAGATGGCCAACCACGCGCTCACCGTGCTCGTCACCGGCGGCGATGGCGACGGCTTCGGCATCGGCTGCGGCCACTTCGTCCACGCCATGCGCCGCAACGTCGACCTCACCTACATGGTCATGGACAACCAGATCTACGGCCTCACCACCGGCCAGACCTCGCCCACCAGCCGCCTCGCCGCCAAGACCAAGACCACCCCCTTCGGCAACGTCGAGCGCCCCGTCAACCCCATCGCCCTCGCCCTCGCCGCCGGCGCCACCTACGTCGCCCGTGGCTTTTCAGCGCCGAGCAAAAACACCTCACCGAGCTCATCAAGAACGCCATCCAGCACAAGGGCTTCTCCTTCCTCGACATCTTCAGCCCCTGCGTCACCTACAACCACGACAACACCGTCCAGTGGTTCCGCCCGCGCGTCAAAAAGCTCGAAGACAACCCCGCCTACGACCCCACCAACTTCGACGCCGCCATGGACAAGTCCCAGCTCTGGGGCGACGAGATCCCCATCGGCAAGTTCTACGAGCGCACCGACCTGCCCACCCTCCACGAGCTCGAACCGGTCCTCACCCCCGGCCCCCTCGTCCACCAACCCAACCGCATCCCCGCCGCCATCGCGCGCGCCTTCATCGACGAACTCATGTAGCCGCAACCAACCGGGTGCCCCACATCTCGCCTCTGAGATGTGGGTGTCCACCAAGTCCATCACGCCCGCCCGGCAAACTCCTTCAGCTCCGTCGACACCTTCACCTTCTCGCCCTCTTTGATAAACAGCGGCACCTTGATCTCCAGCCCCGTCTCCAGCCGCGCAATCTTGGTCGCTCCGCTCGACGTGTCCCCACGCACCGCCGGCTCCGTGTGCGCCACATTCAGCTCCACAAAGATCGGCAGCTGCAGCCCAATCGGATTCCCGTTGTACTTATGCACCTGCAGCGCCGTCCCATCGATCAGGTAGTCCAACGCATCGCCCAGCATGTCGCCGGTCAGCGTCAGCGTCTCAAAGCTCTCCTGGTCCAGAAAGTACGACCCATCATTATCGGTGTACAGAAACGTAGCCGGCACCAGCTCCAGGTCCGGCTCCTTGAACCTGTCCTGCGCCTTGAAGGTCTTCTCAAACACCGCGCCCGTCAGCAGGTTCCGCATCTTCAGCCGCACCAGCGTCTGCCCACCCCGCGCCGTCGGCGTGCTGATATCCGAATCCAGACAGGCATACGGAGCACCCTCAAACTCAAACATTGTCTTACGCTTCACGTGAATCGCTTCAATCAGTGCGGCCATGAACTACTTCCTCCACTACTCTCAGGAACAGGCCGCATCGAATCCAGCGCAACCCACATCCAAATCTCCTACCAAGTATAAAGGTCTAGCGGAAATTCGAGCCCTCGCGGCAACTCCGCCTTCATCATGCCCGTCTCTCCCAACCAACCGCCGCACGCCTCCTGGACACCCCTCCCGCCAGCCCTCCGCACCCTCGTCGAGTCCACACCCAACGCCATCCTCCTCGAAACCTCCCGCTTCGACGCCGCCAACCGCCACAGCTATCTCTTCCTCGAGCCCACCCGCATCCTCACCGCCACCACCCCCGACGAAATCCCCACCCTCTTCTCGCAGATCGAAGCCGCCCTCACCGCCGGCCTCCACCTCGCCGGCTACCTCTCCTACGAGTGCGCCGCCCACTTCGAACCCACCACCGCCCGCGCGCCCGAACCCAACGCCATCCCGCTAGCCCACCTCGGCGCCTACCCCGCCCCCCTCCTCTTCGACCACGCCACCGGCCGCTTCCTCGATTCACCACCATCCCGGGTGCCCCAGGTCTCGCCTTTGAGACCTGGGTTCCCACAACTCCCCGCGCCCCCCACCCACACCGCCCCCGTCCTCGACCACCCCACCCTCCGCATCCCCACCCCCGACTACCTCGCCGCCATCGAAAAAATCAAAGCCTACATCGCCGCCGGCGACACCTACCAGGTCAACTTCACCGACGCCATCACCTTCCCCACCACCCTCTCTCCCGCCACCCTCTTCACCGCTCTCTCCGCCCAGCAGACCGTAGCCTACGGAGCCTTCCTCAACGTCGCCAGCCACCACATCCTCTCGCTCTCGCCCGAGCTCTTCTTCCGCGTCGATACGCACGACCCCGGCGCCCCCACCATCACCACCCGCCCCATGAAGGGCACCATGCCCCGCGGCCTCGACGCCGCCGAAGACGCAGCTCGCCGCCCTCGCTCTCCAGCGCGACGAAAAAAATCGCGCCGAGCACGTCATGATCGTCGACCTCCTCCGCAACGATCTCGGCCGCGTCAGTCTCCCAGGGACCGTCCACGTCGACGACCTCTTCTCCATCGAGCGCTACCAGACCCTCCTGCAGATGACCTCCACCATCTCCGCCACCCTCCGCCCCCGCACCAGCTTCTACGAGATCTTCCGCGCCATGTTCCCCTGCGGCTCCATCACCGGAGCCCCCAAGATCCGCACCATGCAGATCATCCGCGAACTCGAAGCCCATCCCCGCGGCATCTACACCGGAGCCATCGGCCACATCGCCCCCGACCGCTCCGCCACCTTCAGCGTCGCCATCCGCACCCTCGTCCTGCACAACGGCCAGGCCCACATGGGAGTCGGAGGAGGCATCGTCGCCGACTCCATCCCCGCCGACGAGCATCCGCGAGTGCCTCCTCAAAGCCTCCTTCCTCACCCGCCCCCACCAGCCCTTCGAGCTCATCGAGACCCTCCTCTTCGACCAGCACTACATCCGTCTCCCGCTGCATCTCGACCGCCTCGAATCCTCCGCCGCCTACTTCGACTTCCTCTGCGACCGCACCTCCATCGACGCCCAGCTCCAGCACTTCGCGCACTCACTCGACCCCGCCCAGCGCCATCGCGTCCGCCTCCTGCTCGCCCCCTCCGGAACCCTCACCCTCACCAGCCAGCCTCTCGTGGATGAATCGTCCCAGCACTCGCCGTCCGCCTCTCCCTCCACCGCGTCTCCTCCACCGACCCCTTCCTCCGCCACAAGACCACCCGCCGCTCCCTCTACGACCAGGAACTCGCCGCCGCCCGCGCCGAAGGCTTCGACGAAGTCCTCTTCCTCAACGAGCGCGGCGAGCTTACCGAAGGCGCCATCAGCAACCTCTTCCTCGAAGCTCCCCGGCAACGCAGAGCCAGCCGCGAAGCTCCTCACCCCGCCTCTCACCTCCGGCGTTCTCCCCGGCGTCCTGCGCCGCCACCTCCTCGAAACCCTCCCCAACGCCGAAGAGCGCGTCCTCACCCTCGCCGACCTCGAGCCCCCCAACACTCTCTGGCTCTGCAGCTCCCTCCGCGGCCTTCGCAGGGTCACCTCCGTCTCTCCACCATCTCCACCCGAAGAGCTGGCGTAGACTAGACCAGGGATCGCCCTCAAGGTCAGACCACAACCGATCCTTATACGTTCATGCCATCAGCCAAACAGCTCGCTCCCGACTCTCACCGCACCATGCAGGTTGTAGACCACATCCGAACCCTGCTGGAGAACGGAACCCTCCAGCCCGGCGAAAAGATTCCCTCCGAGCGCGAATTCGCCCGCTCCCTCAAGATCAGCCGCGCCAGCCTCCGCACCGGCATCAACTACCTCGCCGCCATGGGCGTCATCAAGGTCCGTCACGGCGTCGGTACCTTCGTCGCCGACGGTCCCGCCGAGTTCGACAAGGCCTCCCTCAGCATCATGGGAGCCCTCCACGGCTTCCTTCCCTGGCAGATGTTCGAGGCCCGCCTCATCCTCGAAAGCCACCTCGCCGAACTCGCCGCCGAACGCAGCCAGCAGGAGCACCACGCCGCCCTCTCCGAAGAGGTTGCCGAGATGTTCGCCGCCATCGACAGCCCCTCCGAGTACCTCATCCACGACGTCCTCTTCCACCGCATCATCTCCCAGGCCTCCGGCAACCCCATCCTCGCCGCCATCATGGAGACCATCACCTCCGCGCTCTACGACGACCGCCGCAAGACCGTTGAGCACTCGCTCGATCTGCGCGAGTCCGCCGAGATGCATCGCGAGATCTATCGCGCCATCCGCTCCCGCAAACCCGCCGAAGCCCGCAAGCTCATGGAGCAGCACCTGCGCATGGCCGAGACCGCGCAAGGCAAGGAGCGCCCCTCGACGCTCAAATCCCTCCAGGCCGCCGCGAAACCCGCCCGCCCCCGAAAGCCGGCCGCGCCCCCCGCCTCCCCCACCTCCGGCAAGCCCTCCAGGGCGCGCAAACCCCCAACCCGGCGCTGAACTGGTCCGACCACAGGCAGATTTCATCCAAGCCGGCACAGGTACACCTGAAACCCACCTCATGCAGCCGGTTTGCAACGCGAAACGGGGCAGAGGCTTACCTGAAATTCACGAAGTTACAGCCGGTATGCCCGCTTTGCCAGCCCATAGGCGAGCGCATGCGCCAGCTCCACCGCCTCATCTTCTTCCAGCCGATGATCACTCACCAGCCGCGCCAGATACGAGCAATCCACCCTCCGCGCCATGTCATGACGCGCCGGAATCGACAAAAATGCCCGCGTATCGTCATTAAACCCAACCGTATTGTAGAACCCCGCCGTCTCCGTCACATGCTCCCGATAGCGCATCATCCCCTCCGGACTGTCGTGAAACCACCATGCCGGCCCCAGCTTCAAACAAGGGTAATGCCCCGCCAGCGGAGCCAACTCGCGGCTATAGGTTGACTCGTCTAAAGTGAACAAAATAATACTCAAACCAGGCTCATTCCCAAACGCATCCAGCAGCGGACGCAGCGCCTGCACATAGTTCGTCGGCCCCGGAATATCGGCCCCGGCATCGCGCCCAAAGCGCTCAAATACCTTGCGATTGTGGTTTCGCACACTCCCCGGATGGATCTGCATCACCAGCCCGTCTTCCAGGCTCATGCGTGCCATCTCGGTCAGCATCTGCGCGCGAAATAGCTCTTGTTGAGCCAAATCCGCCTTTCCACTCAAGACGTTACCGAACAACTCCGCAGCATCCGCCGTCGCGAGATTCGCAGTCTGGGCTGTAGGATGCCCATGATCGGTCGCCGTGCATCCCAACCCGCGGAACCTTGCCCGTGTCTTACGCAATGCGTCCAAATATCCAGCCCAGGTGGAGGTATTTTCCCCGGTCTGACCACCCAGTCGATCAATATTCCCAGTAAATCCATCGAATCCCGGGTCAACGACGGAATCGGGGCGGAAAGTTGGCAATATCCTTGCCTTCCAATCCGAGTTCCGAATCGCCTCATGATCTGACAGCGAATCAAGCGGCGAATCGGTCGTCGCCAGGACCTCGAGATCAAAGCGATCGTACAGCGCGCGTGGAAGAAACTCCGGCGTTCGCAGCCTTTCAGAGATGAGATCGAAGTAAGCATCAGCCGTCTTCTCCGAAAGCCTCTCCTGCAATCCAAACAGCTCCTGGAAACAAAAATCCAGCCAGATGCGCGTTGGCGTACCGCGAAAAAGGTAGTAATGTTGGGCAAATATGCGCCAGATCTTGCGCGGGTCTTTGATCTCTGCCTGCCCAATCTCAAGCTCGTCCATCGACACGCCCTGACTATAGAGCATGCGGTACACATAATGATCGGGCTGCACAAAAAGCTTTGCTGGATCGGGGAACGGTTCGTTCTTCGCGAACCACGACGCCTGCGTGTGTCCATGCGGGCTGATAATTGGCAGCCCGCGCACTTGCGTGTAGAGAGCTTTAGCGATCGTTCGTATATCAGGTTCCGCGGGGAACAGGCGGTCCTCATGGATCAGCATGACTTGCACTCTACCCTGTGATTCGATGGCTTAGTGGTCTGAACTCCATCCACACCAGGAAAAAGTATACACACAATGAAATGGCGAGTGCGAGCGCCGCTTGATCCGCATTTCGGTCTCAGTTGCCTTGCAAAAAACAGGAGGCTCCCGCGATTCCGAAGATTGTTGCCGATATCCACTAAGTCGACAGCGACGACGGAGCCAATCTCTCCGGAGCGATCTCCAAAGTGCCGTGCGCTAGCCGCAGCACGAATACCGAAGTGGTATGACCACTCGCCCAGCTCCTCGCACAGAGATTGCCGGGCGTCAATGACCGTACGTATCGCTGTAGCTCGAAACCTTGCCGCGAAACAGCCAGTAAACGATGGAAAAGTACATAATTGCCAGCATGATGCCAAGTGTCCACCACACCAGGCCCACCCTGAGGCTATGCGGCCCGACAATGGAACTCTCAATTGTCATCGAGGCCACCGCAGGGTTCGTGGAGGGCAGCAGCACGGGGTAAAGTCCAACGGCCGCACCGCACAGCATGGCGATCAGGTACAGACAGGAAGACAAAAATGCACCGAGTTCGGAGCTCTTGCGCAGAAGGACGATGATGCCGGCCAGGCCTACCGCGACGGCGATCGGTGCGAGGAACGCTGCCGGATGGCCCTGGTAGTTCTGCAACGAGCCCGGTCGTGCGATAACCGTTGCAGGGATCGCGAGTATCGTCGCAATCACGACCGCCGGCCACAACATACCGGCCACCTTTCGTGCACGCAGCCGCAGATCGCCTTCGCTCTTGAGTACCAGATACAGCGAGCCGTGCAGCGCGAGAGCCAGCAACCCCATGACCGCTCCAATCAGCGTGTACCAGTCGAGGATGCCGGGGTTCGGTCCGGTCCGCCAATCGGTCCAGAGCGGCAAAAAGAAGTAGTGGTTCGTATCGAAAGGAACGCCTCGGATCACATTGGCCAGCGCGGCGCCGAAGAAAATTGCGAGTAGAGCGCTCGCGAAGAAGAACATACCACCAAAAAAACCGCGCCAGATCGGGTCATGGAAGTGCGCTCGGAGTTCTACCGCGAGGCCGCGCAGGATCAATAACCACAGGACAATCATCAGCGGCATATAGAACCCGCTGAACGACGAGGCATAGACCAGCGGAAAGGCAAAAAACAGCGTACCCCCCGCTGCGAGCAGCCACACCTCGTTGCCGTCCCACACCGGGCCGATGCTGCTGATCACCTGCTGCCGTTCTTCTTCGGTCTTAGCGACAAATGGAAAGAGAATACCAACGCCGAGATCGAAGCCGTCCAGTACCACATACACAGCGAGCATCCCCGCGACAATCCAGAACCAGAGAGTTGTCATCTCACGCCTCCCAAACCTTCGTAGTCGATGGATGCGCTTCGAGTGCCGCTGCCGGCGCCGGGCCGTTCTCGATGATGTGGTAGACCAGCAGTATCCAGAGAATCGCAAGAACGGTGTACATACCCATAAAGCCAAGCAGACTGAAAAGAGTGGTGCCCGTCCCGATGCTGGCGGACTCACCCCCCGCTGTTCGGACCAGGTTGTAAACGAGCCACGGTTGCCTTCCGATTTCGGCCGTCATCCAGCCTGCAGTGTTCGCGATGTAGGGAAGTGGAAAACTGAGCAGGATAGGCCACAGCAGCCATCGCGTCGCGTATAGCTTGCCGCGCCAAAGCAGGAAGGCAGAGAGCGCCATTAGTGCTGCAAAGTAGGTCCCGAGACCCGCCATGATGTGATAGGCGTAAAACAGCAATGGCAGCGTCGTTGGCCATTCGTCCTTGGGGTAGGCATCCAGTCCCTGTACCTCGGCCGCGGTTGTTCCATAGATCAAGAAGCTGAGCACTTTGTTGACAGCAATTGGGTTGTCGATTTTCTGGCCTTGGATGTCCGGTTGCCCCATCAGCACAATCGGCGCACCCTTTTGCGAGTGGAACAGACCTTCCATCCCCGCAATCGCTGTTGGTTGGTTGGCCGCAACGAACTTGCCTTGAAGGTCACCTGTTGGAAAGATCATCGCCAGGCAGGACAGCACACCGGCGATGACCCCTACTCTCAGGAAGATTTGTCCAAAGTCGCTGTTCCTCTTCTGCAGAACATAAAGTGCGCCCACGGAAGACATCACGAAGGCGCCAGTGACCACCGCCCCGCACATATTGTGGGTGTACTGCCGCCATGCCCACGGATTCGTCACCAATCCCCAGAAGCTGCTCACCTGGAAGGTCCCGTTGGGCAGCATCTCATAGGCGACCGGGTGCTGCATCCAGGCGTCCGCGACGATGATGAAGAACCCCGAGATCCAGGAGCCCAGAAACACCATGAACGCCGCTCCCCAGTGGGCGATGCGGCTCAGGCGCCGTTCGCCGAACAGGAACAGCCCAAGGAAGGACGACTCAAGAAAGAAAGAGAAAATGCCCTCCATGGCCAACGGTTGGCCAATGACCCCACCGGTGCGGCGGGAGAACTCTGACCAGTTGGTTCCGAACTGGAATTCCATCGGAATTCCAGTCACGACGCCAAGCAGGAAGTTCACCGCAAAGATCCTCGCCCAGAATCGCGCAGCATCGCTATAGCGCTCGTCGTTGGTCCGCAGCGCCATCGTCTTGAGTACGACGATCAGAAGCGCGAGGCCCATCGTCAGTTGCGGAAAGAGATAGTGAAACGTAATGGTGAACGCGAATTGGATTCTGTGCAGGGTGAGTGCATCCATGGTGCCGCCTTCCTCTCATTATTTAGAGAGAATACGCCCGGCGCCGGTTTCATCCATCGGTGGTTGCAAAGGAATTATCTAGCAGATTATGCACAGCCTCCGCCCCTCCGGGCCGCCCTTCGCGTGATCCGTTCAACCATCGGAGCATAGGCAATGAAGAAGCAGCCCAAAACAGGGGAGGCCGCTTGCACGGCCTCCCAGAATTCCCCTATCAGCGCGCGATTAGAACAGGAATTGCAGGGACATCTGGATCTGCCGCGGGCTGCCGATCGTATGAGTTGTCACGCCCAATCCGGCCGGGCAATTGTAAAAGCTCGCGTTGCTCTGTTGTCCTTGATTGTTGCATCCAGCGGGGGCAGGAGTCGTTCCGGCGGTCGGGAACGAGTTGTAGTTGATGTTCTGAGAGACTTCATTGCCTGGAATATCGAAGCTGGTTGTGTTACTCAGGTTATATACGTCGAAGGTGTATTTCAGGCTGTAGCGGTCAGTGAACTGCGTCATCTTGATCAGGGATGCATCTGCGCGTTTCTGAAAGGCTTGACGGAAGATATTGCGTTGACCGCTGGTGAATCCCGTCTCGAATGGATCATTCGAGGGGATACCGCCGTTATAGGATCCTGCCGCAAGCAGCGGAATCGTAAAGCAGCTGGCGTTGAGCGCCGTATCATTCGGATTGATACCCGTGAACGCGCCCGACGACGAACCGTTCCGCGCGGTCTTCGGCGTGCAGCCCGAAGCCAGCGGAACGATCGGATTTGTGATGCCATTGGCGGTGCTGTAATAGATGCTTCCCACCGCGCCGCTGAAATCGATCACGCTGTACGGCTGTCCGCTCTGTAGCACCGTCAGTCCCACCAGCGACCAGCCGTCCGCAAAGAACCCTGCCACCGAGTGCTTCTTCACCAGGTCCGGCAGCCGATAGATGTAGTTGAAGTTGATGACATGGGTGCGGTCGAAGTCCGACGAAGCATATCCGCTTCGCAGATTCAGTGGGTTGTTGCCGTTGTAAAACAGCCCAAGGCCGCTCTGCTCATCCAGAGCATGCGAGTAGGTATAGGAGACGCCAACCTGAAGGCCATGGCTCATCCGCTTTTCTACATGGGCCTGGAGCGCGTTGTACGCGTCTACGCCAGCAGCTTTGTAATCGATTGACTCCGCAGCATAGCCAATATACGGAACGCGGAGGTCCACGTTGCCACCCTCGTAGTTCGCCAGGTACGGTGTGCCGTCGGGAAGGTTCTCTCCGCCCACGGTGTACCCATAGCTGTAGTTCTGTTGATTCGGTCCGCCCGCAAGCGCCGGGTTGGATGGCGACACAATGTTCGGCTGATTGAAGGGAACAGGAATTACCTGGTGGCGCCCGACATTGCCCACGTAGCCGAGATCGATCGCCAGATCATTGCGAGGCTGCCATTGAATATCAAACGTGTAGTTGATCGTGTACGGCAGCTTGTTTGTCCGGTCATAGACTCCCAACGAAATGGGCTGGCCTCCATTCATGATGCTCGCTGCATTCGGCAGATAGTTGCTCAATTGAGAAGCATTGGGGTTGGACGGCGCTGGATTCTCGCTATTCGTATACGGATATTCAAGATTTCCGGTAGCCGGAGTTCCGCCGCAGGTAGGCAGGTAGCCTTCATAGAATGTCTCGCCCGCTGCACCTGCCGGTGTATCCAGGCAGGTTTGTGCGGTGACAAAGGGCAACTGCTGATTTACGCCGAATGGTCCGCCGGTAACGGTGCCGATCGCGTATCCAGGAGAAAAGTAGCTGAACAACTCGCCGCGGTCATAGTACATACCCGAGCCGGCACGAACCACCACCTTGTTACGAAACATCTTCGGCTGCCATGCCGCGCCGACCCGCGGCCCAAAGCCCCACTGACGTCCTGTGAGTGTCGTAGCGCTGATGCCTTTCGTGCCATTCGCGTTATTGCCGGCGATGATGAACCCCGGATTAACGATGGTGTCCGACGCGACGTTGTAGTTATAGAGCGACGGATCGAAGTTGAATATGCGGCCGAACTTCTCCGTCAATCCGCCATCCCAGTCGTAGCGCACACCCGCGGTAAGACTTAGATTCGGCATCACCTGGAACTTGTCCTGCACATACAATCCAAGCTGGTTTGCGCGGTAATAGCGGTTCGCATCTCCCTGCAGGAAAGAGGTTACATAGAACTGGCTGTCTGAGCCTCCCGGTGTCACAAGACCCTGGGCAAACTCGCTCAGGTCGTCCGCCGTCACCGTGCCCATGCCGGTACGCTTATCGATGGTGTTCAGCTGCGTATAGCTGTAGCTGCTGCCGAAGCTGATCGTGTGCCGGCCCAGCGCCCAGATTGCACTGGCAGAGGGCTGAATGCGATTCTGAAACGCTCCCGTGTTCGAGCTCTGACCTTCCGCATTCGGCCCAATATCCAGAATGCCCGTCGAAGCGAGGCCGGCATTCGTAGCTGCGGCTCCGAGCACATTCACAATGGAGACACCCGGAAAGTAGTTTGAACCGAAGGTGTCGATCGTCGCTGTGCCCGCCGATCCTCCCGGGATCGCGCTCGGCCCGAAGGGTTGCTCATTGTCGGCCCACGTTTTCTCCCGCAGAATGCCAATCGTCTCCTGCGTGCTCAGACTCGACTTGATCAGATACGTGTTGTTGATCGAAAACACCTGCGCCCCGGAATCAAGATGCTCTGTGAATCCTGGAATGCTCGAGTACGCATACGGTGCCAGTGTTGGATCATGCTGGTAGTAATACTTCAGCGAGAGCGTATCCTTGCTGGTCGCGTTATAGTCCAAGTCGATTACACCGATATCGGCCTTGAATCGACCGGTACCCGGAAGGAACGCGTCAAACGGGTGTACCGGAGAGAGCGAACCCGACCCGGTGTCATTCGGAATGAGCCACTTGCCGGGCTCACCCGGAAGAGCCGGTGAATTCAGCAGCGCCTCCACCACGCCGCCCGGGTCGATGCTGCTCGCTGTAAGTGGTGGATTGAGTGTAGTGCTGGAAGGAAACTGCGCATTCACAATCGATGCAAAGCCCGCAGCAGATCGGGTTGAGTCGCTCAGTCCAACGGGCACATCCAGAAAGTCGTCGCCAATCTCCTGGTCCGATACCTGCAGGTGCTGGTACGCGATAAAGCCGAACAGTTTGTTCTTGAGGATCGGTCCGCCAATCGTACCGCCAGCAATATAGCGATGCAGCTCAGGATTTTTCATGTTGTCGGGAACGTCTTCGTCGTTCTTGAAGAAGAACGGAGCCGCGTTGATCCAGTTTGTTCCCCGATGGACATACGCCGTTCCATGAAATGCGTTTGTGCCCGAAGCCGTGCTTACGTCAATGTGTGCACCCGACGTCGAACCCTGCTGCGCGTCATACATCGACGCATTCACGCGCACCTCCTGCTCCATCTCCGGCGCCGGTGTTGGCAGCGCGTTGCCAATCGAAAGATAGATCGATGCTACAGACTGGATCACCCCGCCAGCACCCTCGCTCGTCGACACCCCCGTGCTATTGATCACACGAGCCGAGTCAACCTCACTCGTGCTCTTGCCGTTGAATAAATTGCTGACGTCGACACCATTCAGAGAAAAGCTGTTGCTCGTATCGCGCTGGCCGTTCGCCCACACGGGCAGGTTCCCCAGCCCGGAGTTTGCTCCAGTGCCCGGCGGCAGTTCGGCATTCACGCCTGGTGACAGAATTGCAATACCAGTAAAGCTGCCCGTCGGCTGCGGTATCGATTGAATTTGTGCCTTGTCGAGAACGTAGCCATTGGTCGTGTCGGTCGCATTCAGCAGAGGTGTCGCGTCTACCGTCACCGACTCCGCTACAGAGCCCACCGCAAGCCTGGCAGGAAGCGTGATCGTTCGATCCGCCTGCACCACGATCCCCGGAATCCGCTCCGTCGTGAAACCGTTCAACGAGAAAGTGATCGTGTAGGTCCCGATCGGCAAGTCCACCAGTTCATAGCTGCCCGTGCCATTACTCTTGGCTGTGCGTACGAGCTTTGTCTCATCCGACGTAGCCTTTACCTCGACTCCAGGAATCGAGCTGCCCGAAGGATCCACGACCGTCCCCGTAATCCCTCCCAGCGTCTGTTGCGCTGACGCCGAAAGGGGCATACAAAGAATCGCGGCAAATACAAGAAAGAAAGCGAAGAGTTTGCTCTTTGAATACACCAATGCACTACCTCCTGAAACGGAATCACCGCCAGCGCGTTGCGTATCGATATACTTCGACACTGCATCCGCCGCGCCGTCGACAATGGCTAGGACGTTGCTCTCTTGAGGGGCCCGCTGGTTGTAAAACTTCCGTAGGAACCGTGAATCGGTTCAGCTGCGATTGCTGGCTGCAAGTTTGCCGTTCAGTTTGGATGAACCATTGCGTTGCCTCCAAAAGGTATTCGGGGGTAGAGCGCTTACTGGACTGCTCTGTGGAGAATCGTGCGGGATGACTCCCGAAAGTTAAAGGAATACACGCCGGCTGTCCGGAGGGAAGAACCTTCAACTTTCTAAGTCGATACCGAGAGAATAGCCCAAATCGACTCAGGTATAAAGCAAATTGAGACGCCGCGTAAATTTTCCGTGGAAATCCAATAACTTTTCCCCACTCCCTGGCGCCAGCTATGATGACAAATGTCACCACGCTTTCCTGACGCACCTCACTGCCAGCTGCCGCCGCCTCCTTCGATACTCACTCTTGTACTCAGCCAGCACCGCACAGGAGCCTCCCATGAGCGCAGTCCTCAACCCCGTCCCAGACACCGCATCGCACGCCGCCAGTCCCGCTGCCGTGGCATCTCTCACTCACATCACCAAGCGCTACGCCAATGGTGTTCTCGCACTGGACGACCTCTCGCTCACTCTTCATCGCGGAGAGATCGTCGCTCTCCTGGGACCCAATGGCGCCGGAAAATCCACCGCCGTCAAGCTCATGATGGGGCTCAGCGCACCCACCGACGGCGTTGTTTGCGTCTTTAACGCCGACCCGCGCCACGCCGCAACCCGTCTCCGCACCGGCGTGATGTTACAAGTCGGCAAGGCTCCCGAGATGCTCCGTGTTCGCGAGCACATCCATCTCTTCCGCGGCTATTATCCCAATCCCATGCCGTACGCCGACATCGTTCGCGCCGCGGGGCTCGATGGCATCGAGTCCCGCATGTTCGGCCAGCTTTCCGGCGGACAGAAGCAGCGCGTCCTCTTCGCCCTCGCCCTCGCCGGCGACCCCGACCTCGTCTTCCTCGATGAACCAACCGTTGGCCTCGATATCGAAGCTCGTCGCGGCATGTGGACCCAGATCCGATCCCTCGCCGCCCGCGGCAAGACCGTTCTCCTCACCACCCACTATCTGGAAGAAGCCGACGCTCTCGCTCATCGCATCATCGTCATCAACAAGGGGCGCGTCATCTGCGAGGGCACGCCCGCTGAAGTCAAATCTCTCGGTGCCGCATCGACTGGTGCCAACACCAGCCGCACGCTCAAGATCATCCGCTGTATCACCGGCCTTTCTACCGCCGCCCTGCTCGCGATCCCTGGCGTTACCACCGCCGAACTCACCGGCGATCATGCCGCTATCCATAGCACCCAACCTGAGCGAACCCTGCGCGAACTCCTCGCCCTCGACCAGAACCTTCACTCGCTCGAAGTCGCCAGTCCCGCTCTCGAGGACGCCTTCCTCGCCCTCACCGCCAACTCGTAGCCCCATCCTTCGCTCAAGGAGTCCGCCATGTCTACCGCCGCCCTCTCCCTTCCCACCGCCCGCTCGAACTCTTTCGCGCGTACCCTTCGCATCTTTCTCAATGAAGCCCGCTTCGAGTTCGTTCGTCTCCTCCGCACCCGCGCCTTCTCGCTCGCCGTTATCGGCTTTCCCGTCATCTTCTATCTTTTCTTCGGTCTCATCATGAACCGCGGAGAACACATCGGCAGCGTCTCGGTCGCCAAGTACATGCTCGCCGGCTACGCTGTCTTCGGCATGGCTGGTGCGGCGCTCTTCGGCATCGGGGGAGGCCTCGCCAGCGAACTAAGCACCGGATGGCTGGAGCTCAAGCGCGCCAGTCCGATGCCTCCATTCGCCTACCTCGTTGCCAAGTGCTGTTCTGCTGCCGCCTTTGGACTGATTATTGTCAGCCTTCTCACGCTGCTCGGCATCACCATCGCGCACGTCTCCATTACGCTTCCCGAATACGCCCGGATGATGGCCCTGACCTTCGTCGGCACCATACCCTTCGCCTGCCTCGGCATGGTCATTGCACTTCTCGTTCCCTTCAACGCAGCTCCCGGCGTCATCAACATGATCTATCTCCCCATGAGCTTCTGCGGAGGTCTCTGGATCCCCATCATGATGCTGCCGCATGTGCTCCAGAAATTCGCGCTCCTTCTTCCCACCTATCACCTCTCGCAACTCGTTCTTGCCAGCTTCGGCTATTCCAGCGCCGGTAGCGCTATCAGTCACTGGTTCGGCCTGCTCGGCTTCACGCTGGTCATGCTGGGCGTTGCCGCCATCGCCTATCGTCGCCTGGAGCAAAATTCCTAGCCCTTCGGCGTACACTTTCAGGGAAGCCCCATGACTACGAACGAACCCATCTCGAAGAAGCGTGAAAATAAGTGGGCATGGATCTGGTTTGCCTACACCGGCTTCCTCTTCATTGACCCTATCCTCGATCCATCGCGCAACCTTTGGTTCGGTACCCTCGCCGTCTTTTTCGTCTTCGTCATTATCATGTGGGGGTACATCCGCGCCGTGGACGAAGGACATCCCGCACGATTCTGGATGATCGCCGCAACCTTCGCTCTCGGTCTCATTACCTTTCCGTGGAACCAAGGTGGTTCCACCTTCTTCGTCTACGCCGCCGCGTTCTTGCCATTCACGTTTGTCCCGTTGAGCCGCGTCTTCTCGCTCTTCTTCGTCGAGGTCACGCTGGTTCTGATCGAAAGCGCAATGTTCCACTCCGCGCCCCACTACCTCCGCATCACTTGGCCTCAAACCTTCACCTCCATCTTCCTCATGACCGTCATCGGCGGTGGCAACGTCTTCTTTGCGCAGCAGCGCCGAGCCGACTGCCAGCTCCGTGAAGCGCAGAATGAAAACCTCGCCCTCGCCGCGGTTGCCGAGCGCGAGCGCATAGCCCGGGATCTCCACGACGTCCTGGGCCACACGCTTTCAGTCGTTGTGCTCAAAGCCGAGCTTGCCGGCCGGCTCATCCAACGGGACGACCCCAACGATCATGCCCGCGCCGCCAACGAGATCGCCGACGTCGAACGCATCGCCCGCACCGCCCTCGCCGAAGTCCGCGAGGCCATTGGTGGCTACCGCACGCGCGGCCTTGGCGCCGAGATAGAGGCCGCACGCCTCACCCTCGACGCCGCTGGCGTCACTCTCATTCTCGACTCCGCGGCCACTCGACCCGCCAATCTCTCGGCCCCCGAAGAGATCGCGCTCTCGCTCGCCCTACGCGAAGCCGTCACCAACATCGTTCGCCACTCCTGCGCTACCACCTGCAGCCTGCGTTTCATCACCGAAGACAATCACCGCCGTCTGGTCATCGAAGACAATGGCCTGCATGCCATCAGTCGTGAAGGCAACGGCCTTCGCGGCATGCGTGAACGCATCGAGTCGCTCGGCGGCCGACTGTTCCTCGAACGCGACCACGGCACTCGCCTTCTCATTGACCTCCCGCTTCGCGAGCCTGCAGCCTCATGACCGCTACCACTCCCATCCGCGTTCTCCTTGCCGAAGATCAGACCATGCTTCGCGGAGCCCTCTCCGCGCTGCTCGACCTCGAGCCCGATATCACCGTCATTGCCCAGGCCGCCAACGGCCACGAGGCCCTCAAGCTCGTCCGCGACCTCTCCCCGGATGTCCTCGTTACCGACATCGAGATGCCCCAAAAGTCCGGCCTCGAGCTAGCCTCGGACCTCAACCTCGCCGAGTCCAAAGTCCGCGTGATCATCCTCACCACCTTTGCCCGCCCCGGCTATCTCCGCCGAGCACTCGATGCCGGCGCGCGCGGCTATCTCCTCAAAGAGCGTCCAGCCTCCGAACTCGCCGACGCCATCCGCCGCGTCCACTCTGGACTTCGCGCCATCGATCCCGCTCTCGCGGCCGAAGCCTGGACCGCCGATCCCGACCCTCTCTCCGATCGTGAACGTCAGATCTTGCAGCGCGCCGGCGACGGTCGCTCGTCCGCCGAAATCGCGGCCGAGCTTCGCCTCTCGGAAGGTACCGTACGCAATTACCTCTCCGAGGCCATCGCCAAACTCGGCGCCGCCAATCGCACCGACGCCGCCCGCATCGCCCGCACCCGCGGCTGGCTCTAATCCTCCAGCAGGGAATGCGCCCCCTCCTTCAACCCTACCCCCGTTCCCCTCATCTCCCGCGCCGCCTGCAACAGCCAAAGCAACCGCGCGGCCGCCTCCTCCACGTTCAACCCACCACTCCGTATATTCGATAGGCAATTTCGCTCTGCATCCGTCCGCCCCACCCGAGGCTCCCACGTCACATAAGCACCCATGCTGTCCGCAGCCGAAAGTCCCGGCCGCTCGCCAATCAGTATCAGGCTGCATCTCGCACCCAATCCCTCACCAATCGCATCGCAAACGCCCACACGCCCCTGCTCCACGACCGTTATCGGGCCTAGCGTCCAATTCAGCTCTACAAGCCGCGGCAAAAACACCGCCAACAATGGAATTGCATTCCTCTCCACCGCCAGTGCCGACAATCCATCCGCAATCGTGATCGCCAGGTCACACGGTGGTGCCTTTAACAAGGCCGCCGACTCGGCATCCAGCGACCGTCCCGCCTGCGGATGTCGTAGGTAACTCGCTCGGTCCTTTGCCATCGTCCCGAGCGTCAACACCTCTACCCCGAGCTCCGCCAGCTGCGGCAACTCCTCCTTCAACCTGCGCGCAAATCTCTTCCCACCCAAAGCCGCGTGCACTGCATCCCTCGCCTGCGCATGCGCCAGTTGAAAATCCAGCACCTCCGTCGTCGCTACGCTATGCCCACTCATCGGCAACGAGACTCGCGCCGCTGTCAAAGAACGCAGATCAGACAACGCCTGTGGCTCATTTGCAGCACGCTTCAACCCAATAGCCGTCATGATGCCGCGATCCCTTGCGCCTGCATCGGCGCGCCCAACTGCCGTGGCATATCGCCTGCCAGCCATGCTTCAAACTCCGGCGCAGGCCGCAGCCCCAGCGTCTGTCGCAGATACAGCGCATCCTGGAACGATGTCGACTGGTACTGCAACATGATGTCGTCCGCTCCCGGCACGCCCATGATGTAGTTCACGCCCGCCGCGCCCAGCAGCGTCAGCAGGGAATCCATATCGTCCTGATCCGCCTCTGCGTGGTTCGTATAACAAACATCGCACCCCATGGGCAGGCCCATTAATTTGCCGCAGAAGTGGTCCTCCAATCCCGCACGCAGAATTTGTTTGCCATCATACAAGTACTCTGGACCAATAAATCCCACCACCGTGTTCACCAGCATCGGATCAAACGCCCTTGCCACCGCGTACGCACGCACCTCACACGTCTGCTGGTCGATTCCATGATGGGCATTGGCTGAAAGCGCACTTCCTTGGCCGGTCTCAAAGTACATCACGTTTTCGCCTGCCGTTCCGCGATGCAACGCCCGCGCTGCCTCATTCGCCTCTTTCAGCATCGCAAGGTTAATCCCAAACGAGGTATTCGCTCTCTCCGTTCCAGCAATCGACTGGAATACCAAATCCACCGGCGCACCCTGCTCCATCGCCGCAAGCTGCGTTGTCATGTGAGCCAGCACGCAGCTCTGTGTCGGAATCGCATATCGCGTCCGCACCATGTCGATCAGCCGCAGCAGCCGACTCACACTCGCAACATCATCGGCTACCGGATTGATCCCGATGACAGCATCTCCAGAACCCAGCAGCAGGCCATCCACCATCGATGCTGCAATTCCCAACGGATCGTCCGTCGGATGATTGGGCTGCAGTCTCGTCGAGAGCCGTCCCCGCAAGCCCACCGTCGTCCGAAAGCGCGTCACCACCTCAATCTTCCGCGCCACCGCCACCAGGTCCTGCACGCGCATCAGCTTGCTTACGGCTGCCACCATCTCCGGCATGAGCCCCGGCGCCAGTGCCCGCAACGTCTTCGCCGTTGCCTCGTCTGAGAGCAGCCAGTCCCGAAACCCGCCCACCGTCAAATGCGATACCTCCGCAAACGCACTTGGATTGTGGCTATCAAAGATCAGTCGCGAGACCTCGTCGTCCGAACAGGGAATCAGCGGTTCCTCAGCGAACGCCTTCAACGGTAGATCCGCCAACACCATCCGCGCCGCCACCCGCTCCACAGCGCTTTCTGCCGCAACACCCGCAAGTTCATCTCCCGATCGCGCGGCCGTAGCCTTCGCGAGCAGATCTTTCAGCCCCTCAAAACGATAAGTAATCCCAGCGATACTGTGCCGCAACAGCATAAGACTTCTTTCCCGGACGAACGATGAAGGCAGTCTATCAACATCCCTCACCCAGCTAACCCACGCTGTAGTTTCTGCGCACAGCAGGTACGGCTTGCAGGAATCACTGACACAGGACGAAGATGCCATTGAAAAGCCTGGGAGATCAGAAGTAAATTTTGTAAGCCATTTATTTCCTGATGGTTGCAGAGATAGTTGCACACAATTGGAGGCAGGGAGCGATTGCAATCTAAGTCGCATAAGGCGAAGATAAGGCGAAGAAAAATGTCCTCAGCCTCCTCAATCCGCTCCCTAGTCGAAACGGCCCTTGCCAAGCGCATTCCTTCCGCGCTGACCCCCATGCCGAGGATGGTTCGTCCCGTTACTCCCACGGGTATCCAGTCTCTCGATGAACTCCTGGAAGGTGGTCTGCCCATAGGAGGTCTTACCGAATTGGTCGGGCCGGACTGCTCCGGACGTTCTTCCATTGCATTGTCTTTCCTGGCTCATGTCACACAGGCTGCGAGGGTTTGTGCCTGGATTGATGTCTCTGACTCGTTTGATCCTGAATCCGCTGCAGCGGCTGGTGTTGATCTATCCCGGCTGCTCTGGGTGCGTTGTGGTGTCTCTGCAGCCGGGATGAAACAGCCGCTTCCGTCGCGCTTTGCTCTTCCCGATAAGTATCTTGTTCCACCCCCAGTCAAAAAAGGTTTGCATGGAGGTGGATGTGGGCCTCACCCGCGCAGTGAAGGGAAGGGTCTATCGAACGCGGTGAGTGGATTGTTGAGTGGAGAGGCCGTCATTCCACGATGTTCTGAACCGCAGCGCAAAGTGCGGCCAGAACGAGTTGCCTTTGAGCCGCAACGAACCTTCACTGCCAACACGGGTCCAAACCCAGGCTCGTCCGCCAGGCCATGGACGAGGATGGACCAGGCGCTGCGGGTAACAGACTTGATCCTGCAAGGTGGAGGGTTCAGCGCGATTGTTCTGGATATGGGAAGCATCCCTCCGGAGTATGCCTCGCGCGTGCCGCTGGCAACATGGTTCCGGTACAAGGCGGTCGCAGATCACACCCAAGCTAGCCTGCTTCTGCTGACTCAGTATTCATGTGCGAAGAGTAGCGCGGGCCTCACGCTGCGTTTGGCGCCGGCCGACGCAATTCAGGATGAGACGAAAATATTTACCGGAGTGAAGCATCGTGTTGAAGCCGTCCTCAAGCGCTTCTCGACCTCGGGATCGAATGTCGTTCCTCTGAGAAAGCCGCCACAGCGCGAAGTCGCCGCGAGTTGGCAGAGCCGCAACCCCTGGGCAGGCCGCCAATGACAAAGCCTGACGAGTTGTATGCCTGCCTGTGCATCCGAGAGTTTCCTGCGCAGGCTCTCCTTCGCCTCCGGCCAACGCTGCGCAATCAGCCCTGTGTGGTCATGGATGGCCAACCACCTCTGCAGTATGTGTGTGCGTTGAATTCGAAGGCGCATACCCTGGGGATCGTCCATGGCATGACCCGTGTGGAGATAGAAACCTTTCCTTCCGCCACGGCATTATCTCGTTCCGTGCGACAAGAAGCCGCAACCAGAGTTGTGCTGCTGGACTGTGCCGGTACCTTCTCTCCGCGCGTGGAAGATCAGAGTGAGGGCACAACATTTCTTTGCGTAATCGACATTGCTGGAACCGAGAAGCTTCTGGGACCTCCAGAGATTCTGGCGAGAAGTCTGTTATGTCGCGTGCATGAACTTGGCATCGTCGCTCGAGTCACCATGAGCAGCAACTTCCACACGGCAATCTGCCTTGCCAGAGGCATGTCTTTGCGGAATACCTTCACGATGGTTTCTGCAGGTGAGGAAAGAGCAGCCTTGGCGTCACTGCCGCTCACCGTTCTCCATCTCTCGGAAGAGCGAGCCGAGACCTTTTCTCAGTGGGGCATTCGCACGTTGGGCATGTTGGCGGAGCTGCCTGAAAAGGAATTGATTGCCCGCATGGGACAGGAAGGCAGGCGGCTTCAGTTGTTGTCCCGAGGCGCACTGCCACATCTCTTTGTCCCTTTGGAGCCGGTATTCGCGCTTGAAGAACGGATGGAACTCGAGTCGCCTGTCGAACAGTTGGACTCTCTGCTCTTTGTGATAAGCGTGATGCTGGAACAGCTTATCCTTCGCGCCATCCATCGCGTACTGGCGCTTGCTTCGGTCACCATAACGCTGTCGCTCGAAGGCAGCACCTGCTATACGCGCTCTGTGCGGCCTGCACTGCCGACGAACGAAAAGCAGCTCTGGATCAGGCTGATCCATCTTGATCTCGAAGCTCATCCTCCTCAGGCAGCCGTTCTTTCCCTGATGCTGGGTGCTGAGCCAGGCTTCACGAGCAAGACGCAACTTGGCCTGTTCACGCCCCAGTTGCCAGAGCCGGCGCGTCTGGACGTAACCCTGGCACTCATTCGGGCGATTGTCGGTGAGGATTGCGTCGGTTATCCTGCTCTCCTGGACTCATACCATCCGGATAGATTTCTTGTAAAGCCCTTTCGAGTACCCACCGAGCCTGGTACACAAAGCGCATCTGGTCAGCCTAAAACGGCCCTGCGGCAGCTTCGTCCCACCGAAGCTGCGACCGTGATCCTGCGTGAACAAAAACCCGAAGCATTCTTCTTTCGCCAGAAGCGATACATGGTGGAGCGCGTGTATGGACCTTGGCTGTCCGGCGGAGATTGGTGGAATTCAAGCCACTGGGACTTTGAGCAATGGGACATCGTTGCATGCAGTCAGGATGGAACAGCACTGTTCTGCCGCCTCGGTCGTGACCTCCTTCGTAACTCCTGGCGGATGGAGGCGTTCTATGACTGAGCCATATGTCGAACTCCATGCCGCCAGTGCGTTCAGTTTTCTTGAAGGCGCATCGCAACCAGAAGACTTGATTGAGCGCGCCATGGAATTGGAGATGCCGGCAATGGCGTTAGTTGATCGCAATGGCCTCTACGGATCAGCCAGGTTTCATAACAGTGCGGAGCGAAACGGTATACAGGCGCATATCGGCGCGGAAGTCGCGGTTTCTTGCTTCGGTTCGCGGCTTAAACCACCATCCTGGCTGCGCTACCAGCACCTCGAAGAGCCTGTGCGTCTTTCACTCCTCTGCGAATCGCGCGAGGGTTATCAAAACCTATGCCAACTGATTACTCAGTTCAAGATGCGACAGACAACGAAACAGGAAGGAGTCGCGAGTGAGGAGGATCTGCTACAGTTCGCGCCTGGTTTAATCTGCTTGACCGGCGGTGACGAAGGACCCTTAGCAGCGGCAATTACGAATGGTGGCGAGAACGCTGGTCGCAAGATTGTCTGTCAGTTGATCGAGATCTTTGGCCCCACGAATGTCTATGTTGAATTGCAACGTCACCAGGAGCGTGAGCAGGAGTGGCGTAATCAGGCGGCCATTCGCATAGCGCGCTCCCTAACCCTTCCGGTGCTCGCAACCAATGGGGTCCGCTATGCCAAAGAATATGATCGGGAGATTTTGGATCTCTTCACGGTCATCCGCCACCACACAGACCTCGACCACGCTGGACGTTTATTGGCTGTGAATAGCCAGCGTCATCTCCGTAGTTCGACCGAGATGACAGCATTATTCCGCGACGTCAAAGGCGCCATTGAAAACACCAGGGAGCTCTCATCCCGCCTTGAATTCGAGCTGGACGATCTTGGCTATGAGTTTCCTCATTATCCTGTCCCCGATAGCGAGACCATGGATAGTTTCTTGCAGAAGCGAGTGGCGGAAGGTGTAAGCAGGCGCTATGAACCAAAGAACGATCGTGGCCTTCTTCAACGGGCTAGGAAACAGGTGGAGCATGAGTTGGCACTCATCGCAAAGCTCGGCTTCGCCGGATACTTTCTCATCGTCTGGGATATCGTTCAGTTCTGCAAGCGCAATGACATTCTCATCCAGGGCCGCGGAAGCGCCGCGAACTCCGCCGTTTGTTATGCACTGGAAATCACGGCGATCGATCCTGTAGGGATGGAGCTTCTCTTCGAGCGTTTTTTGAGTGAAAGTCGTGGAGAGTGGCCAGACATCGACCTCGATCTGCCGTCCGAAGACAAACGTGAGCAGGCTATTCAGTATGTGTACAAACGGTATGGCGAGCTCGGTGCTGCCATGACTGCAAACGTCATCAGCTATCGTGGCAAGTCGGCTGCTCGTGAAGTTGGCAGAGCTCTCGGCTTCGATGCGGAATCGCTGGGTCGTTTGTCGAGCCTGGTTGGCAACTGGGAGTGGCGAGGCAAAACGGACACGATGGCACATTCGTTTTCCAACGCTGGCTTTGATGTGAAGCATCCCCGCATCGCCAAATATCTGGAACTCTGCATGCGCATTCAGGATCTGCCACGGCATCTCGGTCAGCATTCCGGTGGAATGGTGATCTGTCAGGGGCAGTTGAACCGTATCGTTCCACTGGAACGAGCGGCGATGCCAGGTCGCGCAGTCGTTCAATGGGACAAGGAAGACTGCGCCGATCTCGGTATCATCAAGGTAGACCTGCTGGGCCTCGGCATGATGGCAGTGCTGAAGGATTGTTTGGAACTGATCCCGGAACACTACGGCGAGACGATTGATCTGGCACAGTTGCCCGAAGATCCAGAAGTGTATCGAACGCTGCAAAGGGCTGACACGGTCGGCATGTTTCAGGTGGAGAGTCGCGCTCAGATGGCGTCTCTACCTCGAAACAATCCGACAAGGTTTTACGACCTCGTCGTGCAGGTCGCCATCATCCGTCCCGGCCCAATCGTCGGAAAGATGATGCACCCCTATATGCGTCGCCGCCAGAACAGGGAAGAGATCACCTATCCACATCCCTCCTTGGAGCCTGTTCTCAAGCGGACATTGGGCGTCCCTCTCTTTCAGGAGCAGCTGCTTCGAATGGCCATGACTGTAGCCAATTTCTCCGGGGCGGAAGCCGAGGAGTTGCGTCGTGCGGTAGGCATGCGGCGATCTTGGGAGCGCATGAAGAATCTCGAAGGAAAGCTGCGATCGGGGATGACTGCGAATGGCCTCGATGCTGCAGCCCAGGAAAACATCATTCAGCATATAAGTTCCTTCGCCCTATATGGCTTTCCAGAATCTCATGCGGCCAGCTTCGCACTCATTGCCTATGCGTCGGCGTACTTCAAAGTGAAGTATCTTGCTGCCTTTACCTGTGCCATCCTGAATAACCAGCCGATGGGCTTCTATTCAGCTGCTGTACTCGTAAAGGATGCGCAACGACATGGCTTGCGTATGAAGCCCATCGATGTTCAGGCTTCCGATTGGCCATGCACTATCGAAAATGAACGAGATGAAACGCTGTCCGTACGCATGGGATTAAGTTACGCGAAATCCCTGCGAAGGCACTCCGCAGAATCTCTCGTTGAATCCCGCAAGATGCATGGTCTATTTCGTTCAGTAGAGGACCTTGCCATGCGTGTTCCATCTCTGGAGAGGAAAGACTTTACGTTGCTGGCGCAGATCGGAGCCCTGAATTCGATAGATGGCATCACCCACCGACGCGACGCATTGTGGCAGACAGAACGTGCTGTAAAGGTAGAGGGCCCGCTGTTCAAGCAACAGAGCAGTTGGTTGAAGGAAAACTCCGTGACCTCGCCCCTTCGCCAAATGGATCAAAGCGAGCGGCTGGTTGCTGATTATGCCGGAACCGGCCTGACGCTAGATAAGCACCCCATGCTTCACATGCGTCTTGAGTTACGAAACCAGGGGGTCATGACAGCACGTGAATTGCGGGAGTGTAGAGATGGGCAGTTTGTACGCTGCGCAGGATGCGTTATCGCCAGACAGCGCCCAGGCACAGCCAAAGGATTTATCTTCATCTCAATGGAAGATGAAACTGGCATCGCCAATGTCATCGTTACTCCTAACCTCTACGAGCGCAACCGTCTCGTGGTCACTCGAAGTAAATTTCTTTTAGCGGAGGGAGTGCTTCAGAATCAGGATGGTGTGATTCATGTGAAGGCCACACGACTACAAAGCCTTTCCGACCAGATGCTGGAGATTCGATCACACGATTTTCACTAGGGTAGGACGAAGGTCGATTTCCCCCTTCACGCGATAGGTAAACTCCTCGTCATCCATCGAATGACTCCCAGCCAGCGAGCTTCCTTACCAGGAATGCAGCGTCCCATCGGTCAACCGGCATATCGGTAGATATGCTCGGCGATACGGATACTTCGCAGCAAGGGCCTCATCCATATCCACTCCGTGTCCCGGGGTTTCCCCCGGGTTCATCATGCCGTCGCTGAATGTATAAGCATGTGGAAAGACCTCATTGGTGAGTGCCTGATGCGGCATGTGCTCCTGAATTCCGAAGTTTGGGATACTCACATCGAAATGCAACGCAGCTCCCATACACACTGGCGACAGATCTGTCGCTCCATGGCTGCCCGTCTTCACCCCGTACAGATCGGCGAAGCTTGCAATGCGCCGCATATGGCTGATCCCTCCAGCATGAACCACCGTCGTGCGGATGTAATCAATCAGTTGCTCGCTGATCAATCGCTGGCAGTCGAAGATGGAGTTGAACACTTCACCCACCGCTAGGGGGACCGTTGTGTGCTGCCGAATCAGCCGAAACGATTCTTGATTCTCCGCCGGGGTGAGATCTTCCAGCCAGAATGGTTGAAACTCTTCAAGGCTCTTTCCAAGCGAAGCCGCCTCGATGGGTGTCATCCGATGATGTCCATCATGGAGTAGTGCAAGATCGAAGCCGAACTTTAATCGCACGGCGTCCATAAGCCTGGGCATGAATCGCAGATACTTTGCGGTATCCCACACTTCTTCACGCGGCAGGTCCCCGTCCGCCGGCTCATAGGGCTTCTCTCCGTGGGGTACGCCATAAGCGTCCGCAACTCCCGGCACAGCCGCCTGCACCCGAATCGCCTTGTATCCAAGCTCTCGTTGCTTCGCTACCGATTCCAGCAGCTCACCGATCGTATGCCCATTCGCGTGGGCATACACCGTTACCCCTCCACGGCAACGACCGCCCAGCAACTGGTATAACGGCATGCCGGCCCGCTTGGCTTTTATGTCCCATAGCGCCACATCGACCGCGGCGATGGCGCTCATCGTCACTGGACCACGACGCCAATAGGCTCCCCGATACAGATACTGCCAGGTATCTTCGATGCGATCAGCATCCCGGCCGATGAGGCAGGGAATTACATGCTCCTGCAGATACGCAACTACGGCAAGCTCGCGGCCATTGAGCGTCCCATCGCCGATGCCATAGATCCCATCAGCCGTTGTGATCTTCAGCGTGACGAAGTTTCTTCCTGGGCACGTCACCACAACCCGCGCATCCGTGATCTTTGAGGTCAAGTGGAATCCTTAGTGAATTACTTCTTTTGTGCTGCTCGAATGAACTACGTCGGGCACAACGCTCAGATAATCCAACGGCGCCTTCTCAATTCCGTCAGGCCATCCGGTTACCTGCACGATGTCCCCACGATGAATTGCTACATGATCCAATGTGCGCCGCGTGGAGGTGCTGCCGTTGAGTGTATCTCCAGGCAGGGTATTATCCGCTGTCCAGTGGTCGACGTCGTGACCTGCAACCGAAAGCGAGAAACGCGAATGTCCATGCAATAAATCAAAGTATTGAACGCTGATATCGTACCAGCCGTCAGGTTTCGTCCAGGTGGTTCGAACCGTACACTCAGGCAGATCGCAAATCACGGCCTTTCCATTGGATGCAGTCTCCCAGGGGCTGACATCGACAACGGTGTAGCCACCAAGCATCATGGATTCTGCTTCAATGCGGTCCGGATAGTGACCAACGCGACCGAGTGAATCCGGTATACCAGACTCCTTGGTGAACCATCGCGTGATCGCATCGCGCCAGACGATTGCCGCTCCCGCCTGATACTTCAGCCGCTTCAATACCTCTGCATACGTCCCATCGGGAATCTTGCCATGCAGCGCTTCCCACGCCGGAACCTGTTCTGCTGCGGCCTCCGCTCCCCAGTAGTGGCTGTTATCGATGTACTGCATAACCGTCAGACCAGAGTGCAGACGATACGTATAGGGAACGTGATGCATGAACAGCAGAAGATCGTCAGGACACGTCGCAAGCGATTCATACGTGGCCGCGAGCGGGGCAGGATACTGGCCAATATACCCGGTGCCTGTAGCCACGGTGCGGTCCATGCCGACCCCATGGTCATCGGCTCGAATCCATTGACCCCATCCGTTGTGCTCTGCAGACTCGATTCCAGGCCCGAAATGAGAGCCAAGAATATCTGTTAAAGTACCAAACCCAAGCGGGCCTGTGTAGCTTTCATAGATATGCCAGGAATTCAGTTCTAACCTGTTAATCGTTCTGCGCACCTCTGGGTTGTCGCCGAAAGTGAGTCGCGTCCACTCATCGATGATCGCTGGCGGAGTCAGATTCGGATCCCAGGCAAGCCTTCCGAAGCCGTACAGATTGGCCAGAGCCAGCGGATTACCGAGCCAACCGTCGGTGCCCACATTCGACACGCCAATGAATCCTCCTTCCGTGTGGTGCTCCGTCGGCGTTTCACGCCCGCTCACGATCAGCTTTACCGGTAGCGGAGTTGCATTCGCAGTCACTCGCATATCTGTGTCCAGCGCCTCCTTCCACATGGGTACGAGGTAGACCAGGTGACGCTGCTGTCCCGTGTACTCCTGCGTAACCTGGAATTCGATGGCCTCGTTAGTATGAGGAAGCCCCGCAAACAAGGGACTCACCGGCTCTCGCACCTGGAAGTCGATAGGTCCGTTTTTAATCTGCACGATCACATTGTCGTCAAACTTCCCATCCAAAGCATGGAAGTTATCATATCCAGCACGGGCACGATCGGCCTTCAGGTCGTGCCAATCGAGATGATTGTTGTACACGAATCCGCGATACAGAACGATGCCGCCATGAGGCTTCAATGCACGAGCCACGACATTCGCTGCGTCGGCCGGACTGCGTCCATACTTTGACGGCCCGACTCTCCCTTCAGAGTCTGCCTTGATCACCACTCCCCCAAAATCCGGAATGACGGCGTAAATCTCGTCGATCTTCGCCTTCCACCAGGCAGCGACCTCGGGATCGAGAGGATCGAATGTCTTCAGGCCGCCGATTACCTCTGGGCTGCTCATGTCCACCGAGAGCGACATCTGAACACCGTACGGACGGAAGACATCTGCGATGCGTGCCAACTCCTTCAGGTTCTCAGAGCTCAGTAGATGGATGTCTGCATTGACGTTGTTGATCGTACAACCATCGATGCCTACGGAACTCAGCAGCCGCGCGTAGGCTGCGGCACGGGACAAGTCGGCTCGCACCTTGCCATCCTCAAAAAAAATGGATGCTCCCCCATAACCGCGCTCGATGGTGCCGTTTGGATTGTCCCATTCATTTGTCCACCGGATCGCGGCCCAGGGAGCGGGTGCTTGATCGAGAGTTGACAAAGAATGCTGCTCAGCGATCTCACGCAACAGTGCAAATGTTCCGTAGAGAACTCCGCGGTCATCACCACCTTCGATGACGAGTGCGCTGCCGTTGCGATAGAGCCGATAGCCATCCTTCGCGATGGATTCTTTTGACCCAGAACGCGGCCGCCACGCACCCATCTCCGCCTGCGTTCCCAGCACGACTTCTCCGCGCAACTCGCCCGTCGGTGCATGCACCACTCGCGGTTCATGCTGTAGCATCCCCCTCCAGCCCCGAGCGATTTCTCGCGCGGCCGTGTCTTCGAGTACGCTGTGTCCAAGCACCAACACCGTATCCGGAATCCCTTCAGGGAAGACATCGGCCGAGTTCACAGGTTTGTATGCAAGCCACGCCGGTTCGCCAGAACCAAGCGGCGCTGGCGGCGCAACGCTTTGGGCCGCCAGCGATGGCAATACGATCGACACCGAGAGCGTTGTCAGCCGCAGCAGGCTACGGACCAGCAAGCTCACCGTGGCAACTCCTCGCTGCCGTGAATCGAGAAGGACATGGAAACGGAGCCGTCACTCCCATCCGTTGGTTGAGTCCCTCCCAGATGCAATACGTAATTTCCTGCGCGTACCGCACGTGAGCCGTTCGCGTCGACAGTGCTCAAGCTCCGCGCATCCAGCGTGAAATGAATTCGCCGTTTCTCGTGGGGCGCAAGCGTGTAGCGCTCCAAGCCGACCAGCGCCAGCCTCGGGGAGGTGGGTGCGGCAGGGGGCGTAAGATACAGTTCGCTCACGGCATCGCCCGCTCGCTCGCTCGTATTCTCAACATCGGCGTCCACCACGAGCGGATCACCTGCCTTCAGTGAGTCGGTGGAGAGCTTCATGTTCGTCCATTGGAACGTTGAATAACTTAGCCCATAGCCGAAGCCCCAGAGTGGCGTTCCCCGGTAGTAACGATACGTGCGCCCATCCATCGAATAGTCATCAAAGGGAGGAAGATCCTTTGTGCTCGCATAAAAGGTGATCGGCAGGCGTCCTCCTGGATTGACCTTCCCCGTCAGCACATTCGCAATAGCGGTGCCCCCTTCCTCTCCCGGATACCATGCTTCCACGATGGCGTTCGCATGTTGTTTCGCCCAGTCGACAGCCAGCGCGCTTCCATTCATCAGCACAACAACAAGCGGCTTGCCGGTCGCTGCAACTGCCTCCAGCAGCTTTTCCTGGACGTCCGGTAGCTCGATGCTTGTACGATCGCCACCGTCAAAGCCCTTCACATGAACGGGCATCTCTTCGCCCTCCAGATCAGGCGACAATCCCACGAAGGCAACGACAACATCGGCGTGTTTGGCTGCGGTGACCGCAGCCTCTCGTTCGGCGCTCACCGGAGGCATCCAGTTCAGCGTGATACCTGCGCCAAATAGTTTTGCTTTGTGGGTGTACTCGATTCGAATGGCATGTGGCTTCGCATCGGCAAAGTGTAAGGTGAACGGATGCAGCCCGCTGGACCGAAACTCTGTGGGTGCTACCGGCAGATCCGCCAGTGGCTTATTGTCGAAGTAGAGCTTTACCCCCTCGGCATCGCCGCAGGGGTAGCAGTGGGCGAGCGTGAAGCTGAATTCGTAGTCTCCCGCAACTGGAACCTGGATCGTCCCCGTCCAGCGAACGCCAAAGTGAGACGCGCTGATGCCCTTGTACGGCGTAGCAGCATTCCAATCAAACTGTACCTGCTGATCGACGCGAGTCATCGATGGTGTGCCCTGAAAGGTCACGTTGTTGAAGTACTCACCCTTCAGGCCAAATCGAGAGTCTCCGTCGGCGGGGTGCAGTAACGTTCGTGGAACCGGAATAGGTAACTCACTCACATAGGGTGCGCCTTGTTCATACCGCACCTGGGAGGCTCCAAATGTGTCTTCAAGCCCTGCGAGCGGCAACACCGGCTGTGATGGCACCGCGTTATAGTTGCCTTCGATCGCTGTTAAGCTGGCAGCGTTGGGTCCAACCACAGCGATCGTGACGGATTTCTTCAGAGGTAGCACGCCGTCGTTCTTGAGAAGCACGATGGATTTATCGGCGGCCTCGAGTGCCAGTTGACGATGTGCCGGCGAATCATCCTCGGAGAAGGGTATTTGCGCATACTTCACCTTCGACGGATCGTCGAATAAACCCAACTCAAATCGCGCGGTAAATAGTCGATCAACCGAGCGGTCGATTTCCTTCTCCGAGATGAGCCCATCCTCTACCGCCTTCACAAGGACGGCATACTCCTTACCGCAGCTGGTATCGGTTCCCGCACGAACGGCTGCCACCGCGGCATGCTCAAGGTCCGTCGAATAATGATGACCAACCGAAATATCGGTAATGGCCGCGCAATCAGAGGTCACATAGCCGTTGAATCCCCAGTCTTTGCGCAGGCGGTTCTGAAGCAGCATTGTGTTCGCGCAGGCGGGTTCTCCATCAATCGAGTTATAGGCGCACATGACGCTGCCAGCTTTTGCTTGCCTCACTGTTGCGCGAAAGGCTGGCAGATACGTGTCTTCAAGGTCATGTGCCGATGCATCCACGTTTGCTGTGTGCCGCGTTGTCTCTGGTCCCGAGTGCACGGCAAAATGCTTGGGCGTCGCAATCGTCTTATAGTACGTGGCATCGTCGCCCTGGAGCCCTTCTACAAACGCCACCCCGAGCTGGCTCGTTAGGAACGGGTCCTCCCCATAGGTCTCTTGCCCGCGTCCCCAGCGTGGGTCACGGAAGATATTGATGTTGGGTGACCAGATATCGAGGCCGTAATAGATGCTGTGCACTCCGGCGCGCAAAGCTTCGCCGTTCTTGGCACGCGCCTCCGTGCTGATGGTGTCGGCCACCTGGTGGATGAGCGGCACATCCCACGTCGCAGCCAAACCAATTGCCTGGGGAAACACCGTCGCATAGCCCGAACGTGCCACACCATGCAACCCTTCACTCCACCAGTTGTATGCAGGCACATGCAGACGAGGTATCGCGGCTGCATCATTCTGCATTTGAGATACCTTTTCCTCCAGCGTCATCTGGTTCACCAGCGCCGACACCCGCCTCTCCGTCTCCGGTGTTGGCACGTGGGTCGGGACCTGGGCGTTCAGCATCGCGCAGAAGAAATAGGCCGCGCCGAGGCCAAGTAGTTTTGCTGGATCGAACTGTCTCCGAAGGATGGCGATCTGGATGGTATTGCGAATCATGTGGTGGCCTTAGGTCCTCGAAACCGGAAGCATGCTATTTGCTAAGAATGTTGATGGAAACAAAAGAGCCTTATGCATGATGTTGACCGCGGTGAGTAACGGCCAACCCAGATCACGCGACTCCGACAATGTCCCTGGATTATGTGCTTCTCCCTGAAGAGGGTTCTTCGTTCCTGAAGTCCGGACCGAATGAGCCATTTCATGGCCGCTGCGATGGATTTGAAAAATTCAGATCGGCTCGACGTTATTTGACGGCATCGATGTTTGTCAAGCAATGTTTAAAGCGTTTTACATCATGCATTCTATGCCAGATGGCGCGCGTTCTCTGCAGCGTCGTCAGCGCCGGTCGGCCTCGACCTCATCCGATGCCACGGGAATGCCAGAACCTTCCACGCGCCCGTATAACGTCTTATGTCGATTGGGGTATCCCTTCGCACGGATCAGCCCTGCCAGCATTGTGAGGCTGTCGGCAGGGCTCCGAAGGAGACCAATGGCTAGCTGGTTCGAGCTTGTTAATGAGGCTGAAGAGGGAAGAGAGGCTCCGTCCCATCGCCATCCGGAACAACCGTTGTCCGGAATCTGCAACTCCGCGAGCAGACCTACTCAGGACTTTATGCGCGAATGCCCGCAAGGCTCTGATCGCGGCTCGGATCAATCGGCAAAAATGTATCTGTCTTCGTCATTTGCAGCAAGGACAGAACGCGCGAGCTTACGCCACAGAGCCGGAAGGAGCCTTTTTTGTCATTCAGCATGCCGTAGGCATACATCAGCATGCCCAATCCGGCACTATCCACGTATTCTACGTCGGTTAAGTCGATCACCATCTTGGTGACACCGTCCTCGATGCACGCCTGGATCTGCGAGTCGGCGATCTTCAGGGACGTCCCGAGAGTAAGGCCTCCAGAGAGCGTGACCACAGCAATTCCTTCTGGCAGACGTTCGATGCTTGCGCTGAGTGGCATCGGAGAATTGTACGCCGGCCCTCGAAATTTCGCCGAGCGGCCTTCAGAACCCGGCAAATTGTGTCGGCGTAACCCCGGAGATCTGCGAGCGGCGGCGAGCCAGGATCCATGAAATCTGCTTCACCTTCAACCCTGGGACAATCTCTCGCCCAATGCGACGGCGCAGCTGAAGTCCAGCTGCGCCGATCACACGATGAAATGAAAATGGTGGACGCGGTAGGGATCGAACCTACGACCAGTCGATTAAGAGTCGAATGCTCTACCAGCTGAGCTACGCGTCCAGACCTTGAACCTTGCCGGGAGGCAAAGAGCGAGCTACAGGTAGATCGCCAAGGAATGCGCGGGAGAACCGCACCGCACCTAAAAAGAATATCACGATCCGGCACAGAAACAAATGGTCGGATCATGAGGAAATTCTGTCTCCTACGGGCAGTCAGCGGCAGCCTATCCGACAAAGTCGACGGTGGCCTTGTGCGGAATAATCCCGCGCTCGTACCCCATGTCGAGGATCTTGCGGATGGCCTCCCGGCCGTCGTCGCCGTAATTCAACGTGCGTTCATTCACATACATGCCGACGAAGCGATTCGCCAGCGATGTGTCCAGGTCCCGCGCAAATTGCATTGCATACTCAAGCGCTGCCTCGCGATGGTCCAGGGCATGCTGGATGCTCTCGCGCAGAGCGTTGGTCGTGATGACCTGGACATCGTGGCCCAGCGAGCGCCGAATCGCGTTGCCGCCCAGGGGCAACGGAAGCCCGGTCTGCTCGTGCCACCAGACACCCAGATCGAGAATCTTGGTTAATCCATCTCGTCCATACGTGAGCTGGCCTTCGTGAATAATCAGACCGGCGTCAAACTCCCCGGACACGACCGCTGGAATAATCTTGTCGAAGTCCACGGTAACGGTCTCAACATCCGGGGCGAAAAGCTTCAACGTCAAATACGCTGTCGTTAGCGTTCCGGGCACGGCAATCCGGAGCTTCTTCACCTCATCGAGTGTGTAGTTCTTCGATGCCACAATCATTGGCCCATAGCTATCACCGACAGAACCGCCGCAAGGCATCAGCGTATAGTTCTCCTGAATGTACGGATAGGCATGAAAGCTGATGGCCGTCACGTCATAGTATTGATCGGTCATAGCCCGGTGATTCAGTGCCTCGATATCCGTCAGGGTATGAGTGAACTTGTAGCCCGGCACGCGCACTTTGTTGGTGGCGAGGCCGTAAAACATAAAGGCATCGTCTGAGTCGGGGCTGTGGGCAATCTTAATCTCGCGAACATCTGTTGCTGCAGTAGTCATGTGGTCCTTTGGTGCTTTTCCTGTTAGGAGGAACGCTGTTAGAACACTCCCCGGCTGTCATGTGGAGCGACGTAAAATTAGATGCGCGGAGCGCGGGACAGGCTGCTGTAAACTCCTGCCGCCACCAGAATCTCGATGAGTTGTCCCGGAAGAAATGGAGCTACGGCTTCTACCCACGCGGCGTGAATCGAGTGATGAGCATACTGCATGAACCAGCCCGCGCCGAAAAGAAACAGAACGGCGGTTGCCACGGCAACCCCGGCGAATGCAGCCAGGGATCGAGGGGCACGCCCCGTAAGTCCTCGAGTGAGTCCTCCTGCGACCGCTGCCACCAGCGGATACGCCATCAGGAATCCACCCGTAGGCCCCAGCAACTGCGCAACGCCACCCAGTCCGGTCGGACTGAATACCGGCAGCCCCATTGCGCCTTCCGCAAGATAGGCCAGCATGGTCAGAAAACCTCCCACCGGACCCAGCGCCAGGCCTACGGCCAATACAGCCAGCGGCTGCAAGGTCAGGGGCACTGGCGTAAACGGCAGTGGAATCGCCACGTGCGCTGCCAGCGCAACGGCAGCCGTGGCGCCGAGGCCAATCAGGATCCTGCCTGGAACAGTCGCTGCAAAGTTTGCTACATTCGCTGCGCGGGAAGACGGTACGATGACGGTTTGCATATGGATTTCTCGAGTTGAAGATATTCAGCGTTGAATCGCGTTCTTCGATCTTTCTTCGATCTAAGGTCGGCCCTTCGATTCCGTAGCTGCATCTGGCTGCAGTTCACGGTGCTGACGCCGCCGGGCCTGCTGTACATGCCGCGCGATCGCGATAGAGGCCCAAAGCAGCGCAACCAAGGCCAGTATCGAGATGCAAAAGAGAACGCGCATGAGTCAGTCTAAGGATAACAAAGCTGGCGGTGTGGGACGAACTCCATCTTCACGGATATTCCTTTCGGTTGCCCCTGTCGACGAGTCTGGTTCCTCGAGTGCTTCCAGGTCCACTTTTCCCCCGGAATGAGCGATACTTTTACTGAACGATCAGATACTCCGAAGACCATTGAGGCCCGAACGTGGGAATCGCTCCACAAAAAACGAATCTCACCTCAAAACTCGCAGGAGCGGCCAAGGACCGCGTTTACCTGTGGCGTCGCCGAGCTGCGACGATCGCGACGACGACCCTCGCCCTCGTGATGGCGTACGGCGTCATCTTCGGACATAACGGCCTGACCGCCTACGCCCACAAACGTGAAGAGGCGAAGGCGCTTCAATTGCAGATGCAGCAACTCGAGAAGGAAAACGAGCGTCTGCATGAGCATGTGGAGCACCTGCAAAACGATCCCGACGCGATCGAGCACGAAGCGCGCGAAGAGCTCCACTACACCCGCTCCGGCGAGGTGATCTATACCCTTCCGAACTCCGGCGGCGACCCTTCCAAACCCTCGTCCGTCGATCCCGCCACCAGGCAATAGCTGGAAGAATCCAGCTGCCCGCTGGAGAAACTCGCCCATTCTGCCGATATCCGTAGGTGAAAACCTCAGCGGAAACGAGCGCACATGGGAATGGTTCCGATCCCCGTCATCTCACCCCTGACCCTCACCCGGTCCGACGAGCCCATGCTTGACCCGCCTCTGCCGATCTCGCGTGTCGAGAATTCGGCAGGGAATACCGACAGAGACGCCGACGAATCCTACTCGCCCCGAGAACAGGACCCCGCGCCTGACCCAACTCCTCAAGATGCCGAAGGGCAAACCTCCGTCTCAGATTCCGCCCTGATCCACCCGATCAGTTTCTTCGCGTAGCCGTCGCCGCACTCGGACACAATCTTCTTCTCTTAGGTTTCTGAGCTAGAAGATCCTGGACTAGAACGTCGGCGGTGCATGTTTCGCGATCTGCTCCGTCGTCACCTCAATCTCGAAACCTGTGAACAGTCCAGCGATCTGTTCGTCGGTAAAGCCGCGCTCTCGCAACATGCGAATCTCGTCGTCCAACATCTCGACCGCCTGTTCCGCTGTAACTCTCTGTTCTTCTACCCCCGCCGCCTCACGCAACTCGCGAGCTGCCACCGCAATCTGCGTTATCGTATAGGTTTGTTGCTCTGCCATGCATTGCCTCCTGAAGTGTCAACTATAGGAGGCGTTTCCAGCCATGCGAGTTGGTTGCTCGCCGCCCGGCATCGCGCCGAAGAGTAGACTTGAGCGTTGAACGAAATGCCAATCTGGGGGATTCATGATCGTCATCGACACCGAGTACGTTGATCTTGCCACATCCACCGGTCCCATGCGGACCCACATCGTTCGTCCGGCTGCCCCCGGCCGCTATCCAGGCATTCTGCTTTATTCCGAAATCTTCCAGGTTACCGCGCCTATCCATCGCACAGCCGTTCAGTTGGCAGGGCACGGCTACGTCGTCGCAGTTCCCGAGGTCTACCACGAATACGAACCTGCCGGCACGGTCCTCAAGTACGATCAGGCCGGCTCCGATCGTGGCAACGCGCTCAAGACCACCAAGCCAGTCCCGGCGTACGACGACGATGCCCGCGTCGCCCTTGCCCACCTCGCGGAGCGCTCCGACTGCACTGGACGCCTCGGCGTCATGGGCATCTGCATGGGAGGACATCTCGCCTTTCGCGCTGCCATGAATCCCAGCGTCCTCGGCGCCGTCTGTTTCTATGCCACCGACATCCACAAAGGAGGTCTCGGCGAAGGCATGAACGACAACTCCATGGCCCGCGCCGGCGAGATCAAAGGCGAACTTCTCATGGTCTGGGGTCGTCAGGATCCGCACATCCCCACCGAGGGTCGCATGAAGGTCCTCGAGCGCCTCAATGAGGTTGGAACCCGGCTCAACTGGCACGAGGTGAACGGCGCCCATGCTTTTTTGCGCGACGAGGGTGTTCGCTACGATCCGGATCTTGCCCGCTCCATGTTCGGTTTAGCACTCGATCTTTTCCACCGCACAATCGCCGTAGGTGCCTGATACCAAGCCTTACTCGATATACTCTCGCAGCCAGGGATCCTTGGTATGCGTCAGCTCCAGCGTCGTCCCGTCAAACACGATGTGACCCTCATTGAGCACCAGGAACTTGGTGCTGGGGTCGATCCCGTTGTCCGGAATCCGCTCCATTCGCTTCTCCTGCGGATTGAAGCGATGCGTCGCCAGCGTGAACGCATCCTGCAGCCGGTGCGTGATCAATAAGCAGGTGGTATGCGATACATCGCGCTGCTTCACCACCAGCTCAATGATCGTCGTCGACGTAATCGGATCCAGACCACCTGTCGGCGAATCGTACAGTATCAAGTCCGGCCGGCTAATGATCGCCCGCGCAATCGAGACGCGTCGCCGCATGCCGCCGCTTAGCTCCGACGGAAATTTGTTGATCACGTTCTCCAGGTCTACGAACCGCAACGCCTCCAGAACGCGTTCGTGAATTTCCTTGGGATCGACGTGCTCCTCCTCCAGGCGGTACGCAACGTTGTCTTCCACGTTGAGCGAATCGAACAGCGCACTCTCCTGGAAGACCATCCCCACATGGGCGCGCATCTCGAACATCTCCTTTTGCGACATCTCCCGCAAGGAGCGGCCAAACACCCGAATCTCCCCGCTGTCCGGCTCGATCAGCCCGTTGGCCAGCTTCATCAGCACGCTCTTGCCGCCACCTGCGGGCCCCAGAAGAATGCGCGTCTCCCCATGGGCCACCGCGAAGCTCACGTTGCTCAATACCTGGTGTCCCTCAAAGCCGATCGATACGTCATCGAACTCGACCACAGGCTGGCCGCTTGCCAGAAACTCAGCTATCTCCGGGCTCTGGACCGTCTCAGCCATCGCTTACCTTCCGAAGATTCCGATCATCAGCTGCGTAACCAGAAAATCCACCAGAATAATAATCACCGAGGACGACACCACCGCCTGCGTCGTCGAACGCCCTACGCCCTGTGTCCCGCCCGTCGTCCTTAACCCGTAATAGCAGCCGATCGTCGCAATAATGAATCCCGAGAAAATTGGCTTCACCAATCCCTCCACCACATCGCCGTGCTCCAGCGACATGTAGCCGGTATGGAAGAACGTCCCCGCATTCAACTTCAGCAAGGTCACCGAAACAAACGCGCCGCCCGCGATGCCGCATGCGTCCGAGATGATCGTCAGGAAGAACAACATGAACACCGTGGCCACCAGCCTCGGCGTCACCAGCTTGCGGATGGGATCGGTGCCCAGCGCCCGCATCGCGTCAATCTGCTCCGACACCTTCATCGAGCCCAGCTCGCTGGCCATCCCGGAGGCATTTCGCCCCGAGACCATCAGTCCCGTCAATACCGGCCCCAGCTCCTTCACCATCGAAAGCGTCACCAGTTCGCCGGTCATATTCACCGCGCCGAACTCCTTGAGCGACACGGCCGCCTGCAACGCCAGCACGCAACCGGTAAAGAACCCGGTTAACACCACGATCGGCAACGACCCCACGCCGATCGAATCCATCTGGGTGAAAATGTCCGCCATATAGCGCGGTCGAGAAAAAATATTGGCGAACGCACGCGCGCAGAGCAGGGAATACTCCTGCACCGAAGCGACGATGGTCTTAGCGTAGGCTTCTGGGGAGACAAATCTCATGCGATCGCGCTTTGCTCAGGGTATCAGATGCAGGTTCACCCGCCTCGGGTCGCATCATCCTGCATCTCGTCTCCAGGGTCCAAGGGATGAGAAAATAGGGAGATGGCCTCAACCGCAAATCAAACCGTTGGCCCCCCAATCCCTGGCCGCACGATGAGAGCCGCCGTTCTCCGGGGCCAGGAAGACCTCCGTATCGAAGACGTGCCCGTCCCCGTCGCTGGCCCCGGAGAGCTCGTTCTGCGGGTCGGTGCCGCCCTCACCTGCGGCACAGACCTCAAGGTCTACCGCCGCGGCTACCACGCCAAAATGCTCACGCTCGACCGCCTCTTCGGTCACGAGCTGGCCGGAACGGTCGTGCAGGTTGGCCAGGGCGTCACCGCTTTTTCAGTCGGCGATCGCGTTCTCCCGCTCAACTCCGCGCCCTGCGACGCCTGCTTCTTCTGCCGGAACCACCAGCAAAACCTCTGCGACGATCTCCTCTTCAACAACGGCGCCTACGCCGAATTCATCCGCATCCCGTCGCGCATCGTTGAAAAGAATACCCTCCACCTTCCCGGCGGCCTGCCCTTCGAGTTCGCGGCCCTCACCGAACCCCTCGCCTGCGTCATCCATGGCCTCGAAGAATCTGCAGCCACCGCCGGCCAAACCGCCATCGTCCTCGGCGCCGGCCCCATCGGCCTGCTCTTCATCCATGCCGCCTCGCTTCTGGGGCTCCGCGTCATCGCCGTCGTCAAGCGCAACGATCAGATCGCCACGGCTCGCCACTTTGGCGCCGGCCACGTCCTCCGAATTTCGGACGTCCCCGATCCCATCGCGGCCGCCCGCGCCCTCACCCCCGAAGGCCGTGGCGCCGACATCGTCTTCGAAGCCGTTGCCACCCCCGAAACCTGGCAGTGGGCCGTCCAGATGACCCGTAAGGGTGGCCTCGTCAATCTCTTCGGAGGCCCTCCCAGCGGTACCACCGTTGCTCTCGATACCAACCTGATCCACTACTCCGACCTCACCCTCAAGGCCAGCTTCCACCACACACCGGCCACGGCGCGCCGCGCATTTGAACTCATCACCTCCGGCCGCTTCCAGGCGCAAGACTTCCTCACCGGCACCGCCACCATCGAAGATCTGCCCAACGTCTTCCTCCGCATGCTCACCCGCCCCGCAGACGGCATCGCCCCGGAAATCAAGACGGTCATCTTCCCCAGCGGCAAGCCCGAATCCGTACCCGAAACCGCCATCGAGGAGCACGCATGACTGCCCTCGCAAACGCTACGCCCATCCCCGCGGACGACCGCCTGATTGGCGCGCCCGCCTTCTATCTCACCCCTGGCACTCGTCCCTCGCTCGCCGATGCCCAGGCCTGGTGCAAGACGCTCACCACCACCCACTACGAAAACTTCCACGTGGCCACCTTCTTTCTCCCGTCCGCGCTACGACCGCACTTCCACAGCGTCTACGCCTTCTGCCGCACCTCCGACGACCTTGGCGATGAAGTCGCCGACACCGCAACGGCCACGCGCCTCCTCGCCGAGTGGCGCGCCATGCTCCACCAATGCTTCACCCATCCCGAAGCCTCGCGCCACCCCGTCTTCGTCGCCCTGCAGCCCACCATCGCGGCCCGCAATCTCCCCGTCCAGCCCTTCGACGACCTCATCTCCGCCTTCGAGCAGGATCAGGTCTACACCCACCACGAATCCCTTGCCACCCTCGAGCACTACTCGCGCTACTCCGCCAACCCCGTCGGCCGTCTCGTTCTCCTCGTCAGCGGCTATGCATCGGAGGAGCTCATGCAGCTCTCCGACGACATCTGCACCGGTCTCCAACTCGCCAACTTCTACCAGGACATCGTCGAAGACCGCGCCCGTGGCCGCCGCTACATCCCCGCCGACGCCATGCAGCGCTTCCACGTCAGCGACGAGCAACTCATCGCCCGCCACTTCGACGCCAACGTCCGCGCGATGATGAAGTTCCTGGTCGCCGACGCCCGCGCCCGCCTCACTCGCGGCCAGCGAATCACCACCCTCGTCGCCCCCGACCTCGCCTCCACCCTGCGGCTCTTCGTCAACGGTGGCCACGCCATCCTCGATGCCATCGCTGCACAGGACTACAACACCCTGCAGTCCCGCCCCGTCGTCACCAAGGCAACCAAGCTTCGTCTCCTCGGCGGAGCTCTCGTCGGCAAGCTCTCCGCTTCGCTCAAACCCTCCAGACCCGCAAGCAAGGATCGACCGGCATGAGCGGCACGCAATCTCCTGAACTCTCCGCGGCATACGCCGCCTGTCGCGCCATCGCCAAACGCGAAGCCAAGAACTTCTACTACTCCTTCCGCGTCCTTCCCCAGCACAAGTCCGACGCCATGTGCGCCGTCTACGCCTTCATGCGTAAAGCCGACGACCTCGCCGACGACGAATCCCTCTCCCTCGACGCCCGCCGCCAGGCCATGGCCACCTGGACCGCCGCCTGGCGTGCCTCCCGCACCTCTTCCACCACCGACCCCATCTTTCTCGCGCTCAACGACACCCAACAGCGCTTCGCCATCTCCGACGACCTCCTCGAGCAGCTCGTCGCCGGGACCACCCTCGATCTCCAGCCTCAACCGGAAGGCGTCCATGCCCTCGATATCCCCAGCCCCAGCGGCCCTCCCCGCACCATCCATATCTACGACAACCTCGCTTCGCTGCAGCACTATTGCTATCTCGTAGCCTCTGTCGTCGGCCTCGTCTGCATCCGCATCTTCGGCTACACCGACCGCCGCGCCGATCAGCTGGCGATCGACACCGGCATCGCCTTCCAGCTCACCAACATCCTTCGCGACATCAAGGAAGACGCTGACCGCGGCCGCATCTACCTTCCCGCCGACCTCCTCCGCGAGCACGCTGTCACCCCCGAACGGATCCTCGCTCTCGCCGCCGGTTCTTCACCGCAACCCAACGAACTCGCTCTCCTCCGCGCCCTCGAGCTGCACGCCCAGGCGCTCTATCGCAGCGCCGGCCAGCTCATTCCTCTCCTCGATGCCGACGCCCGCCCTTCCATGCGCGTCCTCGTCCGCATCTATCACCGCCTCCTGGACCTCATCGCCGCTGACCCCTCTGCCGTCTTTACACGGCGCGTCTCGGTTCCCACCTCGCGCAAGCTCGGCATCCTCTTTCTCGGCATCCTCCAATCGATCAAGGCCAGGCTCCTCGGATGACTGCCCAGCCCACCCCCGACGTTCTCATCATCGGAGCCGGCGCCGCTGGCCTCGCCGCCGCCGTCGCTCTCTCCGGCGCCGGCGCCAGCGTCTCTCTCCTCGAGCGCAAACCCTTCGTCGGAGGCCGCGCCTACTCCTATCCCCATCCCGCCCTCGACGAAGTCATCGACTCCCAGCACGTCCTCCTCGGCTGCTGCACCAACCTCGTCGACCTCTGCAATCTCTCCGGCGCCAGCCAGCACATCCGCTGGTACGACACCATCACCTTCCTCGAACCCTCCACCCGTTCCACCCCCACCCGCCGCTCCGACATCGCTCCCACCGGGCTTCCATCCCCCGGCCACTCTGCGCTCAGCTTCCTCCGCGCCCCCATGCTCACCACCGCCGACAGGTCCCGCATCGCCCTCGGCCTCCTCGAGTTTTTCCGCTCCTATCCCGCAACCGACGACGAACCCTTCTCCGCCTGGCTCAAGCGCACCCGCCAAACCGGTCGCGCCATCCGCCACTTCTGGGAGCCCATCATCGTCAGCACTCTCAACGACACCTTCGACCGCTGCTCCACCCGCTACGCTGGCCAGGTCTTCCACGAGTCTTTCCTCAAGTCCGCCGCCGGTGGCCGCCTCGGCATCCCGTCGCAGCCTCTCTCGGACTTCTACGCCTCCGTCGCCCAACTCGCCGCGCAGCAGGGAACTGCCCTCTATCCGCGCACCAGCATCGACCATATCGAGCTTCTTCCCAAAGGCCTCTGGCAAGTCACCGCCTCGAACGGCGACCGTCATTACGCGCCGAACCTGCTCCTCGCCCTCCCCTTCGAGCAGACCGCGCGACTGCTCGCGATGCTCCCCGCAACCTCCGCGCCGCGCCAGCGCATCGAGCCCTTGCTCTCCCACTTCACCCACGCCCCCATCACCACCATCCACCTCTGGTTCGATCGCCCCGTCACCGACCTCGAGCACGCCGCCCTGCTCGACACCCGCATCCAGTGGATGTTCAATAAGACCCTCATCCGCCGCTTCGAATTAAATCAGCAGCCGGCCACCGGGCAGTACCTCGAGCTCGTGATCAGTGCCTCGTTCTCAGAGCTCCGCCAGACCGCGGAGCAAATTCTTGCCTTTGTGCTCGTGGAGCTTGCCCGCTTCTTTCCAGCCGTCCGCGAAGCCAGGCTCCTCAAGTCTGGAGTCCTCAAGGAGGCCCGCGCCACCTTCTCCGTCACCCCCGGCCTCGATCGCTTTCGCCCCGCCCCTGACGCTCCCGGAGACAACCTCTACCTGGCCGGCGACTGGACGCTCTCCGGCTGGCCCTCCACCATGGAAGGCGCCGTTCGCAGCGGCCGCCTCGCCGCCGAAACCATCGCCCGCGCCACCGGCAACTCCGCCAACTTCCTCACCCCAGACCTGCCTCCGGCCGGCCTCATGAAGTTCTTCAGCCGCTAGCGCGCCAGCAGAATCACGCCCACCACCACGCACATCGTTGCCAGCCACCGCCGCCGGTCTACCTTCTCGCGCAGAAAAAACTTCGCTGCTACCGCGTTGCCGATATACGTCAGAGCCCCAATCGCCGGAGCCGCCAAGGACAGCTCCGCGATGCTCAGTGCGAAGAGCATCGAGAAGAAGTTCAGCGCCATGCACAGTGCCCCGATCACAAACCGCGCATTCGTCAGAACGGCGGCAATGGTTCCCAACAAACCACGCCTGGCGCGAATGTCATCAAGGTCCCCAAGCTGCCGCATCCCTGAGGCGATCATCACCTCACCCACAACTGCCAGCGCTGCGACGAATGCGATCGCGCTCCACTGATGTACGGAAGGAGAGAGGGTCATCGGCTCGCCCCTGCATCCATCTGGTCCAGCTCCGGATGTTCGGTCCGCGACGGCCCACCCGCCACAAATCCCACCGCACTCACAATCAACCCAATCCCCAGCCAGCGCGAAACGGACAACTGCTCATGGAACCAGTACCGCCCGATCAGCGCAATCACCACTGGCCCAAACGCCGTTGCCGGCATCACAAAGGTCAGGTCCGCCCAGCTCAGCGCCGTCGTATACGCGGCGAAGAACCCGATCAGAAACACGATCCCGACGTCGACATACGGATTGAACAGCGCATGCCACAGCAGCCCCAGGTGATGCAGATTCACCGCGCCCACCTGCCCCATCCCGCGCTTCAGGAACGAGTCGCCAACCGAAGCCGACAGCATGATGGCTACTAACAGTGCATACTGCGCCGGCTTGAGTACGTGTTTCACGCAGGCCCTTTCCTTCCTTCACCCCAAAGAGAAAGGCGGCCAGCAGAGTGTGCCAGCCGCCCTTCGAATTTCAACTACGCTTACGCATTCAGACTGACGCTCTCCTGCGCCTTCAACGCGTTCTCTTCCTTCTTCGCACGCGAAGCCTTGTTGCGCTGAGAACGAAGCTTCATAAACGCCTTCGCCTCCACATACAGCCGAGGCACATCGCGGTTCACAATCGCCTTCCAGACCACGCGCGCCGCAGCCTTCGGACGGAAGTAGTACTCGTCATAGAACTTGTGCACCATCTCCATCACATATTCGGTCGGCAGCCCCGGATACTCGATGTGCGCCATCTGGTGACCGCCGCCATCTTCCATCTTCTCGTTCGTGATGAAATCATTGCGCTTGGCGAAGTCGTAGAACTCCGTGCCCGGATAGGCGTGCGCAACCGACACCTGGATCGTCTCGCAATCCAGCGTCTTGGCGAAGTTGATGGTGTTGCGGATCGACTCCTTGGTCTCACCCGGCAGACCCAGAATAAAGTCGGCATGAATGATCAGACCGAGGTCGTGGCAGTCCTTCACGAACTCCCGCGCCCGCTCCACCGTCGCGCCCTTCTTGATGTTCTTCAGAATCTGCGGATCGCCCGACTCGAAGCCCACGATCAGCAGCCGGCAACCGGCTTCCTTCATCGCCTTCAGCGTGTCGCGGTCGGTGGTCACGCGGCTCGTGCAGCTCCACGTGAGGCCCAGCGGCTTCAGCTTCGAGCAAAGCTCGATCGTCCGCGCCTTCTGGATGTTGAACGTATCGTCGTCGAAGAAGAACTCCTTCACAAACGGGAAGTTTTCCTTCGCCCACTTCATCTCCGCCGCCACATCGTCGGAGGAGCGCTTGCGCCATGCGTGACCGCTCAGCGTCTGGGGCCACAGGCAGAACGTGCACTGTGCCGGGCATCCACGCGTGGAGTACAGCGAGATATACGGATGCAGCAGGAATGGCACGTTGTACTTGGTCACGTCCATATCGCGCTTGTAGATCTTCGTCGCCCACGGCATCGCGTCCAGGTCTTCTACCTGCGGGCGATCCGGGTTGTGCTGGATCACGCCGCTCGCATCCTTGTAGCTGATGCCCAGGATCTCGTTCAGTGGTTTGCCATTGGCATACTCCACCACGGAGTAGTCGAACTCGCGGCGGCAGATAAAATCGATCACTTCGCACTCATTCAGCGCGCGATCCGGATCGGTCGTCACCGGCGGCCCGACAAAGCAGATCTTCATCGTCGGGTTTGCCTTCTTGATTGCGCGGGCCAGCGCATGGTCGCCTGACCACCCCACGGTGGAGGTAAACAGGACCAGGAATTCATAGCCTTTGGCAATCTCGATCGTCTCCTCCGCACTCACATGGTGCGGCGGTGCGTCGAGCAGCTTGGACCCCTCCAGCATCCCGGCAGGATACGCCAGCCACACCGGATACCAGTAGGACTCGATCTCACGAGTTGCGGGCCAGCGCGAACTGGCGCCACCGTCGAAGTTTTCAAAGGAAGGCGGGTTTAGGAGAAGCGTTTTGAGCGGCATAATAATACCTTCAGTTTACCACTTTGTTACCAAGAAAAGTTTGATCGCGCGGCGTTGGTGGTTCATCTTGCGTTCGCCTCCGCGGGTTAGATGTAGTCCGCAAGCATCAACGACAGTATCCGATTGCTATCAATGGCTTACATTCCCGGCAGGCCCGCTCCCCGAGAGCGTGACCGCCGTCTTGAGCCAATCTTCCAGTTGCCCTGTCTGCCGCAGCAGATTTACCTTCGCCTGGCTTAGCTGGAACTGCGCGCTCAGTAAATCAACCATTTGTTGGCCCGCCTTCAGGCGAGCATTCTGCTCGTCCTCCGGCGTCATCTGGATTCCACTCGAACTTCCACTCTCCGCCGAGAGCTGCGCCAGCACCGACTTCAACTGTTCCTGGGCGATCTTCTGATCAATCTCCGCAAGGTCGCTCCGCACCGCCAGCTCCGTTGCGCTCCGCCTCAGCTTCTTTCGACCCTCCAGAAACAGGTCCCGCTGCGTCTCTGATTCGAAGTACGCCCGGCTCGCCTCAGCCCTTGCCTCGTTCGCCTCATCCTGGTGCCTGCGGTCGTAGATCGGTATGGTCATCTCCACATACACGCTCACGGCGTTCTCGCTCTTTCCAATAAAGCTTGGGTAGTAGGTCGTATAGTCGTTCTGGCCCGTGTCAATGCGGCTGTAATTGACGCCGAAACTCATCTGCGGCCGCAGCCGGTAGCGGTTCTCTCCAAACGCGAGTTCCTGCTTGCTCCGTGCGCTGGCCAACGCTGCTCGCACTCCGGCACTATCGGATTCGTTCTCACTATCGGCTGCACTTTGTACACTCGGGAGTGCCGGAATCGAACTCGAGATCGCCGTCAACTGGTCATCAGGCAACCCGATCAGCCGCGAAAGATGATCGCTCAGGGCCGCCATCTCATCCTGCAAGTTCAGTTGGTTCAACTCAATCTGTTTGGCGGTGCGCTCCGCGTGCAATAGACTCAACTGGTCGTCCTGCCCCGCATTCAGGCGGTCCTGCACGATCGTTACCAGCCGCGTCGCATCCCCATACTCCTGCTTCAACACCGCCATCGACCGGTCGTCACTGTCCAGGTTGAGATAGGTGACCACCACATCCTCTTCCACCTGTTCGCGCATATCCTTCAGCGCAAGTTTTGCCGAAGCCAATCCCGACGCCGCCGCCCGAATATTGTCATGCTGCGAAAAGTTGAATACCAGCGACTGGCTCGACAGGCTGAACACCGTCGGCAAGCTTGTTGGTACGCCAAATCCCTGTCCATATCCAACATTCGCGCTCATCGTCGGGATATACACGTCGCGCGTCTCCTCCAGCGCCGCCTGCGCCTTCTCCACAGAAGCTTCGGACATCTTTACCCTGGAATCATTCTTGAGCGCCAGGTCAACCGCCGAACTCAGAGAAATCTGCGCCGAGGCTCCTGCGGCAAACGCCGTCAGCATCAGCAACCCCATCGCGCATTTCGTCCCTACCCGCATCCTGTACCTCGGTCCCCGCTGATCGTTCTATCCCAACTTAGCCGCTTCAAAGCTCCTGCAACGCCTGCTTCGCCGGAGCATAACCTGACGCCATCTGCAGCGCCGTCTCAAACTCGATCTTAGCGTCTGCCTTGTCTCCCTCGGTGGCAAGCAGCTTCCCCAGCATGACATGAACTTTGATAGCAGGCGCCGCATCACTCTTTCCCCGACTCTGCAAATAATCCCGCAACGCCTGCTCCGCCAACTGCGGTTCCCGGTGCATCCGGTTCAACAGGCTGGCTGCATCCACCAGGCTGGCATCTTTGGAGCGATCCATCGCTACGCTCTGTTTCAACACGTCGACCGCCTGATCGTACTGTCCACGCCGCCGATAGAACGCTCCCAGGTCATCCCAGGCATCCGGCTGGTTTGCCACGGCAATCGCTGCCCGGAACTCGCGTTCGGCCGTGCCATAGTCCTTGCGCTTCTCCGCCGTCATCGCAAGAATCCGATGTGCCGGCTGCGGCAGGGAAGCCTGCGACTGGTTCGCCAGCGCAGTCGCTTTATCCAGGCCGCCTCCGATGATCGACGGAGCAAAGATATAGAACTCCCCCAGATCGTTCATCGCATCGCCATTCCTGGGATCCAGTGACACCGCGGACTCAAATGCAGCCCGCACCTTCAGCGCGAGACCCAGCCCGGAGATCGGTCCCGCATGCTCTGCCTTCATCCCGATCGCCTTCCCCAGCCAGTCCTGTGCTTCGCTGCTGCGCGGCAGCGCCTTCGTAGCCCTGGTGCAGGCGCCGATCGCCTCATCCTCATGTCCCTCGGCATAAAAGCTCCGGCAGAGCAGCAGATAAGCTTGCCCGTCCTGCGGATCCGCCGCGGCGAGACGTTGAGCCCTCGCCACCGCTTCATCGATCTGTCCCTGCATCAACGCTCGCTCGGCAGCGGCACGCTCGCTCATCGAGTGGTCAGACGCAATGCCTGCGTCTGCGTACAAGCGTGCCGTCGCACAGAACAGAACCAAAACCATGAGCAGGAACTTCCTACAGAATGCTGGCCGGATCGCTTCACACACCCGACGCTCGATGTTGGATCTCGTCACGGACATCTCACTAGTGATGCACCTTCACCCGAAGACCATCGGTCAATTCCACTTCGCTGGTTGCCCCAAGCGCCACCAGGTCGCCCTCATTCAGCCCACCCGTAACCTCAAAGCGCTCATTGTTGCTGAGCCCTACATTCACCGGTGTCTTTACCAGGTGATCGCCCAGGATCCGATACACGTAATTGTTCATTCCCTGCGTCTGCAGCGCCTCGCGTGGCAGGCTCAGCACGTTCCTGTGCTCTAACTCGGTTACCGTCACCGTCACGTTCGTATTCGGTAGCAGCACACCGTCCGCGTCATCCACGCTGATCAGGCACTCGCCCACATTGCGTGTCCCGCCATACGTGATAATCGTGGTCGGCACCTCCATGACATGTCCATGCCACAGCTGGTTTGGTTTCGCCTGCCATCCGATCGTTACCGGCTGTCCCGCCTTGAGTTGTCCAATCTCCGGCTCATCGAAGTATGCCCGGATCTGTAACTTCCTCAGATTCGCCACCTGCACCAGCGTCTCGCCGGCCGGCACAAACTGATACTGCCTTACCTGCAGGGCATAGACCGTGCCTGCGAACGGCGCTCGCACATCCACGCCCGCGTAGGCTGATTGAGCCGCATCCACCGCCGCCTGCGCCTCCACTACCTGTGCCTTCAGCGCCCGAACATCGTCGGCAGAGTACCGGGCGCCCTTCTGCTGCTGCAACTCACCCGCCCGAGCCTGCGCCGCTGCCAACTGGTGCTGCGCCTGCGCAACCTCGTTTGCCGACGCGGCTCCTTCCGCCTGCAGCTTCACCAGCGCCGCCAGTGAATCGGTATCTTGCTTCACCTGCATCTTCGCCGCGTTCAGGTCCGCCGTCGACGTCAGCCGTTCCGGCCCCGTTCCGCCCTGCTCCGCCGTTTGCAGCGATGCTTGACTGCTGGCCAGGCTCGCCTCCGCCGTCGCCAGCTCCTTGCGCGCGTCCGTGTCGTCCATTCGAACCAGTTCCTGGCCCGATTGCACCGATTGGCCCAACTGCACGTAGACCTTCGCCACCGTGCCCGCTATCGGAGCGTGCGCCTCGAAGTTCTCCAGAGGCTCAACCCTGCCGTTGGCCTCCTTCGTCTGAGTAAGGGTTTGAGGTTCGACCCTCGCAGCCGTCACATCCACCAGAGAATGCTGGCTACGCAGGTAAAAAACTAGCGCGATACCTGCCGCCCATGCGACAAGCATCCACACCCACCCCCGAGATCGTTGCGAAACTTGTTGAGCCATAAGCAAAGAGTCAGTATATAAGACGCACGGCAGACTCTCGGCGCGTCAAAAGTTTTCCTCGCCTTGTCTGCGAGCCTCAAATGACATCACCGTCATCGCTGGCGAGGTTGTTGACGGCCCCTCAAGCTGCCGATAGCCGGATGCCCACAATCTCCAGCTCCCATCCGCCGTACGTCGGATGCCAGTTCCGTCGCAGCCGGTAGGCAAGGTCCATCAGGTCTCCACTCGACCACCCCTGCTCCTGCGCCATCGCCGCCCAATCCGTTCTGCGGCTCCAGGCCATGCCGCCAAATTGGACGCCATCCGCCACGTCCTCCACCATCACCCGCAGATGCCGCTCCTTGATCACCTTCAGTGCCATCGAGAGCCTTACGCCCCGGCTCACAAACACCGGTTCGGCATTGCCGTTCCCAAACGGCCCCAACTGTTCGAGCGCTGCCAGAAACGGCTCCGTCAACTCGCCCAGCCGCACCTCCGCATCGCAGGCCAGCTCTTCAACCACCTCCGCCACATCCCGCGTCGTGGTCGCATACCTCACCATGCGCGCCCGAAGCTCTCCCACGCGCTCGGACGCCAGCGAGAATCCCACCGCGTGCGCATGTCCCCCAAAACGCGCAAACAACCTCTCCTCGCCCTCGCCATCCACGCTGGTCAACGCATCCAGCAGGTGAAACCCACTCACCGATCGTCCTGACCCATAGGCCTGCCCATCCTCATGCGTGATGACCAGCGCCGGTCTCCCCGTCTTATCCACCACCCGCGACGCGAGAATCCCAATCACTCCACGATGCCACCGAGCTCCCTCAGCCCCGCCATGGGCATCGTCCAGCACAAAACAAGCCGGCGCACCCTCGGTCATCGCTTCAATCTGTCCTTCGATCGTTCGCAGCGCCTCCGCTTCCGTCGCCCGCCGCTCATCGTTGAGCCGATGCAGCTTCTCCGCCAGCAGCTTCGCCGTCGCCGCATCGCGGGTCAAGAACATCTCCACCACATCCGAGGCAATATCCATTCGTCCCGCTGCATTGATGCGTGGCGCCAGCCGAAACCCCACATCGGTCGCCGAGATCGGTCGGGCCGTATCCATCTGCGCCAGCTCCATCAGGGCCCGCAGCCCCACCTGCGACGGCTTTCGCAGCTCCACCAAGCCCAGCGCCGCAATCGCCCGATTCTCGCCCGTCAGCGGCACCGCATCCGCAATCGTCGCAATGGCCAGCAGCTTCAGAAAGGAGGGAAGCGTCTTCTCTCGCAGCCGAACCCTCTCCGCCTCATCGGTCGCCGTATCCTCCAGCAGCGCCTGCGCCAGTTTGAAGGCCACTCCCGCCCCGCACAGCTCCTTGTATGGATAGCCACACCCAGGCTGGTTCGGATTCAGTACCGCCAGCGCCTCCGGAATCCCTTCCACCCCGTCCGGCAGATGATGGTCCGTCACAATCAGATCCAGCCCCACGCGCTTGGCCTCTTCCGCCGCCGCGAACGCCCGTATCCCGGTATCGACGCTCACCACCAGCCGCACACCCTCCGCTGCCGCGGCTTCAATCCGGGCATCCTGCATCCCGTATCCTTCGCGAATCCTGTGCGGGATGTGATACCTCACATCCGCCGTCACCCCTAACATCACTCCCGCCCGCTCGATCGACGTCTTCAGGAGCACCGTCGCCACCGTGCCATCCACGTCATAATCCCCGTAGATCAGCACCGGCTCGCGCCGCTCCAGCGCCTGCCGCAGCCGCGCCACCGCCGCGTCCATCCCCAGCATCCTGTATGGATCATGTAGCTGCCCCAGCCCAGGCTTCAGAAACCCCTCGGCTGCCTCAGGCCGCTCCAGCCCCCGGCAGATCAGCAGTCGCGCAATCGCCTCTGGAATCCCCAGCCGCCGCGCCAGCTCCGCCGAAGCCTCGCTCGCCCCGGCCGCTACCACCCACCTCACTCGCTGGTCGTTCCCCACTCCCGCACCTACTCGTCGTCGCGGTCATCCACGATAATGTGACCCAGCTCCGACACCGACTCCATCAGCTCCTGGAACAGGTCGTACCACTCCGTCGCCGTCTCATAGAGAAAAATCACCCCACCCTGCGCAAATCCCAGCTGCAGATAGCCTGTCTTGCCCACATGCTGCATCAGGCTTTGCGCCTCTTCCAGCTCGCCCGAATCCCCATCCGGATACGCCTGGTCCCGCACCTGGCTGATCAGCGTTGACACATCCTCCGGCTCCAGGATCACATCGCTCATCGTGATAAACGGTGCATTGGCCGCCTTCGCATGCTCCACGAAGTCCTTCCAGCCATCCACATCATCTTCTTCAAACAGGACCGTCGGCACATCCTCGGGCACGAAGCTCTTCATCCGCCGCATCCCGTGTCCCGAGATGAACGCCACCATGTCGTCCTTTACCGCTGTCAAATCATCAAATGCCATATCCTATATTCTCGCACGCCCTGTCTACGTCGTGCCGCATCCCCGCCCGCCAACCTGCATCCAATCTTCCCGATGCCAGTCTTTGAACACCACCTCTTTGTCTGCCTGAACGAGCGCGACGAATCCGCCCCCCGCCCCAGCTGCGGCCACAAACACAGCAAGAAGCTCCGCGCCGCCCTCAAGGACGCCGTCAAAGCCGCCGGGCTCAAGCACCGTGTCCGCGTCAACGAGGCCGGTTGCCTCGATCAGTGCGAGCACGGCCCCGTCCTCGTCGTCTATCCCGAAGCCGTCTGGTACGGTTTTGCCCACCCCGGCGACGCCGAAGAGATCGTCCACGAGCACCTCCTCCACGGCCGTCCCGTCGACCGCCTCCGTCTGCCCGACACCTGCATCAACACCGAGCACTGTCCGCACCGCAAGAAGTGAAACCTGCGTGCTACCCTATCTTTGCCCATGATTTTCTCGAAGGATTACGTTAGCTACCTTGCCCGCCAGACCAGCAAACACCTGGTGGCGACAAAGATGATCAAGACCGATAAGCCGGCCTTGGTCGATGAACGCCTCGCTGCCGCCCTCATCGAGGAGCTCGCCCTCGAAGATCGCATCAACGACGAAGTCCGCGTCATCCTCGAAGCCTTTCAGGACGACATGCTCAAATCCGGAGCCAGCTACCCCGAGATGTTCAAGAAGGTCAAGCAGGAGCTCGCTCGCAAATATAAGGCGGTCCTATGAGTGCCATGCGCGGAGCACCCGACATCAAGTCCTCCAACACCACCCGCATCTCCGACGACAAGCTCAACAAGCTCGCTCACACCGTCGCCGATACCCTCGCCGAGATCGACGAAGTCGACTTCCTCGAAGATCGCAACACCATCCGTCAGGAAGCCCGCAAGGCCCTCACCAAGCTCCTCCTCGAAGAGGTCAAGATCGACGCCGCTGCCCGCCAGAAGATCGCCTCCCAGCGCCGCATCATCCCCGAAGGCTCCCAGGAGTGGGACATCCTCTACCGTAAGTACTACAACGACGAAGTCAAGAAGCTCGGCATCTAGCCAAAGTCAATCAGGGCGTTTCGTTCTTAAGGGGCGCGGCTTCAGCCGTGCCATAAAGCCAGCCACGCATCGCGGCTTTAGCCGCTGAGGGAAAGCCGCAACGCCGCAGGGCCTCTCCCCCATCGCTTCGAATTTTGCTATACTCAAAAGGTCGCAACGGATTCCCCATCCGTTCATGGCGTTATGGTGTAACTGGTTAACACGTCGCCCTCTCAAGGCGAAGAGTCCGGGTTCGAGCCCCGGTAACGCTACCAAAATCCACGATCAAATCAGCGATTTTCATCGAAACGAGCAACACCGCTCGTTTGCCCCTTTTCGTTCCGATCGCGCTTTTGTGTCGCAGGACTCCTCAGAGCCGGTATCGTCGGTCGTTGCGGTCCGAACTTTTGGGCAGTCCGTACTTCTGGCCGGCTAACTGGAAATCTGGAACAAACCCTCACCGACGCCTTGTCCGATTCAACCAGGCAGCAAGGGGACGATGTCTTCGCCAGCGCGAGAACATCGTTCATCGCCGCTGCCTTCGAGCACGCCGCCACTCGTCTCCTAGACGGCTATCCTGCCAGCCTTCGTTCAGCACGCGGCAAGATTCGGGTTTGCGAAGGTATCTTCATTCTCCGCGTCGCTCCGGTCAAGACACGCGAAGTCCTTCTCGATCGCGAGCGACAGCGCCCATCCGTCCCCGAGCGCCAGGTCGGCATATATCCCGACCTCCTCGCTCTCTGCCCACTTCTTCACCTGGGCCTCCGGCACGCTCACCGTGATATCCCCCAGGTGGTAAGCCACCATCACCGTCGGTCCGCATCGCGAGCTGACGAGCGCGTACGTGAGCCGGTCCATGGGGTTCGCCGTGAGTTGAACGTATTCCTGAATCTCGCCGCGACGCAGAAGATTTTTCACCTCCGATGGAGCTACGCGCAATCGGATTGAATTTCCCTTGATTCGAAGTTTCATTGCTGCCCTCCTAACCGAAATTGGACATACCCTTGAGCCCAAGCACCCGCCCTGGAGCGGAGTAGATGTTGAACGAGTCCGGCCGCAAAAATCCGACCAGCGTGATCGAAAACTCCCTTGCGACTTCGATCGCGAGGCTCGAGGGCGCCCCGATCGCCGCGACCATCGGAATCCCGCCCATCACCGCCTTCTGCAGAAGCTCGAAGCTCGCCCGCCCCGACAGAAGGAGCACATAGTCGCGCAGAGGGACCGCATCCTCCAGGAAAGCCTCGCCCAGCAGCTTGTCCAGGGCATTGTGTCGCCCGACATCCTCTCGTAACGAACGCAGACTCCCCTCCGCGGTAAACAGCGAAGCAGCGTGCAGGCCGCCCGTCTTCTTGAACGCTACCTGGGCCGTCTGGATCTGCTGCGGCAAGCGAACAGAGAACCTCCGACGTGATCTGAAAGTTGTCCTGCTGCGGCAACGGGCAAAGAGTCCGCAGCGCCAGGAGAGAAGCCTTCCCGCACACCCCGCAGCTTGACGTGGTGTAGAAGTTTCTCTCCAGCGTGGACATGCTCACCTCGACCTCAGGCAAAAGCTCCACCCGAATCGTCTGCGATCGCATCCCCGTCGGCACAGACATCTTTGCCGAATCCGTCGATCGGCTCGCCGCAGTCTCGGCTGTCGTTGGAATGCCGATCGCCGCAATATGGGTCATGTCCCGCAACACGCCTTCTGTCATCAGGAAGCCTGCTGCCAGCTCCTCGTCATTGCCCGGAGTTCGCATCGTAATCGAGACCGACTTCGTCTTTCGATCATCCACCGCTCCATAGACCAGTTGAATCTCGAGCGGCTCTTCCACCGCGACGGCGTCCTGTGTCGTCCCGGTTTCACCCTTCGTCATCCGCGCGATCTCCACCGATCGTACCGATGGAGGATTGTAGTCAAAGGACGGCGCCGGACTTCGCCTCGTCCGAGGTGGAGAAGCAAAGTCCGGGTTGGTCTTCGGAATGGCTCATCAGGAGTTAGATGCCGACCCGGCCCCACTGTTCGCCGAATGTCCAGCGCTGAAGGAAGGTGTACCCGCGAGGGTTGCCGCGGCAGCCTTGGGAGGCGAGACCAGCAGAGGCAGAATCACCGACACCGCCATAATCCCTGCAACGACGTGCAGTCCGCTGGTGTACGATCCGCTGCTCTGCCGCATGTGCGCAATGAGCAAAGGTCCGAAGGCGCTCGCCGTGCCCCACGCCGTAAGCATCAGGCCGTAGATCGGTCCCACATTCTTCGAGCCAAAGTAGTCGGCAGCAAATGCAGGCATCGCGCCAAATCCTCCGCCGTAGCATAGCAGGATGATGAACGCCAGAATCGCCAGGCCGGCCGCCGAAGTAACCCCCGGCAGGATCCAGAACAGCGCCACCTGGAGCAGAAACATCGCAACAAACGTCCATCGCCGGGTGATCAGATCAGAGATCCATGCCCAGAAAACTCGACCGGCCGCGTTGCCGATGCTGGCGATGCCCACCATCCCTGCAGCGACGATCACGCTCACCTTGCCAATCTCCTGAAACATCGGCGACTCCTGCGAGATGATCGAGATACCCGCAGAGGTATTCAAGAACAACAGCGTCCACATCGCCCACCATTGCCAGGTCTTGAGCGCTCCACCCAGCGTGTAGTCCGCGGCTGCCCGCTGCACTGCCTGGGTAGGACTGGGAACCCAACCCGCCGGCTTCCAGCCCACCGGAGGATTCCGCATGAAATACCCGGTGCCCATCGTGATCACGAGATACGCGATGCCGAGATACGCGAACGTCTGCAACACGCCCACACTCTGAATCAGATGAGTCGCCGCCGGCGCCGTAACCAGTGCGCCTGCTCCGAACCCTCCCACGGCGATGCCGGTAATGAGTCCTCTCCGGTCCGGAAACCACTTCACCAGCACAGCGATCGGAACGATGTAGCTGAACCCAACGCCGATTCCTCCAATCACGCCATAGCTCAGATAGAGCCACCACAGCTTGTTGGCCGAGAAACTCGCCAGGAAAACACCAAGTCCATAAAGAAAGCCGCCCGTCAGGGCGACTACCCGTGGCCCCACTTTCGTCTGCCAAAGCCCCCCGAAGAATGCCGCGGCTCCCAGCACAAAGATCGAGATGGTGAACGTCAACGTTACCTCTTCGATCGACCAATGAAATTGCTTAACGAGAGGAGCCCTGAAGACACTCCAGGCATAGACGGCGCCCAGTGCCATCTGCATCAGAAACCCTGCTGCCGCAATTCCCCAACGATTTTCCTTCGGCATATCTTCTCCAAACATCCTTTGTGATGGGTATGGGTGCTACGTGTTGCTGGGCCCGTTACTGCACGCGCTCGTTCAATGGATCAGCCTGGTGTCGTACCCCACCGCTCAGTGACCACTGCCTTTGCGCGCTAAAAGGGAAGCGCCGAAGATTCGCGCCAGCGCGACGCCGAGGCCCAGCGCCTTGCGAACCTCTTTGCTGGTGGCGGCACGAAAAATCTGCCACAGCGAAGGTGTGCTCGTCTCCGCCTCAGCAACCGCCGCGTGTACACGATCCGCATCGATCGATGTCAGCGCCCCTCCAAGGATCATGGCGATACGCAACATCGTCACCGCCTGCTTGGAACTCACCACATCCGACACCTTGTCGATGACCGTGTTCTCTGCGCTCAGCAGACCACTCACCAGTGCGAGCGCACCCGGTGTCGTGCAATCGTTGCAGCACGTCATACGCTTCCAGCACCGCTTCGGCATGCTCCCGTGGAGCGCTCTCGATGCGTCGAACCAGATCCAATCGTGAATCGGGCGGTGTATAACTCCGAAAATCCACAGCGACGGCCATATTATTTTCTCCCTGCTGCTGTCTGAATCTGAACCAACGGAGCCTCGCCCGGGAAGTGATAGTCCGCGCGCTTCCACTTTCTCTCTACCTGCACCCCGATCTGCGGCGTAGGCTTGCCCGAATACCGGAAGTTCAGCGGGCGGAGCGGATCCTTTCCACGCTCAGCCAGCACCTCCATCTTCACGGCTGTCTCCTTGTACGCCGGAGTGTGCGTCGCCGGATCGGTATGGCTTCCGGTGAGCAGATTCACGTGAGAGGTGAGCGGCAGATATACCTGCTTGGCCTCAACCCGGCTCGTTACCAGGACCTTGGTCTTCACCGCTCCATGCCGGCTGATCAGACGAACCCACTGTCCAGAATCAATCGCCCGTTCGCGGGCAAGCTCAGGTGAAATCTCCACATATTGTTCAGGAGTTTCCTGCTGGATTCCCGGGACGCGCAGCGTCATGTTGCCTTCATGGAAGTGTTCCAGCTGGCGTCCGTTATTCAGAGCCAGGTCGAACTCCGCATCCGGATTCTCCATGGGCTCTCCATAGACCAGCGGGTAGAGACGTGCCTTCTTATCCGGGAACGCAAAGCCATCCAGGTAGAGCAGGGGCTGGTCCTTTCCATCGGCATCCACCGGCCACTGCAGCGTGTTGTATCCTTCGAGCCGCTCATAGCTATAGCCAGCAAAGAGTGGCGCAACGGACGCAAGCTCCGCAAGGATCTCCGACGGGTGCTCATAGTTCCACGCAGCGCCCATCTTCTGCGCCAGCGATTGCGTGATCTTCCAGTCGGCACGGCTGTCGCCCAGCTCCGGCATGGCCTGATAAAACCGCTGGATGCGACGTTCCGTGCTGGTAAAGGTGCCGTCCTTCTCCAGCGCCGGCGCGCCGGGAAGAATCACATCGGCATAACGGCAGGTCTCCGTGAAAAAGATGTCCTGCACCACGAAGAAGTCCAGCTTTTCAAACGCGGCCGTTACCAGGTTGGCATTTGCATCCGCGTAGACCATGTCCTCGCCGGCAAGATACATGGCGCGTAGCTTCCCTTCATGGATCGCCTCCACCATCTCGTGGTTGTCGAGTCCACGATACCCTGGCAGCTTCGCTCCCCATGCCTTCTCAAACTTCGCCCGTATCGCATCGTCCGTGACGCTCTGATACCCAGGGAAAACATTCGGCGCCGCCCCGATATCTCCCGCGCCCTGCACATTGTTGTGCCCGCGCAGCGGATACGCCCCGGTCCCCGGTCGCATGTAGTTGCCCGTCACCAGCAACAAGTTGGAGATCGCGGTAGATCCATCCGATCCGTCCGTATGCTGGGTGATACCCATCGCCCACAGCACGCACATGCTCTCCGCCTGTGCAATCTCCTGGGCAACCGCATGCAACGTCTCGAGCGGTACCTCGCAGATCGCCGAGGCATACTCCATCGTGAACGGCTCAAGGCTGCGACGATACTCATCTACGTCGTTCACCCACCGCTCAAGGAAATCCAGTTTTGCGTGGCCGTTGTCGAACATGTACCGGCTCATCGCCGACAGCCAGGCGAGATCGGTTCCCGGCCGCGGCCGAAAGAAGATGTCCGCCCGCTCTGCCATCTCGTGCTCTCGCACATCGGCCACGATCAGCCGTTGTCCGTGCAGCTTGTGCGCCCGCTTCACCCGCGTCGCAATCACCGGATGCGATTCCGCCGTGTTCGATCCCACGATCAACACCAGCTTCGAGGCCCCGATATCTTCAATCGAACCGCTGTCCCCTCCCAGCCCTACCGTTCGGAAGAGTCCCTGTGTCGCAGGGGACTGGCAGTAGCGCGAGCAGTTGTCCACATTGTTGGTGCCGATCACCGCCCGTGCAAACTTCTGCATCAGGTAGCCATCTTCGTTGCTGGTCTTGGATGAGGCCACGACGGCAATGGAGTCCGGACCCGTTTCCTTCTTGATCGTTCCCAGCCGCTCTGCGACCAGCGCCAACGCCTCCTCCCACGAAGCCTCGCGGAAGCCGCCCTCATGCCGAATCAACGGCCGCTGCAGCCGATCCTTGCTGTTCACAAACTCCCAGCCGAACTTACCCTTCACGCAGGTCGAGATCTGGTTGGCGTCCCCATGCAGCGGATCGATCTTCAAAATATGACGGTCGCGCGTCCACACATCGTAGCTGCAGCCCACACCGCAATACGTGCAGACCGTCTTCGTGCGATTGATGCGTTCCTCGCGCATCGCTGCTTCGGTCTGCGACACCTGCATGATCGCGCCGTAGCCCATCTCAGGCTCCAGGTCCTTCACCACGTCGATCAGCTTATTCAGGGATTCCTTCGGAATGGAGCTCAAATACCCGGCCTCGCCCAGCATCGACTTCTCCATGAGCGCATTGCAAGGACAGACCGTCACGCAATGACCGCACGAAACGCAGCTCGAACCGCCGATCTGCATGCCGCCATCCCACAGCACGCGCGGACGATCCAACTCCCATCCGATCGAAAGAGTCTCATTCACCTCGACGTTCTGGCACGCCTGCACACATTGCCCACACAGAATGCATTGGCTCGGGTCGTAACGATAGAACGGGTTTGACATGTCCACTTCATACGGCTTCGGCGTGAAGGGCGTCTGCTGGTGTTGAACGTTCAGCGCCAAGGCCGTGTTATGAACCCTGCAGTCCTCGTTGTTGTTGTCGCAGACAGTGCAGTACAGCATGTGGTTCCCAAGAATCACATCGAACGCCTCAGAGCGTGCATCCTGGGCACGCTTCGAGTCCGTCACCACGCCCGGCATATTCGCGGCCACCGTCGTTCCGCACGATCGCACCAGCTTTCCGCCCACCTCCACCAGGCAGGTATCGCACGTCTGTATCGGCCCCATCAGCGGAGAGTGATAACAGATGTGCGGGATCTCCTTCTCTCGGAGAATCGCTTCGACCAGTAGTTCGCCTTCCGTCGCAACTACGGTACGCCCGTCGATTGAGATATCCACCTTGGCCGTCTCACCTTGGGATTTCGTGGCAGGCTGCGTTGCCATTTCAATAACGCTCATACGTTTCATCTCCACGCTGCTACATCATTTCTGGAATGTCTTTTCAAGGATTGACAGGCTGCGATCTTCACGTCAGTCCGTATTCGTGAACCCCGGGATGCCTCCGCACAGGGATGGGTCGCTGCAATCTCACGAGGGGCTGCGTGACATGACACTGTTCCTTTCGACCGTTGGCCGCGAAGCTGTTGCCCTCCGCAAGTCGCAATGTCATGGGTAATGCACTTCCGATGCCAAATCACGCAATCTCCCGACCGCTAAATCCCCTTTAGTTTCCTGGGGTTTTCGGCAGGCTTCGTTGTTGTGGAAAAGGTTGCGTCAGTATTTCGACAATCACCGCCAGTCTGTCGACACCTCCCATCCGTCGCGAGGGCCTGTAACGGAGGGCCATTGGCATCGATCGCAGCGCCAGGTCCTCCACCTCGTTTCGAATGGCTCTCCAATGAACAATGGGCAACTCGCTGCCGGCGATAACCTCCGCACGAGTTGAATGGACGGAGGATTGCGAATGCCGGCATTCAAGCATCCCGGCCCATCCTCGAGATGGAAGTCGCCGACTGGAACATGACGATGGAAGGGAATCATCCGAGCATCGCGCGCATCGCCGGGATCGTCATCGTGCAGCGCTTTGGCGCACATGCATTGGTTCAGCATCGTGGACAATGCCACATATTCATCAGGCGCCGGATGCCAGGTTGATTCAAGCCGGTATCAGGCGCCTGATGGAGTGACTGCCGGTAAGCAGCCAAACCCAAGCTTCTCGTTCCTCACGGGCGAGCGATCAGGCCAATCTTCGCGCGCCGTTTCAGCCGCAAGCGCGCCCGCGATACCCAGCTCTTGATCGTTCCCTCTGGAACGCCCAGGATCTCGGCTGCCTCGCTCGTGCTCAGCCCATCGAAGTCGCGCAATTGAATCGCCTTCCGCAGCGAGGGAGAAAGCTCCCCCACGATCTGCATGAGATGCTCGTGCAGCTCCGATACCGCGCACTCATCCTCAGGACTTGGCCTCTCATCCACCAAGCGGTCGGAGACAGAGCTGTTCTGGTCCTGTGCCAATGGTTCATCCAGAGAGGTATAGGAATGACGCGGCCTTCTGCGCAGTTGCGTCAGAGCGCTATTCGTAACGATCGAGGTCAGCCAGGTCGTCATCTTCGCGCTGCCCTTGAATTGATCCAGGTGCTTATAGGCAGACAAGAGGGCATCCTGTACCGCGTCTTCCGCGTCGTGTGAGTTTCCCAGGTAACGATAGGCCCTCCGATAAAACAAAGGCAGGTGCCGCGAAACGGCGTCTTGCAGTTCGCCCATATTCCGTTCCCAGGTCTGAACGGCAGGGTTCGGTCCCTCTTCGATTTGCGTCTGTAGCGCTTGCATATGGTCTGTACCTCCCGATGCAACCATGTAATTGCACGCTGCTTGCCAATCCTCACGGAATCGTATTTCGGCGGTTATTTCAGCGATATACTTCGACCGGGGGGCGTCAAAAAGGCCATACGGCCCTCGTCACCTGTCACGCAATTGACTCTGTGTCCGCGATTTTGACAGGCCTCTGACTGGAGCAGGAATGATCTCTCGGAGTGGAACCGACAGTGTTCGTCATTGACGACGACGTAGATGTGCGTACGTCCATTCAGGGGCTGCTGAAGGCGGTGGGCCTTCAATCCGAGTCCTTTGCAACTGCCGAAGAGTTCCTGCGCAACAAGAAAACGGATGGTCCTGGTTGTCTTATCCTCGATGTCTCTCTGCCTGGCGTCAGCGGCCTCGAGCTTCAGCGGAAGCTCTCCGACTGCCGGCGTGCGCATTCCCATCATCTTCATCACCGGCCACGGCGATATCCCGATGAGCGGTCAAGGCCATGAAGTTCGGCGCCGTCGAATTCCTCACCAAACCCTTCATCGATCAGGACTTACTCGATGCGATTCAGCAGGCCTTCGATCGCGACAACCTCACGCGCCATCTGCAGGATGAGATCGCCGAACTGCGCAAGCCGCTATGAGTCACTGACCACCCGTGAACGCCAGGTCATGGGCCTGGTCGTCTCCGGCATGATGAACAAGCAGGTTGCCTTTGAGCTGGGGACAAGCGAAATCACCGTGAAGATCCAACGCGGACGCGTCATGTCGAAGATGCAGGCGGAGTCGCTCGCCGACTTGGTACGAATGGCCGGCAAGCTTGATCTTCCGGTCAGCACGAAGTAGTTTAATGGCGCGGCTTCCCATCATCGGCGCTTCGAGAAATCTTGCAACCGATGCCAGGAACCTCCTGGATACGCAAAATGGATCTTTGCAGGCGAAAGAGATTGTTGAACATGAACCATCCAAACAGGATGAAGTGGGCGGATACTCCGGCAATCTCCGCTAACGCTGCGTTATGGATTCGCCATCGTCGCCGTCGCAGCCGCTGTTCGGCTTGACGTGCGCCCTGCTCCACTTCCACCTGCCCCAAACCTTCGGTACCTTCGCGGTCTCTGCCATTGCTATCACCTTTTGGTACGTCGGCACCGGACCCGGCCTTCTCGCCATGTGTCCTGTCCTCCTTTCTCCGCGGATACTTCTTTGAGGCCACCCCCGAATCCCGTCTGCTGTGGGTCCTCGTGTTCTTCGTCTTTGCCCTGCTCATGATGCGCGTCGGCGCGGCGCGCAATGAACTTGAACGACGAGTCGCGGAGCGAACCGCAGAGCTCACGCGATCCAATGAAAACCTCAAACGGGAGATCGTCGAGCACAACCAGGCGGAATATCTCACCGGCCAGGTCTTCGAATCCTCTCCGGACGCCGTACTGATCATCGGAAAAGATTACCGGTACAAACGAATCAATCCCGTGCATGAGCGGAATTGGGGGATGCCGGCCGGAAGCATGATCGGGATGCACATGGCCGAGCTCATGGGTGTCGAGTTCTTCGAGAACAGGCTTCGGCCATTTCTGGATCGCTGCTTCGCAGGAGAAAATGTCCGGTTCGAAGATTGGTTCGACAACGCGCTGGGCCATCGATTCCTTGCCGTGAGTTATTCGCCGCTGCGGTCTGACTCCCAGCGGGTCGAAGCGGCCCTCGTGATCAGCCGGGACCTCACAGAACACACCTTGGCGTCGGAAGCGCTGCGGCACGCGCAGGCGGATCTCGCCCACGCCAGCCGCATGACCACCATGGGAGAGCTGACCGCTTCCCTGGCCCACGAAGTGAATCAACCGATCGCCGCCGCCAGCACCAGCGCCAGCACCTGTGTCCGATGGCTTACGCGAGAGGATCCCGATCTCGGGGAGGCACGCGAGGCTGCTTTGGCAGTTGTTCGAAATGCAAAGCGCGCCGCCGACATCATCAACCGCATTCGCTCCATATCGAAGAAGGGCGAATCGAACCGGCAGCTGGTCGACGTGAATGAAGTCATTCTGGAGATCATCGCCCTGCTCCGCACCGAAGCGCAAAGGTATTCCGTATCCATTCGCACCGATCTCGGACGCGAATCTTCCCAAGGTCATGGCAGACTCCGTGCAAGTGCAGCAGGTCCTGATGAATCTCATCATGAACAGCATCGATGCGATGAAGGAGGTCGATCGGGCCCGCGAGATCGCCGTCAAGTCGCAGACGCATCGAGAACCGGCAACTGATCGTCTCCGTCAGCGATACCGGTACGGGACTGCCCGCCGCAAAGGGCAGAGCAGATATTCGACGCCTTCTTTACCACCAAGGCTCATGGCATCGGCATGGGCCTTCGCATCAGCCGCTCCATTGTTGAATCGCATGGTGGCCGGCTGTGGGCAGCCAACAACTCTCCGCACGGCACAATCTTTTCCTTCACCCTGCCCACCCAGGACGGATCGGCTACCCTGACGTTTGAGACGGCCAGCCGGCTTTGCGCTGCTCCTCACACTGCCGATCGCTCTCTAAACTACCCTATGAGGAAAGTCGTCATCGTCGGACCGCCGCCTATTCAGGTCCTCGACGTCATGGGCCCGTCTGGAAGTGTTTTCCAACGCACCCGGTTACGAGATTCAACTCGCCAACCCGGCCCCGAGTCGATCGCTCCAAACCAATCGCGGCCTCGTCCTCGCCGAGGCAACTCCCATCGCCGACCTCCACGGTCCCATCGACACCCTCGTCATTGCCGGAGGCCCCGGCGCAGAGAGCGGCAGCGTACGATCCCACCTTCATCGCCTGGATTGCGAAGGCCGCAAAGCGCTCGCGCCGTGTCGCGTCCATCTGTACGGGCGCCTTTCTTCTCGCAGAAGCCGGCCTCCTCAACGGCAAGCACGCCGTTACCCACTGGAGCTTCTGCGACCGCCTCGCCAGGGAATACCCCGCCGTCATCGTGCGGCCCGAGCCGATCTATCTGCGCGATGGCTCCGTCTACACCTCGGCCGGCATCACCGCCGGCATCGACCTCTCACTCGCCCTCGTCGAGGAGGATCACGGCCACGAAACCGCCCTCAAGATCGCCCGCTACCTCGTCATGTTCCTCGTGCGCCCCGGCGGACAGGCTCAATTCAGCCACATGCTCTCCCATCAGGCCGTCACCTCGCAGCCCTTGCGCGAGCTTCAGGTTTGGATGGTCGAACATCTTCGCGAACACCTCACCGTCGATTCGCTCGCCGATCGCATCGGCATGAGCGCCCGCCACTTCACCCGCGTTTGTCTCCGCGAAACAGGCATGAACCCCGGCCAGTTCGTCGACCGCATGCGTGTCGAAGCCGCCCAGCAGATCATCGACAGCTCCTCGCGCGGTCTCAAAGAGATCGCCGACTCCTGCGGCTTCAAATCCGCCGACGCCATGCGCCGCACCTTTCTCCGCGTCCTCGGCGTCACCGCAGCCGAATACGCCAGCCGCTTCAAGAGCACCATCGCGCCTGCCCCAGACTCCGGACGGCAGTGCCGAACCGGCCTGCGTGTCCTAAATTGCTGTAATCCTGTCGTGGCGTCCGCTCACCGCAACGGCTAACTTGGCCATGTAGTCAAATCCCGCAGGAGGTCATCCCATGACCACATCCACGCACGCTCCTCAAGCAGCAATCGTCTCAGGCATCACCGTTCCCGACAGCAAGCTTGCCAACGAGATCACGGAATTCATCCGCGACTCCGAGACCGAGTTGCTCTTCAACCACTCCAGCCGCGTCTACTACTTCGCCGCCCTCGCCGGCAAGCGCAAGCGGCTCAAGTTCGACGCCGAGTTGCTCTACGCCGGCGCCATGTTCCACGACCTCGGCCTGATGCCCAGCCACAGCACCAACCCAACCGCTTCGAGGTGGACGGCGCCAACGCCGCCCGCAACTTCCTCAGCCATCGCGGCGTCGCTCCCCAGGACGTCGACAAGGTCTGGACCGCGATCGCTCTCCACACCACTCCCGGCGTTCCCGAGTTCATGCATCCGGTCATCGCCCTCCTCACCTGCGGCGTGGAGATGGACGTGCTTGGGCATCGCCTACGACCAGTACCCCGACGGGATCCGCAAAGCCGTCGTCAGCTCGTACCCCCGCACCCCCAAGTTCAAGGAAGATATCCTCCAGGCCTTCTACGACGGCTATCACCAGAAACCCGACACGCACCTTCGGCACCGTCAACGCCGACGTCCTCGCCGACAAGGATGCGAAGTTCCAGCGCCACAACTTCTGCTCCGTCATCCGCAACTCTTCCTGGGCTGCCTGATCACCGCGCTCTCACCGATCCTCTCCTTGCAAGCGATATCCCTCTCGAGCCACCACCGCTCGAGAGGGACAATCCGTCACCGCTTGGCCCTGGTCCTTCGACACCCGGTGTCATACCTTCGACAGCAACTGCTTGATTTACACATCGTTCCTGTCTCTCTCCCGTTGATTCTAAAAAAGAAACCGAATGGCATGCCTCGTGCTACTGCCCATAGCGTGCAGAGCCGGCGCATAGTTCTGCCGATCAAGGCCAGCGCCGCCGCGTTCGTGGCAAAAGGGAGCGAAAAAGGAAAGCATGTGGATTGTCAAAGTTGCTCTGAATCGACCGTACACATTTATCGTTCTCGCGCTGTTGATTCTCCTCGCTGCGCCCGTCGTCATCCTGCGCACGCCCACCGACATCTTCCCCGACATTAATATTCCGGTCGTCTCGGTTGGCTGGACCTATACAGGTCTCAACCCTGAAGAAGTCGAGGGGCGGCTCACCGAGCCGTACGAGAAAGCCCTCACCACGCTGGTCGATAACATTCAGCACATCGAGTCGACGAGCTATAACGGCGAAGCCGTCGTCAAGATATATCTCCAGCCTGGAGCATCCCTCGATACCGCCAACGCCCAGGTGACGGCCGCCTCCCAGTACATGTTGCGCCAGCTTCCTCCCGGAACCCTGCCCCCCGAGATCATCAATTTTTCGGCGTCCAGCGTTCCCATCCTCCAGTTGGGGATCTCCGGAGAGGGGCTCTCCGAGGCGCAATTGAACGACTACGCGACGAACTATGTGCGCACCCAACTCGTCACCGTGCCCGGAGCCGTCGTGCCCTCGCCGTACGGCGGCAAGCAGCGTCAGATCAGCGTCAACATGAACCAGGTCGCCATGCAATCCAAGGGGATTGCTCCCGGCGATATATTGAACGCCCTGGAGCAGCAGAGCGTGGTCATGCCCTCGGGCACGATCAAGATCGGGCAGTCGGAGTATGACGTCCGCACCAACGGCTCTCCGCGCACCGTTCAGGAACTTGCCAATATCCCCGTCAAACAGGTCAATGGCACCACCATCTATCTGCGCGACGTCGCCAGCGTAAGCGACGGCTTCCAGTTCCAGACCAACATCGTGCGTCAGGACGGCCACCGCGGTGTGTTGATCTCCATTTTGAAGAACGGCAACTCATCGACGCTGGACGTCGTCAAGGGCATTCGCGCGATCTTGCCCCGCATCGCGAGCACCGTGCCTCCGCAGTTGAAAATAACGCCGTTGGCGGACCAGAGCGTCTTCGTCCGCGCCGCAGTGGAGGGCGTCATCCGCGAGGCCATCATTGCCGCCGCGCTCACTGCCATCATGATCCTCGTCTTTCTCGGTAGTTGGAGATCCACGCTGATCATCGCAATCTCGATTCCGCTATCGATTCTGTCGTCGATCATCATCCTTGGCCTCATTGGCCAAACCATCAACACCATGACCCTCGGCGGCTTCGCGCTGGCCGTCGGTATCCTGGTCGACGACGCCACCGTCACCATCGAGAACATTGAGCGCTTCCTCGAGGAAGGCCACGAGCTGCGTGACGCCATTCTTGAAGGAGCCTCGCAGATCTCCGTGCCCGCCCTGGTCTCCACCCTGTGTATCTGCATCGTCTTCTTGCCGATGTTCTTGCTCGGCGGCGTAGCAGGATTTCTGTTCGTGCCGCTGGCAGAGGCAGTTGTCTTCGCCATGCTCGCCAGCTACCTGCTCAGCCGAACCCTCGTGCCCACGCTGGCAATGTATTTGTTGCAAGCCAAGGAGCATGGCGCCGTCGCCAAGGGCTTCTTCGCTCGCTTCCATCGGGGTTTTGAGCGGAAGTTCGAACGCGTGCGCCAGCGCTACCATGCGTTGCTGCAGGGCCTCGTCCTCCGCCGCCGCATCTTCATTCCTTCGTTCCTCGGGACTTTGTGTCGTTACCTTCGCTCTCGTGCCCTTCCTCGGCGAGGACTTCTTCCCCAGTACCGACAGCGGCGAGTTCATCCTTCATGTCCGTGCCCCCACCGGAATGCGCATTGAAGACACCGCGCGCATGTTCGATCTGGTCGAGGATGAGATTCGCAAAGAGATTCCCCCGTCGCAGATCAACAACATTCTCGACAACATCGGCCTGCCGTACAGCAACATGAACACCCAACATCTCACCGACGGCACACTGGGCGCCGGGGATGGCGATATTCTCGTCACACTGAAGCCCGATCATGGCCCGACAGCAGATTTCGTGCGCGCGCTTCGGCGCAATCTGCCGCGCATGTTTCCCGGGTTCACGTTCTACACCTTACCCGCCGACATCACCACGCAGATTCTCAACTTCGGCTTGCCTGCGCCCATCGACGTCCAGATCGAAGGCAACGATATCAACGCAAGCAAGGCCCAGGCAGATAAACTTCTCGCTCAGTTCCGCGATGTCCCCGGCCTCACCGACCTGCGCATTCAGCAGCCCTTCGACTATCCCACGCTTCAGGTGCAAGTGGATCGCACCAAGGCCGCCCAGGGAGGATACACCGAGGACGACGTCTCCGATAGCTTGCTCAACACCCTGAGCGGAAGTTTTCAGCTCACGCCCATGTTCTTTCTCAACTGGAACAACATGGTGGCCTACGACATCGTGGCCCAGACGCCGCAGTACAAAATGGACACCATGCAGGATCTCCGGAACGTTCCCATCAACCACACCCTGACCGAGCAACCAGGCGGCGCAGTCCATCCACCAATCCAGAGATCCTGAGCGACCTTGCCACTATCGGGCGAGGCCATGAGATGGAAGCCATCAACCACTACAACATCCGCCGCGTCGTCGATATCTATGCCAACGTGCAGGACCGCGACCTCGGAGCAGTGGCCACGCAGATCACGAAGATCCTCAATGCCAACACAGAAGTCCTTGCCCCGCGGAACCTTCGTCACCCTCAAGGGGCAGGTCGACACGATGCGCAGTGCGTACACGGGGCTGCTCGGCGGTCTGGTCTTCTCCATCGTCCTGGTCTATCTGCTGATCGTCGTCAACTTCCAAAGCTGGACCGACCCCTTCATCATCATCACCGCGCTGCCCGCGGCGCTGGCCGGCATCGTGCTGTTTCTCTTTCTCACCCGCACCGCACTGAGCGTGCCTGCGCTGATGGGAGCCATCATGTGCATGGGCGTGGCAACCGCGAACAGCATTCTCGTGGTCTCCTTCGCGAAGATTCGCCTGGAGGAGCACGGCAACGCCATTCGTGCGGCGATTGAAGCCGGTGCCACACGCTTTCGCCCGGTCATCATGACCGCACTCGCCATGATCATCGGCATGGTGCCCATGGCGCTCGGGCTGGGCGATGGCGGCGAACAGAATGCGCCCCTGGGCCGCGCTGTGATCGGCGGCCTGCTCTGTGCGACCGTCGCAACCTTGCTCTTCGTTCCCACCGTCTTCGCTCTGATTCATGGATCAGGGCAGAGCGACCAGGCGAGGCAGGAAGGGCACTCCACCGAGGAATATGCATGAACTCCAGCAGTCGAACGTTTGATCGGGAGAAGAGATGAGCACACAAGATCACCAATTGCCGACGTCCGGGACCAACGTCGTTCCCGCCCACGCGGACCCGCCCCACGCCGATCCGCCGACTGAAAACCCCGGAGGCCTTCGCACCGCGGCATCGTCGTTGCCGTTGCTCTGCTGCTGGCGATCGTGTACGGGCTTCACGTCCGTTCTGCAAGCGAGAAGCAATCTGACCATTGCAACCGACGAAGCCGCCATCCCCACCGTCAGTGTGATGCATCCGGTGCAGGGAATCAAGGCCGACGACCTCGCTCTTCCCGGCAACGTCGAGGCCTTCACCGATACGCCCATCTACTCGCGCACCAACGGCTACCTGAAGAAGTGGTACTTCGACATCGGCGCGCACGTACACAAAGGCGATCTGCTCGCCGAGATCGAAACCCCCGAAATCGATCAGCAGCTCAACCAGTCCCGCGCCGAGCTCGAGCGCATGCAGGCCGACGCCAACCTCGCCGGCGTCACCAGCAATCGCTGGCAGGTCCTGCTGGCCAAGCACGCCGTCTCGCAGCAGGAGGCCGACCAGACCCGCAGCAATTACATCGCCGCCCAGGCTGCCGTCGATGCCAGCAGGGCAAACGTTCGCCGCCTCGAGCAGCTCCAGAGCTACGAACGCATCATCGCTCCCTTTGACGGCGTCATTACCGCGCGCGACACCGACATCGGCGACCTCATCACCGCCGGCGACGGCCCCGGCTCCGGCCCCAGCAGCCCCCGCGAACTGTTCCACCTCGATGCATCCAACCGGCTGCGCGTCTATGTCTCCATCCCCGAAGTCGACTCCGACTCCATCCACGATGGAGATGAGGCCACCCTCACCCAGGACGCCAATCCCAATCTGAAGATCACCGGCAGGATCGTCCGCAACGCCGACGCCATCAATCGAATCCACACGCACCCTCCGCGTCGAAGTGGATCTCGACAACTCCAAGGGCCTCCTTCGTCCCGGAGCCTTCGTCTTCGTCCACTTCCACCTTCCCCCGATGAGTGGCTCCGTCACCATTCCCTCCAACACGCTGCTCTTCCGCACCGCAGGCCTTCAGGTCGGCGTCGTCCGCAACAATCACGTCCAGCTGGTTCCCATCACCATCGGTCAGGACTTCGGCAATGCCGTCGAGGTCACCTCCGGCCTTACGCCAGTCGGACGAAGTGATCCTCGATCCCTCGGACTCCTTGGCCACCGGCATGGAAGTGCATCCCAAGTTCACGACCGCTGGAGGCCAGCATGATCAGCGCGCGCATCGGGCGCTGGGCCACGATTCACTCTCGCCGCGGCCTTCGGGCTCGCTCTCTCGGGATGCCGTGTCGGGCCGCAATACGTTCGTCCCTCCGCTCCGTTGGCACCGGAGTTCAAGGAGGCGCCGCCCTGCGAACTTCCAGTCCGTAGACGGATGGAAGCGCGCCCAGCCCAGCGACACGATGTTGAAGGGAAACTGGTGGACGCTCTTCAACGATCCGCAGCTGAATTCGCTTGGAGGCGCAGATCGACCCCGCCAACCAGACCCTCAAGGAGTCGGAGGCAAACTTTCGCGCCGCCCGCGCCGCCGTTCGCTTCAACCGCGCCTCCGCTTGCGCCCACCATCGGCGCCGCGCCCAGCGTCGGAGCCGTCCGCTACTCCAATAACCAGCCCTACCTCCTCGCGGTTCCGAACCCCAACACCGGCGAAGGCGACTTCGAACTTCCCTTCGACCTCAACTACGAGATCGACGTCTGGGGACGCGTTCGCCGCACCGTCACCCAGGCCAGTGAAATGGCCCAGGCCTCGGCCGCGGACCTCGCCACCACCCGCCTCTCCCTGCACGCCGAGCTCGCACTCGATTACCTCGATCTGCGCTCCGCCGACGCCCAGAGCAAGCTGCTCGACGATACCGTCAAGGCCTACCAGAACGCTCTGCAGCTCACCGAGGATCGCTACAACGGCGGAGCCTCTCCGCTCTCCGACGTCTCCCAGGCGCGCACCATCCTCCAGCAAGCGCAGGTCGAGGCCACCAATGTCAACATTTATCCGCGCCGCCTACGAACACGCCATCGCCGTTCTGATTGGCAAGCCGCCAGCCACTTCGACGCTGCAGCCCGACCCCATCACCGTCGACGCGCCGACCCTGCCCGTGATCCCCGGCATGCTTCCATCGCAGTTGCTCGAGCGCCGCCCCGACATCGCCTCCAGCGAACGCAGCATGGCCGCAGCCAACGAGCAGATCGGCATCGCCGAGGCCGCCTACTATCCCACCCTCTCCCTCTCCGGTGCCTGCCGGCTTCCTCGGAACCTCTGCCGTCAACTGGTTCACCTGGCCCAGCCGCTTCTTCGCCGTCGGTCCCACCTTCTCCGAAACTCTCTACGACCACGGCCGCCGCCGCGCCACCACCGACATCGCCCGCGCGCAGTACGACAGCACCGTCGCCATGTACCGCCAGACCACCCTCACCGCCTTTCAGCAGGTCGAGGACAATCTCAACGCCCTGCATAACCTCGAGATCGAGGACCGCCAGCAGCACGAAGCCACCGCCTCCGCGCAGCAGTCCCTCGACCTCTTCAACATCCGTTACGAGGATGGCGTCGACAACTATCTCCAGGTCATCACCTGGCAAACCGCCCTGCTCGAAAATCAGCTCAACGACATCGCCATCACCCAGCGACGCTACGAAGCCAGTGTCCTCCTGGTCAAGGCGCTCGGCGGAGGTTGGGATACATCGCAACTTCCCCAGAAACCATAGAGTCCATCGCACGCCCCGAGTCCGAAATCCCTAACCCACGCCAGCCAATCAGGAGATGAACCCAAAGCAATGCCTGCAACAAACGTCCTCATCAAAGACAACGCCAGACTCGGATTCATCGGTCTGGGAATCATGGGCAGCCGGCTGACCAGGCGCCTGCACGCCGCCGGTTGGACCATCCAGGCGTGGAACCGTAACCCGGAACCAACCCTCGCCCTGCAACAAGCGGGCGTTCCCATCGCCGAATCGATCATCGAGCTCGTCGGAGGTTCCGACGTGGTCCTCTCCTGCCTGGCCAACGATGCGGCCGTCCACGCCGTGTACTTCGATGCCGCCGGCGTCTTCTCCACCGCAAAGCCCGGCACCATCATCCTTGAGATGAGCACCATCTCGCCCCCACTCTCGCAACTGCTCCACCGCGAGGCATCCAAGCGCGGCCTCAGGCTTCTCGACGTCGCCATCTCCGGCTCAGCGCCCGCAGTCGAGGCCGGCACCGTCACCCTGCTCGCAGGCGGCGACCAGCGCTACCTTCGAGCACTGCGCGCCTATCTACGAGTCCATCGCCAAACAGTGGTTCCTCATGGGACCAGGGTCCGCCGGCGTGCAGATGAAGCTCGTCGTCAATCTTCTCCTCGGCATCGGCATGGAGGCCATCGCCGAAGCCGTCTCTCTCGGCGAACACCTCCAGCTGGACCGCAAGGTTCTGTTGGACGTCCTGTCGAAGACCACCGTCATTCCTCCAGCCCTCGTCGGAAAGCTGAAGAAGATCGAGGCGGAGGACTACTCGCCGCAGTTTCCCTTGCGCCTCATGAGCAAGGACATGAACCTCATCATGGATACCGCCAGGACCGTCGGCGCGGATCTCTCTGCCGCGCGTGCAGCCAAGGCGGTCCTCGACGCCAACCTGGAAGCCAAGGGAGATCTCGACCTGTCGGCCATCGCGCCCTATGTCTCCCGTAAAGCCGGCCGATAAGCCCAACCTCCAGTAGGACTCCGGAACCAGATACCTATGTGGTCATTGCCAGTCCCTCGTCCCGCAGTGCATCGGATGAGCCCCTCCAGGGCGAAGATCTGCGCCCGCCCAAACAAGATTCATGGAGACCCTATGCAAGAACCATCCATTCGTGTCGTTCGTCCCGATCAATTCGATTGCGGCACAGCGCAAACCCCTGGATCGAAGCGCATGGCCGCCATCTATCCGAGTGCCGGCATCGATTCGCCCATGTGGGGAGGGACCTTCCTCGTCGAGCCCGGAGCTCGTACCGGAATTCATCACCACGGCGAGCAGCACACCATTGCATTTATCCTAAGTGGCACGTCCTATATTCGCTGGGGCGACCGAGGTGAGTTCAATGCAACCGCACGCGCTGGGGACTTCCTCTTCATCCCCGCCTGGCTTCCGCATCAGGAGATCAACCCGTCCAACGACATCCCCTTCCGCTGGGTGGTCGTCCGCAGCACCACCGAACCCATCGTCGTGAATCTGCGGGATGACTTTTGGGACGACATCAATCTAATCTCGCACAGGCATTCGCGCACAAGCCTGACGCCATCACCGAGTTCAGAAGAGAAGAATCGACACCGATGACGTACATCCCTGACGCAAAACGTTATGACGGAGCTCCATTCAACCGCTGCGGACGATCGGGAATCGTCCTTCCGCCCATCTCGCTTGGATTGTGGCAGAACTTCGGCGGTGTCAATGTCTTCGAGACCGGCCGCGCCGTCCTTCGGCGAGCCTTCGACCGCGGCGTCACCCACTTCGATCTCGCCAATAACTACGGCCCTCCCTACGGATCCGCCGAGGAGAACTTCGGCGAGATCCTGCGCAAGGATTTCCGCAGTCTCCGCAACGAGCTCGTGATCTCAACCAAGGCAGGCTGGGATATGTGGCCCGGCCCCTACGGCCTCGGTGGCTCGCGCAAGTACCTGCTCGCCTCCCTCGACGAAAGCCTCGAGCGCATGGGACTCGACTACGTCGACATCTTCTATTCCCACCGCCCAACCCTCGATGTTCCCCTCGAAGAGACCATGGGCGCGCTCGTCCAGGCCGTGCGGCAGGGCAAGGCTCTGTACGTTGGCATCTCTTCCTACAGTCCCGAACGAACCCGCGAAGCCGTCAGGATCTTGAAGAGCGAAAACGTCCCGCTGCTGATTCATCAGCCGTCCTACTCCATGCTGAATCGCTGGGTCGAGAAAGATCTGCTCGGCACGCTCGACGACCTCGGCGTCGGCTGCATCGCCTTCTCGCCGCTCGCGCAGGGACTGCTGACCGATAAGTATCTGAACGGCGTGCCCGCGACCTCCCGCGCCAGCGACGGAGGCTCCTTCAGCGAAGACTTCCTCAACCCGGAAAATCTCGCGCGCGTCAAGGCGCTCAACGAGATCGCCAGGCGGCGCGGACAATCGCTCGCTCAGATGGCGATCGCCTGGGTGCTGCGCGACAAGCGCGTCACCTCCGCTCTCATCGGCGCGCGCACCGTCGAGCAGTTGGACAACTCGCTCGACGCAACCAGGAATCTTCAGTTCACCGACGCCGAGCTGAAGGAGATCGATCGCTACGCCCAGGATGCGATCCATCGATCTGTGGAAGGGCGCCCGCGAGGGCTCTGCGTAACGAACAGGAACGCTTACAACCAGCCCGGCCTAGTTCGCCATAGGCCGGGAGATCCCGAACTTCTGCATCTTCGCGATCAGCGTCGTGCGCTTCAGGCCAAGCTTTGCCGCCGCGCCATCCGATCCGCCCACCATCCATCGATGGTCTTCCAGCGTCCGAAGGATCAAATCGCGCTCAATCTCTTTCAGCGTTAAGGAGCATCGCGGCATCGCCAACTTCCCATACTCCTTGGCCGGCAGGGGATTGGGAAGTACGCCGTCGTTGGAGAGAATCACGGCCCGCTCCACCAGGTTCTGCAACTCGCGAATATTTCCTGGCCATGGGTACGCACTGAGCGCGTCCATCGTCTCGTCCGGGATCTGCTCGATGTGCCTCCCCGTCCGGCGGCTCGACACTTCCACAAAATGCTTCACCAGCGCCGGAATGTCCTCGCGCCTCGCCCGCAACGATGGCAGATGGATCGGAAACACATTCAGCCGGTAGTAAAGATCGCTGCGAAATTCGCCCCGCTTGGTCATGTCCGCAAGATCGCGATTGGTTGCGGCCACCAGCCGGACATCCACGTGATGCGTTCGGCTGCTGCCCAGCCGTTCGAACTCCTGCTCCTGCAACACACGCAACAGCTTTGGCTGCAGCGCCGCCGGAATGTCCCCCACCTCATCCAGGAACAGCGTGCCCTGATCGGCGATCTCGAACCGCCCCAGCTTCTGCGCAATGGCTCCGGTGAAAGCTCCTTTTTCGTGGCCGAACAACTCACTCTCCAGCAGATCCAACGGAATCGCCGCGCAATTCAGCCTCACGAACGGCCGTCCACATCGCGAGCTCATATTGTGAATCGCTCGAGCGATTAATTCCTTGCCGGTCCCCGTCTCGCCCTGGATCAACACCGTGGAACCGGTCGGCGCCACGCGTCGGACCTGTTCCAGGACCGCTTCGAGCGCCGGGCTGCTGCCGATCAGCTGCTCGAACCGGGCCGGTGCTGGCCCTCGGTCTTTACTTCCAAACTCTTCCAATGTCTTCACGATGAACCTCCAGCGTCCCTTCTGGTGGGTAGTACTTAACGGCTCAACGCTCGAGTGCAGCTCGAACACTTTCTACAAGGAGCTCGTCGTCGAATGGCTTCGGGAGAAATTCCACCGCGCCTGCTCTCATAGCTTGAAGCCGCATCTCTTCATCGCCGTGTGCTGTGATGAAGATGGTCGGAATTGGACAGCTTTCAGCGTTCAGCCTGGCCTGTAGATCCAGCCCAGACATGCCCGGCATGCTGATGTCTGCGATCAGACACGCGGTTTGGCGTTGTTGCCCCGAGTCCAGAAACGCCTCACCGGACGCATAGACACGCGCTGGCAGTCCCAGCGACTTCAGTAGACCCTCCATCGCTGTCCGTACCGAGTCATCGTCGTCGACGACCGCCACAAACTTGGTCTGTTCTTGTAAGCCCATGCTCCAAGCATGCGCCTGCCCCGAAGAGGCTTCGCAATCATACGTTGGTATTACGCAGTCAGGACCCCGCCCGGCATCAATCCTGTGTCGCAAGTGTCGGCAGCGTGAAGTGAAAGCTCGTGCCGCGCGGCACATTCTCGTCCGCCCACAGGCCTCCCCCATGCGACTCGATAATGGAGCGGCTGATCCGTAGTCCCATGCCCGTTCCTTGCGGCTTGGTCGTAAAGAACGCATCGAAAATATGATCGGCTCGCTCCGGCGGCAGCCCCACCCCGGTATCGCGAATCGTCACCCGCAGCTGCCCGTCGCTGATCTGCTGCGTTTGGATCATGAGTTCGCGCGCCTCCTCCACCTGGGCCATCGCGTCCATGCCATTCACCGCCAGGTTCATCATCACCTGCTGCAATTGCACCCGGTCCCCCATCACCCGCGGCAGATCCTCCGCCAGCTCCGTTCGAAGCGAAATGTGCCCTCGTGTTGTCTCCGCCCGCAGCAGAACGATCATCTCTCGAATCACCTCGTTGACATCCACCGCCTCCCGCTGCGGAACGGTCTTCTTGAAGAGCTGCCGAATCCGGCTGATGATCTCCCCAGCCCGTGTCTGGTCCTTGACAATCCTCTCGGCCGCCGCACGCGCCTCCTCCAGGTTCGGCGTGTCCCCAGCCAGCCACCGCAGGCAGGTCTTCGCATTCGTGATCGATGCCGCAATCGGCTGGCTCACCTCATGTGCGACCGACGCAGTCAGCTCTCCCATCGTCGTCAACCGGTTCGCGTGGGCGAGGTCCGCCTGCGTCTGCCGCAACCGCTCGCGCTCTTCCTCCGCCCGCTTCCGCTCCGTCACGTCGATGCCCGTTCCAACATATTCCATCAGTTCGCCCGACGCCCCAACCACCGGATGCCCAATCGAGTGAATATATCGAATGTCCCCATTGGGATGAACAATCCGGTAGTCCACTGCGAACTCGTCCCGTTGCCTTGTCGCTCGCGTCAACTCTTCGTCGAAGATCGATCGATCCTCCGGATGAATCCGTTGCACATACGTCTTCGAATCGCGGCATCCCCTCTGCCGGATCAAAGCCCAGCAGGTGAAAGCACTCCTCCGACCAATACCTGTTTTCGCCCGTCACCGGATTCCACGCCCAGCTTCCCGTATGGCTCAGCCTCTGCGCTTCTGCCAGGTAGGCCTCACTCTCTCGAAGCGTCGCCTCCGCCTGTCGGGCCGCGGTGACATCCGTCAGCGCGCCCACGTATTCAAGCTTCCCGTCTGGCGTCTCTGACGCCGGCGCCGACACATGAACATACTTCACCGATCCGTCCGGCAGCAGCAGACGATGCTCGAAATCAAGTCTCGCCTTCTCCTTAACCGCGCGATCGATCCTCCGTTGAACCTGGTCGCGATCGTCCGGATGAATCCGCTCGAAGACCATCTCCAGCGTCGTCGTCTCAATCTCTCGCGCGTATCCAAAAATCTTGTACGTCTCTTCCGACCAGTAGACGTTCCCGCTCGAAACCTTCCAGCCAAAGCTGCCCGTATGGCCTAAACTCTGCCCCTGCGCCAGGAAAGCCTCGCTGCGCTGCAGATCGAAGTACTGACGCGCCTGTTGCAGTGAAATCGTCGCCTGCGACGCGAGTATCTCCAGCCCGGCAATCTCACCGGACGTGAATCCACTCGCCGTCAAGCTCCTTTCCAGGTACAGCACACCCGCCAATCGGGTCTGCTGCACCATCGGCAGGCACAGGAACGCACCAGGCCGCTTCTCCCGCACATACTCGTCGCTCAAATACAAATCGACTGCCGTAGCGTTATCGAGAACCACGCGCTGCCGCGTCCGCATCGCATCCTCGAGCGCGCGCGTCGGAAGTTCAAGCGGCGTGATCACTCTCTGCCCCAGCGTGACCTTGACGACGCCGTGGCTGGTCACCGCATCCGCCTCAATCCGAGCCTCCTCCCCGCGAACGAGGATCAGCAACCCGCGCTCTGCCTCCGCGTGCTCAACCACGATGCGCATCAGCGTTTCGATCAGCTTCGGAAGCACAATCTCGCTCGAGATCGCCTGGGATGCCCTGAGCACCCTCTCAAAGTCCTTCGGTCCCATCGTCGATGCAGCGAAGTCCGCGCTCTCAAGACGCGACTCCGTCATGCCCCCGGAAGACTCGGTTCCCTTCATTGAGGCCATCCTCACCGCCACGGTGGCGGAACCCCTCGGTAACCTGATTCTCCCAACTTGCAGCAGGAACGTCAACGATCCGAGGCCGCGAATCTCCGCGGATCAAGCCCGCCCCCATCCGTCACTTCACGCCGCCCCGCTCCGCGCGATAGATCACCTGCCCACCTAGCAGCGTCATCTCCACCTTCACGTCCTCGATCTTCACCGGATCGATGTTGAAGATATCGTCCGAGAGCACAATCAGATCCGCCAGCTGTCCCGCGCGCGATCCTCCCCTTGATCGTCTCTTCGCGCTCCGCATACGCCGCGTTATACGTGTACGCCTTCACCGACTCCGCCACCGTCACCTTCTGCTGCGGCATCCATCCCCCCGGATTCTTTCCATCAATCGTCCGCCGCGTCACCGCCGCATAGATCCCCGTCAGCGGCACCAGCGGAGCCACCGGCCAGTCCGACCCAAACGCCACCACCGCGCCCGAATCCATCAGCGACCGAAACGCATACGTGTACTTCACCCTCTCCGGCCCAATCCGTCTCTCCGCCCATCGTCCATCGTCGATCGCATGATACGGCTGCACCGACGCAATCACATGCAGCTGCGCAAACCGCGGAATATCCTCCGGCAGCAGCGTCTGCGCATGCTCAATGCGGTCCCTCCGATCGCGCGGCCCATCTTCCTTCTCCAGCCGCTCATACATATCCAGAATCGTATGATTCGCCCGGTCCCCAATCGCATGCGTAATCAACTGCAGCCCCGCCTCATCGGCCAGCTGGAACGCCGCATACATCGCCTCCGGATGCTGCATCGTGTCGCTCGCGATCCCGTAGTTCTTCGGGTTGTCCGTATACGGTGCCGTGAACCACGCCGTCGAAGCGCCCAGCCCTCCATCCGCAAAACTCTTCAGGCACCCAATGTGGACAGCTCATTGCCGAACGGCTCCTCGATCCCCAACTCCGCCATCTGCTTCCCATACGCCAGCCCCAGGCACTCCGCCACGCGCAGCTTCAACCGCCCCTCGCGCTCCAGCCGCTGCAGCGCCTGCAACTTCAGCGGCCCCGCCGGGTCCGTCGAGCTCAGCGCCATATCCTGCACGCTGGTCACGCCATTCTCCGCCGCCACCTTCTGCGTCGCGAGAATGTACGTCTCCATATCCGCCTCGGTATCCGCCGGAACCTTCGACAAGAATCAGATCCTTCGCCGCATCCTTGAAGATCCCCGTCGGATTCCCCTCGGCATCCCGCATGATCACGCCGCCCGGAACATCCTTGGTGTTCCGATCCACGCCCGCCAGCTTCATCGCATACGCATTCGCCAGAATCATGTGCAGGTCGGTCCGCGAAACCGCCACCGGATTATCCGGAGTCACATCATCGATCAACTGGTGCGTCGGCAGCGCCACCGGCGACCACCGCTGCTCATCCCACAGCCCATTCAGAATCCACTTGCCCTTCGGAATCGTCTTCGCATACGCTGCGATCCGCTCGCGAAACTCCGCCTGGCTCTTGCTGTCCGTCAGGTGTACCCCCACCAGGTTCGCCCCACCCATCTGGATATGCACATGCGCATCATTGAACCCCGGCAGCACCAGCCGCCCATGCAGCTGGATAATCTTCGCTCCCGGCACCGCCAGCTTCAGCATCGCCGCGCTCGTTCCCGTCGCCAGAATGTGCGTTCCATCAATCGCCACCGCCTGCGTCACCGGATCGCTCGCCACGCCGGTCCACACCTTGCCGCCCACCAGCACCACATCCGCGCCGCCCACCATCGCATGCTGCGCGCCCGCGCTCGTTCCCACCACGCAAGCCGCCACCATCATCCACGTCAGCGACCGCAGAAGCACTCCCGCGCAAGCTCATCCTATTCCCTCCGGAATCCAGTTGCTCAGCAGTCGCCCAACCCTAGCTCCGACCCTCGTTATATCTGTACACCATAGCCCCCAGCACCTTGTCCTGCGGGTTATCCGACAGCAACAGTCTCTCCGCCACGGCCATCGCATCCCGCTTCGGCTCATCCTGTCCCAGCTTGAACTTCGCCTCCAGCCGCTCGATCCTCAACTCGAACCCCAGGATCGCCGGCAGCCTGCGCACAATCGCCTCCTCCGGAATCTCACTGGTCTTCCATCCATCCGGAACGCCCTGCTCACTGCGCGCCGTCAACGTCTCCACCGCCTCGCGCAGTTGCTCCTGATCCTGAAACACCAGCGGCCCATAGCAGTGCACCGCGCTGTAATACACCGTCGGCGGCATGTCTCTTCCCGGATACCAGCTCGCCGTCACATAGCTGCTCGGCCCCTGGAACACCGCCAGCGCCGGATCCGTCAGCTGCTGCAGCGCCAGCGACTGCGCATTCGCCCGCGCCAGGTGGCTGGTCAGCACGCCCTTCTCTCCGCGGCGCGCGTCCAGCACAAACGCCAGGTTCGTCACCTCCGGCCCCTCTGCTCCATTCGAGATCAGCAGTCCCCAGGAGTTCTGCACAATGATGTCGTATACGTCCTGCTGCGACTGCGGCAGCCAGCTCGGCCTTACAAACATTCGGTCACCATTTCAACCCGCGAGAGTCGACTCCAGCAGGCCGCCAGCAGCAGGGAAGTCCCCGCCCTCGCTACAGCATCCGCAGCGAGGCCACACATTGAGCGGCCCATAGATTCCCCTATATTCTTCCAGTTCATGGTGCCAGTAAAGTGCCAGATCGCGACGCCCCCGCAGGGCCAGATCCAACACCGGCATCGCCGCTCACAGCATCGGCCGATCCAGCCGCAGACTCAGCATCTTCTCCACCCCCCGCCGTATCTGCGCCGGAGCTAAACGCCGTAAATCCAAACACCAGGCCGCGCTCCGTCGCTGCGCTCGCATACTGCGACAGCGCCGGAACATCCAGCCCCGCCCGCTTCAGCCGCGCCGACCACACCAGGTCGTCGCTGCCCTCCGGCAGAAATCCCGTCAGGTTCATCCCTCCATCGCGATACCGAAAGTCCAGCGGCAAGACTCCCCTTCGCAATCGCATCCAGAAACGCCTGCTGCCTCTCCGCATAGCTCTTCCTGCAGCGCCGAATATGCGAGTAGAACGCCCCGCTATCCAGAAACGCCGCCAGCGTCGCCTGGTCAATCATCGGCCCATGATCTTCGGCCACCGTCTTCAGCTCCGCAAACGGCTCCACCAGCGACTTCGGCAGCACCGCATATCCCAGCCGCAGCGACGGAAACAGCAGCTTGCTGAACGTCCCCACATAGATCACCCGATTGCCCGAATCCAGGCTCTGCATGCTCGGCAGCGGAGGAGCAATATACCGGAACTCCGAGTCGTAATCGTCCTCCACAATCCACGTCTTCGTATTCACCGCGCCATTCACCAGCGCCAGCCTCCGCGCCAGCGACAACGACGCGCCGGTAGGAAACTGTCGCGACGGCGTCACATACACCAGCGCCGCCGACGCATCCTCCAGCGGAGGAAACACCATCCCCTGCGCATCAATCGGCAGATGCTCCATCGTCGCTCCCGCCGACCTCCACGCCCGCACCGCGCCGCTGTAGCCCGGGTTCTCCATGTACACCCGGTCGCCCTGCTTCAACAGCAGATTCGCCAGCAGGTACAGCGCCTGCTGCGATCCCGTCGTGATCGCAATCTGCCACCACTCGCACACCACCCCGCGGCTATCTCTCAGGTACGCCGCCAGATTTTCCCGCAGCGGCCGAAACCCCAGCACCGCCTCCGAGTTGATAGTGCAGCAGGCTCCGATTCGTCTACCGCAGCGCCCTCCCCGCAACCGGTTCCACAGCGCCAGGGGGAAGAGCTGCACATCCGGCTGGCACGGCCGAAACGGCTTTGGCCCATCCGATAGCTCGCCTTCGGCACATGCACCGCCGGCCCACTCTCGCTGCTGCGCCCTGTTTCTCTGCGCCGCCGACCGCAGCTCCCGCGCCGTGTCCGACACATACACCTTCGACCGGCTGCGGCTGTTCAAATACCCCTCGCTGATCAGTCGCTCATACGCATACACCACCGTATTGCGCGACACCTTCAGCTCCGCCGCCAGCTCCCGGCTCGACGGCAATGGATCGCCCGCCCCCAGCTGCCCGCTCTGGATCAGGTCCTTCAACTGCGCCGCCAACTGCACCTGCAGCGAAACATCGCTCTTCCGCGTGAGAAAGAGAATCTGCCGCCGTTTCACCTGCTTCACCTCTGGACTCAACGAAACTCCTGAATCTGGCTCTTTACCAGAACCACGTTGCTGCCTATGGTTGTAGCAACACGTAGCAAATTAAGCAAAATTTCATCTGCGTGCGGTCCCATCCCCATTCGGCGAAAACACTCCGAAGATCGCTCGGTAAATCAATATCAGACTAAACTAGTCTGATATTGTGCTACAGTTCAAAGGTAAATGTTCCCAGACCGTTGCCGGCACCACGCCCTTCGCGTCCGCTGCCAAGGCACCGCCATACTTCCCACCGTCCCCTGAGCCCGCCGGGACCTCGCATCGCCACATCGGCACGACGCTGAAAATCTGTACGACGCAAGGAGACCACATGCCCAACCGCCTCCACCTCCTCTCCAAGGCTGCCTGTTCGCTCGCATTGCTTCTTCTCTCGCTGGCCTGTCTTCCCGCCGCCGCCCAGAGCGCCTCCATCACCGGCCTGGTCACCGACTCCACCAACGCCGTCGTCCCCAAAGTCACCGTTGAGCTCCTCGACACCGCCACCCAGACCAAACAGACGGCCGTCACCAACAGCTCCGGCTTCTACACCATCCCCAACGTCATGCCCGGCCAGTACACCCTCAACGTCAGCGCCCAGGGCTTCGAGACCGAATCCCTCACCAACGTCACCGTCACCATCGGCGCCAAGGTCACGCACAACTTCACCCTCAAGATCGGAGCGCAAACCGAGCAGGTCACCGTCGACGGCAACCAGGAACAGCTCAACACCACCGACGCCAGCGTCAGCACCGTCATCAACCGCAACTTCGTCGAAAACCTTCCCCTCAACGGCCGCAGCTTCCAATCCCTCATCACCCTCTCGCCCGGCGTCATCGTCGTCCCCTCCGCCGGCCCCGGCTCCAGCGGTGAGATCAGCGTCAACGGCCAGCGCACCGAGGCGAACTATTACACCATCGACGGCATCAGCGCCAACACCGGCGCCTCCGTCTCCTCCTCCGGCTATCCCGGCGGCGGCTTCGCCGGAGCCACGCCCCAGGAGAGCGCCCTCGGCACCACCCAAAGCATCATCTCCATCGACGCCCTCGAAGAGTTCCGCGAGTCCACCTCCTCCTACTCCGCCGAGTACGGCCGCACCCCCGGCGGCCAGTTCAGCTTCAGCTCCCGCTCCGGCACCAACACCTACCACGGCACCGCCTTCGACTACCTCCGCAACGACGCCCTCGACGCCCTGAACTACTTCGACACCACCAAGCTCGCCGAGCGCCAGAACGACTTCGGCGGCACCTTCGGCGGAGCCATCCGTTTCCCCCATCTCTACAACGGCCGCGACAAATCCTTCTTCTTCTTCTCCTACGAAGGCCTTCGCCTCCAGCAGCCCCAGGCCGCGCAGCTCTACGAGGTCCCCAGCACCACTCTCCGCCAGACCGCCCCTGCCGCGCTGCAGCCCTTCCTCGACGCCTTTCCCACCACCACCAGCCCCGATGTCGGCGACGGCCTCGCCTACCTGACCGTCGGCTACACCGCTCCCAGCCGCCTCGACACCACCAGCCTTCGCCTCGACCACAGCTTCAGCGACCGCTTCAAGATCTTCGGCCGCTACAGCTACGTGCCCTCGCAGAGCGAGTCGCGCCAGCCCACCGACCTCGCCCAGGTCAACGAAACCGTGCGCAACATCCAGACCTTCGTCTTCGGCGCCAGCAGCGTCATCACGCCCAACATCGCCGACGAGTTCCGCTTCGGCTTCACCACCAACGGCTACAACTCCAATCGCTATCTCGACAACTTCGGTGGCGCCACCCCCTTCAACATCGGCTCCGTCCCCGGCCTCAGCAACGGCAGCTGGCTCACCTTCTTCCTCTTCTACGACCTCTATCCCTACTACCTCATCGAGCCGCAGTCCAACACCCAGCACCAGTTCAACGTCGTCGACTCGCTCACCTGGAACGTCGGCCGCCACAGCTTCAAGTACGGTGTCGACTACCGCCTCCTCATCACCCAGGAAGCTCTTCCTCCCCTCTGGGAGGTCGGCTACTACACCAGCGAAGCCGCCGTGCTCGCCAACAATCCCGCCGGCCTCTACGTCTACACCCAGTCCATCAACATGGACGCGCACAGCAGCAACTTCTCCCTCTACGCGCAGGATGAGTGGAAGGCGACACCGCGCCTCAGCGTCTCCTACGGCGTTCGCTGGGATGTCAACCCGCCTCCCTTCGACGGCGCCGGCAACACCCCCTACACCCTCAACCAGATCACCAACCTCTCCACCGCCGTCATCGCGCCCAAGAACTCTCCGCTCTGGAAGACCACCTACGGCAACTTCGCTCCGCGCGTCGGCATCGCCTACCAGCTCCACTCCAAGTCCGGCAGCGAGACCGTTCTCCGCGCCGGCGGTGGCCTCTTCTACGACACCGGCACCACCCTCAGCGCCGAAGGCTACTACGGCGTCGGCACCACCGGCTTCGGCAACTACACCCCGGTCCAGCTCGGCTCTCCAGGCTATGTCGCAGGAGCCGATCCGTTCCCCGCAACCGCCGCGCAGGTGGCGGCCGCTCCCACACCCAACGCCCTCTCTCCCTACAACGCTCCCGTCTTCGCCTTCGATCCCAACCTCAAGCTCCCCTACACCGGCGAGTGGAACGTCGCGGTCGAGCAGGCCATCGGCACCCAGCAGTCCCTCACCCTCAACTACGTCGCCTCCGCCGGCCGCCGCCTGCTCGCCCAGTTCCTGTACTATCCCGAGAACCTCCCCACGCCCAACCAGAACTTCAGCGGAGGCTCCGGCCTCTACGTCACCACCAACGCCGCCAGCTCCGACTACAACTCCCTGCAGGTCAAGTTCGAGCGCAAGCTCACCCACGGCCTCCAGTTCCTCGCCAGCTACACCTGGTCCCACGCCATCGACGACGCCACCACCAACTTCACCATCTTCCAGCTCGAGCGCGCCAGCTCCGACTACGACATCCGCAACAACTTCCAGACCGCCCTCAGCTACAACGTAGGCGGCCACTACGCCAACCCCATCGTCAACTACGCCCTCACCCACTGGGCCTTCGACACCCGCGTCTCCGCCCGCTCCGCCCTCCCCGTCGACATCCTCGACGGCCCCAGCATCACCAACGCCAGCTCCGGCGCCACCACCAACTACCACCCCAACCGCGTCCCCGGAGCTCCCCTCTATCTCTACGGCTCGCAGTACGCGAGCGTCGGCGGCCGCATCATCAACTACAACGCCTTCACCCCCGGCCCCACCGGCGGCAGCGTCGACGGCGACGCCGGCCGCAACATCGCCCGCGGCTTCGACGCCGTCCAGGCCGACCTCACCCTCCGCCGCGACTTCCCCATCACCCAGCGCGTCGGCCTGCAGTTCCGCGTCGAGGCCTACAACATCTTCAACCACCCCATCCTCGGCGACATCTACAATCAGTCTCGCCGACGGGCAACCTCTTCGGTAAGGCCTACGATACCGAGAGCACCCAACTCGGCGGCCTCTCCAGCCTCTACCAGGTCGGAGGTCCGCGCTCCCTCCAGGTCGCCCTCAAGCTGCACTTCTAACCCCGCGACCCTATGATGATGAAATGTTGACGCCCACCATCCGGGTGCCCCAGGTCTCGCTTTTGAGACCTGGGAGTTCACCGATCCACGCAGTCGCACCACTCATCCAGCCGATGTGCCGACGCTCCACCACCCAAGACCCTCCATGAAGACCCTCACCCAGGCCCTCACCCTCTTCGCCGCATCCCTCTCACTCTCCCCGCTGCTCCAAGCGCAGCAGCAGCAGGGAACTGCCCAGCAGGAGATGCCCCAGGCCCAACAGCAGGGAAGCATCCACCAGGAAGGCGACGTCCTCCCTCTCACCCCCGCCCGCCATCTCCGCTTCGACGAGCACGAAGCCACCTGGGCCTCCCTCGACGTCTCACCCGACGGCCGCACCATCCTCTTCGAACTCCTCGGCGATCTCTACCAACTCCCCATCGCCGGAGGCGAAGCCCGCTGCATCGTCTGCGGCCTTCCCTTCGACTCCCAGCCCACCTACTCACCCGACGGCTCCCACATCGCCTTCATCAGCGACCGCTCCGGCAACGACAACCTCTGGATCGCCGACGCCGACGGCTCCCACCCCCGCCCCCTCTCCACCGTCTCGGACAACAGCGTCTTCATCTCCCCCGCCTGGTCCTCCGACGGCCACTCCGTCTTCGTCTCCCGCTTCAACCCCGACATCAACGCCTTCCAACTCTTCCGCTTCTCGCTCGACAACGCGCCCGCCGAGCAACTCACCTTCGCCAAGGCCACGCCCACCACGCCCAAGCCCTACCGCTATAACGCCCTCGGCGCCGCCCCCTCGCCCGACGGCCGCTCTCTCTACTACGAAGCCAAGACCGGCCTTGGCTTCGACGACGACAACGCCTTCCCCCTCTGGCACATCGTTCGCCGCGACCTCCGCACCCACCAGGAAGACACCGTCGTCACCAACGTCGGCTCTGCCTTCCGCCCGTCCGCTCTCGCCCGACGGCAAACTCCTCGTCTACGCCACCCGCTTCCACGGCCAGACCGGCCTCCGCGTCCGCAACCTCCTCACCGACGCGGACACTTGGCTCCTCTATCCCATCCAGCGCGACGACCAGGAAGCCAGCGCCTCCCGCGACCTCCTTCCGCGCTACGCCTTCACCCCCGACAGCCGCTCCCTCATCCTCAACTACGGCGGCGCCCTCCATCGCCTCGACATCGCCACCCGCGCCGTCACCACCATCCCCTTCACCGCCCCGTCGATCTCCCCATGGGCCCCTATCTCCGCCAGGACATCCGCGAAGACACCGGCCCCGTCCGCGCCCGCATCCTCCAAACCCCCTCCGAAAGTCCCGACGGCAAGCGCCTCGTCTTCTCCGCCTTCACTCACCTCTACATCACGCAGCTACCCGACGGCACGCCCCACCGCCTCACCCACTCCTCTCTCCCCGAGTTCGATCCCGCCTGGTCCCCCGACGGCCGCTCCATCGTCTACATCACCTGGACCGCCATCGACGGAGGCCACATCTGGCGCATCCACGCCGACGGCACCGGCGAGCCCCAGCGCCTCACCGACCACCCCGACCTCTACCGCAACCCCGTCTTCACCCCCGACGGCCGCTCCATCATCGCCCTCCGCTCCAGCAACTACGAGCACAACCACCGCTACATGGAGTTCAGCCCCTTCCAGTCCGACGCCATCGCCCTCCCCGCCACCGGAGGCGTCGATGACCACGGCAGCCCCGCGAACGTCATCGCCACCGGCATCCTCGGCAACATCCCCCAATTCACGCACCAGCAGGGAAGCGGCGCTCCCACATCCGTCTACCTCAACTACGCCGACGGCCTCTACAACGTCCCCCTCGACGGCTCTCCCAAACACCGCATCCTCGCCGTCACCGGCCCCACCTGGTACTTCGTCGACGGCACCGGCAACGCCGACGCCATCAAGATCAGCCCCGACGGCCACTGGGCCCTCGCCCAGATCACCGAGCAGCTCTACCTCCTCCACATACCCGATCCCACCAAAGAATTTGCGATCGAGCTCGGCAAGCCCTCCCCCAACCAAACCCGCCTCACCTCCATCGGCGCCGACTTCTTCAACTGGGCCGACGACGGCAAGACCATCACCTGGGCCATCGGCTCCACCTACTTCCGCCAGCCCCTCGCCTCCGTCGTCACCGGCCACGTCGAAGCCCCACCCGACCCCGACACCCACCGCCCCAACGTCCAGGCCATCCCCATCAACGTAGCCCTCCCCCGCGATACCCCGCACGGCACCCTCCTCCTCCGCGGAGCCACCGCCATCACCATGCGCGGCGACGAAGTCATCCCCAACGCCGACATCCTCATCACCGACAACCTCATCACCGCCATCGGCCCCCGCGCCTCCTTCCCCATCCCCTCCGGCGCAACCATCCGCGACGTCACCGGCAAGTACATCCTCCCCGGCTTCACCGACGTCCATCTCCACTGGGCCGACGTCCGCCGCGGCGAGCTCTCCCTCCTCGACCCCGGCTTCCTCTCCTCCCTCGCCTTCGGCATCACCTCCGCCCTCGATCCCTCGCCCCTCTCCATCGACATGCTCGCCTACCAGGACCTCAACGACGCCGGCCTCATCACCGGCTGCCGCGTCTTCTCCACCGGCCCCGCTGTCTTCTCCTTCAACAACCTCCAATCCGAGCAGCAAGCCCTCAACCTGGTCAGCCGCTATCGCAACTTCTACCGCATCCAAAATCTAAAGGAGTACCGCACCGGCAATCGCACCCAGCGCGAGTGGCTCCTCGAAGCCACGCAAGCCCTCGGCATGCAAGCCACCACCGAAGGCGCGCTCGACATGAAGCTCGACATGACCCAGATCCAGGACGGCTTCCCCGGCAACGAGCACGCCTACTCCGCCGCCCCCCTCGCCGACGACATCGTCCAGCTCTTCGCCCGCTCCGGCGTCAGCTACACCCCCACCCTCCAGATCAGCAACGGCGGCCTCGCCGGCCAGGAGTTCTTCTACACCACCCAATCCAATCCCTACGCCATCCACGACAACCCCCGCCTCCGCCACTTCATGCCCGGCTTCTTCATCGACCACAAGACCGAGCGCGTCCCCTGGGCCCTCCCCGACGAGTACGCCTTCCCCCTCATCGCCCAGGGCGCCGCCAAAATCCAGCGCGCCGGAGGCCTCGTCGCCGTCGGCAGCCACGGCGAGATCCCCGGCCTCGGCTACCACCTCGAGATGCAAGCCCTCGCCGCCGGCGGCATGTCTCCCATGGAAGTCCTCCACGCCGCCACCCTCGGCTCCAGCAAAACCATCGGCCGCGACCACCAGTTCGGCAGCCTCGAGCCCGGCAAGTTCGCCGACCTCCTCATCCTCGACCAGAACCCCCTCGCCGACATCCACAACACCCTCTCCATCTCCACCGTCATGAAGAACGGCCGCCTCTACGACGCCAACACCCTCAACGAACTCTACCCCACCCCCCATCCCCTCCCACCCCTCTGGTTCCAAACCGAAGACCCCCACCCCACACCCCTAATCCAGGATGCCCACCTCCACCCTCAACCCGCGCCCCACACCCCGCCCCACCTGGAGCCACACCCCGCAGCGCGTCTTCCTCCGCCGCGCCCTCTTCCAGCTCCATCTCTGGACAGGCCTCCTCATCGCCGCCTACGCCATCGTCATCGGCCTCACCGGCAGCGCCCTCATCTTCAAGTCCGAACTCCTCCAGCATCTCGAACCCTCCCTCTACACCCTCCACCCCACTCCCCGCCAAACCACCCTCGACGCGACCGTCCGCGCCATCGTCGCCTCCCACCCCGGCTACCAGGCCTTCGCCCTCGAAAACTTCGACAAGCCCACCCAGGCCACCGACCTCCTCCTTCGCCGCGTCGCCGGCCCGCCCACCCCCAACTACCGCGTCGTCTCCTTCAACCCCTACACCGGCCAAGTCCTCCTCGACCGCCTCCGCTACGCCGGCCTCCTCGGCTTCCTCAGCAACCTGCACGTCTATCTCCTCTCCGGCGAAACCGGCCTCCTCGTCAGCGGCTGGATGGCCCTCGGCCTCCTCCTCCTCTGCCTCTCCGGCCTCATCCTCTGGTGGCCCGGAGTGCAGCGCTGGGCCTCAGCCCTCCTCCTCCATCGCCGCTCCAGTTGGCGCCGCACCAACTTCGATCTCCACACCGTCCTCGGCTTCTGGACCAGCGCCGCCTTCCTGCTCGTCATCGTCACCGGCCTGGACTTCGCCTTCCCCGGCCCCACCGGCAAACTCCTCGAGCTCGCCACCCTCCACGGCTACCGCGACACCGGCGTCGTCCTCAACCCCCCCGTCCCCACGCCTCTTGCCCCCACGCCTCTGCCCCCACGCATCTCGCCTCTCTGTCTCTAGACCAAATGATCGCCGCCGCCTACCGCGCCCTCCCCGCCGCCGCTCCCCCCGGCTACCTGCAACTTCCCTCCACCCCCAACTCCCCCATCCGCGTCACCGGCTACTACCAGCAAGCCGCCCCCTTCTCCCAACTCGTCCGCATCGTCCTCGACCCCCACACCGGCGCCCTCCTCGCCAGCTCCGACACCCGCACCGAAGACCTCGCCTCCCGCATCGAGCAATACTCCGTCGCCCTCCACTTCGGCCTCTTCGGAGGCCCCGGCCTCCTCGGCCTCTGCGTCAAAATCCTCTGGGTCCTGCTCGGCCTTGTGCCCGCCCTGCTCGCCGTCACCGGCATCCTGATGTACTGGAACCGCAAGCTCCGCCCCCTCGTCCACCGCCTGCAGCCGAAGCCCACCGGCGCAATCCGGCCAGCGAAACCTTGAGCCCTCCAAAACTATCCAACAAGGAGGACCATTGAGGAGTGCATGACCGAATTAACCCGTCGTAGATTTGCATCGAAAGCTGCCGCCTGCTTTGCCGCCCTGGGAACGTTGTCCGGCATCAACCATTCCGCCCAGGCACAGATCGTCTGGAAGACGTCGCAGTGGAAGCTCCATTCCTTCGACGAGTTACTCGGAGAGCAGGCCCGGATCAAGCAGCTCTTCGATATCACCCAGGTTGAAAACGGAGCCTCTCTCGCCAAGATAAAGAATTCGTTGAATGGGCTCCATTTCGGATTCGGCGTTCCGTTGGATCAGATCCGTCTGATCGGCGGTCTGCATGGGCCCGCCAACCTGCTCAACTACGACGATTACGTCTGGAGCAAGTACAACATCGGAGCCTGGCTGAAGATCGATGACCCCAAGACCGGCGCTCCGGCGCTCAGAAATCCCTTCTACCTGAGTGCCCTCAGCGAGCAGGCCGCGCACATCTCCCCAACCACCGATCCCAACGACGAGAACTCTCCCTTGCAGGACGCCAGCATGCAGGGACTGCAGCGCCGGGGAGTTCGTTTCCTCGGCTGCCACACCGCCCTGGAAGAGCAGGTGCGCCAGTTGATCCAGCACGACAACCTGAAGGAAGATCCCGAGACCATCGTTCGCGACATGCTGGCCCACACCGTCCCGAACGTCTTGATCGTGGCATCGATGGTCTCCGCCATTGCCCTGCTGCAAAGCGAAGGCCACTACAGCTACGTAAAGGTCTAGGACATACCGTCACGACTCCAGCCCCACCCACGTCCCCCATACCTCGAACACGTTTCTCACTCATGCAGCCGCACCTGCGTCTCGACCGCAGCCGCGCGGCTCCTGGCATCCACCCATCCTTCGTCATCCTCGAGCGAAGCGAAGGACCCCTGTATTGTCTTGCCTCTGCCGTTGCCCGTTCTCCGCTCCTCACGCCCAGGACGAAGGTCACAAACCGAGACCGCCTCACACGATCGAACAAGGTCACGTCATCGCACGTTCGCCCAAAAGACGGATAAGCGGGATGACGATATCGACAAGCGATCCGCTGGTGTGTTGCATGATACCTGTGCACTCCCAACGATCCTGCGAGACTCCGGCCTATCGGAGAAAATGGAGCTCGCCAGCGCACTGCGAGCTGCGCCCTCCTGGCGACCCAAGACGCTCATTGACATGGAGGAATCCGCCAAGTAGCCTTGAGCGTCTAACCCCCTGAGGCTCTTGACCATGTCTCCACAAGCATCGATGCGCCTGAATCTTCTTCGTGATGCGCCGCTGGATAGTTGGCTGGCATTGTCAAGCGACGAGACCAAAATCATTGCCGTAGGGAAGACCTACAGCGAAGTTGTAGAGAAGAGCGATCAGGCCGGCGTAGCTGATCCGGTTATCCTCAAGACGCCCCCCGTATGGGCTCCCACCTTCGTCTAGCTTGAGCACGAAAATTCCATATCGAGCATTTCCCGATCAAAAGGGAGAGCCCCTTTATTGGGTGCCGTTCAACGTGCAGTTCTCGCTGATGGCTCCCAATGCGCCTCGTACGAAACGAATTGAATGCATCATCGACTCGGGCGCGACGAACTGTCTCTTCCATGCCGACATCGCCAGGCACTTAGGTCTGAGCGTAAAGTCTGGAACCCTTCAGATCACCAACGGAATTGGTGGCCCAGAGGAGACGTGGGTTCATCCCATCAAGCTGTTCATCCCGGGCGGCCCCGTAACCATTGATGCCGGATTCAAGGAAAATCTTAGCGTTGCTGGACTGCTTGGCATGAGGGGCTTCTTCGAACACTTCACCATTACGTTCGATTCTGCTGCGAAGGAGTGCGTTCTGGAGAGAGTCCACTACGCATAGAGCTTCCCTGCAGAGTGTCGCCCGCAGCCCCTCCACATTGACGCCCTCCCAAACCCTCTGCAACACTCACCCCATGCCCTACACCGGAAGAGTAGAGCTCGCCCGCGAGCGCAAGATTCGCACCCGCAACACCCGCCTCTACCGCGCCGCCCACTGGCCCCTCTGGATCTGGGTCTTCTTCCTCGCCCCCGGCCCTCTCACCTTCAGCCTCTTCGCCCGCGGCCTGCACCGCGGCAACCTCCTCTGGCTCGCGCTCGTCCTCCTCGCTACCGGCATCGCCGCCCTCCGCGGCAGCCTTCCCGGAGCCGAACCGCGCCCCTACATCCTCCGCTTCGACGAAGACAAGCCCAACCCCCTCTACCGCCGCGTCTGCTACACCTTCGCCTGGAACGCCGTCCTCAGCTTCGCCCTGCTCAATCTCGCCGGCCTCCTCATCGCCGTCATCACCGGCCGCTGGTACCTGCAGCAGATCTACCACGACGCCTACGCGCCCCTCTGTCTCCTGATCCTTCTCCTCGGAGCCCTGGGCAAACTCCCCCGCGTCGGGCCGTCCACCTTAGGGGAGGGAACCGAGCGCCGCTACTTCTACGGCTCCGTCTGGGCCGTCACCCTCGGCCAGACCATCCTTTTGTTTCTCTGGAAACTCCTCCCCCGCACCCGCCCCGCCGACGCGATCAAGCTTTCCGTCTTCATCCTCGTCCTGGCCCTCGTCGGCCTCGCCGCCCACCGCGGCCTCCTCCCCCGCACCCGCCCCATCCTCCCCGGAGAGTCGATGGTCGCCGACTAGCTCACAGCCTGGCTCACCGCCCAGCCCTCTGCGCCATTTCACCCACCTATCTCCCAGCTAGGTCCCGGCCGAGAAACCATATCGCCGAAACGGCACCTCAATCCGTCGATTCGCAACCCGAAACGGGGCAGAGTCCCACCTCAAACCCCCAAACAAAGAAAAAGCCCCTCAGCGGGGCCTAACGTACTTGAAATGTTGGAGGCGCGGGTCGGGATCGAACCGACGCATAAAGGTTTTGCAGACCTATGATCGTCCTGCATAAGCTCCTTTGTTTCATGGACATACCCGAATGGGTCGGTGATTCGGTCCGACTTCTGTCCGACCCCAGTAGCCGAAATCAGATGCGATCGGCACGTACGTATCTTGAATAACTTTGTGGGAGGGTAACAGGCCTTACCGTAAATCGACGGGCTCGGGAGCAAAAAGGCAACCGAACCGATCATTCACGGGTTCCTCCAAATTCTGCTTGCATCCGAGATATCGTTCGGTGGTCAGCACGGACACGTGCTCGAGCAGGAACTGGATCTGTTCCAACTCTCCGCCACTGGCGTGGCAGAGCTTAGCACACGTTCGGCGGAGGTCATGCGGAGCAAGTTGAATCAGATGCGCCTTGTCGGCGCAACTTCGAACCACGTACCAGATGACATTTTCGGATATTCCTTTGCCCCCAAGGCGTTCCGTGACGGCTAATTGCTCGGAAGATCCTGCCCGTTGCGACTTTGGCGGCAGAGGTCCAGCGATCAACTGCGGCTTTCACCCAAAGGGGCATGGGCACAGTCCGAACCTGGCCGCCGTGGCCCACTAGATCTACGATGGCCCAGTGCCCCTGTCTTGTTTGCAAATCATCAAATTCCAGACCGGATAGTTCGGCGCGCCGCAATCCGCAGCCTAGGAGCACTGATAGCATCGCTAGGTCACGCAGGGATCGCAACCCCTCCCCATCGGCAGCTTGCAACAGGGTTCTGGCCTGATCAGGAGTTAGCCAGTTTCCAGCGCGCGAGCCCAACTGCTTCACGCCTTTGACGCGACGGATGCCGGCCGCCAGTTCCGGGCTTAGCAGGCCCGAATCAGCAGCCTCATAGGCTAGGCGCCTCACTGCCGCCAGTCTCTGATTCATAGTCCCAGCAGCCAGTCCGCGCGACTCCAGGTAGAGGCGGAATCGCAGAACTACGGCTCGATTCAACGCCAGACGTGGTTCCGAACAGTACCAGGTGATGAATTGCTCCATGGCGAATTTGTAGTTCCGCCGCGAACACGGGGAACTAAGACTGTTGAGGACGGCCGATTTGGTATGGTCGAGATCCGGGAGCCGTAAAACAATCCTGTGGCACGGCGACTTGCTTCTTCTCTTCTTCTGTTTGCGCATGTAGACGGCCTCCACGCTGCTTGCACGCACAAACTTAAAGCATCAGTGTCCCAAGCCTACTCCTCAAAAAGTGCGCAGGCGATGTGGCACCCATCGAGAACGGGAAGCGCCTTTCCCCCCGACCCTCAATCGTGCGGTCTGGAGGGATGGGCCGGTATCGTGCGTCGGCGTGACAGGCAAAACCAGGCCTTTGCGCCGTGGCCGAGGAACTCGGCCGATCGCAGCTCGATAATCTCCAGCACAGGCTCGATCGCAAGGGTTATCTCGCGTGCCGAGCGGCGCGGCGGACCGACTTCGCGCGGCGGACCTTCGGTGCTGCCGATCATGCTCAGCCAGAAGCCGCTCGGCGTCAGTAAGGCAGCAACTTGTACCGCGAATCGCTGTCTCTCGCCTGGTTCATCGAAGATATGAAAACAGCCACGGTCGAACACGAACTGGAATGGACCGCCGGGCGGAGGCGCAGCTAGAAAGTCCAATGCCGCGAACCGGCAGCGCAGGGCGCGTCCCTCCATTTTGGCGTGGGCTCTTTCGACAGCGAGCGGCGAGACATCGACTCCGAGCACGTCGAAACCGTGTTCGGCCAGCCAAATTGCATTCGTACCGGTACCGGCACCGATCTCAAGCGTAGGAGCCGGCGGCACACCGCCCGAAGTGGCGAACTCGACGAGCAGAGGCTCTGGCTGTCCGATGTCCCAAGGCAACTGTCCTGAGGCGTAACTCTCATTCCATGATGGGTGTGGCATCACAGTATCAGTTTAGCTCCATCCTCAGCGGGCGTTAATCGAGCCGGTCCCGTATTTTCGTAACCACGCAGAACACCAGATTCTGCTCGCTGAGTCCATTGGCGATTCGGCGCTCGTTGATATAGCGAGGAATTCAGCTCGTGCTCCAGTGATCCGGAACAGCGAAGTAATGTCGAAGGTCACTCACGCATTGAGTATCCGCACAGCGGAGAAACCGGCGGAACGGCGGGTTGGAACACCGGGTCGCAGGTATGCATCAACACCAGCTGCGTTGTCCTGTCGCGGCGCGTTCTTTGCACTGAAGAGAGCCCGATTTCAGCCGCAATCTTGACGATATCGCATCGCGATCCAGCTGCAGCGAAGGTTCTCAGATCGAGACGTGACGATCAGGCGTGTTTGAGCTCGACGGTGATGACGTGAAGGTCGGATTCGCCGATGTTTTCCAGGGTGTGCGGGGCCAGGGGCGGGCCCCAGAAGGCGCTTCCGATAGCCGGTTTCGGCGAGAGGCTTCGGCTGTCCAGGAGCACCGCGCGGTCACCATCGCGGCGGACGAAGTCGCTCCAACTGAGCAGGTAATTCGTGCTCGGCCATTGGTGCGTGTGCAATGGGACAATCTGTCCCGGGCGGACGAGCGTGTCGAGCACGCGAACGGTCTCATTTTCGAAGAGCAGCGTGTGATTCTGGGGTGCGGCGGTCAGAGCGTCCAAGTCCTCTGCATGTTGCTGGAGATCGGGCATGGCGAATTGTAGCCGAACGCGAAACTGCTCGGAACGGATCTTCGGCTCTACGCAAATTGTGCTCGATTTTCCACTTCCTTCTGGAAGTTGGGATCGAAGCGCGTTTAGAGGGACGGATATACCCGCTGTGTAATTTCCGAACGGAAGGTCCTCTTATAGCCGCAAGCAGACGGTCGGTTTACGTCAACAGAAAATACGAACCCTTGTCCCCCATGCTGAGAGCGATTGCCGGCTAATTCTGCGACGCCTTCCTAAAAAGCACTGATCGAGATTCGCTTACTCCGTGTATCCTTCCCTCATCCCACCCGGCCCCTGTTTCCAGATCCAGACTTCTTCGAAGGTCCTCACATGCTCGATGTCCACGTCCCGCACAAGGCCGAACACACATGGACAGACTTCATCATCCACATCGCCACCATCACCGTAGGCCTCTTCATCGCCATCGGCCTCGAGCAAACTGTCGAGTATTTTCATCATCTCCAGCAGCGCCACCATCTCGAAGAAGACCTCCGCGACGAACTCCGCACCAATCTCCGCCGCGACGACGAAGACTTCCGAATCTTCGGCCAGATTCGCGCCTACACCGTTCAATTGAAGTCGGCGGTCTCGGCTCGCCGAACGTCTGCGGTCTCGCCCCCCGCGCCGCCAGCTGCCAATGACTCCCGCCGTTCCCAGATTCCGACCGCGCCCTCTATCGCCATATGGGAGGCGGCCAAGCTTGACGCGACCATCACGCTTCTTCCCTCCAGGGAAATCGATCTCTTCAACGGCGTTGTCCTCCAGCACAATCTCACCTTCAATGCGATCGACGACTTTCAGCACGCCGCATTCGCGCTCGAATCCTTCGAAGAGCGCTTCGTTGACTCACCCGGCGCCTTTGACATGGGCTACCCTGCGCCCCCTCCGCCCCTGGACCTCATGTCTCCGGCCGACCTTGCACAGTACGAGGCGCTCCTGGCCGCCTACATCAAAGCCATCGACCGCCTCACGGTGCGTCTTCACTTCTTCGATCGTGTCACCCGCGGAGTCCTGGATGGAGCCACGGACCGCATCGATCTCAACCGCCGCGCCTTTCCCGATCACAAGCCGCCCTCCCTCGACATGCCGTCGTCGCCAGAACGGAGCACACTGCAATGATCGACATCCATCCGCCCCAGCACGCCGCGAGCACCTGGCGAGACTTCTTCATCCACATCGCCACCATCGTCGTCGGCCTGCTCATCGCCATCGGCCTTGAGCAAACCGTCGAGTACCTCCACCACCGCCACCAGGTCGCCCAACTCACCGAACAAATGCGCGCCGAAGCGCAGAGCAACCTGCCGCTGATACGCGACTCCGTCGCCAGGCTCAAAGTGCAGGCCACATACATCCGGTCACTGGAGGATGCGCTGCTCGCCGGAAAACGTTCCGGCGATTCCGTTGACGTGCGCGGCGTCCCTCCAAACGCGGGCTCGAGTCTCTATGTATCTCCGTCACGAGCCACCTGGTCGGCCGCTCAGTCCGCGGGCCTCGCTGCGCTCCTTCCTACAGAGCAGGCCAAGCTCTTTGCCCGGCTCGACTACAACGCCGTAGAGGACATTAGCGCCGACGAAGACCTCCACGAAACGCTACGCACTCTAGTTAGCGAATGCGCACGCGCACAGTATAACCATGCCAATCCGGCCGTTCAGCGCATCAGCCTCTCTCATCGCGACGATCTCCTCTTCCAGTCGGGACAGGTTGACGGCGCCATTCGTAGGAACATCGCCATTCTCGCCCTGGTCGAAGGAGGTGACGAGGCGATTTTGGCAGGTGTTCATTCACTCGACGGGATGTACTCGTTCCAGAAGGCCGCGATGGGACGAACCCATGTTGAGGCAGGCTCGACGACTTTCTTTGGCGCTACCCCTAAACCGCAGACACAAACGACTCCAAACCAGCCCAGCGGAGCGGAATAGATTTCACGGAGCCCACATGATCGACATCCACCCGCTGCAGCATGCGCCCATGACGCGCCGCGAATTCTTCACTCACCTCTTCATCGTCATCCTCGGCATCCTCATCGCCATCGGGCTCGAACAAACCGTTGAGTACCTCCATCACCGGCACGAGCGCCAAGCCCTGATCGAAGGTTTCCATCGCGAGTGTGCCGACAATCTGAAAGTCTTCGATTTCGATCTCGATGTAGCTCACCACGAGATTGCCTGGGAGAAAGCCTCGCTTGCAGCCCTTCGCAATGCCCAGCCGCACGGCGGATATGTCACCGTCACCATGCCTCAACCACCTGCGCAGGACAACCTCCAGTCGCCATCCCGCTCGGTCTGGTCCATCGCAAAAACCAGCGGGAAGGTCGAGCTCCTGCCGGAAAACCTCGCCGAAATCTTCGACCGCGTCGATACCGAAGGCGCGCATTGGAACGACGTGGTCCAGCCCGCCACTACCGCTTTCCAGCGTGTGAAGAGCTTCGGCGATCGCACCGGATACCCCCTGAACACCGGAGCGACGGTTCACCTCACCCTCGCCCAGCGCGACGACGCCGAAGCCATCTTCGACAATCATCTCGTGGAGTTCGAACAGGAGAGGATCTGGATCGCCTGGTGGAAGGGTGCTTCCATCAGTGTCCTTCGCGGCATCCAGTCGCGCGCTGCCATGGCAGACGACATCCGGCGCGCCAACATCGCTTCGCGCCAACCCTGACCTTCCATTCCTCGGAGAACGCTCCATGATCGACATCCATCCGCCGCAGACCTCCGACCACACGTGGAAGGACTTCTGCATTCACATCGGTACGATCGCAGTCGGCATCCTCATCGCGATCGGCCTCGAACAAACCGTCGAGTTCATTCACGAGCACCATCAGCGTACCGAGCTGCGCAAGGCCGCCAACACCGATGCCCGGCTCTATCTTCGCGATGTTGATCAAAACCGGGACGCCAACACCCGGCAGGTCGAAGATCTCACGGCTCGGATACAGCAGGTCCGGGAGACGATCTCGCTCGGTCACCCGTTGCCTCCGCCAGCGTATCGTCCCGCGTTCCCCATCGAGACAATCCGTCTCGGAAATCTCGCCGCAGCCAAATCCAGCGGCCTCATTCATCTGCTTAACGAAGATGAGATCAACAGTACCGGCGACGCCGAAGTCGCTGTCATTAAATCGGAAGCTCTCAAGGAGCGCGCCCAGGAGGTTGCCACCAAACGCGTCGCCTTCGAGCAGCGCTTCCAGGCCGACTTTCCGTCCGGGCCCCTCGACTTCTCTCACATCACGCCGGCACAGCTTGACGAGTACCTCGGCATTCTTCTCGAGGAGCGCGTCCGCCGCACAGAAACTCTTGCCTACCTCGAATTGATGCACCGCGGCGCACAGGCTTACCTCGATGGGCAGCGCGACCTGGAAAAACTTCGCGCAGCAGAGCAAGACAGATCGGCGCATTAGAGGCTGTGGGTGCGATGCGACACGGCTGCGAATAGTTCGGGGCTGCCTTCGAGGGAACTATCGATCTCGATTGTTGACTTCAGGACAATGCACGTTTCGAGCGCCGAAATCCCTCGAAATACGCATTGGCGATGTTTCACTCGTCGAGATACTAGGCATGTTGCTTTTTCCAGGCGCCAGGCTGACGGCATGCGCCTTTACCGGCGCTGATGTACGTTTCGCAACGCAAGCGACCGATTACATCACCTTGGTTGACCGATGCGTATCTCGCCAATCGCTCGGTGGCACGCCCTCCCAATTCCGAAACGCTCGTCCGAAGGAGTTGGGGTCTTCGAAGCCAAGTAGGTACGCGGCTTCGTTCAGCTCCAACGCTGAATTGCTGAGGTAGTATCGCGCCATCTGATGACGAGCTTCATCCAAGACTCGCTGAAAGCTCGATCCGGAATCCTGCAGACGGCGCTGCAAGGTACGCGGCCCCATATGAAGGGCTTGCGAAATGGCGTCGATCGATGGACGATGCCCTGTAAGTTTGTCCTGAATGGTCCGGCGAACGAGCTCCAGGAAGCTGTCCTCATCTTTGTACTGACGTAACTGCTCCTCAAACTGCGGTGCAAGCAGATCGAGAAGTTCGGCGTTACGTGTGACGAATGGCTTCGTTGCATCCGAGGCGCGAAAGACGATTACATTGCGTGGTGCTCCAACGATGACTTCGCAGCCCAGGCTACGCTCGATCTGGCGAAGGTTAGAACGCTGCTGCACGTACTCGACTCTGAGGGGGTTCAGTGCGCTTCCGCTCCCATGCCGGGCCAAGGAACGCATCCAGGAGGAGCAGTAGTCGGTAAGTGTCCACGGCTCGTCGTCGACAGCAAGCAGCCAACGAAAGCCGACGCTGAACTCTTCCGCGTCAAGTTCTACGAGGATCTCCTCCGGAGCGGTGAGTTTCTTGTATCGAGCCATGTGCTGTGATGCGGCGACGAGGTTCTCCGTGGACAACGCCGCAATTGCCATCGGGTGAAAGCGCTCGGTCTTTGTTTCGACTCCAAGCTTCACGCCGATGAGCGGGTCAGAGCTCACCTGATCGATAGCATGCCACAAGGCAAACAGCTCATTGGTGGAGACAAGAATACGCGTCTGCTCAAAGAGATCACGCGGGAGACGTGCCTTGCGCAGCATCGTGGGAACAGAAACTCCGAGTTCCTCCAGCTTTACGGCGAGGCGTCCCGGCACTCGGAAATGTTTGAGCATTTCTTTACTCTCCTGCTCCAACCATACTGAACATCCTCCCACTCATGCCATGCAAGACACGTCAAAGAGCCCGCAATAGGCGTCAAAGCGCGGGATTTCAGATTGTCGTGATCTGCAGCAATATTGTCGCATCTGGCAGGGCTGACTCACCGGATCGAAGCTAGTTTAGTGAGTAGGTGAGCGACTGGTCCGTTCCCAAAAAACGGCGAAAGGCTAAAAACATGAGAAAAATCAACGATAGCGGCAGCAAGCGCAGCATTGACCGCCGCTCCTTTCTTGGCATCACTGGGGCTGCTGCATTCGTGACAGTGGCATGTGGTCCTTCAGCGGCCGCTGTTGCTGAGTCGAGCGCGCAAGCCCACGTACAATCGCCACAGCCGCCAACGGAAACGATTAAAACTGCCGCTAGTCGTACACCCGAGCAACAAGACGTCATCAACCTCTCCAACATGAAATGGGATTGGATGGCTGAGAAGAAGGTCGATTCCTTAGATGCACTATTTGATGACAGAGCCATGTTCACGCACATGGGAGGGACCTGGGGGAAAACCCAAGAACTAGCTACCATTCAAAGCGGTGGCATCTGGTACAAAAAGGCTTTCGTTTATGCAGTGGACGCACGCATATTTGGTAACACAGCCATCCTGCTGGAAGACATGGATTTGCAGGCAACAGTCGGTGCGCACGAAGTTACCAATCCCTTTATGGTGACTGAGGTTTATATCAAGGAAAACGGCAAGTGGAAGCTTGCCCAACTCACGTTCTCTCATCTGCTTAGACCGATCAAAGTGAATAGTAATAAAGATTAGCCACAAACGTCGATAGAGAATCTGCGACGAACTTTGGCAAAAGATGGCGGGGATCTCAGTACGACCTCAACGGAAACAATCATCCCGTTCAACACCAATAACTCTTGTACCTAAACCGGAAGGATGAACCATCATGAAGAAAAGAGCACTAGGCAAGAGCGGGCTTGAAGTGTCGGCCTTGGGACTCGGTTGCATGAGCATGACCTCGGCTTACGGACCGGCCGCCGACAAAGGCGAGATGATCCAGTTGATCCGCTCGTCCCACGACAAGGGAGTGACCTTCTTCGATACGGCCGAAGCCTATGGACCGTTTGCAAATGAAGAGCTGCTCGGCTCGGCGCTTCAGCCGATACGCGAAAAGGTCGTGATCGCTACGAAGTTTGGCTTCGACATCGATCCCGAAACCGGTAAGCGCGGCCCGGGAACGAATAGCCGTCCCGATCATATAAAGACTGCGGCTGAGGCTTGCCTGAAGCGGCTTCGTACAGACTATATCGACCTCTTCTACCAGCATCGCGTCGATCCCAATGTGCCGATCGAGGAGGTCGCTGGTGCGGTGAAAGAGCTGATTGCCGAGGGAAAGGTCAAGCACTTTGGGTTGTCGGAAGCGGGAGTTGGGACGATCCGTAAAGCTCACGCGGTGCATCCAGTCACGGCGCTGCAAAGTGAATACTCGCTTTTCTGGCGCGGCCCCGAAGGCGACGTGTTGCCCGTTCTCGAAGAGCTCGGAATCGGTTTCGTGCCTTTCAGTCCTCTCGGCGCCGGCTTCTTGACTGGGCAGATCGACCAGAACACCAAGTTCGACCCGAGCGACTTCCGCAATCACGTGCCGCGCTTCTCACCCGAGGCTCGCAAAGCCAACATGGGGCTTGTCCATGCGGTGCAAGCGGCAGCGGAACGGAAAGGCGTCACATCGGCACAAATCGCTCTAGCTTGGTTGTTGGCACAGAAGCCGTGGATCGTTCCGATTCCTGGCACCACAAAGATCTCGCGCATGGAAGAGAACCTCGGAGCGGTCGAGGTCCAGTTGACCGAGGTCGACCTCCAGGAGATTGAAGACGCCACCTCAAAGCTGTCGCTCGAAGGCACCCGCCTGCCCGAGGCCATGCTCAAGATGACCGGAATCTAGGTAGCGGCCACTCCGAAGCAGAAGAACAAGCCAGTTTGGCTGGCGTCGATCAGTAAGCAGGCCTACGAAGTATTGAAGCAAAGCAGCTCGCCAGCATCAAACGGTTGAGTAGGAACAGGAGAGATCATGCAAAAGCGCACATTAGGAAACAGTGGCCTCGAAGTCTCAGCGCTCGGACTCGGCTGTATGGGCCTGAGCTTCGGTTTGGGGCCGGCCACAGAGAAGGGTGAAGCGATCAAGCTCATCCGCGCCGCCGTCGAGCGCGGTGTCACCTTCTTTGACACGGCCGAAGTGTACGGTCCCTTCGTGAATGAAGAAGTCGTAGGCGAAGCTCTCGCTCCCTTCCGCAACGATGTCGTGATCGCCACCAAGTTCGGGTTCGAGCCCGATCCCGGCAACGATGGCAAGTGGACGGCGACCAATAGCCGACCCGACCATATCAAGCAGGTTGTCGAAGGGTCGCTCAAGCGCCTGAAGACCGATACCATCGACCTTCTCTATCAACATCGCGTCGACCCCAACACTCCCATTGAGGAGACGGCTGGTGCCGTTAAGGCTCTGATCCAGGCAGGCAAGGTAAAGCACTTTGGTCTTTCAGAGGCAGGCGCAAAGACGATCCGTCGCGCTCATGCCGTACAGCCCGTCACAGCTCTGCAAAGCGAATACTCGCTCTTCTGGCGTGAGCCCGAAGAATCCGTCATGCCCACGCTTGCAGAACTTGGCATCGGCTTCGTCCCATTCAGCCCTCTTGGGAAGGGCTTTTTGACTGGCAAGATCGACTCATCCACCAAATTCGACAGCACCGACTTCCGCGCCATTGTTCCTCGTTTCAGCGAAGACAATCGCAAAGCGAACCAGGCCCTCGTCGAAGTCATAACGACGTTTGCTGGTCGGAAAAAGGCCACGCCCGCACAGATAGCTCTCGCATGGCTGCTTGCCAAGGCACCTTGGATCGTACCCATTCCAGGCACTACCAAGCTCTCTAGACTCGAAGAGAATTTTGGAGCAGCTGCCATCGAGTTGACCGCCAACGATATGCACTCGCTCGAAGAGGCTTCTTCCGCGATCAAGGTGGAGGGTGAGAGATATCCGGCAACCCACGCGAAGCTGATCGACCGTTAGACCTCGGTGCGTTCATCAAAACGTAAACAACGCTTCCCGAGTCGCTGGCAATCCAGACATCTCAACAGTTGCTAACAGGGCGATGCACTCATTGAGCTGAATTAGTCCTCATAAACGCCGATTGCGACGGCGATCGATTCCTGAGCGCAGATCATCTGATTCCAGTCGCCATGCCGACATCCGGGACTAATAGGTGTTAGATGGTGCCTCGACGGTTATGCGGTGATTGGTCCCAGGGAACGGATCAGGGAAGCGAGATGCGATAGAGATTGCGGTGCTCCGCTGTGTTGACGTAGGCGTAGCGTGAGAGGTCCTTGCCGGGGACGAGCAGGGCGCGGCTGATGGACTGGGCGCCCGGACTACGCTGGATTCCGCCCGCTGCGGGATGCCTTCAGGAGGAAACGCGGGGAGAGTTTCTGCCGGGCCTACGGGAATCGCGAGGGTTCGGCCGGGAGTGGTTTGCGATGCGTCTTCGACGCGGACAAAGAGGAATCGCCCGCTGGAGGACCATACGGGGACGCAGTAGCTTGGGCAGATACGGCGTGGGGATCCGCCCTCGAGCGGAAGGGCGACGACCCTGGGGATCATGTTGTTGCCTTCAGGATAGGGAGCGATCGTCATCAGCCACTTTCGTCCGGGCGAGATTCCCTGTATATCGATGATGGGGTAGGGGATGAGCCTGGACCGCGCGGAGCCATCCTGATTCATCTGCTCGAGGTAGTTGACGTTTCCCTCCGAGGCGCGGAAGAGGATCTTACCTTGTGGGCCGAAGTAGGGCGTGGTCTCACCGGAGAGACCGATCTGGCGGGCGGCGGAGCTTCGGTCGATCGGCGCAAGCCAGATATGTGATCTGCCGTCCGGACCTATGCAGGTGTAGACGACCTGCTTGCCATCCGAGGAGACGTTGTAGTCGACCATGGAGGTGCCGGGAAAGACGGCTTCGTTCTTACCGGTGCCGAGTGTGAAGCGCCAGAGTTCCGGCTGGGCATCCGCTTTGGGATGGCGCAGGAGGTAGTAGATGGTTTTATCATCGGCTCCAAAGGACGGAGGCGAGGCGTCCCAGACGATCTCTCCCTCGGAGGAGAGGGACCGTTCCCCGGTGGGGTCGTGCATCCAGATGGAGCTTTGGTGAACACCAACCGAGGTGATGACGGAGCGGCCATCCTGTTCTACAGCGAGTCCTGACTCTTCCGTTGGGCCGAGGGTGAGCTGTTCCGGGCGGCCAGAGGGATATCGCTGGCGCCAGAGGTGACTTTGTCCCTCGACGGTGGCGATGAAGTACATCCAGGCGCCGTCGGGAGACCAGGCTGCGGCGGTGCAGGCGCCGTTGGGACCGACGGGTTTGGGGGCGGACGTGCCGTCGATGGAGATGAGTTGGCAGAGCGTCCATTCACCTTGGCCGTTCATCTCGACCACGAGGGCGGCTTTGTGGTCGGGTGACGCGAGCGAGTAGTGGGCCATGGCGCGTTCGTGCGGGGGGTAATAAAGTTCGCGAAGGTTGTCGCCGGTTACGGCTTCGGTGACAATGCCGAGGTGGAGTCCGGAGCGGAACCGGGAGAAGAGGAAGTGGTTTGGGTCGAGCCAGGTGAGTCCCGCGGCGTTGCTGAGGAGAAGATGCGGGTCGCCGCCCAGGACGGAGAGGGTGTAGGTGGCAAACGTGGCATTCTCGAGGACCGTGTAGGCGATCTGCGAGCCGTCAGGTGAGAAGGCGAGATTGTATTTCACACGGGGATCATTGGTCAGTGGCCTGGCCTCGCCGTCGGGAAGCATCTTGACGTAGATCTGGCCGGTCGACATGAACGAGCTGTCGCTGCGGATGAAGGCAAGGATGTGGCCGTCGGGCGATAGGGCGGGTGTTGTGGCCGAGTCGGTGAAGTCGGTTAACTGCGTGTACTTTAGGGCGGGTGGATGGGCGCGGAGGGAGAGATAGGCTGTGGTGCCGATGGCAGCGCAGATCGCGAGGCCAGCAGCGGCGAGCAGGCGCCAGTCGGTGGCTGGATTTGCGGCGGCTGCGAAGGAGGCTGGAGCGAGAGGAGCCGGGGTCGGGGGGTGCGGAATTTCGGGGACGGAGTGGGGCTCGCGCGAGCGGGTGGCGTTTTTTACGGGAGCGATGAAGCGGTAGCCGACGCGGGGGATGGTTTCGATGTAGCGAGGCGAGTCGGCTGAGTCGCCGAGCGCGTCCCGGAGTTTCTGAATGGACTTATTGAGAGCGTGGTCGAAGTCGATGAAGACGTCGGAGGGCCATAGGCGCTGGCGGAGCTGTTCGCGGGTGACGACGTCACCTGCGGATTCGATGAGGACGGACAGGAGCTGAAGGGGCTGCTGCGGCAGGCGGATCCTAGTGCCGTTCCTGGTGAGTTGCGCGGCCTTGAGGTCGAGCTCGAAGAGGCCGAAGCTGACCGTCTCCTGGGTTGGCGAAACTGCCACTCCGCACCCCCTTGTATCCGCGAGAACTTGAGTTTAGCACTCGCGGGAGACCGGTGGATTACCCTTCTTCATGCTGGACGACGGGGACAAGATCGGCTAAACAATGGCATTGGCTGGGGATGAGCGGGGAGAAATATATCGCCGCGCGGGTATTGCTCCAAACGTGGCGCTGCTGCAGACTGACCGGCGTCGCTCACTCCGACAAAATCAAAGAGGAGAAACACCATGAATGGAACCATTCGGAAGTTGGTCGTCTCAACCACCCTGGCCAGCTCGGTGCGGGCTCGGCTCTGGAGTAGTATCGCTGTGCTGGCGGCGCTATGTCTTTTCGTTGTCCCAACCTGCGCCAGCGCGGCCTGCGGGAGGTTCGGTGTAACCGGCTCAGGACCCGTGGTGAAGCTGCCCGTGATAAGGGCGGCTGCTTCCGGCGTCTATTCGCCGTTTGATCCAGAGTATCCGCCCATCGTTGGCCTGTGGCACGTGATCTATACGAACAGCGCCGATCAGTCGACGTTCAACGACACGTTCGACACGTGGCACATCGACGGAACGGAGTTTGAGAGTGCGTATCTGGCGCCGGCTGGCGGGAACATCTGCGTCGGTGTTTGGAAAGAATCGGGAAGGCGGAGCGTTACGCTTCATCATCTGGGCTGGCTGTTCAATCCGAGCACGCCGCTGGCTACAGCTAGCAATAGCTTCACGATCGATTCGGAGATTACGGTAGCCGAGGACGGGAAGTCGTACAGCGGAACCTTTACGTTCAAGGTGTGGAACCTCGATGGGACGCCCACACCGGTTGTCGTGAAGGGCACGATCGCAGCGACACGAATTACGGTCGATTGAACAGGCCCCAGTCTGCCGGAACGAGCCGATGGTGCCGGCGTGACGCTCTCACGCTGGCACGGTCGTTTGCAAGGATGACGCAGAGACAAGCTGGAGACTATGTTCAGTCAGCTTGTGCCTATACCTGATCATTCAGGACTCTCGATTGGGGGCTTAGGCAAGTGTGCTCATCGAATATGCGTTAGCCACCAGTTCCAGCATTCGTAACCAGAAACGCGCTAGGGACTTGTCGTCCCATCTGTGCATTCTTCGATTTATGTGGATTCGTCATTTGTGCGAACCGTGCGGCTAGTGGGCGAATGCTCCGCGAGGTCGAACTGCCTGCGATGTCGGCTTCGGAACGTTCGATTTCCTCATCCCGGCTGGAATGAGTTTCAGGGCACCCCATTTTGAGCAATCAACCTGATGCATCTTTAGCGTAGGCAACCGCACGGCGCTTCGGTTCTGCTTACAAGCTATTTCTCCCTACCAACCTCCGCAAAGGCTCTTGCCGCCCCACAAATGGGGCCACCTATCTGATCAAGTTGCCTTCTCTTAATTTGCGTACGGGGACACGATCACCGAGTTCGGGTTCACCCCGAGCAACCAAGCTTGCACTTGCTCACACTACATACGTAAGTTGGTGCCTTCCCTCCACGCGCATGGTGTCGGCGATCGATTGGAGCCCCGCACGGAGCATAATCTGGCTGCTGGCTGTCCCAAGGCAGATGCGCACGGCGTTCGGAGCATCCGTACTGTGCCGACTGCGGGGCACGATGAAGGCATCGCTCGGAACCAGTGAGAGTCCTAGCTGACGTACGTAGGTTATGAACTCCAGCCGGTTCCAGTGATGGGGGAGAGTAAGCCAAAGATGCAGACCCTCAGGATGTGCTTGGACACTGCCGACAGGCAGAATCTCCCCGGCGATCTTCTGACGTTCGACGTTCTCGCGCTGGATGCCTTTGCGGAGGGCATCTGCGCTGCCATCAGAAATCCAATTGGTGAGCAGGCTGGTCAGCAGTGACGAGGGGGCGAGCGAAGTTGCCCGAACCGCCGCGGCCAGGCGCTGCGCCTGAGTCACGCTCGGAGCCACGACGTAGGCGAGACGAAAGCCGGGTGAGAGGCACTTGGACAGAGTCCCAATGTAGTAGACGTGCTCGGGCGCAAAGGTGGCGATGGCAGGTGTCGGCTGCCGGGGAAGCAGGCCGTAGGGATCGTCTTCCAGCACCGGGACGTTGTAGCGAACGGCAATGGCGGCCAGCGCCTGCCGCCGCTCGACCGGCATGGTGGCAGTTGTGGGATTCTGGATGGTCGGGACGCAGTAGATGGCCTGCGGCTTCTCCGCTTGGCAAGCGGCCTCGACGGAATCGGGTCGCATACCGTGCTGGTCCATCTCGGCGACTGCGAGGTGGATGCCCAGATGTGCCGCAAGAGCCGAGAAGTTGGGATAGGTAAGCGGATCGGTCAGAATCGTCGAGCCAGGCTTGGCCAACAGAGTCACGATTGCCGTCAATGAGGACTGCGCCCCCGCGCATACCAGCAACCGGTCCGGATCGATCCTCCCTAGGATCGGCTGCAACCACAAGGCGCCGGCTTCCCGATCGCCAAGGCTTCCTCCGCCGGCCCGGTAGCTCATCAGCATGGCTGTATTGGAGCTATAGATGAGGTTGGATAAGCCATCGTGCAGCAGCGCTCTTAAGGAGGGATCCTGTGGCTGGGGAGGCAGGTTCATGCTCATATCCATGTAGGAGCGGTCTTCACCTCGGTGATTCCGGTTGTCGGGCGCCCGCACAAAGGTTCCACGCCCCACGGTTGCATCCAGTAGTCCGCGCCGGCGGGCTTCGGTATAAGCACGAGTGGCGGTGGTCAGATCGATCTCTAAGTGTTGGGCGAGCATGCGATGCGCCGGGAGTCTGTCTCCCGGGCGCAGCTCACCGATCTCGATGGCCTGCTCCAGGGCGTCCGCTATCGCGAGATATAGGGGGCGTTGTGAGGGATTGATGCGTCTTAGCCATTCCATAAACAATCCTGACGATACCGCAATGGTAAGCATACGTTTTACACCATGACAGGTTTCTCAACGTGGATTGTGTGCATAGATGTTAGACATTATGTTTACATTTACCATACAATGATGAGTGAATGATTTTGAGAGGTATTCAATAGACGGTATAGAGAAGAGTTGGCCGTGGCAACGAAGGAGTCCTGAGTAATATGATGGAAACCGCAATTCTTCAGTTCAAGCATGCCCTCGATGCCGGGCAAATCATTCCATACTTTCAACCGCTATCGAATCTCTTGACTGGTGAATTGTATGGATTTGAAGTCTTGTCGCGCTGGCAGCACCCAATTCACGGAATCCTGATGCCTGACGTTTTCATCCCGCTGGCCGAGGCTGGAGACTTAATTGGCGACCTAACCGAGAACGTGGTCGCGGCGGCCGCAAAGAGCGTCGCCCGGTGGCCGTCGTCGCTGAAGCTTTCCGTCAACGTCTCACCGCTCGAGTTGCGTGACTGGACCCTGCCGGAACGGTTGCAAGGAGCTGTGGAGCGTGGCGGTTTACCCATGAGTCGCATCGTGGTGGAGATCGCGGAGCGCGCTCTGATTGGAAATCTGGAACTGGCGCAGTCCATCGCCGACGATTTGAAACGCTCGGGAGCGCGGCTGGCACTCGACGACTTTGGAACCGGATGTTCCAGCCTGCACCATCTGCAAGCGCTGCCATTCGACGAAATCAAAGTGGACTCCAGCTTTGTGGGTTCGATGAACCGGCGGCGCGAAAGCAGAAAAATCGTAGCGGCTGTGGTGGGGCTGGGAATCAGCTTGGGCCTCACCACGGTGGCCGAAGGGGTAGAAGAACAGTCGCAGGCAGATATGTTGGTGGGCCTGGGATGCGAGCATGGACAAGGCTGGCTGTTCGGGCGGCCGACTTGCGCAGAGGAAGCCGCAAAGCGGATTGCTCTACAGCAACTGGATGCCCAAACTGCCGCGACCTCCGAAGACCTGCGAGGCCGCTATGCATCTTAGGCCGCGGCCGGGTGAGCGGCAGATGCAGCTGCCAATCATTTATGAAGGGGCGCCGGCGGGCCTGTGCTTCCTGGATCGCAACCTGCGGTACGTCAGCCTGCATCGTTATCTGGCGGCGATGGACGCTTCCACAACATTGAACTGCGAATGGGCAAGCCTAGCGTCCGCAGCCCGGATGTCCCAGGAGTGTCATTTCCACCCATGTTGATCACTGTTGAGGACGTTTGTCGCGGGCTCGAGAACGATGAGTTCGCGCCATTCTTCCAGCCTCTTGTCACACTTCGGACGGGACAGCTCGCCGGATTTGAGGTGTTGGTCCGATGGCATCATCCTTCGGCTGGAATCTTGCTGCCGGATCGATTCATCCCGGTTGCGGAGCAGAATGGATGGATTGGCGCGTTGACGAAACGGTTGATGCAGAAAGCGTTTGAGGCTGCAAAGCTTATTCCGGAGCCCCTCACATTAGCCTTCAACATTTCACCGCTGCAATTGCACGATCTTGGTCTGCCCAAACAGATTCATAGCGCCGCCGAAGACCTCGGTTTTTCGCTCCGCCGTGTCGTTATCGAGATCACCGAAAGTGCCCTCGTTGATAATGTGGAGCATGCTCAAACCATTTCGAACGAATTGAAGGCGCTAGGGTGCAAGATCGGGCTGGATGATTTCGGGACGGGATACTCCAGCCTCCTGCATCTTCAATCGCTTCCCTTCGACGAACTGAAGGTCGATTGTAGTTTCGTCGGGTCCATGACTCAACGCAGAGAAAGCCGCAAGATTGTGGCAGCGGTCGTGGGTCTGGGACAAAGCCTTGGGTTGACCACTGTAGCGGAAGGCATCGAGACACGGGAACAGGCCGAAATGTTGTTGTGGCTCGGCTGTGAACTTGGACAAGGGTGGCTTTTCGGAAGGCCGACCCCGGCTGAAGATCTGCCCGCAGTCATTGAGATGTCGCGCGAAAAGATATCCTTCAACCCGTCGACAGGCCTTTGGGGGGACTTCGCGTGGAATGCGCTGCCCAGCCAGCGGCTGGCGCACTTGCAGGCAGTCTACGACGGGGCGCCGGTCGGACTCGCCTTACTCGACCGCGAACTCCGCTATGTCACCCTTAACCAGCGGCTAGCCGACATGAACAACGCTCCCGTCGAGGAGCACGTGGGAAAACACGTCGCAGAGATGGTTCCCGAGGTATTTCCTCAGTTCGAAGCTTTCATTCGTCGCTCTTTAGAAGGCGAAGTGATTACCGGCGTCGAAGTCAGGCGGCCCGCTGGCCCAGGAACAGGTCAGCAAGACCTTCTGTTGTCTTATCAGCCTGTGCGGGATGAAGGCGGCGAGATCATCGGAGTTTCCGTCGCGGTCGTCGATATCACAGCGCGGAAAGTCGCAGAGGCCGCGCTCCAGGAGAGTGAGGATCACTATCGCCACATGGTCGAGTTGAACCCACAAATTCCTTGGGTACTCGATGGCGACGGAAACGCGATGGCCTTGAGCCCGCGGTGGGAACAGGTGACTGGGATGAGTGCTGCGACCGCCGAAGGGAGAGGTTTCCTCGAAGCTATCCATCCGGAAGACAGGCCGCATGCGGAGAATATCATTGCAGCGTCAATTCGAAGTGGCGATCCAATCGATGTCGAATGCCGCATCCTGAGCCGGAACAACGAATGGAGATGGGTACGATCTAGAGGCGCCGCTCGCCGCGATCCATCCGGAAAGATCATTCGATGGTACGGGAGCGCCGACGATATCGACGAGCAAAAGAAGGCCGAAGAGGCTCTGAGAAAAAGTGAGGAACAACTAAAGGCAATATTCAACTCTGTGCCGGTGGGTATCGTTCTGGCCGACGCGCCGGATGGCAGATTGGGCCTGGCAAACCCAGAGGCGCGGCGTATCCTTCGGTACGCCGTGCCGTCGAAGTATACCGTTGAAAATTACGCGCAGTGGGGTGCGATTCGAGTCAACGGGAGACGGCTGGAGTCTGCCGAATATCCCCTTGCCCGCGCTCTAAGCGGCGAGAAGACGATGATTGAAGAAGCGCTCTGCCTGCGTGGGGATGGCACAGAGGCGTGGGTATCTGTGCTGAGTGCCCCAATCGTTCGAGAAGACGGCTCTGTCGAAGGCGGGGTGGTGGTCGTTCAAGACATCGACGAAATCAAGCGAGAGCGAGAGCGACTGCTCTCCTTAGCGGAAGCTCTCATCAAAGAACTCAAAGGCCAACGCTCATGTCCTGATTTTGCTTGTACTTTTAGTCCCAAGCCTCCCACGTGATCGTCGCACCGCTCTCGACCATGTGCCTCCATCTTCGATCTCCCGGTTCGGTTATTTTCGTCTATATACCCCTCTGACAAACGAGCCACCGTCACGATCTGAGGGGGCAGCTTGAGGACAAATCGGCGTTGGCACCCCCGAGCCAATTCGTCGTCTGCCTGAGTAAGAATCCTGCCTCGGCCATGCTTAAAGTCTGTGCCCTCACAGCCGTGAAGCGGTGGGGCGTTACGTGCAATCGCTGGACAGGCGAGTGCTTCTCATCGCCTCGGGAGGACTGTCGCACGATCCACCTTTCCCCGAAATCGGGACAGCGAGCAAAGAGGTCCAGGCACGCCTCATCGATGGTCGCAATCCGAGCGCGGAGGCATGGAAAGCGCGCGGGTCGACTTCATCGCAGAATTCTAACAGAGCGGACTTAGCGAACGATTGGACTGAGCTCTTTTTCCTGATGATGTGATGGTGAATCGAGATTGTACGGCTGTCATCACATGACCCGCGAACAGGTGAAGCGAGCTGAATGCTCTTCTGTAGGCGAGTAATGATGCGGCTAAGGATCAAGCATCCCACAAACCAATGCATTGAAGAGCGCTTCACCGCAACAGCGCCGAACCACGCCTGGAGCATGACTTCGTCGCCGATCAGTTGCAACTATAATTTGACCTGCCCCCGGAAATATCACCCAATTGGAACTGGAGTTCTCTCGTAATCTAAGCGAGGGAGCTGACGATGAGGAAGAGCCGGTACACGGAAGAGCAGATCATCGGGATATTGAAGCAGCACGAGGCAGGAGTGAAAACGGCGGATCTGTGGCGTGAACACGGGATCAGTGGGGCAACGTTCTATGGCTAGAAGTCAAAGTTCGGCGGGATGGAAGTAAGCGAGGCGCAGCGGCTGAAGGCGATGGAAGATGAGAACCGCCGTCTGAAGCTGCTGGTAGCGGAGTTGAGCCTGCATGGCGAAGCTCTGAAAGCGGTGATACGAAAAAACGGCTGGAGCTTGCCGGTCTAAGAGAAAACGTGGCGTTCGTCTCGGGCGAGTTCGGTCTGAGCGAACGCACGGCCTGCAAGAAGCTGGGCGTGGAGCGGTCGAGCTACCGTATGAACCGAGGCCGGACCGTAACGCGGAGTTATGAGAGGCGCTGGTGCAACTGGCGCGGCAGAAGCCGCGCTACGGCTATGTTGCCAGTGTGTCCTACTCCGCTTTGAGCGGAAGGACAGCTGTTGGTTCTGTGATTTTTACGAGTCGTCTCGAGTTGTAAGGATTCGCAAAACACTCGTCTACCGTTCCAGCGAGAAGGTTGTTTCGCTAGCTATGCGCGGCGGAGCAATCATGGATGCCAACAACCGGTCCCGTCTCTACCTTGGAATCGAAATCGGTCGAGGCAGCGTCCTGCTGATTCTCATCTCCGAACAGTACAACAAGCTGATCGCTGCGTAGGGAAAGCCCCCGCTCTCAATTTCTCAAATTTCTCCGCTAAGCTCCCGTGTGAATACGGAAGCCCCGCATTGGGGCCTCCTGTATTTGCGCGCACGATCGTTCACCAGCCGATCAGAAATCGCTGGCCTTGGCGGCATCATGCAACGCGTTTGTGACCCACGCCTGACGCAGCGAGGCACACAAGCCCAACCTGGAAAAAGGAGTCATCAATGCAAGACAACGTAGTGTGGACCTCTACCCTCGACAATAGGTACGAGGTGACCGTGACACGCACCGACGATTACCACGCAGAACTCACCATCTGGGAAGGCAATCAGGTTCTCCATCGCGAAGCCGTCGGGCTGTCGTACGGCGCGATCTTCGGACCGGACGTGGCGGATGTGGCTGATTGGCGGCGGATCGAGTGTCAGTTCTCCGTTATGCCACCGACAGGTGAGTGGCCGTTCCCCCGAATCTTCAGTGAATTGGACTTCCCGCAATCGTTCTGAAAACTCAATGTAATCCGCGTAGGTGAGAATCTTGGCTATGACATCGACGTCTGTCGTACCGCGGATGGGGGCTGCAGCCGTGTCTGTAATCAGCAGGCCAAGAGTGATTCCGCCGACGAAGACTATTTCATCTAAGAACGGAGTGAGCTTCGATACCGCGTCTTCCAGCATCGGCAGGTTGGGATCAGCCATTTAGTTCCTTCCCAAGCAGTTGAATGGCAAGGTTGCGTTCCCGGGTTCTTCCGCTCCGAATAGCATCACACAAGGCAAGGAGTGAATAAAATCGTGAATCGTGCAGCGCCGCCTTGGAGGCACCCTTGTAGAGCGGATCTAGGGCAATTCCACGCACCGCCCCTTGTGGATAAGGCCAAACGGGCAGAGGATCATTGTCTGCCAGAATCTGAGACTTCAATGGTTCTGCCGCGTAGGAAGTGGGCAGACCACGCACCATTGATCCCCGCTTTGGCGGAAATGTGTATTTGAAGCCATGCGCCAGGAATTCGAGAAGCCCCGTGCGGTTCACTCGTTTCTCTCCACCACCGAGGTAGACTAGCCCCACCTCCTCGCTACGCTTTAGAGACTTCGACACTTCAGACGGTGAAAGAAAGAGGTCGGCGGCAATGTCTTTGGACAGCCGTGTTTGCCCGTCCGGCAATGACAGTCGGAGAAGCACCGCGATGTCCTGTCCTTGCATTAGGAAATGGTACGCGCAAATTTCGGATTTGGAAAGTGGAAATTGTTTAGAAACTCCATAGAAGACGAGATGGGTATTCCGTCTGGCTGTCGATGCCGGACGGCTGATCGGTAAGGCCAAAATCAGTTCGGAACAATCGGGGCCAGGGAAGGGAGCCGGCCCAAGTCAAGGAACTCTGGAAGCGCTCGGCCAACCACGCGCAGCGGCAGTTCGACTCCAGGGTAATAGTGCGTAGTCCGATTCGAGTCTCTCAGTTCGGGGCCACTTGCCGACTTATGAGGACTAAAACTTCGTTCCACCTTGTCCTCGATGAAATGACTTGGTTTAAGGGCTTCGCGTTGAAGTCCGCTGCAAAGGTTTGGAAAATACCTTCCAATGCGCCTGCCCAGCTCTTTCTCCTAACACCCTCCTGTTAGGTCTTCCAGTCTAACGGGAACTTGAGTCCTCGGATTCGCTGCTGCTGAGGTGAATCCGAATCGAGTGACTTTCGCTCGCCGGCCAGGAACAGGCGGCCCATACATTTGGCTGTTTCAGGGAGGCAGATTTCCGTCCGCTTTTGGTCCGCCCCTTTGCACGAAAACGGACGATAATCGTAGAAAAGACACGAATATTCACGAAAAAGGCACACCCGTGAAGGTGTGCCCAACCAGGCCTAACCTGCTGATTTACTTGATTTTATTAGGGAAGATTTGGAGGCGCGGGTCGGGATCGAACCGACGCATAAAGGTTTTGCAGACCTCTCCCTTACCACTTGGGTACCGCGCCTTCGGCACAAAAACCAGCCCCCAAAACCACACCCTCTGGGAGCAGTCTATGTCGTTCCAGCCGTAAGTGGTTGAGATTGAGGTTGTTGGAGCGGGAGACCGGGGTCGAACCGGCGACATCTTCCTTGGCAAGGAAGCACTCTACCACTGAGCTACTCCCGCCCTGCCATTGCCTAAGTATAGCCACCCCCAACCCCTTTTGCAATCCACTATTCCACCCCCACCCCGCCTCGACCCGTCCGCACTGTATCAATGCGCCGGCTCGACACCTGCATGCGGCCATTCCGCACAATATGAGGCGTAACGGTAATCAGTATCTCCGTGGAATCTTTCTCTCGATCCTGATCCGTGCCTTGAAACCCAGGCAGTTCGCTCAGGCCAGGCAAGCCCGTCAGCGCCTTCACCTCGCTCGAGCTCACAAGCGTTGCCAACATCGCTGTCTTCCCTGCGGGCACAGTGATCGTCGATACCAGGGCGCGATTATCCAATATTGGAATGTTATTCAGGCTGCTACCGCCCAATGCCTCCATCTTCATGTCCAGCGCCACGGAAACCGCGTCATTGTGCAGGACGTGCGGCGTCAACTTGAGTGTCAAGCCAAGGTCCTCATATTGGAACTCCGGTACAGATACCGTGTTGCTGCCAAGATATTGATTGAGCAGCGAGCTGACGCTGGTGCCGTTGATGTTGAGTCCGGAGAGCGACGACGCCAGCGAGCTGCTCGCGCCTGAGCTGTAGGTCCCTGTAACCACCGGATAGCGAGAGCCTACGCGAAAGGTTGCCACTTGTCGGTTCACGGCAAGTATCTGTGCCGCATCCAGTATGCTCACGTCCGAAGAGCTCAACGCCAGGTTGAAACTGGAACTGGATCCAAGGTAGAGCCCAGCCAGCGTGAGGCCGCCTCCGAATATGCCCAGCAAGGTTTGTGTATTGCGCCGCACTCACCGTTCCCGATGCGACCAGGAAGCCAACCTCCGTGATGAGATTCTGCAGCGGCGTTCCATTCAACGTAAGAAGACCATCCGCCACCGCCTCATTGATAAGCGACTGGTTGGCGCTCACCAGCGATTGAGCCTCGGACGCTACGCTGAAGACCCCTGCCGAATTCGGAAGAGTCGCGCCGACATTGTTGTCCAACGTCTTATCGATTTCGTACACCGAGACATCGAAGAGCACTTCCGCATTTCCGTCGAGCATGTCATCGTACACCGCATTCACTTCGCGCAGGACCTGCTCATTTCCCCGCAACAGGATGAACCCTCCCGTGGCACTCGCCGTGACCTCTTTGATGTCGAAGATATTGCGAGCCAAGTTCGCCAGCTCCTGCATCTCGTCGTTGGTTCGACCCGGCAGGTAGATCGTCTCCTCTACCTGCGGCGTCAGCGCATCGCGATTCTCCTGCGTGTCTTTGGCGATGAGCACCGACTTCGGCTGCACAGGAACAGCGAAGATCCCCGCAGCCATATTCAGAGCCCGCGTCGCGCCCGCATAGCTGACGTTGTTCATGTCGAGATTGATCGGCGGGCCGCCCGTTACCGACGGATCGAAGCTGACCTTCATTCCGTACAGACTGTAAAGATTTCTCGCCACACTCTGTACATCCCCATGAAGGTGAACATCGCGCTTCCCGGTGTCAGGAGTGAGTTCAACCGGACCGCTGAGTGTCGAGGCGATATTCTGCGGTGGAAACTTCGCAGGATCAATACTCGAATAGAACAGACCGGGTCCCTTCGCTGCCTTTGCCGCAGGAACAGCCCCGTCGGAAGCAGGACCGAAGTGCTGTGCGACTTCATGATTCTCGGGATCCAGGTTGCGCGCTTGCCCGAGCAACGATTCGGCAAGGTTCGTATCCCCAACCGCACGTGCCCTCGCCGCGCGCTGCACCAGCTCCGTCACGTAGTTTTCGCGTGTAACGATCAGCGCCAGCGAATAATCCGAATCGTTCGGATTCAACTGCACCGCTTGTTGGAAGCTCGCGCACGGCCGCGGCCAGGTCCTTGCGTTCCACGTGCTTGGCGCCTTCCAGATAGGCATCATCCGCCTCCCGCGCCCGCTTCGCTGACACGACGGCTTTCGTGGACCCGCTCTCCGGCGTGGCTCCACGCTTGGCTGGAATTGGAGGGACGGCGCCTGCCGGAATACTGGCCGGATTATCTGCCGCGCTGCTGCTTTGTGCGTGAACACTCGGGGCGAGAAAACCCGACATCGCAAAGAAGGGAAGCCCCAGGGCAACCGTGCGAGCAATACCTCTGGGCCTGCGCAGCCCGCGCGATGGGGATGGAGCGAACATGCTGTGCTGGGTTAGACGCACGAAGCTGGCTAACGTCCGCCAGAGATAATCTGCAAACCGGGACGAGCCCCTCGCGCCGGGCGAACCGACGTCGGCGGCCGCCGCATGCCCTGGCGTATCTGGGTGGAGTCCATCCCCAGTTCGGAGAGCGTTCGGCTCAGCGTATTGCGGTGCATGCCAAGCTCCTCCGCCGCTTTACATTGATTGCCGCGGTGACGCGAAAGTACCTCGAGGATGTACTGCTTCTTAAACTCACGCACTGCGTCAGTGTAAGCAATACCAGCGGCGTGCATCTGGAGTACGAGGTTGTCGAGTTCGCGTTTCAATCGCGGGTCTTCCTTTTATGGAATGGACTTGGGCCCTGGTTAGGATCCAACGTATATGATGACACTTCTCAGTTTGAGGCTAGAGGCCTTCCTTGATCCAATCCGGTGTCGTGTGCTTGAGATGGTCAAGACCGTCAAGCAGACGCACTTTGAGATCGGAGGGCATGACGAAGGATACAGCATGTGCGGCCCGAAGAAAATATGGGGCCAGATGAGAATTTTCAACCCAGGGGGATCTCGGCAGGAAGGCGGTCACCGCCAGCAGCAGCGCAACGCCTAGACAGGGCACCGCGCAGCAGTCCAAAAGCGGCCCCCAGCAGCCGGTCAACGAATCCCAGGCCGATCGCCGAGGCGGTGTGCCGCAGCAGCCGCCCCAATAAGCTGGCCACCATCATCGTTCCTACAAGAATCAGCAGAAATGCCGCAAGCTCGGCGATTTGCAGGGAAGTGATCAGACCTTTGAGATCTATCGCCAGAAGACGATAAAACCAGCACGCCAACAGGAAGCCGAGAATCAGGCCCCCGAGGGCAAAGGCCTCCTGAAAAAAGCCGCGAATCGCCGCCCGGATGACCGAGTAGGCCAGAAGGATGGCGAGCAGCCAATCGAGAGGGTTCATAGACTCCAGTGCCTCAACCGCTACGCCGCATTCCGAGCCTCGCGGCCCCTGCTGCGCCCGCTCAGCGACACACTGACAATCTTGGAGACGCCCGGCTCCTGCATGGTCACGCCATACATCACGTCGGCCTGCTCCATCGTCCGCTTGGTGTGGGTGATGATGATGAACTGCGTATTCGTCGCCATCTCCGAAAGCAGATTCGCGAATCGACCGACGTTGGTCTCATCAAGCGGAGCATCGACTTCGTCAAGCATGCAGAACGGAGCAGGCTGGAACTGGAAGATGCCCACCAGCAGCGAGAGCGCGGTGAGGGCCTTTTCGCCGCCCGAGAGCAGCAGCACGTTCTGCAGCTTCTTGCCCGGAGGCGACGCGATGATGTCGATGCCGCTCAGGTCCGAGCTCTTGCCGCCGCCCGTCTCCGGGTCGGTGAGCCGCATGAACGCCTGGCCGCCGCCAAAGAGCTTGGTGAACGTGGCGGAGAAGTTTTCGTTGATGATCTTATAGGCCTCGTCGAACTTGATGCGCGAGACGTCGTCGATCTCCTTGATCGACGCCTGGGTGTTCTCGATCGAATCGAGCAGATCCTTGCGCTGGGTCTCCAGGAAGGCGTGGCGTTCCGAGGTCTCGTGGAACTCTTCGAGCGCCATCATGTTCACCGGGCCCATGGCTTCGAGCCGCTGCTTCAGGGCACGCGCTGCCTCATCTTCGGCAGTGAGTGCCTCCGCCTTCGATGCGCTCAATCGATGCTGTCCTCGCGCAGCGTCGCCGCCTCAACGGAAAGATCGTTCAGGCAGGTTGCCTCGATGTGCTCGAGGTCGGAGGTGAGCTTGGCGGCTCGAGCGCTGAGCGTCGCCCGCTGCTCGCGCAGAACCTCTGTCTCATGGCGCAGCGACGCGCAGCCGCGCGTCAAGCTCGGACATCGCGGCGCGCAACGCAGCGGCCTCGGCCGACAACGTCTCCCCCTGCGCGATCGCCTGGGCGCGCATCTCCGTCAGCTCGACGTGCTTGACCGACAGCTCCGCCGTCTCCTCTTCCCGCCGCTGCCGCTCGGCCGCGGCGCTGGCAAGCTGCGACTCCAGCTGCGTGATGCGCTGCAGACTGGCTCTCGTAGAGCCGCTTGGTCTGCTCGAAGTTCGCGTTGGCATTGCGGCGGCGCTCTTCCAGACCGGCCAAAGCAGCCGCTGCGGCCGACGCCGCTGCCTGCAGCTCTTCGCGGTTCGCGCGCAGCGAGAGAATCTTCTCCGTGAGCTCCGCAACCTGCTGCTCGATGTTGGCTCGTTCGGCATCGAACGCCGCAGCCTCTTCGCGCTTCCGCGCGATCAGCTCCTGACGCTGCTGGCGCTGGTCCTTGTTCCTGTTCGCAGCGATCTGCCACTGTTGCAGGCGGCTTTCGAGCCGACGCCGCTTCCTGCTCCATCTGCCGCAACGCGGCGCCGGAGTTGGCGCTCTCACGCTCAGCATCGCGCCGCTCGTGGTTCCTGGCGTCGAGCGATGTGGTGTGGTCCGAGATCTCGCGGCCCAGCGTCGCCGTCGCCAGCTTCGTTCTGCGCAAGCTCCGCCTCGACGCCAGCCAGCTTGTTCTGCAGTTCCGCCAGCTCACGCTTCAGCGCCAGCGGACCCTGCTCGCGCGGCTTGCCGCCGGTGACCGTCACGTTGTGGAAGGTCTCGCCGGTCGGCGAAAGGAAGAAGCCTGCGGGTATTCGAGCGCCAGCCTGCGGGCCGTATCCGTGTCGGGCGCGACAAAGCCATTGCGCAGCTTGGGCAGAATCGCCTCAAGCGAATGTCCGAAGCCGTTCAGCACCCGAACGCAGTCCTTGAGCGCGACCACGCCATCCCCCGGGTTGGCGCATCCCTTCGCTGGGCAACGCCGCATCCACACCCATCGGGATGTACCAGGAACGTGGCGCGGCCGGCTACATCCGTCTGGAGCAGGCGCACGCCCGCGTCGGCAGCGTCCCAGTTCGCACGACGATGAAGTTCAGCTCGTCGCGCAGAAATTCGTCGACGACATTCTCGTACTGGCCGTCGACTTCGAGGAAGTCGGCAAGCGTGCCGAGCGGCGCCGAGCCATCCTGGTGCTTCGCCTGCGCGCGGAAGATGTTGCGGACCGTGTCGGTCGAGTAGCTGTGCTCGCGGATGAGCGCTTCGAGCGAGCTGCGGCGTCCATTCAGGGTCGCCGCCTGGGCGCGCAGCTCATCGCCGCGGCGGCGCGACTGCGTCTCTTCCAGGCGCCTGGTCTCGAGCGTGTGCCGCAGCTCGAGGATCTCGGCCTCCAGCCGCTTGAGCCGCTCGGTGACATCCTCAAACGAGAGCTTGGCCGAATCCGCGCTGCGCATGCAGCGCTTCGAGCTCTGCGCGCGCCGTCTGCGACTCGGACTCGAGGCGCTCGTTCTCGCGGTCAAGTCCGGCGAGCGCGGCTTCGGCCTGCGCAATCTCGTTGTTCGCCTGCGCCGCCCGCTGCATCGACTGCATGGCATTGCGGCGCTGGCTCTCCGTCAGCGCCTCGGCTGCAAGAACACTGCGCGTCGCCTCATGGGCCTGCGCCTGCTGCGCGGTCGCTGCCTCACGCGAGGACGGCGGCTTCCTCGGTCGCATTCTCGAGGAAGCTGCGATGCTGCTCCAGCTCGCCGGCAAGCGACTCGAGCTGTGCGCGAGCCTGCGCCAGATCGTCGTTCCCGCTCAGGATGCCGCTGCGTGAGATCGGCGATGCGGTCCGCATTGGAGGCCGTGCGTGCGGCGATGCGCTCGAGCTCCACGGCACTTGATTGGCGTGCGAGCCAGCCTCGCGAATCTCGGCGTCCAGCGCGTAGCCGCGATTGACGCCGGTTGAGTGCTCCGCGTCCATGGTCTCGAGATCGCGCAGCCTGGCTGTCGATCAGTTCGCCGAGGCGCGGCGATCTCCGCAGAGGTTGCGGCCTGTTCGGCGTCCATCTGCGACAGGCGGCTGGCCAGCACCACGCGAAGCTTGCTGCGCAGTTCATCGCGGAGCGCGCCGTAGCGCTCCGCCTTGGCCGCCTGGCGCTTCAGCACGCCCATCTGCCGGGTGACCTCTTCGAAGATGTCGTTCACGCGCGACAGGTTCTGCTTGGCAGACTCCAGCCGCAGCTCGGCGAGGCGCTTCTTGGTCTTGAAGCGCGTGATGCCCGCAGCCTCTTCGATGATGGCGCGGCGATCCAGCGGCTTGGCCGAAAGGAGCTGTCCGATGCGCTCCTGGCTGATGATGGCGTAGCTCTCGCCGCCCAGGCCGGTGCCCATGAAGATGTCCTGGATATCCCGCAGGCGGCAGATCTTGCCGTTCAGCAGGTACTCGGAGTCGCCGGAGCGGAACAGGCGGCGCGTGATGGTGATCTCGCCGGCGCGAACGGGGGCGCGGCCAAACTTGCGGCGGCGAATCTTGAGCACGACATTGTTGCCGGCCGTCAGTTCGGCGCCGGCTTCCGTCGCCTCAGCCAGCTGCGCCGTCAGCCGGCCTTCTTCGCCGGCACCTCGGCCTCATAGGTCGTGCCGGGCTGGGCCTCGGCCACAGCCTCTTCGGTCTCCATCGCCGCTTCTGCGCGGACCGCGGACTCGTCCCAGTCACTGAGCGCGTTGATCGCCGTGACATGTTGGTCGGCATCCGTCTCCGCCGGCTGCTCCGCTCCCAGCACCTCCGCCTCGCCCTCCGCCAGCGTGTTGCCGTCGTAGACCTCGGGATCGACCAGCGTGAGCGAAACCTCGGCCATGCCGGTGGGCTTGCGCTCGCGCGTCCCCGCAAAGATGACGTCTTCCATCTTGATGCCGCGAAGGCTCTTGGCGGACTGCTCCCCCAGCACCCAGGTGATGGCGTCCGAGATGTTCGACTTGCCGCAGCCGTTGGGGCCGACAATCGCAGCGATGCCTTGGCCGGTGAGCTGCACCTCGGTGCGGTCGCAGAAGGATTTGAAGCCGAGAATCTGGACTTTCTTAAGCTTGAGCAAGGAGCAGGACCTCTTCTACCGTTGGGCGTTGTCGGCGGGATTCGCGATCCGATGGACCGTTTGGCACGCCACTAGGTCGAATCGTAAGCGGCAGACGAGGGCGGAATCAACGCGTAATCGAGCGCTGCCGGCAGGATGTTGTGGATAAGGCAGGCCGAATCCAGAGAATTGTCGAGAAAGGATTCGAGGTTGCACACGGGCAACACGATTTCTATAATGCGCATCATCCCCTTATCCCCTTGGCGTGGGGAGGGTTTTCATCCGAAACGCGCAATTTGCGCTAATCTTGATCCACAGATGTAGAAACTGACGCATCTCTCCGAGGAGTTCTCTTTATGAAGAAGGTCGTACTTGCTTCGCTGCTGGCTGTGGCCGGCGCGGTACCATCAGCGTCCCTCGTGTACGCCCAGCAGGCGTCATCTGGTGGTATTCAGATGTCGCAAGATGAGTATGCGGCTTACAACAAGGCCAATACGGAGACAACGGCTGCAGAGAAGGCTGCGGCGTTCGAGGCATACCTGAAGGCCTATCCGAACTCCGCCGTGAAGGTGGACGTGCTCAATCAGATTCTGTTCGCTGACAGCCAGATCGGCGATCAGGCGGCCACGCTCAATGCTGCCGATCGGCTGCTGGCGGTCGATCCCAACAATCTCCGCGCGCTGACCTTCGAGGTGTACTACCGCCGCGCGGATGCCGACAAGCTGACCGATCCGGCCGCCAAGCAGGCAGCGCTGGATACGGTTGCCAAGTATGCCCAGCAGGGTCTGAACGCAACCAAGCCCAAGGACATGTCGGACGCTGATTTTGCGACGCTCAAGTCAAAGACCGATCCGACGTTTGAGAGCGCGATCGCCGATGACGACATGGCCAAGAAAGACAACGCGGATGCGATCACGGTCCTGAAGAAGGAGATCGATGCGGATAGCGGACGATACGACCAAGCCCAGCCAGACTCTCCAGGATGTCTATGTTCTGGCCCAGGCGTACTACACCTCAACGCCTCCCGATTATCTGAACTGCGCCTGGTATGCGACGCGTGCAGCGGCCTTCGCTCCGGCAGCCTACAAGACCACCATCGAGCCGCTGGCGACCTATTGCTACAAGAAGTATCACGGCAGCGCCGATGGCTATGCCGCCATGCAGACCGCGGTGCAGACCAACCTTGATCCTCCGGCTGGCTTCACCGTGACGCCGGCTCCGAAGCCTGCGGACCTGGTGGCCAACCTCGTAGCGACGACGCCGGATCTGGCGACGCTGGCGCTCGGCGACAAGGAGACCGCGCTCCAGTATGGCAAGCCGGAAGACGCCCAGAAGGTGTTCGATTCCGTGAAGGGCAAGGAGGTGCAATTCCCGAACGTGACGGTGGTTTCGGCGACCGACAGCCAGTTGGTGCTGGAGGTTTCAGACGACGCTGTCGCCAGCAAAACCCCTGATTTCACGGTCAATTTGAAGGAACCGTTGAAGACGATCCCGCAGCCCGGCGACAAGATCACGGTGGATGGAACGTATGATTCGTATACGGCTTCTCCGCTCATGATTACCATGTCCGACGGCTCGGTCGTGACGCCCAAGCGGCCGGCCCCGGTACATCACCCGGTGCATCACTCCAGCGGTAACTAACGATCCTGCAGCCTAACGAAACGGCCTCCCGCGGGAGGCCGTTTTTCTGCGTCCAGCGGGGAGTTTCAGGTAAGCCTCTGCCCCGTTTCGTGTTGCGAATCGACGGCATCAGCCCGGTTTCAGGACTTGCAGCCGCGGCCCGGAGATATCTGCCCTCAGCGGGCCGGCGTCAGCAGGTTGACGAACACGCGGAACGCCCCGGGCACCGCTTCGGGAAGCTGGCGGTAGAGGGCGAAGGCGCAGTACGTCCACCGGCCTTTGCCGACCGAGGCCGTGATCAGGCCGCCGCGCTGGGGGAGCTGGACGGCGGTCTCCGGGCCGCCGGGGTCGTGCGTCTCGGTCAGCGCCACGTATTGCGGAGCCCAGCTTTCGAGGAAGCCGTGGCCGCGCTCTTCGATCCAGCCATCGAAGTCGGCGGAGCTGATCTGGTTCGGCGTGGTCAGCAGGGGATTCGAGGGAGCGAGGAGCTGGACAGGGTCCGTCTCGTCGACCACCTTCTCGGCGTCGCCCAGCGAGAGAGGGTAGGGGGCATCCGCGGAGGTGAAGTCCGATGTCTGGTACTGCACCAGCACGTTGCCCCCATTGCGCGCGAAGTCCAGCAGCGCCTGGGTGGGGGCTCCGTGCAGGTCCGCGTGAGCGGTGTAGGCGCGGACGCCGAGGATGACCGTGTCGAAGCTCGCCAGCCTGGCCGGCGGTGATGTCGGCGACGGTGATGATGCTCGGCTTAAGACCGATGGAGGCGAGCGCCTGCGGGATGGGGTCGCCCGTGCCGGGAAGGTAGGCGATGCGGACATGCCCGGGGAGTTTCAGGTCGACGGGCACAACCCGTGTGGTCGCGGGCGTGTAGTCGTTGGTGGTGATCAGGCCGGGGTAGCCGACCGCGCGGTAGCCTTCGCTGTAGATGTGGTGGTCGGGAGTCTGGGCCGTGACATGGAAGATCTGCGGACCGGCGATCGGCGGTATGGGATGGAGGAAGAATTGGATGGAGTGGGTGGTGTCCCCTGCGGCTGCCGGAATGGCCTTGGCCTGGAGCGACCAGTTGCGCGGGGACTGCACGTTGACGTTGGCGGAGGTGGACGCGTCGGTCGAGAGCGTCGCGGTGAGCTCGGCGGTGGTCTGGCCGTTGGGCAGAACGGTTGCCGCGGGAGCGCTGGCGATCGAGACCGGCGGGACGATGCTGACCGGCTGCGGGCCGTCATGAACGATGCGGCCGAGCGTGATCTCCGCGCCTTGATAGGTGACCGTAGCCCATGCGGTCAAGGGTGCCGGTGTCTGCGGAGCGTTGCGCAGGGCCGGGTCGCGCAGCTTGTAGACAGGCTGCTCGATGTTGTCGCGATAGAAGTACGGCTGGGTGATCTCCGTTGTATGGCCGGCCGGAATCTGTGCGCTCTGGACGAGGGGCTTTCCGTCCGCGAGCTGCTGCGCGGCTGGCGCGATCAGGAACTGGCGTTGGGTTGGAAGCGCTCCGTCGATCGACAGGTGACTCAGGGTAAGGGATGCGGGCGAAGATTCCGAGAGGGACGTCTCGACCACGGCTGCCGTGTCTTCGACGACGTCGCTGGAGGGAGCGGTCGCGTCGAGATGAAGGCCGAGAGCCAGGACGAGCGCATCGTTGAGCTGCACGCGCTTGATGCGGAGCTCGTGGAGGACGTTGGCCTTCTCGTTGCCGGCCAGGGCGGCGTTGGAGACTTGTCCGATGAGCGCATCGGTGGTTTGCAGCGCGTCCCGGAGAGCGGGCGCGGCCTTCGCCGGATCGTGCGGATCAAACGCACGGGTTGCGGCTGCGATCTCCTCCGTGAGGCGGGCCAGTTGAGACGGCAGGAACGAAGGCGCATCGGGCGCGAGCGTGGCGATGCCTTCGATGGAGGTGTCGATGCCGTCGAAGAAGCTGGGCTGGTTGGCGAGGTTGGCGTTGTCGATCGCGCTTTGCGCTCGCATGGAGCGTCTCGCCTGCTGGCTTACCGCATTGCCTGCTGCTGTGATCGTCTGCCGGGCAGTGGATGATTCCGACGAGGCATTGTTCAGGACCGAGCCGTAGAGCGTGTAGCCGGAGTCATGATTCCCGGGGCGGGGCATGCCCATGTTCTTGCTGATCTGGGTGCGCTGCTTGAGCAGGCCGAGGCGCGCGAACTGGACGTAGCTGATGGGTTGCCCCGTGGCCGGGTCGGTGAGCAGCGGGTCGACGGTGCCTTCGGGGACGCTGACGTCGGCATGGGGTTTGGTCGTGCTTACCTGGCCGGTGACGTAGTTGGTGAAGCGCGCGGGGATGTACTGGTTGGTGGCGTAGTCGTAGACGCCCTTGCTGTTGATGTCGGCGAAGGGAACGCGGGCGTAGACCTTGAGGGCCTGCCACGGCAGGATGCCTTCCTGGATCATCTCGGGGAAGACCTTGGGATCGGCGGCGGCTTTGAAGGCCTCCTGCGCGATCTCGCCCGAGACCTGGTGCTGGCCATGGCCATCGGTCACGTTGCCGATGAAGGTGGCGGTGATCACGAGCGGGCGGACGATGCGGATGGCGCGCACGGCATCGTAGAGGACGCGTTCGTGGGACCACTTCTGGAAGGACTCTTCCTTGGTCTTGGAGAAGCCGAAGTCGACCTCGGTGCCGAAGAGCTGGGAGACGCCGGTGTAGCGGTCGTTGGCGAGAAGCTCCTGGGTGCGGATCAGGCCGAGCGCATCTTCGAAGTCACCGGTGACGAAGTTCTGGCCGCCTTCGCCGCGGGTGAGGGCGAGGTCGGTGACGCGGGCGCCAAGGCCGCGCGCGTAGAGGGTGAGCATGCCGCCGTCCTCGTCGTCGGGATGGGCCACGATGTTGAGGATGGAGGCGCGGGTATTGAGCTGGCGCAGCAGCTGCTCGAGACCGCTCGCTCCCTGGTCGATGGGAAGCTCGTGACCGTCGCTTGGCGAGACGCGCTCGCCGCGCAGGTTGGCGGGGTCCGTGAACGGCTGCGTGCCCTGGGGCGGGGCGGCTTGCTGAGCGAATGGGCTGAGAGGCGTCGTGAGGCAGAGCGCGAGAGCGAGAGGCGCGGAGAGCTTCATCAGACTAGGTTCTCACGTCCTGCTGCCTCCGCGGTCCGGCGCGGACGTCGAGAGCTAAGGTTCGGTGCGAGGTTCACCGGCATAGCGCGGAGATCCATGCCTGCCGGCGAGGTCGGGGTGCCGCAATGGTTCGTTGGCGGTTAGTTGGCGGGCGTGGTGCGCATAGACTGGCGTAATGACGTTTGAGGACGAGAGGCTGGAGCGGTCGCTGACCCTGCCGGGCGCGGTGACGCTGAACCTGCTGGACATGATCGGGGTGGGACCGTTCCTGACACTGCCGCTGCTGCTGGCCGCGATGGGCGGCCCGCAGGCGATGCTGGGGTGGGTGCTCGGCGCTTTGCTGGCCGCTTGCGATGGGCTGGTGTGGGCGGAGCTGGGCGCGGCGATGCCCGAGGCTGGAGGCACCTACCACTACCTGGCCGAGATGTTTCCCGGTGGGCCGGGACGGTGGCTTAGCTTCCTGTTCGTGTTTCAGATCTGTTTCTCGGCGCCGCTCAGCGTGGCCAGCGGATGCATTGGGCTGGCGCAGTATGCGGGCTTTCTCAAGCCGGGCTGGGTGACGGCGGGGACGGTCCATGCGCTCCACGTGGGCAGCTACACCTTTGGAGTGACCGCCGGGCGGGCGACGGGCCTGGCGATTGCCGTCGTGGTGCTGGCGGTCGTGCTGCTGTATCGGCGGCTGGCGGCGATGCGAGGGCTCTCGACCGGCATGCTGGTGGTGGTGCTGGGGACGATTGGGTGGGCGATCATGACGGGGCTGCTGCATGGACAGTGGTCGCGCGTCGTCGCATTTCCGGCCGGCGCCTGGAAGCTCGACCATGGATTTTTTGTGGGGCTGGGCTCGGCGATGTTGATCGCGACCTACGACTACTGGGGCTACTACAACGTGACGTTCCTGGGCGGCGAGGCGCGGAATCCAGGCAGAACGATTCCGCGGGCGGTGCTGCTCTCGATCGGGATCGTGGCCGTGCTGTACCTGGGGCTGAATGCGAGCGTGCTGGCGGTGCTGGGGTCTCCGGCGATTGTGGCGGCGCAGGATATTGGCGCGCGGCGGGCTCTGCTTTCGGAGATGATGCGGGTGGCCTATACGCCGGCGCTGGGCGCAGGAGCAGCGCTGGCGCTGGGAAAGCTGGCGGCCGTGCTGGTGATGGTGACGGCGTTTGCCAGCGTGTTTTCGCTGCTGCTGGGCTACTCGCGGATACCGTTTGCGGCGGCGCGGGATGGAAACTTTCCGGAGGTCTTCGGCCGGCTGCATCCGACCCGTGGGTTTCCGTACGTGTCGCTGTTGGCGTTGGCGGGGATGGCTTGCCTGTTCTGTTTTTTCTCGCTGGCGGACGTGATTGCGGCGCTGGTGGTGCTGCGGATCCTGTTGCAGTTTGGGCTGCAGCATGTGGGGGTGATGGTGCTGCGGGCTCGAAGGCCGGAGCTGCCGCGGCCGTTTCGGATGTGGGTCTACCCGTTGCCGCCGTTGCTGGCGCTGGCGGGGTTTGGGTACATTGTCGTGTCGCGGCCTAACTTTCGACGGGAGTTATTGTTGGCCGGATTTGTGGCCGTGGCGGGGACGATCGTGTTCCTGGGCAGGGGATTGGTTCGGCGCGGAGAGTGGCAACATCCGGCAGGGGAGTAAGGACGTTGTAACTTACAGGACGGTCGAGCGTCCTATGAGCAAGTAGGTTGTAGGAGAGGTGGTTGCGATGCTGTTGCTTAAGGATAGGGAGAAAGAGATTCCGTCGTCGGAGATTACGCCGAAGGCGACGGTTGAGGCGTTCCAGATGAACCGCCGGACACTGATGGCGGGGCTGGGAGCCGTGGGTGTGGCGGCGGCGCTGGGGAAGCAGGCGCGCGCCGAGGTGAAGATCGATGGCCTGGTGACGACGCCCTATGCGGTGCCCGATCGCGAGACGACGCCGGAGGCGAAGGCCAAGAGCTACAACAATTTTTACGAGTTTGGCGAGGACAAGGGCGATCCCGCGAAGAATGCCTACAAGCTGAAGACCTATCCGTGGAACGTGTCGGTGGAGGGGCTGGTGGCGAAGCCGCGAACCTTCCAGTTCGGCGAGCTCTTCCACCTGCGGCCCATGGAGTCCAGGGTGTATCGCTTCCGCTGCGTGGAGGCGTGGTCGATGGTCATTCCCTGGGATGGGTATTCGCTGGCCGAGTTGATCAAGGTGGTAGAGCCGCTGCCCAAGGCGAAGTTCGTGCAGTTCATCTCCGTCGAGAATCCGAAGGAGGAGATCCTGCCGGACGGCATTCGCTGGCCGTACTCCGAAGGCTTGCGGATGGATGAGGCCATGAACCCGCTGACCCTGCTCACCTTTGGCAGTTACGGCGAGACGCTGGCCAATCAGCAGGGGGCCCCGGTGCGGGTGATTGTGCCGTGGAAGTATGGATTCAAATCGGCGAAGTCGATCGTGAAGATCAAGTTTGTGGAGAAGATGCCGGAGACGACCTGGAATGAGCTGGCGTCCGATGAGTATGGATTCTATTCGAACGTGAATCCGACCGTGGATCATCCCCGCTGGTCGCAGGCGCATGAGCGGCTGCTGAATACCAACAGCATCTTTCCGAAGGTGGTGCCGACGCTGATGTTCAACGGCTATGGCGACCAGGTCGCGTCCATGTATGCGGGAATGGATCTGCGGAAGAATTATTAGTTGTCCGTTCTCAGTTGTCCGTTCTCAGGGACAGGCGGCGATCGGAATTGTTCGGGTGAGGGTGGATCTGTTGCGGTGAGGAGATGTCGCAGGTTGCGGCGAGAGATAGGCTTTACAACTGAGAACTGAGAACGGACAACTAAAAACTGTATGCCGAATCGAGCGATTCCTTATGTGAAGTCTGTGGTGCATCTGCTGTGCCTGCTGCCGGCGCTGTTCCTGTTGCGGATGTACTTCAAGGGGACGCTCGCCTTGCAGGCCGATCCGGTGAATTACATCACGCACTTTACCGGCGACTGGGCGCTGTGGATGCTGCTGGGGTCGCTGACGATTACGCCGCTGCGGCGGCTGTGGTCGGGGTTGAGCTGGACGATTCGCTTGCGGCGGATGATTGGGCTGTACGCGTTCTTCTATGCCACGCTGCACCTGCTGACCTACGTGCTGCTGTTCAGCGGCTACGATGTCCCGGCAGCGATGGCAGGCTTGCGGGCCGGGCATCTGTCCCAGCCCTGGACGCAGCTCAAGCTGATCTGGCCGACGATGCTGGATGATCTGAAGAAGAGGAAGTTTATCCAGGTAGGCTTTGGGGCGTGGCTGATTCTGCTCCTGCTGGCCGTCACGTCGCCGCAGAGGGTGCTGCGGGCGATGGGAGGAAAAAACTGGGCGCGGGTGCACCGCCTGGTGTATCTCGCCGGCGCCATGGCCTGCGTGCACTACTGGTGGCTGGTGAAGACCGGCGTGCGCACGCCGTGGAAGGTGACCGCGGTCCTGAGCCTGTTGCTGTTGCTGCGGGTGGGCTATTGGCTGGGGAAGAAGTTGAAAACAGGGAAGGTGGCGGTGGCAGCCACTTGTGATGCGTGGCCACCGCTACTCCGTGACGCCTTCGAAGAGATCGGTGGACTGCGTGGCCGGTTGAGCGATGGGCGAAGCGGCCAGGGCGTAGTGCTCGGTGTTGCCGTGCTTCTTGAAGATCAGCGGGCCGGCGCGCTCCATGAGCGGAGCCTGCGTGCTGTGGGCCTGCATCGCCTTCATGCGCAGGGAAAGCACCGAGGCGACGTCGAGCCTGTGGGTCCAGGGGGCGGGAATGTGGCGGAGGCGGCCCTCGATGAAGAAATCCGTGGTCAGATAGAAGAGCCGCTGCGGCGTGTAGAGCTCGCCGAGGGCAGGGAAGCGCTTGGGCGAGCCGGCCCAGTGGAAGGCGGCCGTCGCGACCGACGAGGTCACGGTGTGATCGGCGTGGGTGTTGAGCGCCTCCGTCGCCGCCGAAGGTCACGATGACCTGGGGGCGAAGGACGCGGATGCGCTGGACGAGGTCTGCGGCGAGCTTGGAGTAGCTTGCGAACTCGAGCTGGCCGTCCTGGTAGTCCAGGATCTCGTGATGCCGGACGCCGAGGATCTCGCAGGAGGCGGCAAACTCGGAGCGGCGAAGCTGGCCAAGCTCCTCCGCCGACGAAGCCGCCCCGCGGTAGGACCCGGCGCTGCCGTCGGTGAGGCACAGGACGCTGGTTTCGATGCCGCGCTGAGCCGCCGAAGCGAGCGCACCACCGAAGGCAAAACATTCGTCGTCAGGGTGCGCGGTGATGCAGAGAAGCTTTCGTCCCACGTAGGGTCCTCCTCGGAATTGGATGTCAGGGGCAGGGGATAGGGAGCAGGGGATCGGGGATTGGGGGATAGAAAGAACGGGCAAGCGGCGACTTCGGATCTCTACACTCTATTCCCTACACTCTATCCCCTGTTCTTCGGGATCATCGACGAACAGGTCGCCGGATTCGATCAACGTGTCGAGCGCAGCGTTGGGATCGGCGGCAGCAACCGGCGCGAACGTCTTGCGGTGCAGCGGACAGGGGCCGTGTTCTCTCAGCGCCTTGCGGTGCTCGGGCGTGGCATAGCCCTTGTGCGAGGCCAGGCCGTACTGCGGATGCAGCAAGTCGAGCTCGCGCATCAACGCATCGCGATGGACCTTGGCGATCACCGAGGCGGCAGCGATTGAGAGTGAGAGCGCGTCGCCGTAGTAGAGCCGGGTCTGCGCACACGGGTGGTCGATGCGCAGAGCATCGATGAGCAGGTGGTCGGGCTCGACGGTGAGCCGCTGAACGGCCTGCAACATCGCCAGGCGCGAGGCCTGGTAGATGTTCACGCGGTCAATCGTCTCGGCGTCGACTTCCGCGACGGCGTAGCAGAGGGCGACCTTGCGGATCTTGCGGTCGAGTTTTTCGCGCTGCTCGCGGGTTAACTGTTTTGAGTCCTTGAGCCCCATGCGCGCGAGGGTTGCGAGCTTTACCGGAAGGATGACGGCGGCGGCCACGACGGGGCCGAACAACGCTCCGCGGCCGACCTCATCCACCCCGGCGATCACGCGGAAGCCGTGGTAGCGCAGCGCCTGTTCGGGGGCGTCGGAGCAGACCAGCTGCTTGAGCATTTGCTGCTTGGCGGTGGCCTTGGTGACGCCGGCGACCTTGGGTATGGAGAAGAGAGCCATCGTGTACGCGCGGCCGGGAGGCCTGTTTCGAGTGTAGCGGATGCGCCGGGTGTGAAAGTTTCGCGCATGCGGCGACAGGCGGCGCGAGGAAGTTCCAGCAGATGGGCGATTTGCGCGGAGAGTAGGACTCTTGGGCATTGGGAGTAAGCCGGTAGTTACTGGCGAAGCGCAAACTTTTGTCCTATGCTTGCAGCACCGCCCTGAAGTTGAGACGAGATCGTTTAGCTGGAGATGTATGCGTATGCGAATGGATGGAACGTGGAGACTGCTGCTGGTCGGCGCTCCGATGTTGATGATGGTACAGGTGTTGCGCGCGCAGGATGCTGTTCCGGCGCCGACTCCGGCGGCAGCGACCCAGGCCGCTGTGCCGGCTGCTGGCCGCGCCTCGAGCCAGGACGCAAAGAAGGCGGAGAAGGCCAAAGCCGAGCAGGAGAAGAAGGAAAAGAAGGCCGAAGAGGCGAAGAAGAAGATCTATACCGGGCCAAATTCGGTGATCGTGATGCCGCCGACGCCGATGCTGGACGAAGAGGGACGGCAGCGCCTGGATCCGGATGGCCAGCCGATGTTCAACCCGGCGGTGCGGCAGCAGCGGGACAAGAAGGGGCATCCGCTGTTCGACGACAAGGGCAAGCCGGTCTTCCAGACGGCGACCGACCTGGGCTACGACGAGCGTGGCAAGAAGATCAAGGTCGTGAAGGAGAAGGCCCCCAAGCTGATTCCGGTGACCATCACGCGCGGAACGTTTACCGTGGACGGCATGATCGGCAAGGCGGAGCTGAACTACAACATCGCCGACTTGAAGTTCATCTATCTGTACGCTCCGGGCATTGGGACCGTGGTGGTGTCGAATCATCCGTTTACCGGATCCAAGGAAGAGAAGAACGCCTTCAACCAGAAGACCCTGACGGTGACGACGGGCGACCACACGCTGCAGGTGGCGTCGGATGATTGGCTGCTGGGGAAGGCCCTGGGGAAGAAGCCGTCGTCGGCGTATGTGCTGGTGGATCGCGACTTCCATCTGCCGACCCCGTACCCGGTAGTAGGGCTATGGCGGATTGCTGAAGGCTCCGTATGTGTGGCCGGGAAGCCATGAGAATGCCGACGCTGAAGGGCGCGTTTGTGAAGCCGCCACCGATTCCTGTGAACCTGCAGCCGGTGCTGCTGCTGCCGCCGTGCCCGGAGGGGCAGATGCGGCGGTCGGCTCCCCCGGTGCTGCCGGGGCAGAAGGCAGAGCCACAGCCGTGCATCCTGATTCCGAAGGGGAAGGTTACGCTGTCGGGACCGGCGGTGAAGAAGACGGCGGCGGTGGCTCCGGCGGCGGTCGCGGCCCGTTCGGCGGCTGCCCGCAGCGACGCCGGTCGCGGCGTCCACGCCCAGTAGGGCCCAAGGTTAGAAGCAGCGAAGAGGCGACCCGATGGGTCGCCTCTTGTATGTTGCTGAAAATCTTGCTGCAATGGCGTGAGACTACGCGGTGCGCTCGACCTCGCGCAGACGGGCAGCCTTGCCGCGCAGACCGCGGAGGTAGAAGAGCTTGGAGCGGCGCACCTGGTAGGAGCGGATCTTCTCGACCTTGTCGACGACCTTGGAGTTGTAGGGGAAGATGCGCTCGACGCCCTGGCCGAAGCTCATCTTGCGGACGGTGAAGGAACCCTGGGGGCCCTTCTTGCAGGCGATGACCATGCCCTCGAAGGCCTGGAGACGCTCTTTGTCGCCCTCTTTGATCTTCACCTGCACGCGGACGGTGTCGCCGGGGGCGAAGTCAGGGAGGTCGGTGCGCTGGAGCTTGTCAGCCAGCTTCTGCATGATCGGATGGATAGACATGATGGATTCCTTACGTAAAGTCGCAGGATTCAGTTTACATGAGATGCCGCGTTTTTGCAGCACTTTTCCACATGGGTCCTGCGCGGACGGCGAGTAGCTTCGGTCCTGCGCGGACGGCGAGAGTCTGGGCGTGGCCACCCTCCCCGCCCGTTGCCTTGCATCGTATGGTGTGGAACAGTTGTGCGGAGGGTTCGAAGTTGATAAGAAGGTGGATGGGACAGACAGGGATTTTCGTAGCGCTTCTAGCCTTGGTCCTCGCGACCACGAACGCCTCCGGCCAGCAAGACGTTCATGCCACGATGGTGCCGGCAGCCAGCCGCCAGGCCGCCCCGCCCTTCCAACTGGCTGACGCGTCTGGAACCACCAGGCAGCTCACCGACTATCGCGGCAAGGTGGTGCTGCTCAACTTCTGGGCGACCGATGCGGCGGATGCAAGATGGAAATTCCGTCGTTGCTCGCCTTGGCATCCGCTCACACGAGCGACAGCTTTACGGTCGTCGGCATTTCGATGGACACCTCCTATGAGACGACGACGGGCGCCGCTGTGGCCTGGAGCAAGGTCAAGCCGTTCGTCTCGGAGCACAAGATGAACTACCCGGTTCTGATGGGGGACGGCATGCTCCTGGTGTCCTATAGGATGAAGGCCCTTCCGGCGACCTATCTGATCGACAAGCAGGGCCGGATCGCCGCCACCTACCTCGGCGTGATCGATAAGAGTGACGTGGATTCAAATATCAAGAAGCTATTGGCGGAGTAGCCGCCGGAGAGGCATCGTCCCCTCCGAGACAGTGCGGGGGCGGCGCGGCCTTTTGTGACGTAGGCGCGGAATTTGGCGAAACTCTTTGCGGGCGCCGAGCGTCAAGTATAGGTATGAGGCAACTCTTCGCGGTTGCGTTGGTGGTTGGATTGGTGGCCGCTCCGGCGTATGCGCAGCGGGGTGGCGGTGGGCATGGTGGCGGCGGGGGATTCCATGGTGGTGGATTTTCTGGGCGGTTCTATGACATGCGGGGTTTGCTCCGCGCCGGGTGGATTTTCGCGCGTGCCCGGGTGGGTTCGCTCGTCCGAGGGCTATGCTGGAGGGTATCGCGCGGGTTATGGCGGCGGGCGGATCGCGTATGCGCCACGGTATGGGGTGCAGGGACGGGCGTTCGGCGGCGGAGTAGGCGTGTCCGGCGGCGCGGCCGGGCGTTTTATCACCGCGGGTGGGATCGTCCGGCGCCGCGGCTATGGCTATGGCGTGGGCTATGGCGTGGGGTACGGGTATGGGCCGTGGGATTATGGCTGGCTCGATGCCGATGATACGGACTACGGAGACGATGGCGGCTACGATGTCGGGCCGGGGGTGGGACCGTATGATGACGGCTCGGGCGTAGCGGCCGAGGGTTATGGGCCACCGGGTTATGGGCCTCAGGGTTATGACCGCAGGGGCCGTACGACGATGCTCCGCCGATACCGTATACGGCGGACGATATGCGGCACCGGAGCCGCAGTCGCGAGCGCCGATCGACCGTGGTGACGGCGCGTTCGTTGTACAACAACGATGCGGTGACGCTGGTGTTCAAGGATGGGCGGGCTCCGGAGAAGATTCACAACTACGCGCTGACGCGCACCACGCTGTATGTGACCGATGGGCGGCGCCAGGAGATTCCGGTGGCGGCGCTGGATCTGGCCGGCTACCGAGCAGGTCAATCGCGCGGCGGGCGTGGACTTCCAACTGCCGGTGGCGCAGTAGGTCGACTATCGGTGCCTTGGCGAGGGATCTCTATACAGCTGGATAGCTAACTCAGCTTACGCATTGGCAATGTGCTATAACGTTAAAGCAATAGTGCTATGAGGTAAGCTGATGTTGCCTAAACCATGCTAGCTTGTCGGGCTGGAGGTGTAGCCGAGGGTGGCGAGGTACTCGCGGTCGTCGTCGGAGAGCTCGGCGGTGGCCAGGAGGTCAGGCCGGTTGGCGAGGGTCTTGGCCAGAGCGGCCTGGCGGCGCCAGCGGCGGATGGCGAGGTGGTCGCCGTTGCCCAGCGGCTCGGGGATGGAGAGGCCGAGGAAGTCGGCGGGGCGGGTGTAGTGGGGGTAGTCGAGGATGCCGTTGGAGCTGTTGGTGGAGCGGGGAACACCAGTCCTCGGTAGAAGGCTTGTCGGCGGGGTCACCTTCGCCGAAGCTCTCGTAGCGGCTGGAGTCGGCGTGGCCAAGGACGCCGGGGAGGAGGCGGACGGTGGCGTCGAGGATGATGGCGGCGGCCAGCTCGCCGCCGGAGAGGACGTAGTCGCCGATGGAGAGCTCTTCGTCGCAGAAGAGCTGGGAGACGCGCTCGTCGACGCCCTCGTAGCGGCCGCAGAGCAGCACGACGCGGTCGAGCGTGGCCAGGCGGCGGGCGGTGGACTGGGTGAAGCGCTTGCCCTGGGCGGAGAGCAGGATGACGGTTTCTTTTTGCGATGACGTAGATGCGCGCTCAGACTTCGAGGGAAGGTTTAAGGATTCGAGAGCTTCATAGATGGGCTGGGGCTTGAGGACCATGCCCTCGCCTCCGCCGAAGGGGCGGTCGTCGACCGTGCGATGACGGTCGTGGGTGAAGGCGCGAAGGTCGTGGATAGCTGCGCTGGCGAGGCCGGTGCGCAGGGCGCGGGAGACGACGCCGTGGCCGAGGATGCCCTGGGCGTCGCTGCCCGGGCTGGGGAGCGAGCCGAAGAACTCCGGAAAGATGGTGAGGATGTCGAAGCGCATAAGGCGGGGGTTCAGTGTATGGCTCTGTAGCTGGACGATGGGAGGACCAAGGCGTTTGACGCAACGTAGCGCAGCGAAGACTTTGACGCAACGGGTGCAAGCGAAGACGCGCAGCGTCTCGCCACGGCTGCCGAGGATTCTATTCGGAGGGGTCGGAGGTAGCTCGGAGGGGGGCAGGCTCGTCGGAGGTGTCGAGGAGGCCTGTCGGGGAGGTGCATGGTGATGCGGCGGCCGGCGATGTCGATGGTGTCGATCCAGGCGAGGACGAAGGGGATCAGGATGGGCTCGGCCGGTGCTGGCGCTGCGGTAAGTTGCACGGCGAGCAGCGGAGCGGCGTCCTCCAGGCGGGTGCGGCCGTCGGGCGCGGTGGCGAACTCGACGTCGATGACGGTGCCGACGGGCTCGCCCGCGGCGTTGTCGCGGGGTAACGTTGTAGATCGGTGCAGCCCAGCAGGTCGCCGACGAAGAAGGTGCCGGGGTCGAGCGCGGGGAGCTGGCTGCGGGCGATGAAGAGCTGCTGGCCGGCGAGAGCTTCGGCGGCGGAGATGCTGTCGCAGCCGGAGAGCTTGAGGACGACGCGGCCGGCGTTCTTGCCGGTGGGGAGCCAGTGCTCTTCGATGCGCGAGGGTCGGAGCTCCCGGCGCGGGGCCCGATGCGTCCGCGCCCGCAAGGACGACGTCGTGGGTGCCGTCGAAGAGGCCCGGAAGGTCGCTGAGAGGATCCGCGAGGAGCTCGCCGCGACGCCCTTGCGGGCGAAGCAGGCGTGCGATGGGAAACCATGCTGAGGTGGAGATGCCGTTCAACGCTGTGGGCCTCTGGGAGAGCGCGCGAAGAGAGAGGCTGGGTGCGAGTTGGGTCAGTCTCTCTCGGCGTGATCCTGGTTGTCGTGAGCGTGATGCTGGTTATCGTGAGGATGATGTTCACGACCGGCCTCGACGATGTCGAGCGAGAAGCGGCGCTGCAACTTCATACTGGCCGCTCCAAGGATGGTTCGCAGAGAGCGCGCGGTGCGTCCCTGCTTCCCGATGACCTTACCGATATCGCTGGGGGCGACATGCAGGCGAAGAACCGTCGCTTCCTGCTCGGTAACAGCCTCGACACGGACCGCGGCGGCATCGTCTACCAGGGCCCGGGTAATCTCGGTCATTAACGTTTGCATTTCGTTGACAGCAAAGTTGCTGTCGGGCACCACTGTTGAATCAGACACTCGTACACCTCAAGAGAGTATTACGCCCGCACCGCAGTACCGGAGCCGCTTCTCTCACATGGAAGGGGTCTCGCCAGTAACCGCTTTGAGGTGTTAGCGCAAATCAGGGCAGGAAATCTGATCAGGTCAGACACAAAGTCTACGATAAACATCAAAACGGCGGTGTTGGCTGGTGTGAGTGTACTGCAAGCGGGCCCGACTTAGCGATACTCTTTAGGTTCGCCTAAAACCACGGAAGTTACGGCAGGATGGTTACTTATGCCGCGCTGGTGGCTTCGGGCTCGGGGCTGGAAACCGCGGCCGGCTGGTGCTTCGCAAGGAGCTTGCCGACGGTCTCCGAGAGCTGGGCGCCTTTGCCTGTCCAATAATCGATACGGTCGCGCTTGAAGTCGACCGTGGCGGGCTCGGTGCGGGGGTTGTAGGTTCCGACCACTTCCACCGAACGGCCATTGCGGGCGCGATCCTTCTCGATGACAACGACGCGATAATGGGGCTGCTTACGGGCGCCAACGCGCGCCAAACGAATCATCAACACAGGGTAGATCCTCTCAAAAACTCGAATGTATTCAGGGTAGCCGTCAAATGCGCTGGAAGCAATCCAGGGGATGATCGGCCGAACCGACGGACGCAAAAGTCCGAACACCTAAGTATCGCGGATTTCAGCTGGTTTCGCAATGGCTGAAACGGCAATTTGGCACGAAATCGGTGCAAAATCTCCGCGCACGGGAACCGTTGTCTCCCGCAGCCCGACGGAGGACCAGGGGCTGCACAGCTAGATTACCCCGTGCAGAGGCTGAGGATATGTTCTGGAAATGGTCGTGCAAATGCCAAGGGGTGCAGTAGAATTCTTTGGTAACACTTGTCGTTGAACTATTTTGTGTTCAAGACGAACGAAGAGATAGTAACTTCCGGAAGGAGGGTCGTTTGGCGACCCTGTATCGATCCTACGAAAGCATCCCGGTGCGGGCGGCGGTGCGCTTTCCGTTGCGCCTCGAGATCGTGCTGCGGACGGCGGAGCGGGAGTATCCGGGGATTACGGAAGATGTGTCTGCGAACGGTTTGCTGTTTGCGGCAGAGGAACTGCCTCCGGTCGGAAGCGAGGTTCGGTTTGAATTGACCATGCCGGCCGCGATCATGGGCGGGCGAGCGGGACGTACTGCTGCATTGCGTGGGGCGGATTGTTCGACATCAGCGGATAACAGACAAACGAATGGCGGCCGCGGTCATCGATGAATACTCGTTTAGGGGCTAGGCAGTTATGAGCGATGAGTTGGCAAATGGCGATGGCAATGGAGCATCAGGACGACCTGGCGGGCGATGTAGACGAGCTCGACCCGGGCGACCATAGCTCTAGTGGTGGGATACGGGTCATTCTTGCGGACTCGCAGGCCATCTATCGCGTGGGCATGCGCAAGGTATTTGCACTGGAAGACGATATCCGCGTGGTGGCGCAGGCGGAGACGCTCGAGAATCTGTATGCCGCGCTGCAGCACTTTCCCACCGACGTGGTGCTGCTCGAAGGGCACCTGATCTCAGGAACCATCGACGCGATTCCGGAGTTCATGCGGCGGGCGCCGGAGGCCAAGCTGATCGTGCAGATCTCGTCGAGCGACGAGGGCAACACGGTGGAGCTGTTCCGGCGCGGGGTGCGCGGGGTGGTGCCGCGGTCGATCTCTCCGGACATGCTGGTCAAGTGCGTGCGCAAGATTGCGGCCGGCGAGACGTGGATCGATAACCAGTCGATCAGCTGGGTGATCGATGCGTATCGCGAGCAGGCGTCGCATGCTGACCAATCCGCGGTCGCAGCCGCGGCTCTCGGATAAAGAGCTCGCGATCATTGCGCTGTATCACGCGCGGCATGCGCAACAAGGAGATCGCCTACCAGATTGGAACGACCGAGCAGGTGGTGAAGAACTATCTGCGCAAGATCTACGACAAGCTGGGCGTGGCGGATCGGCTGGAGCTGGCGCTGTACTGCCTGCACCACAAGATTCTGCAGTCGCATCCGGGAACGGCGGAGGCTCCGTTTGTGGATCCCGGCATTCCGCTGCGGGCCAAGCTTGCTAATCGACACGAAGACGATGAGGAGCTGCCAGAGGATGAACGTGCTGCAGCCGCTTCGTGTGTTGACTGCGACGCCAGCGGCGCGCGTTCACGGCGTGCTTTCTGGGGTGGACGCTGGACGCGTTCGACTTCTTCCTGCTGACCTTCTGCCTGGATGCGATCGCGGCTACGTTTCATGTGAGCCTGGCGACGGCGGCGAAGAGCATCTTCTGGACGCTGCTGATGCGGCCGGTGGGGGCGCTGGTCTTTGGGCAGCTGGCCGAGAAGTTCGGGCGCAGGCCAACGCTGATGCTGAACGTGGTGAGCTATTCGCTGTTTGCGATTGCCTCGGCCTTTGCGCCGACCTTCGGCTGGTTCCTGGCGACGCGCGCGCTGTTTGGCGTCGCGATGGGCGGGGAGTGGGGCGTGGGCGCGGCGCTCGCGCTGGAGAGCCTGCCGACCGAGGGGCGCGGGTTCTTCTCGGGGCTGCTGCAGGAGGGATACGTCGTCGGCAACATGCTGGCGGCGCTCGTGTACCTGCTGTTTCCGTATCTGCACGGCACGGGAATGTTCAGCGCGTGGCGAATGCTGTTCCTGATTGGCGCGGTGCCGTCGCTGCTCTTGCTGCTGCTGCTGCGGAACGTGGACGAGTCGCCGGCGTGGCTGGCGCAGCGCAGGGCGGCGCGCTCGATGCAGGGAGGGGCGAAGCCGTCGGGCGGCTGGGAGATGCTGAAGTATCTGCCGAGCCTGCTGGCGCTCACCGTGCTGATGACGGCGTTCATGTCGTTCAGCCATGGCACGCAGGATTTGTATCCGACGTTTCTCAAGCACGATCACGCAATCCGCGGCCTGGCGCTTTCGACGATTGCGATTGTCGGCAATGTGGGCGCGGTGTTTGGCGGGATCTGGTTCGGCGGCTACTCGGAGCGCGTGGGCCGGCGGCGAGCGATTGTTACGGCCGCGCTGCTGGCGATCCCGATGATTCCGCTGTGGGCGTGGAGCCATACCGCGGTGCTGCTGGCGGTCGGCGGATTCCTGATGCAGTTCATGGTGCAGGGAGCGTGGGGCGTGATCCCGGTGCACCTGAACGAGATGTCGCCGCCGGCGGTGCGCGCGATCTTTCCGGGCCTGGCGTACCAGTTGGGGAACGTGTTGTCGTCGCGCAACAGCGTGCTGCAGGCAGCCGCGGCGACGAGGTATTTTGGCGGAAGGTTTGGGCCGGTGCTGGCGATTACGGTGGTGATCGTGGCTCTGATGGTGGCGGGGGTTACGGCGCTGGGGCGCGAGGCGAAGGGTGCGGATTTGTCCACCCTGTGAGCGATGGAGTAGCGTCTAACATCGGTGAGGGAGAATCGCATGAGCGTGCCTGTCGTCGATTTGCAGAAGAACGACTCACGGAAGCTGGTGGCCGCAGCGCCTTATTTAATTGAGCAGGACTGGGCGGCATACACGCCGGAGCAGCATGCGATCTGGACGGAGCTGGTGACGCGCCGCATGCCGCAGCTCGAGGAGCATGCATGCAGCGCGTACCTGGAGGGCTTCGAGCAGATCGGCTTGCAGGTGGACCAGCTGCCGCAGCTGAAGAAGGTGAGCGCGCGGCTGCAGCCGCGGACGGGTTGGAACTCGACGCCGGTGAGTGGGTTTCTGCCGGCGGACGCCTTCTTCGAGATGCTGGCGGCCAGGAAGTTTCCGACGACGACCTGGATTCGCAGCCGCGACGCGATGGAGTACACGCCCGAGCCGGATATCTTTCACGATGTCTTTGGCCATGTGCCGATGCATGCGCACCCGGTGTTCGCGGACTTCCTGGAGCAGTATGGCAAGGTGTGCGCGGGGCTGAAGAGTGCCGAAGCGCTGGAGCGGATGGGGACGGCTGTTCTGGTTCACGGTGGAGTTTGGCGTGATCCACGAGGCAGGGAAGATCAAGGTGTACGGAAGCGGGCTGATCTCGTCCCACGGCGAGTGCACGCACGTGGTGGAACGCGGTGCGGGGCTGGAGATTCGGGAGTTCGATCTGGAGCAGGTGCTGACCACGCCCGTGGACGTAAGCAAGATGCAGCCCGTGCTGTACGCGATTGAGAGCTTCGAGCAGATCTATGAAGCGGCGAACGAGGCGGAGTCGCGGGTGGTTTGACGACGCCGTTTGACGTTGCGTGGGCAGGCGCATACCCTTGAATCATGAGTGTTTCGCGCAATGCAGCTTGTTGTACCTGTCCGGTACGTGTTCGGGGCCCGGAGCTCGGATACAGCTGCTTGTTGAACGATCAATGAGCGAAGGCTGACTGAACTACCGAGTGCCCACGAATGATAGATCGTGGGCTTTTGTGTTTTATGGCGTGATGTGTTGTGCAGAATGGATTGGAGACGACCTTGAGCGAAGTGGTGAAGCCCGTTGCAGCAGCGAAAGAGACGAAGGCGCAGAGGTCCGAGCGGCTGAAGCTGGAGAAGAATCCCTGGGCCGCGTGGGACGAGGTGCGGCAGTTTGCGCGCGAGGGTCGCGGCAGCGTCCTGCCGGAGTGGGCGGAGTTCTACTTCAAGTGGTGGGGCGTCTATACGCAGGGCGACGGCGTGGGCGTCACCGGCGGCGTGGGCGGCGTCGGCAAGGCGACCGAGTACTTCATGATGCGCATCGGTCTGCCCAACGGTCTGCTCACGGCCAAGCAGTTGCACACCATCGCGGACATCACGGAGAAGTACGCGCGCGGAGTCGCCGACATCACGACGCGGCAGAACATTCAGCTGCACTGGCTGACGATCCAGGCGCTGCCGGAGATTGTGGAGCAGTTGACCGCGGTTGGGTTGAGCCCCAAGGGAGCGTGCGGCGACGTGGTGCGGAATGTCACCGGCTGCCCGCTCGCGGGATTGGACGGGCATGAGTTGCTGGATGCTTCGCCCCTGGCCGTCGAGGTGGCGCATCTGCTGACCGCGAATCCGGAGTTCTATAACCTGCCGCGCAAGTTCAAGATCAGCGTCACGGGATGCCCGATCTGGTGCAGCTATCCCGAGATCAATGACATCGGCCTCACCGGGCTGAAGCGCGTGAAGGATGGCAGGGAAGAGGTTGGCTACAGCATGCGCGTGGGTGGCGGGCTCTCGGCCGAGCCGCATCTGGCCGTGCGCCTGAACGCGTTCGTGCCGCAGGACAAGGCGCTCGCCGCGGTGAAGGCGGTGTGCACGATCTTCCGCGAGCAGGAGGTGCTGCGCGAGAGCCGCACCCACGCGCGGATGAAGTATCTGTTCATGAAGCATGGCTGGACGGCCGAGACCATGCTCGCCGCAGTGGAGGAGAAGATCGGGTTCACCTTCGATCCCTGCGACGAGGGGCCGGTTGCCGAGGATGTGTATCGCGACCACGTGGGCGTGCATCCGCAGCGCCAGCAGGGGTTGAGCTACATCGGTGCGACGGTCCTGAACGGCCGCTTGAATCCGGCCCAGCTGCATGCGCTGGCAGCGCTCAGCGAAGAGTATGGCGACGGCCATCTGCGCGCGACGATCGGGCAGAATATGGTGCTCGTGAATCTTCCCAGCGCGAAGACGCAGGAGGTGGTGGAGAAGATGACCGCGCTCGGATTCGAGGTGAAGCCGAACGTGTTCTATCGCGGCGCGGTCGCGTGCACTGGAACCGAGTTCTGCAAGCTCGCGATCGCCGAGACCAAGGGCTTTACGAAGTGGCTTGTCGGCGAGATGGAAGAGCGGGTGCCGGAGTTCGATCAGCAGCTGCGTCTGCATGTGACGGGCTGCACGAACAGCTGCGGGCAGAGCTGGATTGCGGATATCGGGCTCGAAGGCAAGAAGCTGAAGAAGGATGGGAAGACGGTCGACGCGTTTTATTTCTGCGTCGGCGGAGCGGTGGGAGAGTATGCGGGCATTGCGCGCCAGATCGGCTATCGCGCCGCCGCGGAGGATTGTCCGGAGGCGATTGAGCGGCTGCTGCGCGGCTATCTGAAGGGCCGCGGCGAGGGCGAGAATCTGCGCGCGTACTTCCGGCGAACCAGCGATGAGGATCTGCGCACCCTGCTGGCAGGCGGCGTGGTGGAGGCGGTGGAGCGGGATCCGTCGCCGGGACGGGTGCCGACCAATGTTGGCTGAAGGCGGTTGCTTGTTGGTGTTTGAGAGCGCTTGTTTGTTTGTGGCTGAGGTGACGGCGTGAGTTTGTTTCCCATCTTTCTGAAGCTGGCGGCGAGGCCCTGCGTGGTGGTGGGCGCGGGGACCATTGCGGAGTCGAAGATTGAGAGCCTGCTGACGGCGGAGGCGAGCATCACCGTGATTGCTCCCGACGCTCTGCCGCGCGTGCAGGCCTGGGCCGAGGCCGGAGAGCTGCGCTGGGAGCAGCGGGAGTATCGCGCGGGGGATCTCGCCGGGGCGTTCCTGGTGGTGGCTGCGACGGCCACCCCTGCGGTCAATCGCGCAGTGTTTGCCGAGGCCAGCGCAGCGGGGATTCTTTGCAATGCCGTCGATGATCCCCCGTTCTGCGACTTCTACTTTCCGAGCGTCGTGCGCAGAGGCGAGCTGCAGATTGCGATCTCGACGGCAGGGGAGAGTCCGGCGCTGGCGCAGCGGCTGCGCAAAGAGATCAACGCGCAGTTGCCGCTCGATACAGGCGAGTGGCTGATGGAGCTGGGCCGTCTGCGCCGCGAGGTCACGGCCGTGGAGCCGGTGGGCGAGGAGCGGAAGCTGTTGCTGCATGAGCTTGCGCAGCGCGAGGTGTGCGGGTTTGCGGAGTGTCCGTCGCGTCTGCGGGCGCGGCAACACGCGCGGGAGCATGGGTTCGCTGCGGCCGACGAGGTGAAGGCATGACCGTCGCAGAAAAAGGCGTGGTGTACCTGGTGGGCGCGGGGCCCGGCGATCCGGAGCTGCTGACGCTGCGTGCCCTGCGGCTGCTGCAGTCGGCCGACGTGGTCTTGCATGATGACCTGGTGCCGGCGGAGGTGTTGGCGCTGGTGCATCGGCACGCGCTGGTGACCAGCGTGGGCAAGCGCTGCGGGCGGCCGAAGATTACCCAGGCGGGGATTCATGCGTTGATGATCGAGTCTGCGCGCGCGGGGCAGAGCGTGGTGCGGCTGAAGAGTGGCGACCCGCTGGTCTTCGGTCGCGCGGGCGAAGAGATTGCGGCGCTGCGAGCGGCCGGCGTGACGTTCGAGGTGGTGCCGGGCGTGACGGCCGCGTTTGCCGCGGGGGCCGCGCTGCAGTTGCCGCTGACCGATCGCAGGAGTGCGAGCAAGCTGATCTTCTGCACGGGACACCATGCCGATGGGAAAGATGCTGCGCCGATTTGGAGCGGAGCCCTGCCTGAGGACGCGACACTGGTGGTCTATATGCCGGGGCGCGACCTCGGCCGGATTGCGCGGGAGCTTCGCGCGGCGGGAGTTGCGGACGATGTGGCATGCTGCGCCATCTCGCATGCGGCCACGGCGCAGCAGAGCTGGGCCGCGGGAAGAGTCGATGGCCTGGAGGCGATGCAGTGCGGGCCGGCGCCGCTGCTGCTGCTGGTGGGGCGCGCGATGCAAGGGTTGCTGGTGGGTTCTCCGGATGCGGTGGATGCGATGGAGTATGCCGTCGCCGAAGTAGCGCGCGCACGCGAGGATGCTGCCGACGAAGGCTGAGCCGGTTTAGTTGGCGGACGGCTTCTCGGCGTGGTCGACGACGAGCGTGGTGACGGGGCCTTTGGCGGGAACCAGCTTCAGACCGAGCTGTTCCTGCAGCGCGGTGAAGAGGTCGGGAGAGGGATTGACCGCGCCGTTATCGGAGACGTCGTGCGCGTCATCGTCGGGTGTCCATTTGAGCTTGAGATCATAGTCGCCAGCGAGGCCGGTCTTGTCGATCACGGTGCGATGGAGTTCCCCTGCCAGTGCGCCGGTGAGCGCGGATAGCGGAAGAGACGTTAACGTGAGGACGCCGTCATTCATCTGCCACGAGCCGTTGCGATGCTGTTCCTTCGAAGCAGAATGATCGGGATCAACCGGCGGCGGCGGGCTCTTCTGAAACTTCGGACCGTCCTTGGTGACGACCAGGTCGTAGACCGCAAGCGTGTTGATTTGGGTATGGAGCTTTAGCTGAAATTGGTCGCGAGAACCGGGCGGAGCATCGCCTCGATCTGCTCGCGGGTGAGGTTGCTGAGGGCTGTGGGGTCCGGGTCGGAGACCTTTGCGGTGAGATCGAAGTGCGCAGCGTCAGCCCAGCTGGGAAGGTCCGAGATGAGGTCTTCGCGAATCCCGTAGGCGTAGGCGACGAGCTGCTTCAGCGTGATGTTGGTCGCGCTGAAGATGTCGGGCCGATACGAGAAGCCCGAGTTGTTGTCGAGCGCACTGTGGGGATGAATCGAGACAACGTCGTAGACAGGGAGCGCAGGCTGAGGGAGCGCCGCCGGCTGCTGCGCGACTGCTGGAATCGCGAGAACTGTGACGAACAGGACGAAGAGATTGTTTGCGCGGATCGCTCTGCGTGCGGCGGGCGTGCCCATGGGGAGAAGCTCCTCTTTCTGAATGCTCGGCTGTTGTGAACGAGGGTTGGACGGTAGCCGCTGCAGCTCTGTGAGCGCGGACGGAACCGTTACGGCTTCGGTTCCGACTCGTTGAGCAGTTGCACCAGGTAGTTCTGCCAGATCGCCGCCATGGTGTGCGTACCGTGGCCGCGGGTCTTGTCCGAGATGGGGATGAGAACGAACTGCGCGTTCGGCATCGTGTGCACCATCTTCTCGGCTATCCCCAGCTCTGGAGGATTAATAAAATCATCCGCGGAGTTGATCCACATCACCGGAACCTTGATGCGGTCGAGGTTCGCACTGGGATCGTAGTTGCGGCTCGCGTTCACATAGTAGATGAGGTTGTTGGCGTCGGTGGCGGCGACGGTGCGCTCCAGATATTTATCCACGTAGGCTTCCGCCTGTTGCCGCGTGGGGAAGTTGGTCTGCATCACCAGCGGCGCCGAGCCCATGATGAGCAGCATCTCGTTGGCGGTGCGCAGGCCCTCCGTCGGCTCACTCGCGTAGTCGCCGTTCTTCCACGCCGGGTCGCGCTCAATGTTCTCGATGGCCATGTAGCGCATCATGCGATTGCGGCCGGCCAGCTGCACGGGAAGGCACGCGAGCGGCATCAGCGCATCCGCAAACTCCGGATAGGTTTCGCCCCAGACGAAGCTCTGCATGCAGCCCATCGACGTGCCGAGGATCAGGCGCAAGTGGTCGACGTGCAGGCCGTCGAGCAGCATCTGGTGCTGCGAGCGCACCATGTCGTCGTAGTCGTACTGCGGGAACTTCATGCGCAGCCCGTCGGAAGGTTTTGAGGATTCGCCGTGGCCGATGTCGTCGGGAAAGATAAGGAAATATTTGGTGATGTCGAGAGGCTGGCCGGGACCGAAGAGCACGTTGGAGAACGCGGGATTGAAGAGCGAGTGGGTATCGCCGCCGGTGCCGTGGAGAAGCAGGACGGCATTGTCTATCGTGCCCTTTGAGTTTCGATGCGGCGTGCCGAGGGTGACGTAGTGCAGCTTGAGCTGCGGTAGCGTCTCACCGGTGCCGAAGTGGAAGTCGTGCGCGATGTAGTCGCCGGGCGTGCCCGTGTAGGCGGCGCGCCCCGGAGCGGTGGTCGGCGCGGACATGGTCTGGGCAGCGGCGGTTGCGGTGAAGAGTGCGGCGATCAGCAGTGCGGGAACGATCGGCTTCAGCATGGGTGACTCCGAGAAGGATGTGGTGTTGCGGGCACTCGCGAATACAACGCTCTCGCCACTTCGGTCGAGAGGACAAATTGTAGCTCCTGGAAAACGAAGGGCGCGAACGTTTCGGTTCGCGCCCTTTGGTTTGTGCTGAATGTTGAGCTAGTTCTCCTTGTCTTCCTTGCTCTCGGAAGCCGGAGGCGCAGGATGCTTGGCGAGCGGGCTGGTAATCTCGTCAAGATAGTCCTTGGTGCCGTCGACGCGCACCATCGTTGGATAACGCTCGCCATCGTGGTAGTCCACGTTAACCGGCGTAATGTACTGCTCGGACTGCATCAGGAAGTGGATGGGCTCGGAGGCCTTGGGGCCGCCGGTCTTGGTGTCGACCAGCGCCTGGTGCAGCGCGTCCGCGGAGAAGACGAGGCCGTTGACGGCGATCAGCTTCTGGCCCGGAGCAAGCTTGGCCTTGTCGGCGGGGCTGCCCCAGCGCACGTCGTAGATCGTTCCATCGGCACCGAGCTGCAGGCCGAGCGAGTACCAGACGAACGGCCCACGGCCGCCGCGACGGCTGCCACCGTGCATCAGCGCAGCGAGCGATGCGGAGGGGTGATCCTCATACACCATCTTGTAGCCGCCGCGCGTGATGCCGTCGAAGTCCGCGTGAGGATTGATGAGGTCGATGCGCTCGTGGATGAAGCTGGCCCAGTCGTACTTCACCACGTCATTGAGGTCGCGCACCAGCTCGTCGCGATCGTAGGTGACGATCAGCGGACCCGTGTTGCCGCCCTTGCCCAGGAAGATGTGCAGGAAGTCGGTGAGCGACTTCTGATCGTTGGTCAGCTCGCGAATCTTGGTGTCCGCGTCGAGCCAGAAGAGCTCGCCTTCCTGGTAGTAGTCCTGGCCGCGGCGCCAGTTCGACCAGGCCGGACCGTCGGAGCGGAGAATGCTGGCCGCGATCGCCGTGTCTTCGGTGGGACGCCACTCGCGGCCCGACTTGTAGTCCAGCTGCGCGGCGGAGAGCGCGAGCAGATCGCGATACGCGGCCTGCGACTTGAGCCCGGAGCGCGCCGCCAGCACGTTGCCCAGATACTGCGTCATGCCCTCATAGACCCACAGCAGCGAGCCCTGCTGCATCTTCGAGAAGTCGTCCTGGTAGAGGTTGAAGGGCCGGCGATACTTGCCGTTCCAGGAGTGCGTGAACTCGTGCGCGAGCAGGTCGGCATCGCCCAGCTGGCTCTGCTGCGTGGCGAACGCCTTCTCGTTCGACGCCGTTGTCCGACGACTGTCCGTGCTCCAGGCCCTCGCCGCCCGTAATGTCCGAGAGCGTGAGCAGGAAGTGGTAGACGTGATAATGGCGCGAGTCGTACGCGGCGCCCGTCTCGCGAACCAGGTTCGAGATCTCGTCGAGCAGCTGCGGGCGAAGGTTGGAGTCGTCGGGCTCATCGGAGACCACGTCGATGTAGTGCTTCGGCGTGATCTCGGGAGCGAGCGCGAACTCGTGGAAGTACTCGCCCGCAATGACCGGCGAGTCTTCGAGCTGCTCGACGTTGGTGGGCTGGAACTCGGTGGTGCCGCCGACCTTGGCGTTCGGATCGTACGTTCCCGTCGGCGTGAGCGCGGTGCCGATGCCCCAGCCCGCAGGGACCGTCACGCTGGGCTGAATGGCGATGTCGCGCACCGGCGTGTTGGCCGGATAGAGCAGCAGCTTCTCCCACTCCAGCACCGCAATCTTGTCGTCCGCGCGCGAGGTCACAATGCAGTCCAGATGCGCGTGCAGGGTGGTAACGCCCTTGGGAATCTCGACGTGATACTCGTAGAGGTTCTGGTCGTCGCGACGCCAGTAGAGCGGCTTGCCGTCCGCGGTGAAGACGATGCCCGTGATGTCTGCGACAGGGCCCGTCGGGCGATGGTTGCCGGGAATCCACTCCGGGGTGATGAAGGTGGCGGGGCCGGGTTTCACGGGAAGATCGATCTCGGCGTGATAGAGCTTGCGCGGAGCTTCGGTGAGGTCGGCGGTGATGCGGATCGGCGTCTGGGCTTGGATTGTGGGAACGGCGACCAGGGCGGGCGCGGTGAGAGCGATGGCGGCTGCAAAGAGCAGTGGCTTGCGGAGCGAGGTGGTGCGGAGCAGCGGCGTGCGAAGCGGCGTGTGAAGCATCGTGGGCGTGCCTTTCGGAGGGAAGATGCAGGTGTAGAGAGATACGCGCCGGCGCGGCGATAAGACGCAGGGTCCTGGGGTGCCGCGCTCGGCGAGAGGATCTGGGTGCTGCTTCGTCAGGGATGCAGTTACAGCGCCTGCTCGATGGCGGCGACGATCTTCGGATCGTCCGGAGGTGTGTCCGGCGCGAAGCGGGCGAGCACGCTGCCGTCGCGGCCGATGAGAAACTTCTCGAAGTTCCACAGCAGCTCGGGGAGAGCGTTGGGTGGGGGAAAGCCGTTCTTCGCCGAGTAGTCGGTCAGCTTCTCGCGCCACGGACCATGCGGAACATGCTCTGGCTTGGCTTCGATCAGCGCCGCGTAGAGGGGATGCTTCTCCGGGCCGGTCACCGGGATCTTGGAGAACAGCGGGAAGGTCACAGGGTACTCGGTGGAGCAGAACTTGGCGATCTCCTGGTCGGAGCCCGGCTCCTGGCCGGCGAAGTCGTTGGCAGGGAAGCCGAGCACGACCAGACCGCGCTCCTTGTACTTCTGGTACAGGGCCTCGAGCGCGGTGTACTGCGGCGTGAGACCGCACTTGCTGGCGACGTTCACGAGCAGGAGAACCTTGCCCGAGTAGTCGGCGAGGGAGGCAGGAGCGCCGGCGATCGTAGTGAGCGGGATGGTGGCGAGAGTCGACATGGGGATAGTCTATCGCTGCACCGGCGCGGGCACGGGAGCGCCGCCGGATGGATGAGCGGTTCTATCCATCAGCTGTTGGAGTTACGGCAAAACCGATCGCGCACGTCTGTGGAAAGCCGCCCCGCCACCGCGAGTGGAAATCTTTTTCCACTCCGGGGAAGTTTTGCGCAGAAATCCCCGCCGTCGTGCAGGATCTTACGGTCTGTGGAAAAGCTTGCCGCATGACTGAAAATAAGAGCTTTCTAAGAATTCGACCGCGATTGGCATTTGAAGTGCTAAGAGATGAATTAGTAATGAATTCATTTCTGGCCAGGACTTATCAAATGCATCTCAAACTGTCTTCTCTCTTCTCGATCTCGCTCCTGGGTTTGGGCTTCGTCGTCGCTGCGCACGCTACTCCTATTACGGCTGGAACCTACGATCTCACCGACACCACGATGACGGCCGGCAGCACCGCGTACACCCTCACCGGGACGGTCACCATCGGCAGCGACGGTCTGATGACCGCGGCCGATATCACCTTGAACGACGCAGCGCTGGGCGATCCGGTCTTCGACGTCATCAGTGGCGTGGGAGGGCCCGCGGGCTATAACCCGGTTGCCGATTACGCCTATCTCGACACGACCGGCGGTACCACGGGCCAGTTGTATCTGTCCTACCTGACGGCGCTGGATGGATCGGGGGACATCGATCTCTGCACCGTGAGCGGCAACTGCAACGCCTACCAGGACTCGTACGGCCAGATCTACGGGGCTTCGGCCTTCGGATATAACCCGGTCGATCTGGACGGCGGCGGCACGCTCGATAGCGCAGCGGTCACGCCGATATCGGTCACGCCGGAACCCCGGTCGCTGGCGCTGCTGGGGACGGGCATCTTCGGGCTGGCAACGATGTTGCGCAGGCGGAAGATGAAGGGCATGACCCAGAAGGGGTGACGTCTGGCGATCGCGGGAGTCCTATGGGCTGACGCCCTGGGTCTCCCTCGATCGTCGGCGCGGTGCGGTGGTGGACGTTTGGGTATGCTTGGGCGTGGGATCTTTCGGAGTGGGAGCACGGTCGACGATGCATAGCGGCTGCAGGCGCGTGGCCTGGCGTAACGGATGGCAGCGGTGGGGGATGCTGCTGCTGCTGGGAACCTTGCCTGTATGCCCAGCCAGTATCGGCCCAGCCAGTATCAGCCCAGCCCGCAGCCCCGACGGCGGCCGCCCAGGCGCCGGTCGATCCCGTGGCGCTCGTGAGGCGCGCCTTGCAGCTCCGGCTGGAGGAAGAGAAGAGCCATCGGCCGGTCGAGTACGTGCTGCGCAAGACCGACGGCGACCACGAGACGACCAAGCAGATCATCGAGACCACGGACGGCGATGTTGCCCGGCTGATCGAGATCAATGGCCGGCCGTTGACCGCCGACCAGGAGCAGGCCGAGCTGAGCCGGCTGGACACCCTTGCCGAGCATCCGGAGCTGCAGCAGAAGCGGCACCGCAGCGAGCAGAAGGATGCGGCGAGGATCGATCAGCTGGTGGGCATGCTGCCGGACTCCGAGATCTACAAGCTCGAGGGAACGGTGCCCTGCGGCGACGGGGAGTGCTTCCGTTTGAGCTTCACGCCGAACCCCGCGTTCGCGCCTCCGGACATCGAGGCCGACGTGCTGCGGGGCTTTGCCGGGGAAGTGTGGATCGATCAAGCGCAGGACCGGCTCGTGCGTCTGGACGCCCACCTGGTGCGGGATGTGACCATCGGGTTTGGCATCCTGGGGCGTCTGGACAAGGGTGGAACGCTGGAGCTGGAGCAGGCCTTCGAGCCGGACGCCCACGAGTGGCAGCCGACCGTGCTGAAGATGAATCTTGCGGGAAGGGCGCTGATGGTGAAGTCCGTGAGCATCCAAATTGATGAGCTGGCGAGCGGCTTTGCGCCGGTGCCGCCGGGGCTGGGATATCGCGAGGCCATTGCGATGCTGAAGCGTCCGGGAGCATCTTCGGCGCAACGGTAGACCAAAGAAGCTTGCGCCGAGCTACAGTTGGATAGGGGATCGGAGGTGCGGCGGACATGGGCACGGTGGTGCAGGGGCTGCGAGATCTCTTCGATCGCAAGGCGGGGGTAGCAGACCACCTGATTGCGCGATGGCTGTTCCTGCGCGCGCTCGGAGCCATTTATTTTTCGGCGTTCCTGGCCCTGGTCTTTCAGATCCGCGGCATGGTGGGCGTGAATGGGATCCTTCCCGCGAGCGAGTATCTGGACAAGGTGCAGGGCCTCGGCGGAGCCCGCTTCTGGTATGCGCCCACCCTGCTGTGGTGGACGGGCAGCAGCAATCATGCGCTGATGATGCTCACCTGGGCCGGGCTGATCGCCTCCCTGCTGGTCGTCGCGAACGTGGCTCCGCGGATCTCGCTCGCCATCTGCTTTGTCTGCTTCCTGAGCTTCATCGCGGTGTCGCAGGACTTTGGGCAGTACCAGTCGGACGGCATGCTGCTTGAGGCAGGATTCCTGTCGCTCTTTGTGGCGCCCGGAGGGCTCTGGCCGGGCTGGGGAAGGAAGTCGCTGGCGACCCGGGCAGCGTGGCTTCTGCTGCTGTGGGAGTGGTTTCGCATCTACTTTGAGTCCGGCGCCGTGAAGCTGCTCAGCGGCGACCCAACCTGGAAGAACCTCACCGCCATGTACGAGTACTACCAGAACGGGCCGCTGCCCACCTGGATTGGATGGTACCTGCAGCATCTGCCGCTGTGGTTTCACCGCCTGACGGCTGGCGCCACGCTCTTCATGGAACTGGTCCTGGTGTGGATGGCGTTCCTCCCGCGGCGCTGGCGGATCGCGTGCTTCTGCATCGTGACGGTGTGGCAGCTGGTGGTCATTGCGACCGCCAACTATGCGTTCCTCAACTACCTGGTGCTGGTGCTGGCAGTGCTGCTGCTGGACGATCGGACCCTGCGGCGGTTCGTTCCGGCAAGATGGCGCGCGGGCGTCGAGCCGGAGGCCAGTCCTGCGGTTGTAGACCCGGAGGCAAAGCCAGCGGTCGTGGAGAAGAAGCCCGAGGCCAAGCGCGTAACCCCGCTGGCTGGCTTAGGCGTCGCCGTCACGGCCGTGCTGCTCACCTGGATCGCCTATGCGACCACGGCGGAGATGGTCTGGATGTTCTGGCGGGAGGCCCCGCTGCCGGGTCTGCCGGCAACGGCACTCGAGCCGCTGCGGATCGCCAATCAGTATGGGTTGTTCGCGGTCATGACGCCGCATCGCTATGAGATTGAGTTCCAGGGATCGAACGACGGCCAGACCTGGACGCCCTACACGTTCCGCTTCAAGCCCCAGGATGTGAAGGAGCGGCCCGGAATCTATGCGCCCTATCAGCCGCGCTTCGACTGGAACCTGTGGTTCGCGTCGCTGACCAACTGGCAGAGCGCGCTGATTGTGCCGCTCACCGAAGAGCGGCTGCTCGAAGGCGACAAGGATGTGCTGGCATTGTTTCGCGGCGATCCGTTTGCGGCCGCTCCTCCAAAGATGGTGCGGGCGGTGCTGTGGCAGTACTGGTTCAGCACGCCGGAGGAGAAGCGAACCGAGGGCATCTGGTGGACGCGCAAGCTGCTGGGAACCTATGCGCCGACGATCGTGCAGTCGCCGGACGGGAAGTTTGTGGAGATCCAGGCGCCCACGCTCGACGGCCCGCCGAATCCTTGAGCAACAATCCCCACTTCGTCTCATGGACTTTGCAGACAGTTGCGATGCGGACTCCATCTTGAGACCGTGAGCTATCTGCACCGATCCAATAGCCGTCTGGCGTGTACATGTTGATGAGCATCGTAGCGCGTGCCGGAAGAGTCGCGACCGTACGACGTAACAACGCTGTACCTATCAACGGCTTTGTAAATCTCATGACGCAGCGTTTTCCTTTGCACGACATCTTTGCCTGGTATTCGCTCGTTGGCAACTGACCGACACCACCAGTCGACGCGCTGGGTTTGACCTGGGGGAACTGCGGGACTAGAGTTTCGCGCAGGGCGGCGGGAGTGCCTGCACGCGCTGTGTGACGGCTGCCATCGATCCGCGCCCGCAGCAGCAGCTCCGGCCCCAGCATTGCCAGCAGAGAAAGAGAGGCATCCCTGCCATGACGACACGCCGTGATTTCCTCCAGAGAACCGCGATGGCCGCGGGCTGTGTGGTGAGCCTTCCGCGCCACGCGTTTGCCGGCCAGGATCCCGGCAACCTGAACTATGGGGTGCAGCTCTACATGGTGCGCCGGCAGGCGCCCACCGACCTGGCCGGCGTGCTGAAGGCGATCCGGCAGATCGGCTACACGCAGATCGAGCTGTACCCCGTGGTGTACGACCACCCCGCAGCAGAGTTGAAGAAGATTGTCGACGACTCCGGCCTCGGGCTGGTGTCGGCGCACTTCGACTACGCGACCTTCCCCGACAGGATCGACTACGCGAAGCAGCTCGGACTCAAGTACATGGTGTGCTCGATGCTGCCGCCGGAGCAATGGACCTCCACCGCTGGCTTCGAGAAGGGTGCCGCGGACTTCAACCAGTGGGGCTCGCAGGTCAGCCAGGCGGGCATGAAGCTCGTCTTCCACAACCACTGCTACGAGTTCAAGCCGCAGGAAAACGGCCTGACCGGTTGGCAGACCCTGATGGGCGCCACCGATCCGACGCTCGTGAACCTGGAGCTCGACATCTACTGGCTCGTCCAGGGAGGCCAGAATCCCGCCGCGATGATGCGCCAGTACAAGAACCGCGTGAAGCTCATTCACCTGAAGGACCGCACGCCGGGAGCTCCCACCGGCTTTACCCTCGGTCCGGAGTCGCAGCACTTCACCGAGCTCGGGAAGGGCACCATCGAGTGGCCCAAGCTGCTGCTCCAGGCCAAGTGGCAGGGCATTCGCTACGCGTACCTCGACCAGGATGAGACCTCCGGCCCGGTGATCGAGAGCATGACCGAGAGCTTCACCTACCTCAAGGGTCTGAATCTCTAGACGGGCGCCACAGCTGTCGACGCGCGTGGATGCGGGATTGCATGCGGCCGCTCGCCCCCGCCCCCGCACCCGCGCGGGCATCTGGATCTTGCTAAGCCATTGAAAATTCAGGTGCGTTTCCTTCGCTCGAATCGCTGCGCACCTAAGGGAGTTATAAGGAAACGATAAGAAATTCGTAAAAAACTCCACCGAAAGATTGACAGAAGTGTCGTAGGATATCTAACGGTGCGCCTACTGGAAACAGTGGTCAGCAGGGGCCAATTGCAGGATATGTTGCGAGGTCTATGAAGCTTTTTGACGTATTGTTTGGCCGTCCGTTATCGTCCGATGAGGCGCACAGCGCACAAATCAGTCCCGCGGTAGGCGTTCCGATCTTCGGGCTCGATGGCCTGACCAGCGCAGCATACGGGCCCGAAGCAGCGATGACGCTCCTCATTCCGCTGGGCTTCTGGGGCGTTCAGCACTACCTGTTGCCGATCTTCGGCCTGATCCTTACCCTCCTCACCATCCTCTATCTCAGCTACCGCCAGACCATCGAAGCCTATCCGAACGGCGGCGGGTCGTTCACCGTCGCCAGCGAAAACCTCGGCGACAAGGCCGGGCTGTTTGCGGCCGCTGCGCTGATGATCGACTACGTGCTGACCGCGGCCGTTGGCATCTCAGCCGGCATTACGGCGCTGGTCAGCGCGTTCCAGGAGACCAAGTTAGGTCCCGAGCTCCATGAGCACCAGATGCTCATGTGCCTCATCGTCCTTGCGGGCATTGCGCTGGTGAATATGCGCGGCGTGAAGGAGACCGGCGTGGTCTTCCTTCTGCCGACCATCCTGTTTGTCGGAACGCTGCTGACCACCATTGCCGTGGGCGTGTTCAAGGCGGTCTCGACCCACGGCCACCCGATCCCTCACTGGACACCTCCGCCGCCGGTCGACAACCCGACCAGCAAGCTGGCAGGATGGCTGCTCTTGTACCTGCTGCTGAAGGCCTTCTCGAGCGGATGCGCGGCCATGACCGGCGTCGAGGCCGTGTCGAACGGCGTGACGGCCTTCAAGGAGCCGCGCAGCAAGAACGCGAACATCACCCTCACGGTCATCATCGGCATCCTGATCATCCTGTTGTTCGGTCTCAGCTACGTCGCGCGCTCCTATGGCGTGACGGCCATGGATCCCAACGCCTCGACCTACCAGAGCGTGCTCTCGATTGAAGTGGCCGCCGTGTTCGGCCGGCAGTGGTTCTATTTCCTGACGATGGGATCGGTGCTCGCCGCGCTCAGCTTCAGCGCGAACACCGCGTTTGCGGACTTTCCTCGCATGGCCCGGGCCATCGCTACTCAGGATTACCTGCCCCACGTATTCCTGCTGCGCGGTCGCCGCCTGCTCTTCTCGCATGGCATCTATGCGTTGACCGGTCTCACCGCGCTCATCCTAATCATCTTCCGCGGCGTCACCGACGCCCTGATTCCGCTCTACGCCATCGGCGCGTTTCTCGCCTTCACCCTGAGCCAGGCCGGCATGGTGAAGCACTGGCACAAAACCATGGACGCTCCCCACCGCCTGATCAAGATGTTTGTGAACGGCCTGGGAGCGACGGCGACCGGTGTGACCCTGTGCGTGCTGCTCTTCTCGAAGTTCCTCGAAGGCGCATGGGTCACGGCGATCCTGGTGCCCATCCTCATCTGGCTCATGATGGCGGTAAAGCGCCACTACACGCGTGTGCGTGCGGAGACCATCGATCCAACCCCGCTGCGGCTCACCGGCCTCGAGCCGCCGATCGTGGTCATCCCGATGGCCGGCTGGGACAAGGTCACCGAGAAGGCCATGCGCTTCGGCATGCTGATGAGCCCCGTCGTGAAGGTGGTGCACGTGGACTCGGATGACTCGGATGCGCTGGGCAAGGTGTGGGAGCAGATGGTCCTCATCCCCGTCCGCGAAAGCCATATGGTCGAGCCGGAGCTGGTGACCGTGAAGAGCTCCTTCCGCACCATCCTGTCGCCGCTGATGGACTACGTGCTCAAGCTCGAAGACGACTTTCCCGGCCGGAAGATCGCGGTCCTGCTGCCGGAGCTGGTCGTGCGGCACTGGTGGGAGAACCTGCTCCATGGCCAGCGCGTCCAGTTGCTCAAGCTGCTCCTGCTGCTGAAAGGCAACCAGCGCATCGTCGTCGTGAATATCCCGTGGTACCTGTAAACGCAGTGAGTAGTGAGTAGTGAGTAGTGAGTAGTGAAAGGCTAGCGCCGCTCCGGCTTGGGGCGGCGTTGCTTTTTAGGCGCCTCGCCTGGCGGCGTTGCTTTTAAGCGATCGCCTGCAGGCGGGCTACCGCGGCCGGGATGATCGCCAGCGCGCGGTCAATCTCTTCGGCCGTCGTGAGCCGCGAGAGCGAGAGCCGCAGGCTGCTGCGCGCCTCGGCCGGCGTCAGGCCCATGGCCAGCAGCACATGCGAGGGCTCGGTCGCGCCCGACTGGCAGGCCGCTCCAAAGCTCGCGGCGATGCCCTGCATGTCGAGCGCGATCAGCAGCGCCTCCGCGTCCACACCCGCTGGTTGGCCCGGCAGGGGTCCGAAGCGAAGGTTAGTCGTGTTGGGCGAGCGGTGTTCGGTTGAGCCGTTGATGTACGTGTTGGGGATCGCCGCGAGCAGCCCCTCCTCGAGCCGGTCACGCAGAGCCGCGAGCTGCGCCGGACCTTCCGATGCCAGCCACTCCTTCGCCAGCTCCGCCGCGCGGCCCAGCGCCACGATGCCCGGAACGTTCTCCGTGCCGGCCCGGCGCTGGCGCTCCTGCGGTCCTCCATGGAGCAGCGGCGTCAGGTGAACGCCGCTGCGGACGAACAGGATGCCCGTCCCCTGCGGAGCGTACATCTTGTGTCCGGAAATCGAGAGCAGGTCGACGTTCTTGAGCGAGCCCGCCAGGTCGATCGGAAGCTTGCCCGCGGCCTGCACCGCGTCGGTGTGAACGAGGATGGCCGGGTTGTACGCCTTGGCGATGCGCGCCAGCTTGCCGATCGGTTGCACGCCTCCCGTCTCGTTGTTGGCGAACATGATCGAGACCAATTCGGTGTCAGGACGAAGCGCCGCTTCGAAGGCTGCAGCGTCGACGATGCCGTCGCGCGTTGGCGCCAGGTACGTGACCTCGGCGCCGCGCCGGCGGAGGCTCTGCGCGGTGTACAGCACGGCGTGGTGCTCGATCTCGGTGGTGAGCAGATGCGCCGGCTGGCGCTTGTCGAGGAACGGATTCAGCACGCCGTTGAGCGCCAGATTGTCGCTCTCCGTGCCGCCGGAGGTAAACACAATCTCCTTCGCCGCACAGCCAAGCAGCCGCGCGATTGACGTGCGGGCGTGGTCCACAGCCGACCGTGCCCGCTGGCCCGATTGATGCGCGGAGCTGGGATTCCCAAAGCTCTCCAACCAGAAGGGACGCATCGCTTCGACCACTTCGGGCAGCACGGGGGTGGTGGCATTGGCGTCGAGATAGATACGCTCCATCCCTCCATTCTAGGTCCTGCGCGGACGGCGAGAGGCTTCGCGTGCTGGCGTCAAAGAAACTCGCCCGCCCTGATCCCGGATGCGGATCGAGGGTGGGCGGATTGTGCGGGCTTACTTGACCTGTTCGACCACGACAGCGATGTCCATGTGCCGGGTGCTGTTGGGAATGTCGATGGTACCGAGCATCGCGGGCTTGTCCAGCGTCAGAATGGATGTGCCTTCGAGCACGGACTGACGGACGACGGGTTCGGTGACGCCGGCGATGGTGCTGGGCTGATCGAGGCTCGAGTCCTCGACCTTCGATTTCAGGCGGACGCTGTCGCCCGACACCGAAACGGTGGCATCGAAGTTCATGCCGATGTCGAGATAGGTGAATTGGGTTTGAATGGCGCCGGCGGACGCGCTGTCCGGAGTGAAGCTGCCGGTGGCAACGGGGATCTTGTTCCCCTCTTTCAGGCTTGAGCGCTCCCCGTCGCCAAGCAACATGGAAAAGTGCTCCGTGCTGACGGTCTTGCCGGCATCGAGCTCGGTCAGGGTGTAGGTGATGCGGTAGGTCTTGGCCGGCCGGTCGAGATCGTGAATGATCTTGTCGGCGAGGGCGAGCTGAGAGGCAGGGGCTTCGAGGAGGATGGCCTTTTGATTCGCGACGAGATAGATCTTTGTCGACGGGCAAAGCATATTGCGAATGGCCACCATGATCTCATTGTCGTCATCCTGCTGCGTTGCATTGCTCAGGTAGAAGGTGCGGGTTTCCGTAGGACTGTTGCGCATTGCATTGCAGGGGCTGGAACCCTCAGACGCAGGCGGGGTGATCACCGGAGACTGATTCTCCTGCGCCGCGGCGAGGCTGAAAGGAAAAATTGCGAGGGCGAGGGCCGCGAGGGATCGTGCGCCGATGCGGCGTGATGGGGTGAGAGTCATGGGGTGAGGCTCCGTTCGTTCTTAGTTGGAAGAATCCGGTGGGGGTGGAGGAGGCGGTGTGCGGGCCTCCCGTGGTTCAGCAAACGTCGTGGGCTGCAGCGCCTCGGCCAGGGCAAACGGAGCGAGCAGGCTCTTCACGTAGTGGTCGAGGCTCGCAGTCTCGCGGGCTTCGGCGGCAGCGCGCAGGAAGGGCGCGCGCGCAGTGTCCAACTCCGCTAGCTGGATGGGCTGGCCGGGGCGCATCGCGGCGGCCAGGAGGTGCTCCTGCGGGGTGAGCGGCATGGGGGGCGCCGGCCGGCTGGGGGCCAGGGTCTCGGCCAGGGCGATCGCATCGGGATCATTAGGCTCCTGAGACGCTGCCGGGCTTCGATCCACCGCTGCCTGGCTGGCAGGGTGAGCTTTCAAGCGGAAGCCCTGGGATGCCTGCGCGTTGCCCGCCACCAAAGCCTTTGCGAACGCCGGGGATGGTGCCGGCGCCATCGCCTTCGCGTGCGCGGCAGTGGCCGGGCTGCGGTGATGAAGCACGATGAAGGTTGTCAGCGTGACGACGATGACCGTGGCGGCCACGGCCCAGCGCTTCGCCTCAGCGAGCATCATGCGGCAGCCCTTCCCCGCGCTCAGAAAGACAGCGAACGCCGAGCGTCCCTGATCATGCCTCGTCGCTCCGCCCATGCGCGCTTCGCCCGCCTGCGCCAGCCGCGCGGCGATGCGTTGTTCGAGACCCGCGGGAGGCTCGGCGGCGCCCAGCGCTTCGAGCACGCGGTCGATGCGTGCGTCTGGATGGATCGGGACGGGTTGGGAGTTCATGCTTGGTTTCCTTTCTCGATCCCTTCCTGCTTCGCGAGCCGCTCGCGCAGCCGTGTGCGGGCGCGGAAGAGCAGGGCGCGGACGGCCGATGTGGAGCGATGCAGGATGGCGGAGATCTCGGGGATGCTCAGCTCGTCGATAGCGGAGAGCAGCAGGACGTGGCGTTCGGACTTCGGCAACCGCTCAATCTCCCGCAGCGTCGCCGCAATCTGCCGGGCGTCCGCGAGCGCCTGGTCGGCCGGCGCTGTGCGGGCAACCAGCGATTCGGCGAACGGTTCGTCCATCTGGTCGGGGCGGATGCGGCGGCGGCGATCGATGGCCGCGTTCCAGGTGATGCGCACCAGCCACACCCGCAGGTCGCGGATGTCCGGCAGCTTGCTCTGCTGTTCGAGCACCCGCAGGAACACGTCCTGCACCACGTCTTCCGATTCAGCCCGGTTGCGCAGGATCGAGTGGGCGACCCGGAAGAGCAGCCCGGAGTAAGCGCCAACGAGCGCGCTGACGTCGGTCTCCGTTGTCGTTTCCGCGGAGACAAACGCCACGTCCCATCCCCTTTCCCAGTGGCTGCTCGACGCCATGTGTGTCCTCTACTGGGAAAGACGGGCGAGTCCGGATTTCGCTCGGGAATATTTTTGTGCGGGTGCCCGGGCCGGACTGCTAGGCTGATCATGCTCGTTGTAAAGACTTTGCGGTGAGGTGAATGCGATGCGGTTAAGGATGATCACGATGGGTTGGACGTTGGGTGCTTGCTGCCTGATCGGAATGGGTTCGATCACGGCGGCCGCACAGGCCATGAAGGGCATGGATATGTCCGAGCACGCGGGAGCGACCTCTCCCGCCAAGGCTCTCGATGACCTGCTGAGCCTGTATGAGCACGAGATGATGGGCGTGGCCACGACGATGCCCGCCGACAAGTACAACTTCGCCCCGTCCCCCGCGATCTTTGCCTCCGGCCAGGGCGTGCGGTTCGCCACGGTGCGAACCTTCGTGCAGCAGGTAACCCATGTGACGGAGGCCAACTACTACTTCTACTCGGCCGTGGGTGGCATGAAGCCGGATGTGGATACGAAGGCGCTGGCAAATATTACGTCCAAGGACCAGGCGGTTGAGGCGCTGGCGGCGTCGTTCCGCTTCGCGCACCGGGCGATCGCGACCATCACGCCCGAGAACGCCTTTCTGCCCATCAAGCCGGTCGACGGCCAGGGAACCCGCGCAACGCTCGCGGCCTTTGGCGTCGCCCACGGCTACGATCACTACGGCCAGATGGTGGAGTACCTCCGCATGAATGGCCTGGTGCCTCCGGGCAGCAAGTAAAGCCAGCGTGTAGACGGTAGCGTGTAGAGCGCAGAGAACGCGAGGGGCTGCCTGCTATGGGCGGCCTCTCTTTGTTTGTGGGATCGTTGGTGCTAGGTTGGGGTGTGCGAGGTGAGGAATGGTGGATGCAAAGCGGGTGCTGGGCAATCTGCAGGAGCTGCGGGCGCTGACCGCGGACGAGCATGGCGCGCAGCGGGTAGCGTGGACTCCGGTGTGGCTGCAGGCGCGCGCGTGGTTTGAGGAGAAGCTGAAGGCGCTCAGCGAAGCCACGGGCGCGGCGCTCGAGCACCACTACGACGCAGCCGGCAATCACTGGGTGACGCTGGCCGGGGAGAGCGAGCGCACGCTGGTGGTGGGAAGCCATCTGGACTCCGTGCCCAACGGCGGGTGGCTGGATGGCTGCCTGGGCGTGATGGCCGCGCTCGAGGTGCTGACGCACTTTGCGGAGACCTACAAGGGGCGGCCTCCGGTGACGGTCAAGCTGGTGGACTGGGCCGACGAAGAAGGCGCGCGCTTCGGGCGAAGCCTCTTTGGCTCGGCCGCCTTTGCCGGCAAGGCGACCATCGAAGCGGACCGGGGCAGGACCGATCGCGACGGCGTGACGCTGGCCGCGGCGCTGGCCCAGTGCGGCATCGACGTGGAGCGTGTAGGGGACGCCGCTCGCGAGCAGAAAAATCTGTCCGCCTATTTGGAGCTGCATATTGAGCAGGGGCCGATCCTCGAGCGGTTGGGGAAACCTCTGGCCGTCGTGCAGGGAACCAAGGGCGTCGAACGCTGGGCGATCACCTTCCGCGGACAGGAAGCGCACTCCGGCTCCACGCCCATGGAGGTACGTCGCGACGCGCTGGCCGCGGCCGCGAAGCTGGCGCTCGAGATTCGGCCGATTGCCCGCCAGCATCCCCAGGCCGTCGCGACCATGGGCAGCGTGAAGACGTTTCCCGGGATTGTCACCGCGGTGGTCGGCCGCTGCGAGACGACGCTGGATATGCGCGATCTGGATGCGGAGGTGTTGGCCCAGATGCTGCGCGAGGCCCGCGCCGCCAGCGAGCGGTTTGCCCAGGAGGAAGGCTGTACCGTGGAGTGGGCGAAGATCTGGGCGATCGAACCCATCCCGTTTTCTCCCGACCTGATCGCCTTGTGCGAGGCCGCGATGGTGGAGACCGTTGGCTCTGCGGAGCGGCTGCCCAGCGGTCCTCTGCACGATGCGGCGGAGGTGGCGCGGCTCGGGGTTCCGACCGTGATGCTCTTTGTCCAGAGCCTGCAGGGCCTGAGCCACAACGCCGCGGAGGACACCCGGCCCGAGCACCTGGAGCAGGCCGTGCAGGCGTTTGTGCGGCTCAGCGAGAAGACCGCGGAGTGGATCCTGCGGCAGTGACCACTCAGGGCGCCCACCCCGGACTCCCACTTTTGTTCCGGATGGTGCATAATCGAACCTTCATCCAGCTAGCTCGAATTGCTGCAAGCTCGGAGTAGAGAAGGAGATCTGCTCGTTCCTATGAGTGAGGCGACCAACTTTTTTTCGAAGGCGGGAGCAACGGCGGAGGTCGCGGCGCGGTTCGCCGACCTGCATCCGCCGCTGGACAAGACGGCCGCGCTCACCGAGGCGCAGCGCTGTTTGTACTGCTTCGACGCGCCCTGCATGGGGGCTTGTCCCACGCACATCGATGTGCCGAAGTTCATCAAGAAGATTGCGAGTGGCAATCTGGAAGGATCAGCCCGGACCATCCTGGACGCGAATATCCTCGGCGCCAGCTGCTCGCGCGCGTGCCCCGTGCAGGTGTTGTGCGAGGGCGCCTGCGTGATGCATCGCTACAACAAGCAGCCGATCGAGATTGGCCGGCTGCAGCGCTTTGCCATGGACGCGCTGCACGCGAGCGGCGATCCGCTGCCCTTCACGCCCGGCCCCGATACCGGCAAGAAAGTCGCGCTCATTGGCGGTGGACCGGCGTCCCTGGCCTGTGCGGCGGAGCTGCGCCGCCGCGGTGTGCGCGCCGAGATCTTCGATGCCCGGCCGCTGCCCGGCGGCCTCAACACCTATGGCATCGCCGAGTACAAGCTGCCGCTCGCCGAGAGCCTGCGCGAGATCGACATGCTCGCGCAGCTTGGCGTGGAGTTTCACTTCGACACCATGGTGGACGAGGCGAAGCTGGCGGAGCTGGAGGCGACCTACGACGCGATCTTCCTCGGCATGGGCCTGGGCGCGATCCGCAAGCTGGGTGTGGCGGGCGAGGAACTGGACGGAGTGACCAATGCGCTCGATTTTATCGCGGGCTACAAGAGTGGAACCCTGCACGGCGTGCCCGCGCGGGTAGCCGTGGTGGGCGCCGGCAACACCGCCATCGACGCGGCGAATGCCGCGATCCGCCTGGGCGCGCGCGAGGTGCACATGGTCTACCGGCGCGGATCCAAGGAGATGTCCGCCTTCGCGTTCGAGTATGAGCATGCCCGCCAGGAGGGCGTCCGCTTCCTCTGGCACGTGACGCCGGTGCGGGTTACGGGTGAGAAGAAAGTCGAGGCACTGGAACTCGCGCAGCTCGAGTCCGCCGAAGATGGTTCGCTGGTGCCGAAGCCCGGACACCACTTCGTGCTCGAAGTCGACCTGGTCGTGCTCGCCATCGGGCAGTCGACGCACACGGAGTTTGTCAGCAGCTCCAGCGAAGGCAAGGTGAAGACGGAGCGGGGACGAATCGTGATCGATCGCGAGACCGGCCAGACCTCCAGCCCGAAGTACTTTGCCGGAGGCGACTGCACCAACGGCGGCCGCGAAGTGGTGGATGCGGTGGCCGATGGAAAGCGTGCAGGAGTTGGAATTGCGGTGTGGCTCGGAGGTCATCATGCCAACGCTTGAGACGACGTTTGCAGGAATTCCATGCCTGAATCCGTTCTGGCTGGCGAGCGCTCCGCCGACCAACTGCGGCGAGCAGATCATGCGCGCGTTCGATGCCGGCTGGGGCGGCGCGGTGTGGAAGACGATCGGCGCGCAGGTAACCAATGTGAGCTCGCGCTACTCGTCGCTCGATTGGAACGGTCAGCGCATGATGGGCTTCAACAACATCGAGCTCATCAGCGACCGTCCTCCCGAGGTGAACCTGCGCGAGCTGGCGGAGGTCAAGCGCCGCTATCCCAAGCACGTCGTGATTGCGAGCCTGATGGTGGAGTCCACGCGCGCAGCATGGCACGAGATGGTCGAGCGCGCCGAGGATGCAGGAGCCGATGGCCTCGAGTTGAACTTCGGCTGTCCGCACGGCATGAGCGAGCGCGGCATGGGTTCCGCCGTGGGCCAGGTGCCGGAGTACTGCGAGCAGATTACCGGCTGGGTGAAGGAGAAGGCGCGCACCCCGGTGATCGTGAAGCTCACGCCCAACATCGCCGACATCCGCATGCCGGCCCGCGCGGCGCGGCGTGCGGGTGCCGACGCTCTCAGCGCCATCAACACCATCAATTCCATCACCGGCATTGACCTCGAGACCCTCGAGCCGCGGCCCAATGTGGACGGCAAGAGCTCGCATGGAGGCTACTGCGGGCCGGCCGTCAAACCCATCGCGTTGAATATGGTCCAGCAGGTCATGAGCGATCCCCTGGCCGCGCTGCCCATGAGCGGAATCGGCGGCATTGGCAGCTGGCAGGATGCCGCGGAGTTCATGCTGCTCGGCGCGGGCACCGTGCAGGTATGCACCGCGGCCATGCACTACGGCTATCGCATCGTCGAGGACATGGGCGATGGCCTGCTCGCGTGGATGCGGCGCAAAGGCTATGCGACCATCGAAGACTTTCGCGGACGGTCGCTGCCGAATATGCGCGACTGGAAGCATCTGAATCTGAACTTCCGCGTGGTCGCCGAGATTCATGCCGACAAATGCATCGGCTGCCAGCTCTGCTACACCGCCTGCTGGGACGGAGCGCATCAGTGCATCCACCTGGACCGCGTCGATGGCGGCATGGAGCAGCCAGTGAAGGGGACTGACCCTCGCTTCGTGCAGCACGAGCCGAACCCGCAGGGCAAGCCCACGCCTGCCATGGTCTTCGCTCAGTCGCTGAAGTCGATTGTGACCACGCCGATTCCCAAGCTCGACCTGGATGGCGATGGCGTGAACAGCGCGGTGACGCCGCTGCACAGAATTCCGCGTGTGGATCCAGACGAGTGCGTGGGCTGCAATCTCTGCTCGCTCGTCTGCCCCGTGCCGGAGTGCATCACGATGGAGCGCGTGGACACGGGACTGTGTCCGGAGACGTGGGCAGAGCGCAGTGCGAACGCGGAGAGTGTGAAGGCGTAGGGAGCGAGTGCGATGGGAATCCTGATCAAGAATGGAACGGTGGTCAGCGCGACCGAGTCGAAGCAGATGGACGTGCTGATTTCGGCCGAGATGATTGCGCGCGTGGGCGCGGGAATCAATGACAACGGACACCAGGTGGTGGACGCGACCGGTCTGCTGGTGATGCCCGGCGGCATCGATGTGCATACCCATCTGGACATGCCGTTTGGAGGCACCACCTCCGCGGACGATTACATCACCGGCACGCAGGCGGCGGCGGTGGGTGGAACGACGATGCTGATTGACTTTGCGCTGCAGTCGCAGGGCCACACCATGCGCGAGGCCTTCGATGTGTGGCGGGCGAAGTCGCGCGGCAAGGCCTGCGTGGACTATTCGCTGCACATGGCGGTGACCGACCTGGGCCCTGGCGACGGCGCGCAGGGACTCCGCGAGATGGAGGAGATGGTCGCCGAAGGCATCTCGAGTTTCAAATTGTTCATGGCCTATCCGGGCGTGCTGATGATCGACGACGGGCTGATGTTCAAGGTCATGCAGAAGGCCTCGGCGCTCAACGCGCTGTGCTGCGTGCACGCGGAGAATGGCAGCGCCATCGACGTTGTCGTCGCGCAGATGATTGCCGAAGGAAAGACCCAGCCGCACTTTCACGCCCTCTCGCGCAGCCCGAAGGCCGAGGCGGAGGCCACGCATCGGGCGATTGCCCTGGCGGATATGGCGGGGGCTTCGGTGTACATCGTGCACTTGTCGAACGAGGATTCGCTCGCGGCTCTGAAGTTCATGCAAGCGCGCGGTGCGCGGGCGCTGGCCGAGACCTGCATTCAATACCTGGTGCTGTCCATCGAGGACCAGATGCCCGGGAACAGTTGGGAGGAGGCGAAGTATGTCTTCACTCCACCGCTGCGCGAGAAGTGGAACCAGGAGTATCTGTGGGAGGCGCTGCACGATGGTTCGCTGGCCGTGGTGTCCACCGACCATTGCCCGTTCCGATTCGCGGACCAGAAGGAACTGGGCCGCGGAGACTTTCGCAAGATCCCCAATGGCGGCCCGGGCGTGGAGAATCGGCTGCAGATCCTCTGGCACTTCGGTGTGAATGCGGGAAAGATTTCGCCGGAAAAATTTGTAGCCCTGAGCGCGACCAATCCGGCCAGGATCTTTGGCATGGAGAAGCAAAAGGGGCGAATCGCCGAGGGCTTGGACGCGGACATTCTGCTCTGGGATCCGCAAGCCGAGTACACGATCTCCGCCGCAACGCAGTGCATGGCCACAGACTACTCCATGTTTGAGGGATGGACGGTGAAGGGCAATGCGGCGAAGGTCTACTCGCGCGGCGAGCTCGTGGTGGACAATGTTGCGCAGCCCGGAAAGTTTCTCGGAGCGACCGGCCGCGGCCGGTTCGTGAAGCGCGAAGCCAATGGCGGAGGCATGGGTTGAGGCCACCGCTGGCGAACCTCACGATGGACAGCGACCAGTTTGGTAGCGCCCAAATCGGTAGCGACCAGCTTGCCGGAGAGTACGCTCCCGACGCTCGGCTATATAACGATGACCTCGCGCCGACCATGCCCGCGCAGCGCACCTGGGGAACCTACAACTACATCGCGCTGTGGTTTTCCATGTCGATGGAAGTAACCACCTACATGCTCGCGGCGAGCCTCATCGCCGGCGGCATGAACTGGAAGCAGGCCATCGCGACCATCCTCCTCGGCAACCTGATTGTGTTGATCCCGATGCTGCTCAATGCCCACGCGGGAGCGAAGTATGGGATTCCGTTTCCGGTCTTCGTGCGCGCGAGCTTTGGCCCAATCGGAGCGAATCTCCCCGCGATGCTGCGCGCGATCGTAGCCTGCGGCTGGTTCGGCATTCAAACCTGGATTGGCGGCCAGGCGATCGCCGCGATGGTTGCGGTGCTGTGGCCCGCCGCCGCGCACCTGCCCGGCGTCACGTGGGTCTGCTTCCTCGGATTCTGGGCGCTGAACATGGTGGTGGTGTGGCGCGGCGTGGAGTCGATACGCTTCCTGCAGAGCTTCTCGGCGCCCCTCATGCTGATCCTTGGGCTGGCGCTGTTGGCGTTCATGCTGCATCGCGCCGGAGGCTTTGGGCCCATGCTCTCGACGCCGAGCAAGTTCACTACCACGCGCGGATTTCTGAAGTTCTTCTTTCCTTCGCTCACCGCGATGGTCGGCTACTGGGCGACGCTCAGCTTGAACATTCCGGACTTCACCCGCTATGCGAAGAAGCAGGAGTCGCAGATCGTAGGGCAGGCGATTGGCCTGCCCGTGGCCATGGTGCTGTACTCGTTCATCGGCATCGCGGTCACGTCCGCGTCGACGGTGGTCTTCGGCGAAGCCATCTGGAATCCGGTGACGCTGCTCGGCCGATTTCATCAGCCGTGGATTGCGCTCCTTGGACTCGTCGGCCTGCTGATTGCCACGATGAACGTGAACATCGCGGCCAACGTGGTCTCGCCCTCGAATGATTTTTCGAACCTCGCGCCCAGGCTCATCAGCTTTCGCACCGGCGGCATGATCACCGGATTCCTGGGGCTCGCGATGATGCCGTGGAAGCTGATGGCGACCTTTGGCAGCTACGTGTTTGGGTGGCTGGTGGGCTACTCCGGATTGCTGGGCCCCGTGGCGGGCATCATGGTAACGGATTATTTTCTGGTGCGCGGGACGCGGCTGGATACCTACTCGCTCTATCGCAGGGGAGGGTTGTACGAGTACAGAAACGGCTTGAATCCAGCGGCGATTGCAGCGCTCGTGGCGGGCGTGTTCGCGGCGCTGATAGGAAAGTTTGTTCCGCGCCTGTCGTTTCTATATGACTACGCGTGGTTTGTCGGATTCTTCCTTTCGGGAGCAATCTATTACTGGATGATGCTTCGCCATCGCACGGCGTTAGCGCAAGCGGAAGGATTGAGATATGAGTCCTAAGGATGTGTTGGAGAAGAGCGAGGCAATCGCTTCTGAGGCATTGACCTCGGATCAAGTCGTGCAGATCACCAAGGACACGAACTATGGCACGTGGCGGTTCCAGAAGGGTTGGAACCCGATGCACATCGTCGACGCGGAGGGTTGCTACATCACCGATGCTGCGGGCAGGAAGTATCTCGACTTCTCGTCCCAGTTGATGTGCATGAACCTGGGGCACAAGAACGCCGCAGTGGTGGCGTCGATCAAGCAGCAGGCCGAGGAACTCGCCTATGCGATGCCCGGGTATGCGACGACCGCGCGCGCGGAGCTCTCCAAGCTTCTGCTCGAAGTCCTGCCCAAGGGGCTCAACAAGTTCTTCTTCACCACGTCCGGAACGGACGCAAACGAGGCGGCCTTCAAGATCGCCCGGATGTATACCGGCAAGTCCAAGGTGATTGCGCGCTATCGCAGCTACCACGGCTCAACCGCCGGAAGCATTGCAGCGACCGGCGATCCGCGCCGCTGGGCGATGGAGCCGCGCGGCAAGGGCCCCGGCATCCTCTTCGGGCCGGAGGTCCACTGCTACAAGTGCCCGATCAAGCACACCTATCCTGCCTGCGGTGTCGCGTGCGTCGATTACCTCGAGCACATGATCCGCAACGAGAGCGACGTGGCGGCGGTCCTCGTCGAGCCAATCGTCGGCACCAACGGCGTCATCGTCCCGCCCGAAGAGTACATGCCCAAGCTACGCAAGGTATGCGACGAGACCGGCGTCCTGCTGATTGCCGACGAGGTGATGAGCGGCTGGGGACGCGCCGGCGAGTGGTTCGCCATGAACCTCTGGGGTGTGACGCCCGACATTCTGACCACCGCGAAGGGCATCACCTCGGCCTATGTGCCGCTGGGATTGTGCGCGACCAGCGAGAAGATTGGCGACTTCTTCCAGGACCATTATTTCGCGCATGGCCACACCTACGAGGCCCATCCGATGACCCTCGGGCCGGCCGTCGCCACCATCCGCGAGATGCAGCGGCTCAAGCTGGTGGAGCGTGCAAAAGAGCTGGAGCCGTTTGTTGCGGAGAAGCTGCAGGCGCTGAAGGCAAAGCACAAGAGCGTCGGCGATGTGCGCGGCAAAGGCCTGTTCTGGGCGGTCGACCTGGTGAAGAATCAGACCACCAAGGAGCCCTTCAACACCTACACCGACAAGGTCTCCGGCAAGCCGCTGCTGGTAGATCAGATCGCGGCCAGGACACTGGCCGACGGCGTGATCCTCCAGGCGTGGGTGAGCCACTTCGTCATTGCTCCGCCGCTGATCGTGGAGAAGGAAGAGATCGAGCGCGGGATCGCGACGCTGGATAAGTGGCTGCACCTGGCCGATGATCTGGCGGATTAGCGGCCAGGCAGCGCGCTGCGCATCGCCGGGCCGCAACCCTACTTCTTCTTCAACTCCTTGCGAATGGAAAGCAGCTCCGCCCGTCGCGCCGCGGTCGTCTTCGGGTACGAGAGCTTGAGGCTCTTGATCGTGTCGAGGACGATCGTGGAGATGATCAGCCGCGCATTCTCTTTGTCATCGGCAGGGACCACGTACCACGGTGCGTGCTCGGTGCTGGTTGCGTTGAGGCAGTCCTGAAACGCCTCCATGTATTGGCTCCAGTACTTGCGTTCGTGGATGTCGGCGAGGCTGAACTTCCAGTTCTTGTCCGGCTCGTCGATGCGCGCGAGAAAGCGCTGGCGCTGCTCTTCCTTGGAGAGATGCAGAAAGATCTTGATCGTGCGCGTGCCGTTCCGGTGCAGGTGCTTCTCCATGTCGACGATCGAGTCGTATCGGTGCTTCCAGATGTCCTTGTCCTCGCAGAGCTCATGCGACAGGCCTTCATTCTTGAGCATCTCCGGATGCACGCGCACCACCAGCACCTCTTCATAGTACGAGCGGTTGAAGATGCCGATCCGCCCCCGCTCCGGCAGCCGAATATACGTGCGCCAGAGGAAGTCGTGCTCGAGCTCGGCGGCGCTGGGCTGCTTGAAGCTTTCCACGTCGCATCCCTGCGGATTCACGCCCGACATGACGTGCCGAATCGCGCCATCCTTGCCGGCCGCGTCCATGCCCTGAAAGATGATCAGCAGCGCATAGCGATCGGAGCCGTAGAGCAGCTCCTGCTGATCGCTCAACGCGGAGACGTGCTTCTCGAGCAGGGCGCGATATTTCTTCTCCGACTTGTAGAAGGGTTCGACCTTGGTGGGCGTCTTATCGAGCTTGATCTTTGCGTCTGGGCGTACACGAAACTTCTCGGAATCGATCGTCATAGTCTCCCTGTTTTCGTTCTCCGGCGAGCAGCGTGGTGTCGTACGACCCGCTCTACCGTTGGATGCCGGCAAAGCCGGTTGGCGATTCCTCGGCTACATCCGAAGGTAATGTTGACAGTCCCCGGCCATCGGAACAGAATGGACCGCAGTTCCAGCTACAACAGAATACGGCGATCCCAAGAGGAGAACTCACCATGCAGAGATCAGGATTTCCAGGGCTCACGCTCGTAGTGTGTCTATCGGTCGTTTCACTGGGTGCGCAGGCGCAGTCCACGTTGACGCGGCATGTGCGCGATGCGGTTCGCAGTGGTGCCGCCCAGTCTGTTGGCAGACTCCCTTCCAGCCAGATCATGAGCCTGAATATTGTGTTGCCGCTGGGCGATCCGGCTGGCCTCGAGACGTTTCTGAGCCAGGTCTATGACCCCGGCAGCCCCTTGTTCCACCAGTTTGTGACGCCCGCCGAGTTCACCGCGAAGTTCGGTCCGAGCCAGGCGCAGTATGACGCCGTGGTGCAGTTCGCCGTGAGCAATGGATTCACCGTCACGGGCGGCTCGCGCGACGCGATGGACGTTCAGGTCAAGGGTCCCGTGTCGGCCGTCGAGAGCGCGTTCCATGTGCAGCTGCTGACCTACCAGCATCCCACCGAGAACCGCATCTTCTACGCTCCCGATACCGAGCCCACCACCGACCTGTCCGTTCCCTCTGTGGCACGTTTCGGGCCTGGATAACTATTCCATTCCGCACCGCCTGCTGGAGAGCCGGACCGCCTATGCGGCCGCCCATGGCATCGACGCGAAAGACGCCGTCTCCCATGCCACCACCGGCTCGGGCCCATCGGCCTCCTTCCTGGGCAGCGATATGCGCGCGGCCTACTACGGCACGGGAACCCTCACCGGCGCCGGCCAGAACCTTGGCTTGTTCGAGTACCTCGGGACCGACCTCGCCGACCTGACCACGTACTACACCAATGTGAAGCAGACCAACAAGGTGCCGGTCTCGGTCATCTCGACCGATGGCACCAGCACGTCATGCGTCTACACGCGGGCTGGCGGCGACTGCGACGATACCGAACAGACCCTCGACATGACGCAGGCGCTCGGCATGGCTCCCGGGCTGGCGAGCCTGGTGATGTATGTTGGCTCGACCGACACCGCCATCATCAGCGCCATGACGACGCACAGCCCGCTGCCCACCACCATCGGCTGCTCGTGGGGCTGGACGCCGGCCGATCCGACGACGCTGAATCCGTACTTCGAAAAGATGGCCGCGCAGGGACAGAACTTCTTCGCGGCCTCCGGCGACAGCTCGACCTGGTCGACGAGGAACGAAGCGTGGCCGGCCGACAATGCGTATGTCGTCTCGGTCGGCGGCACCGACCTGGTGACGGCGAGCGCGGCCGGACCCTGGAAGTCGGAGACGGCGTGGGTGGATAGCGGCGGCGGCATTTCTCCGGACAAGATCGCGATCCCCGCGTGGCAGAAGCTCTCGGGCGTGATCACCTCCACCAACAAGGGCTCGACGACGCTGCGCAACGGTCCGGATGTATCGGCCAACGCGAACTTCACCTTCTACACCTGCGCGGATCAGGAGGCGTGCCTGGCCAACGAATACGGTGGCACGAGCTTCGCTGCTCCCATGTGGGCGGCGTACATCGCGCTGGTGAATCAGCAGCTCGTTGCGCAGGGCAAGTCGACCATCGGCTTCATCAACCCGACCATCTACGCGCAGAACGTGACGTCGGTCTATGACACGGACTTCCACGATATCGCCAGCGGAAAGTCCGGCAGCTACTCCGCCGTGACCGGCTATGACCTGGTCACCGGCTGGGGCAGCCCGAACGCCGGCCTGATCGCTGCGCTCGCGCCGTAGTCTCAGCGAAGCATGCAAGCGGCGGCCCGCGCTAGGATGCGGGCCGCTTCTTCTTGCGGACGGCTTTCTTCGCAGGCGTTTTCTCCGGCTTGGGTACTCCGAGGCGTTGGCACATGAGCTTACATGCCTCCGGGCTTTGGTCGATCAGGATGGCGCTGCGATCGTTCCGCGCTGCCGCAACGCCCGTCGTCCCGGAGCCGGCGAAGAAGTCCAGTACCGTGTCCCCGGGATTCGAATGCACGCGCACGATGCGCTCCAGAATCCCCAACGGCTTCTGCGTCGGGTAGCCCGTCTTCTCTTTGCCGGTGGGCGACACGATGGTGTGCCACCACACGTCGGTAGGCGTCTTGCCGCGCGCTGCCTTCACCGCACCCACCAGGCCCGGCGCCATGTACGGGATGCGGTCCGAAGCCTCCAGGTGAAACGTATAGCGCTTGGGATCCTTCGTGTACCACAGAATGTTGTCGTGCTTGGCGGGCCAGCGCTTGGTGGAGCGCGCGCCGTAGTCGTAGGCCCAGATAATCTCGTTCTGAAAGCAGGCGCGGCCGGCTCCGCCATCGTGCGCAAAGACCTCGTCGAGCATCACTTTGCAGTAGTGAACCTCGCGCGGATCGATATGCAGAAAGAGCGATCCCGTGGCCGTCAGAATCCTGTGCGCTTCCATCATGCGCGGGCGCAGGAAGCCGATGTAGTCGTCAAAAATATCCGCATAGATCGGCGCCGACGCGAGCTTCTCCGTGCGATAGCGCTTGCCGCCGAAGCCGGTGCGGTCGCCGTCCGCATCGCGAACCGTCCGGATGCGCGTGCGCCTCTGCGTGACGCCCGTGTTGAAGGGTGGGTCGATGTAGATGAGCTCCACGCTGCGGTCGGCAAGCGAGCGCAGCGCGGAGAGATTGTCGTCCTGGAGAATGCGCAAGGTCGTACTGGGCAAGATGTGAGGCTCCGACGTCAGTCTAGCCTCGATTGCGTTGGATCGCCCAACCGGCCCTGCCGATCGTGCGGCCTTAGTTCGCGGCCGGACGCTCCGCCGCGTCGATCACCAGCGCCTCCACCGGCCCGCGCGCAGCCTCCAGCCGCAGCCCGAGCTGCTCCTGCATCGCGGTGAACAGCGGCGGGCTGGGAGCGTCCGCTGACGCGACCGGTACATCCCCGCCGAACTGCGTCTCGTCCGGCGCCCACGTCAGGTCGAAGTCGTAGCGTCCCGGGAGGCCCGTCCGGTTCACCACCGGGCGATCGAGCACCGCGCGCTGCAGCAGCGAGCTCAGATCGTCCATGCTGGCATTGCGCGCCGGCAGCACGATTTTCTGCGGGTAGACCGTGCTGATCAGCGCCGGCGGATCGTCCGGAGCGGCCGTGCTGGGCTTGAGCTTCGAGCCGCCGCCGGCAAGCTCCAGCCGGTACAGCGAGAAGACCTTCTGCTCGCGATGGAAGCTGAGCTTGAAGCGGTCGGACAGTAGCTTGCGCAGCATCGTCATCTGCTCCTCATGCGTCGGTCGCACGTCGCCTGGCGTGATCGCGAGGATGTCGTAGTGATCGGACTCGACCCATCCCGGACCTCCCGAGATGGTGCGCGGGCTCAGATCGTAGGCCGCCGCGATCAGCAGCTTGAGCGTGTAATATCTTCCGACGAACCGATGCGTCCCCTGCAGGATCAGGTACCGGCCCTTCTCCTCCGTATTCGCCGGGCGGATCGTCGCCACGTCAAAGGCCTCGAACGTTGGCCGAGCCGCCGCGTTCGGAGCAGGGGATTGCGCCATCCTTCCAGCGGCGGCAGGAACCCCGGCGGCAGGACACCACGGCGGCAGAGAACCACGGCGGCAAGCACAAGCGGGCGGGTCATCGTTGGGCACCTCGGGTACACGCTCGTATTACAACACCCGCCCGCCAGCACGCTCAATCGGATCTTTGCCCCCGCCGACGTATAGTGGAGGGTGCGGAAGTCTGGCAGTTCCGGGAGACCTTGGATGAGCGTTACGCAGCATCGGTTGGGAGTGGTAGGCGCGGGGACGATGGGCAACGGTATCGCGCATGTCTTCGCGCGCGCTGGGTTCGAGGTGTCGCTCTATGAGATGAGCGAGCGGGCGCTCGAGCGCGGCCTCGCGACCATTCGCACCAACCTCGATCGCGAGGCCGCCAAGGGCAAGATCGATCCGGCCGACGCGCCCAGGATCTTCGCGCGCATTCGCCCCGTGCATCGCCCGCAGGACCTCAGCGGCTGCACGCTGGTCGTCGAGGCCGCCACCGAGCGCCTCGCCGTCAAGCAGGAGATCTTTCGCGAGCTCGACGAGCTCCTCGGCCCCGACGCGATCCTGGCCACCAACACCTCCTCCATCTCCATCACCAAGCTCGCCGCGGGAACAGGCCGCGCCGCGCAGGTCATCGGCATGCACTTCTTCAACCCCGTCCCGGTGATGGCGCTGGTGGAGGTCATTCGCGGCCTCCAAACCTCGGACGCCACCTTCGCCACCGTGCGCGAGCTCGCCCTGGCCGCCGGCAAGACGCCCGTCGAGGTGAACGACGCTGCCGGCTTCGTGAGCAACCGCGTGCTCATGCCGCTGCTCAACGAGGCCATGTTCGCGGTCATGGAAGGCGTTGCCACCGCCGAAGCCGTCGACGAGATCTTTCGCCTCGGCATGGCCCACCCCATGGGACCGCTCACGCTGGCGGACTTCATCGGACTCGACGTTTGCCTGGATATCATGCGGGTGTTGGAGGACGGCATCGGCGATCCCAAGTACCGTCCCTGCCCGCTGCTGGTGCGCATGGTCGACGCCGGCTGGCTGGGACGCAAGTCCGGCCGCGGCTTTTATACTTACAGTGAGTAGTGAGTAGTGAGCAGGGAGGGAAGTTTGGCGGACGCGTTGTACTTTGAGGATTTGCAGCCGGGGATGAAGATTCGCTCCATCCGCAGCTACGAGATCACAGCCCAGGAGATCAAGGAGTTCGCAGCGAAGTACGACCCCCAGCCGTTTCACCTCGACGAAGCTGCCGCGGAGAAGACCTTCTTCAAGGGCCTCGCCGCTTCCGGCTGGATGACCGCGGCCATCACCATGCGCCTGCGCGTGGAGTCCATGCACGTGGCCGGCGGCATGATCGGCGCCGGCGTGGACGAGATCAAGTTCACCCAGCCCGTGCGCCCCGGCGACTGGCTGCGCACCGAGACCGAGATCCTCTCCGCCCGGCGCTCCACTCTCCAACCCGAAGATCGGCGTCGTCAAGTCCCTCACCCAGGTCTTCAACCAGCGCGACGAGTTAGTCATGCGCTCCGTCGTGAACTTCATCGCGCCCCTAAAAGCGTAGTTCTCAGTTCTCAGTTCCCAGTTGTCAGTTTCCCGGGGCGAAGCGTCGTTGCTTTTCCTGAGAACTGAGAACTGACAACTGACAACTCCATCCCCACCGGTAACTCCCGCTGGTTCCTGCCGATATAGTCACAGGCCAGGAGCGTATTTTCAAGAGAGTGCGGATGACGGTCTTAGCATCGGGGTCCAAGGGCAATGCGACGGTCATCGCCGCAGGCTCCACGCGGATCCTCGTCGATGCCGGAATGTCCTGCCGCGAGCTCATGAAGCGCATGGCGCAGGTCGGCGAAGATCCCGAGGCGCTCGACGCCATCCTCATCACCCATGAGCATCTGGACCACGTGGCCGGGCTGTCCGTGCTTGCCCGCCGCCTCAGGATTCCAGTCTTCTTTACCGAGCCCACCCACCGCGCCTGGGTCCGCATGCTGACTCCGCGCACCACCATGACCTACGCCAAGTGGCTGGAAAAGTTGCAGCAAGAGAAGGCCACCCCCGCCGAGACCTGCCGCGCCGCTGGCCGAGGCCGACCCCGCGACCGCAGACGATCCCCTCGAGATCGAGGCTGCGGGAACGCGAGGCAGCCGAAGAAGCCGCCGCCCCCAAGGTCAAAGCCGACCCCGCCTTCCTTCCCGCCGTCGAGTACTTCCGCGCCGGCCACGCGTTCTCCATCGGCGAGATCGACGTCAATCCCTTTACCATCCCGCACGATGCCGCCGACCCCTGCGGCTTCGTCTTCCATGCTCGCTCCGAGTCCATCCGCATGGCCATTGCAACCGACCTCGGCTACGTTCCGTCGAATGTGAAGATGGCGCTGAAAGGAGTGGATGTCCTGCTGCTCGAGTCGAACCACGACCTGGAGATGCTCAAGGACGGCCCCTATCCCTGGAGCGTCAAGCAGCGCGTGCTGAGCCGGGTCGGGCATCTCTCCAATGCAGCCTGCGCCGAGTTTCTGCTGCGCGACTACGATGGCGGCGCCCACACCATCGTGCTCGGGCATCTCTCCGAGCACAACAATCTGCCCGAGCTGGCGAAGCTTGCCGCCGAGCAGGCGATTGGCGAACGGATGACCTTGCTGGGCAACCGCGTCGTGTTGGCGGCGCAGGATACCCCGCTCCATCCGATCTGCCTCTAAATAGAAGAATCTGCGGCCTGCGTGCGATCGCCGGCACCGGTATTCCACCGAAGCATAGAATCAACTAGGATGGTTGGAGCATCCATAGATTCATGGCTACACAAAAATCCCACCCCCGCGCATCTGGCCAGGAAACCTGCAACGATCCAGTTGTCGGCGCGATTCTGTCGGGTTGGCGGTACGATATCTCCGGGATCTCTCCCGATCTGCGCGTGGACTACGAGGCGCACCTCTACAACTGCTCGCACTGCCGCAAGCGCCAGCGGGTGCACCGCACCTGGGACGTGATGCTGCTCGCCATCACCACCCTGTCCTTTGCCGCGTTCCTTCTGGCCGCCGTCGTCATGCACCGCGTGGAGGCGATCAGCCACATCAGCAACGTGCAGCACCTCCATCTGCACGATGAGAGCACGACCTCGCTGCTGCGCATTCCCAGCAGCATCTCCATCAGCCTCGAAGCTCTCGCCATCGTCGGCGTGCTGGTCTCCATGCTGCTCTGGACGCTGGTCACCATCACCACTCCGATTCCGAGCATGATTGCAGCGCTCTTCCGCGAGCGCATCTCGCCCGAGCTGCGCGAACGCCTGCGCAAGCAGACGGTCTGAGCCGCCTTCGCCCAACTTCGTGACCAACTTCTCCCAGACTGAAGCGCACCCGCCCTCCCCGCATCGAGGCTGGCGAAGCCACTCCCGGCTGCGCCCGTCCGCACCCGCCCCAGAAACCGCGTGCCCCTCTGGAGATACCCTGCCACCTACCTGCTCATGGGCATCAACCTCGCCGTCTTCCGGCGATGTTCCCCTTCGGCCCGGTGATGGGGCTCATCCACCAGCACGCCTGGGCGAGCGTCCTCACAGCCTCCTTCGACGTCGACACGCTGGTGCGCTTCGGCGCCACCGCCTCGCCGCTCATCCAGGCCGGCCAGTGGTGGAGGCTCGTCACCGGCGCCTTCGTCCACGTCACCATCCTGCACATCGCGCTCAATATGTGGTGCCTCTGGAACCTCGGCATCTTCGGCGAGCCCCTGCTCGGCAAGCGCGGCCTGGTCGCCGTCTACCTGCTCACCGGCACCACCGGCATGATGTTCTCCTACGCCTGGAGCATCGCCTCCGGCCAGATCGCGCTCGTCGCCGGAGCCTCGGGAGCCGTCTTCGGCATCGCCGGCATCCTCATCGTCCTGCTCTCCAACCGCAAGCTGGCCGTGCCCTGGGAAGAGCTGCGCAGCCTGCGCCGCCAGGTCATCTTCTTCGCCGTCGCCAACCTGGTCATCGGCATGACCCCGCAGATGCTCGGCATGGCCACCCCCGGCCAGCTCAAGATGGTCCACCTGAACCTCAACATGCTGCCGCGGATCGACAACACCGCCCACATGGGTGGCTTCCTCAGCGGCCTCGCCCTCGGCCTGCCGCTGTTTCCCCGCATGACTACCGGCCGCGCAGGTATCGCGCCCGCCAGACCGCCACCTTCGCGTCGCCACCCTGCTCCTGTGCCTCTTCGGCTACGCGCTGTCGACCTTCGCCCACGGCCGGTCGTAACTGCGCGCATAAGCCAGCGCAAAAAAAAGCCAGGCGCCCAGCCTGGCTTTCTCTACGATCAAACTCTTAGCTGATCGACACCGTCGCCGTCGCCGCGAACTTGCGCACCATCGCCAGCAGCAGCTTCCGGTCGCTCTCGTTCAAATTCGCCGAGTAGCGCTGAATCTGCGTCAGAAACCGAATCTCGTCCTCGCTCAGCGTGACCCCGTACGTCTCCTTCACCGGGTCGTCCGAGAAGAACTGGCTCAGCGGCATCTCCAGCGATGCCGCGATCTTCTGCAGCGTCTCCAGCGACGGAACCGTGTGCCCGTTCTCCACCCGCGAAAGGTAGCAACGCAACAGTCCTGTGCGCTTTTCAATGTCACCTTGCGACATACCGCGCTGCAGGCGGAAGTCGCGGATCGTTGCGCCGATGTTAATCGGAGTCGGCTCGGACCCAGCGAACTGCTCTTCCAGCGTTACTGTTTGCATATTTGCCATTAGCGGTAAAGTAACTATCCAGACGTGAGTGTGGCAAGGCCTAAGTAAACATTCTCGCGCTTCTTGTACCATTCAAGATTCGTGCCCGACATGGAACGGTGCAAGCCCTAGTGGCACGTACGATCTACGAGCCCCTAGCCCATGTACATGCCGCCATTCACATCCAGCGTGTGTCCCGTGATGTACCCGGCCCCTTCACTGGAAAGAAATGCGACCGCCGCGGCGATATCGGCATCGCTGCCATACCGTCCCAGCGGAATCTCGCTCAGGATGGTCGCCCGATGCGCCTCGGTTAGAACATCGGTCATCGCCGTCTGGATGAACCCCGGCGCAACCGCGTTGACCGTAATATTGCGGCTGGCGAACTCCCGCGCCAGCGACTTCGTCAGCCCGATCATCCCGGCCTTCGACGCCGCGTAGTTCGCCTGCCCCGGCGACCCCATCTCTCCCACCACCGACGTAATGTTGATCACCCGTCCCCACCGCCCCTTCATCATCGACGAGATGACGGCCTGCGTCAGCAGGAAGGCGCCCGTCAGGTTCGTCCGCAGCACGTCGTCGAAGTCGGCCAGCTTCATCCGCAGCGCCAGGCCGTCCTTGGTGATGCCGGCGTTGTTCACCAGGATGTCCACCTTGCCCCAGATCCGCCAGCACGGTCTTCGCGCAGGCCTTGATCGACTCCTCGCTGGACACATCGAGCGCATAGGCGCGCGCCTGGCCGCCAGCGCCGGTAATCTCGGCCGCGACGGCCTCCAGCTTGTCCGCCGACCGCGCGGCCAGCGCGACGGTGGCCCCTGCTTTCGCGAGTTCCAGCGCGCACGCCCGGCCAATCCCCTGGCTGGCGCCGGTAATCAAGGCAATTCTTCCACTTCAAGTGGTTCAAGTGGTTCTCTCCGACGTCAGGCTGCTTTCAACTTCTGTCTCGGCCGCGTGCCAAAGCAACGGGCTGCCTCTAGTTTCCCACGGGACAACCGTTTCGTGACAGCAGGATAAAGCCGAACCAGATCCGCTCGCCGTCCCACCGAATCACAGCTTCGCGCGATATGCTTGTGCGAGTGATGAGCGACGCCCCAAAGCACCGCAGCCGAGCCCAGAAGCACGCAGCCGACCACAAGCACGCCGACGAACACCACCGAAGTCTACGCCATCCACGGCGCCGAGCCCGAGGTCCTGGCCTACGCCATGGCCAAGTACTCGCGATCGTCGCTCACCATGCGGGAGTCGCTCACCGAGATCAGCTCGCAGAAGGCCGAGCAGTTCCTCAACACCTTCTACTTCCAGTACGGCCATCGCTCCATCGCCGACCTCGCCCACATCCCCTTCGCCATCGAGAAGCTCAGCCTCCTCGCCGCCATCGCCCTGGTCGACGAGACCCGCTGGGACGGCCAGGAGCGCTCCACCCGCTACCAGGACTTCCGCCGCTCCGGCTGGTACACCCCGCACCTCGACAGCCACCACCGCAGCGCCTACACCCACGCCATCGAAGCCCTCTTCGCCGCCTACAACGACCTCAGCGCCGGCATGCTCGACGCCCTCAAGGGCGTCATCCCGCGTCCCGCCGACATGAAGGAGGACGCCTACGCGCGCACCCTCAAGGCCCGCGCCTTCGACGCCGCGCGCTACCTTCTGCCCCTCGCCACCAACACCTCGCTCGGCCAGATCGTCAACGCCCGCACCCTCGAGACCCAGGTCTCGCGCCTGCTCTCCAGCCCCTTCGCCGAGATCCGCGAGCTCGGCGCCAAGCTGCGCACCGCCGCCACCGAGCCCGCCTGGAACGTCCTGCGCGACAAGCTCGAAGAGCTCGCCGGCGAAGGCGTCGTCAACGCCCAGGCCACCGCCCAGATCCTCAACGAGCTCATGCCGCCCGTGCACACCGCTCCCACCCTGCTCAAGCACGCCGAGCCGAACGCAGTACCAGAAGCCAGCCGCAGCGGAGCTCACGCAGGCCGCGCAGGAGCTGATGAAGGGCGCCGAGATCTACCCCGCGCCCATCGTCGACCTGCTCGACGACGAAGAGCATCTCGAGGTCGAGCTCGTCACCTCCTTGCTCTATCCCAACTGCCACTACTCCTACCGCCAGCTCCGCGGAGCCGTCGGCGCGCTCAACGAGACCCGCCGCAACGAGCTGCTCAAGCTCGGCACCGCCCACCGCGGCAAGCACGACGAGCTCCTCCGCGCCTTCCACTCCGGCCACGGCTTCCGCTTCGACATCCTCATGGACATCGGCGGCTTCCGCGACATGCACCGCCACCGCCGCTGCGTCCAGCTCATCCAGGAGTTCTCCGACCTCCACGGCTACGACGAGCCCATCTGCCCCGGCCAGCCCACCCTCGCCGAAGCCGGCCTGGACACCGCCTACAAGACCGCCATGGACGCCGCCTTCACCGCCTACCGCACCCTGCGCGACAGCAACGCGCCACGAGGCCGCCCAGAGCGCCCAGTACCTTCTCCCCCTCAGCACCCGCTGCCGCTCCATGTTCAAGATGGACTTCGCCGAAGCCCTCTACATCTCCGAGCTCCGCTCCACCGTCGCCGGCCACTTCAGCTACCGCCGCGTCGCCTGGGAGATGTACCGCGCCATCGCCGTCCGCCACCCCGCCCTCGCCACCCTCTTCCGCATCGAAGACGTCAACATCCCCGCCGACCTCCTCAAGCGATGAGACTTGGACGAAGCACGGAGAGCTTGCAGCCTTCGATACCTTCGCCGTCCACTCAATCCCGAGTGCCTTCATCACCGCAAACGTCGTCTTCAACGTGGGATTGCCGTTCTTGCTGAACGACCGATAGAGCTGTTCCCGTGACAGCCCTGTCTTTTCCGCAATCTGGGTCATGCCCTTGGCGCGTGCGACAACACCAAGTGCATGAGCAATATAAGCCGCGTCATTGGTCTTGAACGCCTCCGCCATGAAGACCGCAATCGCCTCTTCAGAGTCAAGATGTTGTGCCGCGTCCCACGTAGTCGTCTTCAGTTTCATGGCTATGTCTCCAATCCTTCGCTAATTGTTTCGCCTTGAGAATGTCTTCTGCTTGCGTTCCCTTCGTCCCGCCACAGAGGAGCAGGAGGATGGTGTTTCCTCGCTGTGTGAGATAAACCCGATACCCGGGTCCGAGATGGATACGAAGTTCTGTAACACCCCCTCCCACCGGCTTGGCGTCACCGAAGTGTCCAAACGCAAGACGATCGATGCGCGCGACAATTTGAGCGGATGCATGCTTGTCTCTTAGCCGAGCCTGCCACTTCTCGAATAGGCTTGTTTGGCGAATCTCAAACACAGGTCGATTGTAGTCTATAAATTACACCTCTTCACGGCCTTTCAGCACGCGAAGGCTCAAACCGGAACGGATTAAAGTTCGTATGCGTGTCGAACGTATCCACATGCTCCACCCGCTTCAGCCAGTTCACCACCAGATACGTCACCGGCGTCGCCAGCACCTCGTACGCCACCTTCAGCAGGTACCCCTGCCAGATAATCTGCACCAGCTTGCCCGCGCTGAACGTCCCCGCAAACGTAATCACGATCACCAGCGTCGTATCCACCGCCTGCCCCACCACCGTCGACCCCACCGTCCTCGTCCACAGCCATCGCCCTTTGGTAATCAGCTTCAGCTTCGCCATCGTGTACGAGTTGGCAAACTCCCCCGCCCAGAACGCCGCCAGGCTCGCAATCAGAATCCTCGGCAGAATCCCGAACACCGTCACAAACGCCTCCTGGTGCTTGAACTCCGGATCCGCCGGCAGCGCGATCACAATCGCCGACACGGCATACAGCAGCGCCGTCCCGAAGAACCCCAGCCAGATCGCCCGCCGCGACGCCGCATACCCATAAATCTCCGTAAAGATGTCCCCGAAGATGTACGTGATCGGGAACAGCAGCATCGCCCCCGACGTCGAAAACGCCAGCAGATGCCCATGCACGTGGAACAGCGGAATCCGCACCACCTTCTGCGCCACCAGGTTGGAGACCAGCAGGATGACCACAAAGGTCGTGGTAAGAGCATCTAGGTATCGAAATCGGCGCATGAGGTGAGCCTACCGTACCAACTTGGGAAAGTGGCCGGAATCTCCACAAGCGTCTTCGCCTTTCTTTTGCTTTTTGGCGCCCGGGAGTGCTATCCTCGATTGTTAGATAAATCTAATGATCTGAATTTTGTACTACCCACCGAGGAGACCAAAATCGTGGCTGATGACCGCAGCAAGGCAATCGACACCGCCCTTTCGCAACTCGAGAAGCAGTTTGGCAAAGGGTCGGTCATGCGCCTGGGCGCGAAAGAAGCCGTCGGTCCCATCGCCGTCATCTCCACCGGCTCCATCTCCTTCGACGCCGCCCTCGGTGTAGGCGGCGTCCCCCGCGGCCGCGTCATCGAGATCTTCGGACCGGAGAGCTCCGGTAAGACCACCATCACCCTGCAGATCATCGCCGAGGCACAGAAGGCCGGCGGCCTCGCTGCCTTCGTCGACGCCGAGCACGCCCTCGACCCCGGCTACGCCAAGAAGCTCGGCGTCGATATCGACAACCTCCTGATCTCGCAGCCCGACTACGGCGAGCAGGCGCTCGAGATCGTCGAGGCCCTGGTGCGCTCCGGCGCAATCGATGTCCTGGTCGTCGACTCCGTTGCCGCGCTCGTCCCCAAGGCCGAGCTCGACGGCGAGATGGGCGACTCCCACATGGGACTCCAGGCCCGCCTCATGTCGCAGGCCCTGCGCAAGCTCACCGGCACGGTCTCGAAGTCGCGCACCTGCCTCATCTTCATCAACCAAATTCGCGACAAGATTGGCGTCATGTTCGGCAATCCGGAGACCACCACCGGCGGCAAGGCCCTCAAGTTCTACTCCTCCATGCGCATCGACATTCGCCGCATCGGCGCCGTCAAAGAGGGCGACGTCGTCGTCGGCTCGCGCACCAAGGTGAAGGTCGTCAAGAACAAGGTCGCCGCTCCCTTCCGCGACGCCGAGTTCGACATTCTCTACGGCGAAGGCATCTCGCGCGAGGGTGATACGCTCGACCTCGCCGTCGCCAACAACATCGTCGACAAGTCCGGAGCCTGGTACAGCTACCAGGGCGAGCGCATCGGCCAGGGCCGCGAGAACGTGCGCGGCTTCCTCAAGGAGAACAAGGACGTCTTCTCCCGCATCGATACCGAACTCCGCAAGAAGCTCGGCATCAAGGCGCTCACCGACGCCGACATCCCCGAGATCCCCGAAGCCGGCCCCGAGCTCGCCGTCGCTGCCGTGAAGGGCAAGCGCGGCCAGAGCTAGGCGAACACCCCGCGCCGGCCACTCTTCCGAACTCCGCGTGCGCGACAATAGCAGGATGGCTCTGACACGCGCAGACCGGGAGTGGATCGAGCAGCGCGCTCGCTTCGCCGGCTTCGATCTCGCCGGCGTGTCCTCCGTCCCCGACCCCGCAAGCCCCTCTGCCGCCGCCGACGATCGTCGCTACGCGCAATGGATCGACGCCGGTCGCGCCGGCGAGATGGAGTACCTCAAGCGAGCCGACGATGCTGGCGCCTACCTCCGCGGAGACCTCCGCCGCTCCATGCCCTGGGCGCGCTCCGTCATCGTCTGTGCGGTCAACTACAACGCCGCCGCCCCCCGCTCCATCGACCCCGCCGACCCCAAGTCCGGTTGGATCGCTCGCTACGCCTGGAGCGGCCGCGCAGACTCCTCCTCCGCCAGCGACTACCACGACGTCCTCCTCCTGCAACTGCGCGCGCTCGAGACCGACCTGAAAGCCCGCTTCGGCGAGGCCTCCGCCATGCGCTGCTACGTGGACACCGGCCCCCTCGTCGAGCGAGCCTACGCCGCCCGTGCCGGCATTGGCTGGATCGGCAAGAACACCTGCGTGCTCAACCAGCAGCAGGGTTCGTGGCTACTGCTCGGCGTCATCGTCACCTCCCTCGAGCTCGCGCCCGAAGCCTGGAGCCTCCCCGCCGCCGACCGCTGCGGCACCTGCACCCGCTGCATCGACGCCTGCCCGACCGACGCCCTCTTCACCCCCGAATCCACCGGCCTCCGCCAGATGGACGCCACCCGCTGCATCGCCTACCTCACCATCGAGAAGAAGGGAAGCATCGCCGAAGAGCTGCGCCCCCTCATCGGCCGCCAGGTCTTCGGCTGCGACATCTGCCAGGACGTCTGCCCCTGGAATCGCCGCGCCCCCATCGCCGCGTCCACGCTTCTCCCCGCCCGCCGCGAGCTCATCAACCCCGCCCTCGCATGGCTCGCCGGCCTGGACGGCCCCGCCTTCAACCGCATCTTCCGCGGCTCGCCCCTCGAGCGCACCCGCCGCAAGCGCATCCTGCGCAACGTCGCCATCGCCATGGGCAACAGCGGCGACCCCGAGTTCCTCCCCCAGCTCGACGCCTGGGCCGCCTCCGACGACGCCGTCCTCGCCGAAGCCGCCGCCTGGGCCGCCCGCCGCCTGCGCTCCCCCTCCGCCAACCCCCACCCATGATTTCCCAACGATTTGCAAATCAGCCCCGCGCCGCCAAGTAAACTGGGAATATGTCTCTTGAGAAACCCAGCCTCGTCCCCAACGATGCCAAGAAGATCGTAGACATCCGGAACCCCCGACCCGACGGCCGCCCCCAGCGAGCTTCGTTCCGTGAAGAGCCCGTCGAGCCCGTCGAGGCCGGCGAGGAGACGGTCAAGCCCTCGCTCGCCGCTGAGCCCGCCGTCCCCGTCGCCTCCAGTGGAACCCTCCAGCAGATCGTCGCGCTCTTCCACTACATGACCAAGACCGAGGTCCATACCTACGCCTTCAGCGTCGCCGCCCAGGCCATCCTCTCGCTCTTTCCCTTCATCGTGCTCCTGCTCACCATCGCCCAGCAGGTCTTCCACTCCCCCAAAATGTTCAACGTGGTCGTCCAGATGATGACCAACTTCCTTCCCAACAACCAGGACTTCGTCATGCGCAACATGCGCATCCTGGCCCTCGCCCACACCCAGACCCGCATCTTCTCGGTCGTCATGTTGCTCATCACCACCACCGGCATCTTTCTTCCGCTCGAGGTCGCGCTCAACAGCGTCTGGGGCGTGCGCAAGAATCGCAACTACCTCCACAACCAGGTCGTCTCGCTCGGCCTCGCCACCGGCGTCGCCCTTCTGGCCATGGCCTCGGTCGTGCTCAGCACCGCGCAGTCCACCATCCTCGGCTACCTCTTCTTCGGCCACACCCAGAACATCGCGTTCACCTTCCTGACCGCGAGCTTCCTCAAGATCTGCGCCGGCGTCGCCAGCGTCGGCCTCTTCTTCCTCATCTACTGGGGACTGCCCAACCGCAAGATTCCCGCACTCGCCGTCCTGCCCACCGCCATCATCATGGGCATCCTGTGGGAGATCGCCAAGTATCTCTACATCCTCACCCTCCCCCACCTCGACCTCCGCTCGGTCTACGGTCCGTTCGAGGTCTCGGTGGGCCTGATCCTATGGGCCTTTCTCAGCGGCCTGCTGCTGCTCGCCGGAGCCTACGTCTCGGCCACGCGCCACGCCCTCCGCGAGGCCCGCGCCGCCGACCTCGAACGCGCCAGGGAAGCCGCCGCTGGCTAAACGCCGCCTACAGCTTGGCGTGGAACGCCTTCACCACGATGTCGTTCGCGTGCCCTCCCGAAGGCAGCAGCGTGAACAGCGTTGGCCCGTTCTTCTCCTGCATGCGGATCACCGAGACATCGGCAGACCCCGCATCCGCGATCAGCAGCAGGTGCTCATCGGCAGAGAAGGCCAGCGTGTCGGGATGCATGCCGGTGTGCACGCTCGCCTCCACCCGCCCGTCGTCGATGCTGTACATCGCAGCCGAGTCTGCGCTGAAGTTCGTCACCCACAGGCTGGAATTATCGCTGCTGATCACCGCGTTCGCAGGCTTCGTTCCCACCGGATACGTGCCCAGCACCTCGTTGGTCCAGACCGAGATCTCGGAGATGCTGTCCGATCCGAAGTTGGTCGAAAAGACCTCGTTCCCATTCGGCTGCGCTGCCAGGTGCGTCGGCGTATTGCCTACATCCAGGAAGCACAGCAGCTGGTCATGCTGCAGCGAAGGGTCCTGCTTGCCGCGCCACGAACTGGGCGACGCCGCCAGCCACACCACCATCACCTGGTGCGTCGCCGAGCAGGCGACAAATGCCTTTGCGCCCGACGTCGGCTCATGCGCGTCATTCGCAACGATCACCACATCGGTCGCTCCCGCACATCCCGGATAGGCCTCGCGCAACTGCAGCGGATGCTCCCGCGCGTCGCCGATCGTGTAAACCGACAGGCTGCCCGCCACGCGGTTGGTCACCACCAGCGTCTGGTTGTCCGGCGACACCTTCGCCATCCCCGGGCCCTCGCCTGTCGACGCCACGCCGATCTCGCGGCGCTTGTCCAGGTCCAGCACGCTCACCGTATTCGATCCCGAGTTCGCCACGTACCCGCGCTTGCCGTCCGGCGAAACCGCCATGAAGTACGGTGTGCGCTGCACCCCGATCGTCGCCGCGACCCGGTTCGTCGTCGCATCGATCACCGACACCGAATCGCTTCCGGAGTTCACCGCATAGACCTCGTTGCGCACCGGATTCACCGCCAGGCCACTGGGCTGACGCCCCACCTGGATCACGCGATCCTGGCGCAGATACACCAGGTCGAGCACCGTCACGGTATTGCTCGCGCCATTCGAGACGTACGCGAACTCATGATAGTTCGCTGGATAGTGCGGAAAGGGATTGCTTCCGCAGCCGCTCAGCGCGAGCGAGATCGGAAGCAGCAACAGCCATGCGCACTTCAGCCAGCGCGCCGACAAAGAGACCATGCCTCGTGCAGACGTCATCCCCGGCTCTTGTTTTCCCGAGAGGCGCGCCATTGCACAACCAGCCATGTGATGTAGCCAAACTGAAACAGCCAGACCGCGAGATACGCGTAGACCAGATGGCGCTCCGAAAGGGTGTGGAAGGGAATCATCGCGCCTCCTGAAATGCCCGCGGTGTGTCATCGCCGAGCCCCGGTTCGTCGCCGTGGCCCGGATCATCGCCCAGAAAGCCCAGCGCGTGGGCATTGGCCTGCCGCTGCCGCCGGCGCTCCAGAGCATAGCGCATGCCGATCAGGAACGCTCCCCACATCGCCCACGCCAGCATGTTCCACAGCACCGCCGGCACCATGCTGGGATCGATGCCCGAGTTATCCCCTCCGCCAAACACCGCCGAAGGATGCTGCGTGCGCCACCAGCGAATCGACATGAAGCAGATCGGCACATCGATGGCCGCAAAGATCGCCAGCACCGCCGAGATCACCGCCGTCTGCCCGGTCGACGAGAAACGCCGCACCAGCAGGTAGCTCACATAGAGCAGCCACAGCAGCAGGTACGTGGTCAGCCGCGCATCCCACGCCCACCAGATGCCCCACGCCGCGCGGCCCCACAGCATGCCCGTCGCCAACCCGATCGTCGCATACAGCACCGTCACCTCAGCTGAAGCCAGCGCAAACGCATCCGCCGCCGCCGCCCGCTCCACATTGCGGTTGCGCCAGAACAGGTACAGGAACGATGCGCCGCAGTTCAGATACGGAAACACGAAGCTCAGAATCGTGTGCGGCAGGTGATAGAAGAAGACGCGGTACAGGTTCCCCATCGTCGCTTCCTTGGGCGCGGTCATCGCTGCGTAGAAGCCGTAGACCAGCACGACGATCGTAAGGCCAAAGTACGCCAGCGCCCACTTCGGCATCGTTCCAGAAGATTTGCGAATGTTAGTCACCATCGATGATTTTAGCTCTTTGTCGGTCTGCACGGAGCGAACTCCGCGGGAAACTTCGGTTCGCTAATCCGCGCTCAGAACAGTCTGGAACAACAACACGCAGGCCGTTGTGAACACAATCACATAGGCCACCAGAACTTTGATCCATAATGTCGGCTCGAACTCGCCGGTCAGCACCGCCGTCGTCGCCTGGATCATCGCCAGCAGCGCCGGCATGGAGATCGGCAGCAGCACCAGCGGCAGCAGCGTCTCGCGGTTGCGCGAGCGCAGGCTCAGCGCCGCGAAGAACGTCCCGTTCACCACCAGCGCCCACGTGCCCAGCGGCAGAATAAACAGCAGCTTCCACGTCTGCCCCAGCGGATGCAGGTTATAGAACACCGTAAAGATCGGCGCCAGCACCACCTCCACCGCCGTCACAAACAGAAAGTTCGCCAGCGCCTTGCCGACGAACAGCGCCGAGGCCGGAGCCGCCGACAGCCGATGCGCGTCCAGCACATTGTTATTGGTCTCCCGCGCCCACGACTGGTTCAGCGCCGTCATCGCCGCAAACAGCAGCGCCACCCACAGCAGCCCGCCGCTGATCTGCCGCGTCATGCTCGGGTACGACGCCGGATCGAACGCCATCGCCAGCACCACCACCACCAGCAGCGCAAAGAACAGCATCCCGTTGATCGAGTCCTTGGTCCGCCACTCCAGCCGTAGATCCTTGCGCAGATGCGTGAGGACGTGGTGCGCGTAGTTCATGCATGTCCTCCATGGGTGGGAGCTTTCGTCAGGTCCGCAAGCGTCGCATGCGTAGCCCGCAGATAATCCTCCGGCGCGAGCAAAATCTGCAACCCCCGCTGTCCCGCCGAGACCGAAATCACATCAAACAGCTCGATCGTCTCATCCGCAAAGGCAGGGAAGGGCTTCTTCGCCGCCAGCACCGTCACGCCTCCGCGAATATACCCCGTCAGCGGCTCCACCTCTTTCAACGCCGCAAGCTCCACCTTCCGCGCGCCCGCCACCGCAGCCAGCTTCTTCACATCGAGCTCCGCATCGCCCGGCACCACCGCAAACAGATGCTCGCCGTCCGTGGTCCGCGTCACCAGCGTCTTGAAGACCTGCTCCGCCGGCAGACCAATCTTCTTCGCCACCGAGATCGCCGTAAGATCCTCCGGATCGACCTCGTACGCCCGCAGCTCATACGCAATCCCCAGCGCATCCAGCTGCCGCGCCGCGTTCGTCTTGCTCGGGCTGGCTGTCTTCATCGCGCCGCCTCGACCAGCGACACCAGCCGCCCCGCCCTCAGCGTCAGCGTACTCTGCGCCAGCGGCCGCGCCAGCTCCGCCTGGTGCGTCGTCAGCAGCAGCGTGCGCGCCAGACCGCTGCGCGAAGGTTGCGCCACGTACGCCAGCAGCCTCGAGATCATGCTCTGCGCCGACCCTACATCCAGATTCGAAAACGGCTCATCCAGCAGCAGCAGCTCCGGCTCCGACAGCAGCACCCGCGCCAGCGACGCCCTCTGCCGCATCCCCTGCGAGTACTCGCCCACCCTCCGCGTATTCGCCGGATCCAGCCCCACCTCGACGAGCGCCTCGGCCGCCTTCTCCTGCAGCACGCTCCGTGATCGAAAAGCAGCGCGTCCCACGCCCTCCGTATGCAGGCTGCCAAAGTACGTCAGGTTCTCAATCCCCGTCAGCTCGTCATACAGCATCGTCGAGTGGCTCATATACGCCACCACCCCGCGCTGGTCCCGCGGCTGCTCGCCAAAGACCGACACCGTCCCGTAACTCGGCGACTGCAGCCCCGCAATCACCTTCAGCAGCGTCGACTTGCCCGCCCCATTCTCGCCGAGCATCACCACGCTCGACCCCGCCGCCAGCGATACCGTCACCTCGCGCAGCGCAACAAAGCTTCCATACAGCCGCGAAACCCGCTTCAGCTCAATCGCGGGCAGTGTATGGCTCGCCGCGTTTTCAATGGTTTCGGCTCCGGGTTCGTTCATCGTCGGCATGATCTGTCTGTGAGTATAGAACCCCAACCCAACGCCCCATGTGATCAGCGTCGCTGCAATCGCCTGCCTCCTTCTGCGAAATGCAGGTTGCAAACCCACCCGTTCGGTGATACACCTTAAACATTCCTCTCGCTTCGGCGGGTCGAATTTCATGCAGAGTGGTTGAGGGACGAGCCCTACGACGCCACGACAACCGGACAGACCACAGTACCGGTGTCAACTCTCTCCTGGAGGCGAAAGCCACAGGGCACATGAGATTCGGTGGAAGCAGTCCCGTATCCCGAGCTGCTCAATTCCACTTACTCTCCCAAGCCCAAAATCCAGAAAAATTGAGAGCGGCTTCCACGGACCACCACCCTTCGACCATCGGAGTCGAACAATGGTGTCTTCCTGTACGAAGTACGAACTACCCGCAACGAAATATGAGCTGCGTTGCAACGAGTGCGGCAAGAGCTACGGCAACAGGCCCCTGTCTGGCTGCCCCGAGTGCCTTGCGCCCCTAGAAGTCCAGTACGATCTGGAGTCCGTTCGCGGCCGCTTCACCCGCGAGTCCGTCGCCGCCGGCCCCGCCAACATCTGGCGCTACAACGTTCTCCTCCCCATCCCCGAGGGCTTCCAGCCCGACCTCCCCGTCGGCTTCACCCCCCTCGTCCGCGCGCGCAACCTCGGCAAGCGCATCGGCGCCGACAACCTCTACGTCAAGAACGACGCCGTCTGCTTTCCCACGCTCAGCTTCAAGGACCGCGTCGTCTCCGTCGCCCTGGCCAACGCGCAGGGCTTCGGCTTCACCACCGTCGGCTGCTCGTCGACTGGCAATCTGGCAAACTCCACCGCCGCGCAAGCCGCCCGCCTCGGCCTCAAGGCCTGCATCCTCGTCCCCGCCGACCTCGAGTACGCCAAGATCCTCAACACCCAGGTCTACGGCGCGCGCCTCGTCCGTATCGATGGCAACTACGACCACGTCAATCGTTTATGCACGCTGATTGCCGACGAGTACAACTGGGGCTTCGTCAACGTGAACCTCCGCCCCTACTACGCCGAGGGCTCCAAGACCGTCGGCTACGAGATCGCCGAGCAACTCGGCTGGCGCCTGCCCGACAACATCGTCTGCCCCATGGCCGGCGGCTCGCTCATCCGCAAGATCCGCAAAGCCTTCAAGGAGCTCATCGCCCTCGGCCTCGTCGAGCCCAAGGAAGTCCGCTTCTTCGGCGCCCAGGCCACCGGCTGCTCGCCCATCGCCCATGCCGTCAAGCAGGGCTGGGACTACATTGAGCCGCAGCGCCCCAACACCATCGCCCGCTCGCTCGCCATCGGCAATCCAGCCGACGGTCCCGCCGCCGCCAAGATGATCCAGGAAACGGGTGGCTGGGCCGAGGACGTCTCCGACGTCGAGCTCGTCTCCGGCATCCAGGAGCTCGCCGAGGACGAAGGCATCTTCACCGAGACCGCCGGCGGCGTCACCACCGCCGTCACCGCCCGCCTCTACGCCCAGGGCCGCATCTCCCGCGACCAGCTCACCGTCTCCTGCATCACCGGCAACGGCCTCAAGACCACCGACGCCCTCGACGGCCGCTTCGCTGCCGAGATCGCCGTCAAGCCCAAGCTCGCCGCCTTCGACGAGTACATTCGCGGTATCGACGAACAGCTCATCGGCGAGCCCGTTCTCGCAGGAGGTGTTCGTTGAGCGTAAAGATTGTGCTGCCCACCGCCCTCGCCCGCCACACCGACGGCCAGAAGTCCTTTGACTCCGAAGCCGAAAACCTTCCCGGCCTGCTCGCCGAATTCGACGCCAAGTTTCCCGCTCTCTCCCAGAACGTGAAGGACGAAAACGGCAAGCTCCGCCGCTTCATCAACGTCTACGTCAACGACGAAGACATCCGCTTCCTCGGCGGCGACGCCCACCGCTTCGAAGACGGCGACGAAGTCATGCTCATCCCCTCCATCGCCGGCGGGTGCTGCGCGCACGGCGAGTCCTACGCGGACGGCGAGTAGCGCTTCGCGCAAAAACATCGAACAGCCGCAAACATTGAGTGCCCCATGTCCGGATTCTCGGACATGGGTTTCCGCCTACCCCCGGTAGGCCTCAATCCGCCGGCACGCCTCCGCCAGCTCCTCATCCTTCTTCGCAAAGCAGAACCGCAACAGATTCTCCCCCGGATTCACCCCATCCGCACCGGTCGCGAAGAACGCTGACCCTGCCACCGCCGCGATCCCCGCATCCTCCAGCAGCCGCCGCGCCTTCTGCTTCGCGTCCGCCCCCGGAATCCGCGTCGCATCCGCCAGCACGTAGTACGCCCCCGTCGGAATCGACGGCGTCAGCCCCGCCCGCGTCAGCGCCGCGCACGTCACATCGCGCTTGGCCTGGTACTCCGCCGTCAGCCCGTCATAGAAGCTCTGCGGCAGAGCGAGCAGCCCCGCCGCCGCCCCATGCTGCAACGGCGACGGAGCACACACATACAGCAGATCGTGGAAGTACCCAATCGCCCCCAGCCAGCGCTCACTCGCCGCCAGGTACCCCAGCCTCCACCCCGTCACCGAGAACGTCTTCGAAAACCCCGAGATCGTAATCGTCCGCTCCGCCATCCCCGGAATCGTCGCGATGCTGATATGTTCCGCCCCGTCATAGATGAAGTACTCATACATCTCATCGGTGAAGACGAACAGGTCATGCTCGATCGCGACCTCCGCCAGCGCCTCCAGCTCACTCCGCGAAAAAACCTTGCCTGAAGGATTCGACGGGCTGTTGATGATGATCGCCCGCGTGCGCGGCGTGATCGCAGCCCGGAGCCGGTCCGCATCGAGCGCAAACGCCGGCCCCGCCAGCGGCACCACCACCGGCACCGCCCGCATCGCCCGGATCGAGCTCACGTGGTACCCATAGAACGGCTCCAGCACCACGCACTCATCGCCGGCGTTCAGCAGCGCGAGCAGGGAAGCGTGCATCGCGCCCGTCGCCCCGCTGGTCACAAACACCTGCGTCCGCGCATCGACCGCGAGCCCATTGAAGCTCGCGAACTTCTGCGCAATCGCCTCGCGCAGCGTCTCGATGCCGTCCATCCGCGTGTAGATATTCTGCCCCGACCGGATCGCCGCGATCGCCGCCTCCACCACCGGGTGCGGCGGGTCCGTATCGCACACCCCCTGCGCCAGGTTGATGCCGCCCACATCCGAGCACGCGACCGTCATCGCGCGTATCTCGGACTGCACGAAGTGCGGCGAAAGATCGCTGACCCGTAAATTGTTCGAGGCTGTCGTCGTCGTAGCAGGCATAGGAAAGGCGCACGCAAATCCGTGCGCCTCTTATCGTAACCAACTTATCGCATACCGTGCAGCTACAATTCCCCGGTCAGATCACGTGCAGCAGCCACAGGATCACAACGATCAGCAGAATCGTACCCAGGCCGCCGCTCGGGTAGTAGCCCCAGCTCCGCGAGTACGGATACGCCGGGAAGGTGCCAAAGACAAGAAGCAGCAGAATGATGATGACGATAAGCACGTGATGCCTCCAGGAGAATTGACTTGCAACGTACTTGCAACTCCTAGGTAGATGCCTTCCACCTCCGGTGTGTTATCCCGCGGACACACAACAAAGAATTTAGCTCCCCGAGCAACGCAAATCCCCACCAGCCCCTCTTACGTTGGGTTGTGGTTACAAACAATCGGCGCCTTCCTGGTCATCGCTGCGGCGCTCCATCTCATGTAAGGCGGCACTCTCATGTTCCTCATCCTGGCAGTTGTTCTGGTTCTCCTCTGGCTTGGCGGCTTCTTCCTGTTTCACGTCAGCAGCCTGCTCATCCACATCCTCCTGATCTTCGCCGTGATCTCATTGGTCATGCACCTGGTCGCCGGACGCAGAGCAGCCTAGCGTCGCAACCCTCCGTCCACCCGCAGGCAAGAGAAAAGCCGAACCCAGCGGGTTCGGCTTTCCTCTTCAAGCGTTCTCCCGATCAGCTATGGATGCGCTCCCGATCAGCTACTGACGCGCAATATTCTCCGCCGGCTGCTGCGGAGGAATCGGCTGCGGAGGAATCGGCAGCGGTGTCGCTCCGGCCAGCGCCGCGGGTGTCTCTTCCGCCAGCTTCAGCGGCTTGCTCACCAGCGCAATCTCCAGCACCTCGTCCATCTGCTCCACCCAGTTCAGCTTCATCTCGCTCTTGATCAGCTCGGGAAGATCGGCCAGATCCCGCTTGTTGTCCGCCGGAAGAATCGCCTCGCGAATCCCCGCGCGATGCGCCGCCAGCAGCTTCTCCTTCAGACCGCCGATCGGCAGCACCTTACCGCGCAGCGTGATCTCGCCGGTCATCGCGATATCGCGCCGCACTTCGATCTTGGTCAGCGCACTCGCCAGCGCCGTCGCCAGCGTGATGCCCGCCGATGGCCCGTCCTTCGGAATCGCTCCCTCCGGCACATGCACGTGGATGTCGACGTTGCGATAGAAGTCGCGCGGCAGCCCCAGGTGATGCGAGCGCGAGCGAATGTACGTCAGCGCCGCCTGTGCCGACTCCTGCATCACGTCGCCCAGCTGTCCCGTCGCCGTCATCTTGCCCTTGCCGTCCAGCACCTGCACTTCGGTCTGCAGAATGCTCCCGCCCATCTCCGTCCACGCCAGGCCCGTCACCAGCCCAATCTCCGACTTCTCCTGCACCAGCGAGTCGCGATACTTCGCCACGCCCAGCAGCCCGTTCAGGCTCTCCGCCGTCACCGCCTCCACATGCTTGTCGTCGCCCACCACCTTGCGCGCCACCTTGCGGCAGATGTTGCCAATCTCGCGCTCCAGGTTGCGCACGCCCGCCTCGCGCGTGTACGCCCGTATGATCTCGCGTAGCGCATCGTCGCTGAACGTGATCTGCTCGGCCGTCAGCCCCGTCGCCTCAATCTGCTTCCGCACCAGATACTGCTTCGCGATCTCCAGCTTCTCCAGCTCCGTGTATCCCGTCAGCCGCAGAATCTCCATGCGGTCCTGCAGCGGTCCCGGAATCGTGTGCAGCACATTCGCCGTCGCCACAAATAACACCTGCGACAGGTCATACTCCACGTCGAGATAGTGGTCCTGGAACGTATGGTTCTGCTCCGGATCCAGCACCTCCAGCAGCGCCGACGCGGGATCGCCCCGGAAGTCCGACGCCATCTTGTCGATCTCATCCAGCATGATCACCGGGTTCTTCGTCCCGGCCTTCTTCATCGACTGAATAATCTGCCCCGGCAGCGCCCCAATGTACGTCCGCCGATGCCCGCGAATCTCCGCCTCATCGCGCACGCCGCCCAGGCTCATCCGCACAAACTTGCGCCCCGTCGCCTTCGCAATCGACATGCCCAGCGACGTCTTGCCCACGCCCGGAGGCCCGACAAAGCACAGGATCGATCCCTTCGGATTCTTCACCAGCTGCCGCACCGCCAGGAACTCCAGGATGCGGTCCTTGATCTTCTCCAGCCCATAGTGATCTTCGTTCAGCACGCTCTCCGCGTTCTCAATCGAACGAATCTCCTTGGACCGCTTCTTCCACGGCACCGCCAGCAGCCAGTCCAGATAGTTCCTCGAAACCGTCGACTCCGCCGACATCGGCGGCATCGCCTCCAGCTTCTTCAGCTCCTGCATGGCCTTTTCCTGCACCTCTTTGGTCATGCCGGCTTCTTCAATCTTCTTCTTCAGCTCGTCGAACTCGCTCTTCTCCCCGCGGCCCAGCTCCTTCTGGATGGCCTTGATCTTCTCGTTGAGGTAGTACTCCTTCTGCGCCCGCTCCATCTGCCGCTTCACTCGTGACTGGATCGTGCGGTCCATGTTCAGCTTCTCGATCGCGATGTCCAGCGTATCGGCAATCCGCGACAGCCGCACCTCCGGATCGAACACCTCCAGCAGCTGCTGCTTCTCTTCGATCGCCAGAGGAAGGTTCGCCGCAATCACATCGGCCAGCTTGGCCGGCTCATCCATGCGCAGCGCGGCCGTGGCCTCTTGATTCAGCGACTGCTGCAACTTGCCGTACTGCTCAAACAGCTGGTGTACCCGCGCCACCAGTTGCTCGGTCGCCGGCGTCGTCTGCAGCTCCGCGTTCGAGGTCTTCACCGTCGCGACAAAGAACCCGTCGTCGTCGTTGATCTCGCTCGCCCGCGCGCGCTCCACGCCCTCCACCAGCACCTTGATGTTCCCATCGGGCATCCGCACCGACTGCACAATGTTCCCGATCACGCCGACCGTATAAATATCTTCCGGCGTCGGCTCATCCACCGAGGCGTCGTGCTGCGTCGCCAGAAAAATCCGGCGGTCGCCATTGAGCGCCTCTTCGAGCGCCCGTACGCTCGACTCCCGCCCCACTACGAAGGGGGTCATCATGTGCGGGAAGATGACCATCTCGCGGATGGGCATCATCGGAAGTTTGCGCATTGCGCCGTTCAGGATGTCGCGTTCGTCGTTTGTCATATGCCTCCTGATTAGACGTGCTGTGCACAGGAACGATGCGGTGCCCGCTTGAACGGAATTGTACGCGCTTGGCGCCGCCCCAAGGGACCCGAGTTTTCCTCCCATCAAACAGGGAAGGGTTAACCTCAAAACGGACAGCCGTAGCTGTCCGTTTTGTGTAAGAGCCGGTCCCGATTCCCCGGCTTCTCCAGATCGTCTTAGCCGGCCTTCTCCAGAACCACCGGCAGCATGATCTCGCGCGAGCGCACCATCTCGTCGGTGATCACCAGTTCCTTTACCTTCTTGTTGCCCGGCACGTGATACATCAGGTCGAGCATCAACTCTTCCAGAATCATGCGCAGGCCGCGCGCTCCCACCTTGCGATGCAGCGCCTCGCGGGCAATCTCGCTGGCGGCCTCGTCGGTCCAGGTCACCTTCACACCCTCAAAGTCGAACAGCCGCGCATACTGCTTCAGAATCGCATTCCGCGGCCGCGTCAGAATGTCGATCAGCGCCGCCTCGTCCAGCTCGTCCAGGATTCCCAATACGGGCAGCCGTCCGACAAACTCCGGGATCAACCCATACTTCAGCAGGTCCTGGGGCTCGGCCTGGCGCAGCAGCTCCGAGTCGCGCTGTGCCCGGATCGGCGTCACCACATCCGTATCCTTGTCGGTCGCCTCGCCAATCGCCTTGAAGCCCAGCGCCTTCTTGCCCACGCGCCGTCCAATCACCTTTTCCAATCCCACAAACGCGCCGCCGCAGATGAACAGGATGTTCGTCGTATCCACAATCGTGAACTCCTGGTGCGGATGCTTGCGTCCACCCTGCGGCGGAACGTTCGCGATCGTGCCCTCCAGCAGCTTCAGCAGCGCCTGCTGCACGCCCTCGCCCGACACGTCGCGCGTGATCGACGGATTCTCATCCTTGCGCCCGATCTTGTCGATCTCATCGATGTAAATGATGCCCTGCTGCGCCCGCGCCACATCCCCATCGGCAGCCTGCAGCAGCTTCAGAATAATGTTTTCGACGTCCTCGCCCACATACCCTGCTTCGGTCAGCGTCGTCGCATCCACAATCGCGAACGGCACATCCAGCATCTTCGCCAGCGTCTGCGCCAGCAGCGTCTTGCCCGATCCCGTCGGGCCAACCAGCAGGATGTTCGACTTCTGCATCTCCACATCGTTGCCGCGCGTCTTGTTCATCTGGATGCGCTTGTAGTGGTTGTAGACCGCGACCGCGAGCTTCTTCTTGGTCTGGTCCTGGCCAATCACATACTCATCCAGAAACGCCTTCACCTCGGCCGGCTTCGGCAGCTGGGCCGGCGTCGCGCCCGCCTGCGCCTCTCCCTTGTCATCTTCCAGAATCGAGTTGCATACCGCCACACACTCGTCGCAGATGTACGCGCGAGGATAGTCCGATGGCGAGGAGATCAGCTTTGCAACTGCATCCTGTGATTTATGGCAGAACGAACAGCGGAGGGACTCTTCCGCGCCACGAGAGGTCTTCATAGACAGGGGGCACTCCTTTGCGCCCGTACAACACGGGGGGCGGCATCAACAAAATTTAGTTTACACCGTACAACCCGGCCACCGCGAGTCCTGCCATCGCACAAGATGTGCAACTCGATTCCCCATGCCAATCTGGGGCTCTACGGTCGAATCGGCCGGTACCACTGGAACAAAAGTGCCTCACCCTCCGCAAAATCTTGCAGGAGAATGAGGCGCTTTCGCTTCGGCCATGCTGCTTCTGTCGCAACCGTCGCTTACGTTGTCCGGGGACGATCGATGATGTCATCGATAATCCCGTACTCCTTGGCCTGCGGTGCGGTCATGATGAAGTCCCGCTCCACATCCCGCTCGATCCGGTCCAGCGGCTGGCCCGTGCTCTGGCTCATCAGCTTGTTGGTCAGCTCGCGAATCCGCAGAATCTCGCGCGCATGAATGTCGATGTCGGTCGCCTGTCCGCCCAGCCCGCCCATCGACGGCTGGTGGATCAGAATCCGCGAGTTGGGCAGCGTGAACCGCTTGCCCTTCTTGCCCGCCATCAGCAGGAACGCCCCCATCGACGCCGCCTGCCCGATGCAGAACGTCACCACATCGTTCTTGATGTACTGCATCGTGTCATAGATCGCCAGCCCGGCCGAGATCGATCCGCCCGGTGAGTTGATGTACAGCTGAATGTCCTTCTCCGGGTCCTCGCCCGAGAGAAAGAGCATCTGCGCGATGATCAGATTGGCGACGTTATCGTCAATCGGCGTGCCGAGAAAGATGATGTTGTCGCGCAGCAGACGGCTGTAGATGTCATAGGAGCGTTCGCCCCGGCTCGTCTGCTCGAGCACCATCGGTATTAGTCCCATAGTCTTCTTCCTTTGCTTCTACGCTTCTAGACTTGCGTGAGTGAAACCAACGGTTTGCTTGCTTGCTCGCTATCCGTGTTGCAGCGTTGCGGATATCTTAGCTCGCCAGCCTCTCGAAAAGTTCCGTGCCCGTCTTTTCCCGGCGCATCTGTTCCCGAATCCGCTCCAGCGATCCATCCTCGCTCAGCCGCTTGCGCAGCGCCTCCACCGGCTCGCGCGACTGCAGCGAGAGCATCAGCAGCTCGCGCTCCAGGTCCTCATCGGTCACCGCGATCTTCTCGCGCTCGGCCACCGCGTCCAGGATCAGCGACACCTTCACCTCGTTCACCGCCTGGTCGCGCTGTGCCGCACGCAGCCGCTCAAAGTCCAGCTGCCGCATCTGCTCCGACGTCATCCCCTGCTGCGCCAGCGCTCGCAGCCCGCGCTCCAGCCGTGCATCGATCTGCTGCTGCACAAACGTCTCCGGAACAGGGAACTGATACCGGTTCACCAGCTCCTCCAGCATCAGGTCCCGCGCCCGCGACTCCAGCGCTTCCTTCTTGCGGCTCGCCAGGCGCTCCCGCATCTTGCTCTCGAAGTCGTTCCAGTCCGTGTACGGCCCCAGCTGCTTGGCGAACTCTTCATCGCGCTCCGGGAACGTCTTCTTCTTGATCGACTTCACCGTCACGTCGTAGCTCACCGTCCTGCCCGCCAGCCGCGCATCGCCAAACTCCGCCGGATAGGTCGCCTCGAACGAGAGCTCCTGCCCCACCTTGGCCCCGCGCAGCGCCTCGTTGAAGGCCTGCAGCGTGTTCTTGCCGCCAATCTCGATCAGCACATCCTCGCCGCTGATCTCCTGGCCGGCGTCCTTGTTCTCAAGGCCTTCCTCGCCAACCACTTGTGCGAGATCCTGAATCTGGCCCTTGAAGCCAATCTCGGCCCAGTCGCCATCCGCCAGCGGACGCTCTTCTTCCACCGGCTCCACCGTCGCATGGTGGTCCAGCACGTTCGCCAGCTCGGCCTCGAACTCGCCCTCTTCCAGCGCCGCGTTCGGCCGCTCCACCTTCACCGCCTCGTAGCCGTCGATGTGGATCTCCGGCAGCACCTCGAAGGTCGCCTTGAACTTCAGCGGAGCTCCCTCGGCCAGCATCAGCTCGGAGATCTGCGGCTGCGACACCGGCTGAATCTTCTGCTCCACCAGAGCCTTGCGGAACCGGTCGCTCACCAGCGACTCCAGCACCTCCTGGCGAACCTCCTTCGCAAACCGCGACTTGATCAGCGACGGTGGAACCTTGCCCGCGCGGAAGCCCGGAATGCGCGCCAGCTTGGTGTAGCGCTTGGTCACCTGCTGGAACGCCTTGCTCACATCCTCAGCCGAGGCCTCGACCTCGATCGAGCGCGTCAGCTCAGGGTTCAGTGTGGGAGCGGGAGCATGATGATGTTCGTGCCCGTGATCGTGGCCTGCATGATCATGGCCTTCCAGATCATGCACTTCCACGTCGTGATCTTCCAGCGAGCTTGCCGTCGCGCTCGGCGTGAGGTTGTCGTCTTGAACATCGAGGGAACTGCCGGTGGGTGTTGCTGAGAGTATCTGTGGGGGTCAAAGGTTTGCCTTCCGAAGGTTTTGGCGGGGTGCCTGATTGTAGCGGCTGCACGATTGGATGATGCTGCGAGAGTGCCCGATGCGTTGAGCGCGGCTCGCTCTCCGCGAACCAGCCACGCAGTTCGCCAACTCTAAGAATACGAGTCCGCAGCGCGAGGGTCAAACCCTGCCACATCTGCTAACCCAGCCACGCACCTGCTCACCCAGCCCGCGATCTAATCCACCACCGTGCTCGACGCGCCCAGCTGCGAGATCTCCAGCCGCACCTTCCAGCGGATCGTCGCTCCCGGCGCCAGCGTGATCATCCCCGCGTTCTCAGGATTGTCCCACTCCGGCCCGAACGGATCATCCAGGTTCGTATTCGGTCCAATCGACACCCAGTCCTTGTCCGCCGGAGCGATCACCCGCATGCTCGTAATGTCCGGCGTCAACGGGATCACGCTCAGCCGATAGTTGTACCCGGGATCGCTCAGCTCCGCCACCGGCCCGCTCCCCACCCCCGACAGCAGGCTCGTATAGGTCGCATCGATCGGCGTCGTCCCCAGCTTCGTTCCTCCCGACTTCGACAGGTCCAGCGCCGAGTTGGCCACGTTCACCATCCGCCCCGTCGGCAGACCCGACTGCTTGTTGATCTCCATGATCGTCTGCGACGGAATACTCAGCGATGCCTCCGCCCGGCCTCCACTCGGAATCGCAAAGAACGGATGCCAGCCCACCCCGAACGGTGCCGGCTGCTGCCCTGTATTCTTCGCCGTGACCGTCAAATCCAGATCGTGCGCCGTCAGCTGCGCTTCCACCGTTACTTCAATCGTCGATAGCCAATTGCCTGAAAAATCACCTGCATGGAAGGTGGCGACCACCGACTGCCCATCCGGCAGAACATCGCTCTTCACCGTGTCGGCGCCCCGGTTCAGCAGCAGTCCCTCCACGGACATATTGCTGCCCTCGTTCTCCGCCGGAAAGCTCAGCCGCTTGCCATTCCAGTTCGTCGACAACACCCCCGCCGTGCTCTTGGCGTTTCCCGAAAGCCTCTGCGCCCAGGGCAGCAGCACCGCACCGCCCAGGGTCGTGCTCCCCGCGCCATTGGCATCATCGTCCTGGCCGTTCAGAATGCCGGCCGCGCTCGCAATCTGCGGCGACACCAGCAGCGGCACCTCGCCGTGTCCTGGAATCAGCGCCGTCACCTGGTACACATTCATCCCGCGGCCCGGCAGAAACGTCGCCGAGATCAGCTCCGCCCCTCGCCCGATCGACGTCGCACTCCGGCTCAGCCGCACCGGATCCTGTCCGCCCGGTCCCTGCGGCAGCACCTCCGCCGGAGGCTGCGGGTCGACCTTGGTCTTCAGCTTGTGGAAGTTTCCGTGCCCGCGCTCAAACGCCGCAACCAATAACGCAACACTCAGCAACCCAACCAGGCCCGGCGTTACCCAGCCTTTCGTCGAATAGTGCCGGCCCCCTGCGGATGGTTTGCGTTGCCCTGTCTGTGGTCTTCCGAGCTTCATCTTCTCTTCAATCTCCAGGCCTAACTTCTTTCCCGACTAAGGCCATGGCCCGGAACCAGCCGTTCCCTGGACCACATCCATCCCTCGCACGATAAACTCTTCCTATCGCCTCGCACGGCAACCATCGCTCCGCACCCTACGATGGAGAGACGTTGCAACGCGCCAATAGGATGGCTCACCCCTTATACGCCTATTACCAACGTTATCATCGACCGGCATTACCAAAACGATTACCCCGTTCCAAGGAAGACTCCCCCACGTGCGCCCCCAGCGGCCTACCCCCAAATCTCCTCTCCCCGTCCTCACCCCGCTCCAGCAGACCACGCAGGTACAGCAGGCCATCGCCGCCTGCACCCGCTGCGCCCGGCTCGTCACCTACATCCGCGGCATCGGCGAAACCCGCCGCAAGTCCTATCGCGACCAGGAATACTGGGCCAAGCCCGTTCCCGGATTCGGCGATCCCAACGCCCGCATCCTCATCCTCGGCCTCGCCCCGGGCGCCCACGGAGCCAACCGCACCGGCCGTCCCTTCACCGGCGACGGCTCCGGCGACTTCATGTACCCCGTCCTCCACGAGCTCGGCCTCGCCACCAAACCCTCCGCCATCAGCCGCGACGACGGCCTTAAACTCCGCAAGATCTGGATCGGCTCCGTCGTCCGCTGCGCCCCTCCCGGCGATAAGCCCACCCCCGACGAGATTCGCAACTGCTCGCCGCACCTCACCGCAGAGATCGCAGCCCTCCCCAAAGTGCGCGTCGTCGTCTGCCTCGGCAAGATCGCCTGGGACGGCTACCTCGCGCACTTGCTCAACGAGGGCGTCATCGAACGCCGCTCCGCCTTCACCTTCGGCCACGGAGCCCAGTACACGCTGCCCAATAAGATCGTCCTCCTCGGCAGCTACCATCCCTCCCTGCGCAACACCAACACCGGCCGCCTCAACCGGCCGATGTTTGCCCGCATCTTTCTGCGCGCCATGGAACTCGGCGGGCTCGGCCGTTAACTGAAGAGCGGACTCGGCAGTTAGCCGAAATCAGTAGCACGCTGATATTCGCCTGGGCGTCTCCCGGGATGCACCAGGAAAGCCCAGCGAACTCAGCCGCTTGGCCCTCGCCGCCTTGCAACCGATCCCCGCCGCCCTTTCGTTTCTGTAGCTGTTCCCTCATACTTCTAGGTAGATTTACGTTGAAAGGTGAAGAATGATCTCTCGGAAAGTATGGATGGGGCTGGCTGGTTGCATTCTGTTCTCCAGCTTGGCGCACGCGCAGGAGCCGAACACGCTCACACCACAGCAAAAGCAGGACGGCTGGCAGTTACTCTTCGACGGCCACGACCTCAACGGATGGCACTCCTATCTGCAAAAGGGAACGGGCAAGGACTGGTCCGTCGTCGACGGCTCCATTCAGCTCAACAAGACCAACCAGGACCCCCAGGCGGACTTCGCCGATCTCGTCACCGCCGACGAATTCACCAACTTCGATCTCAAGCTGGAGTGGAAGGCGCGGCCCTGCATCGACAGCGGCGTGATGTTCGACGTGCACGAATCCCCCGAGTACCACGACACCTACGACACCGGTATCGAGATGCAGATTGCCGACCTCGCCTGCACCGTTCCCGACAGCCGCGTCCTCATGGAGCGCTCCGGCGATATCTTCGACATGATCTCCGACAAGTACGAGTGGGTAAAACCCGCCGGAGAGTGGAACCAGTTCGAGATCATCTCCAACCATGGTCACCTGCAGCTCTTCCAGAACGGCCACCAGGTCATCGACACGCAGTTGTGGGACGCCAACTGGAAGCAGCTGGTCGCCGGAACAAAGTTCGCCAAGATGCCCGGCTACAGCAAATACCACTCCGGCCACATCTCCCTCCAGGGCACCGAACCCAAAGGCGATCCCGGAGACAAACTCTGGTTCCGCAACATCATGATCAAGAAACTGTAAGCCGGGTACGCACCCACCAGCAGGAGCGAGCGCCTTCCGCCTTCTTCAAAAGGCGCTCGCATTCTTGCCCTCCTCTGCAACCTGCACGCTCGGCTATGAATCTCACCTTCTAACTGAGGAACGGAGGACGAATATGCGTCACAAGGAATTTTGGATTGCTCTGGGAGTGGGTGCAGCCATCGGTGGTGTTGCAGCTCTGCTCTACGCGCCGCAAACCGGCACCGTCACCCGCAAGAAGCTGCGGCGCGGCCTCGAAGATCTCGGCGACACCCTCGAAGACGCCGGCGAATATCTCAAGGAGCAGGCTGAGCGTCTCGGCAAAGAGGCGCAGAAGCTCATCGACGCCAGCAAGGACCAGTTCGACGATGCCATCGACGCCGCCACCGGCGTCGTCAAGACCGCCAACAAAGCCGCCCGCTCCGTCTCCAAGCTGCGTCTAGCCCCAGCCCAACCACCTCTTGCCGGCAGGAACCGAAGGGCCCGCAGCCATCCGCCGCGGGCCCTTGATTCTTAACGCGCCCTCGCCCACTCCCCCCCCCGAATCCGCCACCAAACGAACACGCCCCGACCAAAGGCCGGAGCGCATCGTTGTATGCAAACTGAGAACTGAGAACTGACAACTGAGAACTGTCCTTCACACCGTCGTCAGCGCCAGCCCGGCCGCCTTCTCTTCACCCTCCGCCGCCACCGGCCGATAGTGCAGCTGGTTGTTCTCGAGATACACCTCGAGGAACGCCGGCCGCTCGGCGATCAGCCCCGCGATCAGCGCCTCCGACAGAGGATCTTCGATGAACCGCTGCAGCGCCCGCCGCAACGGCCGCGCGCCATAGCTCCGGTCCACCAGCGTCTTGTCCAGGATCCAGCGCTGCGCATCGTCGCGCACCGTCAGCGTAATCGCCTTGTGCACCAGGTTCTTGTTCAGGCCTTGCACCAGCAGGTCCATGATCTGCATCAGGTCCGCATCGCTCAGCGACGTGAACACGATGACCTCGTCCAGGCGGTTCAGGAACTCGGGGTTGAAGGTTCGCTTCACCTCGCCCATCACCATCTCCTGCATCTTCTCGAGCACAATCTCGTCCTTGCTCGATTGGAAGCCCAGGCCTTCGCGCTTCATCAGATGCTTCGCGCCAATGTTCGACGTCATGATGATGATCGTGTTCTTGAAGTCCACCGTGTTGCCCAACCCATCGGTCAACTGGCCGTCTTCAAACACCTGCAGCAGCAGGTTGAACACATCCGGATGCGCCTTCTCCACCTCGTCGAGCAGCACGACGGAGTACGGCGACCGCTTCACCCGCTCGGTCAACTGCCCGCCCTCCTCGTAGCCCACGTAGCCCGGAGGCGAGCCGATCAGCTTGCTCACGGAATGTTTCTCCATGAACTCCGACATATCGAAACGAATGAGCGACTTCTCCGAGCCAAACAGGAACTGCGCCAGCGTCCGCGCCATCTCCGTCTTGCCCACGCCGGTCGGCCCCAGGAACAGGAAGCTCCCAATCGGCCGCGCTGGATTCTTCAACCCCGCCCTCGACCGCCGAATCGCCCGCGCCAGCGCCGAGATCGCCTTACCCTGCGCGATCACCCGCTTGTGCAGCTCTTCTTCCACCCGCAGCAGCTTCTGCGTCTCTTCTTCCTTGATCGACGTAATCGGAACGCCCGTCCAGCGGCTCACCACGTCCTCGATATCCTCGCGCGTCACAATCCCCGAGCTCGACTCGTCCAGGTGATACTTGTCCCGCAGCGCCCGCAGGTTCTCCCGCTCCTTGCGCTCCTCATCCGAGTAGAACCGTGCCTTCTCGAACTCGTGATTCGCAATCGCGTTCTCCATCCGGTGCACGATGAACTTGATCCGCTTCTGCACCTCGGTCAACTCTTCGGGCAGCGTCGTCTGGCGCAGCTTCACCCGCGCTCCCGCCTCGTCGATCAGATCAATCGCCTTGTCCGGAAGGAACCGGTCCGGAATATACCGGCTGGAGTGCGAGACCGAGAACGTAATCGCGTCGTCCGTGTAGCTGACGGCGTGGAACTTCTCGTACTTCTCCCGAATCCCCATCAGGATCTTGACCGCATCTTCCTCGTTCGGCGGAGGAACCTTCACGGCCTGGAAGCGCCGCTCCAGCGACCGGTCCTTCTCAATCGACTTCCGATACTCCGCCGGCGTCGTCGCCCCAATGCACTGGATCTCGCCGCGGCTCAAGGCCGGCTTCAGAATATTCGCGGCATCTAACGACCCCTCAGCCGATCCCGCCCCAACCAGGGTATGCAGCTCATCGATAAACACAATGCAGTTCTGGTTTTCGATCAACTCCTTCATGATCGTCTTCAACCGCTCTTCAAACTGCCCGCGATACTTCGTCCCGGCAACGATCAGCGACAGATCCAGGCTCAGCACGCGCTTCTCCGCCAGGAAGCTCGGCACCTCGCCGTCGGCAATCTTCTGCGCCAGGCCTTCCACAATCGCCGTCTTGCCCACGCCCGGCTCGCCAATCAGCACCGGATTGTTCTTCGTCCGCCGGCACAGGATCTGGATCACGCGCTCCACCTCGAAGTCGCGCCCCACCAGCGGATCGAGCTGCTGGTCGGTCGCCGCCTGCGTCAGGTCGCGCGAGAACTCCGCCAGCATCGACTGCTCCTGCTGCGCCGCTCCGCGCTGCTTGCCGCCCGCCGTCGCCGCCGCCGGCTTCTCCTGCGTCGTGCGCTGCAGCTCCTCGCGAATCGCCGCCAGCCGCAGCCCCCGCTCGGTCAGAATCTCCGCCGCGAAACACTTCTCCTCGCGCAGTAATCCCAGCAGCAGGTGCTCGGTCCCGATATGTTTGTGGCTCAGCCGCTCGGCCTCCTCGGCCGCATACGCGAGCACGCGCTTGCACTCGTTCGACAGCGGAAGATCGACCGACGTCGACACCTTCTCCCGCACGATCGTGCGCTGTTCAATCTGTTTGCGTATGGATTCTACTGAAGCATGCGACCGCAGGAAGCGGTTCGTGAGTGCCTTGTCTTCCCGCAGCAGGCCCAGTAAGAGATGTTCGGTTTCAATGTAGGGCGATCCGAACTGGCTCGCCTCGTAGCGCGCGAAAAAGATCACGCGCCGCGCTTTTTCTGTATATCGTTCGAACATACTCCCCCTTCGAACCGTCGCCCCGCGCATGAAACGACTACCAAAACGTGAAACGTGGAGCGCGGTCTGCGAATGACGATTGCGTGGCCACCGTCGCCTTCGACTGCGACGGAGAGGACTGATTGTCGTACCGCTCTGGGAACAACCAGCTGAGTTGACCCTAGTGTATCCGTCCCGGACCTCGATGGAATACCCTCCAACGATTTCCGGGGTCAAAAGATTAGACGCTTCTGTGGGAAATCGGTCGCAAACTCCTCAAAGTCAGCCTACAAGTCCCCGGGTCCCGAGCCAGTGTCGCCCATCACCATTACCTTCGACTTGCCAACCGTAACGTTACGCGAACCCTTCTCCGCGCACGCCAAGCCTAATCCCGAATCCCTGCCCTTAACGCCCCATCCTTCAGCCGCAGCACCCGGTCGCACCGCCCCGCGAACTCCAGGTTATGCGTCACCAGCACGCTGGCCAGCGCGTTCTCCTGGTGCAGCTCCTGCAGCAGCGCAAACACCCGCTCCGCCGTCGCCTCGTCCAGATCCCCCGTCGGCTCATCGGCCAACAAAAGCCTGGGCTTCGTAATCAGCGCCCGCGCAATCGACAGCCGCTGCTGCTCGCCCCCCGACAGCTCCCCCGACCGATGCTCCCCGCGATCCCCCAGCCCCACCCGCTCCAGCCACCGCCCCGCCTCCGCCAGCGCCGGGCCTCTCTTCGCCCCTCGCGACAACAGCGGCATCGCCACATTCTCCAGCGCCGTAAACTCCGGCAGCAGGTAATGAAACTGCCACACGTACCCAATCTCCCGATTGCGATACTCGCCCGCCTCCCGCGCATTCAGCCGCGTCACGTTGGTCGCACCGCACCACACCTCGCCCGCGGTCGGCCGATCCAGCGCCGCCAGCAGGTGCAGCAGGGAACTCTTGCCCGCGCCACTCTCTCCCACCACCGCCACCATCTCGCCCGCCGCTACCTCCAGCGACAGTCCCTGGAACAGCCGCAGCCCCACCCCGCCCGCCGTCAGCGGAGCATACGTCTTCTCGAGCGCCACAGCCCTCAGCACCGCCTCAGGCCGGAACCCAGGACCACCCACCAGCACCGGCGCCCCGGCCGCATCCGTCGCAGGAAGGGAACTGCCGCTCATTCCGCCACCGTCCCCATCTCCGCCTCTCGCCCCACCGCCTCTCGCCCCACCGCCTCTCGCATCTCGTCTCTCGCCTCTCCGTCTCTCGCCTCTCCGTCTCTCGCCTCTCCGTCTCTCGCCTCTCCGTCTCTCGCCCCACCGCCTCTCGCCTCTCGGTCTCTCGCCCCTCCGCCTCTCGCATCTCCGTATCTCGCATCTCGGTCTCTCGCATCTGCCCCTTCGGCTTCCACTCCGCGCGAAACGCCACGCCCAGCCGGTTCCACGCATTGATGTTCGCAATCGCGAACGTCAGGTCCACCAGGTCCTTCTCCGCGAAGAACTCCTTCACCGCCGCAAACTCCTCATCGGACACATGCGAGGCATTCACATCCGTCACCGCCTCCGCCCACGCCAGCGCCGCCCGCTCCCGCGGCGTAAACGCATCCGACCCCCGCCAGTCCGCCACGGCATCGATCCGGCTATCCGGCTCATGATGTTTGTGCAGCTCCTCGGTATGCATCCCGATGCAGAACCCGCACCCATTCGCTGCGACGCCCGCAGGTACACCAGCTCCAGCAGCACCGGCTCGAGCGCCGTCTCGGTAGAGATATAGTGGCCCAGCGAAGCCAGCGCGCTGTAACCACCCGGCGCCAGTTTGGTATAGGGAAGACGTGACATGATGACCTCTGCACGATGGTAGTGGGTCACCCGCCGCCACGCAAAGCCCGCAGCAGCCATGGCAGCAGCATTGGCAACATTGAGTCAATTGCTAATTTCAAAAATCATCTTAGTAATACCAATTGGGATAATTTGACGTATTTACTGTCTACCGAAGCTAATACTTCTACTGTCTTTAATATCTTCTCAACTACCTTTAATAAAATATTTGATGAGCATTTTCCTGCATGCAATATTAAGCTTTCCAATAGAATGACGCCCAGACATGAATGGATGACTAAAGGCTTAATGAAGTCGTGCATAAAAAAGTCTAAACTATATAGAGTGTATTGCCGTAATAGAACAAAAGTGAACAAAGATCGATTCACAACAGTGGCGTAACTATAAATTGTGGGCCCCCCGGCGAAAATAAGCTGTCGGGCCCCCCCCCTCCCCCCCCCCCAAAAAAGGTCATGAGTTTTTCGTAGGAGCCAAAATCGGCTCTGGATAAATTATTATTGAATGTGTTAGACGATTTCCTTAAAACTTTCATCAACTGTAGGGGACTACAAGGGGTTTATAATGCACTTAACTTGTCCAGCGAGATGCAAGAAACGACATTTTTTGTTTAATTTATTTTTCTCGAAAAATTTTAATCGTTATAGCGCAAAAACTACTAAGAATTTTTTAAAATCCGATTGCAGATTCGGATTTCCCGTACTCGATTTAGTCTAAAACGAACATTTTCAGTCATTAAAATATCATTGTTCGTAAAATTCGATTTATGCTAAAACATTTTATTTTTCTATTTAAAAGGGGGCGGCCCAGGGGCCCGCTGGGCCCACTCCAAAAAAACCTTTTTGGGAGGGTGGGAGGGGGCGCCCGGGGGCCCGAGGGGCCCCCTACTAAAAAAACACCTTTTTGGGAGGGTGGGAGGGGGGGGGCGCAGGGCCCTCTACTAAAAAAGACCTTTAAAAAGACACCTACAAAAAAGACCTTTTTTGGGAGGGTGAGAAGGGGGGGGGGCTTTTAGGATCCCTACTAAAAAAGACCTTTTTTGGGAGTGTGGGAGGGGGGGCCCAGGGGCCCGAGGGACCCCCAACTAAAAAAAAGACTTTTTTGGGAGGGTGGAGGGGGGCCCGCGGGACCCCCTACTAAAAAAGACCTATTTTGGGAGGGTGGGCCTGGGGGCCCGAGGGGCCCCCTACTTAAAAAAGACCTTTTTTTGGGAGGCCTGGG
>CAVXKP010000021.1:0-119550 GCA_963762375.1 uncultured Acidobacteriaceae bacterium
CAGGTGAAGGCCCGCGTGTCGGGATAGGCCGGCTCGCCCGTGGCGGGATTGATCGGCGGCGGGACGGCCTGGAGATTCGGCAACTCGCTCAAGACCATATCACCGACGTCGTCGGGGCAATCGATCATCCAGGCGTAGGCCAGGTCGTCGGCCAGCGACTCGCGCCGCCACCCTGGCGCAGGACCTCGGCGAGCACCCAGGCTTCCACCGCGTGCTCGAACCGGTCATCGGCGCGGAGCTGGACCACGTGATCGAGTGCGGCGATGGACTCGAGGTTCTCGCCCATCCAGGCCAGGCAAACGGCGTGATTGTACCAGGCGGAATCGTCGGTGGGATCGTGGTTCGCCAGCGCCTCGAAGACTTCAGCCGCGTCGTAGAGGTCGTCAAGCTGCCGTTTCTTGAAGACCAAGTCCCACCGTTTCGCAATTTCAAGGTGCCGGGAGGCTGGAACTTCAGCGTGCCGCGGGCAGTGCAGGGGAGTTGCGGGGCTTTCTCCAGCGCCGCGAGGGCTTGCAACGCGGGTGGAAAGTCGGCGGCGAAGCCCAGCGCCCGAACCCACGAGGCCCAGGCGGCTTGCGGGCGCTGGTACCGGAAGTGGTCCCAGCCTTCCTGGACCAAGGTTTGCGCGGTCTCGACGTCGCTGGTCGCCGTCATCGTGAACCACCCACCCGACCCCACGAATCCCTCGGAACCGGAACACGTTCCGGACGTTCCGCTCTCGTGCCGTGCCGGGCCTCAGTGCCCCGTGACAATCACGTTGGGCCGGCTGGGGCCGCCGCCCGCGGGTCCAGACCCGGCGGATGGTTTGCCTCCCGCCGCGGGCACCGCGGCTTTGGGGCTGGCCCCCGCGCCGGAACCGGGGGTCCAGATGCCCCCGCCCGCGCCGGGCTTGCTGGCCTCGCTGCCGGGGGTCCAGATGCCTCCCTTGGTCGCGGAGATCCCGAGCTGGCCCGAGGCCGTCGTGATCCGGGGGCCGAACTGCGCCAGCACGGCCTGTAGCACCCGGGTGTCCAGCATGTAATCGCCGGGACGATCGGGATTCTCGACCGTTTCGATCAGGCCCATTTCGGCCAGGCGCACCATGATCCCGGACATGGCCCCTTGATTGTCCCGGTAACGCTCCAGGAGGACGGCCAGGTCGGGGACCCAGTTTTCGGGTCGTTCCGTCATCGACTTGAACTGGACTTCGAGCATGTCCCAGAACGGCGTGTTCCGTGCCCGGTCGGCGGGCGGGTCCGCCTGGCGTCCCTTCCGGATCCAGTCAAACGCCTCGTCCTTCCCTTGCGCCCGCCAAGGCCGACCAGGCGAGATCGGTGTGGAACAACACAGGCAGAATCCGAACGCTTCCCAGGAACCGGGGCGTCCGACCAACTCGCGAGCGGCGCGTTCCGCGACGACCGGCAGCCCAAATCCGCGCCCCGGAGATAAACAGCCTTGACCCGAGCGTCGTCGAGCCGATCGACCGGTACAAAAGCCAGTCGAGCCAGGTGCAGCGACTCGATGTCCACGGTGTCGGGGTCGATCGTGGGCTCGGGGTCGAGGTGCAACCGTGCGCAAGGCATTGAAATCCACCGCCTTGCGCCAAGGTTCGCGGGAGACTTCGAGATGTAGGACGGCCGCGCACAAAGGAACCACGGCATCGCCGGTCTCCGCTGCCTGGAGCGGGGTCCGGCCGCCGAGGTATGGCATTGACGTATTCGGCCAGATTTGCTCGATCAGAGTCACGCCCTGCTGGCGGTTGAGCCGATCCATGGTGATCGGGTCCGTCCCGGCCGGAATCAGCCAATCCCACGACAGGCTCAGCGAATGGCGTTCGATCTTCTCGACCACCCCGGTCTTCGGGTGGGCGGGGGGAATTGCGTCGCCGGCCAGCTGGTCAGACGGTCGCTCAGCCCGTCGAGTCGGCCGTCGTCATAGGTATCAAGGGCGACTTCGTCGGGGCCGACGAGCACCCGGCCAAGGACGCGCGGCAAATCTTCAGCCCGCAGATCGGGGCGGAACGTCACGATTGGACGATCGAGCAAGGCGAAGATCTGGATCTCCGGCGAACTCGGGTCGTCGGGGTCGATCGGTCGGGGTTCCTCCGCATTGATGGTGTCCTGCTCGGTGAGTCGAGCGCGGAGCTTTTCACGATCGCGGAGCGGCCAGCGTAGTTGCACCCGCTCAACGAGGTCGTCGGGACGAGGGGTAACGATCGTCTGGCAAAGGGCTTCGAGATCGACCGCCTCCGCTGAGCGCCCATTGGCACGATTGCCCGGCGCAGCGCGGCGGCCGCGCCGTCGGGGTCGGCGAGCCAGAGCCGGCAAAGCCCCAGATTGGTGGTGGCGCTGCCGCGGCCGGACCGCCGGACAGGGCCTCGAACACCCCCGCCGCAGCGGACCACAGCCCTTGCTCGGCCCACTGGAGCTCCTCGTCAAACCGGCCGCGCGACTCGCCAGTCAGGGCCTCGGCCGCGGGGGCGAGTCGATCCGGGTTTTTCTGCCAGGGCGGAACCCCGGCGTCCCTTCGAATCGCATCGACCTCGCGGTCATCGAACGCTTCGCCGTTCGAAGCCAGCTCCCGGGCCAGTTCCCCATGCTTCAATGCGGCTAGGGTGATTGCCATCCTCAGTGAGGAACGACGCCAGAACGGCCGCCGTGCGAGTCAAGCGAAACCGTTGATCGGGCGGAAGTGCCGACAGGCCCTGTTGCAAGACCTGCGTGGCCCGGGCGACATCTTCGGTCTGGGCCAGCAATTGGACCAGCAGAACCGCGCCTCGACGTGCTTCGGATTGCGCTGGAGGACCTGCCGGAGCGTGACTTTGCTCGGTTCCAACTGACCGGACCGGGCCAGGTAGATGGCTTTGCGGATCAGCAGCAAAGGGCTGTTCGGCTCTTTACGCAAGGCCTCGTCAAGGGCCTGAAGCGCGGACTCGACCTGGCCGCTGCCATAGAGCCGGTGCGCGCGATCGGCCTGCCCTCGACCTTCTGGCAGCACCACTTGAATTTCTCACCGCTGCCGCAGAGGCATTCGGCGTAAGGATCGACCGCCGCCATCAAATGCTCCCTCAAACGTGGTCCCAACCGGGATCTCGGCGCAAAGCGCTTTTGCCAGTGAAACACAGTAGCAAAGCGGCCTGCCGCGCGTCTATCCTGCACAACCCGAATCGCCCCGCTCGCGAAAGCACGATCGCTCTTGGCCGGCGCCCGGGCGCGATACTCTGATGGGAGACTGAGACCGCCGACTTCCTTTGCGATGGACCCGACCCATGGCCGACCCGAGATTTTCCGAAACCGCCGCCGATCGCGGGCTCGATGACGCCTTGAAAGCCGCCACCCTGGCGAAGCCGGCCCCGCCGGTTGGCGAGACGCCGCTGAAGAAGCTCTGGGACGATTCGCTCGAAGCGGAACTCGAGGCCGCGTTGGCGGGTTTTGACGCCTCGAAAATGGTGGTCGATAGCCCTCGGGGACGCTCCGGCGAGCGTGCCCGGCCCCGCGCGTCGGTCGGGGCCAGGAGCAGGGGCGGCCCGGCCCGCGGAACGGCAAGGTCATCAGCATCCGCGGCAAGAGCGTCTTCGTCGACCTCGGCGCCAAGAGCGAAGGGGTCGTCCCGGTCGATCAGTTCCAGGGGGAGCTTCCCAAGCCGGGCGACCCGATCGAGGTCGTCGTCGACCGGTTCGACACCGACGAAGGGCTGCTGCATCCTTTCGCTGAAGGGAGCGGCGGTCGAGGCGAACTGGGAGAACCTGCGGAAGGGCCTGATCGTCGAGGCCCGCGTCACCAAGACGAACAAGGGGGGCCTGGAAGTCGAGGTCGGCGGCATCCGCGGCTTCCTCCCGATCGGTCAGATCGAGATCGGCCGCGTGGAAGACGCGGCGATTTACATCAACCAGAAGCTCCGGGTGTCGTGACCGAGGCGAATCAGCGCGAGAGCAACCTCGTCGTCTCGCGCCGCGAGCTGCTCGAACAGGAACGCGCCGAGCAACGCGAGAAGACCTGGGCCGAGCTGGAGGAAGGGCAGGTCCGCCACGGGGTCGTCCGGTCGGTCAAGCACTTCGGCGCGTTCGTCGACATCGGCGGCGTGGACGGCCTGCTCCCCGTCGGCGAGATGAGCTGGTCGCGGGTCGCCGACGCCGCCGACTTCATCAAGGTCGGCCAGGAAGTCGATGTCAAGGTCCTGAAGATCGACCGGCAGACCAGCAAGGTCAGCTTCGGCCTGAAGCAGCTCACGCCCAGCCCCTGGGACCTCGTCGAGGACAAGTATCGCCGCGGCATGATCGTCAAGGGCAGGGTGACGCGCCTCATGGACTTCGGCGCGTTCGTCGAGCTGGAGCCCGGCATCGAGGGCCTGATCCACATCTCCGAGCTCTCGCCGAACCGCGTCCGCCGCGTTGCCGACATCGTCAAGCCCGAGCAGGAGGTCGAGGTCCGCATCCTCAAGATCGAGCCCGAGGCGAAGAAGATCTCCCTCTCGCTCCGTCCGCTGCCCACCGCTCGCCGCCGCCGACTCCCGAGGAAGTCGCGGCCGAGGAGGCTGAGGACGAGACGCCCCCGGCTCCCAAGCCCGTCCGCAAGGTTCCGCTCAAGGGAGGTCTGGGCGACCGCGAACCACGGACGTGAGGCCCGATCAAAGGAGCGCCGTCGTCTCGGGATGTCCGAGCATCAGGTTGAAGTTCTGCACGGCGACGCCGGCCGCTCCCTTGATCAGGTTGTCGAGGCAGGCGAGGACCAGGATCTTGCCGCGGACGACCCGCACGGTGATGTCGCAGAAGTTGGTGAAGGCCGAATCCTTGGTCGCCGGCAGGTGGTCGACGACCCGGACGAACGGGACTGTCGGCGTAGAACGACGCGGTAGAGGTCGAGCAGGTCGTGCTCGACGACCGAGCCGCGGGGCGTGGCGTAGATCGTGGCGAAGATGCCGCGGTCCATCGGGACGAGGTGCGGCGTGAAGATCACCTCGACCGGGCTCGTCCCGGTCCTTCGGCCGACGTCGGTCAGCACCTGGTCGATCTCGGGCGTGTGCCGGTGCCGGCCGACGCTGTAGGCCGAGAAGCTCTCGTTGCACTCGGGGAAATGGTACGTCAGCTTGGGCGAGCGGCCCGCGCCGGAGACCCCGCTCTTGGCGTCGATGATGATGCCCGTCCGCTCGATCAGGTCCTCGGCGATCAGCGGGGCCAGGGCCAGGATGCTCGTCGAGGTGTAGCAGCCCGGGTTGGCGATCAGGTCGGCCGGCGGGATTCGCTCGCGAAAAGCTCGGGAAGCCCGTAGACGGCCTCGCGCAGAGCCTTCGGGGTCGGTGTGGGCGTGGCCGTACCAGTCGGCGTAGACCTGGGCGTCGCTTCAGCCGGTAATCGGCGCTCAGGTCGATGACCCGGACGCCCGCGCTCGCGCAGGGCGGGCACGACGGCCATGCTCGCCGTGTGCGGCAGCGCCAGGAAAGCGACCGAGGCCTGCTCGGCGATCCGGTCGGCGTCGAACGGCTCGCAGGCCAGGTCGATCCGCCCCGCCAGGCTGGGATGAAGCGCATCGAGCCGCGGGGCCTCGTCCTGCCGCGAGGTCGCCGCGCGTGATCTGCGCTCCGGGATGGTCCAGCAAGATCCGGATCAACTCCCGCGACGCATACCCCGACGCCCCGACGATCGCCACGCCCGTCATGTCGTCTCGCCTCCGCTTTCCTCGGCCGTCCACGCATCCGTCGCCGAACGCAGAGCGCCAGCCAGTCCAGATCACCACGCAACGGCCGAGACGGCCAGCCCCGCTGCGACGTCGCGCCCGTCATACTCACAGCCGCAACGTCCAGCGTCCCGGTCCGGGAACCTTGACCGCCTGCCAGCCCCCCTGCCCGGGCCGCGCCGAACGCCGGCACAATCGTCGCCGGACGATCGCGTCCCGGTCGGAGTCCGTCCACTCCGCCTGCCATTGCGGGTCGGCCAGCTGCGAGACGATCACGAACGGCCCCTGGCCCGTCGCTTTCAGGCGCGATCTCCACTCCTCGGGCACGGTCGAGCGCGACTCCAGCGGCTGGCCCGCTCTAGCAGTCGCCAGGATGTCGCGGGTTCGTCCACTCCGATTCCAGGATCGGCCCGATCGCGGTCGGCGGTCAAGGGGACCAGCCAGGCCCGCGCGGGTTCGGGTCGGGACGCCAGACGGTAAAGTCGCCGGCCCACGACTCCTGTTGGCGCGACCAACGCCGGCCCGTAGAGCCAGCCGGCCAGAGCCGGGTCGTCGATCGTCTCGCGAGCGGCCAGCCGGGCGATCGAGGTCGCCCCAGGCCGGTCCGCGGTTCTCGATCGGGTCGAAGATCCGAACCCGGCCCCGGTCGCCCGGAACGCGCCGACGGAACGAGGTCGGATCGCGGGACCGCTCAGCGGTGCCGACCGGCCAGCGCGGTCAAGCCGCGGAGCGGCGGGAAGGTCGAGCGTCCGATACGCCGAGACGGCGCAGCCCGACCACCATCGGCATGTTCTTGAGCGAGTCGACCGTCCGCGTCCCCCGCGGCTCGCTGCGCAGCCGGGCCAGCACCGGGCTCTGCTGCGACCAGCGGCGGATCGGCCCGAGATCGAGCGGCCGATGCCGGCCCAGCGCACCAGAGATCGACGAAGGTCAACGCCAGCAAGCCACCGCCGCAAGCCTCGCGGCTCCGCTCGAGCCAGCGGCGCGATCGCCAGCAAGCGCCGCCAGCAAGAGCGCCGTCGGATCGCCAACTCCTGCCAGTAGATCGCCTACCGCTCGTCGACGAGACCGCGGTCCCGGCGCGCCGGGACGGCGCGTCGTCCCCTCTGCCTCGCCAGTGCCATCCGGACCCGCAGATCCCCTGAGGCGAGCCTGCGCCAGCCGTCGCGAGCGCCGCCAGTCACGGGCCGACTCCGCCAGGGCAAGGCGTCCAAGGCCCGCTCGAAACACCCGCAACGAGCCGGCCAGCCCGGCCGGTCGGTGCTCCCAGCGCCAGCTCGAACCGACCACGACCACCAGACGGCGCCAGCGACCGCCGCCGATCACGAACCGGCCAGCGCCCGCCCCGGCCGCGGCCAGCCGACCAGCCGTCGAACCCCTCGCCCGCCAGGAACGCCAGGCGCCAGAGCGGTCGCCAGGACCCAGCGCGCCGGTGCTCGAAAGAACGAGAAGCCGGGCAGTCGACAAAGCGAAACCCGGGCACGTACGGCCCAAGGCTCAAGAGAGCGTCACCAGCGCCAGCACGTCAGAGCCCGCACCGCGGCCGGATCCGGCGCAACCGCCGAACGGTCGCCCCAGCGCCAGGAAGAGCGGGACGAGCCCGACATAGCCCAGGTGCTCCTCGGGCGAGGTATGAAACGGGTCCCAGACGATCGGCCGCCAGAGCGGCGAGCGATGGAAGAGCCCGGGCGCGACGATAGTTGACCAGGTGGACGGCGTCGCCGCGAACCCGGAGAGGTACTCGAAATCGCGCGTGAGTCGCGGCGAGCCGGGCCAGCCGCAGCGTCGGCCAGAGCTGCATCGCCGCCAGCGGGAACACCGCCGACCAGCGCCGAGCGTCGACCCCGCGATCGCCACGCCGACGGTCCGACGTCGATCCGCGACGCCAGTCCCCGTCAGCGCGATCCAGGCCAGGACCAGACGCCGACCTGGTCAGAACGCGAGCTGAAAGTGCCCCGGCAAGACTGAAGGTCAGCACCACGGCCAGCAAGAACGGCGTCGCCGCGACCGCCCGTCGCCCGGTCGAGCAACGCCAGGCCAGTCCCCACGCCCAGGGCATCCAGCATCCCGTCGTGTAGCCCCACTGGTGCGCCAGGTGGATCACGAAAAACCCACACGTCGACCAGGCGAACCCCGCCAGCGCCGACCCCCGGCGGAAATGCCGAACCGCCGGGCCGCCCAGTAGGCCCCCAGTCCCCCCCAGAGCGTGTGGAGCACCAGGCTCGACCGTGTAGGCGACCTCGGTCGGCAGAAGTCCGTAGAGCACCAGTGCGGCGGGTAGAAGACCCCCATCTGGCTCTCGCCGATGCCGGGAAAGCCATAGCCCCAGAGGTCGTTCCAGAGCGGCAGCCGCCCCGAGCGCAGATGCCCGGCCGAGAACCCCATCAGGCCCATCGAGAACTGGGTCACGTCGCCGCCGACCGGCATCCGGCCGCCGATGCCCGATCGGCCAGAGCCAGAAACCCAGTCCCACTAGCAAGGTAAGGACGGCGCCGACCGGGCAAGCGTTCGTCATGCGTCCATCCCTGGGCATTACGCCACTCCACCGTTTGAGTCGGAACTCAAGGAAAATCTTACAATCCGCATGATCGCGATCTGAGACGAGTCGTGCGCATCGACCGGGCTGGATTTCTTAAGAAGATAGCCCTTAACGACTTGGAATGCGAGGGACTCGCGATTTCGGCCAGTTTGCACGGACGTTTGGCACGAGCGCGTGCATCTCCCGGTCTCTCGTAAGGCCCTGGCGTCCGGGCCGGAACCAGACCGGACTCAAGGAGGAGTGAACCATGTTGGTCTTGAGCAGGAAGCTCGGTCAGAGCTTCCAGGTGGGCGCGGAGTCGGGTGACGATCGTGAAGATCGACCGCAACTCGGTGCGGATCGGGATCGAGGCCCCGGGCGACGTGACGGTCTATCGCGAGGAGATCGTCCCCTTCGGTTGAACATCCCGCCTCGGAGCGGGAGCTGGTCGGGGCGGGGGCGGATTGACCGTCCCGCGTGTTGGAGTTCGGGCGACCGCCACGTGTATGTTAGGAGCAGTGCTTGAAGGCGCATCGAAGCCACCGAGGCGGGCCGACGGATGAAGGTGGTGGTGGCCCCCGACAAATTCAAGGGGAGCCTGACCGCCCCCGAAGCGGCCCGCGCAATGGCCCGGGGTCTGGGCCGCGTGGCCCCGACGCGACGATCGACCAGGTGCCGATGGCCGACGGCGGCGAGGGGACGGTCGAGGCCCTGGTGGCCGCGACCGGCGGTCCGTTCCGCGAGGCCCGTCACCGGCCCGCTGGGCGAGCCGGTCGTCGCCCGCTTCGGGCTGCTGGGCGACGGCCGGACCGCCGTGATCGAGATGGCGGCGGCCTCGGGCCTGGTCCTGGTCCCCGCCGACGCGCGACCCCGGTCGATCGTCGACCACGCGGGGCACGGGCGAACTGCTCCTGGCCGCGCTCGCCGCGGGAGCGCGGCGGGTCATCCTCGGCATCGGCGGCAGCGCGACCAACGACGGCGGCGCCGGGCTGGGCCAGGCGCTCGGCTTTCGCCTGCTCGATGCCGAGGGCCGCGACCTCGAGCCGGGCGGCGGCGCGCTCGGCCGCCTCGACTCGGATCGACGAGTCCGGCCGCCGCCGCGAGCTCGACGGCGTCGAGATCGCCGTCGCCTGCGACGTCGACAATCCCCTCTGCGGTCCCGCGGGAGCTCGGCCGTCTACGGCCCGCAGAAGGGGGCGACGCCGGAGATGATCGCCGAGCTCGACCGCAATCTCGACCATTTCGCCGCGATCGTCGAGCGCGACCTGGGCGTCTCGATCCGCGACCTGCCCGGCGCGGGCGCCGCCGGCGGGCTGGGCGGCGGCCTGGTCGCGTTTGCCGCGGGTCAGCTCGAGCCGGGCATCACGCTGGTCATCGAGCGCCGTCGAGCTGGCCGAGCCGCCTCCGAGGCGCCGACCTCTGCTTGACCGGCGAAGGGGCGATCGACGCCTCCAGCGCCTTCGGCAAGACGGCCGTCGGGGTCGCCCGGCTCGCCCGCTCGCTGCGACTGCCCGACCCTCGCCCTGGCCGGCTCGATCGGCCCGGGCGCCGAGGCCGTGCTCGACCAAGGCATCGACGCCTACTTCTCGATCTGCCCCGGCCCGATCACGCTCGACGAGGCGATCGGCCGCGCGGCCGAGCTGCTGGAGCGGGCGACCGAGCAGGCCGTCCGGGCGTTCCTGGCCGGCCGGCACGCGGTCGCGGCTGAGATCGCATCCCTCGACTGCCGCAACGAGATCAGTCAGCATGAACTCGCATGGACAATCCCCAATGAACCTGGGCGAATTCGCCCTGATCGACTGGATCCGCGGCGGTCGCCGGTCGGCGGCCGGCCCGTGGACAAGCTGGGCATCGGCGACGACTGCGCGATCCTGCATCCTCCGTCCGGGCGCCGATCTGCTGGTCACGACCGACATGCTGATGGACGGCCGCCATTCCGGCTCGGCCGAGGACGGGCCGGAGGCCGTCGGCTACAAGGCGCTCGGGGTCAACCTGTCGGACATCGCCGCGATGGCCGGCGTTCCGCTCGCGGCCGTCGTGGCCGTCGCCTTGCCGCGCGCGAGGCGGCCGAGTGGCGCAAGGGCTCCACGCCGGCATGACTGCCGCTGGCCGACCGGTTCGGCGTCGACCTGGTCGGCGGCGACACCAACGCCTGGGACGGCCCGCTGGTGATCAGCGTCACGGTGCTCGGCGAGGCAACCGAGCGCGGGGCGGTCCGCCGTCGGGCGCCCAGGCCGGGCGACGCGATCCTCGTCACCGGGCCGCTCGGCGGAAGCCTGCTCGGCCGGCACCTCCGCCCCGAGCCCGCGATTCGCGAGGCCCTGGCGCATGCCATCGGCTCGTCCCGATCCACGCCATGATCGACATCTCCGACGGCCTCGCCTCCGACCTCGGGCCACATCCTCGAGGAGAGCGGCGGCCTGGGGGCGGTGCTCGACGCCGGCGATTCCGATCCATCCCGACGCGTGCTCATGGCCGCGCCGCGACGGCCGGACGCCGCTCGATCACGCCCTGAACGACGGCGAAGACTTCGAACTCTGCCTGACCACCGACCCGGATCGAGTCGGGGCCCCAATCGGCACGATCGTCGAGCGGCCGGGGTTGTGGTTGCGCCTCGCATCGGGAGAGTTGGTCCCGATCACCCCCCACGGCTGGGACCATTTCCGATCGACCGAGGCCCATTCGTGATCCGGACCGAACACACCGACCGAGGCTTGACGATCGCGGTCGAGTCGGAAGCCGACACCGACCGCGTGGCCAAGCGCTTGCCGACCTCGTCGGTCCAGGGACCGTGATCGGGCTGATCGGGCCGCTGGGCGCGGGCAAAACCCGCCTGGTCCGAGGTCTCGCCGAGACGCTTGGGGTCGATCCCCACGCGATCGCAAGCCCGACTTATGTGTTGATCCATGAATACGACGGCCGGTTGCCAATCTACCATTTCGACGCCTATCGGCTCGGCTCGCCCGACGATTTCGACGCCCTGGGCGCGGCGGACTACTTCGGCGGCGACGGCGTTTGTCTCGTCGAGTGGGCGGACCTGGTGGCCGGCCGGCTGCCTCCCGACGCCTGGTCCATTCGCATCGAACCGACGTCGGAGAGTGGCCGGCGCTTTCAGATCGTCTGGCCTGTCGGCGGCAACCGGTCCGACCGCTTCCTCGATCGGCTGGCGGGCGCGGTTTGACGGCTCGACCGGCCCAACTCTGGCCCAGCCGCCCTCGGCTGGGTCCGGACCGGGTTTGACGGCTCGATCGGCCCAACCTAGAGTTGCGCCAGAAGAACCACCCTGGTGTGATGGACCGATCCGGCCTGTTTGGAGTTGCCGCACTGTGAGCGTCGCCACCATTTCCACGATGCCTTCGATCCATGAGCAAGTCAAAGTCTCGTTTCGTCCCAAGCCCGTGCGGTCCTTTGACGAAGCGGGTCTCAATTACGCGCAGGTGGAAAGCCTGGTCCTCAAGTTCTTGCTCAATATCGGCATCGCCTCCGGCCGGCGCATGCCCAGGAGCTGGGCTTGCCCTTCGGTCCGTTCCCGGAGTTCCTGCGGAACCTGAAGAACCAGCAGATTGTCACGTACACGAACTCCACGGCCGCCAATGACTATCTGTACGGTTGAATTCGATCTTTCAGGACTTTGCCCGGCCGGATGAGGCGTCTGAGGCGTTGGTTGCCGGGAACTTTGTTCCGGCGGTGGATGTGTATGAGGATGCACAGAAGCTGGTGTTGAAGCTGGAGGTTCCGGGGATTCGCCGTGAGGACCTGGACATCCGGGTGGAGGGGCGCACGCTGACGGTGAAGGGCGAGCGCAAGTTCGAGAGCGGAGGAGAAGGAAGAGAACTTCCACCGCATCGAGCGCCGCTATGGGAGCTTTGTGCGCAGCTTCACGCTGCCGCTGACGGTGAACACGGAGAAGGTGGCGGCGACCGGCGCGGATGGCGTGCTGAGCTTCAGCTGGCGAAGAAGCCTGAGGCGAAGCCAAAGCAGATCCAGGTGAAGGTTGCGCCGGCGGCTCCGAAGCAGGTGGAGGCGAACGCGAAGGCGTAAGAGACAGAGGCGCTTTGAACGAAGTGCGTTAGGGCGGGCGAGGGAAGACGGGCTCGCCCAATTTTTTTCGTAAGCGATGGGGATGCAGGGTGAGAGCGGTAAAGGGTTAGGATGATGGGCTGGAGCAGGTAAGGAGAGAACGATGGCGATTAAGTGGGACAAGTTTACGGTGAAGTCGCAGGAGGCGCTGCAGGTGGCGCAGGGGAGTGCGGCGGAGAATGGCAATCCTGAGGTGCTGCCGCTGCATTTGATGGCGGCGCTGCTGGAGGACAAAGAGGGCGTGGTGCGGCCGGTGCTGGAGAAGGTGGGCGTGGCGGTGCAGCAGTTGCAGGCGACGGTGAATGCGGCGATTGCGAAGCTGCCGAAGGTGCAGGGAGCGGCGCAGCAGCCGGGGTTGAGTGCGGCGCTGACGAAGGTGCTGGATGGCGCGTTCAAAGAGGCGGAGAACTTCAAGGACGATTATGTGTCGACGGAGCATCTGTTGCTGTCGCTGGCGAAGCAGAAGAATGAGCCGGTGCAGATGGCGCTGGCGGCGGAGGGTGCGGACCATGCGGCGATTCTGAAGGCGCTGCAGGCGGTGCGTGGATCGCAGCGGGTGACGGACCAGAATCCTGAGGGGAAGTTCCAGGCGCTGGAGAAGTATGCGAAGGACCTGACGGAGATGGCGCGGCGGGGGAAGCTCGATCCGGTGATTGGGCGCGATGAGGAGATTCGGCGCGTGATCCAGGTGCTGAGCCGGAGGACGAAGAATAATCCGGTGCTGATTGGCGAGCCGGGCGTGGGCAAGACGGCGATTGTGGAGGGGTTGGCGCGGAGGATCTTCCATGGGCGATGTGCCGGAGGTGCTGCGGGACAAGCGCGTGATCTCGCTGGACCTGGGGTCGATGCTAGCGGGCGCGAAGTTCCGCGGCGAGTTTGAAGACCGGCTGAAGGCGGTGCTGAAGGAGATCGAGGAGTCGAATGGGCAGATCATTTTGTTCATCGATGAGCTGCATACGCTGGTGGGCGCGGGCGCCGCAGAGGGGGCGATCGATGCGAGCAATATGTTGAAGCCGGCGCTGGCGCGCGGGGAGTTGCGGGCGATTGGCGCGACGACGCTGAATGAGTATCGCAAGTACATCGAGAAGGATGCGGCGCTGGAGCGGCGATTCCAGATTGTGTTTGTCGGCGAGCCGAATGTCGAGGACACGATTGCGATTCTGCGCGGGCTGAGGGAGCGGTATGAGACGCACCACAAGGTGCGGATCAAGGACTCGGCGATTGTGGCGGCGGCGGAGCTGAGCCATCGGTATATCAGCGACGATTTTTGCCGGATAAGGCGATTGATCTGGTGGATGAGGCGGCGGCGGCGCTGGCGATCCAGATTGGGTCGGTGCCGGTGGAGATTGATGACCTGGAGCGGCGGGCGACGTCGCTGGAGATTGAGCGCAATGCGCTGAAGCGCGAGGACGATGTGAACTCGCGGGAACGGCTGGTGGAGGTGGAGCGCGAGCTGGCCGAGGTGCAGGAGCAGGCGGCGGGATTGCGTGCGCGGTGGCAGAAGGAGAAGGGAGCGATTGGCGAGATTGCGGCGCTGAAGGAGCGGCTGGAGCAGATGCGCTTTGAGGCGAGCGAGGCGACGCGCAAGGGCGATCTGCAGCGCGCGGCGGAGCTGCAGTATGGCGAGATTCCGAAGACGGAGAAGGAGCTGGCGGAGCTGACGGCGTCGCAGGATGCGAGTGTGGCGGATGCGAAGGCGGGCGGAAGCGCGTCGCGGCTGCTGAAGGAGGAGGTCGACGAGGAGGACATTGCGCGGATCGTGTCGAAGTGGACGGGGATTCCGGTGTCGAAGATGCTGGAGGGCGAGGTGCAGAAGCTGACGCAGATGGAGTCGCGGCTGCGTGAGCGGGTGGTGGGGCAGGACGAGGCGCTGGTGGCGGTGGCGAATGCGATTCGGCGTTCGCGCGCGGGGCTGAGCGATCCGAAGCGGCCGATTGGTTCGTTTATTTTTCTGGGGCCTACGGGCGTGGGAAAGACGGAGACGGCGAGGGCGCTGGCGGAGTTTCTGTTTGACGATGAGCAGGCGATGGTGCGCATCGACATGAGCGAGTACATGGAGCGGCATGCGGTGGCGCGGCTGATTGGAGCGCCTCCGGGATATGTGGGGTTCGATGAGGGCGGGCAGTTGACGGAGGCGGTGCGGAGACGGCCGTACTCGGTGGTGCTGTTCGATGAGATCGAGAAGGCGCATCCGGATGTGTTCAACGTGCTGCTGCAGGTGCTGGATGATGGGCGGCTGACGGACTCGAAGGGACGGACGGTGGACTTCAAGAACACGGTGCTGATCATGACGTCGAATATTGGCGCGAGCCAGTTGGCGACGGCGTGGGCGGAGGGCGAGGACGGTTTTGATGATGCGAAGGTGCGGGTGATGGATGAGCTGCGCAAGCATTTTCGGCCGGAGTTTCTGAATCGCGTGGATGACATTGTGGTGTTTCATCCGCTGGGCGAGAGCCAGCTGACGCACATCGTGGATCTGCGGCTTGAAGGATCTGCAGAAGATGCTGGTGGATCGGCACATCACGCTGGAGCTGACGGATGCGGCGCGCGCGGCGATCTTCAAGGCTGGATACGATCGCGCGTATGGGGCGCGGCCGTTGAAGCGGGCGATTCAGCGGATGGTGCAGGACAAGCTGGCGATGAAGATCCTCGATGGCAGCGTGCTGCATGGCGACCACGTGGTGGTGGATGCGGGCGCGGAGGGGCTGGAGTTCAAGGTCCAGCATGCTGTGGAAGCAGTTTAGTGGCCGCGGTGTGAGCGGCTACTTTGCGGGGAGGGGCGGATTGGTGACGCGGATGAGTTGGCCGCGGAGGCAGTCGGCCAGGGCCTGTTGGGGAGTGTGGTCGGCGTTGAGTTGCTTGTCGATCCACTCCCAGCCGCTGTGATTGAGGATGAGGAGGGGGTGGGGCTGCTTGAGGAAGTCGGCGTAGGAGTGAGGGAGAGCGGTGCGAAGGTGAGCATGTTCACGGCGGTGACGTAGTTGGTGTCGTGCTGGAGCCAGTAGATCTCCTGGGGCTGGCCGTAGAGGAGAGAGAAGCGGGGGCGCAGGGTGGGATCGGGATCGTAGTAGGTGTCGAGGTAGAAGTCGTTGAGGCTCTGGAGGTAGATGAGCTCGTGCGGATTTTGATGGAGCGCGGCGGCGGCTTCGGGGGTGAGCTGGAAGCTGGCGAGGATGGCGTCTGAGTCGTGGCGCTCCTGGAGGATGTAGTGGGTGTTGATCGCGATGGCGGCGATGAAGATGATGGCGAGCGTTGCGTAGTAGAAGGTGTTGCTGCGGAGCTTGCGCTCGAGGACGATGCCGAAGGTGGCGGCGAAGGCGAATCAGCGCCGCGATGACGTAGCGGACTTCCATGGTGTGGGTGACGAAGCGGCCGAAGAGATATCCGAAGAAGGGCAGGAGGGCCATGGCGCAGGAGTGCGATCCAGGTATAGGCGTGCTCGTGTGGCGGGACGGCGTTTGAAGCGCTGGTAGCCGGCGATGGCGAGGCTGAGGGCGAGGACGACCATGATGGCCGCGGTGAGCTTCTGCAGCGGGATCGGCCAGGTGGTGTAGCGGATGAAGAGCTCGCGATAACCCTGGGAGATGTCATGGATGTTGACGCCCTTGATGTAGTAGTGCTGGCGGTAGACCATGAGGGCGCGCTGGAAGGGGAGGATAAGGCCGACGGAGGCGAGGCCCAAGGCGAGGGCGGTGAGGACACCGAGGTCGAGGCGCTTGCGGATGAGGATGCGGGAGAGCTCGCCGAGGGAGACGGGGATGAGGATGAGGACGCCGAAGTAGTGGCTGGTGATGGCGAGGGCGATGGAGAGGGTGAGGCCGGTGAGGGGGAGAAGGCGGGAGCGAGGGATGTCCCGGTTGCAGGGTCGTCTTGTGTGGCGATTGCCAGCAGAGGAGAGAGAGGGCATAGAGGCCGAGGAGCAGGCCGTAGGGGCGGCCTTCAAGCGAGTAGCGGAAGCTGGCGGTGAGGGTGGGGACGGCCATGCGCGATGATGGCGGAGCGGTCGCCGGCGAGGCGGCGGACGAAGAAGAAGAGGCAGAGCTGGAAGAGCAGGAAGCCGGCGAGCGCGGGCAGGCGCAGCGCGATGGCGTTGCGGCCGATGAGGTCCATGCAGAGGTGCGAGAGCAGGTGGTAGGTGGGAGGGTCGAGCGAGATGGGGTGGTGGAGCTGGACGAGGAGGACTTGTTTGAAGGTCGGCGACGCCGTCGGAGTAGAAGGAGAGGAACTCGTCGTTCCACATGAGGCGCGCGTGCGACCAGATGAGCGAGAGGGTGGTGGAGAGGAGAAGAACGAGGGCGAGTAGAGGGTAAGAGCGATTGGATGCCGTCGGAGTCGAGGCTGTTTGCTGCGTCATGCAGGTTCGATCTCCGAATGGAGCGCGGTGGGAAGGGATAGCCGTGCAGCTCCGATGAGGTTGACGCAGGAGCGCTCGAGGGGGGAAGGGTGGGCATGAAGAACTGCTCCAGACGAGGCATGCGAATGAAGAGCAGAAGTCCCATGACGCAGACGGTGGAAGCGAAGGAGGCCATGAGGAGGGGCTCGCGATAGAGCTTCTCGGGGTTCTGCACAGCGCTCTCCGGTTTGAAGGAGAGTTTGAGATAGATAGCCATGGTGAAGGCGACGAAGGGAAAGCCAATGATGAGTTCGATGCGATAGCGGATGATGAAGGCGCCGAGGAAGAGCATGGCGGTCGAAGCGTAAAAAAGGACGGAGACGAGGAGCGATTCCGGGGTGTAGCGCTTGAAGGAGGCGCGGTAGGAACCGGCAAGGGCATGGTCGCCAGACTTATGGAGCTCGGAGAGTTCACTGAAGCGCTTGAGGCGCCATGAAGTAGCAGCCGATCATCCAGTAGGCGATGAGGAGAGAGACGGGCGGGATGAGGACACTGGTGACGGCATACCAGCCGAGCAACATGCGGAGGGGGTTGTTGATGGATTCGGTGAGGACGTCGAGGTAGGGAACGTCCTTGGTGCGGATGGGAGGGAAGTTATAGATGCAGCCCATGATCCAGAGGATGAGTGCCATGAGGGCGAACATCCTGGAGATGGTGAGACCGATGGCGATGCCGGCAACCATCATCAGGAGCCATTGAATGTAGGCGGCCGGGACGCTGACCAGGCCGCGGGCGGCTGGACGATTTTTCTTGATGGGGTGGAGACGATCGAAGGGGGCGTCGAGGACTTCGTTGATGACGTAGTTGCTGCAGGCGACGAGGGTGATGGCGATGAAGGCCAGGACGAGGGTCTTGATGAGCTGGAGATTGAAGAGGGCGGGATCGACACTGAGGGGAACGATAACGCCGGGAAGCACGAAGAGGTTCTTGATGGAGTGGTCGAGCCGGGCGATGGCGAGATGGGCGCGGAGCCGCTCTCCGAACGAGACTCTGGTGCTCTCACGTTGAGACATCTGCAAGGTGGCTCCCGGGCGGCTGTAGTCGTTGGGTACTGGCAGCCTCAGTATAGCGTGCATAGATTTAGATGCCATTTCCTTCGGGGGTCTGGGTGGACGTGTGAGATGACCTTGCGCGGGACCGAAGATATACTGAAAATTCCGCGGTCAACGCAGGGTATGTATCGGCGGGAGTGTGCGCGCGCGGGAAACCAATGGTAATCAAGACAACGTATGAATGAGCCGCTGAAGTCTGATCCTGGCAATCGCAACGAGGGAGATCGCGGATTTCAGATCGCGGGGATGCCGCTGTGGGCGATCGCATTTCTGGTGTTGACGGCGGTGGTTGCGCTGGTAACTGCTCATTATCGGCTGATGGATGGGGATGACCTCCTGGAGGTGTGGTGTGACCGGGTGGGAAGTCTTGGTCAACTGCTGCGCATTCAGCGAACGGCTCCGTTGGTGATTGACCCGTTCCTTCTATCACGGGCTCACATTCGCAGGGATCCGGTTGTTTGGGGTCCGTCCATTTTTCTTGAGGCTGCCGTCGCTGCTTGGCTTTCTCGTGATGCAGGTCTGCTTGTTTCATTTTGTTCGTCGCATTGCTTCGGTGCAGGCAGCGGTGTTCGCCCTAGCGTTTCCCGTGATCACAGGCGGGTTTATCTATACGACGCAGATTCGGCCGTACGGCGTGCTGCTGGGATTCTTTGGATTGGCGATGCTGAGTTGGCAGACGGCGACCCGGAGGGAAGAGCACCGCACGGCCGCATTGGTCGTGCTTGCACTCAGCATCGCCGCCGCAGTCAATTCGCAGTATTATGGCGTGCTTCTGATGCTGCCGCTGTGCGCTGGAGAGGCGGTACGTGCGTGGGAGCGACGACGGCTGGATGTTCCGATGCTGCTCTCGATGGGGGCGGGGATCGCAGGCATGGTATTTGTTCTGCCATTTCTGAAAGGTGCGGCGGACTTTCGCGGGCACTACAAGGCGGGCAACGTTCAGTACCAGTCGGTCACGCAGACCTACAACTTTCTTATGTTGGGCCAGGGTGCTTTCAGTGTGCGAAAGAATCATGTGCTGGCGATCGTGCTGGGACTGCTGGTTGCATTGACTCTGTGGGGCTGCATCCGGGTATGGCGCAGCAAGCGTCTGAGATTTCCAGATGCGGAATTCGCATTTCTTCTGGTGCTGGCAGCCCTCCCGGTTTTCGTATTTCTGCTGGGCCACTTCGTAACCCATGCGATGGAGCCGCGCTACTCGCTGGGTGCGATGATTGGCGTCGCAGCGTTACTCGCGATCGCGCTTGTACCGGCACTAGAGTCTCGTGTGGCCGGCACGCTGATTCTAGTTGCGGTCTTTGCTGGATTTGTCTGCAAAGAGGCGGTAGCAGTTCAAGAACTACGCAGGTATCAGGCATATGAGCTGGCAACGATGGCCGTTTCACCGCAGATCAAGGCGGCGATTATGTCGAACCCTGCGCATATGCTGTATACGCAGGATATTGACCTGCTCGGCTTCGTCGCCTTTCACGATGCGGATGCCGACATGCTTCGACATATAGGGCTGGTGTACTCGGAGGCGGAGGAGATGCGCTGGCTTCAATCTGAGACAGACTCAAAGATTGTGGCGGATTTGAAGACCTTTACTCCGTACACGATTATTCCCTACGAACGTGTGATCCATGAGCCGGGTGAACACCTGTTTGTGGTGACGCACGGAGGCTGGAACTGGTTGGATAGAGCGTTTGCGAGCGGCCAGTTGCAGGTAACTCCGATTGGGCAGGCGTTCGGTGGTGATGTGGTTTCCGTGCGGCTGCTGCCGGCTGGACAACGAGTACCATGAAGCGATGCCTGTAGGCATCGGCAGCCGATGGTTTTTGCAGAGCGCAAACACCGAGCTGCATTGAATGATAAGAGAGAGAGGCGAGCCGGAGGGGATCCGGAGCGTCGGTGCGTTGGATGAAGAAGGCGATTGTGATCGGAGCAGGACCGGCTGGGTTGACGGCCGCGTTGGAGTTTTTGCGCAGGACGGGCGTGCAGCCGATTGTGCTCGAGGCGTCCGAGGAGATCGGTGGAATTTCGCGAACGATCCGGTACAAGGGCAATCGGATGGATATTGGCGGCCACCGTTTTTTTTCCAAGAGCGACAGGGTGATGCAGTGGTGGATGGACCTGATGCCGGTGGAGGCGAGTGAGAGCCCGGCGGAGCCGGTGGAGGTGAGCTATCAGGGCAAGCAGAGGACGGTGGCGGTGCCGGTGGCCGTGGAAGAAGAGCCTCCGCTGCGGGGGATGGGGCCGCTCCAGGCGACGGACGGGCAGGACGAGGTGAGTGCCGAGGAGTTGGCCGAGCATGCGCCGACGGTGACTGTGGTGGGTTCGGCTGCTCCGGAGAGCGACGACCTGGTGATGTTGGTGCGGCCGCGGAAGAGCCGGATTTATTACCTGCGGAAGTTTTTTGACTATCCGATCAAGCTGAGTGGAACGACGGTGTCGAACCTTGGTCCGGTGCGGATGGTGAAGATCGGCGTGAGTTACGCGATGAGCCGGGTGAGGCCGATCAAGGAAGAGAAGAGCCTTGAGGATTTCCTGATCAACCGGTTTGGACGAGAGCTGTATCTGACGTTCTTCAAGAGCTATACGGAGAAGGTGTGGGGGACGCCGTGTAACACGATTTCTGCGGAGTGGGGAGCGCAGAGGATTAAGGGACTGAGCCTGACGACGGCCTTGAAGCACTTTGTGCGGAAGATGTTTTCGTCGCAGGCGAAGGGCGAGGGAGGAAAGGACATTGCGCAGAAGGGGACGGATACCTCGCTGATCGAGCGGTTTCTGTATCCGAAGTTTGGTCCGGGGCAGTTGTGGGAGCATGTTGCGGAAAAGGTCGTCGCCATGGGCGGCGAGATCCACATGGGGTGGAAGGTGGTGGGCATCGAGGTCGAGGGAACGCGGGTAGTCGCGGTCGAGGCGGTGAATGCGGCGGGAGAGACGCGGCGCTTTGAGGGAGACTACTTTTTGTCGACGATGCCGATGCGGGACCTGGTGCGGGCGTTGCAAGTGGAGGTTCCGGAGAAGGTGCGCGAGGTGAGTGAGGGGTTACAGTATCGCGACTTCATAACGGTGGGCGTGCTGGCCAACAAGCTGGACGTGACGGAGTCGGATAAGACGCTCATACGAGACACGTGGATTTACATCCAGGAGCCGGACGTGCTGCTGGGGCGGCTGCAGATCTTCAATAACTGGAGTCCGTACATGGTGTCGGACCCGACCAAGGTGTGGATTGGGTTGGAGTATTTTTGCTATGAGACGGACTCGCTGTGGACGATGCCGGATGAGGAGTTGAAGCGGTTTGCCGCGGGGGAGTTGGAGAAGATTGGCATCCTGAAGACGGCCGAGGTGCTGGATGCGCATGTGGTGCGGGTGCCGAAAACCTATCCCGCATACTTTGGGACGTATGATCGATTTGAGGAATTGCGGACGTGGATGGATCGGTTCGAGAATCTGTTCCTGGTGGGACGAAATGGAATGCACAAGTACAACAACCAGGACCATTCGATGTTGACAGCGATGGCGGTGGTGGATGGGATTGCGGCGGGCTATGTGGACAAGGATGCGGTGTGGGGGATTAATTCCGAGCAGGAGTATCACGAGGAGAAGAAGAGTTAGCTTTAAGCTTCTAGCTTCTAGCTTCTAGCTTCTAGCTTCTAGCTTCTAGCTTCTAGCTTCGGGGTTCTCAGGCTGAGTTCTTGGTTGTCAGTTCCAGGTTTGAATTGTGGATGGAGGTTGGCGTGAGGAAGTTCATTTTGTTGCTGGTGGTGGTGGCGGTGGTGTTTGTGGTGTGGAATCGGCAGCGGCTGTATGTGCGCGATCCGCTCGGGACCGTGGTGCGCGACGGGGTGAAGGAGCAGGGCGCGCAGGTGCTGATCAACTACTCCAACGATGTGTTGCTGCAAAACTACAACGCACCAATGTATGTGACGCTGGTGCAGCATGGAGACCGGGTGGGAACGCCGGGGATACTGCATTGCGTGGCGTACGTGATGTGTCTGCTGGATGCGGACGTGCCGTCGTTCATCGCTACCGATGCGGGCGCAAAGGTGACGATGAGTGGGAAGGTGGTGGCATATCGGGACAAAAACGGGCGCGATACGGTGGTGACGCTGCGCTAAGAGCTGGCGCTAGACGCGGACGATCATGACCTCGGTGGATTTCATGAGGGCTCCGGCGGTCTGGCCCTTGCGGAGCTGCATCTCGCGTGCGGCGTCGGCGGTGATGATGGAGGTAATGGTCTGGTCGCCGACTTTGAGCGTGACCTGCGCGAAGAGGCCGCTGATCTTGACTTCGGCGATGGTGCCGACGAGTTGATTGCGGCCGCTGACGTTGCGAAAGCGTTCGCGAGAGGCCTTGCTGGTGGTGGTGGGTTTGGATTTCAGGAGCGGTTTGAGGGTGCTCTGCGGGATGCGGTGGTGGCCGCCGGGGGTTTTGATGGTCTTGATGGTGCCGGCGAGGATCCATTGTTTGAGGGTGGGATAGCTGACGCCGAGGGCAGCAGCGGCTTCGCGGGGCTTGAGTAGAACATCTACGTCGGGCATATGAGCCTCCTGAGGAATTTTAGTGAAAGGGCGGCGAGACTTTCGGCCATTCACGATTTGTTTTTTGTTCACGATTCGTTTTAGAGATCGGCGAGCAGATCGGCGATGGAGCGATGAAGGGTGGGATGTTGGAGCGTTGGGGCGATTTCGGCGAGGGGAGCGAGAACGAAGCGGCGTTCGTGCAAGGCGGGGTGAGGGAGCGTGAGTTCGGGTGTGGAGACGACCCTATGCGATCCGTTTTCGTTGGTGTAGAGAAGGAGATCGAGATCGATGATGCGGGGGCCCTTGGGCGGAACGGAGGAGCGGTCGCGGCCCATGTCGTGCTCGATGGCGAGGAGGCGGTGGAGGAGGTCGAGGGGGGGCAGACTGGTTTCGAGCAGAGCGGCGGCGTTGAGGAAGCGCGGCTGGTCGAGATAGCCCACGGGGTCGGTGGCATGGAAGCTGGAGATGGCGACGACGCGTCCGAGAGCGGTGAGGCGGCCAAGGGCTTCGCGGAGGTTGTCGGCGGGCGAACCGAAGGAGGAGGAAAGATTGGAGCCGAGGGCGATGGCAGCGGTCATTCGGAGGGATCAGGCATGTAACAGCGCGGGGGCATGGGAGGCGCCGACGGCAGCGGATGGGGATTGCGAGGCGGTTTGCGAATCGGGCAGAGGGTCGGCGGTTTCGTAGCGGTGAACGAGATCCCAGGCGGAGCGGTCGTGGAGGAGCTTCTGGACAAGGGCGGTGTGCATGGCATGGCCGGCGCGTTCCGCGACAACCCTGCCCCAGATGCGGCGGCCGGCCAGGGCGAGATCACCAATGAGGTCGAGGACCTTGTGGCGAACAAACTCGTCGGGGAAACGGAGGGGGCCGTTGAGGATGGTGCCGTTCCGGGAGGGGGTGGTGCGGGTGACGATGATGGCGGAGTCGTCGGACACGCCGCGGATGAGGCCCATATCGCGAAGCATGGCCTCGTCTTCCTTGAAGCCGAAGGTGCGGGCGGGGGCGATGAGGTTGGCGTAGGCACCGGCCTCGAGGTCGCCGGAGAAGGTGTCGTGGCCGATGGGTTCGGGGAAGTCGATGGAGTAGTGGATGGAGTAGCCGTCGCCGGGATAGACGCCGATGAACTTGTCGCCGGAGGGCGAGCCTTCGCGCACCTCGACGGGCTTGAGGATGCGGATGTACTCGCGCTTGCGGCGCTGGCGCTTGAGGCCGGTGGCGAGGATGGCGGAGACGTAGGGGAGAGAGCTGCCATCGAGGATGGGAACCTCGAGGTTGTCGATTTCGACGATGACGTTGTCGACGCCGAGGCCGATGAGGGCGGAGAGGAGGTGCTCGGTGGTTTGGATCAGGACGCCCTGGCGCATGAGGGAGGTGGCATAGGAGACGCGGGCGACGTTGCGGCCGGTGGCGGGGATCTCGAAGTTGTCCAGGTCGGAACGACGGAAGACGATCCCGGAGCCGGCGGGGGCTGGGATGAGGCGCATGGAGACGGCGGCGCCGGAGTGGAGACCCACTCCCTGGAAGTCCAGGGAAGCGTGGATCGTGTGCTCGAGTTGTGGGTTCGTGGACAGGTGGATCTCTCGCGCGATGTGCCGCAAATGAAGGCTATACCCGGATTATAGAAGGGCGAGTGTGGCAAATTTGCCACACGTCTCCAGGAAGGTGCGGGGAGGAGATGCGAGACAGCGGGAGTCGCGATAGGGTATTGGCATGAGAATGATGGATTTGGAGCAAGTGGTTTCGGCGGGCGAGGGACGGTTGGCGGGCAGGCTGCGGGAGTTGGTGGAGGTAGAGTCGCCGAGCGAGGATAAGGCGGCGGTGGATCGGGCGGGGGAGCTGGTGGCGGGATGGGCGGAGGCGTTGGGGGGAAAAGTGAGGCGGCATCGGCAGAAGGCGTTTGGGGATGTGCTGGAGTTGCGCTTCGGGCCGGCGCGGAGCAAGCGTGGGCGGGTGCTGATGTTGGGTCATCTGGACACCGTCTGGCCGATGGGGACGTTGGCGAGGATGCCGTGGCGCGAGGCGGAGGGGAAGTTCTGGGGGCCGGGGGTGCTGGATATGAAGGCGGGGGTGGCGATGGCGTTCGAGGCGGTGGCGGCGTTGCGGGAGCTGGAGGCAGAGCGGCCGGTGACCCTGTTGCTGGTGAGTGAGGAAGAGGTGGGGAGTCCGGTGTCGCGGGGGATTACGGAGAGGCTGGCGGCGGAGTGCGCAGCGGTGCTGGTGCTGGAGCCGGCTCAGGGATTGGCGTACAAGACGGCGCGCAAGGGTGTGGGGAATTACGAGCTGCGGGTGGAGGGCGTGGGGTCGCATGCAGGGGTGGATTTTGAGAGTGGGCACTCGGCGGTGAGGGAGATGGCGCGGCTGGTGGAGACGGTGTCGGCGATTTACCGACCTGGGAAGAGGATTGACGGTGAACGTGGGGGTGATCGCGGGCGGGACGCGATCGAATGTGGTGGCGGCGGAGTGTGTGGCGGAGGTGGATGTCCGGATTGCGAAGGCGAAGGATGCGGTGCGGGTGGAGAGGCTGTTTCGGGGGCTGAAGGTGACCGACACGGCTTGCCGGCTGACGGTGACGGGAGGGATCAATCGGCCACCGATGGAGAGGAAGGCGGGGACGGTGGCGCTGTTTCGGCTGGCGAAGAAGCTGGCGGGGGAGATGGGGGTGAAGCTGGAGGAGGCGGCGACCGGGGGTGGGTCGGACGGGAATTTTACGGCGGCGATGGGGGTGCCGACGCTGGATGGGATGGGGGCGGTCGGAGCTGGGAGCGCATGCGGCGCATGAGCATGTGGTGGTGAAGCATCTGGTGGAGCGGACGACGTTGCTGGCGGGGGTGATTGCGGGGATTTGAATCGCGAGCTTAACTGGAGATCCTGGAAACCCATGTCTCAGAAGCGAGATCCTTCGGCTTCGCTCAGGACGGGCTACGGGCACCCGGATTTGTGGCGGGGTATTCGGTTGTCGCGTTAGAGAGAACTGGTTTCGCGGAGGAGGCGGATGACGGCGGCGAGGGGGAGGCCCATGACGTTGAAGAAGTCGCCTTCGATGCGGGGGATCCAGCGGGCGGCGTAGCCCTGGATGCCGTAGGCTCCGGCTTTGTCGAGCGAGTCGCGGGTGGCGAGGTAGTGGGCCAGGTCGGCGTCGGGGATGGAGGAGAAGAAGACGCTGGTGGTCTCGACGTGGGTGAGGCAGGTGGTGGCAGTGACGACGGCGATGCCGGTGTGGACTTGATGGACGCGGTTGGAGAGGGAGCGGAGCATGCGCTCTGCGTCTGTGAGGTCTGTGGGTTTATTGAGGATTTCCTGTTCACAGACGACAGTGGTGTCGGCACCCAGGACGGTTGCTTTGGGGTGGAGGGTATGGATCGCTTGCGCTTTTTCGAGGGCAAGGCGCTGCACGTAGGCGGTGGGAGACTCGTTGGGATGACGCGACTCGTCGATGTGGGCGGGGAAAACGTCGAAGCGCAGGCCTGCCTGGGTGAGAAGATCGCGGCGGCGCGGAGAGGCGGAGGCGAGGATGAGGGTCATTCGGGCGAATAGCCTGCAGCGAATTCCTGAACGAAGAGGTGGGCTTCCAGGGTGTGTTGCTCGCCGCCAGCCAGGGTGATGGCATCGGTGGAGACGTTGGCGGTTTCGATGCAGACCATCGTGAGCCAGCCGTCGGGGGCCATATCGGGGAGGGTGGCGGTGAGCGCGGACCACGGATTCCAGACGACGGTGGTCTTGGATTCAGCTTTGTCGATGGTGATGCGGCGCTTGTACACGGGATCGTCGACGTTCACGGGGACGGTGGTGTTGAGATAGGGGCGGTCCGTCTCGCCGGTGAGTTTGAGGAGCGGTTCGGTCTGGTGCTTCTTCTTGAAGTGGTCGGTCTTGTCGAGGTAATCGGTATCCGAGAGGCCGACGATGGAGATCTGCTGGGCGTCGCCTACGGAGAGGTACGTGTGAAGGGCTTCTTCAAAGTGGAGGGGCTTGTTGCTCTGATTCTTGACGGTGAGCTGGACATGGAGTTCGGCACCGAAGGTGATCTCGTAGGCGAGGGCGAACTGGTCGTAGCCGAGAGAGCGGCTGGTGTCCGAAGGGCCGAGCGTAAGGGTGAGATGGAGATCGTCGCCGGCGAGGGCGGCGAAGGCGAGGGTCCAATCGGCGGTGCGGGCAAAGCCGTGGGAGGGGCCGTCGGTACGAGGATCGTCGGGGGTTGCGGTACGAGCTCCAAACCAGGGAAAGATGATGGGGATACCGCCGCGGATGGCCTTGCCGGGGGCGAAGAAGGAGCGCTCGGAGAGGAAGAGCACGGGTTTCTGGCCGGTGGGTTGCCATTGGGTGACGTGCGCGCCTTGCAGGTAGACCTCGGCCGTGCAGGCGGGGGTGGTGATGTTGGCGCGGAGGAGGCCCTGCTCGTTCTGGGAGAAGGTGAGGACGCCGGGGATACCGAATTGGTCGGAGAGAGTCTGAAGATCCATCGTTAGATAGTGTAGTGCCTGGTTTGGATCCGATAGGGCGGCGCGTCTATGCGGGCGGGGCGGTGAGGTGGAGCTCGGTGAGGTTGCGCTGGCCGGAGGGGCAGATTTTGAGGAGGGGACAGTTCTCGCACCTGGGGTCGGTGAAGGTGCAGAGGGTTTGGGCGTGGAGCTTGATGAGGGAGTGGTGCTCGTCGAGTGTGGCGGCGTCCCAGGTCTCGGGGACGAGGCGCATGAGGCGCTCTTCGGTGGTGGCGGCGTCGGCGCGGGGGACGACGCAGAGGCGCTGGATGACGCGGAGATGGTTGGCGTCGATGCAGAGGGCGCGGCGGCGCAGGGTGGAGAAGTTGACGACGGCGGCGGAGACTTGATTGCCGACGCCTTCGAATTGCTCGAGCCAGGAGCGGATTTTTTCGGTGCGGTACTTGGCGAGGAAGTCCAGGGTGAGGGTGCCGACGCGGGCGGTGATCTGCTCGAGGAGGGCTTTGAGGCGAAGAGCTTTCTGTTCGGGGAAGGTGACGATGGCGATGGCTCGCTCGATGTCGGCGACGGAGGCGTCGCGGACCGGCTCCCAGTTGCCGGGACCGGCGTGGAAGGCGCGCTCGAGATCGCGGAGAACCTGGTGGGAGGTTGGGGTCTTGGTGCGGGAGGCGAGGAGGGAGTAGATGAGCTGGGTAAGAGGGTCCCAGGGCTCGCGCGGCTTGGGCTGGCCATAGTAGCCGAGGAGGAGGCGATGGATGTGGGGAAGCTTGTCGGCCTGCTCGGGGGTGAGCGGGCGGCGGGTGGCTTCCAGGTCGTCCGGATTGGTGAACAGTTCGGGCGGCATGAGGGTTGGATGCGCTTGGTGGATTTTAGTTTTTCGCTTCTAGCAAAGGCAAAGGCAAAGGCAAAGGCAAAGGCAAAGGCAAAGGCAAAGGCAAAGGCGAAGGCGAAGGCGAAGGCGAAGGCAAGAGGTGCGAGGTGTTCAGGAGTTGCGGGTGATGCCAAGTTGGGTGCCTTCTGAGGAGGCGTAGCCCCAGGCCATGCGAGGGGTGTTGTGGGCGATGCCGATCTGGCCGTCGGGGCCGAGGAGGATCATGCCGCCATGCCCGCCGAGACGGGTGAAGAGGTAGTCGATGGCGGCGGAGGCGGCGTCTTGGGGGCTCGCTCCGCTCGCGACGCGGTCGACGGCCCATTTGCCGAGGACGAGCTTCATGATGGGCTCGCCCCAGCCGGTGAGGGAGACGGCGGCGGAGAGATTGTCGGCGTAGCAGCCGCAGCCGATGAGGGAGCTGTCGCCGACGCGGCCGGGGGCTTTGCTGAGGGTGCCGCCGGTGGAGGTGCCGGCGGCGAGGTTGCCGTATTGGTCGAGGGCGACGGCGCCGACGGTGTCGTGGGAGTGGAGGGTGGGGTCGTCGATGCGGAGCTCGTCGGGGAGGGCGGCGGAGACTTCGGTTTCGAGGGCGATCTGGGATCGAGATGAGGGTGACGCGGCTTCTTCCCAGGTCTCAGAAGCGAGACCTGGGGCACCCGGGGTGTCGCTTCCGCTAAAGGTGGTGTCGGGATGGCCGGCGGCTTCGGCTCGCTGGAAGGCCATGAGGCGTTCGCGCTCGCGGGGGACGATGAGTTCGGTGTTGTCGACCAGGCGCATGCCGTTCTGGGTGGCGAAGCGCTCGGCTCCGGTGCCGACGAAGTAGACGTGGGGGGACTTCTCGAGGACGAGGCGGGCGGCCTGGATGGGGTTGCGGAGGCGCTCGACGCAGGCGACGCCGCCGGTGCGGAGGTCGGCTCCGTTCATGAGGAGGGCGTCGAGCTGGACGCGGCCGTCGCGGGTGAGGAAGGAGCCGCGGCCGGCGTCGAAGGTGTCGTCGTCTTCCATGATGGTGACGGCGGCTTCAACGGCATCGACAGCGGTGCCTCCGCGGGAGAGAGCGGACCAACCGGCGGCGAGGGCGGAGGCGATGCCGCGTTCATGGGCGGCGACGGCGTCGTCGGGCATGGCCCAGGCTCCGCCGTGGATGAGGAGAATGGGCTGGGGCTTGTGGGAAGGCGGCTGGGATTGCTTCATGGGTGGGAGAGTTCGAGCTTGCGGCGTTCGGTTTCCACGTAGGTGTAGCGGATGCGATGGATGACCGTGATGGTGGAGAAGACGGCGAGAACCCAGAGGGCGGGGGCCATCATGTTCCAGCGCTCGAAGAGGGCGCCGAGGATGATCAGGACGATGCGCTCGGGGCGCTCCATGAAGCCGACTTTGCAGGAGCCGATGAGGGCTTCGGCGCGGGCGCGGGTGTAGCTGACCATGAGGCTGACGCGGTCATGACGAAGGCTACGAGGAAGACGTAGAAGAAGCGGTTGCCGCGGGCGTAGAAGACGAGCAGGCCGAAGAAGAGGGCGACGTCGGAGTAGCGATCGAGGACGGAGTCGAAGAAGGCTCCGAAGACGGAGACCTGGTTGGTCTGGCGGGCGACGCGGCCGTCGACCATGTCGAAGAGGCCGGCGCCGATGATGACCAGGCCGGCATAGAGGAACATGCGGACGTAGTTGTTCGCCCGCGCGTAGCCAAAGAAGAAGGCTGCGACGACGTTGATGATCAGGCCGATGAAGGTGAGGGTGTTGGGCGAGATTTTGGAGAGAGCGAGGCCGTTGACGATCTTTTGCAGCAGCCAGCCGCTGCCCTTACCGAAAGCACGTGTCCACGTCATCGCGTCTAGATCAGTTTATCGCGGTTGAAGGGTCGGCGACGATGAGGCGAGAGGCCGATGGGCAGCTATTCGTCGACTTTGATGGTGTCGTGAATGGTGGAGAGCTTGAGGATCTCGAGTTCGCGCTTGCCGTTGGGGGTGACGACGGTGGCGGTGTCACCGACCTCCTTGCCGAGAAGGGCGCGGCCGATGGGCGAGGTGGTGGAGATAAGGCCCTTGGTGACGTCGGACTCTTCGCTGGTGACGAGCTTGTAGCTGAATTCCTCGTCTTTGGTGGTATCGAAGACCACTACCGTGGAGCCAAAGCCGACCTTATTGCGAGGGATGTTTTCGAGGTTGACCATGGCGAGCTCGCCCATGCGCTTTTTGAGCTGGCCGAGGCGGGCGTTGACGAAGACCTGGCGCTGTTTGGCCATGTGGTATTCGGCGTTTTCGGAGAGGTCGCCGAGCGCGACGGCTTTCTTGATCTCCGCGGGGAGTTCGGTGGTGAGCTCGTACTCGAGCGCCTTGATTTGCTCTTCAAGAGCCTTCTTGATGTCTTCCATGCGTGTGTCTGCTTTGCTGGCCCTGTGCGCTTGCATCAGGGCAGAGGAGTGAAAACTCGATTATACGAAAGGAGACGGGGTAAGGGGCTGCTAGGGTTCAGGATCGGGAAGCAGGGTGGGACTGGAGGCGGAGAGGAAGCTCTCGAGGAGGAGGGTTGCGGCGACCTGGTCGATGATGTCTTTTCGGTCCAGGCGGGTGGCGCGGCCGGTGGAACGGGAGGGGTGGCCGGAGAGATCGAGGAGGGCGTGGGCGTCGTGGGTGGTCAGGCGTTCGTCGAGGAGATGGTGGGTGAGGGAGGGGTGGGCCTCCTGCAGAGCGTGCGCGAAGGCGTGGGCTTTGGCGGCCTGGGGGCTCGGTGAGCCGTCGGCGTGAAGAGGGTTGCCGACGAGGAGGACTTCGACCTTGTGCTGGCGGATGAAGCGGGCGATGGATTTGAGGTCGGCGCGGAGGGTGGTGCGGTGGAGGGTGAAGAGAGGTTGGGCGGTAAGGCCGAGGGGGTCGGTGATGGCGAGGCCGATGCGGCGGTCACCGACGTCGAGTGCGAGGGTGCGGGGATGGGGCACGGGGTTAGTGTACGAGGAAAAGCAGAGGTGGAGGCGAAGGAGTGGAGATCGACTGTGACCCTGAATAGAATCTTGGGGAGAGGTGGTGCGTGTGCGGGTACTGAAGGCTTTGGTGGTGATCGGGATTGTGGTAGCACTGACGGTGGGATTCTTTGTGTATGTGCCCTACGGGCCGAGCACGGAGACGTTTGTCGAGATATTGCCAGGGACGGGGACGCTGGGGATTGCACGGCAGTTGCAGAAGGCGGGGATTGTGCGGAGTGCGTGGGCGTTCGAAGGGCTGGTGATCTGGAACACCGTAAGTGGACGCCGCGCGAGGATCGCTAAAGGCCGGAGAGTACCGCTTTGACCATGCAGCGAAGATGGAAGAGGTATTCGATCGGCTGCGGCGGGGGGATGTGTACACGATAACGCTGGTGATCCCGGAGGGATTCAACATCTTCGATATTGCAAGTGCGGTGGCTGCGGCGAAGTTGGATTCGCGGGAGGATTTTCTGAATGCGGAACGGAAGAATACCGAGCTGATTGCGGAGTGGGTTCCGCAGGGGAGCGCAACCTCGGTGGAGGGGTATCTCTTTCCGGATACCTACAAGTTCAGTCGCCATGCGACGCCAATCCTTATGCTGACCACCATGGTGAGGGAGTTCCGGCAGGAGACGAAGCGGTTGGGGATGACGCCGGACGAGGTGTCGCGGACGGTGAAGCTGGCCTCACTGGTGGAGAAGGAAGTTCATATCGATATGGAGCGCCCGGAGGTGGCGAGTGTCTTCGAGAATCGCCTGGCGGCGGGAATGCCTCTGCAGACGGACCCGGCGGTCATCTATGCATCGCAGCTGCGGGGCACGTGGACGGGCGTCATCCACGAGAGCGAGTTGAAGTCGGATTCGGCATATAACACTTACGCGCATGCGGGATTGCCGCCAGGACCGATCTGCAATCCGGGGGTTGCGTCCCTGGTGGCGGCTCTCCATCCGGCGAAGACGGACTATTTGTACTTCGTAGCCGATGCGAGTGGGGCGACCAAGTTTGCGGCGACGTTGGCCGAACATAACGAAAATGTGGCGGCGTACCGGGCGGGGAAGAAGCCTTGAGGTTTGGGCATCGGCGGCTTGCCGATGTCTTGGGGTGGGATAACGAAGACTACAACCGGTGGTGGTTTTCAGTGAGGCGAAGCAAAGGCAAAGACCCGCAAGTTCCTGAGCGGCGAATGTTTAGCGAATATTTTAAGGCCCAAATTGGGCAATATACACCCAAATTATTGTAGTTATTGCAGTTAGAGCACTTAGGTGGCATCCAAAATTAGGTGTTGACATCGGGTGGGTGTAGAGCTACAAACGCAACACTTCAACTAAGACGATTTGCTGTCTGGAGCCCGGTCAAGCGGAGCTGCGGAAGGGAAGGTCTTGGAGGGGAAACGGGGCGGACAGGTATTCTCAGGACCTGGAACTGCCAAAACACGATAAACAGGTTGGGACGCCATACGGGATCCGACGTAGACCGTGAGCCAAGGGCGAATCCGACCTCATAGCAACTGAGCGAGCCCACTCGACCGCCGAAAAATGACCGAGGCTCGCCGGGGGAAAGCTGTGCCTGGAGAGATAAGAAAATGAAGGACTTCCGCGTTGATTTAAAAGTGTGTGAAGCTTGCGGTGCGTTATGGTTGCGCGCTGTGGGTCATGGGGTGTATTGCCGTGGATGCGCTTTGTGGTTGTCGGAGTTTCCGGCACCGCGGGCGTCAAGCCGACGGGCGCACCGGCGCTTGGCGGTGAGCACCAAGGTATGCACAGGGGGTGCTCAATGAGGCAGCAACGTAGCAACAGCGAGCAGGCAACGGGGTTGAGGCTGGTTCCACAGCGTAGGCGGCAGGCTCAGCAGGAGCAGGTGATTCGCGAGGGAAGCACGGGAAGGGTGGTGGCCACACTGACCAATGCCCTGATGCTTCGGCGTGTCTGGGCGGTGGCGGAACGAGGAGCTGCCGTCCCCCCGGAAGTGACACCCGAGACGGATGGCAAGCCCAAGGGGGAGCTGGCGTTTTATCGGAAGTACACGGAGGCGATGCTGAGGCGGTATCTTCGACTGTCGATCATGAGTGGCCGAGTGCCGTCGTTGTTGGGTCGGGAGTTGTTTCGCGGCCATGTGACGAGCTACAAAGTGCGCGGCTTTGAGGATGCCGTGATCTTCTGTTTCGACGTGGAGAAGCGGTTGGGGTCTCTCTCGGTGATGGATCAGCAGCTTATCAAGCGGATTGCGCTGCAGGAGTACACGCAGGGTGAAGCTGCAGGGATGCTGGGATTGAGTCTAAGGAACTGTATCCGTCAGTACGGATGTGCCCTGGATGTGTTGACGGAGATGTTTCTCGCGGCTGGAATGTTGGAACCGCTAAAAAGCTGTCAAGGGGGGCATGGCGACGAAATCAGTCGAAGTGCTTCATTCTAAAGTAAATAATAATTCTCAAAAGTTGGCATAGTTACTCTACTCAAACTGCTATTCTAAATAAGTAGAGATAAAGCGGGAGACCCTTCTGGGGTCTCCCGTTTTGCGTTTGGGAGAGAAAAGGCAGAGATGACACGAAGTGAGAAGCGGAGATCAGGTGAAGGACGTGGCGGCTGAGAAGAAGGCAAAGCACATGCGGCCGAGCGAGTGTCGCAGTCACATGCGGCGGACGCTGGCGAGGGAATTCCAAGGGATTATGGATGGGTTTATCGAGGCGGCGAAGAAGGGAAGCTGTCCGCACGTGAAGCTGGCGACCGAGCTGCTCAAACCGATACGGAAGGGTCCTTCGAGAAAGAAGGGAACCGCGACGCGCTACTGGGAACAGCTGGAGAAAGAGCAGCGCGAGAAAGAACGATTGCAGGAAGAGCAGCGGCAGGCAGCGCAGGATTGATGCGCAGAGGCCAAGGGCGGAATTGAAGCGGCACTTGCATAGCGAGACTTGAGAAGACAGCGGGCGGATGACCTCCGCCAGGAGAGAACGATGAGTGTTTTTGGCAATGTAATCAATGACGTGAAGTCATTTGGGGCGAAGGTCGAAGCGGCCTTCAAGAAACTATTTGGGGATGCGCCGTCGTGGATTTCGATCGCGCAAGGCGTGCTCACGTATCTTGGGCCAATTGTGGTGACGATCCTGACAGTTGGCGGTGGTTCAGCGCTGGGGGAAGAGGCGAACGAGATTATTGGAAACATCAAGGCCGACCTTGCGACGGCATTAGCTACGGTGAGTACGGTGAATGCTTCCCACAGCCTGCCTAACCTCTTGACGGGCATCCAGTCACAGCTTCCGGCCCTGCTGGCGGCGGTAAAGGTGAGCAATCCTTCGACGGTCAGTCAGATTGAGAATTGCACGAATATCATCGACACCGAGATCAAGGCATTGCTGAACGCGATTCCAGTGGCGGCCTGAGATGAGCCAGGCGAAGACGTATGCGCTACCTGATCCGGCTGCGATTGCCACCAAGGTGAAGGCCGCGGGCGGACCGGCGCTCGACCCGACCCAGGCTACGGGTCAAGCGAGTGCGGACGGAGTGACGTTGGGCTGGAGCATTCATGATGGCCAGATCCTGATCACCATCCTTCAAAAGCCCTGGATCGTGCCGTACAGCGCGATCTGGAGCCATATCGATGCAGTTCTGGTCTAACTCGTCGTCTGGTTGCGGGGGGCGCGGAGGGAAGAGATACAAGGTTCGTCGATGAATTGTGCATCTTAGAGGCCAGGATGCGAGTCGATATACTTAGTACTTACGATTGATGAGGAATTTGAGAGCGTTGTCGGTGTTGGTTGTGGCGATGACAGGCGGGCTAACCGGCTGTTTTTCGACGACTCGTCGTGTTCTAAAGACAGAGGCACCGACGGTGTATCAGACGGCCAGCGTGGAACAAGTTGAGCAGCAAGTGTCTCAGCGAGATGCCGCGTTAAGGACGCTCAAGGCACAGGTGCAGATTACGGCCACTACTGGCGGGTCGAAGGAAGGCAAGCTAAAGGAGTACACCTCGTTTACGGGGTACATCTTTGTGCAGAAGCCGGCTGACCTGCGGGTGATTCTGCAGCTGCCGCTGATCGGGTCGAGCGCGTTGGACATGGTGAGCGATGGTAAGACGTTCACGCTCAAGAGAGCGTCGTCGCACGGGAACGTCTGGATGCAGGGAACGGACAAGGTGACAACGCCCTCAAAGAACGGTTTGGAGAACCTGAGACCGGCGGTATTCCTGGACTCGCTGCTTGTGCCGGGTGTGCATCCGGGCGAATTCGTTACGATGACGGAGTCGTCGCGTGTGCTGCAGGAGGATCTTCATCATAAGACGGAGACGATTGAGCCGGATTACAACTTGACCGTGCTGAAGACAACCACTGGGAACATACTGCATGTGCAGCGGGTGGTGCGCATCAACCGAGTGACGATGTTGCCGTATCAGCAGGATATCTATGACGACAAGGGCGAGGTCGTGACCCAGGCGACCTATGAAGACTACCAGACGTACGGTGGCCAACAGTTCCCCGCGGTCATTACGATTCGACGACCGCTGGACGAGTACTCGCTGAAGATCGACGTGACCAAGTTGACACTCAACAGGACATTCGAGGCAGATCAGTTCGAGTTGACGATTCCACCCGGGACAACGGTGCAGAAGCTGCAGTAGGCGGGGTGGCGTGACCAGGGACTAGAGGAGGCCGGCGCGGTGGGCGTGCGTGGCGATCTGGTCATTGATCGTGAGGGCCAGTGCAAGTGCTTGACGACCCGCTTCTGCAGGAACGCGGGGTTGTGTGCGAGTGCGCACAGAGTGAAGGAAATCTTCGAGCTCAAGGCGAAGGGGTTCGCCTTTGGGGATGTCCGACTTGGTGAGCGACAGTCCAGGGGTGGGGTGCTCACCGGCGGAGGACATCGGCGGCTCGGAGGTGGGGATGGGGCGCGCGGCGGCGGTCGTGGTGGATGCAGGGAGGGGAGAAGGACCTGCAGCGATCGCCGCTGTGACTGCTGCTGCGACGATGGCTGGATCGACGGTGATGGTCAGGAGTTCCTGACGGGCGAAGTCGAGTGAAAGATATTGGTGAGGTTGAAAGAGACGCAGCTTGCGAACCTGTTCAGTGGAGACGCGGCTGGCGGTGAAGTTGGCGACACAACCGGAGTCAAATTCAACGCGAACGTTGGCGATGTCGGTTTTATGCGAGAGGACTGGCAGGCCGACGGCCCGGACTTCGCGAACAGGTGAGTTTGTGAGGCTGAGAACGATGTCGAGATCATGGATCATGAGATCCAGAACGACGTCGACATCGAGGGAACGCGGCGTGAAGACGCTGAGGCGATGCGACTCGAAGAACATGGGCTGATTGAGCGCTGCGAGGGTAGCGGTGACCGCAGGATTGAAGCGCTCAAGATGGCCGATCGCGACTACGCGACGATGTGCCTGCGAGAGCGCAAGGAGGTGGTCCGCCTGGGCAAGGTTCGCAGCAAACGGCTTTTCAATGAGGATGTCGAGACCTGCGAGTAGAAGCTGTTCAGCGACCGAAGCATGATGGACGGTGGGGACGCAGATGGATGCGGCGTCGAGGGAGAGGTTGGCGGCGAGCAACTCGTTGATCGTCGCGAAGGACGGGATGTTGTAGGTAGAGCCGAGGGACGAGCGGCGCTCGGGGACAGGTTCTACGAGCGCGGCCAGCTGAACAAGTTGAGGTTGAGCAAGTTCGAGTTCGCGATAAACGCGAAGGTGATTGCGCCCGAAGGCGCCGGTGCCGATGACTGCGACGCGCAATGGAGGCACGGCTACTTCTGCGCACCAGTGCCAGGCAGCGGGGATTCAACCGCGACGCGGCAGCGAGTGTAGAGCTCGAATAGCTGAGTGACCTGGTCTTCGGTTTTGGGAGCGGAAGGCAGGCCAAAGCCTGTAGAAGACCCACCCTTATTGCCAAGGTTGGTGTGGGCGGCCACGAATTTCAGGAGATCGAGGGCGATGTCTTCAGAGCGACGGGGAGCGGAGAGGTTGTTGCTGGATTCCATAAGAACCTTTCGGAGCATGTTGCTAAAGGTGATGGTAGCGGTTAGGCGGAGATGGTTGCAACGTTCGCCCGGAGAAGAGCCTGAAAGCGCAAACGGGCGGCGTGAGGATGGGGTAGAGGTTTGGACAACCGGGGACCGCATCTCCCTGAATGAATTTGGGATTGAAAGTACCGTAGTGACCGCCGCGGCGGGGGAGAACGAAATGAACACAGTTGAATTGCAGAGGATTCTGGGCTATCTGAACATCGGCTTGGCGATAGCGCACGACAGTGGGGTGTCCATTGGGCACTTCGGGAGCGGCGATTTCTTACAGTTGGCACAGACCGTGAACGGGATCCTGCTCCATTCGATTGAGCCGAAGTGCGCGCCTGTCCCGCCTCAGGCGCCGGCGGTCACAGCCGGGACCCCTTGTGTAGTCGCCGCAATCGCGAACTGACGGAATCGGAAACAGCGTTGTATGCATGAAGCGCGAATGGAATCTAAAGACTGCAGTAGAGGCGGAGGGGCGATGAGCGGAATAAAACGAGGGTTGATGCTGCTGGCGGCATTGGTGGCGATGATCGCTGGATGCGTGAGCATGGCAGTGGCCCAGGTAGCAACAACGACGGTGCAGGATACGGTGTACAGCGCGAACGGGACACCGGCTGCCGGCACGGTTCTGGTGAGCTGGAACTCCTTTACGACGATGGGCGGGCAGACGGTTCCGGCTGGAAATACATCTGTGACGCTCGGTGCAGGCGGCCAGTTGACGATCGCATTGGCGCCGAATGCAGGAGCGACCCCGATGGGGAGCTACTACACCGCGGTATTTCATCTGAATGATGGGACAACGAGCCGCGAGTATTGGGTGGTGCCCGCAACAGTGCCAGGGGCTGGGCCCGCAACGCTGGCGGAGATCAAGAACCAGGTGCTGCCGGTGAGCGTCGCGATGCAGACGGTGTCGAAGCAATATGTTGACGAGGCGATTGCAGCGGCGGCGACTGGATTTCCATTGGACTCCTCGCCGTATGTGCAGAAGGCGGGCGATACGATGACAGGTCCGCTGGTCTTGCCGGCGGATCCTGTGAGCGCGAACCAGGCTGCGGACAAGAATTATGTTGATGAGAATGTGGCCGCAACGGCCGGAGGTCTGGGACAGAAGGTGAGCCTGCTGCCGACGGGCAACCAGACGGTCGCGCAACCGAGTGGGACAGCTTCAGCATCAACGGCGCGTCGGCGAGCACGACTTTTTCGGGTAGCGGGACATCCTCGCAATCCACGATCACGTCGGGCAATACGGCGGCGAGCCCGAGCACTGGTTCGTATAGCCTTCTGTCGAACCAGAGCAATTGCTTTGAGTCAGGATATGACTTAGGCAACAACGGAACTGCCGCGCAGGGGTGGAGCGATTGTCATCTGGAGACGGACATTCTTGAGTCAGCGACACGGGGCATCTCGCAGTTGCACAGCGGCGAATTTCAGCCACTTCGCCCAAGGGGATACCGCGGCTTTTTATACGTACCTGACCTCGTTTGGAGGGAATGTCGCGAAGTTCGGACGAAGCGGTCACCCACACGGTCGAACACACGAATCAGATTGGCTATTACTCGGGAACGGTTGCGACGGGTGGGACGACGGGATCGAACCTTTTGACGACTACGTCGTTCACATGCCATGGCTTTTGTGGAACGTTGGACAATGATCAATTTGCCGATGGCGGCATTCTGCTGGATATGTCGAAGGGAGGGAGCACGGCGACACTTGCCACAGAAGGAAGTGCGATGAACGGAATGTATTACACGCTCGCATCAGGAACGGTCCCGGTTTCGACGGCGTGGGGAAATATCATCCCGAGCTCGTGCACGAATAATGGCAATGGCCAGTGGCAGAACTACACGACGACGACGTGCAATGTGACGTCTGGGCACGTCGCCGGCAAGCCCCAACAACTTTGTCGCGGGAACCGATGCGTGCTTCGCTGGACCCTTCCAGGAAGAGGCTGCTGTGACGGCCGTGGGCAGTCCGTCGGCTGGGGTGCAATCGATCACGTTCAACACGCGTTATGCGTGGAATAGCTGGGATGCAGCGCTGGTCATGCAAGGTGGCTCGTGCGGTGAATCGCTCGTCGCAACGAATGCGGTAAGTTCATGGCCCGTAGCCTATGCCGTGGTAGGTGCTACGTCTCCGACCCAGGTGTTCTTTAGCAACTGTGTGGTCGGGAGCTGCAATGGAGGTGGAAACATCATCTCTGCTGCCGTCGCGACGTCGCAACCCGTTCTCACCCGGAAGGGTAATGTGGTGACGGCATCGCCGAATCCGTACAACATCCCAAATCTAACATTCTTTCCTGCTGGGTCGACGATCATCGTTTCCGGGTATACGCCCTCGGATCTCAACGGCACGTTCACCGTGGTTTCCAATAGTCTTGACAACGAGAACCCATCGATCACGTGGACGCAGACCGGGGCGCAACGAAACGAGTTCCGCTCGAGGGCACCATTGCACAGCCGCCTGTGAGTATTACCTTCTATCCATCAGCATTCATCACGGGTACGAACAATGGAGTCTCCGGCAATGTGCAGATTGCCACCAACCAAGTCCCATTCGCAACGGGAGATACGGTTGTGGGTGCCCCGACGTCGCAGTTTCAGAATTCAGGACTGAATATTTACATGGGACAGACGACGCCGGTGTCGGGGGCTGGGCGTCGCAGGGTGTGATGGTGAACGATGAAGGACCGTCACAGCTCACCAATGCCTATAGTGCATTCAATACGATCACGAATGGTGTTGCTCCGGAGATGTTCAACATCAGCGGGTCTTATAACAACGTGTTCAGAATCGGCTATCGGCCGGCAAATAATGGGACCCTTCTTTATGTGCAAGGGGGAGAGCCGGTCTCGCCGAATGCCAAGCCGTACTATATTTTCCAGGACAATCAAACGGTCGCTGGCAAGCTGGGGTTCAATCCAATCAGTGGGGTCTTTTCGTTCAATGGAGCGGTGACGGCTCCTTCGATTAGGCGACCAGCGTGGCGAGCGCGTTTGCCGCAGGAACGACGATCGGCGGAAATCTTCCTTGTTTGCAGAATGGGACAAATTGTCCGGCTGGCAAGTGGAAGCGAGCGGAAGTGGAGTGAGCAGCGTTGCGACGGGGGCGTGGCCGAGCTGGCTGACGCCTTCGGTGACGAACCAACAACGACGCCGAGCGTCACAGTGGCGGCAAGCCCGATTCCGAATGGGGCACTTGCCAACAGTGCCACGACAGTGAATGGGCAGACCTGCGCTTTGGGGTCTGCGTGCACGATTGGGGTTGTTTCTACGCAGGTAACGGGCACGTTGAGTGCAACTCAGTTACCTGTGGCGACTGCTTCGACGCAAGGAGTGGTGCAACTGCCTGGTGGGGCGACAAGCAATGTCCTGGGGGCCGCGGCGATGCAGCCCGCGTCGACGACGGTGAATGGAACGACCTGCGCATTGGGCGGTAGTTGCACGATCGCTACCGGCAGCATTACTCCGCCACTGACGTACACCTACTTTCCGGCGGCGGTTTCAGATGGCGGCGCGGCATATGCCGGCGCTTTTGCGAGATACAACAATAATGAGCCGCAGGCGGGTTCGGTGGCGCCAACGTCGAGTGCACTTGGCTATCTGCTCTTCCAGGCAGCACCCACAAGCCGCAATATGCAGAGTTGACGACGGTCGCGCCGCCGTACTGGACGAGCACAGGGATTTATCTCAACTTCTACTCTACGGCGACATCAGGGAACGCGGTACTCGACGTCCAGACAGCATGCGTAACGCCTGGAGCGGTCGTGGGTTCGCCTGCGTTCTCGCCGGCCGTGGTGACGACGACAGCAGTCAGCTCCACGGCGAACGGACTGGTGAAGACAGCATTGATCACTGGTATCGCTACACCGGGGAGTCAATGGCTGTCCCGCATCAGGGATGACGGCACCGACGATGCTCACAATACGCATCTACGCGGATCGACGTCGGCTGTTCCAGTGTATTTCACGGGTGCGACGTTGGTCACGGGAAGGAGTCAGTAATGAAAAAACTGTTGATGCTTTTCCCCTTGCTGACCCTCGTGTCGCTTGCGAGTGCTCAGGCGACGAACCCGCAACGCACCTTCTGGGGTGCGGAGTGGACAGCGAATCCGGCTCTTGCCATGAACTTCGACGAGCCTACGACAGCATTCAAGGATCAGGTGTCGGGGACCACATTGTCCGGCTCGCAGACGACAGCAATCCCGCTGGCGATGACCATCGGTGCAAGTGCCGTCAATACCCCCAGCGGGACTGCAAGCACAACGGCTACTTGCAGTTTGACCACAACAGGGTCGGGCGCAATTGTTGCGTTTGTCTATAGCCAAGGGGCCTCACTCACGGGAATCACGGATTCTGGTGGTACTACCGGCTCACAGATTGTGTCCTCTGCAAGTAACTTCGGATGGGTATTCTCAAACGTTTCTGCCGGGACTCATACGCTTACAGCAACGATCGGAACAGCGGAACCATACATCGTTTTTCAGTGCGCCTATATCAATAACGCCGCGCTGAGTTCCCCGGTTGTTACGTCCGTATCGAATACGACAGGGGCATCCAGCACGACATTCACGAGCGGAAACCTTACGACGACTGGTTACCCTGAAATGCTTATGGGGTTTCAGTTTGGCAGCACCAATACGTTCACTTTGAACGGGGGCTTTGTTGCCTTGGGGCATGCTGCCTGGACTGGTATATACCAGGCTTCCTACCTAATCTCGGCTCCAGGAACATACGCGTTTTCTGGGACCCAAACCAATACGAGTGGCTATACGACTCTTCTTATAGCTATCAAACCGCAAATGAGTTCCACGGTTTATAACTCTGGAACGGTAGTCGTGCAGCAGCCAGGATTCGATAGCGCCAACAACTCGAATTACTCCGCAGAATTTCCCTACAACGGGTGGAGCGCAGCGCCGAACGCCATGCTTTCTACGATCGACTGGAACCATCCGTGGTCGATGCTGCTGCACATCGATAATTTCAATTGGGACCACACCGGAACGCTTATTCTCGCGAGCAAGGGCGATCTTGGCGGGTGCCTTTCCGTACTTAGTTGCCCATCCGCGAATAACTTCTGGAAGGTGTCCGTGAAGACTCCGGAATCAGGAGGACTCACGGGGGCTCAACTTTGTTTCGCGCGCAACGGGTACTATTACCCTGCGGGACAGGCATATGAATACATGTGTTCCAATCTTGGCGATGCCATGCCAAACGGAATGAACTATGACATTGTGATCGAAGATACCGGGGCCGGGAATCCTGCTTCGCTCAGCATGTATCTCAACGGACTCGCGATAGGGCAAACATCAGCCGTCACCTCTAGTAACCAATTTGGGGCAGTTACGCTCGCTATCACAAGCGGTGGCACAGGGTATGCAGCGTCAACAACGTTCAACAATGGCGGCACTGGCGGGGCAAACTGCACAGTTCAAGGCACCGCAACGGCCACCAGTGGAGTAATCACTTCCATCTCGATCACCCCGGGCTATAACTATGGCTGCACGTCCACGCCAACGATCAGTTTTGTTTCTCCGACAGGAACAGGCGGATCAATTACGGCAACGTCCTATCCGTGGACGATGAACTCTTCGACGTCTCCCCTGATGGTGCCGGGATATATCAGCAACGGCGTAACCTACGGGGTTGATGGTCCGGACGCTTCGCAGAATCCAGTCTATGTTGATGAATTCGCGCTGTTCAATTCAGACCTTACCTTCGGGCAAGTGTCGAATCTCTTTTACACGACAAAGTTCTGGCAGTCGCTTCTCTACCCCGGCCTGCTGGCGAACCCACCTCTTGTAATCCTTGGGGGATGGGGATGCGGTCCTGATTTCAGTGGTGATCAAACCTTGGCGATGACGATCGGAGCAGCAAGGCAAGGACTTATCCGTCTCATCGGCGTCACAGATGATGATGGTAATCCAAACGGTTCTAATTCGGTTGGATGGTGGAGACAGATGCTTGACCAGGCGGGGCTGAATGATGTGCCCGTATCGATCGGCACAGGGTCTGCAGATGCCCTCCTTGGCGGATGCCCAGCAGCGACGATCACAGCTTACAACGCGAGTACTCCGCAGAACGCCGCATCCTATGAGTCTGCGGTGACGATGTACCGTACCTTGTTTGCACAGTATTCGACGCAGCCAATTTACGTTCTTGTCACGCAGACAGGAAATGGATATGCGGAGTTTCTGACCAGCCCCGCCGATGGCATCTCTTCGCTGACAGGGTTGCAGCTACAGGCGCAGAACGCAGCGAACGGAGGCTGGGTAAATCTGTATCAGGGAAACCTGAGCTTGACGCCGACGTATTACCAGACGATCTACAACAACAACGGAACGATGCCGATTTACATCTTCGGCGGATCTCCTCTACGGGCGGTCCCGGCATCCTGGCATCGCGCACATCGAACGATCCTCTGTATCTAAAGGCAGCGAATCAGCTCAACGACTACGATCTCTGGCTACACGCAACTCAATCTCGCGCAGGTCCTCTCTCCCTACTTTTATGGCGGCGTCACGGTGACCTACAGCGGTGGCACAGGCTACGCGAACTCCACACCCTTCACATCGACGGGCGGGGGACCCATATTGCCATGTCACGGGAATCATGACTGCGAGTGGCGGAGTGCCGAACGGTATCGAGACGTACTTGAGACGAGCCCTTTCCTCTCGACCACCTACAACGGGATTGGCTATGGGTGCATCAATCCCGCTTCGCCTCCGACGATCGTTCTGACTGGCTCCAACGGGAACCGGCGTCACGCTGACGGCGACTCCCGATGCTGCGCCTACCTGCTATGGAACCTCTGGTTGCGCGGATCAGTATGTTCGTCTATCCCAATTTATGCGTCAGTGCCCTCAAGCGAACGTGGGCGACGGCCCAGTCTTCTACGTGGTTTCAGAACAGCCTGATGGATCCGCCGCCCGATGGGGCGCCGCGGCCGTATTGAGTAGGCAAGAGCGTAAAGGGTGAAAGGGTGCTGATCTTCCAGTCTGTATGCAACGCAGGCTGGAGGATCGCGCCGGGGTGGGGATGAGCTGTGGAAGATGTAAAGAGTCTGGTAAAGATAGGGTGCGCGATGGAACTGCGATCCGACCGCTCGTGCTGAGGACTGCGGCAGATTGGCTGCGGGTGCGCGATCGGGACGGGCGTGTAAGGCCGCTGGTGGCGAATGCGGCGCAGAGGAATTTGAAGAGCGGCGCGGACGGCAGAACATTGTGTTGAAAGCACGGCAGATGGGCATGACCACGTGGGTGGCAGCGAGATTCTTCCTGCGGACCATCACCAGGCCTGGGACACTTACGCTGCAGGTGGCGCAAACGCGCGAGGCGGCAGAGGCGATCTTTCGAATCGTGCAACGGATGTGGGAGGAGCTGCCGGATGACATGCAGACGGGGACCTCTGATCCGAAGTCGAGCCAATGCGGGGCAGATGGTATTTCCGCAACTGGATAGTGAGTATCGGGTGGCGAGCGCTTGCGATGTGGGTGTTGGGCGGGGATTGAGTTTGCAGAACCTGCATTGCAGCGAGGTGAGTCAATGGCCTGGAGACGCTGCGATGACGCTGGCGGGCTTCGAGCCGCGTTGGCTCCGGAGGGAGAACTGGTGCTGGAGAGTACGCCGAACGGGGCATATGGAGCGTTCTATGAGGAATGGATGCGGGGGCGTGGACATGGGTGGCGATCAGGACCTGCTGGTGCGGCACTTTCTTCCATGGTGGCTGGAGCCGTCGTATGTGGGAGCGCCGGTGGCGGCTGCCGCGATGAACGATGAGGAAGCGCATGTTGGTTGAGCGGTATGGTTGGGTGCGAGAGCAGATTGGATTCCGGCGAGGGTTGGAGCGGAGCTATGGTGGGTTGCGATCGCAGGAGTTCGCTGAAGATGCAGAGACATGTTTCCGGGCGACTGGTGCTTGCTTCTTTGACATTGATGCAATTGAGCGACGGATGGCGGAGCTCGACTGGGGCACTGGCGACGCGCCGGGCCGGAGCGTTGATGGTGTGGTTTCCGCCGGCGGCGGGATGCAGGTACATCGTCGCGGTGGATTCGGCGGGGGGCGGCGAAGAGGGTGATTTCGCTGCCGTGCAGGTGATCGATCGTGAGACAGGGTTGCAGTGTGCGGAGTTGCGGGAACGGCTGAGGCCGGCGGAGTTGGCAAAGGTTGCGGTGGAGCTGGCGAAGGAGTATCACGGTGCGCTGATTGCGGTGGAGAGAAATAACCATGGGGCTGCGGTGCTGGCGTATATCGAGACGACCGAGCGCTACGCGCATGTGTACTGGCAGGGCGGCGACGCTGGTTGGCTGACGACGGCGATCTCGAAGCCGGAGATGACGGCGCGGCTGGGATCTTTGCTCGAACAGAGGCCGGAGATGTTCCGGAGCCAGCGGTTGCTGAGTGAATGTAGAACCTTTGTCGGAAGAGAGCGGGGAAGGACAGGAGCGGCGAATGGTGCGCATGATGATTTAGTGATGGCGATGGCGGTGGCACAGGCGGTGAGGGCGGAGATATTACAGTCCGGCTCGCATGGAAGATGGGCGGATGCGGTAAGGTGAAGGCGTAGGGGATTAGCGTTGGCGGTAACGGCGGTACAGGCAATTCGGCGAATGCGCGGAGGCGCCCAGAGCCAGTTGATGCTGGGTGCGGATGGAAACCTGTGGGTGGTGAAGTTCAAGAATAATCCGCAGCATCTGCGGGTGCTGGCGAACGAGTTGATTGCGACGCGGATTGCGGAGGCCGTAGGGCTGTCTGTACCGAAGACCGATGTGGTTGAGGTGGGCGAGTGGCTGATTGCCAATAGCCCGGAGATGTTGGTGGATCTGGGGCCCGGGCGTTCGCGAGCGATGTGCGGGCGGCCTGCAGTTTGGCAGCAGGTATGTTGGCGGGCTGATGCCGGGGCAGGTGGTCGACTATCTGCCGGAGCCTCAGATGGATGAGGTGAGGAACCTGGCTGAGTTTGCCGGGATGCTGGCGGTCGATAAATGGACGGGCAACTGCAATGGGAGGCAGGCAGTCTTTGAGCGTCGACCACGGGAACGGAAGTATCGGGCAACGTTTATCGATCAGGGATATTGCTTCAATGCGGGAGACTGGACGTTTCCCGATGCTCCGCTGCGGGGAGTGTTTGCACGGAACCAGGTGTATGCGCGGGTTCGAGGGTGGGAAGCTTTGAGCCGTGGCTGAGCAGGGTCGAGGAGTTTTCGGCGGAGATCTTGTGGAAGGTGGCTGAAGAGATTCCTCCGGAGTGGTACGGTGGTGATCCTGGGGTGATCGAACGCTTGATGGAGACGCTGTTGCGGCGCAGATCGAGAGTGAGAGAACTGATTGGTCAGTTTCGGGAGTCGAATCGGGAGCCGTTCCCACAATGGGGCGTGGCGAAGAGCATCGTGATTCCGAGAGGATTTGAGGTCACTGTGCAGCCGGGAAAATTTGTAATGTAGAGTAGGCGGTTGAGCTGCGAAGGATGTTCTGGAGGTTACGGTGCGCGAGCGGATACAGTGCGAGTTCTCCTTGATTCGGTATGTGCCGGATGTGGTGAAGGGAGAGTTCGCGAACATTGGCGTGGTGCTGCGGGAAGCCGGGCGGGACGAGACCGCGACCGTGCGATTCACTCGCGACTGGAGCCGCGTGCGGTGCATGGATCCGGATGCCGATGTGGAGCTGCTGGAGTCCCTGGAGTCGGAGATTGGGCAGAGGCTGCAGGCAGGGGTGGAACCGCGTGTAGAATGCGAAGCCGATGCTGGAGACGCTCGAGGACTCGCTGTCGAACAGCGTGCAACTGACGGAGATGCGCGGGACGCTGGCAGAGAGTCTGCCGACAGAGATGGAGCAGTTGTTGCGGATGTATGTGGAGCCGCTGAAGCTGCCGTCCGACGCGGAGAAAGTCGAGTGGGCGCGGCGCGATTGTATCGACCATGCGCGACACGTTTGAGCGCGCCGGGGTGTGGCGGTTGATGCGCAAGAGGATTGCCGCCGCGGCCTATACGCAGGCAGGCGATCCGCTGAAGATCGACTGTGGATACCGCAATGGCAAGAGTGCGGATGTTCCATGCGGTTTCGCTGGAGAATGATGTGGAGGGGGCGAAGGGCATTGCTTATTCGGCGGAGGCGTTGCGTGCATGGAGTCTTGCGCAGTGAGGGTGTGGAGTTGGAGCTTACGGCAATCGTGGAAAGAATCGCGACGGTGGCGGACCAGGAACAATATGGGTTTGGTGTGAGCGTGATGGAGCGAGAGGCGATTCGCGTGCTGACGGTTGCTGATTTGGGACGTGTCGCGGAGACCGCGAAGCGAGAGTTGCGAACGTAGATTCCGTAGGATCCAGGCGATGGAATTTAGAGAGGGCGTGGCCACACGGTCGCGCCCGTTCGCGTTTAAGAAGGAGAGCGGAATGGGTTTGGCAGCGGCGGTGAAGGAGATGTGGAACCGGGTTGCCAGCGTGGCGGCATCGACAGAAAACGTGGGCGAGCGAAAGACGAGCGTCACTCCCTTGGGCATGAGTTCCATCTTTGCGCCCTTCCGGACGACAGGTGTACAGAACACACTCCCGAAGCCTACGGCAGCAAATCTGCGCAGGTTTGCGGAGACGCCAGTGGCGCGACGCGCGATCAATTGCATCAAGGACAGAATTGCATGCATGGATTGGCAGATTGAGGTGCGGCGTGGCGCGGGAGAGGATCTGGCGGGCGATCGTGCGCAGCGAGCTGCGGCGCTCACCAAAGCGCTTGACCTCCCAATGAAAGCGACAGTTTTCGCACCATGATCGAACAGGTGATCGAAGACACCCTGGTCGGTGGCTTTGGCGCGGCGGAGATTGAGACCGGGGGACAGTGATCTGCCGGTGCGGTTGTATCCGGTGGATGGTGCATCGATCCAGGTGAATGCGAACTGGAAAGGGGATCCAAGCGATCCACGCTATGCGCAGATCACGGGCAAGCTGGGGAAAGAGTCGCTGTTGCCGTTGCGGGATGACGAGTTGATGTATGTTCGCTTGAACTCGCGGAGCCATACGCCGTTCGGGTTAGGAAAGGTGGAGGTGGCGTTTGAGTCGATCTCGCACTTTCTGCAGGCGCACCGGTATGCGGGCAGGTTAGCCTCCAACAGCGTGGTGCAGTATGCGCTGTGGCTGAACGAGCGGACACCGGAGCAGCATGAGCGATTGATTCGCTGGTGGCAGGATGAGGTGGAAGGCTCGGGACGGGTTCCTGTGCTGAGTTCCGAGCAGAAGCCCGAGGTGCTGAAGTTTGCGGCGGGTACGGACGCGGATCTGCGGCTGGAGTGGCAGCAGTTCCTGCTGACGATGATTGCGAACGCGTTTGATCTGCCGGCGATGATGCTGGGCGTTGCGCAGGACGTGAATCAATCCACGGCAAGCGAGTTGGCGGATGAGGCCTTCCAAAATGCGATTGTGCCATTGGCCAAGCTGATTGCCGATCACATCACGCGCGACGTGATTGTGAAGCGGTTGGCATGGAGTGATCTGAGGTTCGCCTGGACCGACCTGGAGAGCCGCGACGAGATGGTCGAGGTGGACATCCAGACGAAGCTGCTGGCAGCGGGAGTTCTGTCGGTGGCCGAGGTGAGAGCGATGCGCGGCCTGGCACCGGCAGAGTTGGCAAATTCTCTGATTGAGCCACAAGATGCCTGATCCGCATGGTGTGATGCGATTGGAGAAGACCAAATAGGAGGTACGTGTGGATAGGGCAATGCATTTGCGTCGCACGGTGCGGCGACGTTGTAGCGGGCGCGAACTGCGGGCGATGGCAGTGGAGTTTCCAGAGGTGGATGGGCATCCTAACCGGCTGCCATTTGAAGGGTGTCTGACGTTGGTTGATATACCTAGCGACAAGGCGCCAAGCGGAGCCCGAGGCCATCGCGTAGTGCTGACGAAGGAAGCCGCTGAGATGGCGCTTCCGAGTCTGCTGGGTATGGCGGTGGATTACAAGGCTGGATGGGATGGGCATGATGCGCGGCAGAAGTGCGGCATCATCACGTCCGCCCATCTGGAGGGCACGCAGGCTATTGGTCGAAGGGTTTCTTGTTTGCACGAGATTATCCGGAGATGGAGGCCAAGGTTGAGCGGCGCTGGAGCGGAAATCAACACGCATGGGCATGAGCTACGAGTTGGCCGATGCGCATGTCGCGGATATGAGGGATGCGGTGTGGCGGCTGACTCGTGCGACATTTACCGGAGCCGCAATTCTGTTGCGTGAAAAGGCGGCGTATCGCGCGACCTCGTTTCGCGTGAACCGCAGAGGCGATCATCGGCAGACGCGCGCTGCCGAAACGAAGTGAGACGTCCTGAGGGACGTTAGAAAGATGGAGGAAGGCAATGGAAGATAGCAACGTGATGGATTTGATGGAAGCGACGGAGCGTCTGGAAGCAGTGGCGACTGCGCTGGAGCAGGCGGCCTCGAGACTGGCGGAGCGGCAGGTAGCGTTGGCTGCAGAGGCGGAGGAGCATGTGGGCCGCATTGTGGCGACGGTCGAGACGGCGCGCGAAGCAGAGCTGGAGCGGCGGCTTGCAGAGGCAGAGGCGAAGATTGCAGAGCTCACGGCATCGGCTGCTCCGCAGGCGCAGGGGCGGAAGACCTTGCCCTCGGGAATGGCAACGATGCTCGCCAAAGCAGGGAGTAACCCTGGAGTTGGGTGCCTCGGGTGCATCGATTGAAGCAGCTGCGCTGGACAGTGCATTGGCAAGCCTGGGGATTGAGCAGCGTATCGCAGTGAAGTCGGAGTTGAGGCGCGCTGGCTTGCTTGGTTAGGTGACGGACCGCTCCGGTCAACCTGACCGCGCGTGGATGGAAAGAAAGCAAGGCGAAGGCCGGACTTAGTCCGGCCTTCTCTTTTACAGAGATTACGAGGAGATAAGAATGAACGCGAAGTTTACGCACATCAACGCAACGGCGGACTATATTGGACCGGGCGCCATTGAAGTTCCGATTTATCAGACAGAGATTCTGGACCTGGTGCGCCGCCGTGGCGTGTTCGGCCAACGTATCAAGCAGGTGCCGGCGACGGGTCATCCGTCACGCTACTTTGAGGAGACGGCGATTCCTGCGGCTGCGGCTGCGTCGGCGTTCGTCAATCCCCGCGCGATCGTGCCGGCATCGTGCAGCCGACCCGCATTGAGAACAGCGTTCCCTGAAGGCGCTGGTCGCACAGATCAACTACAACCTGTTCGATCTCGAACTGGGCAAGCAGCAGAGCCAGTTTGCGTATCTGCAGGCCAAGGATCTCACCGACACCGTCGATGGTGTTCTGCGCACGCACGACATCGCACTGTGGAACGGCACCGACACCAGCCTCAGCTCGCCGACCACTGCGCAGTACTTCGGCGCGGTCGGGCAGATTGTTGCGGGCGGCAACACAACCACGATTCAGCACGAGTCGAGAGCATCGTCGATGGCTTGAAGTCGACGATCGCGCAGATGCTTGCGAACTCGAGCTTCGGGGTGCGGCCGACTGCGATCTATGCGAACCCGGTCCTGCTGGATCTGATCGATCGCGAGATGAAGACGGAGTTCAACGTGGTTCTTAACACGAAGAACATCGAAGGCGGCCTCACGGTGAAGACGCTTAGCACGCAGGCGGGCGATATTCCGCTCATCCCTGAGTGGACGCTGCCGTACACCGGTGTTCCGGGATCTGGCTCTGCTGTGCTGCCTGCTTACATCGTGACGGAGGACCTGATCGAGTACCACTGGCTGGGCGAGCCGAATCCGCGCGTCTTCCAGCTGGGCATGCAGGGTTCGTTGGCGAGCCAGTATGCGGTGGTCAAGTTCGGCGCCGTTGTGGTCAAGGGCGCGAGCTATGCGCACTACCAGGTACTGGTCGATCGCTAGAACTGAAGGGGCTGGAGCGCGGTGGGCGCTCCGGCTTCGTTCCAGATGAGGGTGCGAGTAGAGAGGGAGAAGATCGATGGGATATTTGTTGCCAGCAGACTATGTGGCGTATGGATTGTCGGCGGATACGGCCGATGCGTGGGTGACGACTGCCTCCGCGATGATCGAAGCGTACTGCCGACGACCGTCGCTGATGTCGGCAAGCTATACCGAGCGGATGCGGGTGCCGATGAAAGCGCAGACGGTGAGGCTGAGTTATGGCCCGCTGATCAGCGTCGACGCAGTGCGCGCAGAATATGCGCGACCGAGACACGGAGATGATTTCTTCGGGGACTTTGCCTATCAGACCGGATTTGCTGCGGCCTTTGCGCTTCCGGGGCAGTGGGTGGACGTGGATCCGACCACGCTGTTTGTCAGTGTGCCGACGGGTGAGTTTCGCTTTGCGTGGAATGTGATGGGCATGCGCTACTGCGAGGCCGAGGTTACCTACACAGCCGGATTTACGACGGTGCCGAATGCCGTGCAGGTTGCGTGCGCGCAGATCGTTCGGAATGCGCAGACGACGCCCTGGCATGAACGTGAAATCGAGCAAGATGGACACGCTGCAGACGCAGTACTTCAGCGACTCCCTGATCGATAGCCAGGTGCAGGCATTGTTGCGGCCATACGTGGCGGAGAGGCTCGGCTAGCGATGGATGAAATGTTGCAAACAGGCGATGGAGCGATTCGGCGTGCGGATGCGGTCGATGCGCTCCGGAGGCGGCGGAGTTGCGTGTCTGTGCGTCTTGCGGCTCCGGCGGTGCCCGGCTGACGACGCGGAGCAGTTAGGGCTGGCGACACCGGCATTCCAGGATATAGCGCTGTCGCCCGCGACATTTCACAAGGCGAACAGTGTCGCCAAGTTGCTGGTGTCCGCGAGTGCGGTGCATGAGGTGCTTGGTTCGTTGGCGTATGACTCTGCGGATGTCTTGTTCGAGACTGCGGTGGGAGTGTTCATCGATGATCTGCTGTACAAGATCACGAACAGCTATTCTTCGCAGGCGATGGGCATGCCATATTGCTACTGGCTCACGCTGGAACCGCCGATTCGGTAGCGACGGCGGTACAGCGAGACGGAGAAATCCAAGGAGGTTATTGTGCAGAACGCGAAGGATACGTTCTATGAGGTGTTGCGAAGCCGGCTGGTCGCGCTCAATCCGGAGCGGACGATTGTGCTGCGCGGCGTCGTGCGGCCGGGTGTGCTGGTCGAGGAGAACGAACTCCTCTCGGCAGTGGCACTCCCCGATTGCTTTCGGTTGCGATGGTCCGTGAGCCAGGTGGATGCGAATGGCGTCATGCCGATGGTGACGCTGCAGTGTGCCATCGACTATGAGACCGCCGGCACGGCGATGAATGGTGGCATGGACCGTGGTAGAGCATTAGCTGGCATGGATGCGCGAGCTGCAGGGTGCGGTGAATGGTCTGCCGAGGACATTCGCCCAAGATGAACTATGCCGGCCTTGCGAATGGCAAGGCGGCTATGGCGATGAATACGAGTGTCTGGTGGGGCGAGGTTGCGTTTGGCGAGACGGTCATCAAGGATGACAGGCTGGCTCGCACGGCAACGGTGAACGTGATGAGCTACCAGGAAGCAGGTGAGCTGTGAGCGATGTGATGAGTACGATGGCTCCGATGGTGGGGCGGGTGAGCGCATATTTCGCTCCGGTGAATCGCACGGCGCAGCAGGCAACGATCTTCGACGCGGCACAGAGCGGCGCATTTGCATTGAATAGCCCTCCGGCGCCGTGGGTTGGCCTCGGATGGATCTGCCGGCTTCGCGCGCAGATGTGGCACAAAGATTGAGCCCGTGCGAACGGGAGCTCCAGCGATCACGCAGTTGCAGGCGCGAACGGAGATTGAAGCTACGGTGTCGTTCGCATTCGAGAGCTGGGGGAAGCTGCAGCTTGCTCTTTCCGCGGGCACGCAGCAGATGAACCTGCTCAAGGTCGCGTCTGGCGCGGCAGCCGAGGGCTCCGGTGGAACGGCCATCGCGGCGGTTCCCTTGCAGTCCGGCTCGACCGCCAGCGTATTGCAGGTGGGAGTGACAGCTGCTGCTGCCTTCAGCTGTTGGCGAATTGATTGCGGTGGATGTCGACTACACGACGCAGACAGGATTTGTCGGCAGCGGCGTGAGCGGGGCGTATGTGCAGACCGCATTGACGGACGTGGACTACGTGCGGCGCGTGACGTTGAACGTTGGCCGGATCACGGCTATCAATGCGGCGACCGGTGCGCTGACGCTGGAGTGGCCACTGATTGCTGGAGTTCCAACAGCGACGATGAAGGTCAGCGGCGTGGTGGGCTTCTGCGATCGTGAGGGCTCGAGCTTCTTCCAGGAGTGGTCCGCAGTGTTTGTCGGCGAGGGCCAGCAGGGTGAGCGGGTTATCTGGCACTATCCGCGCCTGCAGGCGATGAGCGGAGTGGCCGAAGCCAACGCGGCTGCGAGCGGTGGCTACGAGAAGGTGCAGCTGAGTGCGGCGTTTCGCGCGTTGCCCGTGAAGGATCCGGTGGATGGCGAGACGGTCGTTTGCTTCCGGAGTTATGTAGCTGGCTTAGGGATGAAGTGAAGGAGAGAATGTGCGGATTACGATCGACAATCTTGATGGACTAGGCGCGATCGACTACACCGAAGCGGTCGCCGCAGAGGGGCCGATCACGGTGCAACGCGCGCTCAACGAGCCGTCGCGCTGCACGGCCGAGATCGTGCTCGGGCGTGGGGGGGCTGGCGGTGCCGGTGCGGCGCGGCAAAGTGACGGTCACGGCGGCCGACGCTGACGGTGATGTTCACTGGCTATCTGGCAACCGAGCCGGTCAGGATTTATGCGGGCAATGCATCGACGGGGCCGGTGTATCGCGCGCGGATTACGGCGGTCAGCGATGAATGGCTGCTGGATAATCTTGGCTCCGGCGCGGGTCTGAGAGATGCAGAGTCGCTGGGACTCGGCGGTACGGCGCTGGTGGCGCAGCTGGCTTCGCGTGCGCAGGCTGGAGGAGCAGCGGGCGTCACGGTTGCCGCCTCTGGAACGGTGCCGACGACGGGTGCCTTTGCGGCGCGAGCAGTCTTCTCCCTTCAGCGTCAACGCAGCCGATGCGGCCAGCTCTGCCTATGCGGCGTATCGCGCGCTGAATGGCCAGATCCTGATCCAGCCGGTCGGCAATGTGACGCATGCGTTCAGCGATGCGAACGGAACGCTGTCGGTCTCCGAGCTTCAGACCAGCGCGGTTCGTGAGTTGGCGAACGATGTGACGCTTTCGGGAGCGGAAGAGCCGGCGGCCTACATCGAGGAAAACTTCTTCGGTGATGGCACGACTACGGTCTTCAATCTCAGCGAGCCCGGCATATCGCGATACCAACCGGACGCTGGTATTGGATAACTTCAACGAGGCTGCCATTCAATCCAGCACAGTGGACTGTGGCGGACCCGGGCAGCCATCTCTCGCTGACGTCGGCGGGCCTCACGATGAATGGTGGCAATGGATCGGATGGCCAGACGACCTCTGACGGCGATCGACGCGATCGAGATGGGCGGATCGATTGTCGTGCAGTTGAGTGGGGTCACTCCTGGCCGCTGCGTGCAATGGGATGCTCGCAGGGCATGTACCAAGGGCTCCCGATTCTCGCAGAGTGCTTCGCGGGATTTCGAGTGACGGCAGAGCGTGAGCGGAACTGGGAGTGTCACGGTCATCGTTCCCGTCGTGAATGGTGTCGAAGTTGGGAACGGTATTTACTCCGATCGCGGGCCACTCCTATACGCTGCGGCTTGCGGTCTGCACTGCGTGGAGATGCAGCGAGTGATGCAGCCCTATTACTGCATGGTGGATGGTGTTGTCCAGGGGTTCGGCAGCGCCGAGTGGTGTGACTGCGCCGATGGACGTGGTGTTTGAGCTTGTCGATGAAGGGGCTGCATCGAATACGCCGGCGACGGTAATTTATGACAGCATCGCTGTAGGTGGCACGATCGCGAGCTCGCCCGCGACTTGTTCGTTTGTTCTTGCAAACGCGACGCAACTGTTCGGGTCGGTGGGCGCGGTGAGTGTGACGCGAAGCGGAAGTATGTGGATCGTGAGTACGCTGCCGAGTGGCACGCTGCAGACACGACTGATGGGTCTGGCAGGCCAGGGAGTCGATTGCACGGTTAGCTATGGAACGGCTGCGGGTTCGCCAGGAAAGGTGACGTTCCTTGCCGGACGCGTTCCCGTCGCTGGCGAGCGCGTGACGGTAAGCTATCGCAACCAGCAGCGATCGGTTGCGCGACTTGCGAATACCGCGAGCATTGCGTCGGAGGCTGTGAACGGAGCACCGGGGACGTGCCGCTGGTTGGGCAAGGTCACGCTTCCTGTTGCGCGCAGCAGCGTGGATTGCGAAAGTGCGGCGCAGGCGGTGCTTGCCTTTGCCACCAGCCGCACGGCGGCTGTTGCGGGCACATATGCGATGGCGAACCCACCGCCGGACATCTGGCCGGGAGACTTGCTGGCGATTACCAGCGCAGGGGTCACGTCGTCGTTGCTGGTGCGAAGCGTGGTTGCAACGGACGGCAGTGCGGTGCCCGAGGTGCGGCAATACAAGGTGAGCTTCGCCAACGACTGGGCCACGGAGTGGGCTGCAGGCATTGGATTGAAGTTGAGTGAAGAGATTGCGGCGGATGCTTATCTGCCGCAGACGGCGTTGAGCGCGCCCGGTCAGGTGCTTGCGAACCTGCAGCACCTGACCGTGACGAGCTTGACGGATACTGCCTTGCAAGTGGACGCCGGAATGGCTCCGCCTGCAGGCGGTGGGTTTGAGGTGCGGCTGAAAGATTGGGAGTTTGGAGTGGGTGTCGATGCGGCAGACCTGGTGCTGCGCAGTCCGGTGCGCAGCTTTTCCATTCCCATCGCCGCACAGCTGCAGCGGTTTTATGTGCGCATGTACGACGCGAGCACGCCGCCGCTGTATTCGCGATTTTCCAGCGCAGTGTTCGTGAATATGCCAGTCAATGAGACGGCGTGAGAGTGAAGGGTTTTTATGAGCTATGAGGTGGGTCGATGACGGATTTTGAGAGCCAGGTATTGCAGGAGTTGAGCGTGCTGAAGGTGCAGATGGAGCAGTTGATGGGAATTGGGCAGCCAGGGCGGCTGCATCAATTGGAGGCGCGCGTGGAGGAGCATGAGCGCAGCGTGCAACGGTTAAAGGGCGCCGGCGTAGTTTTCGGAGCGATCCTGACGATGTTGCATGTTGTCATTGCGTACCTGATGGAACGCTATGCGAAATTCTAAGCAGGTCGACATGCGATCTCACCCTGCTGAGTCACTTGATCAGATAGTTGGCCGAAAGCGATTACGAATCGCACCGATCGAAGGTTTGGACCGAGATGAGGAAATCGTTAGCCGATGTCTTCGGACCAGTTCTCGAGATAGGCCTTGAATTCGGACATGAACTTGCCAGCATCCGCGCCGTCAATGATGCGGTGATCGAAGCCCAGCGTGAAGCGCTGGATGCTGCGGATCGCGATCGTATCCTGACCGTCTTTGTCGGTGAGGACGACGGCCTCCTTGTTGAGACCGCCGATGCCAAGGATCGCCGACTGCGGTTGCGCGATGATGGGCATTCCAAACTGCTCGCCGAAGATGCCGGAGTTGGTCAGGGTGAAGGTTCCGCCCGCGACCTCGTCGGGGGCAAGCTTCTTGCCGCGGGCGCGCTCCGCGAGATCGACGACGGCGCGGGCAATGCCGAGGAAACTCTTCTCTTCGGCTTGCTTGATGACGGGCACGATGAGTCCCCACTCCAGCGCGACGGCGATCCCGACGTTGATGTTCTTGTTGTAGAGGATCGCGTCTCCCTGCATCGACGCATTCACGATGGGATGCTTGCGGAGGGCCTGCACGGCTGCGCGCGTAATGAACGGCATGTAGGTTAGCTTCACGCCGTTGCGCTGCTCGTACTTGTTCTTCTCTTTTTCGCGCAGCTTCACAATGCGCGTCATATCCACCTTGAAGACGGTGTGGACGTGTGGGCTCGTGGCCTTGGACTCGACCATGCGCTTGGCAATGATGGAACGCATCTTGGACATCGGAACCAGCTCGCCAGGCAGCGGAGCCGCGACAGCAGCGGGCGCGGCTTTGGCTGTCGCGGGAGGAGCTGTTGGTGCTGGAGCGAGGGGGGGGAGCGGCCGGTACCGAAGAGACTGCCGGAGCCGAAGCAGCGGCGCCCTCGAGGTGGCCAAGGATGTCCTGCTTGGTAATACGGCCGGAAGCGCCGGTTCCGGGGATGCCCCTGAGATCGATGTTGTTCTCGGAGGCAATCTTGCGAACCAGCGGCGAGGAGCGGGGGGTCTCGCCTGTTGAGCCTGAAGTTGTCGATGCCGGGGTCGGCGCGCTTGGAGTTGTTGCTGATGGGGGCGGCAGCCGAGCAGGCCGAGGTGCAGTCGCGGGCAGCCGATGCACTACCACCAATCACCGCAACCACGGTATTGACGGTGACGGTCTGGCCCTCCTGTACGCGGATCTCGGAAAGTACGCCAGCGGAGGGGGAGGGGATCTCTGCATCCACCTTGTCGGTGGAGATCTCGAAGATCGGTTCGTCGCGCGCAACCGTATCGCCCGACCTTCTTCAGCCACTTGGTCAGTGTGCCTTCGGTGATGGATTCGCCCATCTGCGGCATCAGGACTTCAGTGCCCGGGCCTGAAGCTTCGGGAGCAGGTGGCGGGACAGCCTGGTCGCTGGCGGCGGTGGCAACCGCGGCGGGAGTGACTGTCTCTTCTTTGGAGACCGGTGTGGTGGAGGCGGACTCTGCTGCGCCAGAGTCGTTGATCGCGCAAACGACGGTTCCGACGCCAACCGTAGCGCCCTCCTGGACCTTGATCTCGCCCAGTATGCCGGCTGCAGGCGAAGGAATCTCGGCATCGACTTTATCTGTGGAGATCTCAAAGAGTGGTTCATCGCGGGCGACCGTGTCGCCGGGTTTCTTTAGCCACTTGGTGAGGGTGCCTTCCGTGATGGATTCGCCCATCTGGGGCATGACGACGTCGATTGGCATGGGGAACGGTCTCCGGGAGAATTTTCGGCGCCTAAGCAGCGCAATTTCAGATTATACGGCTGAAGCGGGTATGCATGAGCCATTAAGTGGCTATTCCGTACTGATCGAGTATAAAACGCCCTATGCCTTTAGCTGGATGGATGCCTAACAGCTGATCGAGGGATTCCACAGCGAGCGATCTGCCGTTGGAAGACCCGACCAAAGTTTGCGGAGACGCTATTTGCAGCCTGCACCAATGTGGGTGGAGGGATCTGAGGCGATTCCAGTTCCAGAGAGGTGACGGTCGCAGTCGGTGATGCCGCAGGGGACGATCCAGTCGAAGTCGCGCAGATCGGTGGTCACGTTGAGTGCGAAGCCATGCGAAGTCACGGCCTGGGACACATGCACACCGATGGCGGCAATCTTCTTCTCGCGAACCCTCCCGCCGGGGAGCGTCCAGACCCCCGTAAGTTTGGGGACGCGCTGGGTGGGAACGCCGAAGTCATTGCAGGTAAGAATCAGGGCTTCTTCCATCAGCCGGACAAAATCGACAGGTCCGAGATGAGGACCGCGCTTGCCCGGCAGGTCGCCGCGGAGGTCGAAGATGGGGTATCCGACGAGCTGGCCGGGCCCGTGATAGGTGACATCTCCGCCGCGGTTGATCTCGTGGATCTCGGCGCCGCGGCTGGCCAGCAGTTCGTCGCTGGCAAGAATGTTGGCGCGGGATGCATTGCGACCCAGGGTGAGCACGGGCGGGTGTTCCAGCAGGATGAGCGTATCGCCAATGGTGCCGGCTTTCCGCGCAGCGACAACTTCAGCCTGTATCCGCAGACCTTCTGCGTAGGAGATGCGGCCGAGTTGAAGGAGATGCATGTGCATGTTGCGTTACAGACCAAGATCGCTGAGGCCGGGATGGTCGTCGGGACGGCGGCCTGAGGGCCAATGGAAGAGTCGCTCGGCGGGTGCGATCGCGAGATCGTTGATGCTGGCGTGGCGCGCCGTCATCAAGCCATTGGAATCAAACTCCCAGTTCTCGTTGCCGTAGGAGCGAAACCACTGGCCGGCTTCGTCGTGCGATTCGTAGGCGAAGCGCACCGCGATACGATTTCCAGAGAATGCCCAAAGCTCCTTGATGAGGCGATAGTCGGACTCGCGCTGCCATTTCCGTGTGAGAAAAGCGATGATCTCCTCACGGCCGTTGATGAACTCGTTGCGGTTTCGCCAACGGCTATCGACAGAGTAGGCGAGCGCGACCTTTTGGGGGTCGCGGCCATTCCAGGCGTCCTCTGCCTTGCGAACTTTCTCGATAGCCGTTTCAAGGGTGAACGGCGGAAACGGAGGCCTCTGTTCTGAGTTCATGGCTTCCTCCATGGTTGTTATGGTGACTATACGTTGATGGCCATGCCTTCGACGCTCGAGAAGCCATCCAGCAGACTTTCTGAGAGCGTCGGATGCGCATGGATGGTGAACATCATCTCTTCTACCGTGGCCTCGAACTCCATCGCAACCACACATTCAGCGATGAGCTCCGTGGCCTGGGGCCCGATGATATGGACGCCCAGAACCTCGCCATACTTCGCGTCGGAGACGACCTTCACGAAGCCGTCGTGCGAGTCGACGATGGTGGCCTTTGAGTTGCCGACGAAGGGGAACTTGCCTACCTTCACCTGGTAGCCCTTCTCCTTGGCTTGAGCCTCAGTGAGGCCAACGCTGCCGATCTGTGGGTCACAGTAGGTGCAGCCCGGGACGCGGTCCTTGCGGACAGGCCGAGCGTACTTGCCGGCGAGCTTGCTGGCCACAACCACTCCGCACATCGCGCCAACGTGGGCGAGTTGCGGCAGACCGGCAACGATGTCGCCGATCGCGTAGACGCCTGGTTCGGAGGTCTCCATCCACTCGTTGACGGGGATAAAGCCGCGATCGAGGGTGATCTTCACCTTGTCGATACCAGCATCGGCGGTGCGAGGGCCACGGCCAACGGCAACGAGAACCTTCTCCGCCTCCTTCACCTGCGGTTTCCCGGCAGCGTCGGTGAAGCTGACCTTTACACCGCTGCCTGTCTTCTCGATCTTGTCGACCTTGCAGCTGACATTCACATCGATCCCGCGCTTCTTGTAGGCGCGAGTGAGTTCCTTGGAGATTTCTTCGTCCTCGACTGGAACAATGCGCGGAAGGGCCTCGATGATCGTTACGTCGGAGCCAAAACTCTTGAAGACCGAGGCGAACTCAACCCCAACGGCGCCCGAGCCGATGACGATGAGCGACTTCGGCAGTGCGGGCAGCGTCAGGATCTCGATGTTGGTGAGGATCGAGTCGTCTGCCTTGTAGCCTGGCAACATGCGCGCGTCTGAGCCCGTAGCAAGCACCACCTTCTTCGCCAGCACCTGGGTAGCTGTCTGTAGCTCAGACGCCTGGCCTTTGCCCTTGTCTTCGGCAGAGACATCGATGGTGAAAACGCCAGCCTTGGCAGGTCCAGTCAAACGTCCATGACCGCGCACTACCGTAATCTTGTTCTTCTTCATCAGGAAGTCGAGACCCTTGGTGTGCTTCACGATGATGTCGTTCTTGCGCTTGAGCAAGTTGTCCCAATTGAGTGTGGGTGCGGAGACGCCTTCGATTCCGTAGCTCTCCGCATGCTTCAGGTGGTCCCAGATTTCGGCTGAGAACAGCATTGCTTTGGTGGGAATGCAGCCGACGTGGAGGCAGGTGCCGCCGAGTTTGTCGGTCTTTTCGATCAGTGCGACTTTGAGGCCGAGCTGTGCGGCGCGAATACCGCAGGTATAGCCCGCCGGTCCGCCGCCGACGATCACCAGGTCATAAATAGTGTCTGCCAAAAGAGTGTGCTCCATTCATTGGGCGATCACGGCCGGCGGTGCCGCACGTGCACGTGTTTCGATTCCCTACCGCATAGTTTAGCCGCTGCCGCAGCCCACGTCATTCGATGTGCCAGTCGCCCTGCGATTCAAGCAGCCATTTCCTCAAATTTTGAACGAACCCATGCGCTCGTGGAGGTGCGCCTGTGATGCAGCAATTTAGCTACAGTGAAGAGGGTTTGGCACTCACCAAGAGCTTCGAGGGACTCCATCTGGAAGCATACCGCGATTGCGCGGGCGTTTGGACGATCGGCTACGGACACACCGGACCGACCCTTGCGGCGGGTCAAACCATCAGCGAAGCGGAAGCCGAGGAACTCCTTCGGCGTGATCTTGCGGAAGCCGTAGCCTGTGTGAATCGCTGCGTTCAAGCCGTGATCTCGCAGAGCCAATTCGACGCGATGGTGGACTTCTGTTTCAATGCGGGTCGAGGAAACTTTGTCCAGTCCACGCTGCTGCGGAAGGTGAATAGCGGGGACTTCGCGGGCGCCGCCGCGCAGTTCGCCTTATGGGTGCACGCTGGTGGCGAAGTGGTTGCCGGACTGGTGCGGAGACGGAAAGCTGAGGCGGACTTGTTCACTGCCTGAGCGCAGTTCGTTCGACAACTTCACCTGAGCAAGATTTTCACAGTACTCTCGCGGCGTCCTTGGCAAAGTAGGTCACGATGAAGTCCGCGCCGGCGCGACGAATGCTCAGCAGGCTTTCGAGCATGGCGCGTTCGGGCTCCAGCCAACCGCGCTGGAAGGCGGCGTGAAGCATGGAATATTCGCCCGAGACCTGGTAAGCGCCCATGGGGAGATCGAAGCGGTTACGGGCCTCGCGAATGACATCGAGATAGGGCATGGCTGGCTTCATCAGCAGCATATCTGCGCCCTCCGCGATGTCTTGTTCGATCTCGCGCATGGCCTCGCGAAGGTTGGCGCCGTCCATCTGGTAGGTGCGCCGATCGCCAAACTGCGGGGCTGAGTCGGCTGCTTCGCGGAATGGGCCATAAAAGGCGGAAGCAAACTTCGAGGCATAGCTCAGGATCGGCGTGTTGTGTTTGCCGGCTTCGTCGAGAGCGGCGCGAATGGCAGTAACACGGCCGTCCATCATGTCGCTGGGGGCGACGATGTCGGCGCCTGCCTCGGCAAGCGACGCAGCCGTCTTCGCGAGCAGAGCGACGCTGGAGTCGTTTTCGACCACAAAATGTTCGCCGTCGCGATTCACGATGCCGCAGTGGCCGTGCGAGGTGTACTCGCATAGACAGACGTCGGCGATCACAACCAGCGATTCAGCCTCGGGGCACTCCTTGATCGCGCGCAGGCCGCGCTGGACGATGCCGTCTGCTGCCCAGGCGCCACTGCCTTTCTCGTCCTTTTCGTCGGGAATGCCGAAGAGCAGCAAGCCCCCAATCCCCAAGGCAGTACACGTTTCAACTTCCTTCAAGGCTTCATCAATGGAGAGATTAAACACCCCTGGCATGCTGCTGATCTCGCGTCGAACACCTTCTCCCTCGCAGAGAAATAGGGGGTAGATGAGAGCGGAGGGGTGAAGATGAGTCTCCCGGACGAGCGACCGTATGGCTGCGGTCGAGCGGAGACGGCGTAAGCGAGTTGCAGGAAACTCCATGCACACATTCTATGGCTAACGCAGCTTCATGTCGGTAGCATCGATCACAGCATCTTTGACCTATGCGTGGTGCTGGGCATAGGCGAGAGCGCCGTACTCGTTTGCGCTGGCGCCCGGTGCAAGCACCCAGAGGGTGTAGACGCCCAGAGCTGTTCCAAGCGGCAGGTGGATCAGGGCGAGAATGCCAAAGACGATCGCGAGTACCCGACCCCAGGGTTGGCGCGTCAGCAATGCGTACCCGGTGAGAAGGATGCAGCAAACGCTGGTCACGAGCGAGAACAGGGCCATTGGCCACAGGCTGGCGAGCCACATGGTACCGAAGGGGCTCCAGCCCAGGTTGAAGTCCGAGTTGCCAAAGTGTCTGCCGAAGAGGCCGTGAAGAATCATCACTCCGAAAAGCCCAGAAAAAACACGAAGTCCCGCGTAGACAAGCCAGAGAGTGCCTAGAACCTGGATATTACTCGACACCCGATTATCGTGGGATGCGACCGGAGCCTGCGTGATACGCCGGCCCTTGCCGAGGCTGAAAGAGGGCCTGGGAACCACATCGCGGGCAAAACCGCGCATCCGCCGACAGAGTATTTCCGCAAGTTGAACATATCATCCCGTTTACCTCTCCGATCTCCCGATTTCTCTGAATCCGACGGTAATGTTACGCAAACCGCTCGGGTTTAGTTCCTCTTCCAACGCCAGATGTCGGTGGGGTTATCCGCGGTCCGCAAGCCAATCCTCAGCAATCCGCGAGTCAAATTCCCCCGTATTCTAGTAGAGTGGCATTCCTTCCTGAAATCCCGTCTTCCTTGTCCGAAATCAGCGCCTCAGCGCTCCAATGGCCTGAACTGATCGAATACCTGTCGGGCCGGGCGCAATCGCTACTGGGTCAGGCAATGGATCAAGGCACTGCGGCCGAGCTACGACCCTCTATGGGTGGATCAGCAGCAACAGCGCAACGCCGAGATGCGGAAGCTGGTCGCAGGCGGAAGCTTCGACTTTCGCGGCAGTCTTCGATGTAACGGAGAGTCCTCGACAAGGCTCGAATTGAGGGTGCCGCTCTTGAGGCTATGGAGATTCGTGCGCTCATGGTGCATGCGGAACGGGTGGAAGCTTGGAGACAGCTCGTTCTCGCGCCACCGGATGCGGTGCGAGATCAGTGGCCCGGGATCGACGCACTCACAGCTCCATTGTTGGCGCACGATCTGGGCAATCTGCTGCGGTCGCTGAACGGCAAGATCGAGCCCGATGGCAGCCTGAGCGACGATGCTTCGCCCGAGCTGCGTCGGATTCGTCGCGCGCTCGAGCAGCAACACCGAGCGATTGAGGCGAGTCTGCGTCGTGCGCTGGCGAAGTTGTCGGAAGATGGCAGCACGCAGGAGTCGCTGATCACCGTGCGCGGCGAGCGATTTGTCATTCCCGTTAAATCGGAGTTCAAGCGCAAGGTTGGAGGCGTCGTTCACGGCTCCAGCTCGAGCGGCCAGACCGTCTTCGTTGAACCAATGGAGACCATCGAGCATAACAACGAGTTGGCACGTCTGTTGGACGAGGAGCAAAGTGAGATTCATCGAATCCTGGTGGCGATGACGCGCGCAATCGCTGCGCAGGCGGACGCGCTGCTCCTGGGCGCGGCAATTCTCGCCCAGGTTGACGCGCATCAGGCGATTGCACACTTTGCCAATGAGTTTGCCTGCGTGCGCCCAAGCTTTGCAGCAGATGCTGCGTCTCCGGCCGGCGAAGCAGCCGAAGAGTTCAATCTGCTCGGTGCGCGTCATCCACTACTTGAGATACGTCTTCGCACACAGGGCGGCGTAGATCGTCCCCCTGAATATTGCGCTTCCCACAGGTAAGCGGCAGATGATCATCAGTGGCCCCAACACAGGCGGTAAGACGGTGGCCCTCAAGACCGCGGGCGTGATTACGCTCATGGCGCAGACCGGTCTGCCTGTGCCTGCGGAGATGGCCACGCTGCCGTTCTTCACGGCTATCTACGCCGACATTGGAGATGCGCAGTCGATCGAACAAAACTTATCCACTTTTTCCGCGCACGTAGTTCATGTCGAACGCATCGCCCGGAGCGCTGATGCACAGTCCCTGGTCTTGCTCGATGAGTTGGGCTCAGCGACGGATCCGGAAGAAGGCGCAGCACTGGCGGTAGCGGTTGCTGAGTACTTTCTTGAGCGTCGCGCATGGTGCATCATCACGACCCACCTTACGTCGCTGAAGGTGTACGCGGCCAAGCATGACGCAGTTCTGAATGCGGCGGTAGGCTTCGACGAGATCGCGCTGGCGCCGACGTACGAGTTGCGTCTCGGTGTGCCCGGAGCCTCGGCAGGGTTGAATATTGCGGCGCGGCTGGGACTCGACCCTAGCGATTGTGGCCAATGCTCGCTCGCAGATGACGACCCAGCAGGTCGACATTGGCAGGTTTCTCGACGAACTGCATGCGCAACTCACGGCTGCGGCGGCGGAACGCGAGCACCTTGCGGCCACCGAGCGCGGGCTCGCCAAAGAGCGGCTGCGGCTTGAGTAGGAGGGTCGCGTCGAGCAGCAGGCACGCACGCGTGAGCTCGAAAAGCAGTTGAAGAGCCTCATTGAAGACTTCGAGTCGCAACTACGCGACACGGTGAAAGCGATCGACGACAAGACCGTCGCACAAAAGATCGCGCGTGACTCCGCGCTCCGCATTGCACGCCTCAAGCGCGAGTTCTCCGAGCAATTTCAGACCACCGTCACTACGCACAACTGCGCCGCCGCAATCCGAAGCCGAGCGCAAAATTGCTGACCGCCGGCGCGATCCCAAACCCGGCGACATCGTTCGCCTGAAGTCCCTCAACCGCGAAGGTCGCGTATTGCGTGCCGTCGATGCGAAGACGCTCGAGGTCGCAGTCGGTTCGATGAAGACCCGCGTGGCGCTGCGAAGATATCGCGGAGATCATCGCCGTGGCCGAGAAGCCGCTTGACGCCGTCAAGCGACGCGGAGGCATTACCGTCTCCACCTCTAGCTCCTCTGACGACTCCGACTACATGACCTCGGAGATCAACGTCATCGGCCGCACTGCTGACGAGGCCGAGAGTGAGGTCGAACGATTCCTGGAGCGAGCGTTTCTCGCCGGTCTGCCGCGCATTCGCGTCGTGCACGGTGTTGGGATGGGAATTCTGCGCAGGACGCTGCGAGAGTTTCTCGGCAAGCATCCGCATGTAACTTCGGTTTCAGAACCACCCTATAACGAAGGCGGCCAGGGCGCGACCATTGTTGAGTTGCGACAGTAACGGTAGGCGGAAGCAGATCAAGCGATCAAGCAGGTCAGTGAGGGCCGACTAACCCGATCTCTCAGAGCTCTTGAGCCCAAGGGCTTCCCATTCAAAGGTGATTTTCTCCGTTCGCTGCAAAATATCCCCGTTCGCTGCACGGACAACGACTCGGAGCTTTATCTCCCCTAACCTGTAGGTGCAAGGTGTAGTTCTTCTAGATACTTGCAAACCCTCGTGATCCAACAGCTTCAGGAACGAAGAGTTGGCAACCGCATCTGGGAACGAATTTGGCGCCGCGCGGATTTTCGTGGCGAACCTTCAGGAGAAACGAAATGGGAAAGGCAACGAAGCTCTTTGAAAAAGGCGTAGTACTCGGCGCAAAGGCAGGCTGGGGGGTGTTTAACAAACTAAACTCCATCAGCCCCAACGAGAGCTTTACCCCGAAGTGGTCGGATAAGCCTCTGCTGAAGTCCTACCAGAAAGAGAAGCCGCCCCTTGGCTGGCCCCGCACCACCGACTCGCTCTGCCCCAAGTGCGTGCCGCAGATTCGCCAGCAGATCGTCGACGGCAAGCTGCCCCACGAGATTCTCCTCAACGAGAAGGTCGGCGAGATCAAGGCGCAGATCATCGAGCGCGATGGCCAGATTCTGATGGTCAAGGACTGCCCGATTCATGGCCATTTTGAAGACGTCATGTCGATCGACACGGCCTTCTTCAAGCACCTCGAAGAAGTGTTCCCGGGCCGCGATATCCGCGCCCACAACGACGGCAAGCTGCACAACCACGGTACGTCTACCGTGACGCATGGACGCGGATCGGTGCTTACGATTGACCTCACCAACCGTTGCAACATGATGTGCGATCCCTGCTTCATGGACGCCAACCAGGTTGGCTTCGTGCATGAGCTCACGTGGGACGAGATCAAGACCATGCTCGACAACGCCGTTACCATCAAGCCCAAGCGCCAGATGTCGGTCCAATTCTCCGGTGGCGAACCGACGCTCAGCCCTTATTTCCTCGACGCAGTCGCTTACGCCCGCAAGGTCGGCTATACCTCTGTGCAGGCTGCGACCAACGGTATCGAGTTTGCCAAGTCCAAGGAGTTCTCGAAGGCTGCCGCTGAAGCCGGTCTGCGTTACGCGTACCTGCAGTTCGACGGCATCGGTAACGCTGCCAACAGCCACCGCAAGGTAGGCAACGCGTTCGACGTAAAGCTCCAGGCCATTCATAACCTGCATGAAGCGGGCGTCGACATCGTTCCGGTGACCACTATCGTCAACGGCATCAATAATGAGCAGGTTGGCCGTATCATCGAGTTCGCTCTCGACAATCCCAAGAAGATCAACTTCCTCTCCTTCCAGCCTGTCAGCTTCACCGGCCGCGATGAGGAGGTTTCTGACGAGCGCCGCAAGGCACAGCGTTATACCCTGAGCCATCTGGCACATGACGTCAAGAACCAGACTGGCCTCGGCGAGCCTGTTCGCGACTGGTTCCCCATTAGCTTCATGTCCACCTTCTCTGACTGGGCTGACCTGGTACACGGACCCGATCATGACTGGGGCCAGCTCTCCTGCGGTTGCCACCCCAACTGCGGGATCGGCATGGCGCTGATGATCGACAAGGAAACGAAGGAAGCGGTGCCGGTGACTGCGTTCCTGAACGCCGATCGCCTGGCCAAGGATATCGCCCGCGTGAACGACGCAGCCCGCGGCAAGTTTCTGACCATGGTCGGCGCCTCGCTCGCGCTCATCCGCAACTACGAGCCCGCCAAGGCTCCCACGCACTTCAGCATCTTCTCGCTCTTGACCAAGTTCGATAAGTGCTTCGGTGCGACTGGCCGCAACTATGGCAAGGTCTCCGCCGACCGCACCATGGAAGACATCAAGATGCGCCGCGCCGATCGTTGGAACTTCCTGTTTATCGCAGGCATGTGGTTCCAGGATCTCTTCAACTACGACTTCCGCCGCACCGAGCAGTGCATCATCCCCTACGCAACCCAGGAGGGTGAGATCAGCTTCTGCGCATACAACACGGGCGTTGGCTGGCGGAACATTATCGAGAAGATGCACATGACCTCATCGCTCACCAAGTGGTACGAGGAGCATGGCCGTCATGAGATCTTTGCTGGCGGTAAGAAGGTCGGTCTCGAGAAGGAAGCCAAGTACGATCTGGTCCTGAACCAGGCGCACGTGGACTCCGCCGCGAACGATACCTTCGACAAGAGCGGCATCGCCAAGAACGCGCGCGAGGAGAAGATTCGCGCTCGCGATCAAAAGCTGAAGGAAGATGCCGAGAATGCCCGCATGGCCAAGCTGTACCGCAAGGAGATTCTCAAGGAGCCGGAGCTTCCTGGTGGATTCGTTGCGATTGGCGAGATTGGTGGCCTGGGGGGCATCAAGCCCGCGGCGCCCGTCGAAAGCAAGGCTCAGGTTGTAAATACTATCGAAGAGACCGTAGCCGGCGACTAGTCCGAAGATGGGATTGGAAGAGAAGAGAGGCCGTCCGCTAGGGCGGCCTCTTCCCGTTTCTGAGCAGACTTCAATGGTCAGTAGCCAAGCGTCATCCGTCCTCGGATGATGCATCCTAGTAGTCACTCGGAGGATTCCGTGACTCAGGCTTACATCAACCGCATTGCTACAGCTGTGCCGGACGATGATGTTCACGGGGCATTTGTAACGTTCGCCGACCAGATGCTGGAAGATCCACGGGTGCAGCCGGTGTTTCGCCGCATGGCGGCACGGTCAGGGATCCGCAGGCGCTTCTCCGTGCTGACCCCGAACGCGGCCAGCACCGAGTTCACCGTCAACGCGCACGAGTTCTATACCCTCGGTAGTTTCCCGGACACCGCCAAGCGCATGCAGATCTTCGAGCGCTTCGCTCCCCGGCTTGCGCAGCGCACGCTGGATAAGCTCAAGCTCTCGGATGAAGAGCGTCGCGGCATTACCCATGTGCTCGTCACATCCTGCACTGGCCTCTATGCGCCCGGATTGGACTTCGACATCATCGATCACCTAGGCCTGGATACTTCGGTGGAGCGAACGATGATCGGGTTCATGGGATGCTATGCAGCGATCAATGGCCTGAAGCAGGCACGACACATTGTGCGGTCGGAGCCGGCCGCGAAGGTGCTGCTGGTCAATCTGGAGCTATGCACGCTGCACCTGCAGGAGACGCAGGACCTGGAGCAGGTGCTATCCTTCCTGGTCTTCGGAGACGGTTGCGCGGCGAGCCTCATCAGCGCCGAACCAACGGGCTTTGCAATGGACAGCTTCCGCTCCCTAGCTGATTCCAGAGACGCGCGAGCTGATTACCTGGCGGATCCGCGGCGTCGGCTTCGACATGCTGCTCTCCGGCAAGGTTCCCGGCGAGATCGGCAAAGCCTTGGCAGTCTCAGGGGGCGACGTTCTCGGCAAGCAACGCAAGGAAGACATCTCGTTGTGGGGGGTGCACCCGGGAGGGAAGTCGGTGCTGGATGCGGTGGAGAGGGGGCTGGGGTTGGGGGAGGATGCGCTGGCGGCGTCGCGCCAGACGCTGGAGTGCTACGGGAACATGAGCTCGGCGACGGTGATGTTCGTGCTGGAGCGGCTGATGCAGGGGGCGCGGCCGGGGGAGAAGGGCTGCGCGATGTCGTTCGGGCCGGGGCTGACGGCGGAGACGATGCTCTTCCATGCGGTCTGATGGGGGTGGATCTGTCGCGGCGGGTGAGCGCCGTCGGAGCTGCCGGAGTGGATGGATGAGCCTTGCACGTATGAGGACTTCCGGAAGTGCCTGGATCGATCTGGGGCAGGTGAATCGGCTGACGCTGGCGTATCGGCCGACGCTGGCGTTCCTGGAGGGGCTGGTTGGGGCGAGGCCGACGAGGTCGCTGCGGATTGTGGATGTGGGTTCGGGTGGTGGCGATATGCTGCGCTGCAGTGGAGCGATGGGCGAAGCGTCGAGGCATTGAGGTTGCGCTGACGGGCATCGACCTGAACCCGCATGCAGCGCGGGCTGCGCGGGAGTTTACGCCGGCGGAGAGTGCGATCACGTGGATTACGGGCGATGCCTTCGCGTATACGGAGCCTGTGGATGTGGTGTTGAGCTCGCTGTTTACGCATCATCTGGAAGAGCCGGAGGTTGTGCGGTTCCTGGCGTGGAGCGAGGCGGTTGCGCGGCGTGGATGGTTCGTCAACGACCTGTGCCGTGAAGCGACGCCGTACAAGCTGTTCGGGCTGCTGGCGAAGGGGATGCGCTGGCATCGGTTTGTGCAGCATGATGGTCCGGTGTCGTTTCGGCGGAGCTTCCGGGAGGAGGATTGGGAGAGGATGCTGGCGATGCGGCCGCGATTGCGGATGCGCGGCTGGCGCGATGGACTCCGGGACGATTGTGCGTGGAGCGGCGTGAAGTGAAGGCTGAGGTGATGATCGTTGGAGGAGGGCTTGCGGGCTGCGGCCGCGGCGATTGGGCTGGCTCGGGCTGGGCGCGAGGTGGTGTTGCTGGAGCGCGAATGCGCAGGCTCAGCATAAGGTTTGCGGGGAGTTTCTTAGCCAGGAAGCGTTGAAATATCTGGAGTTGCTGGGGGTGGGGGTGGCGGGGGTGGGTGGGGTGCCGATCCGGTGCGGTGCGGTTGGCGGGTCGAGCGGGGGTGAGTGAGGCGGAGCTGCCGTTCCGGGCGATGTCGGTGACGCGGCGGAGGCTGGATGAGGAGCTGCTCCAGGTGGCGGCGGCTGCGGGCGTGCGGGTGGTGCGCGGCTGCCGGGTGCAGGGGCTGGAGCGCGAGGGTGCGGGGTGGCGCGCGGCGGTGGAGGGCGCGGAGCCGGTGGTGGCGGAGGCCGCGTTCCTGGCTACGGGGAAGCATGATGTGCGCGGGCGGGCGCGGCCGAAGGGGAAGCAGCCGGACCTGGTGGCGTTCAAGATGTACTGGCGGCTGGCGCCGGAGCAGGCGGCGGCGCTGGAGGGCCATGTGGAGCTGATGCTGTATCGCGGCGGCTATGCGGGGTTGCAGCCGGTGGAAGAGGGGGCGGTGAACCTGTGCTGCCTGGTCGAGCGGGCACGGCTTCGGCAGCTGGGAGGCAGCTGGGAGAGGCTGCTGGCGGCGATGCAGCGGGAGTGCGGGCTGCTGCGGGAGCGGCTGCAGGGTGCGGAGGCGCTGCTGGAGAGGCCGCTGGCGGTGGCGGCGATTCCTTATGGCTATGTGCGTGAAGCCAGCGATGGCCGAGATGCGGGATGTGGGCGCTGGGCGATCAGGCGGCGGTGATTCCGTCGTTCACCGGCGATGGGATGTCGATTGCGCTGCACAGCGGGTGCCTGGCCGCGGCGATGTATCTGCAGCGGGGAGACGGCCGAGCGATTTCAGGAGCGGCTGCGCGGGGAGGTTTCCGGGCAGGTGGCGTTGGCGACGATGGTCTCGCGGGGGCTGGTGTGGCGGCCTTCGCGAAGGGTGTTGGTGGCGGCGGTTGGGCTTTGGCCGGGGGTGTTGCGGGTGGTCGCGGGGAGAACGCGGATCGAGGAAGCGGACCTGCTCGTGTAGGGTACCCCCCCTCCCCCCCCTTATCACGTTTTTCCTTGCAAAGTATTCATAGCAGGGCAGTTCGGTGGCAAAGTACCCTTTCGTTTGCTCGTAAAGTATTCCATTCAGGCCGGTTAAGGGTCACAGTCCCCATCCGGTCGTGTCTGCTATGTCGCTCATTCTTTGGCGGTTATGTATTTGTTGGCTGTAAAGTATTCCATTGAGAGACTTTGTGGGTAAAGTATTCCATCCATTGGGGGTATGGGTGGTTTTGAAGAAGGGGTAATTATATAGTTGACAAATCAACTTGATTCTCCTAAGATAATTACATGAGCAGCCCTAAGACACTTCAACAAGCCATCATTCACTTTTCTGACGCTGATAACTGCCTTGAGTTCATGAAGATGCAGCGCTGGCCAGATGGCGTCGTGACCTGCCCAACCTGTGGCCGGAAGGATGTCACTTTCCTCGCGACTCAGAAGAAGTGGCAGTGCAAGAGCGCTCATGCGAAGCGCCAGTTCTCCGCCAAGGTTGGAACTATCTTTGAGGACTCCCCGCTGGGTCTCGACAAGTGGCTCCCGGCTGTATGGCTCATCACCAACGCCAAGAACGGCGTTAGCTCCTGCGAGATTGCCCGGTCGTTGGGCGTCACCCAAAAGACCGCATGGTTCATGCTGCACCGCATCCGCTACGCAATGAAGGCCGACCCCTATGGCTACATTGGCAAGCTCGGAGGCTCTGACGGCGGCGCTGTGGAGGTTGACGAGTCCTTTGTTGGTGGCAAGCTGGCGAACATGCACAAGGGCCGCGCAAAGAAGATGCAAGAGACCCGCGCGGTGGTTGACCCCGAAGAATACTTTCAGCGGTACGCCAACAAGACTGTCGTCATGGGCATGTTCGACCGCGAGTCCCGGCAAGTGCGGGCGAAGGTCGTGCCGAATGTGAAGCGCGAGACTTTGCAAAAGGAAATCCTCAAGAACGTAAAGTACGGATCGAAGGTCTTTACCGATTCAGCCGTGGCCTACAACCGCACCGGCTGGCACTACATTCACGAAACCGTGAACCATGCTGAGACTTACGTCAGCGGCCAGGTTCACACCAACAGCCTTGAAAACTTCTGGAGCCTCTTGAAGCGGAATCTCGCTGGCACCTATGTTGCTGTAGAGCCGTTCCATCTTGACCGTTACCTCGATGAGCAGATGTTTCGTTTCAATAATCGTCAAGAACAAAAGTGATGCTGACCGCTTCTCCAAGGTCATGTCTCAGGTGAAGAATCGCCGCCTCACCTACGCTGAAGTCACCGGCAAGGTGGGAGAAACGGCGTTCTAATCCCTTCCGGAAGAAGCGTGGGAGGAAGCCGAAGGCTGCTTAGGCGGTCTTCCTCTTCCGCGCTTTCCCGTTCGATGTTGCTCTGCAAGCCTCTCCAGCCTGTCCGCTTCCATCGCGGACTTTCACAACCTCTGGGTTGGCCTTGAGGATCGTACTCATCGCGTTGCTAAACGTCTCGTATTCAGGATTGGTTTTCATTGCGATTTATCCCCGTTAGAAAGTTTTTGAATACTCCATCGTCGTAGTACCCCATGACGGAATTACCTCGCTGTATAAGTTGATGCTCCCAGCCGCCCGGCTTGATTGTCCAGTCGCCGTTGATCTTCCGTGAGGCTGATTGCCGCATGACATATGCAAGCAAGTCTGCAGTTTGTAGGGGAATGAAATCCGTTTTGTCGTCGAATGAAATCGAACCCAAACGGCATTGCGAATCACGTATGCATTTGATGGTGCTGAACGTTCGTCTGGCCCGTTCTTCCATCTCTGATTGTTGGTCGAAGTGAAAGTCTACTTTGTCCGTTGGGCCGAGAGGTGGATCAACGTGATTGTTCACAACGTTGATAAGTTGGTCTAGGAATAACTGAAAACAGAACTGGTAGGGATGCTCCATTTCCCGCTTGTGCTCTTCAGATATGTTCGCGTCATAGGCCCGGACATGCATAATGCCACCGACAGAAAAGTAGGTGCCATCACGAGCAATTTCTATCAACTTGCGAATGAAGGACTCTCTTTTGGCGTCATCCCAACCGCGATAGGGCCATCTTGGATTGTTGGGGCCATTCTTTCTATCGGCAAACTCGGAAGCATGAAAGCATTTCACCCCATATTCCGTAAGAGTAGTCACCCAGTGCTCAGTAACGATCTTCCAAGCTTCAGGAGTGGCTATGTAGCCGAACACCCCAGCCGCGTCAGCACCCGGAGCCAAGCCCGTCCTGTCATGCGTACCACTCTCGTCTGCATAGGCGACCAAACCCACAGACCATCTCCCTTTTAGAGCATCTAGCAACTCGAACGTGCGCTTCGGCTGATTCACACCGCACCCCCATCATCCACCACGGTGATTGATTCGGCAAGTATATATTTACCGAAGAAGGCAATTCAGTCGTTGCGCCTGCGGCTCCACTCCGGCCTGCGGCAGCGCGGTGAAGGGCTTCTATAGGACGTTTCCTGGGCCTTCGGCCCAGGCTGGTATATGTCGGGCCGTTGGCCCTTACGGCTGGGTGCTGGGTTGCGTCCCGGTTGCGATGGCGTTGGTCCTTACAGCTCTGGGTGCTGGGTTGCGTCGCGGCTGCGATGGCCGTTGGTCCTTACAGCTCTGGGAGGTGGGTTGCATCGCGGCTGCGATGGCTGTTGGCCCTTACAGCTCTGGGAGCTGGGTTGCGTTCCGGCTGCGATGGCCGTTGGGGTTCTGATTCTGGGGTCTAGTTAAATTGTAGCTAGTTGGAGGGGGGAACTATGCCAGGTTTTGGAAAGATTTATCGCCAGCGTTGATAGGGGGTTTGGCGGTTTTCGGGGTTGGAGGGGGCTTGACAAGATTTTTGGTGGAGTCCTCTGATGCCTCGTTATACTGGTGGCCTCTTGCGCTGAGTTCGTGCGATTCCTTTGCGGTTGAATGGAGGGTGCGATGGCTACGATGGTTGCGGATGGCAGGATTGTTGCGGTGGATGCGTATATCCACAAGGCTGGGGAGTTTGCGCAGCCGGTGCTGGAGTATGTGCGCGAGGTGGTGCATGCGGGGGCGCCAGGGGTGGTCGAGGCCATGAAGTGGTCGATGCCGTTCTTTGTGTACCAGGGCGTGATCCTGGGGAATATGGCGGCGTTCAAGGCGCATTGCAGCTTTGGGTTGTGGGGGCAGGAGGCTGTCGGGGTGCTGCGTGCGGATGGAGTGGCGCAGGGTGGGAATATGGGGTCGTTTGGGAAGATTACGTCGGTGAAGGATCTGCCGTCGCGCGCGAAGCTGGTGGGGTATGTGAGGCTTGCCGCGAAGGCGATTGCCGATGGGGAACGGACCAAGGCGTGGTCGCGGCCGAAGGTAGCGAAGGCGGAGGCTGAGGTTCCGGAGGCGCTGGCCGCGGCGTTGCAGAAGAACAAGGCGGCGGGGAAGGCGTTTGCGGCGATGACTCCGGGATATCGGAGGGAGTATTGCGAGTGGATTGCCGAGGCCAAGCGGGAAGAGACGCGGGAGAAGCGGGTGGCGACGGCGGTGGAGTGGATTGCCGAGGGGAAGTCGCGGAACTGGAAGTATGCGTCCTGCGGGTAGGGCGAGGGGCTTCGCGTGGCGGGGCGATGAGTTGTGCGCGGGAGGCGGTGTGTGGCGGGGCGACCCGAGGAGCGGCAGGGGCGTTGCATCGGGTGGGGAGGGGTGATTGAATGGCAGGGCGGTGATCTTGTTTGCGAGGAGAAGGCACTTGAGGTTTGTTGGAGGGTCGCGAGGTGTGCTGGTGGGGTGGGTGCTGGGGATGGGTGGGTTGGGCGCGGTGGCGCAGACGTCGGTGCCGCCGAACCAGGTGAGTCATTTTGTGGATACCTCGATGCTGAAGCCTCCGGCGGGAGCGAAGGTCGCGGTGATCGAGTGGGAGGACCTGGAGTGTCCGTACTGCGCGCATGCGTTTCCGATCGTGCAGGCGGCGATTCACCACTACCAGATTCCGCTGGTTCGCTATGACTTTCATATTCCCCGCCATGTCTGGAGCCATGAGGCGGCGCTGTACGCTCGCTACCTGGAGGACAAGGTTTCGCCCGGGATGGAGACGGAGTATCGGCGCGAGTTGTTTGCCGCGCAGGCAAAGATTGCCAACCAGGAAGATCTGGACAGGTTCACGAAGGAGTTCTTCGCGGCGCATGGCAAGCAGCTTCCGGCGGTGCTGGATCCAACGGGGGAGCTGGAGCGCGAGGTGCATGAGGGCGATGTGCTGGGGTTGCGGATGAATCCGCGGATGTATACGCCGACGATTATTGTGGTGACGCCGAAACGGTGGATCGAGGTGAAGGACGTCGAGGGTCTGGATGAGGCGATCGACGAAGCGGAAGGCCTGCACTGAGTCCTGGTCCTCGGCCCTTTGGTCCTGTGGTCCTGCGCGGACGGCGAGGGGCTTCGCGTGGGGCGCCTGGGGGCGTGCTGGTGCGGGGGAGGGCAATTGGGTCGTTGCGCCTGCGGCTGCGAGGTGGGCCTTCGGCGGGGGGCAGGCGCAGGGAGATCCGAAGCTGAAGCGTCGGGCTACCAGCCTTGGGGTAGGTGGACGCTCGCTGAGGATGGGTGGGCTACCAGTGTTTGAGGATGGGGAGGAGGATGGGGGCGAGGAGGGCGGTGAGGATGCCGTTGGCGCCGATGGCGACTCCGGCGAAGGCGGCCGAGAGGGTGTGCTGGGGGATGACGCGGGAGGCTCCGATGCCGCTGCCGGCGGTGCCGGCGGCGAGGCCGCGGGCGGAGGGTTCGGTGATCTTGATCCAGTCGAGGACGGGGTCGATGGCGACGGCGACCAGGATGCCGCCGAGGATGGCGAGGACGGCGGAGAGGGACGGGATGCCTCCGATGGCGGAGGAGACGGCGATGGCGATGGGGGTGGTGAGGGACTTGGGTGCCATGGAGAGGGCGACGGTCTGGCTGCCGCCGAGCAGGCGGACGAGGCCGTAGCCGCTGAGGATGCCGACGAGGCAGCCGGCGAGCAGGGCGGAGATCATGGGCCAGAAGCCTCGGCGCATGTGCTCGAGGGCGCGGACCATGGGGATGGCCAGGGCGACGGTGGCGGGGCCGAGGAGGAAGTGGATGAACTGGGCTCCGGCGAAGTAGTCGCGATAGGAGAGGTGGAGGAGGCGGAGGGTGACGCCGATGATCACGATCGCGATGAGGACGGGGTTGGCGAGGGGGCTGCGAAGGCGCTTCTGGACTTCGACGCCAAAGAGGTAGGCGCCGAGGGTGAGGGTGAGGGCGAAGAGGGGCACGATGCCGGGGGAGAGGATGGGCAGGGGGTGGGTGAGATTGGGCAGGGTCATCGGCCTTCCTTTGCGATGAAGGCGCGGCGGCCGGGGCGGTTGCCGAAGCGATGCATGATCCAGGCGGTGGTGAGGAGGGTGAGGAAGGTGCTGCCGAGGAGCGCGACGGAGATGGGCAGCCAGGCGGTGCGGAGGAGAGCGAGGTTGGCGACGATGCCGACGCCGGCGGGGACGAAGAGCAGGCCGAGCCAGCTGAGGAGGCCGTCGGCGGCTTGCTCGAGGGCGGGCGAGGGGTCGCGGCGGCGAAGGATGTACCAGGCGGCGAGCAGGATCATGCCGAGGACCGGGCCGGGGACCTGGAGGTGGGTGGCCGCGCGAAGGGCTTCGCCTGCCAGCTGGAAGAGCAGCAGGAGGAAGATGGGCTTGATCATCGACATAGGTTGATCGGGCTACAGGTTGAGGCTACACGAGAGGGGCGGCGGGATACGGGGGCGGTGGAGCGAATTCGTTCATGGAACGTACATGGTGTGTTCATGGAGCAGGGTTAGCTTGTGTACGGAGGATTAGACGACCATGGCGATCGAGACGGCTGAACTGGACAGACTGCAAAGCAGTTACAAGGCGGCGGTGGAGGAATGGATCGCTGCGATCCGGAAGGAAGAGGCGCTGGCGTCGGTGAATCACTCGGAGGCGGAGATCGACGTGTGGGAGGCGGCGGGATTTGCGGAGGAGGATGCCCGCGAGAAGGCGAAGGAAGCGAAGAAGGCGTATGAGGATGCGCTGCGGGAGGAGTTCTTTAATTTCTAGTGAGTCGTGAGTCGTGAGTCGTGAGTAGTGAGTGGGGACGGTCTGCGGCGGCGGGCGATAGACTGTCTGGAAGATGCTCAAGAGTACGAACGAGGAGCGGACGCGGGCGGTTGCGCGGCGGCGCGGCGGGAAGGCCGGGGCATAAGGCTGGGGCGGCGGTGCCGGAGGGGCTGGGGTTTTCGGCGGCAGGGTTTCGGCGGCGGCTGGGGGCGTGGTATCGGGAGAATGCGCGGGAGCTGCCGTGGCGCGGGGTGGGGGATCCGTATGCGACGTGGCTGTCGGAGATCATGCTGCAGCAGACGCGGGTGGCGACGGTGATGGACCGGTACAAGGAGTTTCTGCGGCGGTTTCCGACGATTCATGACCTGGCGGTGGCGGAGGAAGAAGATGTGCTGGCGCTGTGGAGTGGGCTGGGATACTACCGGCGGGCGCGGATGCTGCATCGCGGGGCGCAGTTTGTGGATCGGGAGTTTGGCGGGAAGCTGCCGCGGTCGGCGGCGAAGCTGAGGACGCTGCCGGGGGTGGGGGAGTATACGGGGGCGGCGATTGCGAGCATTGCGTTTGGGGAGAGCGTGGCGGTGCTGGATGGGAATGTGGAGCGGGTGCTGCTGCGGGTGCTGGGACAGCCGGAGGAGAAGGGGGCGAAGGCGAGGGCGCGGCTGGTGGATGCGGCGCAGGGGCTGATGCCGGCGGCCAGCCGGAGGTCGTCGGGCGAGAACGCGGCGGGGGATCACAACCAGGCGATGATGGAGCTGGGGGCGACGATTTGTTTGCCGCGGGCTCCGCTGTGCCTGCAGTGTCCGGTGATGGAGCTGTGCAGGACGCGCGGGGAGCATGCGACGGCGGACGCGGGCGAAGATGCAGAGCCGGACGGTGGCGCATCTGCTGGCGCTGCGCAAGCGCGGGGTGGCGACGGAGGTGCTGCTGGAGCGGCGGGCGGCGGAGGCGTCGTTGATGGCGGGGATGCTGGAGCTGCCGGCGCTGCCGGCGGGAGCGATCCTGGGGCGGGAGCCGATCCTGCGGCTGCGGCATGCGATTACGAACGACGAACTATTACGTGGAGATCTTCAGTGAAGGCGTGCTGCCGCGGGAGGGGTTCAAGGAGCCGGAGGCGGGGCCGCCGCTGCTGGAGCGGCTGCTGGCGACGAAGGGAGATCTGAAGTGGGTGGCGACGACGAAGTTGTCGCAACAGCCGCTGACGGGACTGGCGCGCAAGGCGCTGCAGCGGTTGAACCTGATGGCGGTGCCGCAGGTGACGATTGAGTTGTAGGCGCTGGGTGAGTGCGGGGGCTGCTGGTCAGGGTTGATTGGAGGGCTGGTTGGAGGGCTGGAGGAGAGCGGTGGCGGCGGGGCTCTCGTTGCCCTTGGCGTCGACGGCGGTGACGGTGTAGCGGTAGAGGGTGGAGGGGTTGGCGGTGGTGTCGTGGAAGGCGGGCTGGGGGATGGGCGCGGTGTTGAGCTGGGTGCGTGGGAGCGGTGGGCTGGGCGGCGGCGTTGAGGGGTTGGCGGTAGAGGTTGTAGCCGGCGAGGGGGGTGATGAGGCCGGCTTCATCGATGGGCTGCCAGACGAGGTCGACGGCGAAGGTTTGGGGGGTTCCGCTGAAGTAGCCGGCGGTGGTGAGGCCGGTGGGGGCTGGGCGGGGGGTAGATCTTGAGGAGGGTGAAGTCGATGGGGGCGGAGAGGTCGCTGCGCAGCTCGACGGAGTGGTTGCCGAGCTGGAGGGTGGTGCGGCGCTGGGCGCTGTAGCGGTAGGGTGTGTCGGGGAGGGCGGCGGTGTCGAGGGTGCGGTTCTGCTGGGGGTTGGCGTCGTTGGTTTGCAGCCACGCGATGTTGGAGGTGGGCTTGTGCTCGTGCAGGCTAGCCCGGGGTGTGCTGGGGTGGTCGGGTGTTCTGGGTGCCTGGACCTGGCGGGGGCCAGGTCCTCGCGGCGCAGGGCGATTTCGCCGGAGGCTGGCGGAGGGGGCCCATTGCAGGATGACGCCCAGGCGGGAGCCCTCGGCGTGGAGGTCTTCGACGGGAGCGGGAGCGGGGCCGGTGGCGGTGAAGGCGGGGGCGGAGAGGCCGGCGGAGCGGTTGGCGGGGCTGAAGAACTCGACGCGGTAGGCGAGGAGTTGGGGTGTGCCCTGGGTGAGGCTGGAGGGGAGGGTGTCGGTCCAGGTGACCTGATCGCGGGTGCCTGCGTTGGCGATGGCGACGGTGGTCCTGGACGAGGGGACGGCGATGCAGGGCTGGTGCGGAAGCTGGCGGCAGAACTGGCCGGTGACGGTGGCGCCGCGCAGGGGAAGCTTGTCGGTGGAGGAGGAGGGGGCGGTGAAGTGGAGCTCGACGGTGTTGCCGACACGGGTGGCGGAGAGGTCGCGAACGGGTTGAGGGAGGCGGAGGGAGGGGGCGTGCGGAGGTCCGGGGCTGGCGCAGCCGATGGCCGCCAGGGTGGTGGCGAGAGCTGCGCAGCCGAGGAGAAGGGAGGGGGCGCGCCGGTCGCTGCGGGAGAACAAGTCCATAGAGATGAGCCTAGCATTCGTGTCCTGCGCGGACGGCGAGGGTTAAGAGCCTTTGCGTGCGGGCTGGTGGCGGTCCGGGTGATGTCCGGGAGTTGGGGAGGTGAGGTGTTCTATGCAGGGGCGGAACGGGGTAGAATTTTTCGCAAAGCTTCGGATGCTGGCCGCAGGAGTGAATCCATGGCCGAGAATAAGACCCAACCGACGACCGTTCGCGTGACGGCGTTTCTGGATGCATGCAGTGAGGAGCGGCGCGCCGATGCGAAGGCTCTCGCCAAGTTGATGCAGAAGGTCACGGGCGACGAGCCGGTGATGTGGGGGACGGCGATTGTGGGGTTCGGCAGCTATCACTATGTGTACGAGGGCGGACGCGCGGGCGATAACCTCGTTGTGGGGTTCTCGCCGCGCAAGGCTGCCAATGTTTTGTATGGCGCGATCGGCTTTGAGGGCGCGGAGGCGCTGCTTGCGAGGCTGGGCAAGCACACCACGGGCAAGGGATGCCTGTACATCAAGAGCCTTGCGGATGTGGATGTGACGGTGCTGGAGACGCTGCTGAACGAGGCCGTGGCAACGACGAAGGCGCGATATGCAGGGCAGGCTTAGAGCCGTGGTTGGGTGCTCGGGCGGAGGGAGGTCTGCCGCAGGTGGTTAAGGGTCTTACGCGTTGATCGTGATTTATTTGCCGGCACCGAACTTTCAGGGGGTTCGTCCCCTCTCTACAGCATGCGCACTCAGATTGAAGTGAAGGAGACCGCGCCGCCCGACCAAACCTTGCTGGTCCTTCTCGCGCAGACGGGCGACCGGGCCGCACTGGAGCGGCTGCTGCGTGACGCGTATGGGCCGTTGCGGCGCTACATCACGCGTCTGGCGGGCGCGGGCCTGGCCGACGATATCCTCCAGGAGACTTCGCTGCAGATCTTTCGCAAGCTCACGTTCCTGCGCGAGCCCGCGGTCTTTCGGCCATGGACGTTCCGGATCGCTTCACGGATTGCCTTCGCGCAGCTGAAGCGCGCGCGGCAGTGGCAGCCGCTCGACGAGGCGCCTCCGGAGTATCTGACGACGTTCGACCGGAGTCTTGGAGAGCCGCCGGACGAGGCGTTTCTGAGCCTGCTCGAGCACGTCTCGCCGGCGAGCCGGGCGGTGCTGCTGCTGCGCTATCAGCACGACCTCACGCTCGAAGAGAGTGCGGCCATTCTTGAGATTCCGGTAGGCACGGCGAAGTCGCGCCTGCATTACGGAGTCACTGCGCTTCGCAAATATCTGAACTCTGAAAGGAAACCAGCATGAGCCCCGAAAACCAGCCCCCCTCCGAACATGCCAATGCGGAACTCGCCTTCGTGCAGCAAGCGCTGGCAGCCGCTGACCGGTCTGAGCGCACGTCGCGCATTGTGGTTGGCGTGCTCGCTATCCTCGCCGTGGTTGTCTTTGTCTGGATGCATATTCACTTGTTTCCGCCGGAGACGCTGGGCGGATTGCTGCACTCGCTGCTGCGGGTGGACTTGTTCTTCCTGGTGCTGCTGTTCGCGATCACGATGTATCTTCGGCAGGTCAGCAACCGGAACACGCGGACGATTCTTCGGGCGCTGGCGAACACGCGGCAGCGCTGAACGGATCGGAGATCAACGGCGGGTCGCGGAGGCTCGCCGTTCGTCTGGGGGTGGGGGAGGGGTGTGTGAAATGTGGGGGTTGACGGGATAAATCGATTTAACTAGGGGTTCATGGGTATAATGCCGCTTCGGCTTGCAGTCGAGTGGAGATGCGCGTGAATGTTCGCGGAGTGGTGATGGCTGGGTTGGTGTGGGATGGGCCTGGGGATGGCGCCGTTGGTTGTTGGGGCAGAGTGCGGGGCCGGGTGAGGCGGGGCGGGTGGTGGAGGCGCCGTTCCAGACGGCGGTTTATATTCCGGTGAGCGTGGTGCTGAAGATGCGCGATCGGGCGTGGCTGGAGAGCAGCTGGGCGCAGCTGTCGAGCCAGGTGCATGTCGATAAGGTGTACATCGAGACGTACCGGAGCAGGGTGGTGGCGGATGGTCCGCTGATTGACGAGGTGAAGAAGTTTTTTGTGTCGAAGGGGGTGAAGGTGGCGGGAGGGATCTGCTACTCGGATAGCGATAACGGGCAGTTTGTTTCGTTCACCTACTCGAAGGCGGCGGATCGCGCGTATGTGAAGCAGATGTCGGCGATGACGGCGCGGCATTTCGATGACGTGATTCTGGATGATTTTTTCTTTGCGAATACGAAGAGTGCGTCGGATATTGCGGCGAAGGGGAATGCAGGGGTGGACGGATTTCCGGTTGCGGGAGATGGATGAGGTGTCGCGGGAGCTGGTGGTGGGAGCGATGCGAGCGGCGAATCCAAAGGTGAGGGTGGTGATCAAGTTTCCGAACTGGTATGAGCACTTCGCGGCGAATGGATATGACTTAGAGGAGGAGCCGAAGATCTTTGACGGGATCTATGCGGGGACCGAGACGCGCGATCCGGAGGAGACCGATCAGAATCTGCAGCAGTATGAGGGGTACGAGATTCTGCAGTACTTCGAGCATGTGGATCCGGGCAAGTTGGGTGGGGGATGGGTGGACACGTATGACATACGGTATGTGGACCGGTATGAGGAGCAGTTGTGGCTGACGGTGTTTGGGAAGGCGAAGGAGATGACGCTGTTCAACTATGTCGACTTGCTGAAGGAGGCGAAGCCGGGGGAGCGGGCCTGGAGCAGGGAGGGGAGTGATGTGTCATGGAAGAAGATTGAGGGGCGGGCGAAGAGTGGAGGGCTGGAGGCGCCGACGTTTGCAAGCGTGGCGGGCGATGCGCTGGACCAGGTGAAGCCGTTTGTGGGCAGGCTGGGGAAGCCGGTGGGGATTGCGAGCTATCGGCCGTATCACGCGGTGGGCGAGGATTTTCTGCACAACTTTCTGGGGATGATTGGGATTCCGATTGATTGTCGCCAACGTTTCCGAAGGAGCGCCGGTGATGTTGCTGACCGAGGCGGCGAAGAGCGATCCGCGGATTGTGGAGGAGATGAAGGGGCAGCTGCTGGCGGGGAAGACGGTGGTGATGACGTCGGGATTGCTGAAGGCGCTGGAGGGTAAGGGGATTGAGGACATCGTGGGGCTGCGGTATGACGCGGCGCCGGTGGCGGTGACGAGTTTTATTGGAGCGTATGGGCCGGGGGCGGGGACTCCGCTGGGGGAGGCGGAGAAGCCGGTGCTGATTCCGCAGGTGAGGTTCTTTACCAACGATGCGTGGCCGGTGATTCGCGGGATTGCGGATGGCAATGGGTTCCCGATGCTGCTGATGGATGAGTATGGCAAGGGGAGGCTGTATGTGCTGACGGTTCCGGATAACTTTGCGGATCTGTATGAGCTGCCGGAGGGGGAGCTGGATGCGCTGCGGAGTTATGTGATGGGGGACTTTCCGGTGAGGATCGATGCGCCGGCGAAGGTGAGTCTGTTTGCGTATGACAACGGGACGATGGTGGTGGAGTCGTTCCGGGATGAGCCGGTGGAGGTGACGGTGCGGGTGAAGGGGAGCGTGGCGCGGCTGGAGAATCTGCAGACGGGTGTGATGGTGGAGGGGAGTATGGCTGCCGAGGGAGGGGGACGGCACTCGTCGGTGGCGCCGGTGGCGGGGGAGGAGAGGGTGTTTCAGGTGACGCTGCCGGCACATAGTTATGTGGCGCTGAGGGAGGTGGAGTAGGGGGGTGGGTGGCGCTTCACGAGCGAGAAGCAGATTCCTTCGCTGCGCTGCGGAATGACGACCAGGAAGGCAAGGGCAAGGGCAAAAGCAAAAGCAACTACAGGGGTCCTTCGCTGCGCTCAGGATGACGGCGAAAGCAAGCAACAGCAACAGCAACAGCAACAGCCACGGCAACCGCAACCGTTTGGCGCGCGCGGATGACAGGATGAAGCGCCGGTGGCGGTGGCTGGGTTGGTTAGGAGAGGAACATCTCTTCGACGGCCAGCCAGTTATCGACGCGGCGGTAGCCGGTGATGTCGGCGTTGGCGGGGGAGGTGTAGAGGATGCCTTCGCGGAAGGGGCCGGCGGCGGGGTTGTCTTGAAAGAGGCGGAGCTGGCGGGGGTTGTCGTCGATGAGGATAGTCGGCGCGGAGGATGGACTTGTCGCCGCAGAAGACGATGTGCGAGGTGGGGATGAAGGGGAAGTGTTCGGCGAGCCAGTCGTACTTGGCGGCGAAGCTGGTGGGGACTTCCATGGCGGCGGAGGCGATGAAGACGTCGTAGCGGGACTGGAGGCGCTCGAGGACGCGCTGGGCGTGGGGCATGACGCCGAGGACGCGGAAGAAGTCTTCTTCGCGGAGGTAGTTGTCGATGGTGGGATGGAGGTGGGCGGGGGCGACCTGCCAGAGGCGGCGGCCGCGGAGGTCTTCGAGGGTGAGAGGGGCGGCGTGGCCGTTGGCGAAGTCGCGGTTGTAGCGGTTGAGGTGTTCTCCGAGGGCGTCGGCGATGACTTCGTCCATGTCGACAGCGATGACTTTGCGTTCTGGGGAGTGCGGGGAGGGCATGTTGCGGTGAAGCTCCAAGGGGCAGTGAGTAGTGAGTAGTGAGATAGTGAAGTACGAGAAGGGCGACTACGAATTCGTGGCGGCGGCGAGTTTTTCGCCGGGGGTCCAGCGGACGGGGGCGTCGCGGCGGGGGTCGTAGAAGAGCATGCGGCCGCAGGTTTCGCAGGTGAAGATGGTGTTGGCGTACTCGCTGTGGGGGTCGCGATCGGTGAGGTCGTTCCAGCGCTGGGGGCGGACCATCATCTGGCAGGCGGAGCACTTGTGGTCGGCGGCTTCGGAGAGGCCGGTGCCTTTGGCTTTGGCGATGCGGTCGTAGACGGAGAGGCGGGCTTCGTCGATGAGGGCGCGGAGGGCGGAGCGCTCGGCTTCGATGGCGGCGATGGAGGCGGTATGGCGGGCGGCGATGTCGGCTGCGCGGACGCGGGCGGCGGCAAGGGTGGCGGTGGTGACTTCGAGGGTGAGGGTGGCCTGGCCGCGGGCGATCTCGTGCTGATCGGTGCGCTCGAGGGAGGCGAGCTCTTCGTCTTCGAGTTTGGCGATGGTTTGTTCGGAGAAGGCGATCTCGTGCTCGAGGGCGGTGATCTGGGCGGCGGAGGTGGCGGTCTCCATCTGCTTGCGGAGGCGGGAGATCTTGCCGTGGCGGTCTTTGACCTCGAGTTCCTGGGAACGGCGGAGGGTCTCTTCCTTGGCGAGGGCTTTGATGGCGGCGTCGAGGGCGACTTCGGCCTGAGCGCGGGCGGTCTGGGCGGCGGCGACCTTCAGGGGGGCGTCGGCGAGCTCGGCGCGGAGGCGGCGGAGCTCGAGGTCCTGGGCCTGGAGGATGATGAGGTGTTCGAGGTCGGCATTCATCGGACGGAGTCTCCTTTCGCGTGAACGGACTGATGAAAAGGCTAGCACGGTGGGGCGGGCAGAGCAGCGGAAGGTTGGATTCGGCAGGGAGGCGCTGGAGGTGCGACAGGATCGGGGATGGGCGTGGGGAGGGAGGAGGGCAGGCGGAATCCTGGCGGGGGTTTTGCGGGTTGGGCGGGGAAAAGTGGTAAATATTTTCCCTGCGGGTTTGGGGATGGATTTCTATCTTGGTGCCGATAGTCTTCTGGTCGTTAGGGTTAGGTGGGTCGTGGCAAGAGAGGTTCGCGTGGAAAACGTTGGTCATGGAATTGCCAAGTGAGGAGGTTGTCCACATGGGCAAAACACAACTTTGAAGGAGACCTTGGGAGATGAGGTCTGAGAGGATTTTCATGCGGATACGGTCGTTATTGATTGCCGGGGTGCTGGTGTCGGCCAGCCTGGTGGCGCGGGCAGATAGTTTCACGACGTTCGATCTGAACTCGTCGTACATCGCGGCGGGACGATTGACGGAACGCTGACGCTGGACACGACGACGGACAAGTTCACCAGCGCGGACCTGACGGTGGCTGGGTTTCCGTCGGAATCAGGACGGGACGTTCAAGAGCATCGGCCCACAGGGGACGGACGGGTGGTGAATATGAGTGCAGGTCATCTGAATGGTTATCCGTATGCGGATCTGGCTCTGTATCTTGGCACGTCTACGCTGGCTGGATACGACGGCTCGCCGGTGGCGATACCGACGGACGTGATGTTCGCAAACTATCCGAACGTTTATGTGGAGGCATCGGGCACGCTGGAGCCGGTGGCGGGGGTATCGGTAACGCCGGAGCCGGCGAGCCTGTTGCTTTTGGCGACGGGGCTGCTGGGATGTGCGGCGATGTGGCGTAAGAGGTTGGCTGCATAGATTGTATCGGCACGTGGAGGAGAGCCCCGGCTGCGGCTGGGGCTCTTTTGTTGTGTTGGGTTTGGAGGGCGGAGGTGTGGAGCGCGGGGTGAAGGGCGAGGTGCGGGGTTCGTGCAGGGGAAGAATCGGGAGAATTTGTTGAATCCCCGAGAGACTGCAGGGCGTCTGAATACAACCCAATGGCAGCTGCAGCAACAATGGAACTCGAGCTCGAAGCTAGCGGTGTAGCTGTCGAGAAGCCGTGGCGTCCGAAGATCAATCCGTGGATTGTGGCGCTGACGGTGACGCTGGCGACGTTCATGGAGGTGCTGGACAGCTCGATTGCGAATGTGGCGCTGCCGCATATTGCGGGCGGGCTGGGAGCGACGCAGGATGAGGCGACGTGGGTGTTGACGGCCTACCTGGTTGCGAACGCGGTCATCCTGCCGGCGGGCGCGTACATGACGACGTTCATCGGGCGCAAGCGGTTTTACATGATCTGCGTGGCGCTGTTTGGGGTCTCGAGCGCGCTGTGCGGGCTGGCGCCGACCTGCCGCTGCTGGTGTTCTGCAGGATTCTGCAGGGGATTGGCGGAGGTGGGCTGGCGCCGAGCGAGCAGGCGATTCTGGCGGACACGTTTGAGCCGGCGAAGCGCGGGCAGGCGTTTGCGCTGTATGGGCTGGCGGTGGTGTGCGCTCCGGCGATCGGGCCGACGCTGGGTGGGTATATTACCGACAACTTTAATTGGCGATGGATCTTCTTCCTCAACGTGCCGATTTGTTTGTTGAGTCTGTTTCTGACGTCGAGGATTGTGGAGGATCCTCCGTATGTGAAGGAGCAGGTGAAGAAGACGCAGAGCGGCGGGCTGCGGCTGGATCTGATCGGGTTTGCGCTGCTGGGGCTGACGTTTGGGAGCCTGGAGTTTGTGCTGGACAAGGGCCAGGAGGATGACTGGTTCGGTTCGAGGATCATCACGTTCTTTGTGTGCATGATGGTGGTCGCGTTCGTGTCGATGATCTGGTGGGAGCTGAAGGAGCTGCGCGAGGGGCGGCGGCCGATTTTGAACCTGACGCTGTTCAAGCGCAGGGTGTTTTCGATCAGCTTTGGGCTGATGTTTGTGCTGGGGTTTGCGCTGTATGCGACGACGCTGTTGATTCCGCAGTTTGTGCAGACGCTGATGGGCTATACGGCGGAGCTGGCGGGGCTGGTGCTGAGTCCGGCGGGGCTGATGATGATGTGCATGATGCCGGTGGTGGGCGTGCTGTCGGGCAAGGTGGATCCGCGCAAGCTGATTGGGTATGGGTTTGTGATGCTGACGCTGAGCTTGGTGTGGATGTCGAATCTGAATCTGCAGCTGAGTTATGGGCAGCTGGTGTTCATGCGGATCTTCCAGGCGTCGGGGCTGGCGTTCCTGTTTATTCCGATTAACACGATTGCGTATATCGGGGTGAAGCAGAGCGAGAACAATGATGTGTCGGGGCTGACGAACCTGGCGAGAAATATTGGCGCGAGCTGCGGGACGGCGTTTGTGGCGACGATGCTGACGCAGGCGGACGGCGGCGCATGAGAACTCGATGATCCGGAATTTGGTGCCGGGGACGTGGGGGTTCGATCGCAAGCTGACGAACATGGCGGGAGCGTACAAGGCGGGCAACGGAGCCGGGGTGCACGGCGGAGCGTATGGCGGGGCGAGCCTGGGCGCGATCCACAAGGCGCAGGCGGCGATGTATCAGCAGATGCATGCGCAGGCGGCGACGCTGGCGTATGTGGACATCATTCGCGACCTGGTGATCTTCTGCGCGTGCATGCTGCCGCTGCTGTTCTTTATTCCCAAGCCGCCGAAGCATATGCAGGCGGGACATTAGGGCAGGGTGTAGAGGGTAGAGCGTAGGGGATAGCGGCGGGGCTGCGCCGGGGTTGCCGTATGTTCTTGGGAAGCCTTAGTATCTGGTTGATAGAGAAGCTGTTGTAGCGACGCTTGCCGTGATCTTCGGCGACGCTGCAGGGGACCGGTGCCACCCATTCCATTGGTTGGGAGGTTGTATGGGCCTGCGATTCTTTCCTGCTGTCTTTCCTTCTGAACATTCTCGCGCGGGGCTGAAGCTGGGTGCTGGACTGCTGCTGGGACTGGGCGCGCGGATCGTCGTGGCACAGGACGTGAAGCTGAACGTGACGTATGTGTGCAGTGGCGAGCGGGTGTATGTGGAGAGCTGCAACGTACGCGATCTGTCGGATACGTCGACGTGCATGGTCGCGCATCCGGATCGACCGCAACATAACGGGTTCATGGCGTACACGACGGAGACGCGGGGGACGCTGAAGAAGCTGTTCCCGACGTGCAAGCAGCCGAGTGCGGAGGAGCTGGCGCGGGCAGAGGCGTTCAAGAAGAAGCAGGCGGAGATCTACGCGGCGAATGTGGCCAGAGCTGGCGGCCAGACGAGCGGCCAGGGGAGTGCGGGGGCGGGGCAGAGTTCGTCGATGCAGGCTTCCGGGGGTATGCCAGCGGGGGGAATTGCTCCGCCAAAGAATGCGGAGGAGAGGGAGATGCGGCGGTGTATTTCGTCGGGACGATTGCCGGCGACCTGTACGGGAAACCAGTTGCTGGGGGCGTTTGGGAAGATGCTGGGGTCGGTGGCGCCGGCGTTGGATACGACGCATCCTGCGCCGGGGCCGGAGATGGCGGGCGTGTACGCGGGTGCGGGGAACTGGCGGCTGGATTTTATTGATGGCGGGGTGCTGGTGAACTGCGCGTATCTTTCGCCGGACCAACATCGTTACAAGCTCGATTTCAGGAGCGACAGGACGCTGTTGATCGTGGACACGACACCGAAGCCGCTGGTGCTGACGTTGCGCGGGGATGGAACGCTGGCGGGGCCGGGGCCGTTTATGCTGGATGGCGTGGTGGCGACGGGGGTGGCGAAAGAAGGGCCGGATCCGAATGCGAGCAGCGGGTTGACGGACCAGTATGGGACGTCGCTGACGTATGGCCAGGCGGCATCGCGGGCGGAGGTTTACAAGAATGGGCAGGCGTATTACGGATCGAAGGATGGAAGCGCGCCGGCGCACGCGACGTTCGCGCACAAGCAGGTGACGTGCCCGGCGCCGAACTTATCGGCGAAGGCGGGCGCGGTGGGTGTGCAGACGATGGGGACGAATTTTCTGAAGTCGATGTTCAGCGATGGAGATACGGGGGCGCCGACGCCGGCGGGGATCCGGATGCATGGGATCTTTGCGGCGGAGACGGGATTCAGTGTGGAGTTCTTCCCGGAGTCGGCGATCGTGGGTTGCGGGCCGGATGTGGCGAGGGCGTATCCGTACACGGTGGAGGCTGGATCGTCGGGTGCGACGATCAGGATCAATGCGCCGGATCATCCGCTGGTGCTGGCGTTGCGGGCGAACGGGTCGCTGGAGCCAGATGGCGATGGGGCGTACCTGGTGCATGGGCGTATCACGACGGGGCAGGACGATGATGGCAACTTTATGTTTGCTCCGATGGAGCAGAGTTGCACGCTTGCGGTGCTGCGTCCGAGCAAGACGATTCCAGAGGGTGGGGGAAGCGTGGTGGCGGGGAGTGTCGGGGGGGCGGCGCCGCGGACGGGCGGGCTTGCGATGGCGACGCCGGGGGCTCCGACGGGGACGGCGGTGCTGGTGCTGGCATCGGGATTGCCGGCGCAGGCGGGAGCTGCGAATGCGCTGGCGGGACACCCGTATATTCTGCTGCGGGACAACCTTGCGACGGTGATGGCGCAGGCTGGCGTGCAGGTGCCGGCGGGGATGTCGCCGTACAAGTACCTGGGGATGGCGTGCGGGCAGCATACGGCGGAGTGTCCGAAGATCATTGCGGCGGTGCAGGCGGATACTGCGTCGGCGGCGCGGGCGGATGCTGCGGGCAAGGGGACGATGCCGGGAGTGCCTGCGGGCACGTACTATCTGATGATTTCGACCCGGTATAACAACCAGGCGCTGGTGTGGGATGAGGCGGTGGAGTTGAAGGCTGGGGAGAATGCGTTGGCGCTGGATATGCGGAATGGCAGGGTGGTGAATTGAGAGGCAAGAGACGGTGGCATACGGTGTGCTAGACTTCCGCGCATGCTGATCATTCTTATCATTCTTCTCCTGATTATTGGCGGCGGTGGCTACTACATGGGACCGGGTATTGGGTACTATGGCGGCGGAACGCTCGACCTGATTATTTTGCTGGTGATTCTTTACCTCTTGTTCGGCCGGGGACGCGGGCGGCTGTAGGGGAAGAAGACGGCGGCAGAGGAAGGCTGCGTCCTGGAGCGAAGAGGCGGCTGAGGTGAAGTGCGTTTGCGGTGGCGTGGCCGAGGGCGGTGTTGTCGAAGATGACCCAGAGGCTGGCGGGGTGGGATGCAGCGCGCAGAGTTTGCGCGAGGCTGCTGAGGTCGGCGTCGGTGTAAGGGGAGTAGTAGGTGCGTGGGGCGCCGTGAAGACGGTAGTAGTGGAGATGCTGCGAGCCACCGGGAGTGGCGGCCGCGGGTGAGCCTTTGGGTGGGTCGGCGGCGACGCGGGCGATAGTGAAGCTGCGCAGGAGGCGATCGGCGGCGGGGGTGAACCAGGAGGCGTGGCGGGGTTCGAGCGCGGCGAGGTGAGGGTGGGGATGAAGCTCGCGGAGCGTGGTGAGGAAGTCGTAGGCGAGCGGCTCGTCGAAGGCGAGCGAGGGTGGAAGCTGGATGAGGAGTGGGCCGAGTTTGGGGACTGGACCGGCATTGAGGCCGGTGGCTTCGTCGAGAAAGGTTTGGAGGAGTGCGCCGAGAGTTGGCGAGGCGGGCTTGGTGGGTGATGGTGCGGGGAATCTTCACGGAGAAGCGAAAGGTATCGGGCGTGGAGGCGGCCCAGCGCTCCCAGGTTTTGCGCAGGTGCGGGCGGTGGAAGCTGGAGTTGATCTCGACGCAATGGAGACGGTGGGCGTAGCGCTGGAGGTGGGTGAGGCGGGCGTCTCCGGGTGGGGGAAAGGCGGGGGCGTGGTCTTTGGGGAGGGTCCAGCCGGCGGTGCCGATGTGGATGTTGTTGAGCGCGGGCGAGATGGATGCGGTGGATTTCATGGAGGGTCGAGAGTAGGCGTCTAGCGGATAAGACGCATCTTACTGAGTGCCGCAACTGGCGGTGAAGTGGCTTGGACGTCGGGCCCAGGAGGAGTTGGGATGGAGAAGAAATTAGAGGGCAAGAAGATTGCGATACTGGCGACGGATGGCTTCGAGCAAGTCGAGTTGACGGAGCCGAAGAAGAACCTGGAAGAGGCCGGTGCGAAGGTGACCGTGCTCTCGATTCAATCGGGCGAGATCAAAGGATGGGACCACACGAAGTGGGGCAAGAGCGTGAAGGTGGATGGGCTGGTGAAGGATGCGAAGCCTGACCAGTATGACGTGCTGGTGTTGCCGGGCGGGCAGATGAATCCTGACGTGCTGCGGACGGATGTGAATGCGGTGACGTTTGTGCGGACGTTTGTGGAGAGTGGAAAGCCGGTGGCGGCGATCTGCCATGGGCCATGGACGCTGATCGAAGCAGGCGTGGTGCATGGCAAGACGATGACGTCGTGGCCTTCGGTGCACACGGATTTGAAGAACGCGGGAGCGCACTGGGTAGACGAGCCGGTGGTCGTAGACGGCAACTTAATTACCAGCCGGAAGCCTGAGGATATTCCCGCGTTCACGAGCGCGATCGTCGAGGCAGTGGGACTGCAGCGCCGGGCCGCGTGATGCGCAGGGCGTGAGCAGAATTTGATGGGCTACAGGGTTTGATGGGCTACAGAATTTGATGCGCGACAAGTTGGGAGAGGGCAGGGCTTCGGCTCTGCCCCTTTTTTTGTGTGGCGTAAGTTTTCTTGACAAAGGGGTTGTGGGGGAGCAGACTTCTCTCGCACGCTCCAAAGGCTCCTGCAGAGCTGTCCTCCCGCAGCCGTACATCCGGCCCCTGAACATTCCTGATGCCCCTGTCTTCGCGGCGCAATCGTGCGCGGGATGGGATCGACCGTGGTGGCTGCTGGGCGGCTGCCTCTTGTAGAGCGAAGGATCCAACAGCCGAGGAGGCTGCGAGCATGAAGATTTCCACGAAGATTTCATCGTTGTCGAAGTTCGTTTTACTGCCAGCCGTTCTGTGTACGATGAGCGTCGCGCCACGGGTGGTGCGGGCGCAGGATGATGGAACGGCGGGGCCGCCGAAGATCCTGGTGATTGAGCGGGAGATGATGAAGCCGGGGAAGGCGGGGATGTCGCATGAGAAGACCGAGGGAGCGTATATCGCGGCGATCAAGGCGAATCATCTGAACATTCATTACCTAGCGATGACATCGCAGAGCGGACCGGATCGGGCGCTGTTTCTGAGCGGGTATCCGTCGCTGGCGGCATGGGAGGACGAGCACAAGGGCACGAGTGCGGCGGGAGCTGCGGCGCTGGATCATGCGAATGTGGCGGACGGCGATCTGCTGGCGGAGACGGCGCAGAGCGTGTGGGTGCGGCAGGACGAGTTGAGCATGAACCAGCATGATCTGAAGGGCGACCGGTACATGCAGATCTCGCAATACTTTGTGAAGCCGGGACATGTGGCGGAGTGGGAGGAGCTGGTGAAGCTGGTGAAGGAAGGGTACGCGAAGGGCGTGCCGGAGGCTTCGTGGTCAGTGTTCGAGCAGAGGTATGGACCATCGGGCAACGCGTATATTGTGTTGACTCCGGTGAAGTCGCTGAGCGAGGTGGACGGGATGCTGGGGTCGGGCAAGGCGTTTATGGATGCAATGGGCGAGAGCGGGATGAAGAAGATGGGGCAGCTGGAGGCCTCGTGCGTGGAGTCGTGGCAGATGAATCTGTTTGCGTTCAGCCCGCGGATGAGCAATCCGCCGGAGCAGTGGGTGAAGGATGAGCCGGACTACTGGGGGCCGAAGAAGGCGATGATGCCGATGAAGAAGGATGAGAAGAAGGACACGATGAAGCCGATGTAAGGGCTGGCAGGAGATGCAACGGGCGACGCTGATGGCGTCGCCCGTTGTGTTTGGTAAACCTATTAAACTTTGGTGCTAGTCCATAAGGGTAAGCTCTGCCATCCGGGCGGAAGGCCCATGTGCCTAAGTGAGATGTGAGGAGACTTGGGAATCGTTTCAAGATGAGAATGCATTCTGTCGCCCCAAGTGCTAGAGGGATGGACATAGTGCAACATGTATTGCAAGACTGCAGCAACCGCGTACAACCGCCGCTGTGCGAATTGGTCTGTCGACAGATGTTCAAAAAGTGGAATTTCTCCCGGACGCGAAGGGCTTGGCTGTTGGACAAGAGGGCGATTCCAGAGCCTTCCATGATGAGCACAGATATTTCTGACAAAGTTGATGCTTTGGGCCCAGCTAAGGAGAAAACGCCTCTTGGGTAGGTCGTATAAATATGAAAGCTGATCTAAATCATTCGATTTCATACCGCTGAGAACGGTGGCGAGGGTGCCAAAGTCCCACAACTCGATGGACATCCATATCGGAAGGTCCGATGAATACTTCGACCGAAAGTGCTCTGCAAACTCCTCCCTTGATCGACGATAGGCCTCATCAAGTTTCTGAATAAACTTCGCATGCGGCGTAAATCCATTGTGATCAGGTGTGGAGAAATAACGATTGAATGTATCAGGATCGCGATAAGCGAAAGCCCCACGGGTTCCCAGAATCAGTGCGACTTCGACTCTGAGACTTACCTCTATGCGTTCAATAGCGTCAAGAAACAACAATCGAAGCCGCTTGTCGAAGACGTACAACTCCATAATCGTGGAGAAATCGGTGTGAGGGCGAAAGGTCTCATAGAGATGTTCCACTTCCTCACCATCCAAATTCCGCTTAACGTCGCGGTGTCTGAACGGATACGCATACCCACTTAGTCTGTAGTACCCAATTCTGTGAAGGCAGATTTCAGCTCTTGGAGTATCTGAAATATGCATTCCGCGGCTACGCAAAAGTTCTACTTGCTGAGCCACTGAAAGATAAGGTTTTGCATACACGTAAAGGCTCAACGTAGTCTTTTCCAATAAAGAAGGCTGGCCCGTGCGCTATCGCGCAGTGGAGCCAGCCGTATAACCCTATGATGCTCTACAGGGACTAAGGTGTCCATAGAAAACGGACATCGTCGGATCAAGATGAAACCAAAATGGAACTGACACCCATTGAGGTAGGTAGTTCTATGAGCCGTGGGATTGTTTGGTGGGGAAGGGATTGCGCTCGTCGAACTGGACCTGGTGCCAGTAGGGGTAGGCGAGGGGGACGGTGCTGGCGGCGTCGAGTTTGGCAACCTGCTCGGGGGTGAGGTTCCAGCCGACGGCGGCGAGGTTGGCGCGGAGCTGCTGTTCGTTGCGCGCGCCGATGATGAGGGTGCTGATGGTGGGGCGCTGCAGGAGCCAGTTGAGGGCGATCTGCGGGACGGTCTTGCCGGTCTCCTTGGCGACTTCGTCGAGGGCGTCGACGACCTTGTAGACGTACTCCCAGTCGGGGATGGGGCCGGCGTCGGTGGACAGCTTGCTTTGCAGGCGGGAGGTTTCGGGGAGGGGTTGGCCGCGGCGGATCTTGCCGGTGAGGCGGCCCCAGCCGAGCGGGCTCCAGACCAGGGCACCGACGCCTTGATCGAGGGCGAGGGGCATGAGCTCCCACTCGTAGTCGCGGCCGACGAGCGAGTAGTAGACCTGGTGGCCGATGTAGCTTTGCCCAGCCGTAACGCTCGGAGACGGAGAGGGACTTCATGAGGTGCCAGCCGGAGAAGTTGGAGCAGGCGATATAGCGGACTTTTCCGGCGGTGATGAGTTTGTCGAGCGTGCTGAGGGTCTCTTCGACGGGGGTGGTGGCGTCGAAGGCGTGGAGGTGGTAGACGTCGATGTAGTCGGTGTTGAGGCGCTTGAGGGAGCCTTCGAGGGCCTCGATGAGGTGATAGCGGGAGCTGCCGACGTTGTTGGCGCCGAGGTTGGAGCCGCGGAAGGTGGCCTTGGTGGAGAGGAGGACGTCTTGTCTCTGCAGGTGCGCGATGGCTTTGCCGAGGACGATCTCGCTGTTGCCGTCGGAGTAGACGTCGGCGGTATCGAAGAAGTTACAGCCGGCTTCCATGCAGATGTCGATGAGGTGTTTGGCTTCGGCGTCCTGGGTGCTGCCCCAGGACTTGAAGAATTCGTTGCTGCCACCGAAGGTGCCGGTGCCGAAGCAGAGCTCGGGGACTTTGAGGCCGGAGCGGCCGAGGGAGCGGTAGTTCATGGGGACTCCTAAGAGTAGTGAGTAGTGAGTAGTGGGTAGTGAGTAGTGGGTGGTGGGTAGTGGGTGGTGGAGAACGAACAACGGCAGAAGCGTTGACGCAAGGGTCGCGAAGTTCTCGCAAAGGTCGCGAAGGAAGACGCTAATGGTTGGATGCTGTGGGGTTGTCGAGGTTGCGGGTGAGGCCCTGGTGGAGGGCGGCGGTGTCGAGGGCGGATTGGGTGTGGAAGAAGAGTTGATGGGGGTTGGAGTTGGGGTAGAAGTGGATGAGGATCTCGGGGTGGGTGACGGCGTCGTCGATGCCGTTGGTGAAGGGATAGCCGAGGGACTGGAGGAGGTGGAGGGAGCCTTCGTTGCCGGAGGGGTTGCCGTCGTCGCCGATGATGGCGAAGACGGTGCGATGGGTGCGGAGGGAGGTGACGGTGACGAAGTCTCCGAGGCGGGCGCCGAGTTTGCGGGCCCGGTTGCCGAGGACGACGTAGTTGATTTTGGTGGCGTCGACGTAGCGGAGAGGGTTGCGGGGGTCGGCGATGGCGGGGTCGGTGAAGGCGGTTTGGGAGATGTAGAGGCCGGGGAAGGGGTCGTGGGGGCCTTGGAGGATGGGGAGGTTGGGGTGGTCGTCGTCGGTGAGGTAGCCGACGATTTCCGAGTGGCGGTGCCCAAGGTAGTGGGCGTCGCGGAGTTTGTCGAGGGTGGGGGAGCCGGGAGGGCCGTAGGCGTTGGGAGCGCCGTCGACATCGACGTCCATGCGGTGGGGGAGGAGGGTGAAGTCGTGCGCGGAGTCGTGCGCGGACGGCGGGAGGCGCTGCGCGCGGGCGGTGGGGAGGAGGAGAAGCGCGGCGGTGAGGACGAGAGTGAGGGGATGTTTTGCCATCGGTGAGCGTTTGAGCGGTGCGCTGCGGTTGACTGCCTGCGATCGAGCTGCAAAACGAGACACAAGAGAAGGACGCGGGAGGCTCGCTCAAGGTTTCTCGTGGAGTGCCGAAGAGGAAGAGAAGGGGATGCCCTGCCACCTTGAGGAGTTGCGATGGTGATGGATGGAGCTGATTTTCAATTTCTGACAGAGAACAGTGCGGATGTGATCTGCCGAATCTCGGCGGCCTTCGTGCTGTATTACGTTTCGCCGTCTTCCTTGCCCGTCTTGGGTTGGAGACCGGAGGAGCTGGTGGGTAAGGGCCCCAGCGCCTATGTCATCCCCGAAGATATGCCGTTGTTGCTGGAGATCGTCAAGCGAAATCGAGCTCCGGGACGGGCAGGACACGCCGGCAACGGTGCGGGCCAGGAAGAAGGATGGGTCACTGATATGGATCGAGATTAATCCGCGCAACGTGCTGGATCCTACGACGGGAGAGACGGCAGGAGCGGTGGTCGTCATCCGGGATGTTACGAAGCGGAAGTTACAGGAGGAGCAGCTGGCCAAGCTGGCGATGACGGACGGGCTGACGGGGATTGCGAATCGGCGGGCATTTGATGAGGCGCTGGAGCGGGAGTGGAAGCTGACGTTGCGCCACGGAAAGCAGATTTCGCTGCTGCTGCTGGACATTGATCTCTTCAAGCCGTTCAACGACGAATATGGGCACCAGGTGGGGGACGATTGCCTGCGGGCGGTGGCGCAGGCGGCGGTCGGGGCGGTGCGCACGACCGATATTGTGGCGCGGTATGGAGGGGAGGAGTTTGCGATGATTCTTCCGCAGGTGGATGTGGCCGGGGCCTGGGAGACGGCGGAGACGGTGCGGGCGGCGATTGAAGGCCTGCGGGTACCGCACAGCGGGAATCCGCAAGGTGGCGGATGGGTGACGGTGAGTATAGGGGCAGCGACGGCGCTGGCGCGGCTGGGAGGCACGATGCGGATGCCGGAGGGCCTGCTGCAGGCGGCGGACCATGCCTTGTACAAGGCCAAGCATGCGGGGAGAAACCGGGTGGAGGGAGGGTTGCTGATTGCGCCGCGGCAGCTGGCGATTGTGGCGTAGGGGCAGGGGATAGAGGGTAGGGTGTAGAGCGTAGAGAAGGCAAAAGGCGCTTGCTCTACGCTCTACTGTCTACACCCTGATTTTTGTGCAGGCGGCCCGTAAGCCGAATTCTGTTTTAGACGATCATTCCTCTAGGCCATGCCTTGCGGCATGGCTCAAGCAACCTACCCGCAGGTTTCGGTGAAAGCTCCACTTGCCTGGGCGTGACGGGCCGTCGCGCGCTCGCCGCATAAGTGGTTGCGGCGAAACTCCCTGCCTATTTGGTCTTGCTCCGTGTGGGGTTTACCATGCCGCGACTGTTACCAGCCGCGCGGTGGGCTCTTACCCCGCCGTTTCACCCTTACCTCTCGTCTCCCTCTGACGAGGATCCGAGTTGGCGGTTTGTTTTCTGTTGCACTGGCCGTCCAGCCGGCTTGCGCCGACCGTCCCGGACGTTATCCGGCACACTGCCCTGCGGAGTTCGGACTTTCCTCCCCCTCCCGACGCACACCGTACGGCGCGGGAGGCAGCGATCATCCAGCCGCCTGCACAGGGTTAAGTGTAGCAGTCTCAGTGAGTAGTGAGTAGTGAGTAGTGAGTAGTGAGTAGTGAGTAGTGAGTATGAGTAGGGCGTTGGGTGGTTGCGTGGTGGGGATGCGGGGTGAAAGGATGGCGCCATGAAAATTTCGCGTCGGGAGTTTGTTGCTCAAGGGGTGGCGGTGGGGGCGGTTGCGGCGATGGGGCTGCGAGGGATGGCGCAAGGGTCGGCGCCGGGGATTTCGATTCGGGCGGCGGGCGCGGGGCGCGGGATCCTGGCGGGCTGCGCGGTGGATGTGAGCAAGCTGCGGACCGATATTGCGTATAAGGATCTGCTGAAGGCGCAGGCGGGGATCGTGGTGGGGGAGAGAGAGTTCAAGTTTGGGCCGCTGCGGCCTACGCCGACGACCTTCTTCTTTGATGATGCGGATTACCTGGCGGCGTTCGCCGAGGCGAATGGGATGAAGCTGCGGGGGCATAACTTTGTGTGGCATCGGCAGCTGCCGAAGTGGTTTGACAGCTATGTGACCAAGGCAATGCGGAGCAGGTGCTGGTGAACCATATCGAGCGGGTGGGCGGACGGTATGCGGGGAGGATGCAGAGCTGGGATGTGGTGAATGAGGCGATCCAGGTGAGCGATGGGCTGCCGGGTGGGTTCAGGAACTCGCCGTGGCAGAAGGTGCTGGGAGGGGAGGGGCCGATTCCGGCGTATATCGAGGTGGCATTTCGGACGGCGCGGCGGGTGGATCCGAAGGCGCTGCTGGTCTACAACGACTATGGGATTGAGGGCGAGGATGATGCGTCGGCCAAGAAGCGCGAGGCGGTGATGCGGCTGCTGCGGGAGATGCAGCGAAGGCAGGTGCCACTGGATGCGTTGGGGGTGCAGTCGCATCTTACGGCGGTGAATCAAGATGGGAGCGTGCCGGTGTATGGCGCGGGGTTGATGAAGATGATCGCCGAGGCGAGGGCGATGGGGCTGAAGGTGATGGTGACCGAGTTGGATGTGAATGACCGGTACCTGGCGCCGGCGATCGGGCCGCGGGATAGCGGCGGTGGCGAAGATGTATGGGAGCTACCTGGGGACGGTGCTGCGGGATCGGGCGGTGATCGCGGTGCTGACGTGGGGGATTACGGACAAGTACACCTGGCTGGATCGAGAGGATGCGCGGGCGGATGGGGAGCCGGAGCGGCCGCTGCCGTTCGACGCAGAGATGCAGCCGGTGGCGGCGTTTGCGGCCGAGGTGAAGGCGCTGCGGGAGGCGCCACGGAGGGCGTAAGGCGGGGCAGGGAACTGGCGGCCAGGCAGTTGCGTAGAAGACTGCGGAGAGGTCCGCAACCTGTTGCGTCGACCGGGCGCGGCGCAGGATAGACTGATGGCAGATTACCTTGTGAGTTTCTGATGGAGATCAGAGTTTCCTGATGGAGATGAAGGAAGCATTCCGGATCGCACTGCAGTCGCTGTGGGCGAACAAACTGCGCAGCGTGCTGACGTTGCTGGGCGTGGTGATCGCCGTGGCGAGCGTGATCGCGGTGGTGACGCTGATCAACGGCGCGAACGTGTATGTGGCGACGAAGATTAATAACCAGGGCGCGGATGTCTTTACGATCTCGCAGCAGCCGGCATTTACGACCAGCTACAAGGAGTATCTGAAGTATCAGAAGCGCAAGGTGATTCCGATGGAGGATTACCGCGCGGTGCAGAAGGAGTGCACGGCGTGTGCGGAGGTGGGAGCGTTCCAGAGCACGACGGGCGGGATTGTGTACAAGACGCAGTCGAGCACGGACACGCAGATTCGCGGGTACTCCGCGCTGATGCCGGACATGCAGAATCTGAACATTGTGGAGGGGCGCGGGTTTACGCAGGCCGATGAAGATCATGCGGCGCCGGTGGCGCTGATTGGCGCGGACATTGAGGACAACCTGCTGAAGGGCGAGGATCCGATTGGCAAGGAGATTCGTGTGGACGGTGTGCCGTACACGATCATCGGGCTGGGCGAGAAGCAGGGCAAGACGCTGGGGCAGAGCCAGGATAACTGGGTGGGTGTTCCGCTGACGTCGTACCAGAAGACGTACGGGACGATGAAGTCGGTAACGATTTATATGAAGGCGCCGAGTGGGGCGGAGGGGATGGAGGCGGCGAGCGACCAGGCGCGGGTGATTATGCGGGATATGCGGCACGATCTGCCGGGCGCGGAGGACAGCTTTACGCTCGAGACCAGCGATACGCTGGCCGGGTTGTTGTCGCAGATCATCAACAGCATTGGCGGCGTGGCGATTGCGATTGCGGCGATCTCGCTGGTGGTGGGCGGGGTGGTGATCATGAACATCATGCTGGTGAGCGTGACGGAGCGGACGCGGGAGATTGGGGTGCGGAAGGCGCTGGGGGCGAAGCGGAATGATCTGCTGATCCAGTTCCTGATGGAGTCGGGAACGCTGTCGCTGATTGGGGGAGCGATTGGTGTGGTGGGTGGGGTGATTGTGGCGAAGGGTGTGGCGATCATTGCGGGATTTCCGGCGGCGATTGCGCTGTGGAGTGTCGCGGCGGGGCTGGTGGTGGCGTTGTCGGTGGGGATATTCTTTGGGGTGTATCCGGCGCGAAAGGCAGCGGACCTGGATCCGATTGTGGCGTTGAGGAGCGAGTTCTAGGATGCGAGCGAGCGATCAACGCGAGACGGTAAAGATGGCGCTGGATACGCTGCGCGCGAACAAGATGCGGTCCGGGCTGACGATCCTGGGCATCGTGATTGGCGTGATGACGGTGATTACGATCTCGTCGGTGATCAATGGGCTGAATTCTTCGGTGTCGAATATGGTGGCGCAGTTTGGCACGAATGTGCTGTGGATGTTCCGGTTTCCGGTGATCGGCGTGCGGCCGACGGCGGAGATGCTGGCGCGCAAGCAGTTGACGTTTGACGACATGGTGGCGATTGGGCAACTGCCGCACGTGGTGGCGGCGTCGGCGTCGCTGCAGTATACGAACTATCAATTCAATGCCGGGTCGGTGGTGGCGAAGTTCGGGCAGCGGAAGGCGGACAATGTTTCGCTGGAGGGGGATACGCCGTCGAATCTGGTGGTGTATGACAAGGCGCTGACGGAGGGACGGTTTTTCACGCAGACGGATGAAGATCGCGCGGCGGATGTGACGGTGCTGGGCCATGATGTGGAGGAAGAGTTGTTTGGGGCGATCGATCCTATTGGAAAAGAAGTGGTGATCGATGGGCGGACGTTCACGGTGATTGGGGTGTTCGAGAAGCAGAAGACGGCCTTTGGCGGAGGCAAGAACCCGGACGACAGCTATGCGTACTTCACGATTTCGACGTTTCAGAAGCTGCATCCGGAGATACTGGATTACTGGATCAGCGCGAAGTTCGATGACCAGAAGAACAAGGCGCTGGTGACCGATGAGATTCGCGAGGTGCTGCGGCGGCGGCGCAAGGTGCGCAATGAGCAGCCGGATAACTTTGCGATCTTCAGCTCCGATTCGATTACGAAACTTTGGAATCAGATTACCGGAAGCCTGTTTCTGCTGATGTTCGGATTGAGCGCGGTGGGATTGATGGTGGGCGGCGTGGGCGTGATGAACATCATGCTGGTGAGCGTGACGGAGCGAACGCGGGAGATCGGTGTGCGCAAGGCGATTGGCGCGACCAAGCAGACGATTCTGCTGCAGTTTACGCTGGAGGCGATTGTGCTGTGCGCGGTGGGAGGGGTGATCGGGATCCTGGCGGGGGCGGTGATTGCGCTGGTGCTGAAGTTCTGGATTCCGAGCCAGGTGAGTTTGCTGTGGGTGCTGGCGGCGTTTTTGTGCTCGTGCGGGATTGGGTTGGTGTTCGGGATCTATCCGGCGTGGAAGGCGGCGAATTTGAATCCGATTGAGGCGCTGCGCTATGAGTAGCGGAAGAGTGTAGAGGGTAGAGTGTAGAGGTAGAGCGTAGAGCGTAGAGAGAGCGAGGCCCGTTGAGATGGTTGCGGCTGAGATGAATTCTTCCTATCGAAATTCGGTGGCCTGGCAGAAGGGGATGGAGCTGGCAGCGTTGATTGATAAGGTTACGCAGGGGTTTCCGGTGGATGAGCGGTTTGGATTGACGAACCCGTTGCGGCGGGCTGCTGTTTCGATTCCAAGCAATATTGCTGAGGGGAAAGGCCGGCTGACGACGGGAGAATTGATCCAATTTTTGGGGATCGCTCGGGGTTATACGCTTGAGGTGCAGACGCAGCTTGAGCTTGCGTCGATGCTTGGATTTGGGGATAGGGGCGGGATCGTCGAGGCTGAATCTCTTGCCTTGGAGGATTTGAAGATACTCAACGCGTCTTTGGCTACGCTGCGAGCAAGGGTGGCAGCTAAGAAGCTGCGGTAAGCTTTGGGTCTTTCTCTATCCTCTACACTCTATCCCCTATCCCCTGCGGTCCTACTACACTGATGGGATGGATTGGATTGTGGTGGTGGTGCAGGGGGTGCTCGCGCTGTTGACGCTGAGCGGGGTGGCGTATGGGTTGATTGCGCTGTGGAGTGCTCGGGATTTTGAGCGGGCGACGCGCGTTGCGGGAGTGGGTGGGGGCGGGGGATGCGCGGCGGGGGTTTCGATCCTGAAGCCGGTGAAGGGTGTGGATGCGCGGATGTATGCGGGGTTGGTGAGCCATTGCGTGCAGGAGTATGCGGGGGAGTTTGAGCTGCTGTTTGGGGTGAGCTCGCTGGAAGATGCGGCGGTGCGGGAGGTTGCGCGGCTGCGGGTGGAGTATCCGGGGGTGAGCATCCGGCTGGTGGAGTGCAGGGAGCGGCTGGGTACGAATGGGAAGATGTCGAACCTGGTGCAGATGTTGCCGGAGGCGCGGTTTGAGCACGTGATTGTGAACGACAGCGACATACGCGTGTCGCCGCAGTATCTGCAGCGGGTGATGGCGGGATTCGCAGATGCGACGGTGGGGTTGGTGACGGTGCCGTATGTGGGGCGGGCGGAAGGCGGGTTGTGGTCAAGGCTGGAGGCGCTGGGGATCGCTACGGATTTTATGCCGGGAGTGCTGGTGGCGCGGAAGCTGGAGGGAGGGATTCGGTTTGGGCTGGGGTCGACGCTGGCTACGACGAAGACGGCGCTGGCGACGATGGGCGGGTTTGAGGGGCTGGTGGATCAGCTGGCCGATGACTATGAGCTGGGTGCGCGGTTGAGTGCGGCGGGTTATAACGTGGCGTTGGTGCGCGAGGTGGTGGAGACGACGGTGCCGGCGTATACGCTGCGGGGCTTCTGTGAGCATCAGCTGCGGTGGGCGCGGAGCACGCGGGACTCGCGGCGGTGGGGGTATGTGGGGCTGGGGATCACGTATCTGCTGCCGTGGTCGCTGGCGGCGATGGCGGCGAGTGGATTTGCGCTGTGGTCGTTCTCGCTGTTCAGCATGGCGCTGCTGGTGCGGGTGAGTGTGGCGCTGACGGTGGGGGTGGGGATTCTGCGCGATGGGCAGGTGCTGCGCGATATGGTGTGGCTGCCGCTGCGGGATTGCTTTGGGTTGTTCTTCTGGGCGTGGAGTTATGCGGGGGATGAGATTGTTTGGCGGGGCGAGAGGTTTCGGCTGCGGCGGGGAGTGTTGGAGAAACAGTGAGTAGTGAGTAGTGAGTAGTGAGTAGTGAGTAGTGCGGAGGGCGCGATGGGGCAGGGCCGATTCGCGGGTTGGCGTGGAGGATTGTAGCTCCGGGGGCGGAAAGCGGGTTCCTCGCGGCGCTCGCAAGGACAGCCAGAAAGGCAAGAGCAAAGGCAACGGCAAAGGTAGAAGCCACGGCAACAGTTGAGGCATCCGCTCAACAACGGTATTTGTTAGCTGGAAGTGTTGCTGTTGATGGTGGGGGTGGAGACGTGGTCGTGGATGTCGCCGACGATGTCGGTGAGGTAGTGGAGCTTGCGGCTGAGGGCCTGGATTTCGGCTTCGGCGCGGCGGTTGACTTCGAAGTCCAGCTCGCTGCGGACGCGGTCTTTGTGGTCCTGGCGATTTTGGCTCATCATGATGACCGGCGCCTGGATGGCCGCGAGCATGGAGAGGAAGAGGTTGAGCAGGATGTAGGGGTAGGGGTCCCAGCTCTTGTTGCCGCGCATGTTGCTGACGATGGTGTAGGAGACCAGGCAGACGAGGAAGAAGATGATGAAGGTCCAGGAGCCGCCGAAGCTGGCGACGTGATCGGCGATGCGCTCGCCGAAGGTCTCCTGCTCGTCGATGAGTTCGTTGGGATTGCGCATGGCGCGGCCGCGGATGACGCGCTGGGCGTTGTGGATCTCGGTGGCAAAGACGGTGAGCATGTCGAGGCCGGCCTGGGGTTTCTTTTCGAGCAGGACGGAGATGTCGTTGCGATCGATCTCGATACAGGTGGTGGGCTCGGTGGCGACGGCGGTGGTGAGGTGGGGGATGCCTTCGAGCATGGAGGCGAAGCCGAAGAAGTCGCCGTGGCGGGGCTGTGAGAAGATGACGTCCTGACCGTCTTCATCGAGGAGGGTGACGGTGACGGCGCCGGAGAGCATGACGTAGGCGGGGCCATTGGGTTCGCCGGCCTTGTAGATGCGCTGGTTGGCGGCGAAGTCGCGGAGCTCGACTTGCTGGGCGAGAATGCAGAGCTCGTCCTCGTCGAGTAAGGAGAAGAGGGGGACTTGGCGGAGTTCATCGGCGTGACAGGGCATAGGGAACCAGTGAGTAGTGAGTAGTTGGTAGTGAGTCGTGAACGACAAAAGCAAAGGCAAAGGCGGAAGTTGTGGTTACAGATTAGCGGTTGGGTTGGTTGCTGACGATCTCTTTGCCTCCGGATTTTACGAGAATGTAAACCGGGCCGGGAAGAGGGGGGAGCTGGTTGGGCGGTGCATCTGAGTTCGCGAGGGATTGCCAGAGGAAGATGCGCTGGGGGCCGGGCCATTTGGCGGCCAGGGTGGCGGGGGTTTCGAAGATCCTGGGGGCGTCGGGGAAGAAGCTGCCGTACCAGAGGTTGGAGCTGCGGCCCTGGAGGATGTGGAGGAACTGCGCGGTGTTGGGCTGGGGCGCGTAGGAGTTGGGACGCTGGAGGTAGAAGGCGAGGGTGCTGCCGGCCTCGTACTCGCCGTGGAGGACGATGAGGTCGTCGGGGTGGACCTGGGGGGCGATGGCTTCGGCTAGCTGGGCGGAGGTGAGGACGGGGGCGAAGGTCTGGAGGCCGAGGTGGGCGGCGAGGAGGAAGCCGAAGGCTCCGGCGGCGAGGGCGAGGTTGGCGGCGTGGGGGCGGGCGCGGCGGCGGAGGAGGAAGGCGGCGAGGGGGCCGAGGAAGAGGCTGAGGGCGGCGAGGGCGAGGGGGAGGCGGAAGAGGCCGAGGGCGCGGGTGTCGAGGTCGAGGAAGTGGCCCATGCTGAGGGCGTAGTCGGAGGGGTGGTCGGTGAGGAGAGAGGCGAGGTCGGTGTGGGGTGCGGGTGCGTGGGATTGGAGAAGGATGTAGATCGCGGCGATGGCGAAGAGGGTGCCGAGGAGGAGGAGGGCGAGGGTGCAGCGGAGGTAAGCGCGGCCTGTGGTGGGAACCCACGTCTCAGAAGCGAGACGTGGGGCAGCCGGAGTGGTGGCGACGTGAGAGGTTGAGAGGGCGTCGTGGGTGAGCCAGCCGGCGATGAGGAGGGCGAAGGCGGGAAGGGAGGGGAGGACGTAGTACTCCTGACGGGTGGAGAGGGAGAAGAAGAGCAGTGGCAGCGCGGCCCAGAGGAGGAGGAGAAGAGGTCCGCGGCGCTTGAGAGGAAGGTCGTGGCGGCGTAGCTGACTGCGGAAGGTTTGGGCTTGGGAGGATCTGCCGAAGAGTGGCGCGGCCCAGGCGATGGCTTTGAAGGCGAAGGCGGACCAGGGCATGAGCCAGATGAGGCAGAGGCCCCAGAAGAGCCAGAGGGGCGAGGTGTCGTAGTCGTGGGGGACGCGGAGGTTGAGGTAGCGGAGGAGGTGCTCGTTCATGAAGTAGAACCAGAACCAGCCGCGGACGTTGCCGTCGGTGGGAAGGGGGACGAGCCAGTGGCCTGGCGACAGCGGGAAGGTGTAATGCCAGACGAAGGCGAAGGGAGCGGGGTGCCTTGGGTGGGGTTGGCGAGGCCGGCGAGGATGTGCCAGGGAGCGGCGAGGACCAGGAAGACGAGCAGGGATGAGGAGGGGTGGAGTTCGCGGAGACGCGCGAGGCCGCGAGGGAGGCCGCGGGCGAGGAGGACGTAGAGGATGACGATGCCGAGGGGGAAGAGCAGGCCGATGAGGCCCTTGGTGAGGACGTTGAGGGCGCAGGCGGCGGCGAAGCCGTAGCAGTAGAGGCGGAGGCGGTCGTGAAGAAACCCAGGTCTCAAGGGCGAGACCTGGGGCACCCGGGATTGGGGGTCTGGGATTGTGGGTGGGCGGAGAGCTCTTCGGTGCGCCAGAAGCAGTAGAGGGCGAGGGTGGTGAAGAGGCAAAGCATCGCGTCGGGGATGTTGATGCGGGTAAAGATGAAGATGCCGAAGCTGGAGAGGGTGATGAGAGCGGCATAGAGGCCGGCGTGCGTGGTGCGGAAGAGGCGGCGGGCGAAGGCTTCGAGGAGGAGGGCGAGGGCGAGGACGGAGAGGGAGAGAGGGATGCGGGCGGCGACGGTGAGGGCGCGGGGCGAGGTGAATCCGCAGAGCTGGGAGACGCGCATGGAGGCGGCCATGGACCAGTAGAGGAGCGGCGCCTTCTCGAGGTAGCGGATGCCGTTGGCGTAGAGGGTGACGTAATCGTGGCGGAGGAGCATCTCGCGGGCGACTTCGGCGTGGACGGAGTCGGCGTCGTCGAGGAGAGGCGGGGTGAAGAGGGTGAAGCTGGCGTAGAAGGCGATCCAGAGAAGGAGGATGGAGAGGAGCGTGGAGCGCGGTCGGGGCGGCGTAGCGACGGGCATTGGGACTAGTGTATGCGGGTGGAAGTGGATGGAGGTTGTGCGAACCCGCATCCTGGAATCTGTTCAGGAATTCGACAGGCATGTCCTGCCGGACGGGCCCGCTACGCGCGGGACGGGAACTTCGTTGCGGGCAGAGGCCTTCGGCTGGGCGCTTCCGCTGGTCGCGAATGCAATCTTGTTATCGACCAACGGGAGGACCACGCGAAGCTGTAAAAAAGGCGTGCGAACGCCCGCTCCACGCGTAGTGGGTACTTGGTGCAGGACGGTTATGTGAAAGGGTCTAAGAACGGAGATGTGGGGTCGCGTACACTGACTGCGATGGCAAAGATGAAGCCGATGAAGGCGGCGGCGCGGCGGTCGCAGGAGCAGGGCCTGGTGCAGTTGGCCAGCAGCGGGCCGCCGGCGGAGATGGTGTTTGGGGACTGGTATCCGGCGCTGCGGGCGGAGGGATTGAAGCGCGGCGATACGGCGGTGGCGATGCTGCTGGGGATTCCGATGTTGGTAGGGCGCAAGAGCGATGGAGCGCTGTTTGCGATGCGGGATCTGTGTCCGCATCGGGGGATCCCGCTGTCGGCGGGTTGGTTCGATGGAGAGACGGTGCAGTGCAAGTATCATGGCTGGCGGTTTGAGCCTTGCACGGGGCGCTGCGAAGAGATTCCTTCGCTGACGACCTTTGACAATTTAGTGCCGACGAAGATCTATGCGAACGCGTTTCCGGTGGTGGAGCGCGATGGGTATGCGTGGGTGTATGTTCCGGCCGCGGGGAGCGGGCGGGTTGAGGATGTGCGTGGGTTGCCGCCAGTTCCGGAGCTGCCGAAGTTCGGGGCGAGGTATCGGAGTGCGCATCTGCAGGCGGAGCTGCCGTGCAATGTGGACCACGGGATTATCGGGTTGATGGATCCTGCGCATGGGCCGTTTGTGCATCGGGCGTGGTGGTGGCGGAGCGCGGCGAGCATTCATGAGAAGACCAAGCGGTTTGAGCCGCTGGAGGACAAGGAACATGGCGGGCGGAATGCCGGGTTTCGGATGTCGGCGCATGCTCCTTCGTCCAACAGCGCGCCGTACCGGCTGCTGGGGAAGCCGGTGACGACGATTGATTTTGTGCTGCCGAATCGGCGGTACGAGACGATTCGGGCGGTGAACGTCAAGGGGCGCGAGCGGTGGTTCGCTTCGCTGACGACGGTGACTCCAGTGACGGCGACGAGTTGCCGGATCGATGTAGTGGCGGCCTGGGATATTGCGTACCGGGTGCCGTTGGTTACGCCGATTGCGCGGTACTTTGGGGCGAAGTTCGTGGCGCAGGATCAGCAGACGATGGTGGAGCAGGCACGCGGGCTGCGGTCGAACCCGGGGTTGATGCTGATCGACGACGCGGACATGCCGGCGAAGTGGTACTTCGCGCTGAAGCAGCGGCGGCTGACGGGTGAAGGGGAGCATCCGCTGAAGGGGCCGGTGGAGCTGCACTGGAGAAGTTGAGGGCAGGGAATAGCGGCTAGGGCTTCGGGTTGGCCCCCCTCCCCCCCCGGTATTAGGTTTTTCGATGTAAGTGGTTGATGTTGCTTGGGTTATGAGGCAAAGTACCCACCGGCGCGGGTGGGTTTTCTGGTCTAAACTATTCTATTCATGCGGGTTATGGGGCAAAGTACCCCTTCTTCCCTCGCTCGGAGAAATCTGCAAAGTATTGATAACAGGTTGGTGGATGCCATGGTGCCGGGTAAGTGATTGCTTCCAGGTGGATTGCGGGCAAAGTGTTCAAAGCAGGGGGATGCCGCACGAGGTGGCGGTGGGTGGTTCAGGTTCTGAGTGGATTTGCCCCTGCTTCTATTGTAGAGAGTTGGGTGGGGGTACTGTGCCAGGTTTTGAAAAGATTTATCGCCAATGGGGACGCGGGGTTTGGAGGATTTTGGGGTGGGGAGGGGCTTGACAGGACCTGCGGAGACGGCGGGAGGCCCGGTGGGGGGAAGGGGCGGGGTAGCCCGGGGGGCAATGGGGGTAACGATACAAATTTACACGCCTTGATGTCCCCACACGACATATCGTGATTACAATTGTCGGACGATGTTTCCATCTGACGCCGTTCCCGAAGATCGTTGATTGATCTTGCACGCAGGAGTGTATGAATCGAAGCACGACTATCTCAGAAGAAACATCCATAGTGTCCCACGAGGAGATACAGGAATGGGAGGATGCGACGTCCGGATCCCTGGTGGGGGATTGGAGACGCTGGTTCTTCGGGGGGTATCTCTTCGCGATTGCGGCGTTCTCCCTCTGGACCGGGGCGATCCACGCGCGCGGCCTCGATTCGTGGATTATCGGGGACTGGCTGATCAACTATAGCGGCGGCTTTGTGCGTCGCGGACTTGACGGCGCGGTGGTGATGGGGCTGCATCGGGTGACCGGGGTTCCCTTGGAGTGGGATGTTTTTCTGATCCAGGTGACGGTTTTTCTGGTGCTGCTGGGTTGCGTCTACCAGTTGTCGAAAGGGATTCGCTGGTCGTATGGGATGACGGCGGTGCTGCTCTCTCCGGCGACGCTGGCATTCACGGTTCTGGATCCAAACTTTGCCGGTCTGCGCAAGGAGATCCTGCTCTTTGCTGCACTGGCCGTGACCATCTGGGCGCTGGTGTGCGAACGATGGAAGGACTGGCAGATCGGAGGGATGCTCGCGCTGCTGCTGGTGGGGATTACGCTGTCGCATGAAGCGATGCTGGCGGTTGCCGCCTATTTTCTTGGAGCCGTGGCGATTCAGGGGAAGAGCCTGCGGCGGGCGATTCGCATGTGCGCTCTGCCGATGGCGCTGAGTGGCGTGGCGTTGGCGGCGGTGATGCTGCATCACGGCAATCTGGCGACAGCGCGGGCGATCTGCAGCTCGGTAGGCGGACAGATGGACGCGCCGGGGGTCATCCGGGCGGATGGCGGCGTGTGCACGGGATCGATTGCGTCGTTGCAGTTGAGCGCCGCGCAGGAGCATGCGGGGATCATCGGTTGGATTCGAACGGTTCACCAGGGGCGTTTGTATTGCGTCTTCGCGATCCCCACGTTCGTGCCTCTGCTGCTGATGATGGTGCGGTTTTATCGTCGCGACGGGCTGCGGTATGAGGTGGGGGTGGTGATGGCGTGTTTTCTGTTGTCGCTACCGGAGATGGCGGTCCTGATGTATGTGGGAGCGGACTGGGGGCGCTGGATGCATATGCAGGCGATGTGCCTGATGCTGCTGGCGATGATGATTGCCCGCAGGTCCAAGGCTGAAGAGGAGGCGGCGGAGCCGGTGAAGCGCGGCGCGTTCGGGGGCCGTGTGATCGCGGCGCTCGCGATGATCGTGTATGCAACCGCGTGGACGCTGCCGGCGATCGGGACGGGGTACAGGAACCAGGGGTACCTGTCGCTGATCTCACCGCAGTATCGAGAAGCATTGCAGGATCTGCGCGGCACCGCACTCGGACGCGTCAAGCGAGCGATGTAAGCTGCTTCCTGCCGGGCTCTTTCACAGAAATCTCTCAAGGACCTTGTGATGAAGGAAGATTGGAATCCATCCGCGCCTGTCTCCGAGGATATGGTGCTTGCGGCTGAGCCGGAGATTGGGAGTTCGGGCAGTGCTGCGCCCGAGCGGGTTGCGGAGGGTTGGAAGCGCTGGTTGTTCGGGTCGTGTCTGGTGTTCATCGCGGCGTACTCGATCTGGAATGGCGTGTACTGGGTGCGGCACAACGACCCCTGGGCGATCGGGGACTGGCTGATCAACTACAGCGGAGGTTTCGTGCGACGCGGGCTTCCCGGCGCACTGGTGATGCTGCTGCATCGTGCAAGCGGGGTTCGGCTGCCATGGGTGGTGTTCTGGATTCAAGTCAGCGTTTTACTGCTGCTGCTGGGATGCGTCTACCGGCTGACGAACGGGATTCGATGGTCGTACCTGATGGTCGCGGTACTGCTGTCGCCGGCAACGCTGGAGTTTACGGTACTGGATGGGTGTTCCGGCCTTCGGAAGGAGATCCTGCTCTTTGCGGCGCTGGGCCTGACGATCTATGCGCTGATCGATCGCCGGTGGAAGGACTGGCAGTTGAGCGCGATGCTCAGCGTTTTTCTGGTGGGCATCACGCTATCGCATGAAGCGTTGCTGGTGGCCGTTCCCTACTTCTTTGCGGCAGTCTTGATTGAAACCGTGAACCTGCGTCGCGCTGCGCGCATCTGCGTGCTCCCCTGTGTGCTGATGGGGATCGCATTCGGTGCGGTGATGCTGCACCATGGAAATCCAGCGCAAGCCCAGGCAATCTGCAGTTCGGTGGGCGGCCGGCTGGATCATCCGGGCGCGTATGATCCGCTTGGCGGTGTCTGCGCGGGAGCGATCAGTGCGTTGAGTTTGAATGTCTCACAGGAACATGCGGCGATCATGGGGTGGGTCAACCTGGCTTATCTATCGCGCCTGTACAGTCTGCTGATCTTTCCTTCGCTTGTCCCGGTGCTTTGGTTGATGTCAAGGTTCTACCGTCGTGACGGTCTGCGGAATGAGGTAAGGATCGTGCTCGTGTGTGCCTGTGTCGCGTTACCGGGTATGGCGGTACTCGCCTATGTGGGATCGGACTGGGGGCGACCGATGGCAACCATCTAACGTCCTGTCCCCGCATACACCGTGGCGTCCTCAGCGCCGCCGAGGCCGAATGCTTCATGTAACGCGACAACAGCCTTATCTAGTTCAGTGTCCCGGCACAGCACCGAGATCCTGATCTCCGATGTGGAGATCAGGTCGATGTTGACGCCGACCTGGGCCAGGGCCTCGCAGAAGGTGGCGGTGACCCCGGGGTGGCTGCGCATCCCGGCACCGATCAGCGACACCTTGCCGATGTGATCGTCGTAAAGCACTTGGCTGAAACCGATTTCGTCTTTGAGCGAGTCCAGCTTCTCCACCGCGGCCCGGCCGCTGTCGCGGGGGCAGGTGAAGGTGATGTCGGTCTTGCCGTTCTCGATCTTGGAGATGTTCTGCAGCACCATGTCGATGTTCACGTCGACGTCGGCGACAGCGCGGAACACCTTGGCGGCGTAGCCCGGGTGATCGGGGATTCCGACGACGGTCACCTTGGCCTCGCTGCGGTCGTGTGCGACGCCGGTCAGAATGGGCTCTTCCATGGGTATGTCCTTGATCGATCCGGTGACGACGGTGCCTGGTTTGTCCGAGTACGACGAGCGCACGTGCACCGGAATGTTGTAGCGGCGGGCGTATTCCACGCTGCGAAGCATCAGTACCTTGGCGCCGCAGGCGGCCATCTCGAGCATCTCCTCGAAGGTGACCGTGTCCAGTCGACGGGCGTTGGGGACGATCCGCGGGTCGGCGCTGAAAATGCCGTCGACGTCGGTGTAGATCTCGCACACGTCGGCACCCAGCGCCGCGGCCAACGCGATCGCGGTGGTGTCTGAGCCGCCGCGGCCCAGCGTGGTGACATCCCTGGTGTCCTGGCTGACCCCCTGGAATCCGGCGACCAGCACGATGCGGCCTTCGTCGAGCGCAGCCTGCAGGCGGGTCGGGGTGACGTCGATGATCTTGGCTTTGCCGTGGGCGCCGGTGGTGATGACGCCGGCTTGCGAGCCGGTGAACGAGCGGGCCTGCGCGCCGAGCGATTCGATGGCCATCGCCACCAGCGCGTTGGAGATGCGCTCACCGGCGGTCAGCAGCATGTCCAGCTCGCGGGCCGGCGGGGCCGGGCACACCTGCTGAGCCAGATCCAGCAGGTTGTCGGTGGTGTCGCCCATCGCCGAAACCACCACGACCACGTCGTTGCCCTGCTTTTTGGCCTCGACGATGCGTTCGGCGACTCGGCGGATCCGCTCGGCGTCGGCCACCGAGGATCCGCCGTACTTCTGCACGACGAGCGCCACTGTTGCTCTTTCAGGTCCGGAGCTACTGCTGGGTAATAGGTCGACAAACAGAATACGTGCGACGGCATCCGGTTTTCACCGCTGACCGACCCGGCGGGGCTGTCGAGGCGCGATCAGGCGCCGAGCTTCGCCGCCGAGACGACGGCCCAGAGCACTTCGGGGTGGCATATGTCACTGTGCGCCCCGCTGAACGGGGACTGGTTGGCGCAGATGGTTGCGTTAGCGTCCAGGCCGTAGAAGCTGCCGGACTGGAAGCCGTACGGCTGTCCCTGCGCCTGCAGCACCACCGTGGCAGGTGTCGGGGTCTGCTGGTACCCGTCGTGGCCCATCCCGCCCCATCGATACACCAGGTCGGTGGCGGATTCGCTGTCCTGACCGGCGAGCATGCTCGCCGTCGGATACCACCACCCCACCGCCCGGTCGGCGCTGCTGAAGGTGGCCAGCATGGGCCCGTCGACCCGGCTGCCGGCACCCGCCAGCCCACCCGCCCGGGACGGATCGAATACCAAGGACGAGGCGAAAGTGAAGTGGGAAAACGCGCCCTGGATGAGGGTGAGCGATTTGACCGGGCTGGCCGTGCCGGTCTGATCGGCACGTAGGCCCGCCAGGGAGTAGGAGACCAGCCGGGCCCCAAAACTGTGACCCATCAAGTGGATTCGCGGCGGGCCGCCAGGGCCGGTCAGGCCGGCTAACAACGGGCCGAGTCCGCTCTGGCCGACCACGCCGGCCCGATTCTTCATTTCGTAATAGCTCAGAGTGCGCAGCACCTCACGCGCGCCGTTCCACAACCCGGTGAACGGGTTGCCGATGCCCTGCGCGCCGCTAGGGGCGTGCGGTGCCATGGCCGCGGCATGCCCGAACACCGTCGCGGTGTCGGCGGTGAGCAGTGCCGCCTCCCCGGCGTCTTCGATACCTTGCGCCGGTGTGGTCACCAATCCGCCCGCCAGTTGGTGAAATTCGGTCAATTTGGCCGGGTCTTGGGGTTGCTGGTCGAGCAACTGACCCATGGTGGCCAGCTGCTGCTGCTGGCCCGGGAAGGCCGGTGTGAGCGCAGCGGCTAACTTCGCGCCGGTCGACGGCACCGGCGGCGCCGTGTCAGGGTCGTCGTCCGGAAACAGGAGTGAGGGCCAGATGATGCCCACGGCGGCGCTGCTCGACAGATGTCCGCCGAGCTGGTCAGCCAGCAGGCCGAACATCGCCTGGTAGAGATTGCGCGCGGAATCCACGCCGTTGTTCCAGCCGTGGGAGAGCACGAACAGGTCGCTGATGCCGCCGGCGGCCACCGCGGCGGAAAGTCCGCCGTCACCACCGCCGCCGGCAGTGTCGAGGGTGCCGTCGGCATTGAAATCGACCTCGTAGTAAGTCAATCCGTTGAAGTCGGTCACGATCCTCATCCCCTCTGGGCTAGGTATTGGACAGGGCCCGCAGCAGGTCGATCAGGCCGGAACCCTGATAGAACTCGTGGCGTCCCAGGTCTGTCGCAGAGTCGCAGAACAGCTTCTTGACCATCGTCGGCTGACCGATGTATTCACTGCGGACCGATAAGAACGCGGCGATCGCCCCCGAAACGTGGGCCGCCGACATCGAGGTGCCGCTGTCTTCGATGTAGCGGGCCACATTCGATGGGTCGTCCGCAGCGGGCGCCAGCGGCGGAACACCGGCCAGTTGCCCGGTGGCGGCCGAGGTGATGGCCTCTCCGGGCGCCACCACCTCGGGCTTGAGACGCCCGTCCAGGGTGGGGCCCTTAGAGGAGTTGAAGCTCACCCCGTAGGTGTGCGGCCGGTAGCGGTGCACGGACCCGACGGTGATGGCGGTGGCCGCGTTTCCCGGATCGGTGATCGTCGACAACTGCCCGCGCACGTCAGCGGACGGGCCCTCCAGGGTTCCGCCCGCGCCCTCGTTTCCGGCGCTGACGACCGCTACCACGCCGCTACCGGTCAACAGGTCCAATTCGCGGCAGAGCGGGCTTTGCCCCGCCGCGTACTCGCCCGGCGGCCAGGGACAGCCGAGCGACAGGTTGACGCCGTGGATTTGCAGGTCGCGGCCGTCCGCGTTGACGCTGCGGACGTAATCGATGGCCTGCATCACCAGGCTCGACTGCGTGTTGCCGTTGTCGTCGAGGACCTTGAGACTGACCAGACCGGCCGCCGGCGCCATGCCGGACAGGGTGCAGTCCCGCGGCAGCCTGCGCAGCGCCCACTGCGGCAGGTCCTGGATGGTGGGTTCGTTGTGAGCGATCCGCAGCGTGGTGGCGTCCTGCGGTGCCTCGCCGGCGATGATGCCGGCCACGTGGGTGCCGTGCCCGAAGGCGTCGGTCAGCGGGGACGGCTTGTCGTCCGGCGACGACGGGATCGTGAAATCGCGGTGCAGTTTCGCGACCCCGGGCCCCGACAGCGTGTGGTGCGCGTTGAAGTGTGGGTGGATTGCGTCAATGCCCGAATCGATCACTCCCCAGACCACGCCGTCACCCGCGCAGCGGAAGGTACGGGCGGCAGCGTCGGCCTTGATGGTGCTGATGGAGCGGTCAATGTGGGCACGCAGGATCAGGTCCGGCCACACATGGAAGATGAGTCCACGGGCGCGTTGGGCTCCCGCCTGGGTCCCCGGGTCGCCGCCGCGTAGCAATTGAGTGATCTCGTCGGGGGTGAGCATGCACCGCATGTAACGTCGCGCGATAGGCACCGGTCGAGGTGGACCCGCAGCGCCGAACACCTCGGTGAACAATGCGAGGAAGCCACGGCGAACCGTTGCGGGCCTCGTGCCTGCGTCCAACCGAAGCTCGATCAGCACCGCACGACGATCCTGCGGGTCGGTGTGTACAAAGTGTTCGACGGTCGCACCCATCACGATCGGGCTGACCAGAGATCGGCGCCCGGACCCGGGCGGAGGCACGGCGGTCACCGTCGACGGCCTGGTTCCCGTTGGGGGAACAACGTTTTAGTGACCACGGCCGCGGCGAATCACCATCGCCACTCCCTCCCCGTCGGTGAGGTCGAGCTTGATGCGGGCCCGATATACATGGCCGGCGACGGCCGAGTGTCCACGACCAGCGATGGTACTGCTATTCCGGTGGAATATTGAGTAGAACCAATCCAAGGAGTCTGCCAGCACCCTATGTCTAGAACTGATACAGCCAAGCGGCGAGCCCAGGTACTGCGGCGGCTGCAGTCCGGCGAGAAGGTCGGCGCGGTTGCCGCCGCGTGCGGGGTGAGCAACTCGACCGTCTACCGGTGGCGGCGCGAAAACTCCTCCACTGCAACCAAATCAGCCCCGGCGCGACGGTCTCTGTCCAAACGATCGGCGGCGGTACCGCCGGCGCCACTGCCCAGCGAGGGCTACGTCGGCGACATCACCGGCCCAGGCATCACCGACACGTGGGGAGTGACCTGCACCGACCTCGGTGTCAGCGCCGTGGCACCCAACGGCAAGCTGGTTTCGGTGTTCGGGGACACCTTCTCCGGCTCCGCCCCCGGGCAGGGCGACTGGCGCGCCCCGGTTGCCCTGCTCGGCACTGGCGACACCAATAACCGGATTCAATACGATGACGCCGCTGGCGCGAATACGGCTTACGCACAACAGTTGTGGGCGTACGTTCACGACAGTCCGCCCTGGAATCAAGGTGGAATCAGTACGGTGATTCCCTCGGATGTGCTGGTCGTCGGACAGACGATGTACCTGCATGCCATCGTCAACCGCGGCTTCGGAAACGTGATCTGGACGGGAATCTGGGCATCCCCCGACAACGGCGCAACCTGGCAGGAGGTGGGTGCCAAAGCGACGTTCCCCGCGTCGATTAACGACGGCTATGCGCAGCTGTGGTCATGGGACTACAACCCCGATGACGGTTGGGTGTATGTCGTCTCCACTGGGTTCCAGCGCGACAAAGGCATAATCCTGAGACGCGTGCTTCCAGACGACATCGGCGACATGACCAAATACTCGGGCTGGGGCTGGGCCAATAACCAATGGGCCTGGGACAACGATCCGACGCCCATCACGCCCCCCACTGAAACCTGGGGCGAACTGACGTTGCGCAGATTGGACACCGGCACATGGATTCTCGGCGGCTTCCTGTCGTCGGGGTACGCGCTGGCATACCGCACCATCGACTCGCCGACCGCTGATCTCTACGATGCGCAGCTTCAGATGCCGGTGGTCGGAACAACCTGGGACGCACAAGATCTCGCCAACAATCAAGTCGCGCAACTGTACGGCGGATACGTCCTTCCCGGCTCGCAGCTGGACACTCAGGGCGGCGTCGGGCTGATGGTTTCCCAATGGGACACCGCAACGGGATGGCCGTACCGCACGATGCAGTTCAAGGTGACCCTCACTGACACGACTGCGACATCAAACGGCGCGCAACCCCCAACCAAGCCAGCTAGAGCGGCCAGGCCTCGGGTAACTCGACAGCCGCGGCGCAAGGATCCCCGAGCGGGCCGGTCGAAGCGCTGACCGGCCACGCGGCGTCGCCGCCCGTTCAGAACAGCCAGTTCCCGAATTTGGTATCAATGTGGCTGACGGCTGCCCGGCGACGAGCGGCGCAGATGTCGTGAGAAAGGATCGTCGCGATGGCCACAGTGTTATGGGGCGAAGAACCCGACGAGCGCGACTACCCGGCGGCTGCGGGCTATCTCGCCCTAATTGCCTCGGATGCGCAGATCAGCGAAATCGTGGCAGCGCTGAAGAAAGCCCCGATCGTGCACAAGAAGGCCAAGGATCTGCTGCGCGCATCGCGCCTGGCACTGCTACCTGCCGATAACCCCCATGTGTGCGTGGATCTGAAAAAGATCAAGAAGGGCAAGCCGCTGTCGCCCATCCTGGTTGTGCGCGGGGACCTCAACACCGATGTGGCCCTGCAGATCGCCGACGGCTACCACCGCGTTTGCGCCAGCTACTACACCGACGAGAACACCGATATCCCGGTGCGCATCGTCCCGGCGACGAACTAAGGGCCCGGGGTTTTGGGCAAACGCACAGGCGCGGTAGAGTAGCCGACGTGCAGCGGGTGCTCCTTCTCGGACGCCGCGGCGGGGTCTGATCCAGACTGGCTTCCCGTCGCGGGTTTTTGCGATGCGCCGGTCTAAGACTTTCGAGGCAACCCAGCCTCCTCATTCCCCGGAGCAAATACCGTGACTAAATTTTCCAGCTTTTCCCAATCCGATTTGGGCGAATCCCCCGACGCATTCACCTCCAGTCGGACCATCAATAAACCGGCTGGCCCGCCCCAAGACGGCCAACCCGCCTGGAACACCCAACGCGGATCGTCGATGCCGGTCAGCCGCTACCGTTCATTCGCCGACGAGGTCGAGCCGATCCGGCTGGCTGACCGCAGTTGGCCCGATCGCGTCATCGACAAAGCGCCGCTGTGGTGCGCGGTGGACCTGCGTGACGGCAACCAGGCATTGATCGACCCGATGAGCCCGGCACGCAAGCGCCGCATGTTCGACCTGCTGGTGCGCATGGGCTACAAGGAGATCGAGGTCGGCTTCCCGTCGGCCAGCCAGACCGACTTCGACTTTGTTCGCGAGATCATCACCGACGGCGCGATTCCCGACGACGTGACCATCCAGGTGCTGACCCAGTGCCGGCCCGAGCTGATCGAACGGACCTTCCTGGCCTGCGAGGGCGTGCACCGGGCGATCGTGCACTTCTACAACTCGACGTCAATCCTGCAGCGCCGCGTGGTGTTTCGAGCCGACCGTGCCGCGGTGCAGGCGATCGCGACGGACGGTGCCCGCAAGTGCGTCGAGGAGGCTGCCAAATACCCTGGCACGCAATGGCGTTTCGAGTACTCGCCGGAGTCCTACACCGGCACCGAACTCGAATACGCCAAGCAGGTCTGCGACGCGGTCGGCGACATCATCCAGCCGACTCCGGACAACCCGATCATCTTCAATCTGCCGGCCACGGTCGAGATGGCGACCCCGAACGTCTACGCCGACTCGATCGAGTGGATGAGCCGCAACCTGGCCCGCCGCGATTCCGTTATCCTGAGCCTGCACCCGCACAACGACCGCGGAACTGCGGTCGCCGCAGCCGAATTGGGCTATCAGGCTGGAGCTGACCGAATCGAGGGCTGTCTGTTCGGCAACGGTGAGCGGACCGGAAACGTCTGCCTGGTGACGCTGGGACTGAACCAGTTCTCCCGCGGCGTCGACGCGCAGATCGACTTCTCCAACATCGACGAGATCCGTCGCACCGTCGAGTACTGCAACCAGCTGCCGGTACCCGAACGTCACCCCTACGGCGGCGATCTGGTGTACACCGCGTTCTCCGGCAGCCACCAGGACGCCATCAACAAGGGCCTGGACGCGATGAAGGTTGCCGCGGACGCCGCCGACTCCGACGTCGACGACATGCTCTGGCAGGTGCCGTATCTGCCGATCGACCCGCGCGATGTCGGGCGCACCTATGAGGCCGTGATCCGGGTCAACTCGCAGTCCGGCAAGGGCGGCGTGGCCTACATCATGAAGGCCGACCACGGCCTGGCGCTGCCGCGACGGCTGCAAATCGAGTTCTCCCACGTGATCCAGAAAATCACCGACGGAGAAGGCGGCGAGGTCACCTCGAAGGAGATGTGGGACGCCTTCACCGACGAGTACATCGCGCCGGTGCGGCCGCTGGAACGGATGAAGCAGCGCGTCGACGCGTCCGAAGACGACCACGGCGTCACCAGGATCACGGCGACGGTGAAGGTCGACGGCGTCGAGACCGAGATCACCGGCTCAGGCAACGGTCCACTCGCCGCGTTTGTCGACGCGCTGGCAACCATCGACTTTCACGTGGCCGTGCTGGACTACTCCGAGCACGCGATGAGCGGCGGAGAGGACGCGCAGGCCGCGGCGTATGTCGAGGCGTCGATCGGCGGTCAAACGGTCTGGGGTGTCGGTATCGCGCCGTCGATCACTACGGCGTCGTTGCGTGCCGTGGTGTCGGCAGTGAACAGAGCCGCACGCAGCTGAGGCGTCAAGCCAAGACCTTGGCCAGCAGCATCCCGGCCAGGGTCTGGGCTTGCGCGCAGGTGCCGGCGCCCACGATCAGGTAGATCCAGCCTTTGAGCACGTCGACGGTCGCCGGCGGAGCCACGAAGCAGAACGCCTGATCACCCAGACTCGGGACGTTCTGGACCTGACCGGCGGACTGCTTGTTGACGGCGAACCCCTTGGACTGCGAGTCGAGGCACTGCTTGTCGACCGGCTTCCCGTCGATGCAGTACTCGTTGTTCCAGTAGAGCTTGTAGCTGACGTCGTTGCCCGCGGTCGGAATGGATGTGCATTGCGCTTCACTCGGGGACTGGCTGCCCTGGGCCTCCGGATACGCGCTGCCCATTACCCGACTGATGTCGGATGCGCTGAGCAGGCTGCAGAAGTTCGCCGGAACGTGCACGCCGGCCGCCTTCGGAGCTGAGCCGCCGTCGTGGGAGCACCCGCACGCCGCCGACAAGACCACAGCCATCGCCACACACCACTCGACACAGCGCTTGACCGGACTCTCGGAGCGGGATACGGCAGTGGGCATAGTCCAATCCTTGCAGCACGCGGACAGCCAGCATCCGCGTGAAAAACAGCGCGCCGGATTCGACCAACGAGATCCCGGCCTGATCATCCGATTAGTTGGGATCCAGTTCCGGCTAACTGGATCAATTTATCGTCATTCGACCGGGCCACCGCGTACGCCGCGTAATCAGAAAAGTGCGAACTGCTCGCCCGCGTGCGCCTCGTCGACAATGTC